>CAWJFY010000012.1:0-14856 GCA_963842295.1 uncultured Actinomycetota bacterium | reverse complement strand
ATGTCTCACCGGCCGTCGGCGAAGCGTTGGGCGCCGGCTAGCCCGCGCGGCGACCGCCCTTGGGCTTCCGGCCGGTCTTGGCCTCCTCGACGCTTCGGCGCAGCGTGTCCATGAGATCTCCGATGCGCGAACCTGGGTCCTCGGACGGGTCCTCGTCCCGCTCCTCGATCCTTTCCGGCGTTCGCTCGGCGATCATCCGCAGGAGACCTTCGCGATAGTCATCGGCGAACTCGGCCGGGTCCCAGTCCGTCGCGAGGGCCTCGACGAGTTGCTTGGAGATGTCGATCTCCCGCTCGGTGACGGCGCTTCCTCCTAGACGGCTCACCAGCGGAGCGGCGTCACGGACCTCGTCTCCGAAGTACAGGGTCTCGAGCGCGAGGACCTTCTCCATCGGCCGGAGTGCAACGAGGTGTGGCTTCGTTCTCAGCACGAACCGGCCGATGCCCACCCGGCCGGTCCCTCTCATCGTACGCAGGAGCAGCTCGTAGGACCTCTCCGCACCGGAGCCGGGCGCGACGTAGTACGCCTTCTCGAAGTACACCGGATCGATCTCCTCCAATCGCACGAAGTGCTCGAGGTCGATCGTGCGGCTCGGCGCCGGTCGTGCGCGTTCGATCTCCTCGTTCTCCAGGAACACGTACGTCTCGGGCTCGACCTCGAACCCCTTGACGAGGTCCTCGTAGGCCACCTCGATCTCGCCCGGACCCGCTCGTGCCTCGTCGGCGGGGACCGATCCGGACTCGCGATGCGATGTCCCGTCGTCCTCGGTCTCGTCCTCGATCTCGTCCTCCTCGGGTTCGCCGAGGGCGAGATCGGCCTCGACGACCCGCTTGTACCGGACTCGCCTTCCTTCGCGATCGAACAGATGGAACCGCACGTCCTTCGCTTCCGTCGCCGGGTAGAGCGCCACCGGGATCGCGACGAGTCCGAAGCTGAGCGTCCCCCTCCACACAGAACGAGGCATACGTTGCATCGTAGCGAGGACGAGCTCTCTGCGAGTGCTTCCCCGCAGCGGGGCTCAGTGGCCGAAACGGTCCGAGTCCACGGCTCCCTCGCCGTGGCGATCGAGCGCGGTGATCTCGTCCATCTCATCCGAGCCGAGCTCGAAGTCGAACACGTCGATGTTCTGGGCGAGGCGCTGCGGCTTCGAGGTCTTGGGGATCGGGATGAGCCCTCGCTGGACGTGCCATCGGAGCACGATCTGCGCCGGCGTCTTCGAACGCCGTCGTGCGATCTCGGTGATCGTCGGCTCGGCCAGCAGGTCGCCACCCTGGCCGAGCGGCGACCAACTCTCGGTCACGATGCCGTGCGCCGCGTGGTAGCTCCGTTGGTCGGCGCGGGGGATCCTCGGGTCGAGCTGGATCTGGTTCACGTGCGGAGCCACGCCGGTCGCGTCGAGCAGCCGGTCGATGTGCGCCGGCTTGAAGTTGGAGACGCCGATCGCGCGGACCTTGCCGTCCTCGAGCAGCTTCACGAGCCCCCGCCACGCGTCCACGTATCGGTCCTTCTTCGGGACGGGCCAATGGATGAGGAGGAGATCGATGTGATCGACGCCGAGTCGCTCGGCGCTGTTCGCGAACGCCTGTTGCGCCTCCTCGAAGCCGTGCCAGCGCTCGTTGAACTTCGTGGTGACGAACACCTCGTCGCGGTCGACACCGGTCGCTCGGATGCCCAGCCCGACCCCGCGTTCGTTGCGGTAGTTCTCGGCGGTGTCGACCAGCCGGTACCCGGTGCGGAGCGCGGCGGCGACGGTGGCCTCGGTTTCCTCGTCGTCCATCGGAGAGGTGCCGAGCCCGAGGGCGGGCATGGGGACGCCGTTGGCGAGCGTGACCGTGGGAGCCGCGCTCATGTCGCCCCTCGACCCATGGCTCCGATGCTAGCTGGGGCTCATCGGTCCGCGGCAACCGGCGCCGGGACCGTCCCGGTGCCCTCCCAGACGCGCTCGTCGAACTCACCGATGGACCCGAGCACGAGATCCGCTCCCTCGAAGCCGTCGGTGACGCCTGAGACGGGGATGGCGACGCACACCATCCCGGCATCCTTCGCCGCGCGGACGCCGTTGATGGAATCCTCCACAGCGAGACAGCGCTCCGAGGCCACCCCCAGTGCTCGAGCGGCGGAGCGATAGACGGCGGGGTCGGGCTTGCCGAGCTCCTCGTCCTCCGCGGAGAGCACGACCTCGAACCGGTCGGCGAGCCCGCCGAGCGAAAGCACCGCGCGGATCAGCCGCATCGGCGACGAAGACGCGAGTGCCAAATGGAGTCCCAGCCCCTCGACGTAGTCGATCGCCCTCTCAGCTCCCTCGTTCAGCGCACCATCTCGCTCGATCGCGCTGGCGACGCGCTCGACGATCGTCTCCGCGACCTTCGCGCGGCTGGGTTCGTCCCAGGGATGACGACGGTGCCAGCGCTCCACGACGTCCGCGACCCGCACACCCATCGTCTCGAGCAGGTCCTCGTCGGCGACGTCGATGCCAACGCCACCGAACACCTCCCGCTCGACCTCGCGCCAGATCGGCTCGGAGTCCACCAGCACGCCGTCCATGTCGAAGACGATCGCTTCGATCGGTCGCACGTCGCTCTCGGTCACGGCGCGTCATGCTACGAGCCAGCCGCAGCTCGGCGAGGCGGCGATCGAAGCCCGCGAAGAGGGGCTCGTCCGGTTCATCGGCGTCACCGGGCATGGACTCTCGATCGCCGCCATGCACCGTCGCTCCCTCGCGCGGTTCCCTTTCGACTCGGTGTTGCTCCCCTTCAACTTCCGCCAGATGCAGGACGAACGCTATGCGACGGAGTTCGAGGCCCTGACGGCGACCTGCGCGGAGCGCGGCGTCGCCATGCAGACGATCAAGTCGATCGCACTCGCGCCCTGGGACGGTCGTCCGCAGACGGCAGCGACGTGGTACGAGCCCCTCACGGACCCGGCCGACATCGACCTCGCGGTGCGATGGGTCCTCGGCCGCGAGGGAATCTTCCTAAACACCGCCGGTGACGTGAAGCTCTTGCCGCACGTGCTGGCAGCGGCCGAGGGAGCCTCTGGGGAGAGACCGACCGACGAACGCATGCAGGAACTCGTCCGGCGTCACTCTTTGGAGCCGTTGTTCGTCTAGCGATCCCGGATCCATCGGGCGAATCTTCGCGGTCGAGGCGAGCGAACACGAACGAGCCCCTATCATCGGCAACAGGTGACCGTGGGGGAGCCATGTCGATTAGGAGGATCGCGCCGTACGCGATAGCCGGTGCATCGTTACTCGTCGCGGCGATCGTCCTCCTCACGGGCGTCGGCCCGCCGCCCGCTTCTCCTGAGGTCTCCCCCTCATCCGAACCCCGGGCGGGTGAGACGACCTTGGTGGCCGAGACGCTCGACGACCTGCCGGCAACCCTGAGGCCCTATCCCTACACGGATCCGGCACCCGCACAAGTCTCGACCGAGATCGACGGAACCTACATGCTGATCCTCACGCTCGAGGACCTGGGAGGGGCGAGCAACGCGCTCCCGTTCCCTTGTCGGCGGTGTCTCCCCTACGCACGCGACCCGGGCGTCCTCACCCTGATCTTCTTCGATGGAGCGTATTTCGTGGACCACCAGATGTCCGGCTTCCACGCGACGGGGCATTACACCGTGGAGGGGAACAGGCTCACCTTGTTCAACGACCCCAATTGCTCTCGTGTCCGCGGGACCTATTCATGGCAGCTCGATGGAGCTTCCCTGCGCCTTAAGACCGTCGACGACACGTGCGCGTTCCAGGGGGAGCGTGCGACCGATCTTGCCTCCGACGTGTGGACGAGGATCCCGGTCTGCAGGCGCGAGGTGCACCACCTCTGGCCCGGCATCCTCGGCTGCTAGCGGACCATTCCGTCGCTCTCGAGGACCGTCTGGCGCGAGGATCGGCGGATCCCCCTGACCTCCTGACTACACTCGTGGAGTTGAAGACCTGTTCAGGTTGGTTTCGCGCGTTTCCGCCGTGGCTCCCGGCTCCCGGCCTTCGGACCTCGCCCCGTACCGGCAACCGGTCGAGGCCGCATCGGCGCCGATGACCGAACGCTCCGACGCTCGGTCGGGAGACTCTCGACGCACCCCACCGCGCCCACCGTGCCCGGTCTGCGGATCGCTGCGGACACAGCCGTTCACGCACGCCGGTCCCGTCGCCCGCGTGAACATGAAGTGCACCAACTGCGGGCATCTGTTCAAGAGCCCGAAGGCCTAACGCCCTACGACTCGCGGTTGAACCAGGCTCCGCCCGGACCCGTCCAGCTGAAGCCTTCGCCCCAGACCGCGATCGTTCGGCCGGCGTTCGTGATCGCGATCTCCCCGTAGTCACCGTAGATCTCTCGGAATCCGACCGCCGACTTGTATCCGGCCCCCGTGCTCGCATCCGAGAGCCTCACCGGCTCGGTCCACGAGCGGCCGCCGTTCGACGACGACCGGTACCAGATGTTCCAGGCGTCGTGGCTCCCGCGCACGGTCTCCGCGTACCACGCTCGCACGTCCCCTCTCCCGGTCGACTCCACCGCAGGGCTCGTCGCGTGCTCGCTCCACTTCGAGAGCCGCTGCCGAGGGGTCCACGTGAGCCCTCCATCGGTCGATCGACGGGCGAAGATCCGCTGCGGCCCGAGATCTCGCGTCGCCCCGTCGTAGAGGAAGACGAGGTCACCGCGGTCATCCGCCGCGACTGCAGAATGGCCGATGTAGAAATCGGAGCTACACCCGTTGGCCACGCACGCCTCACCGACGGCCACCCGGTCCACGATCACGTTCGTCCACGAGACACCGCGGTCGTTCGAGACGAAGGCGTGATGGACCACCTCGCCCACCGGCGCACCTCCCGGCCCGGAATAGTCGATGCTCGACTGCGAGAACACCACCGTCCCGTCGGAGCTCACATCGGCATCGAACGCGAAGAAGTACCGACCGGACGCGACGACCCTCGTCTGCGTCCATGTGGCACCGAAGTCATGTGACTGGACGATCCAGGGATCGCCGTTGGTGGGTCCGTTGAACGACGCGTAGACGTGTCTCCCGTCATCGCTCGTGGCGAGCACCGGCTTGTCACCCCACGCAACGTTTCCGAAGGTCGGCACCGGCCGGCTCCAGGTCCGTCCATGATCGCGCGACCTCGTGAAGACGACGCTGAACCACCTCATGTACAGGGCGTAGACGTCTCCAGTGTCCGGCACGACCTCGACGATCGGATCGAACTGTCCCCGGCCCTTGCACGCACACAACGCCTTGCCGCCGCCCCAGGTCGTCCCCCCGTTCCGAGACCGCTTCAGAGCGATGAACGGGGACGCGCATCCAAGGCAGGGCCTCGACCCGTAGCGCGTCACGAGCATGTAGACCCAGGGATCGTGCGGACCGGCCGCGATCGCCGGCTCCCAGTCGTCGGTACCTGGGTTCATCACCTGCTGGCCCACCCACCCGCGCGCGGGGGTGCGAACGATCCGCTCCCGTTGTCCGAACGTGCCCTCGGCCCGCGCCTCTCGGAGCGCCTCGAGCCTTAACTGCGTCGCGAGTTGCTGCTCGAGCTCTTCCTCGGCGAGCCCTCTGGCGTGGCCCGCTCGGCCCAGCGGGCTCGGCGCCGTCACCGCCAGCATGACTGCGCTTGCGATCACGAAGATCGCGAGGCCGGAGACGACGGACACGATCCGAGGTTTCAGCGATCGCCTCGCACGAGCCGGAGTGGTGGAATCAGCATCCTGGAGACGAATCGTAGCCCGGACGCGACGGTCGGCGATAGAGAGTCCACGACCCGACGGGGCCGATCCCAGGTCCCGGCCCGATCGGCGTATGCGCACTTGAGGACTCCGAGAGCGCTGGCCTCGATCCTGTTCGGTATCGCCCACTCACTCGCCACTAGACTCACTCACGACCAGGGTTCGACCCTGGCCAGGGGGATCTCGACCACCTTTTCGTAACCTCCGCCCTCGGCCCTCGTAGCTCAGTGGATAGAGCAACGGTTTCCTAAACCGTGTGTCGCAGGTTCGATTCCTGCCGGGGGCACCAGGGACAGCGATCAGGACGGAAGGAGCGACGATGACCAAGCCCCCGTCGACCCGGAGGGGCAGTTCGTCGGCGAAGTGGGCGACGCGTACAAGCCCGAGCTCATCGTGCGCGACCTCGATCTCGGGAAGATCCGCGAGGTCCGTGACCGCCGTCTATCTGCAGCTCGACGCCAAGGACGAGACCCTCCAGGCGTACGGCGAGAGGGTCATCCCGGCCCTCGCTGACACGGTGCTCGCGAAGACGTGATGGGAACGACGCCCGGGGACCTGCACGCCCGAATACGGCGCGCGTGGCTGTTCGTGCTGGCGCTCGTGCTCGTCGCGGCTCTGTGGGAGCTGTACAAGCTCGTCGGCCCCCAGGACGGGGGCGAGGTGCTCGGCTGGTCGATCCTGCCGAGGGCCAACGACCAGGCGATGCCGCACGTGTGGGAGATGCTCTCGCGGTACGCCGAGCCCGAGCGGCGAGGGTCCGACGTCCCGATCCTGTTCGCGGTCCTGTCCGGAGCCTGGCTCAGCTTCCGGCTCGCCCTCGCGGGGTTCGCGATGGGCGCGTTGGTCGGGCTCGGGCTCGCCGTTCTCATGGCGCGGTTCAAGGTCGTCGAGCGAGGACTGCTGCCCTACCTCGTGATCTCGCAGACCGTCCCCCTCATCGCGCTCGCACCCCTGGTCGTCAGCTGGGGGGGCAAGCTGTCGATGGGCGGGTTCGAGTGGCCCCGGTGGCTGTCGGCGGCCGTAATCGGCGCGTTCCTCGCGTTCTTCCCGATCGCTGTCGGGACCCTGAAGGGGCTGACGTCGGTGCCGCACGCGTCGTTGGAGCTGATGGACTCGTACGCTGCTTCGTGGCGCCAGACGCTGTTCAAGCTGCGCTTCCCCGCTGCGGTCCCTTACATGATCCCGGCCCTGAAGCTCGGGGCGACCGCGTCGGTGATCGGCGTCGTGGTGGCCGAGATCTCGACCGGGCTCGCGGGTGGGATCGGACGGTTGATCATCGAGTACGCCCGCCAGACGACGAGCGACCCGGCGAAGGTCTACACGGCGGTTTTCGGGGCCGCGGCCCTCGGCCTGCTGATGGTCGGCATCGTCGCCGCGACCGACCTTCGGCTCATGCGCAACCGGCCCCGAGAGGCGGCCGAGTGAACGCCGTCGAGGTCCGCAACCTGTCGAAGGTCTTCAACTCGGGCCGACCGAACGCCGTCGAGGCGCTCGTCGACATCGACCTGAGGATCGCACCGGGCGAGTTCGTCTCGCTCATCGGTCCATCCGGCTGCGGGAAGTCGACGCAGCTGCGCCTGATCGCCAACCTGACCGAACCCACGGTTGGCGAGGTGCTCGTCAACGGCAAGCCGGCCCGCCAGGCTCGTCTGGACCAGGACTACGGGATGGCGTTTCAGCAGGCGGGCCTGTTCGACTGGCGTTCGGTCGCCAAGAACGTCGAGCTCCCACTGGAGCTCAAGGGTTGGGACAAGGCGAGGAGGCGCGAGCGCGCCCTGGAGATGCTCGACCTCGTGAAGCTCGGAGACTTCGCCGAGCACTTCCCGTGGCAGCTCTCGGGCGGCATGCAGCAGCGCGTCGCGATCGGACGAGCGCTGGCGGCACACCCGCCGCTCCTGCTGATGGACGAGCCCTTCGGCGCGCTCGACGAGATGACACGCGAGCACATGCAGGCCGAGCTGCTCCGGATCTGCTCGGAGACCTCGACGACGGTCGTGTTCGTCACCCACTCGATCCCCGAGGCGGTGTACCTGTCCACGCGGGTCGTCGTGATGTCGCGCCGTCCGGGACGTATCACCGAGGTGATCGATGTGCACCTCGGCGACCGGCGTGACGTCGACACGCGAGAGGCGGAGGCGTTCTTCCGGAAGATCACGGAGGTGCGGGAGGCGCTGCGCGGCATGGACGCGCCCGACCCGATGCTGGAGGTCGAACCGGCACTGGGGGTCGAGGACCGTTGAGGACGCTCTCCAGGTCGATGGTCGCGACCGTGTGGCCACCGGTCGTGTTCGGGATCGCGTTCCTCGTGTTGTGGGAGGCGGCCGTGAACGTGTTCGACTTCCAGCCGTACTTCCTCCCCGCCCCGTCGGCGATCTGGGCGGAGTTCCGGGCCAACGCGACCCTGATCTGGGAGGCGACGCGAGTGTCCGGCCTAAACGCGTTGATCGGGCTCCTCGTCGGTGCAGCCCTCGGCATCGCGATGAGCTTCCTGCTTGCGCGCTTCCGGCTGCTGAACGACCTCGTGACGCCGCTGGCGATCGCCCTGAACGCGGTGCCGATCTTCGTCCTGGTCTCGGTGTTCAACAACATGTTCTCGGTGACGAGCGAGGTGCCTCGGCGATTGATGGTCACACTCGTCGTGTACTTCATCGTGCTCGTCAACGTCGCTCGCGGACTCCGCGACGTGCAGACGACCCAGCTCGAGCTCATGCGCTCGTACGCGGCGTCCGAGGCGGCGATCCTGCGCAAGGTGCGGGTCCCGAACGCCGTTCCATACCTGTTCACCGCGTTGAAGATCGCCGCGCCGGCCTCGGTGATCACCGCGTTCGTCTCCGAGTACTTCGGCGGATCCCAGAACGGCCTCGGCAGCCGGATCACGAGCAACATCGCGATCTCGAACAACGCCGCGGCCTGGGGGTACGTCCTCGGCGCCTGTCTGCTCGGGCTGGCGTTCTACCTCGTCGCGGTCGGCCTTGAGCGCGTATGCACGCCCGGCGGGGTCGGCAGATACGCACGCGATGCGGCATGATGACGGAACGCGAGGAGAGGCACAGACGGGGCAACCCTGGGGAAGGGGTGCAGCGCATGAGGGGAAGGCGGTTCAAGAACTTCGCGGCCGGCCTGGCGGTGTTTGCACTCGTGGCGAGCGCCTGCGGGGGGGACGACGGAGACGGCGGTGCCGCGGCCGCCGCCGACTGCGGATCGGTCGACGAGGTCACGCTGCAGCTGCAGTGGTTCATCCAGGCGCAGTTCGGCGGCTACTTCGGGGCGCAGGATCAGGGCTTCTACGCCGACCAGTGCCTGGACGTCACGATCTCGGAGGGCGGCGTCGACATCGTGCCGCAGCAACAGTTGGCCGACGGAGCGGCCGACTTCGCGATCGCCTGGGTGCCGAAGGCGCTCACCACGCGGGAGGCGGGCGCGAACATCGTGAACATCGCGCAGGTCTTCCAGCGTTCCGGGACGCTGCAGGTGTCGTACGCCAACGCGGGCATCACGACGCCGGCCGACTTCGCGGGCAAGACCGTCGGCAACTGGGGATTCGGCAACGAGTACGAGGTCTTCGCCGCGCTCGGGCAAGCGGGTCTCGATCCAGCGACCGACGTCGAGTTGGTTGCCCAGCAGTTCGACATGGTCGGCCTGCTGTCCGGCGACATCGACGCCGCCGAGGCGATGACCTACAACGAGTACGCGCAGGTGCTCGAGGCCGTGAACCCAGAGACGGGCGAGCTGTACCAGCCGGAGGACTTCTCGGTCATCTCCTACGAGGAGGTGGGCGTCGGGATGTTGCAGGACGCAATCTGGGCCGACGGGGATCGCTTGGAGAGCGACGACGCCTACCGCGACATCGCGGTTCGCTTCGTGACGGCCTCGCTCCAGGGATGGGCGTACTGTCGCGACAACCCCGAGGCGTGCCGCGACATCATCGTCGCCGAGGGCTCGCAGCTCGGTAACAGCCACCAACTGTGGCAGATGAACGAGACCAACAAGCTGATCTGGCCGGCTGAGAACGGCGTCGGCTTCATCGACCAGGCGGCGTGGGATCGCACGGTCCAGATCGCCCTCGAGACGCCGAACCTCGAAGGCGCCACCGTGCTGACGCAGGAGCCGGATGCCGAGGCGTTCACGAACGACATCGTGACCGAGGCCATCGGCAGCCTCGAGGAGTTGGGCGTCGACGTCGACGGGAACGACTTCACGCCGATCGAGGTCACCCTCGAGGAGGGGGGCGCCTAGCCGCTCGGGTCCGAGCGGCCACTCGTGGAAGTTCCTCCGCGCTATAGGAGCGAGCGCTCCGGAGGAAGTCGACGCGGCGCGCCTGCTCGTCCGATCCCGCAGCCGGAAGGCTCCGTCGCCAGGCCTCAATGCCTGTGACTCTCTGCGGCGCCGCATGACCTCAGGCGGCGCAGTCGGCGCATCGGCGCAAACGCCCAACCGTTTCCTAAACCGTGTGTCGAGGTTCGATTCCTGCCGGGGGCACCTCAGCTCGTTGATCGCTCACGATCCCCGATCGAGGCCGCGCGTCCGGGAGGCTAACCCGTTAGCAAGCCGAACGTCGAGACCGACCGTAGTACCCGGGATGAGGGGAGGAGTCATGCGCCGAGGTGCGTTTCGCTTGGGCGCCGCCTTGTTCTCGGCTGCCCTCCTGATGGCAGCCTGCAGCTCCGGGGGCGGTTCGACGGAGACGGGAGGCGGCACCGAGGATCAGACCATCACGATCTCGGACTTCACGTTCGACCCGAGCACGCTCACGGTGTCGTCCGGGCAGGACGTGACGATCGAGGTCACGAACAACGACGACGTGGAGCACAGCTTCACGCTGGACGACAACAGCGTGAGCGAGGACGTCGAGGGCGGGGAGAGCCAGACCGTGACGCTCAACCTGACCGAAGGGATCGGCTGGCACTGTGAGTATCACCCCGACACCATGAAGGGAACCGTCACCGTCTCGTAAGGCCGAGGGCGACGAGGCGCCACCGGCTTCACCCAGGACTCATCGAGAAGGAGAACTGGCTTCTTACCCGAGAAGTCCGACACCGCGACGTTCTCTTCGGCTGCCGACGGGAGTGTGAAGTCCGGTGCAGTTCAATGGTGTTCGACCTTCACGAGCTCGAGCAGCTCGTTCCCGCCAGCGACGTCCTTCTCTCGGATGATGCCCAGCCCGGGCCCGTAGAGCTTCAACGACACCACGCCCGGCTCGAGGCGGGTCCACTCGTACGAGCGAACGGCCTCGTCCACGTGCCCGTAGGGGACATCGGCGACTTGGTGCCGTGCGACGATCCAGGCCTGGTCCTCTGCGTGACCCGTGTAGAACTCCTGGCGGTACGCGTCGGTTGGACCTGGGTTCGCGGGCATGATCATCCCGGCAACGGCTCCCTTGACGCCTGCCTGCCACGAGCCCTCCCTGCTCACGACCTGTCCCTTCCTGTTGTACACGGCGGTTCTCTCGCCGAAGTACCAGACGTTGCCCGAGTTGTCGGCGGCATACCAGTCCGCGGTCTTCTCCTCGAGTACTCCATCGCTGAACAACAGGTCGGCCACAACCGTCGTCGTCACGCCGAGGATCACCTTCGTCGAGGCAGTGACCCTTGACCGGTTGAGAAGGTGCCCGCCGTCCTCGGAGCCGCGCAGGATCGACACCGTGCCCGGCTTCAGCGGAAAATGGGGGTTGGGTTGCGGGTTCGTGAAGTCGGCGGGGTCGACGCCGGCCGCCGCGGCCGCCGGGGCGCCGGGGCCGTAGCCGGCGATCGATCCGATCCCGACCATCACCACGAGCGCCGCCAACGCGTTCCGTCGCATCTTCATGTACGTTCCTCCTCGTTCGGTCGGGGCTCTCACTCAGGATCAGGCGCCGCTGCCGTCGTTCGTGTCCGCCTTCTCGTTATCGCCCTCGACCACGAGCACCACGTAGCCCTGGTTCAGTCGGACATCCACGAGCACTCCGTTGGGCTTCCTAACCTCGACCTCCCAGAAGCCACCGTTCTCCGCGTCGCGCTCGACGGCGTTGGCCGTTCCGCCTCCGGTCGCCTCGAGGGCGGCGTGGATGGCTCGATCAGCCTGTCCTCCGGTGACGCTGCCTTCGGAGTCGTTGCTCGCGAACGCGATCGCACCGCCGACTGCCGCCGTGATGACAACCGCGCCGATGCCCGTGATGATCCATCTCCGCACAGTAGACCTCCTTTTCAGTCTCACGAGGCGAGGTTAGTCCCACCAAGATGAGACGAACATGAAAGCCACTCTTCGCTGGATCACGACCCCGCATCGGGTCGGCACACGGTTCAGGAGTCCGATGAGAGTCTCACGATCCCGCTCTATGGTCGCAACCCGCCGATGAGAAGAACGTGAGGGACGCATGATGTCCTCAGGTGGGGAGGTCGAGCGAGACCGACGCCCCCCCGCCCCCCAGGTTCCGGGCGGTCGCCGAGCCGCCGTGCGCCTCGGCGACCGCCCGCACGATCGCGAGCCCGAGCCCCGCCCCATCGCCCTCTCGATCGCCGTCCCCACGGGCGAACGGCTCGAAGACCCTGTCCAGCAGATCCGCGGGGAATCCGGAGCCGGAGCCGCTCACGACCACGCGGAGTCGGCTGCCGTCCAGGTCCGCCTGGACCTCGACCCTCCCACCGCGGCCGGCGTGACGGACGGCGTTGTCAACGAGGTTCTCGAGCGCCTGCCGGAGGCGGTCGGCGTCCACCCGCGCCCGGACGTTCGATCCGGAAGCCTTGAGGAGTACCCCTCGCTCGCCCGCGCGGTCGCCGAACTCGGCGGCGACTCGCTCGATGATGCTCGACACGTCGACGTCGGTCCGGTGGACCGGGAGCCTTCCCCGATCGGAGCGGGCGAGCACGAGGAGATCCTGCGTCAGCCGGCGGAGCCGTTCGGTCTCCTGCGCGATGCTCCTGAGCGCTGCCTCCAACTCGTCACGGCTACGCGGTTCCTTCAGCGCGAGATCGACCTCGGCCTTGAGGACGCCGAGCGGCGTCCTCAGTTCATGACTGGCCTCGTCGACGAATCTTCGCTCGCTGTCGAGCGCCTCGTGGAGTTGGTCGAGCATGCCGTTCAGCGTCTCGGCGAGCCGTTGGAGCTCATCGCCCGTCGTGGGCACAGGCAGCCGTCGCTCGGGCTCGCTCGTGGAGATCGCGGCGGCCTCGGACCGAAGCTCCTCGACAGGCCGAAGCGCCGCTCGGGCCAGGATCCATCCCAGCGTGGAGAGCGCGAGCAAGACGATCGGCCCGCCGACCGCCACCAACACGGTGAGTCGATCGACCGCCTCGCGCTGGTCCTCGACATCCATGCCCACCAAGAGGATCGAGCCGTCCCCGGACGGCACGGCGAGCAGTCGCGCGGAGACACGCTCCTCGACCGTACGGACCTCTCGTTCGAAGGCGGTGTCGCCGTCGATCGACGCGAGCACGCTGGGCGGGAGCAGTGGCTCCGTCGGGAGGTTGGCGCTGGAGGCCAAGGCTCCGTCAGTCCCGAGGAGCTGTGCGAAGACCTCGTCACCGCCGGGGATCGCGGCGATCCCGGTGAGCGGATCCTCGCCGATCGACGCTGCGCGCGAGCGGAGTCCCTGGTCGATCGTCCTGTCGAGCTCTGCGCGGAACCCGACCAGCAACGCACCACCCGCGATGCCGAGCACGACGAACGACATGCCCGCGAAGACGAGCGTGAGCCTAGTCCGGATCGGCAATCGCATCGGATGCCTCCCGGAGGCGATACCCCACGCCTCGCACCGTCTCGAGCGAGCGCCGCCCGAAGGGCCGGTCGACCTTCTCCCTGAGATAGCGAACGTAGACATCGACCACGTTCGAATCGCCGTCGTAGGCGAAGTCCCACACGTGCTCCAGGATCCGGGTCCGGGAGAGCACCTCGCCCGGATGGCGAAGGAAGAGCTCCAGGAGCCCGAACTCCTTGGGAGTGAGGTCGATCTCCTTGTCGTCTCGCGAGACCCGGCGGGTCGCCGGGTCGAGCACGAGATCGCCGACCGCGAGGACGGGCGGGCGCTCCGACGGCCCCCGCCGGAGGAGCGCCCGGACCCGCGCGAGGAGCTCGTCGAAGGAGAAGGGCTTCGTGAGGTAGTCGTCGGCGCCGGCGTCCAGGCCCGCGACGCGGTCCTGGACGCCGTCCCGCGCCGTCAGCATGAGGATCGGGGCCCATCGATCCGCGGCTCGCAGGCGCCGGCAGACCTCGAACCCGTCGACATCGGGGAGCATCACGTCGAGCAAGATCACGTCGTAGTCGTTCTCGGCGCCTAGCCAGGAGCCGTCCTCGCCGGTCGCGGCCACGTCGACCGCGAACCCCTCCTCCTGCAGTCCTCGCCGCAGGAGGGCGGCCATCTTCGATCCGTCCTCGACCACCAGCGCGCGCATCGTGCGTTCAGCATCTCCCAAGAAGATGAGGAACGGATGAGAGCGTCATTGCGGCCTCAGGAGGGGGCGAAGGCCTCCGCGACATCCGGATGCCGAGCGAGAGAGCAGGTCACGGACCCTCCATGGGAGGTAGGTGACTCCTGCAGCGACGGCGGGGGTGGTCTTGATCGTGCCGTGCTTCCTGACGAAGTTGTGATGCAGAGTGACAGGGCCACCGACTTGCGGTGATTCTCAGGCTTCTTGCTGGACGCGCAGGTCCGCCTCGTGAATCGTCGATTGAACGTCCCGGGTGTCAGGTTCGAACGCTCGACCAAGGATGTGCTCACTTTCGTCATGTCCGCGTTGCCGAGGATCGGGAACCTCTGAACTGAAGCGACGGTATTCCAGATCTCCGTCCCCCTTCATCAGACCGAACGATCGGTCTCGGGAAGCATCAGTGGCGACCCCTGCAGCCAAGAGGAAGAAGACGTCCGACCCGATCGGCCCGATCGAGGAGATAGAGGGCCCAGGGCTGGGTCCTTCAGCACGCCGCTACATCTTCCGGGAGACGGGCTCGGTCAGCCGGGACAAGCTCCTGTCGAGCGGGCAGACCGCGCAGGCATGCGTCCAAGCAGGTCATCCCAAATGGGCCCCTGACCTGCACGGATACGGATCTGTTGCCGACTTTCCGCCCGCGGGCAAACTCAATCCAGTAGTGCACAGCGTTTCCTAAACCGTGTGTCGCAGGTTCGATTCCTGCCGGGGCACTGGAATCATGCAACCATACTCAGCAGATG
>CAWJFY010000011.1:0-343195 GCA_963842295.1 uncultured Actinomycetota bacterium | reverse complement strand
TCGACGTGCTGGATGCCGATCGCGTGGTCGACTTCGCAGCATTGATCGGCCGTGCCGAGGCTGCGATGTCGAGCTCGGAGGTGCCGCTGCTCGAACATCTGCTCGTCGACGACTACCAGGATGCGACCTTCGCGCAGGAGACGCTCGTGAAGGCGCTCCGTGTACGCGATCTCGTGGTGGCGGCGGACCCGGAGGCACACGTCTTCTCATTCCAGGGAACGACGGACGTGCCGTCGCTCCGATTCACGGAGGCGTTCGAGGGCGCCGCACACGTCGAGCTGACCGTCCCGCACCGCGCTCCGGAGCCGGTGCGTATCGACGCGTGGAGCGCCGCCCACACGTCTGAGGAGTACGCGGCGATCGCACGCGAGCTGCGCCGACTCCACGTGGAGGAGGGCGTCGACTGGGGGGATCTGGCCGTCGTCGTCCGGCGGCAGGGCGCCCACGTGGGAGGACTGCTCCGCGCGCTCGACGACGCTCGCGTCCCTCGGACGGCGCCCGAGAGCGGGGTGTCCCTCTCCCAGGAGCCTGCCACGCGGCCTTTCGTGCTGGCGCTGCGATGGCTCGTCGCTTCCGAGGACGAACGGAACGGACTGATCGAATCCGTGCTGACGTCGGACCTCGTGCGTCTGTCGCCGGCGGCGGCGCGCGGCCTCCTGCGGGTGGCGCACGCCAGGACCGGCTTCGTGGGGAGGGCCATCGAGTTCACGGACGGGCTCACGGCGCAGGAGGCCGCGCAGGTAGAGGAGGTCCGAGCCGTGATGGATCGCGCCGCGACGGCCGCGGACCGATCGGTGCTCGACACGTTCGCGACCCTCTGGCGCGAGCTTCCGTGCTCGCGCCGCCTGGTCGACGAAGGCGTCGCCTCGGTCGAGTCGCGGCGCGAGCTCGACTCCGTCGTGGCCTTCTCCAGCGCGGTGGCCGAAGCGGGCTCGGCTGCCGATCCCTCGGTCGAAGCATTCCTCGCCTCGGTGGACGCCGGCGAACGAGGGCCCGGCTTCTCGGCGTGGGAACGCCGCGACGCCGAAGCGGTGCAGGTCCTCACGGCCCACGGAACCGCGGGCCGTGAGTTCCACACGGTGATCGTCGCCGGCACCGTGGAGGGCAACTTCCCGAGCCTCTCCCGGCCCGAGCCCATGTTCGACCTCGACTCGCTCGATCGCCTCGTGTCGCAGTCGGATCGCAATCGCGCCCGACTGGAGGACGAACGTCGCCTTTTCCGGATGGTGCTGGGTCGCGCCAGCGAGCGCATCGTCCTGATGGCCAGCCGCGCACACGCCGACGAAGCCTCGACGGGCTCTCGGTTCGTCGAGGAGCTCGGGGTCAAGTGGTCACCGGTACCGGATCCGGGGCTCAGCGAACCGATCTCGGTTCGCGAGGCCGCGGCCGTGTGGCGCAGGACTCTCGCGGACGGCACGATGCCCGGCGCCGAGCGACTCGCGGCGCTGGAAGGACTCGTCACGCTCGGAGTGGATCCTCGACGCTGGTGGTTCCAGCGCGACTGGACGGACACGGGACGCCCGCTGCACGAGCACATCCGAGCGTCGTATTCCAAGCTCGACGTGTTGGACAACTGCGAGCTCCAGTTCGTCCTCGGCTCGGAGCTGGGACTCGGGCGGCCGGTCGGCTATCAGGCTTGGGTCGGGTCTCTCGTCCATCGGATCATCGAGGACTGCGAGAAAGGTGAGGTTCCGCGAACGCTCGACGCGCTCACCGCCGAGATCGATCGACGGTGGCGTCCGCAGGAGTTCCCGGCGAAGGCCGTGTCGGAAGCATGGCGCGGTCTCGCGAAGGGTCGGATGATCCCCAACTGGTTCGAGCGCTACGGCGCGCACCCGGCCTCGGCCACCGAGCGCGGCTTCGAGTTCGACTACGACGCGGCGACGATCGTCGGGTACATCGACAGGATCGGGCCGGATCCCGCGGGGTTCCCAGGGACCCGCATCACCGACTACAAGACGGGAAGCGCCGACCGCGCTCCCAAGGCGAACGAGAGCCTCCAGCTCGGCATCTACTACCTGGCCGTGCTCGAATCGGAGGAGCTGGAGGAGTTCCAGCCGGTCTCCGGCGTCGAGCTCTCATACCTGAAGGGCGACTGGCGGAACGGCGATCTCGTCACCCGGGAGTGGACCGTCGGCACGGCCGACCGAGAAGAGGCGTACCAGAATGTGATGCGGGAGAAGCTCTCCGGCCTTGTCGGCGAGTTGAAGAGGCTCAACGACACGGGCTCGTATCGCCCCAACTACCGAGCCAACTGCTTCTTCTGCGAGTTCCAGTCGCTCTGCCCACTCTTCCCGGAGGGACGGCCCCTCTTCGACGTCGGTGACCCCGCGGTCGCCGTGGAAACCACTCGATGAGCGCGACCATGACCTATCCGCAGGAGATCCTCGACGTCCTCGGAGGACGCCCACCCACGGAGGAGCAGTGGCGCGCGATCACGTGGCCGCTCGAGCCCTACGTGCTCGTGGCCGGCGCCGGCTCGGGGAAGACCTCGGTGATGGCCGCGCGGGTCGTCTACCTGGCGCTCGTCGCGCTCGGCCGCCTCCCAACGGAGCACCCTGGCATCCTTCCCGGCAACGTCTTGTGTCTCACCTTCACGAACAAGGCGACCGAGAACCTGCAGCAACGTGTCCGCCGCGCACTCGCCGGCCTCGATCTCCCCGACGGCGAGGAGCCGGAGATCACCAACTACCATGGGTTCGCGGCCCAGCTCCTGGACCGCCACGGCGTCCTGATCGGGATCGAGCCGAACCAGCGGGTCCTGACACCCGCCCAGCGCGTCGAGCTCTGCGCCCGGGTCCTGGACCGGATGACGTTCGAGGTCGTGGAAGCCCAGCGCCTTCCGGGGGTGGTCGACAGGATCCTCACCCTCGACGATCAGGCGGCGAACCACTTCCGCTCACCCGAGGAGATCGTCGAGTTCAACGAACAGCGGCTCGAGGAGCTCAAGGACCATCGCTCCGATCGCGCCTTCGGATCCGCGAAGGAACGCATCGAGCTCGCGAAGGCATGCGCGGTCTTCCGAGAGCTGAAACGGGAGCTGGGCGTCATCGACTTCGGCGATCAGATCGAGCTCGCGCTCAACATCGTCGAGCGGCACCCGGACGTCGCCCGTCGATACCGCGATCGCTTCGCCGCAGTGCTCCTCGATGAGTATCAGGACACCAACGTGGCACAGGCCCGTCTGATGGCCGGTGTCTTCGGGAACGGCCACCCCGTGACGGCCGTCGGCGATCCCGATCAGAACATCTACGCGTGGCGCGGTGCGTCGCTGTTCAACCTGCTCGAGTTCCCGAAGCAGTTCCGCAAGGTCGACGGCGGGGAGGCGACCAAGCTCCCCCTGTACACCAACTTCCGCTCCGGCGCTCGGATCCTGGAGGCGGCGGACATCCTGATCGGAGAGCTCCCGGCGCAGCAGCGCCCCGATCCTGACAAGCGGCTCGTGCCCTGGGAGAAGAACGGTCCCGGCGAAGTCCACGTGGCTCGGATCTCGGATGAGGTGAAGGAGGCCGGTTGGGTCGCGGATCGGATCGTCTCGTTGCACGAACGCGGCGCGGCGTGGTCGGACTGCGCCGTGTTGTGTCGCACCTCGCGTTTGTTCCTTTCCTTGCAGCAGGCGTTCAACGAACGAGGGGTGCCGGCGGAGATCCTCGGGCTCGCCGGGTTGTTGAAGATGCCGGAGGTCGTCGAGGTGCTCGCGTACGCTCGCGCGACACTGGACCCGCTGGCGAGTGTCGCGCTCGGCCGGATACTCCTGGGCCCGCGGTTCCGGGTCGGCTTCAAGGACCTGGCGCTCGTCGCCTCGCTCGCCAAGACCAAGAGCTACGCGCTCCGCGAGGAGGACGAAGCTGAAGGCGAAGCCGCCCCCTTCCTGTTCACCGAGGCGCTCGAGCACCTCGACGAGGTCGAGGGGCTCTCCGAGGAGGGCCGAGCGCGCCTCGAGGAGTGCCGCCAGGAACTGACGGCACTCCGGGTCGAGGCACGCCGCCCGGTCGGCGAGTTCCTCGGCGAGATCATCAGGCGGACGGGGATCCTCACGGAGCTCGACTCGCATCTGGATGTCGGGTCGGCGGCGGCCGCCCGGAGGAACCTCGCGGCCTTCCTCGACGAGGTGCATGCGTTCTCACCGGTCCAAGGAGAGCTCACGCTGCGCGCGTTCCTCGAGTACGTGGACGCCGTGGAGAACCTGGACAAGCAGGAATGGTCGCCGGTCCAACCCTCGGAGGAAGACTCGGTCAAGGTCATGACGATCCATGTCGCGAAGGGCCTCGAGTTCGATCATGTCTTCGTGCCAGGCCTCGCGAGGGGACTCCTGCCGAACACGACGATCCAGCACAATCCGGCGGAGCGCGGGAAGTCGATGGACTTCGAGCTTCGCGGCGACGCGTCCTACCTCCCCCGTTACGAAGGCAACCTGTCGGCGTTCAAGAAGGACCTGAAGCAACAGGAGGAGTACGAGGAGCGACGGACCGCCTACGTCGCGATGACCCGAGCCCGCCGCACCCTGCACGTCACCGGCGCTCACTGGTACGCGGAGAACATGCGCGCCAAGGAAGCCGGGCCGTTCCTCCGAGAGCTGAAGGATTGGATCATGGAGACGAAGCACGCCACCTGGGACCCGGGCGCCGACATCGACGAAGAGAACAACCCGATCCTGGGGTATCGCGAACGGTTCGTTCGGGACTGGCCGGGTCCCGCCCTGCCCGCTGTATCGGACCCCGTGTTCGCGGAAGGATGGCGGCACGCCGCCGTCGTCGCGAGCGACAACGGCGGCGTACAGGAGTCGCTCCTCGAGGTGATCGGTGAAAGTCAACGCGAAGTCGTGGATCGGCTCACCAACGACCGGCGTGGGCTGGCGCTCCATCTGAAGGAACGCGAGGCGGCCGAGGGCGCCGGCCGGGACGTCGTCCCTCCGCAGTCCGTCTCGGTCGGAGGCGTGATCGACTACTCCCGATGCCCCAAGCGCTTCTACTGGACGTCGGTGAGACCGCTCCCCCGCTTCTCGGGACCCGCCGCACGGATCGGCACAGAGATCCACCGCTGGATCGAGAGGCGCTCCTCCGGCCAGGGACAGCTCCTGGAGCTCGACGACGCGCCGGACCTCACCTCGGAGGAACTGGCGAACCAACCGGGCAAGGTCGACCGCTTGAGGCAGGCGTTCCTCGCCAGCCGTTTCGCGGGGAAGGTGCCGCTGTTCGCAGAGCGCGCGTTCCTCCTCCGGATGGAGGGGTTCGCGGTATCGGGTCGGATCGACGCGGTGTTCGGCGCGTCGGTCGAGGCTCCGTGGGAGATCGTCGACTGGAAGACGGGGAGACGCCCGGCCGCGGACGACCCTCTCGCGGGACTGCAGCTCGAGCTCTACGGCCTGGCGTGCATCGAGGTCTGGGGCAAGGCGGCCGAAGAGCTCACGCTCACGTACCTGTACCTGGCGGGCGGCGAAGAGGTCTCCCATCCGATGGGCGACCCGGACGAAGTGCGAGCGCGAGTCTCGGAGTCATTGCGGTCGATCGGCGCGGGGTCGTTCGATCCGATCCCAGGCGCATGGTGCCACCACTGCGACTTCCTACCGTTCTGCGAAGCCGGTCGGGCATGGACCGCTCGGGAGGCGTGACCGCTCAGTCCGTGGAGCGAGACTCGAGCCGATCGATCTGCTCTGAGAAGCGACGGTAGTTGGCAGCGGGGTCGTAGCCGCCGACGGTCACCCCCGGAACAGATCTCGCGATCAAACCTGTCTCGGCCGGAACACGGACATGCGCGACCGCGCGGAACCACTCGAGGTCGCCTGGGTGCAGGACCGATTCACCACTGGTCCCCGGATAGCGGAGTGAACGATCGTCCACGACGACAGGGATCGGGCGGAACGCCCGTTCGATCGAAGCCTTGAGCGTCGGATCGTCCGCGTCCACGACTTCGCGGTCTCCGAGCCAGGTGGCCGACGCCACCGCGGGCGGGAGTGCCGGCGAAGGAGTTGGACGACCGGGCTGAGGTTGCTCTGCGGGAAGCTCGGTGGGCTCGGGCGGATGGTGGAACTCGACCCGAAGTGGGCTCACCTCGCGAGCGAACGGTCGACGCGGCGGACCATCCTGGCGAGCGACGCGAGGAGCGCCCGCGCGAGATCGGCATCCTCCTTGACCAGCCGCAGGAACGACGTTCGAGGAAGTCGGAGGAGCGAGAGGGGCGTCTCGGCAACCACGGACGCCGATCGCGGGCGGCCATCGAGCAACGAGATCTCGCCGAAGTGGTCCCCCGGGATCAACCGGTGGAGCGTCTTCCCACCGGACACGACCTTGGCTTGCCCAGAGACCGCGACGAAGAACGAGTCGCCCGGCTCGCCCTCCTGGATGACGGTATCGCCGGCGTTGTATTCGACGGTCGAGGTCAATCCCGCGACCTTCTTGAGATGTCGCTTGGACAGGGAATCGAACAGCGGCACCGTCGCGATGACGGCGTCGAGCTTCGCCTTCGCCAACGTGACCTCCTCCGAACGCAGCCTGACAGAGCCTAGCGGGTTCGGCATCCGGACGTGTCGGTGTCTCGGGTTAGGGTCGCCGCCACGAAGGAGTGGTGACGTGGTGACCATCGCCGACGATCCACTCCCCCTCATGTTCGATGTCCACCCCGGGCGGGTGGTCATCCATCAGGGCGAGCCCTATCCCGACGCGTGGACGGTGCGCTCTGGCGCGCTCCTGATGGAGGTGGTCGACGCAGAGGGGCATCGGCTGGCGCTGGACCTTCTTGGGCCGGGGGACCTCGTGGGCGGGCCAGTGACCTGGACGGCAGACGCGTCGGTCCAAGCGCTGATCACCAGCGGGCTCTTCGCCGCCGGGCCGGTCGCGCTCCGCGACGGCCTGGCGCGGCGCGCGCGCCGGGCCGCATGGCTGGCCTGCTCGGTCGCCTGGGATCGGATCGCGGATCGCGTCGCCATCAGGCTCGAGGACCTCGCCGCTCGGTTCGGGCGTCCCGTTCCGGGAGGTCGTTGTCTGGAGCTGCCTATCACGCAGGAACATCTAGCGGGATTGACGGGCGCCACCAGGGAGAGTGTGAATCGAGCGCTCGCCGAGCTCGCGGCGGCGGGGCGCGTGGAGAGGGCCCGCGGGCGGTACATGATCCGTCCTGCACCCTCGTCGCCGGAACACCCCTACCCCTCGGCCTGCAACATCGCGAGGGAGCATGAGCTGCAGTAGCGCGCCTTGCCCCTGACGATCCGGCCGCAGCGCTGACACGTTCGTGGCGTGGACGCGGTCCACGGTCCCTCGTCGGTCTTGCCGGTGCGGTCGGCCCTCCCCTCATCGGCGAGCTTCAGCAGATGGGCCAGGACGGAGCGGGCGGCCAGCGGGTGCACGTCCTTCGGCTGGTCGGCATAGATCACCTCGACCATCTCGGCGATCGTGCGCGATCCCTCCGCGAGCGCTACGAGCACCTCCTTCTCTCTTTCCTCACGATGCGCGAGGTACTCGAGGATCTTCTCCTGCGCCCGCAGCACGACCGGTCCGTGGCCCGGATAGATGGTTCGCGGCCGGACCTCCTCCATGCGCTTGAGCGATCGCAGGTACTGGACGAGATCTCCGTCCGGCGGATCGATGAAGGTGGTGCCACGGCCCACCACCGCATCCCCGGAGAACAGCGCGCCGCTCGCGGGCTCGAAGAACACAACATGATCCGAGGTGTGTCCCGGCGTGTGGATCGCCGTGAGATCGAGGGCGCCGGCGCGCACGCGCTGTCCGGTGCGGAGTTTCTCCGCGCCGCCAAGTCGGAAGGCGTAGAGGGGGGCGCCCACCTGCTGAGCGAACGGGAGAGCACCGGGTGCGTGGTCCGGATGATCGTGCGTGACGAGGACGGCGCCCACCGGTTCGGCTTGACGGACCACATCGTCCAGATGCTCGGGGAGATCGGGTCCCGGATCGATCACGATCGACGGCTCGCTCCCCACGATCCAGGTGTTCGTCCCTTCCAGCGTGTAGATGCTGGGGTTCGGGGCCAGCACCCTCGTGATGCGCAGCATCAGTCCTGGGAGAAGACCGAGCGCGGCAACCGGCCGATCTCATCGTCGTCGGGTTCTCGCGTGGCGATGTGGAGTCGGAGCAACTCGTCCGCATCGCGGCAGTCCGCGAGCGCTCTCATCGTGAAGTGAGTCGGCCAGTAGAGGAGGAGCTCCTCGGCCTCCCACGCCGACAGCAGCGACACCGGGGATGCCCACCAGGCCTTCGCCGCTTCGGCGCCATCCGGCGCGGGATCTGCGGCCTCGTCCATGCGCACCGCGAAATAGCGGGCGTCGAAGCGGATGGGTACCCGCTCCGGCGCTATCCACCGAGCGATCTCCGGCAGTCGCGCCAAACCAGGAGGCGCAACGTGGATCGGCGCGAGAGGCTTATCGATGTCGATGGCGACGACCCCCTCCTGCGTCACGGCCAACCCCACCTCTTCGGCCAGTTCTCGGACCGCGGCCGCACGGACGGCCTCCGCCTCATCACCGAACCAGCGCTCAGCCAGCTGCCCGTCCGTCGGATCGATGGCGCCTCCCGGGAAGGCCACGTATCCGGGGAGGAACCGGTGGTCGAGCGCTCGCTCGATCACGAGCACCTCCGGTCCGTCCGAACCGTCGCGGACCCCGATGAGAGACGCCGCCTGGCGGATCTCGTTGCTCACGAGGACCGATGCTACCCACGACCCGTACCCTGGAGCCCGTGGATGCGCGCGACGCCGTCGCCGGCGCGATCCGGGACCACGGACCGATCTCGTTCGCCCGATACATGGAGCTCGCGCTCTACGGTCCCGGAGGGTTCTTCGAGCATCCGCCCGTCGGCCCCGACGGTCATTTCGTGACGAGCCCGCACGTGCACCCGGTGTTCGCGGAGCTGCTCGCTCGCGCGATCGTGGATCTGCACGCCCGGCTCGGAGAGCCTCGACCGTTGCGGCTGACCGAGGTCGGCGCGGGTGACGGAACGCTCGCCCGTCAGCTCATCGAGCACCTTCGGGGACTGGATGTGGCGTACACGGCCGTCGAAACGAGCCAGGGGGCTCGCCGGGCGCTCGATGCGACCGGGGGGATCAGCGTCCTCGAGCGACTGGTGGGCTCCCCACAACTGATCCTCGCGAACGAGCTCATGGACAACCTTCCGTTCCGCCGCCTGCGTGGCACCGCCTCTGGGACGAAGGAGGTGATGATCGCGCTCGACGACGATCGACTCGTCGAACATCTCGCCGACCCATCGCCGAGCGATGACGTCGCGCTGGGAGACGGAGAGGAAACCGTCCTCCCGGAGGGTGCGATCGCCTTCATCGAGGAAGTGGCCGCCCGGCTCGCCCATCCGGGCTACGCGTTGCTGATCGACTACGGCGGGGTGGGCGAGCCGGGCGGCTCGGCTCACGGCTACCGTGCGCACCGGCCGGTCGACGATCTCCTCGACCGGCCTGGCTCGTCCGACATCACCTGCGGTCTCGACTTCGAGCTCCTCGGGGAGCATGCGAAGCGGCACGGTTTGATCGCCTTCCCGAGCGTGACCCAACGCCATGCGCTCACCGCGCTGGGGTTCGACCATTGGGTCCACGAACAGCTGCGTTGGCAGACGGAGCTCCTGAACCGCCGGGAGGGCGTTGACGCGGTGAGAACCTGGAGCGGACGGAGCCGCGCCACCCTGTTGGTCGATCCCTCGGCGCTCGGGCGGCTCCGCTGGCTCCTGCTGGCAACCCCGGGACTCCATGCTCCTTCCTGGGTCTGAAGTCTGGATCCGACCGATGCTCACGCCGATCGCCACGAACGGCTCCATCGCACGGCGATCCGGTACTGCAGCCAGAGGATCGAAGCGGTCAACGCCAGCATCACGACCGTGGTCGCCGAGGCATATCCGTAGCGCAAGTACTCGAACGCATTTCGGTAGGCGAACAAGGGGAGGTACGTCGTCGCGAACGGAGGCGGCCCGCCCTCCGTGACGATCAGTGCGGGTGCGAACGTCGCCTGCAGGCTGAGGATCGTGTCCCGAGCCACGATGAGCAGCAAGGCGGGCACCATCGCGGGGAGGGTGACCCGGATGAACCTCCCCCACGGACCGGCCCCGCTGATCGCAGCGATCTCATAGAGCTCCTCGCTGACCTGCCTCCGGGCGACGAGCGCGATGAGGAACCCCTCGCCCAGCTGGAACAGCCCCATGAGGACTACGGCCCAACGGGTCGGTGTCGGTTGGGAGAACCACGCCGGCGTGGGGAGACCGACGGCGCCGAACGCGAGGTTGAGCGGGCCGTAGAGCGGATTGAGGATCCAGAGCCAGAGCAACGCGTACGCCGCATCGGGGATCACGGTGGGGATGAGCACGGTGACGCGACCGGCTGCGCGGAGTCGGCCGCGTCGATGGAGGAGCAGCGCCAATCCGAGCGCCCCGACGAGACGCAAGGGCACCGCGGTCACCGCGTACCACAGCGAGTTCCGGAGGGAGATCCGGAAGACGGGATCCTCGATCAGCTCCCGGAAGTTGCCGAGACCGACGTAGCGGGGCGATCGCACGAGGTCCCACTCGGCGAACGCCATCGACAGCGACCCGAGCGCCGGCAACAGGACCAGCCCGCAGACGCCCACGATGAACGGCGCCGCCATGAGCCACAGGACCCGGCGCTCAGCGGATCCCATCAGGTCTCGTCGCGAGTGAACTCATCACGAGTCTGGTCGCCGGCTCTACCGCGACCTCCAACCCCCCCGATCGCCGCCGCCGTAGGCCTCTTCGAGCAACCCGTTGGCCGTGTCCTCGATCTCCGGCGACGTCGAGATGATCGGGGCCGCACGCGAGGACGGGACCTGATCGAGGAACGATCCTGCGTGTCCCGGGTCGGCACCGGGATCGAGGAAGGTGGTGACGCTGCCGGCGAGGCCGGCAAAGTCCCAGTCGGAAGCGTCGATCGTCCGGCGCATTCCCCTCGCATCACCACCTCCGAGCGTAGACGAAACGCTGCACGACGAATGCGGTCACCAGCACGGGCGCGATCGCGAACATCGCCGCCGCCAGCATCAGCCCCTGATCGGTCGGCGGGAGCTCCGCGAGGGAGGCGAGACCCAAGGGAAGCGTGAACCAGCGCTCGTCATACACGTAGAGGAGCGGGTCCAGGAGGTTGCCCCACGAGATCATGAAGGCGACCCCCGCAGCCACGCCAGCGACATCCATCCTCATGGGCATCGCCACATGCCACCAGGTGCGCAGCGGGCCGAGGCCTGCTTCCCGTGCGAGATCGTAGATCGCGCGGGGGATCGTGAAGTAGCTCCACGCGAAGAGGAGCACGAGCAGAGGCGAGACGCCGATCAGCGCCGGTGCCATCAAGGGCATCGGCGTGTCCGTGAGCCCTGCGAGTCGAAACAGCACGAGCCTGCCCACGAGCAAGGCGGTGACAGGGATCATCGCGGTGACCAGGGTGAGGCCGAGGAGGAATAGCGCCGCACGTCGCGGCAAACGGGCGATCGCGAATCCGGCCCAGGATGCGACGAGCGTTCCGGCCGGCACAGAGATCGCCGCCACGAGGAGTGAGTTCAGCGTCTCCCGGCGGAGGGAGGAGCGTCCCGCCAACTCCCCGTAGTTCGAAAGATCTGCTCCATCTGGATACAGCTGGATCGTGGTGGGTGGCGATGTCCCCATCGGCCTGAGCGAGCCGAGGAATGCCAGCACCGATGGCACGAGGAAGACGGCGATAACCAGCACCACACCGACCGTCGAGACCCACGAGCGACGGTGTTCTCGGATGGCCGGCCCCCCCATCCGGGGCAGCGTACCCTCGCGCCCACCCGGTTTCGGGGTGGCGTCACGTCCGAGGACCGGGCTACGATTTCCATCCTTCAGACCGCTGGCGCTGGCCGGGCCGCCCGGCCGTTGGGAGGCGAACGATGCAAGCAAGGATGATGTCGGCTCTCGTCACGGTAGTCGCGATGATCGTCGTCGCATCCGCCATGGCGCTGGCATCGATGGCCCCGAGCGGCCTCCGAGGTCCGGCTCGCGCTCCCGGGGGCGTCGAGGAGCGGCTCGAGCAGAAGCTCACCACGGAGCTGCGGCTCGACGCGCTCCACGAAGCGAAGGCGGAAGGGACGTTCGGGCGGCGCCAGCAAGTCGTCCTTGCCGCTGCACCTGGATGGGCGGGCGAGCAGCTGATGAACGCCCCGACCGACGACTGGGAGCCGGCGATCGCGGCTGACCCCAATGCGCCGTTCGTCTACATGCTGACCACGCGCTACGCGCCGAAGCCGTGCCCCGGCAACTGCCCGTCGCCGTGGACGGCGCTCGAGATCTCCTCCGACGGAGGGGTCACGTGGGGCCCGGGCGTGCCACTGTGCGCCTGCAAGGGCTCCGCGCAGTTCGATCCGATCATCGAGGTCGTGCCCAACACGGGCCACGTCTACGCCCTCTACATGAACGGGTTCAACACCGTATTCACGAAGTCCACGAACCACGGACAGACGTGGTCGACGCCAGTGGCCACGTACGGCAAGGTCTCGTGGACCGACAAGCCGGTCCTCGCGACGAGCAACGACGGCCAGCACGTCTACGTGTCGTGGAACGGCCCCAATGCCGGTGATCCGTACGTCGCTCAGTCGCACAACGCGGGCGCGACCTGGACACAGACGAAGCTCGTCAACGGACCGAGGTACTTCTTCGCCTACGACGCGGACGTCCTGCCGAACGGCGCGGTCGTGTTCTCGGAGGGCAGCATCCTCTACGGGGGCCAGGGCTCGACGCCCGAGGGTCTCGTAGAGCACCACGCGTTCGTCTCGACGAACCAGGGAACGACCTGGCAGGACGTCGTCGTGGACTCCGTTGAGATCGGGGAGTCCTGTGTCGCGGCCGGGTGCTCCTCCGACTTCTATATCGGCCACAGCGGCGTGTCCGCCGACGCGGCCGGGAACCTCGTGATGGTCTACGACGGCGCCACGACCCCTGGAGGCAAGCAACTGATCTTCGCCCGACGATCGACCAACGGCGGATCGACGTGGTCGGCTCGGACGACGCTCTCGACGTCGAGTGAGCAGGCCACCGCTCCCGTCGTCGAGTCCGGAGCCGGCGGAGACGCGCGCGTCTGGTTCGCGCAGACGAACGGTGGGAACCACGACGCATGGAACATCTGGTACCGGAGCTCCAGCGACGGAGGGGTGACCTGGACGGCGCCGGTCAAGATCTCCGATGCGATCTCGGGCGCCGCCTACAAGACGGCCGCCGGGTTCCAGGAGTTCTACGGCGACTACGGCGAGATCGCGATCACGAACACCGGGAAGGCGATCGGCGTGTGGGGCGAAGCCTTCAGCTATTCAGGTCCGGGAGGAGCCTGGTTCAACCGGCAGACCTAGCCGACGCTACGAAGTCCAGTCCGAGAACTCTTCTTTCTTGGCCAGCTCGTCGAGCTCCTCCAGGTTCGCGAGCCGATGCAATTCGGCGGCGGCCGCGATCGCGGCCTTCTCGGCTGCCTTCTGATCGCGGAGCATCTGTGCATACTCGGCTTGCGGGATGTACACAGGCGTGGGGTAGTGCGACGGAGGCTTCGGCGGTTCCGGTCGGGCGTCTACAGGCGGGGCCGCCGAGCCTCCCGGATCGCCGATCGCCACCTCCACGAGCTCCGGGGTGGGCTCACTCTTGGACCGCCGGCCCAGCCTTCGCGACCGAGAGGGCTCGGTGTCTGGGGCGGTCCCCGCCACGACCGCGCCATCGGACGTGAGGCGAACCGCTTTCAGCGCGGCGCGCAACGCCTTCCGCTCACTACGCCGCTCTTTCCGTGTGGCGTCATCGGGCAGCGGATCGGCGGCGTGCGGTACGGTGATCCGTTCGCGCGTGACGCCCGGTGGGAGTTGGACGGCCTTCGATGCGACGCGCAGCGCCTTCCGCTCGCTGCGGCGCTCCCTCCGCGAGGGATCATCCGATGGAGGGTCGAGGGCATGAACCTCGGGAGCGGCCGGCCTCGGGAGGTCCTGCGCCAAGGCGAGCTCCTGGAACCGATTCAACTGGTCCGCTGCCGAGAGCAGCTCTCCTTCGTCACCGTACGGGTCGAGCTCCGCGGGATCGAGCGTCCCCGGGAGTGGGATGTGCCTCTCGTCCGCGAGGACCAGGTGCACGCGTCCCTCATCGTGCCTCCGCTCGCCCATGAAGCCGCTGACCTGTTCCCAAGGGAACCGTTGGGTGCGCACGACGCTGATGATGGACACGGAATCCTTCGTCAACCTGAGACCCGGCTTCGTCATGCGGAAGACGCAGAATGTCGCGGCGAGCATGACGATGGCCCCCACGGCGCGCATCGTGATCGACATGGGGGCGACGAGGAACATCAGGGCCAGGGCCATCGGGACGAGGGCGTAGAGCTGCGACTCCAAGCGCCAGCCACGCGCCCAGACTTCGAGCGATCCGTCATCCCCCGTGCGGGTGCGGAACGAGCCTTCCTGCTCGGTGTTCATCCCCGGAGAGGTATCGACCGAACGGCCGCAGAGGTTGAGCGCCCTGGGAACTACCGGTCGACGTCGCCGACCACGAAGAAGATCGAGCCGAGGATCGCGATCAGGTCCGGAACGAGCGTCCCTGGGAGCATCGCGGGTATCACGCTGACGTTGGAGAACGACGCCGTGCGCATCTTTAGTCGGTAGGGCTGTTTCTTGCCGTCGCCGACGACGTAATAACCCATCAGACCGAGGGGGTTCTCGGTCCGGACATAGACCTCGCCCTCCATCTTCAAGGTCTTCGGCAGTTTGGGCGCCCGGAACTCACCGGCCGGAAGTCGGTCCATGCACTGCTCGATGATGTTGCAGGACTGCTTCATCCGCTCGATCAGAACCCAGAGGCGGTCGTAGCAGTCACCCTTCACGCCCACCGGCACCTCGAACTCGACCTCCCCATACTTCTCGTACGGCTCGTCTTTACGAGGATCCATCGCTACCCCACTCGCCTGCAGCACCGGGCCGGACGTCCCATAGGCGATGGCCATCTCCGCAGGGAGGAGTCCGACGTCTCTGGTGCGGGCGTAGATGATCTCGTTCCCCATGATCAGGGTCTCGAACTCGCCGATCCGCTTCCGCGTCTCGGCGAGCACCTCCGCCGAGCGCTTCAGGAAGCCCCGCGGGAGGTCGTCCTTGAGACCGCCGACCCGGCAATAGGAGTGGTGCATCCGCGCCCCGGTCGCGGATTCCATGAGGTCCTGGATCATCTCGCGCTCGCGGAAGGCGTAGAAGATCGGCGTCATCGCGCCGAGCTCGAGCGGATACGAGCCGCTGAACATCAAGTGGCTCAGGATCCGGTTCCACTCGGCGAACATCGTCCGGATCCACTGAGCGCGCTCGGGGACCTCGATGCCTGCCAGCCGCTCGACGGCGATCGTCCAGCCCAGCTCGTTGTTGAACGCGCTGATCCAGTCATGGCGATTCATGAGGACGAGGACCTGGCGCGCGTCACGGTATTCGGCGAGCTTCTCGGCCGCTCGGTGCATGTACCCGATCACGGGCTCGGCCTTCGTGATCACCTCGCCGTCCAGCTCGAGGACCACGCGGAGGACCCCGTGGGTCGAGGGATGCTGCGGTCCGATGTTGAGGATCATCTCCTCGGTGGAGAACTCCCCGCTCGGAAGGACCTCGACGTCCAATCCACCGCCTCGGATCATCGAGGCGACCTGGGAACTCTCGAACGCGGCCCGCTCGCTGATGTCCATCCGCCGGTCATCCTAGCGGAGGCTGCGCGGACCATCCGGGTCGATGGTTGCCGCCATCGGAGGCGGTAGGCTGCCCGCACGATGGCCCTCGACGTCCGCCGGAAGGTTCCCTCGGTGGATGCCCTCCTGCGCTCCGATCCCGCGCGGAGGGCGACCTCGACACTCGGACGTCCTCTCGTGAAGCGGATGCTCGAAGACGTGCTCGCCGAGGTGCGATCCGCCGCAGCCGACGGTGAGGACCCGCCGCCCGACGAGGTGCTCCTCGCCAGGGCGCTCGGCCGGGCGTCACACGCGGCGCACGGGATGGTGCCGGTGATCAACGCGACCGGCGTCATCCTGCACACGAACCTCGGGCGCGCGCCGCTGCCCGAGCGCGCAGCGCGGGCAGCGGCGCGCGCCGCCCGTTCCTACACCGACATCGAGGTCGACCGTGAGACCGGCCGCCGCGGCAAGCGAGGCCGCCACGCCGAGACCTTGCTCACCGCGCTCACGGGCGCAGACGGGGCCATGGTGGTGAACAATTGCGCCGCAGCACTTCTATTGGCGATGGCCGCCCTGGCCAAGGGGAAGCAAGTCGTCGTCTCTCGGGGCGAGTTGATCGAGATCGGTGGTGAGTTCAGGATCCCCGACATCCTCGCGGCGTCGGGGGCACGGCTCGCCGAGGTGGGAACCACGAACCGAACGAAGATCGCCGACTATCGGGCGGCGGTGAGCGACAAGACCGGGTTGATCCTCAAGGTCCATCCTTCGAACTACCGCCTGATCGGCTTCACGGCGGCGCCGTCGCCGGCCGAACTGGCAGCACTCGCCCGCAAGCACGCGATCCCGTTCCTGTTCGACGTCGGGTCCGGGCTGCTGCATCACGGGCACGGCCACCCCAGCGACGAGCCGAGCGTCTCGGATGCGTTGAGCCAGGGCGCGGACCTCGTCACCTTCTCTGCAGACAAGCTGCTCGGCGGACCACAAGCAGGCATCATCGTCGGCCGGGCCGACCTGTTGGAGCGGCTGCGACGGCATCCGATCGCTCGCGCCGTCCGTATCGGCAGGATCCAGATGGCGGCGCTCGAACAGGTGCTCGCGATCGCCGCCACCGGCCGGGAGGAGGAGATCCCCGTGTTCCGGATGCTTCGCGAACCGCCGGAGAAGGTCCGGAGCCGGGCCCTGAGACTGTCGGAGACGATCGGCGGAGAGCTCGAGGGTGCACGGGTCGTGCGATGTGAGTCCGCGGTCGGTGGAGGGTCGATGCCCGGGACGAGCCTGCCCTCGTGGGGCGTTCGGATACAGGTCCCGGACGCGCCCGCCTTCGCCGCGCGCATGCGCACGGGGACGCCGGCAGCGTTCTCGCGGCTAGAGGATCGGTTCATCCTGCTTGATTGTCGGACCGTGACCGACGAGCAGGTCCCGCACCTCGCTCGGGCGGTGCACTATGCGCTCGAAGGCGACGAGGAGCACGGCCACGATCTCCACGGCGACGATCGCGACGAGGGTCCGAGCGTGGGCCCCGGCCCTGATCTCGACACGTAGATGACGGAGCTCCGCGTCGTGGCCACGGCCGGCCACGTCGACCACGGCAAGTCGTCCCTGATCGAGCAGCTCACCGGGATGGACCCCGACCGATGGGACGAGGAGAAGCGGCGAGGGCTCACGATCGACCTCGGCTATGCCTGGTGCGAGCTTCCCTCCGGACGCGAGGTGGGCTTCGTCGACGTGCCGGGGCACGAACGTTTCATCGCCAACATGCTCGCCGGCGTCGGACCCGTCCGGCTCGTCCTGTTCGTGGTGGCCGCCAACGAGGGCTGGCGTCGGCAGTCGGAGGAACACCTGGCGATATTGGACGTGCTCGGTGTGGCCGGCGGGGTCGTGGCGCTGACGAAGCGGGATCTCGTCGATGAGGACACCCTCGATCTGGCTGAGGAGGAGATCAGGGATCGGATCGACGGCACCGTCCTGTCGGCTGCCCGCATCGTCCGGGTGTCGGCGACGACGGGCCAGGGCCTCGACCATCTCCGCGCGGCGCTCGACGAGTTGCTGGCGAACGCGCTCGCTCCAGATGCGACACGTGCTCGCCTGTTCGTCGACCGTGTGTTCACGATCTCCGGAGCAGGCACTGTCGTCACCGGCACGCTGGGCGGCGACTGCCTCTCCGTCGGGGCAGAGGTCGAGCTCTACCCTCGCGGGAGGACGGCTCGCATCCGCTCTCTCCAGACGCACAGGCGGAACGAGGCTCGCGCGTGCGCGATTGCGCGTGTCGCCGCGAACCTCGTCGGCACCGGGAGAGAGGAACTGGCGCGGGGGGACGTCGTGGGCGCGCCGAAGACATGGAGGCCGACAACGATCTTCGAGGGCGTGCTGCGCCCGGTCCGCGACCTTCGGCACCCGATCACCGGACGGGGCGCGTTCAAGATCTACGCGGGCGCGGCGGAGGCAGACGCCCGCCTCCGGATCTTCGGCGACGCGCGACTCGAGCCGGGCGGGGAAGCGTTCGTCCGAGTCACGACGGCTCGCCCGCTGGTGCTGGACGTCTTCGACCGCTTCGTCCTCCGTGAGTCCGGCCGGCAGGAAACCGTCGGGGGAGGATCGGTCCTGGACCCGGCGCCGCCGCGGCGCGCAGGCCCCGATCCAGAAGCCCGCCTCGCTCGGCGCGCCGCGGCGGCGCGCGACGATCTCCCTGCGATCCTTGCCGACGAGCGCGGCGCCGTCCTGGCATCGGAGGCGCTCGTCCTCACGGGCTCGAGCGCGGCCGTCCCTCAGGCCGGCGGATGGTTGCTCCGGGACGGTCTGCTCGATGTGGCCGGAGCCGCCCTGACCGCCCAGGTTGCGACCTTCCACCAAGCACACCCCTTGGAGGAGGGAGAACCCCTCGCGACGGCTCGCCGAGCCCTGGCTGCCTCGCTGCGACCTCTCACCGGCCCGCCCGATGGCGGCCTCGTCGACGCCGTGATCGACCGTCTCGCCGTCGACGGGCTCATCACCCGAACGAGCACGTCGATCTCATCGCCCACACATCGACCCGCCGACCGAAGGAACGATCCGGTCGTCCTACATGTGGTCGAAGCGATCGCCGCAGAGCCGGCGCAACCGCCCACGATCAAGGATCTCCTCGCGCAAGGGATCGGGCGCGACGCGATCGACGCGGCCGCCAGGAGCGGCCTCGCCGTGCGCGTCGCCCCCGACCTCATGTTCACTCCGGCGCTGATCGAACGAGCGGAGGCGATCGTCAAAGCGGCGGGCATCGCCGGCATCAGGGTGAGCGCCTTCCGCGAGGCACTCGGGACGAGCCGCAAATACGCCCTGCCTCTCTTGGAGTGGTTCGACCAGCGAGGCATCACACGCCGGGAGGGCGACCTCCGGTTCCCACGCTCCTGACACCCCCGGTCCCGTTTCCCGGTCCTCGTTTCCCCGATCCCCGACCCGTCGACGAACTACTCGGCGACCTCAGCCGTCACGGTGATCTCGATGCTCGCGCCGAGTGGCAGCGAGGCGACCCCGACCGCCGCCCTGGCGTGCCGTCCCTCCGGCCCGAGCACGGCGATCAACGCATCGCTCGCCCCATCCGCCACGCGGGGATGTTCGCTGAACTCCGCGTCGGCCGCCACGAAGACCGTGAGCTGGAGGATCCGCACGAGGCGATCGAGGCTCCCCCCGAGGTGCTGCCGAAGCGCCGACAACGCCTGAAGCGCCGCGCGTGCCGCCGCCTCCTGTCCCATCTCGACCGAGACCTGTCGCCCGAGCTTGCCAGGGTGCAGCACTTGACCATCGATCATCGCCACCTGCCCAGCGACGAAGGCCAGCGACGCCGATCGCGTCACGGGAACGTAGCTTGCGACGGGCTCCGGCACCGGCGGGAGCTCGAGACCGAGCTCGTCGAGGCGACCGAGGATGTCCGCGTCGTCCACGAGCCGCATCCTCCCAGATAGGCCTCGCCGGTCGGAAGGACCTCTGACGACAGCTCAACGGGTCGAACCTGGCTCAGCTCGCTTGGGCTTCGAGAGCTTGACGCTTGAGCAGCGTCCGTCGCTCGGTCTCGTTGAGACCTCCCCACACGCCGTGGCCCTCCCGCATCGCCAGCGCGTATTCGAGACACGGCTGCCGCACGGGACAGACCGCGCAGATCCGTTTCGCGACCGCCTCACGGGCGAGCTTCTCGCGCCGCTTCTCGAAGTAGTTCGGCGCGAAGTAGAACGCCGAGTCCTCGCCGCGGCATGCGGCGAGTCGTTGCCAGCCGGCCAACCCCTCCTCGAACGCCATCTACCTGGTTGTTCGCAGGAAGGCCGGCCGGGGATTCCCCCGCCGGCGGAAGGATCTGGGCGCAACAGGTTCTCACGAACCTCCCGGGATCGTTACGCGCCAGTCGGTTCGAGAGGCTGAGCCGGCTCGGCTTCGACCCGGAGGATCAACCCGTCCACGCCCCGTACGCGGATCGGTGTGCCCGCGTCGATCGGGTCGCCATCCGTCCGCCCGCGCCAGAGGGTCCCCTTCACGAACACGGGCCCGTCCGGCGCCAACCGCCCCCTCGCCTCACCCACCATGCCGATCAGCCCCCGCTGGGTCCCAACGATCCTGTCCCGAGACTGGAGGGCGACCGTGAGCGCGAATCCGTAATACAGGAGGCTGGCGAGGACCGCACCGCCGATCAGCCAGGGGCTGATCCTGATCGAGGGGTCGACGTCGCTCCATGCGAGTACCGACCCGGCACCGAAGGCCACCAGCCCACCCCATGTCGGCCACGACAGGCTCCGGAGCCGTACATCGAGCATCAGCAGCCCGATCCCCAGCAGGAGCAGGCCGAACCCCGGCCACAGCGGGACCGCCACCGTGAGCCCGTAGACGGCGAGCGCGACGAGTGCGAGCCCGCTGAACCCGGCGAACCCGAATCCAGGCTGCGTGAGCTCGAACGCGAGCGCCGCCATCCCGAGCACGACGAGGAAGTAGACCATCGAAGGGGTGGCGACCGCGTGGAGCACGCGCGTGATCACGCCGGGCTCCCCGAAGCGGATCTCGACGGTGCGCTCGTTGGCCTCCGCCTGTGTCGTCGCGACCCGGGTTTCCAGCTCCACCTCTCCACCCGGCGTCCGGACGGTCATCCCGTCAACCGCCCGCAGGAGCTCGGGCACCGTGTGCGCGGATGCGTCGGCGATCCCGGCATCCAGCGCAGCCCGAGCGGCGAGGGGCCGTCCTATATCGGTCAGATCGGCGTCCCGCCCGCGCAGCTCGAGCCAGCGCTGGATCCTTCCGGTCAGCCCCTCCGTCTCCCGGTCGGGATGCAAGACGTCGACCGGCAGGAGGGGACCGGTCTGCGACCCGGGCGAGACGCCCGCGAGGGACGAGGCGAGCATCAGCAGGAGGCCGGCTCCGCTCGCCCTCGCGGGCACGGGGCCCACCCATGTCAGGACCGGCACCTCGAGGCGGGCCACGCGCTCGGCGAGGGCCACCCCGTCCTGGCCGAGCGCTCCCGGCGTGTCGAGCTGAAGGACGACGATCGCGCCGGCGCGCTCCGCGTCGGCGAGTCGCTCCTCCAAGTACGCGCGGAGCGGGCGGTCGATCGGGCCCTCGACCTCGATCACGTGCACCTCCGTGGTCGCTTGGGCGGCGGCTCCACCGGCGAGCGGACCGACGACCCCGATCGCGACGATCGTGGCCGCGACGAGCAGAGGTCGGTGGACGGCTCGCATCGGGGGCGCATCGTACCGAGCAGGGGCAGCGGGGATCCCGCGTATCCTTGTGGGTACCCCATGAGCGTGGACACCGGTCGTCGCCCGGCGGGACCCCCGCCACCGGGGGGGCGCCCGCGCCCCCGGCAGCGTCGCGACCCTCGGTCCGTCCGCGACCGGGTGTCGTTCAAACCGATCGCGGCACTCCTACTCATCCCGATCATCTTGGCGACCTCGATCCTCACGGCGGCGATCCTGGCGCCCCCGTTCGCAGCCGCGGGGTTCGGGGTGAACGAGATCCGCTCTCGTCTCGACGCGCTCGGGTCGGACTTCACGCGGATCCCTCGGTTCCCCGAGCGCTCCACGATCTACGCCGCCGACGGCTCCGTCCTCACCCAGGTCTACCTCGACAATCGCGAGATCGTGCCTCTCGACGCCATCTCACCGGTTACCCAGCGGGCGGTGCTCGCGATCGAGGATTCCGATTTCTTCGAACACGGCGCCTTGGACCTGTCCTCCTTGATCCGCGCGATGATCGAGAACGCCCGAGCCGGGAGGGTCGTGCAGGGTGGCTCGACGATCACCCAGCAGTTGGTCGGACTTACCCTCGGACTCAATCGCTTCGATAAGAGCATCGAGGGCAAGCTCCAGGAGCTCGCGCTCTCGATCCGCGTGGAGCAGCAGTACTCGAAGGAAGAGATCTTCAAGCTCTACCTGAACCAGGTCTACATGGGCAACGGCGTCTACGGCTTCGGCACGGCGTCGCAGTTCTACTTCCGCAAGCCCGCCAGGGAGCTCAACCTCCTGGAGGGAGCGACGCTCGCCGGGATACCCCGTGCGCCCGGGTACTACGACCCGATCGATCATCCGAAGAAGATGCTCCTGCGCCGTAACGACGTCCTCAAGCGGATGTGGGCGCTCGGATGGATCCCGGATGCGCAGTACGAACGCGTGAAGGTGAAACCACTGACGCTTCCGAAAGACGCCGGGGAGCGGCTCCGCCGACATCCCCCGTTCTTCGTCAGATACCTCACGGAACAGCTCGTGGAGAACGAATCGGGAGAGTTCGATGGGTTGGGCCGGACCGAGAAGGCACGGCGGCGTGAACTGTACGAAGGTGGCCTCGACATCCACACGACGCTCGAGCCGAAATGGCAGCGCTGGGCCCAGGAGGCCGCCCAGCAGCCGCTCCGCGTGTCCATCTACCCTCCGGCCGGATCTCCCCCGCCCGACGTCTCGATCGTGACGATCGACAACCGGACGGGGGCCGTGAAGGTGATCCTCTCCGGAAGGAACTACCGCAGGGATGAGCTGGACCTCGCGACGACCGGGCATCAGCCAGGATCCGCGTTCAAGCCCTTCGTCCTCGCCGGCGCCTTCCAGCGGGGGATCCCCCCGACCCAGACGTACTCGAGCTCCTCGCCATGGTGCTCACCACTCTGGGACGACGAAGACCACTGCGTCGCGAACGCCGAGGGCGGGGGCCAGGGGACCGTCGACCTGTGGACGGCGACCGAGCACTCGATCAACGTCGTGTTCGCGCAGCTCATCTTCGATGTCGGTGCCGGAGTCGTCGCGAACATCGCGGAGCGGATGATCGGGATGGATCCCCAGACCGAGGGGTTCCCGGAGGTCGCGTCACTCGCCACCGGTTCCGTGGGCATCTCGCCGATCGACATGGCCACCGGGTATCAGACGATCGCGAACGACGGCCGGCACTGCGATCCCTACACGGTGCAGTCGATCGAACGCAAGCGCGACGGCAAGGTGCTAGTGGAGCACAAGCGCACCTGTGATCCCGTCCTCAAGCAGGGCGACGCGCGCCTCATCACCGCGATGCTCGAGGCAGTGCCGATCTCCGGAACGGCCTCGAGCGCCTTCGGCGGGTGGGGGGACTGGCCCGTGGCCGGTAAGACGGGCACGGCGCAGGAGAACACGAACGTCTGGTTCGGCGGCTACACGAAGCAGTTCACGACCGTCGTATGGGTGGGTTCACCGGGGAACCCGTACTCGATGGGATCCGTCTTCGGTGGGAGCGTCGCGGCGCCGATCTGGGTGTCGTTCATGTCGAGGGTCATGCAGGGACGACCGTCGGTCGGTTTCCCCGAGCCTCCGAAGCCGCCCGAGGGTCCGGTGCCGAGCGTCATCGGGATGAAGAAGCAGGAGGCGATCGCGACCCTCTCGGAGGCAGGGTTCCGAGTGTCCGTCGCGATCGCCGACTCTCTCAGTCCGAAGGGCAAGGTCTTCAGCCAGTCACCTGGCGGCGGATCGGTGACGGCGCTCGGAACGATCGTGGCCGTCCAGATCTCGACGGGAGTCCCTGCGCAGGTCCCGATGCCGCGTGTCGTCGGCATGCATGGTTTCGAGGCGAAGGCGTACCTCGAGTCATTGGGCTTGAAAGTGACCAGGGTGTCCCTGGAGACGAAGAAGCCCGGACGGGTGGGCTACGTGATCGCGCAGGACCCCCCCAGCCAGAAGATGGTGATCCAGGGCACCACCGTGACGATCTTCGTGGGAGCCGAGCCGAAGGGCGGGAACGGTGGCGGTGGCGGTAATGGAGGCGGCGGGGGCGGGGGCGGCTAGGACGCCAACTCCCGCATCCTGGCGCGCACCTTCTCCTGCACCAGCTTGCCGTCGACGCGTCCTTTCGCCCGCCCCATGACGAGGCTCATGACGGCGCCGAGCTCCTTCTCCGAGGTGGCACCCGTCTCGGCGAAGGCCTGGTCGATCAGGTCGTCGACCTGTTCCTCGCTCAGCTGCTCGGGCGCATAGCTCTCGATCGTCTCCTGCTCGGCTCGCTCCTTGTCGGCCAGCTCGTGGCGACCGGCGCCCTCGAACGCAGCGATCGACTCGGCCCGCTTCTTCCTCTCCTTCGCCGCGACGTCGCGGACCTCGTCATCGGACAGCTCGTGGCGCAGCTCCTTCTCCCTGTTCGTCACCGCTGCGGAGAGCATCCGGAGCGCGCCGAGCCGGACCTTCTCACCCGCGCGGAGCGCATCCTGCATCTCTCCCGCGAGTCGCTCTTTCAAGGTCGGGTCGCTCACTACACTCCCCCCGTGCTTCCCGCGGTTCTCACGATCGCCGTGCTGGCCGTCGGCTGCGTGCTCTACGGGATCTTCGTCGAACGGTTCCGATACCGTGTCGTCCGGCATCGGCTGGACATCCTACCGGCGAGCGCCTCGCGGCCCCTCCTCGTGCTGCACCTTTCCGACCTGCACTTCGTACGCCACGATCCGAAGAAGGCTCGATTCCTCGCGGGCCTGCCGACTCCCGACGTGACGGTCGTGACGGGAGACTTCCTCGCGGAGCCGGAGGCCATCTCGGCGGCGGTCGACGGGGTCCGGTCTGTCCGCGGCCGCCTCGCGTCGTGGTTCGTACTCGGGTCCAACGACTACTTCGTCCCGAGGTGGCTCAACTACCTCGCGTATTTCCGGAAGGGCCGGAAGCGACGACGCGCCCGAAGAGGCCGCGCTCCCGAGCTGGTCCGCGCACTGGCCGCGGACGGCTGGGAGGATCTCACCAACGTTCGTCGCGACGTGTCGCTCGACGGGCTCGATGCCGAGCTCCTGGGCCTGGACGATGCCCACATCAGCCGCCACGACCTTCGAGTGGCCCCACGAGAGGCCCAGGAGCGATTCGGCTTCGCGGTGATGCACTCGCCGGACTCGGCGCCCGAGGCGGCCGCGCTCGGGTACCGACTGATCGTCGCCGGCCACACCCACGGGGGCCAGGTGTGCCTCCCGTTCGTCGGGCCGCTGGTCACGAACTGTTCGATGCCGCGGAGCCTCGCCTCAGGCCTGATCCGTATGGGCACCGCCGTCCTCCACACGTCACGAGGGTTGGGCACCAGCAAGTTCGCCCCATTCCGATTCTGGTGCCGGCCAGAGGCGACCTATCTCGAACTTCGGCCTGGAGCTCCGCCCTCGCGCGGCGCGCTAGACTTCGAGGGACGGGACGTGGCGCAGCTTGGTAGCGCGCAGCGTTCGGGACGCTGAGGTCGCGGGTTCAAGTCCCGCCGTCCCGACACCGATACCGAGGGGCGGGCCGAAAGCGGCCCGCCCCTCGTTCCCTAGAGAGGCAACACCAGGGGTTTGACGACCCACGGAACCCCCGATAGCCTCGGCCAACGGCTCCGGCGACGGAGCCATTCGTATTGCTCGGACCAAGGAGCACATGACCAGGACGCGAACACGGATCACACGGCTCCTCGTAGCCGTGGTCTTCGCGCTCCCCATCGTCCTCTCCGCACTCAGCCTCTCCTCCTTGGCGGCGCCGTCCGCGGAGGAAGTCGAGGCAGCGAACGAGAAGCTCGCGGGGCTGCAGCATGAGTTCGAGGCCTTGGCCGAGCGGTACAACGACGCGAAGTACCGGCTCTCGTTGATCGAGCGGAAGCTCGCGGAGGCCCGGAGCCAGCGCGACGCGGCCGATCAGAAGGCTCGCACGGCCGAAGGACGCCTCGCCGAGCGGGCCGTGCAGGCCTACCTCGGGACCGGATCCCAGGTCGATGGGCTTCTCGGCGCGGACAGCATCGCCGAGTTCTCGGACCGGCTCGAGTTCATGGGCGCGGTCGCCGAGGGCGACGCCGAGATCGCCCGGCAGGCCTCGAACGCGAGGCAGGAGGCGGAATGGGCGGCGGCGCGGTTCGCCGACACGCTCCTGGAGCGGAAGCGGCAGGTCGCATCGATCGAGGGTCAGCTGGATCGCCTCGATTCGATGATCGACGAGCAGGCAGCCTTGTACGAACAGCTGAACCAGGATCGTCAGGAGTACCTGGCGTACGTGGAAGCGCAGCGCGCTGCGCTCGCGCAGGCCCGCGCGGGGGCCTCGCAGGGCGGGACGGACTCGACCGGCGACGGAGGGGGATACACGCCACCGGTCAACGCCTCCGCCGCGCAGATCGCGGTGGGCGCAGCCCTCTCGGTCCAGGGCACCCCGTACGTGTGGGGCTCCGCCGATCCGAACGTCGGCTTCGACTGCTCGGGCTTGACCTCATGGGCGTGGGGGCAGGCCGGCGTCTATATCCCCCACTCGTCGGCGGCGCAATATTCCTCCCTGCCGCACGTGCCGCTAGGCAGCGTCCAGGCGGGGGACCTGATCTTCTACTACAGCCCGATCAGTCACGTGGCGCTCTACATCGGCGGGGGTCAGATCGTGCACGCCCGCCATCCCGGACCAGGTGGCGAGGTCCAGGTGCAATCGATGTACGGCTACGACAACCCCGTCGGGGCCGCTCGCCCGGGCTAGCCATCCTCTTCCGCTGCATGCACCGTCGATAGGCTTCGAGGTCGTGACCGAACCGGCCCCCTCTTCCGAGGATCTCTCCCTCGTCGAGCGACTCCGAGCCGGAGACGAGGCCGCGTTCATGGATCTCGTGGACCAGCTGCAACCGGCGATGCTCCGCGTCGCTCGGATGTACGTGTCGACGACAGCGGTCGCCGAAGAGGTGGTGCAGGATGCGTGGGTAGGAGTCCTCCGAGGACTCCACAGCTTCGAAGGCAGGTCCTCGCTGCGGACCTGGATCTTCCGGATCCTCACGAACATCGCGAAGACGCGCGGGCGGCGGGAAGGCCGGAGCCTCCCCTTCGCATCGCTCGCCGGAGACGATCTGGAAGCCCCTGCCGTCGATCCGAACCGATTCGACTCGCCGGAAGGCTCCTCTCGAGGTCGGTGGTCGACGCTGCCCGATGATTGGACGGGCATCCCGGAGGACCGACTCCTCGGCCACGAGACACTCGACGTGATCGGCGAGGTGATCGCGGATCTTCCTCCGATGCAGGCGCAGGTGATCCGGCTCCGCGACGCCTTGGGCTGGAGCTCCGAAGAGGTTCGTAACGCGCTCGATCTGACCGAGACCAATCAACGAGTGCTCCTGCATCGCGCGCGAGCGAAGGTGCGCGACGCCCTGGAGCGATATCTCTCGAGCGAGGCGACATGATGGGGCGCGACCTGACCTGCAAGGAACTGGTGGAGCTCGTCACGGCCTATCTCGAGGGGAGCCTGCGCGGCCGCCGCCGTCGTCGATTCGAATCGCACCTCGACTCCTGCGATGGCTGTACCCGCTACCTCGAGCAGATGGAGACGACGATCCGATCGACCGGCACGCTCACCGAGGAACAGGTCACCGACGAGCAGAGGGTCGTCCTGCTGGCGGCGTTCCGCGACTGGGGATCGAGCTAGGCCAGGTCGGCGAGACGCAGCTCTGCTTGTTTCACCAAGGCCTCGTTCCCGATCTCGCGGGCGGCCTCGAGCGCCTGCATGAGGAGCTCCTTGGCCTGCCCGCGACGGGCCTCTGACTTCTCGGCCGTCGCGTATTTGAGCTTCTCGTCGGCCTTGACGATGAGCTCGAAGATCTCGTTCGGCTCCATCGTCATGGCATCATCCTGCCTCAGGCGGTGCGCCGACGCTCGAGGCCATCGAGGTAACCACGTATCTGGATCGCCGCCGCGGCGCCCTCCCCTACGGCCGACGCGAGCTGCTTCGTCGATCCCTTTCGCACGTCTCCGGCGGCGAAGACGCCGGGCATCGAGCTCATGAACGTCGGTTCGGTCGCGACGAAGCCACGCTCGTCCAGATCAACGGCCCCCGCGAGGAATGACGTGCTCGGATCGAGTCCGATGAAGACGAAGACGGCGGCGGGATGATGCTCCTCGATCTCTCCCGACTCGAGATCCTCGACGACCACCGTCCCGAGCTTCCCCGATCCGTCACCCTTCTTCTGGAACTTCTTGACCCCGTGCCGTAGCTCGACCTCCATCCGGGGGTGATCCAGCACCTTGCCCTGGAGGATCCTGGACCCGCGCAGACGTTCTCCTCGTTCCACGATCGTGACCTTGTCGGTGAACTGGGTCAGGAAGACGCCTTCTTCGAGACCCGAGTTGCCGCCGCCGATCACCATCAGCTCCTCCGAGCCCTTGTAGAAGGGGCCGTCGCACGTCGCACAGAAGTGGATGCCCGCGCCGATGAGCTCGTCCTCGCCCTCGGCGTTCGTGCGCCGGTACGAGGATCCGGTCGCAACCAGGACGGCTCGGGCGTGGTAGTGATCGCCGGTCGCCGTCCCGACATCCAGCTCGTCACCGTCGGCGGTCATGCCTGAGTCTGCAGAGATGCTCGTGACGGACACGGCCTGCAGCATCTCGACGCCGAACCGCTCGGCCTGCTTCACGAATCGCTCGGCGAGCTCTGCGCCACCGATCCCCTCGGGGAACCCGGGGTAGTTGTCGAGCCGTTCCGTCACCCCTGCCTGGCCTCCGAACCCTTTCGAGTCGATGATCAGCGTCTCGAGGTTCTCGCGGGCCGCGTAGATCGCGGTCGTCAGGCCCGTGGGGCCGCCGCCCACGATGATCAGGTCGTAGACGTGCTGCATCGCCTGCCGTTGCAGACCGAGCTTCTCGGCCAGCGCCTCGTTGGTGGGCTCGGAGAGATGCGTCCCGTCCGGGAAGATGACGGTGGGGATGATGTTCTTGCCGTCGTTCCGGTCCTGGACGACCTTCACACCTTCAGGCTCGCTCTCGATGTCGTGCCACCCATAGGCGACTCGCTGGTCCGCGAGGAACTTCTTCGCGCGCCGGCAGTCGGGGCACCAGCTCGCGCCGTACACGAGGATCTCCTCCATGCTGCGACCTCCCGGGAAGCCTGATGCTCGGACCGTATCGCCTTCTCCCTTGCGCGTTACATCTGTCACGGAACGAGGCCGGAGCGGCATCGGGTGGATGACAGATGAACTCTGGGAGAAACCTGCCAGGAACCTCTGGAGATCCCGCGAACGTCCGAGAGACACTGCGACCGAGGAGGACACTGATGGGCCCCGACTCCAGTCCACGAGACGCGATCATGCGGGTGTTCCAGGATCCCTCAGCGGTTTGGACCCTTGACGAATTGGCCGGCCGATTCGGCATGTCGCTCGGTGAAGCGATCCGAGCGATGTCCGACCTCGAGGCGATCGACGTGGTCCGCCGGATCGGCGACGAGTATGTGCCCGGGCTGGGGGCGGCGACCGCTTCCTAAGCGGTCGCCGCGCCCGCGAGAGCCTCTGCTTCCGAGCCGATCTCGGATCGATCGGCCAGCGCCGCGAGCCACGCATCCGGGAGCGCGGCTCGCCCGTACGACGCCCCCAGCAGCGCGCCACTCACGGCCGCATTCGTGTCGGTGTCACCGCCGAGAGACACGACGTATCGAAGGCCTTCCTCGAACGGGAGACCCTCGGCGGCCACCTGGAGCCCGATCCCCGCCGTGAACAGCGTGAAGCCCATATCCGGCCCGTCGATCGGCCGAGCTCGTCCCGCCTCGGCGGCCAGGTACTCGAGCTCCTCCCCTCCTTCCCGGTCGATCACCGCTCGCACCGCGCGTTCGACCGCCTCGCGATGCCCGTCGCCGCGAACGAGCCCTGCGACCGCGAGCGTGACCGCCAGGCAGGCCGTCCGACAGCGTTGATCCCAGTGCGTGATAGCGGAGAGCGCCGGCGCCTCGTCGAAGAGCATCTCCGGGCGCGCCGCTCGGAAGGCTCCGAGCGGCGCGCAGTACATCACGGATCCATTGCCGGCCGAGACCTCAGGGCCGCGCTGCTCCCACACGATCCTCGCCGCATCATCCATCGAGCGCCCATCGGCCGCCGCCCGCAGGACGCGGCGGGTGAATGTACCGGCATCCGGCGGGTCCGTCTGGATCCACTCGACATGGCGCCGAAACACATCCCCGAGGTCCAGGCGGCCGCTCGCAGAGAGCGACCGCCAGAGGTTCCGGGCCATCGCGGTGTCGTCGGTCCAGGTCCCCGGCGGGAGTCCCATCCAACTCCGCTCGAACGTGGGCAGCGGATCAGGGATCTCCTCGCGCCGGCGGAACTCGAACGGCGCCCCGAGAGCATCCCCGAGCGCAAGCCCCAAGACGCACCCGACCACGCGTTCCCGCAGGTCATCCACGGTGGGGCAGACTATCGGCGGAAGCCCGCACAGTGCCCTCTGGTAGTCTGACCGGCCGCGATGGACAAACTCGGACCGAAGCACCGCATGTGTCGCCGTGTGGGCGCCCCTCTGTGTGGGCGCCCGAACTGTCCTGCCAACAAGCGGCCCTACCCTCCCGGTCAACATGGCCGCGGCCGCAAGCGGATCTCGGAGTATCAGACCCGCTTGGTGGAGAAGCAGAAGATGCGGGCGATCTACGCGGTGGGCGAGAGACAGATGCGCAAGTACTACGAACGTGCACACCGTTCGATGGGCGTGACCGGCGAGGAGTTGCTCAAGCAGCTGGAGACCCGGATCGACGCGGTGATCCTGCGTCTCGGTTTCGCCCTCACGATCCCCCAGGCGCGACAGCTGGTCTCGCATGGCCACGTGCTCATCGACGGGAAGCGCGTCGACGTTCCGAGCGCGCAGGTGAAGCCCGGTCAGGAGATCAGCCTCACGGAGAAAGCGCGGAACTTCATCTCCGTCCGCGAAGCGATCCAGATCACTCCGGACCCGCCCGGATACCTGTACCGCAACAAGGATGAGATCAAGGGCGCCTTCACGCGGACCCCGGAGCGGGATGAGATCCCGCTCCCGGTGACCCTCGAAGAGCGACTCGTCGTCGAGTTCTACTCCTAGGCAGCCATGGTCGCCTCTTCCGGCGACGCCGTGACCCTCGACCGTGACGTCAGGCTCGCCGTGTATCGGAAGATCGTCGAGGAGGCTCGACCACCGACGGCTCCCGAGATCGCAGTGGGGCTCGGAGTCGCAACCCTCGACGTCGAGACCTCGCTCCGACGGCTCGCGAATGACCACGCCCTCGTCCTCGCACCCGGGACGCCCTACATCTGGATGGCGAGCCCCTTCTCCGCGATCCCGACTCCGTTCGAGGTAGTGGTCGGCGATCGTCAGTACTTCGGCAACTGCATCTGGGATGCGCTCGGGATCCCGGCGTGCCTGGCCGCCGACGCGAGCATCCGAACGTATTGCCCCGACTGCTCCGAGCCCCTCTCCATCGACGTACGGGAGGGTGCGCTCGAACCGCCCCGAGGGAGCGTGATCCATTTCGCGGTCCCTGCGGCGCGCTGGTGGGACGACATCGGCTCCACCTGAGCGAGCATGCTTCTCTTCCGGTCGGAAGAGCACGTGACGCGGTGGACGGAGCGGCGGCAGACCCAGATCGGAGCAACCCTCACCCCGCAGGAGGGGTGGCAGCTCGCGACGATCTGGTTCGAGGACCGTCTCTCGGCAGACTGGCGACGTAAGGCGCCTAACGAGGCTCAGGCAGCCTTCGACTCGCTCGGGCTCGTCGGCGAGTTCTGGCGACTCTCGGGCGAGTAGCGCCTATCCGGACGGCTCCAGCGCGGCTCGGACGAATCCCACGACCTCTTTCTCGCGTCGCCGGAGTGATGCCCGGCTCTTGTCTGCCCCCACCACCGCGTTCAGGACGCTCGCCTCGGTGAGCGAGCCCACCACCGCGGTGTACAACGTGAACAGGAGCATCGCCGGGTCCTGCTTCCGGACCTGACCGTCGTCCATCCCGGACCGGAGGAAGTCGACCGCTCGTCGCCTGAGGGGGTCGAGCACGTCGGCGAACCGCTCGAACGCGTGCGGCCCGAGCCGGCCCGCCTCCCTGATGAACATCGGGAATTCGGGCCATTCAGCCGCGAGATCGAAGACCGAGTGGATCACGGCTTCCGCGCGCTCCCAGTACCCCTCCTTGCCCTCCAATGCCTGCGCGATCACCTCCGCCAATCTGAGACCCGCGGCCTGCAGACACGCCTCGAGCAGCGCGTCCTTCGAGGGGAAGTAGTACAGGAGGGTCTGCTTGCGGACACCGACGGCGCCGGCGATGTCGTCGAGGCTCGCCCCCGCATAGCCTTCGCGGCCGAACTGCCGGATGGCCTCCTCGACGAGGGTCGAGCGCCGTTCTGCCCCGCTCGTTCTCGGCACGAGCTATTCCCAGGCCTTCGCGGGACCCTTCCGGGCGACGGGGCGCGAGCCCTCCCATCGCCGGAGCCAGTCGGGACCTTGCGGACCCACGAGCGAAGGGGTCTCGCCCCGCTGGGCGCGATGCAGCGCTTCCCACCACGTCGTGCGCTCCTCGTGGAAGAGCTGCGTCACCGACTGGGTCATCCGTCGGGACAGCTCCTGATGGGTCTCGCCCTCGCTCGGCCAGAACGGCTCGCCGTAGCGCACCGTGACCGGAGGTCTTCCCGAACGCGGCCAGAAGCGACCCTTCGGCATCGCCTGGAACGCACCGACGATCGCGATGGGCGCGACGCCGGCGCCGGTCTCCAGTGCGAGCCGTGCGGCACCGTGCCGGAACCGCTGCAGATGGCCGTCGGCCGAGCGTGTGCCCTCCGGGAAGACGACGATGCTCCACCCCTGGGACAAGAGCTCACGTGCCTTGTCCACGGCACCCTTCGCGCCTCGGGCGCGATCGATGGGGAAGGCTCCGTAGACGAGCGCGGTGAACGCCTGCCGCCACCACACGTCGAAGAAGTAGTCGCGCGCCGCGCCCACCGCGGTTTTGGCCTGCCACGCGTCCGGCAGCGTGCACATGATCAGCGTCGCGTCCAGATGGCTCGAGTGGTTCGAGAAGAAGATCATCGGCGGATCGACACCTTCGAGGTTGTCTCGGCCGAACACGCGAAGGGTGAGCTCGTTCCGAACGATGGGATGCATCGCTCCCTTCAAGAGCACTTGCCTCGCCGCCACTCCGGCGTCGGTCCGGGCCCAGTCGGAGGGAAAGACTCGGTCCTCCTTCGGCTTCGCGTACTCCTCCGCGGACCGAGGGACCAGCGGGCGCCTTCCCCACCGGAACCCTTCGGCCATCGCCTTCAGCTCGTGCCTCACGCTCATGGTCGTCTCCTCACACCACGTCCGCGATCATGATCGGAGGGGCATGGAAGTACGTGATCGACGGCGAGGACCCGACGGTGTCCTTCGCCATCTCGAGGGCATCGCGGAACGAGCCGGCGGCGCGGTAGCCAAGGCGTGCGACCGACTTCGGCTCGCCACCGACGAAGATCACGTCGCCGGCGTGATCTCTCCCGTGCGCGCCCCAGTACCACATGTAGAAGGGATGGACGCCGTGGTACGCGTGCGACGTTCGGTACAGGTGCGTGTACCAGGGATCGGTCGCGTACCGCTCCTCGTACTTGGATTCGATCGTGGAGGGATCCGTCGTCTCGGCCAGCACCTCTTCGAAGAAATCGATGTAGGACGGGTGATGGATCTGATGGAATTCCCAGGGCACAGGGTGATACATGATCACCACGCCGCCCGGCTTCACGAGCGGCATGTTCCGGTACATGTTGAAGAGGTAGCCGAGCCCCAGACAGTGGACCAGGATCGGGTTCATGATCGAGTTCACGTTGTAGGGGCTGACGTACGGTAGCCCGAGGACGAGCACGTCGGACTGTCCCCGGACCTCGACCAATTGTTGCCGATGCAGGTTGTCGAGCGTCCGCTCGTGGACGGCCTCCACCTCGCCTGCGTTGATCCCGGTGAGCTTGTAAGGGGCCTCGACCCGACGGAAGAACTCCCTACGTGCTCGCGGCGGCGCCAGCTGGTTCGTCTTCCGCGCCGCGATCATGAGGCCCTGGTCGTAGGCGGACCACTCCCATTCCCTCCTGTTCAGGAAGCCGAGGTTCTTCGGGAAGGTCTCCGAGTTCACGGTGGTCTCGATCTGGAAGATCTTGAGGCCGTTCGCGGCGAGCAGCCGACCCATGCGCGTCGCGGAATCTGCGATCGCACTGTGGCCGGGGCGAGGGTCCATGTAGGAACGCGAGTGCATCATCGTCTCGACGTTGTGGTGGTGCTTGAGCGAGCGATAGCCGGCGAGGCCGATCGCCACCGACTTGTGACCGCCGTCCATCGCCACGAGGTTGACGTTGATGTAAACGAGGAGATCCGATTCCGCGGCGCGCTTGGAGATCTCGACGTCCTCATGCTTCTCGGTGGTCCCGATGAACGTCAACGCATCCTTGTCTTCGCCGTCGAAGTTGTAGAGATCCTTGGGCCAGAACGAACGGAAGACTCGCTCGCCCACCATCCGGCGGATCTCTTCGGCGGTCATCCGACGGTGCAGGGCCGTGGCGACGACGATCTGCACGTCCTCGACGCCTTCGCGCGCCGCCAGTTCGATCACCTGCTCGAGGATCCGCTGCCGGATGTCGGGGCGCGTCATCGGTGGCAGGGGGATCGAGATGTCATCCAGCGCGATCGTGAGCTTCATCCCGGCCTTGAGCAGCTCCGGCAGCGGTTGCGACCCCCCCATCGGGTGGAGCAAGGCGTGACGGATCGCGCCATTGACGTCCCGGATCCCGGGCAGTGCGTCGGGGGGGTACACGACCCTGGTCCCCAGCGGGAACTTCTGCATGCGGAAGCCCTCGCCCTCGTGAACCAGGAGCGGGGGCGTCCGCTCGTCCACCTCCAAGACGAATCCGGGTCTGGGCATGCGTCGTCTCTCCTGTCAGTCCTGCGGCGCGAACGCCACCTTGAACGTGCCGAGTTTGCCGGCGGCGATCGCGTGGTCGAGCGCCTCGCGCCACCGGTCGAGCGGGTAGATCGCCCCGACGAGCTGGTCGAGCATGGAGAGGTTCGAGGCGAGCTCGATCGCGATCTCGAAGGTCGAGCGCGTGATGCCGTCTCCGAGGTCCTCCACGCCGGACGTGTACGCACCCACGAGCTCGAGCTCGCGGAACCACAACGGGGTGAGATCGGCACCTCCGCCGGGGATGCCCGAAACGACGACACGACCCCCGGCTTTCGTCGTCCTGAGAGCGAGGTCGAGGGCGCCGCTCGACCCCGTGCACTCGATCGACACGTCGACGCCGCCCAGCAAAAAGTCCATCCCCCGCTCCGGCGTGAGCTTCACCGCGTGATCCGTCCGCCGGACCGCCTTGACGGCGTGCTCCGGGCGCACGACGTCGTCGGCGCCGGCCATCGTCGCCGCGGCGCGCTGGCGTTGGTGCTTCGCGGCCACGACGACGTGATCTGCCTTCGTGAAGGCTTTGATCGCGATCAACGTGAGGATGCCGACCGTGCCGGCGCCGACCACGTGCACGGTTCCCCCCGCGGGGATCTCTGCGCGGAATGCCGCGTGGATGGCGCAGGCCAGCGGTTCGATCAGGACCGCGCTCTCGTCGCTCATCCCATCAGGCACGGGCCAGAGCTGCGACCGGTGCGCGAGCATCAGGCGACTCCAGCCGCCGCCCGTCTCCGTGCAGTACCCGGTCTGGAGCCCGGGCTTCAGATGTCCCACGGTGACCCGGTCGCAGCGGCCCACACGGCCCTCTGCGCAGTGCTCACACGGGGGCTCCTCGCCGCGGGCCGCGCATCCGAGGACGCTCGCGATCACGACACGCTGCCCCGCCACGAGGTCGCCGACGTCATCGAGGAGCTCACCGACGACCTCGTGGCCGGGCACGAACGGGAGCGACACGAGCGGTGAGAAATAGAGCGAGGACCGCCCGGAGATCGTGGAGAGATCGCTCCCGCAGATCCCGGCGAGCCGTGGCTTCACGCGCGCCCACCCTTCGCGCTTGCGTTCCGGATCCTTCTGGGTCACGAGCCTGAGCGGCGCCAACCCGCCGGTCATGAGGCCATCCGCCAGGATCTTGGGCGCCTTCGACCCGAGCGCGCGCGCGCCGAGGTACTTCGGCGCGGAGCGATAGAACTCGAGCGCCAATGCCACGGATCTACCTCCTCGCCGGCTTCGGGAAACGGACGCGCGGCATGCCCTTCGACATCCCCCACTCCTCGATGGGCCAGCGGCGGCGCCGTGCGTACCGGTACAGATGGGAATCCGGCGAGACCGCTACGGGGTTCCCGACCGCGCGGAGGAGGGGAAGGTCGGAGTAGGAGTCCGCGTAAGCGTAGGAGTGCTTCAGATCGACGCCCTCCGTCGAGGCGTGGCGGCGCAGCCATGCCGCTCGCGCCTCGCCGACGAGCGGCGGGCTGGACATGAACCCGGTGTAGCGTCCCGCGTCGTCCACCTGCAGATCCGCGCCGATCACCACATCGAACAGCGGATCCAGAGGCCGGAGGAACGCGTTGGCAGCAGCGGTGAGCAGCAGGGTCCGGTGTCCTGCCGCACGATGCTCCCTGATCCGGCGGATCGCTCCCGGGCTCGCCTTCTCGAGCATGAACTCCCCGACGTGCCGATCGATCAGGCGATCGAGGCCGTCCACGGAGGCTCCCTCATATCTGCGGAAGAAAGTGCGGAGGAAATCTCCACGATCACGCCGGTCGATCGCCAGATAGCGCGGGATCCGGCCGAACACCCCCACGAGCTCGCCCGGCCACTCGTCGGGCTCGAGATCCGCCATCCTCGCCCACACGTAGGACTCGACGACGTTCGAGGAGATGATCGTCCCCTCCATGTCGAACACGGCGAGCACCGGCGCCTCGCGCTCCCGGATCTTGACCGTCGGGCGCTCTCGATCCCTCCTGGCCAGCTCCCGGAGCGACTGGGTCACCGCCGGCGAGTGGACGTCCTGCAGGTAGTACTTCCAGTCGATCGCCGCCGCGTCGAAGGGGAACCGGGCCCGATCCTCAGCGGACAGTCTGCCGTAGAGGGCCATCGCCACGTCGTCGGTGTAGATCACCTCTGCCTCGGTGTAGGCGCCGTAGAGATCGGAGTAACGCTTCACGAAGTCGACGCGCGCTTTGTCTCGATCCACCCGGCGCACGGCCTCGCGCATGCCTTTGGACTTGGGCAGGTGCGTGACGACCTGTTCCGCCAGGTCGGTGAACTGCTCGGCTCGGCGGAGCATCTTCTCGACGGTGACGTTGCCGGGGAAAGTCCACTCGGGGACCTTGTGCTGGCCTCGGCCTCGCTCGGGCAGCGGGTGGGCCTCGAAGTATTCCCGGACGAGCGCGTAGAGCTGATGGAACTGGAGCGGGTTCCGGTCTCCTGAGGAGATGTGATAGTGCGCAGGCTCACCTGGTGGCGGAGGTGTCGCGGCCACCGCGAGGATCGCGTTCACGACGAAGTCCACCGGGATGATGTCCACGATCCCCTCCGGGATGCCGGGGAACTCGGGGATCTGCCCGAGGCCGTACGCGCGGATGATCGGGTCGGCCATCTTGAATCCGTCGATCCACCCCGGCGAAGGGTGCAGGAGGGCGGACTCGATGATCGAGGGTCGAACGATCGATAGCGGCAAGCCTTCGCCTGAGGCCAGCTCTTCGACGGCTCGCTCGCCCATAGCCTTGGTGAACGTGTAGACGTCCGGCCAGCCGAGCGATCTGGCGCGTTGACGTCCGTACTCGACGAGCCGCTTGGTCATCCACTCCTTGCGGCGTTGCTCGGCATCGTCGGCGACCGTCGTGGGCCCCGCGCGGGAGTGCTCCTTCGAGGCGTCGTCCAGGAAACGCCGGAGGAGCTCCGGCTTCCTCGACGCCGCCTCGACGTCGCCTCGCGCCCGGATCGCGAGGTCGGCCTCGAGCCTCCAGTCAACACGATGGTCCAGCGTGCGCTCGGGGATCACGCCCTTCTGCACGCCCGCGACATAGGCGGTGGAGACGTGGACGAGCGCAGGTCGAGATCCGCCGGCGAGGATGCCCCGGTAGAGATTCATCGCACCGAGCAGGTTCGTCTGGAAGCCCTCGTCGATCGGCGGATCGAACGCGACCGTGGCCGCAGAGTGGATCGCGACGTCGATGTCGCCTGGCAGATCCGGCTGGCCGCGTGAGAAGTCACCGTCCACGACCTCGACCCGCTCGTCCAGGAGCCGCAGGAGCGCATCGTCGGATCCGAGGGACGCGCGCAACGCGTCGAAACACGGTTTCCGTGTGAGGTAGTGCACGCGCTCGACGGAGGAGGCGCCCGTTTGGGAACGGACGAGCAGGACGGCCCTGGTCTCGGGGAAATCGGCGAGAAGACGCTCGAGGACGACCTGACCGAGGAACCCGGTGACGCCCGTGAGGAAGATCCGCTTCCCTGCCAGCCGGTCCACGATCGAACGGCCCGGCTTGGTCCGCCGTTCCTTCCCTTTCTCTACCATCCGGCAGATTATCGCCCTCTACCGGTCGGTAGACAACCCCGGGATTCAAGAGACCCTCTCGTGAGGTCGAAGTCAATAGGTCGGGCTTCTCACAGGAGAACCAGCCGTGCCACTTCGCTCGAAGATGCTTGCATTGTCGACGATCCCGGTCGTCGTCTTGATCTTCGCCGTCGTGTCCGCGGTGTCCGCGCAGGGGACGGCGTCGCGAACCAACGCCGCCGTGGACCGCACGAACACGGTCAGACAGCTACTCGCAGAGATCCAGAACGACCTGGGCGTCGCCGAGTCGAGCGTCCGCGGATACCTGCTCACCGAACGATCGGGCATGCAGGCGGACTACGAAGAAGCGGTGGGCGAACTTCGACTCGACCTGAGGCAGCTCCGACTTCATCTCATCGAAGGAGTCCAGCGCAAGCGGCTCGAACGGCTCCACGAGCTCGTCGACGAGCGAGTTGAGACGTTCCGAGCCACCCTGCGGGTCGGGAGCGCGGGAGCGCGCGAGAGCCAGGCTCGGCTCGTGACGCTCCTGCTCCACGGCCAGACCATCACCGATGCCCTGCGAGGACTGACCGAACAGATGCGGCTGACCGCCGACGAGTTGGTCGCCCAGCGGATCGCGGCGCGCGATTCGGCGTTCCAAAGGTCGTACCTCGTGCAGGTCCTCGCGATGCCTGCGGCCGTCTTCGCGGCGATGGTCCTCATGGTTGGCTTCACGGCCGGCATCGTGAGACGGGTCGCGCGCATGCGGAGGAACGCGAAACGACTCGACGAAGGGAAGCCGCTCGAGGCGCCGGACGGCTCGCGCGACGAGCTCGGGTCGCTCTCCCGTGCCTTGGTCCGGACCGGATCCCACCTCTCCGCGCTTCAGGGGGAGCTCCGCCAGCTCGCCACGGTCGACGACCTCACGGGTCTGGCCAATCGGAGAGGCTTCTTCGCGCAAGGAGAGCACCAACTCCTGGTCGCGGCGCGAACACGGACGGCGGTCGCTCTGTTGTTCGTCGACGTTGACGGCCTGAAGAGTGTGAACGACGAGTTCGGCCATTCGATGGGCGATCTGTTGCTGAAGGAGGTGGCCGACGTGTTGCGCGAGACGATCCGTGCATCAGACCTCGCGGGGCGCATCGGAGGCGATGAGTTCTGCGTGCTCCTCATGGGCGACCCCGACCTCGATCCGGGTCGCGCGGTGGAGCGGATGCGCGCCACGGCGGCCGCCCACGATGCTCGACCCGGGCGGGACTTCCGCGTGTCCCTCTCTATCGGCCTTTCTGCTCTTGCCCCTGGCCGCTCCGTCACGCTCGAGGAGCTGATCGATGCGGCGGATGAAGGGATGTACGAGGACAAGCGTAGGAAGCGCCCGTCCGTTCCCGTCTGGTCCATCTGACACCTGACTACCGAGTCGATCTGCCGAGCCCTTGCGGCAGTTGGTCGCTGCTAGGGTCGCCCGCGACATGAGGTCGATCACCGAACCCGCAGCGACTGGATGATCGATCGAGGCCTCTGGGCGTTGACGGCCGCCTGCGTCGCCGCCACCCTCTGGTTCAGCTTCGTGGCACCGCCGCCCGGCGCCGATCTCTTCCCCGGCGCCGACAGGGTGGGCCACGCTATCGCCTACTTCACCACCACGCTGAGCTTCCTCTTCGCGGCGGTCTGGCGTCCCGGAAGAGGGATCGGTCGATTCCCGCACCTCGGGAGATGGTTCCCGCTCGCGGCGATCGCGGGCGGCGCCGTGATCGAGATCCTCCAGGGCATGACAGCCACGCGCGCCGCGGAGGTCTACGACCTGGTGGCCGAGGCGATCGGCGCCGCGGCCGCGGTCGCCGTCCACGCGCTCATCCGACGGCGGACGACCTCACGTTTGATGCAGGCTGAACCCGCGCGTCTGAGCGGACGGACCGTCCCTACCGCTGATCTTCTTCCACGTCCGCGGCACGTGAACCGGCGGCTGATGCCTCGGCTCTTGGGCCGTCACTGGGATGAGACGGAACGGACTCGGCGGTGGACCGTCCAGACCGAGGCCCGCGCCACTCGGGCACAGCACGGTCATCTCCAGATCCTCTCACGCCGTCTTCCACGGACCCCGCGGAGGCACGCGGGCCGTGGTCAGTTCCGAGATAGTAGGGGTAGGGGTAGCCCGCGTGCTTGGGAGCCCAGCTGTTGAGGATCCCGCCGATGATGAGACCGCCCACGCTCTCGAGCTGATGGCGGAGATGAGCAACGGCTCCACGGGAGGTCCTGGCAGCGTCGGCGACGACGATCATCCCGTCGGCGTGCGGTGCCAGGAAGAGGGCGTCGGCGACCAGACCGGGGCCAGCGTCCAGAAGCACGAAGTCGAAGCGTGTACGAAGCGCCGCGACAAGATCGCCCCATATCCTCGTTGCCAAGTAGGTCGGTCGGATTCTCTGGTGTCGGCCCACTCGCGATGAAGAAGAGGCCAGACGTATGCGTTCCTTGCACCGCCTCGTCGAATGAGGCCCCACCCATCAAGAGGTCGGTGAGTCCCACGTCGTTGTCGCGGTTGAGGAAACTGTGCAGAGTGGGACTCCGCAGGTCGCACGAAACGGCGATCACCTGCCTTCCGCTCTGCGCCAATGCCACGGCCAGGTTGCCTGTCGCCGGCGTCTTGCCGTCACCCTCACTCGGCCCCGTCAGTGCGATCACCTTCAGTGAGGCCTCCCGGGCAAGGTGAAGCAACGCAGCCCCCGCGCCCCGATATGCCTGCGATGCAGGACTCTCGGGCGCATTCACGGTGACCAGGACCGGTCGTGCGACCATACAGCGGAGTGGGCAGTGCGGGAACGGCTGCCAAGACCTGGGCCCCGAGAACCCGTTCGAAGTCCTCCCGGCCGGCTATCGGCTCAGCGAGGCGCTCTCGAATGAGAGCGAGGCCGATGCCCAATGCCAAACCCAGCATGGCGGCGAGTACACCGGTGAACAGATAGTCCTTGTTCGATGGCTTCACCGGGAAGTCGGCCGAACGGACCAACACCGCGGCATCGGGTGAGGCAGTGGGCAAGGAGAGCAGATTGGTCTGCGCGGCCACGATGAGTTGGCTCTGAGCTTCGATCTGCGCCTCGACAGTGGCCCGGGCAGCGTCCTGCCCCTCGCTCAGCTGATCGAGCCGTTCGCTCAGTAGCTCGATCTGATCGTTCGCCTCCTGGATCCGCTCTTGCGCCGCCTCCACCCTCTCGTCGTAGAGGTTCCTCGCGTTCCCCACCCGGTCCTGGATGTACGAGGTTGCGAAGGAGTCCGCGCAGAGCCGGGCTTCGTCTGATCTTGGCCTTCGTGCACGCGATCTCAAGGAACGTCGTGTTCGCCTTAACGGTGACCTCGACATCCTTCGTGGCATCGGCGAGGTCAGCGGCCGAGCTAGGGTCCAGGTCGAGAGCCGGGGCCGCGAGCCTGGCTACCGGCTCCTGCGTCACCCGCGCAGCCTCGGTGTCCATGTTCACGAACGAGTCGGAAGCGAACGGCTGCAACTCCTCGTCGATAGTCAGAGGCCGGACCTCTACCTCAGCGAGCGACGTATAGACCGGCGTGCGCCATATGACGAATCCCACGGCGAGCGCTGTTACCACGACGGTCACCAGGGCGATCGACCCTTTACGACGACGGAGGACACGCAGGAGCTCGCGGAGGTCAGTCGGCTTCGATTCGAGTTCTGGTTGCTGCATCATGATCACTCCTCGGGAGACCCCGGATTCTACAGCCGGTCCCGAAGCCGAGCTCCCGGCGCGTCACCTGTAGGCATACTCCCTGGGGAGTCAGATCCGTCGACGTCATTATGATGTGGAGATTCGACTCGAATGTTGCGTCTGATCTGACGGTATGACGCGTCGAGCTGAGCAGCCTGAGGAGGACCATCGGATCTCTATGATGAAGAGAGTCGTTATCGTCGTTTCACACCCTGGGACCGCTCGCGCATTCCTGAGCTACCAGCTACGGCTCTTGAGCAAGATCTACCGCGTCTCAGTGGTTGCCAACGCGAGACCCGGCGAGCTCGCGTTCCTGCCGGAAGACGTGCGACCCTTCTCAGTACGGTTGGAGCGTCGCCCTGCTCCGTTCCGCGACCTCTTCGCTCTCTTCGCTCTCTATCGGTTGTTCCGGCGCGAGCGGTTCGATGTCGTTCACTCGATGACCCCGAAGGCTGGCTTGGTCGCGATGCTTGCGGCATCCGCGGCCCGGGTCCCTGTCCGCGTGCACACGTTCATGGGCGAGGTCTGGGCGACGCATCGCGGTTGGTCTCGATGGCTCCTGAAGAATGCCGATCGCCTCACCGCCGCCCTGGCTACCGACGTCTTGGTCGTGAGCCCCTCGGAGCGGGACTTCCTCCGAGCTGAAGGGCGTTCTCGATCCAGAAGAGGGTCGAGTGCTGGCGTCTGGCTCGGTATCCGGAGTCGACATCGAACGCTTCGCACCCGATCCAGAGGTTCGGCGGAGTGTGCGCAAGGAGCTTGGGATCCGAGACGAGGACGTCGTGTTCCTCTTCCTCGGTCGATTGGCTCACGACAAGGGCGTACTCCAACTCGCGCGCGCGTGGCAGCGGATCGTTTCCACCAGGATGGATGGCTACCTGGTTGTCGTAGGTCCAGACGAAGAGAACCTGCTTGCCCTTCCCACGCTCAGAGAGACGAAGCGTATGGCGGTCCTCGACCAAACGTCGGAGCCAGAAAGGTATGTGAAGGCGGCCGATGTCCTTTGCCTGCCGAGCCGGCGAGAGGGATTCGGGAACGTCATCCTCGAAGCGGCGTGCGCAGCCGTCCCTGCCATCGCCTCCCGGATCTATGGCGTGATCGATGCGGTCGTCGACGGCGAGACAGGATTGCTCGTTCCGGTTGACGATGTGGACTCTCTTACTGCGTGCATGCTGAGACTCCTCGATGATCCGGATGTCCGGCAGAGGCTGGGGGCTGCAGCACGCCGCCGCGCGGTCGAGAAGTTCTCACAAGAGACCGTGGCCGAAGCGCTCATGCAGGCGTACGCGGACGCACTGGCCGCGACATGAGCGCACCGGTACGAGAGCGGAGCAGACCGTATCCGATCGATACGTAGACGGGCAGCATGAAGTACACGAAGATCTGACTCACGACTTCGGCGCTGCCGATGATCGGGAATGCGAGCCACATCCCTACGTATTGCGACACGAATGCTCCGAGTGCCGTCTCCGACCGAACGAACCCGACCTGCAGCCTGGCGACGATCGCGCCCAGCAAGAGGAACCCGATCACCACGCCCGCGATGCGGAGGTCGATGAAGAGCTCGCCCGCGAACGGGATCACCTGGTCGCGAACGTCGGAGGCCCCGTAGATCCAATGGTTGTAGAGCCCGGTTCCCGAGGCCTCCCGGAATGGCTTCCCGACGACCGGGATGGGGGAGGCGATCCCGGAAACGAGAGCCCCACCCCATCGCGGCGGGATCCGTTCGGCCTGCGTCATCACGAACGCGAGGAACTGGGGTGCGGCCCCGTAGACCTGGATCTCTTGATTCAGATCGAATCCCTCGGTGATAGCGCGCCGGCCCGGATCCCCGAGGAACTCACCAGCGGTGAACGATCCGCTTCGATAGATTCCTATGGAGCCGAAGAGCAACAGACTGATCGCGGCGACTCCGACCAGAGCCGCGACGCCGACACGGCGCACCCGCTCGTTGTAGACGGCGACGATCCCGAGCAACGGGTACACGATCGACGCTCTGTTGAATCCGAAGGTGCTATAGGCAAGAACCGTTGCGGCCACTACCAGCAGGAAGCGGACCCGTGCTGCTCGGACATATCGCGCGGATGAGTCCACCGATCGACACCACATCGCGATCAGTCCGAAGCCGAGGAACGGCCGGAGAACGAGTCCGATCAACCCTCGGAGGGTCGCGTCTTCGGCCGCGACAGCACGCGCCTGATCCGGCGATCCCAGGTAGGCAAGGAGATCTCCTGGGCTTCCGAACGACAGCAGGAGCCCGAAGAGTCCCAGGCACACGAAAAGCACCGGGAGCCACGGCGGAAGTAGAGAGCCGAACCAGCCGCTCGAGGGAGCCTGCTGTCGCCTGAGAGATCTCCGATAGGCGAAGCCGAAACCGGCGCAGAAGGCGATGAAAGCCACAGTCATGGTCATCAACGCCCGATCCATGGCTGCGGTGCTGGTCAGGGTGGGAAGCTGTGATCGGGTTGGACCGAAGAACGCGACGAGGATCGGACACAGCACGATCGACAAGCCGAACAGGCCGATCGCCCACGTGGCGGGCGAGATGGCGTGGTCGCGGCGGGGTCGGCACGACGGAAACACGTACATCGCCGAGCCATAGACGAACAAGGCGACGATCGCGGAGGGCCGTAGGTCCTCTCGTGGAGCCAGGGTGTAGAGGAGCAGTCCAACGGCGACGATTGCAGTGGGCCAGACGGGCAACGTTCCCTCGGTCCGTTCGCTCGTCGCTCGGATCGGCTCGACCTCACGCATGATTAAGCTCCCAGACCTCCGCCCAACGGGAGACGTCCGCAGCTCGGAGGTCTCTCCGACGACGACGGAGCACCACCTGCTCCTGATGAAGCCCGCACGCGACTACTTCAGCGAGACCTTTGCCCGCTTGCTCCAAGATGGCCCGGAACGTGGTGGCGCTCGTCCAGCCGCCCTCGGCCCGCGCGACTGATCCCACCGTGCTCCGTCGGGTCCGGATCGTCGCGCCGAGCCTGATCCCGTGCTCGCGGTACCCGAGCAGGATGTCGGAGATGTTCGCGAAACGACTGGATCGCCACGATCTCCTCAGAAGATCTTGATCCTCGCAACCGTAGGCTCGCTCGTCATAGCCGTACCGTTCGAACCACTCTCGACGCCCGCACCACGACGGATGGGCCATGTGGAATCCCGAGCTGGGGCTGCCACAGATCTCGTCATGGAGAGATGGCACTCGCCGCCAGCCGAGCGCTTCTCCGGAGTCCCCGAACACCAGCACCGATGACCCCACCACGTCCAGCTCCGGATCACCCTCGAGAGCAGCGATCTGGCGCTCCAGTCGATCCGGATACGAGATATCGTCGCCATCCATCCGGGCGAAGTACTCGTGCGACCCGCTGAGGGATATCGCTTGATTGAGTCGGGCCGTGATGCCCAGGGACCGGCCGTCGGCGAAGACCTTGACTCGTTCATCGAAAGTGAACTTCTCTGCGAGAGCACGGGTAGCGTCTTTCGACCCGTCCTCCATGAGTAAGAGGGTCCACTGACGGTAGCTCTGATTGAGGATCGATCGGATCGCCGTCTCGATCGTCGCCTCGCAGTCGCGGACGGGCATGGCGATCACCACGGTTGGGCTACCCATCGATTTCGACCCTTCTCGTACGACCCCCTCAGGTCCCGGGCCAGTCGATCCGGAAACATATTTGCGCGACGGTTCACTGGCAACGACACGAACCGCGAAACATAGGCATTCGGCGGACTGCAGAACGAATCCTCACCTAAGCGCTGGATCAGCGCTATGGCGAGACGGAAGTTCCCAGAGGCAAGCGAGCCTTAAGGAGAGGCCCCACCAGGCCTCAAACCTTCTCCGTGCGAAGCCCGACGCAGCACCAGCATGAGGTACGTCGGCGGCCGGTCCGGCTGCGGCAACCCCTGGCGGCCTTCACATGAGTCTTGCGTGCCGTGGGTTCTACGGGCTCAGCGGCCCCGCGCCGCAAGTCGGTCGGGAGGATGGTTGGCGAACGGTCGATAGATGCGTCCCGCCAGACGTGCCGCAAGCGCCCACCTCCGCCCTGAGCCGGATGCGCGCCGCGGGCCACCGTGCCGCAGCACGTCGCGGTAGGCCTCGATATGTGCCTGAACCATCGCAGGTATGGAGAATCGGCGGATGGCCGATTCGCGGGCCGGGCCAGCGGCCCCAGAAGCGAAGTCCGGATAGGTCTCCAAGCTTCGAGCTATTCCATCGGCCAAAGCACCGCTGTCACCCGGAGCGACAACAACCCCGAATGTGTCCAGCTGCTCTCGGATCGAGCCGACGTCGGTTGCTACAACCTGGCACCCAGACATCATGGCCTGTGTGATAACGGCGGGGAGTTCCTCCGCGGTGATACTCGGAAGCACAAGCAGGTGCGATTCTCTCATCCGTTGCGCGACCTCCACTGGATGAAGGAAGCCAGTGAAGGTGACCCTGGAATCAAGGCCCAGCTCAGTCACTCGCTCTCGAAGCTCTCTTTCCAAAGCAGCGATCTGATAGACAAGCTCGAGGTGCCAGTCGACGTCATCGCTCAGCTCATGAAGAGCGGCCAGAAGCACATCCACCGCCTTCATGGGAATCAACTGCCCAACGAACAACAGTCGCCAAGGTCCGGCCTCCGACGACATTGACCGTGAGAAAGAGAAGATCGACGGGTCGATACCATTCGCGATGATGACAGACCGCTCATGGCCAACGCCGTAGTCGTCTCTTATTCGGTCCCGCTCCGTGCCGGAGAGAGCGACAACGCAATCGGCGGCGCGCATCGCGGCATTCGTCAGATAGGAAGCCCTGCGATTCGGCGGAGCCGACAGGTGATTCGTGTACACGAACCTCGCCTCTGACCTGTCTTCCAGCACGCGAAGGACTCCCCAGACAGCGCAATGAACATGCACGACGTCGAACCTCGACGGACGGAACGCATCGAGGTGCCCAAAGCGGTGAACAACTAGACCCGCCGCCTCAAGCCCGTCCGCCAGCACTAGTTCTGGGGCCAACACCATCCGCTCCCGATAAGCGGAGGGCATATCCCATATCCCGCCAACGATGGCGACCACAGGGCTAGTCCCTGCTCTGGGTTCGAAAGTCCCGTCACCGGGAACCACCTTTCCGTCCACCTCCCTTGGATCACTTACCATCCGGTCACGAGCCTAGATTCCGAAGCCGGACTCGCACCGGGATTGCAAGCACAACGCAGGTCGCGACGTACCCGACCGCGTACGCGCTGGCCAACCCGGCGGCGTGGTGGCGCGGAATCAGGAGAAACGCGGTGGAGCCCAGTGTAAGAGCGAGCACTACATCGCTGACTAACCACGCCCGGATCGCGTCGAGAGCGAGAGCCGACTGGCTGAGGATCGTGTTCCACGTGATTGGGATAGTCGCTGCCATTAGGATCACGAACGCAACCGAATCCGACTCGTACTTGCCCCCGCTCAACCCCAGTACGAAGTCCCGGCTGACGATCATGATTAGGGCGGGTATCGCCGTCACCAACGACAGTGACACAAAGGTCGTCCGTAGTAGGCGCCGGAATGCAATGTGTGCCTTGGCTCCCGCCAGATTCGACAATAGGGGGAGCATCACCAATGCAGCCGAGGAAGGGATGAACAGAACCACCATGCTCCACTTGTAGGCGACACTGAATTGGGCTACATGGGCGAAGCCGCCCGGCTGCTCAAGCAACATCCTCTGACCGACGAGGAGTGAAAGCAGGATCGCGACGCTAGCGGCGAGAGCCGGCAACCCCACCTGTCTCAAGGACGCCCAAGCGCCGGGCCGGTCATCGCCGCGACGATGCATGGAGATTCCACGAGCGGCACCGGATCTGAAGACAGCCGGGATCACCCACAAGATCGTGGCAGCCTCGCCAACGACGCCCCCGATCAGGCCGCCGTTGATCCCGGCGATTCCAATGCCTGTCACTAACAGAACTGACGTGAGGACGCTCCTAAGGGAATTGGCGATCGCCGCCTCCTTGAACGCTTCCAGTCCGGCAAGTATCCCGGTCTGCACGGTGAGAATGGATGAGGTGAACACCATGCCGGACGTCAGCGCGAGAGGAGTTGCGAGCTCGGGACTATGGAGCAGGGTTTCCGCAAGCCAGTCTCTGCCGAGGATCACTATCGCGACCGTCACACCACTGCTGACGGCGACAATCTTGGTAGCCGAAGACGCGAAGTCGCCGACCCTTTCCAAGTCCTTGGCCCGATATTCTGCTACACGCTTGGTAACCGCAATCCCGAGACCGAGACTCGCGATCACCGCGAACGTGCCGATCACGAGCTGGATCGCGCTCAGCTGGCCGAACCTGCTGGGTAAAAGGAGCCGGGTCGCGATGATCGTGCCAGCCAGACTCACGCTCCGACCAAGGACTGCTCCGGCCAGTGTCCAGGATGCGCCCCCGACCACGCGCTCACGGAGACTGCCCAACCCCTCGCCTGATGATCCCTGAATCATGCTTGAGGCTCATAACAGTGTTGAGGAAGGGCATCGGAAACGCAAAGAGACTCCACCTGCTTCGACTCAGACCATAGGCGACGCACACGATGCCCAGCGGGCAAGTTGATATCCGCCATGGCACAGTCGTGGGGCCATTGATTCGGTGGATGAGTATGCGCCCGGAGGCCCTCCCTCAGCCAGACACGTTGTCCGTGTTTGTTGTTCACCGCGACCCTCTCTCTTGATCTGGGGACCCCCGATCGTAGGCTGGAATGGTGAGCTCGTCTTCAGGGCTGGAATGCCCGACGGGATGCTGCGCAAGTTGCTGAACGTTTCGTGACGATTCGAAATGTGATCTGGACCGTTTCGCAAGCGCCGCGAGATTCGTCCGGGCTCTTTCCGTGCTGCGGCTCCTTGTCGCCCGTTGGGCTCTGCTGGGTCGGTCTATGCTGGGAATGGGTCTCGCGACTGGAGGTAACCGTTGGATTGGAACGCTCATCGCCGACTTCGATGGGTGGCACATTCTAAGGTGCTACGGGGCCCCCTGACCCACGTACTTGGAAGGCTCGAGGACCGCTCAACCTTCCGCCGAGACCAAGAGGCACAGCGCCTGCTTGGCGCGGATCAGGATGCATGGCAAGAGCTGTCGCGTCGGCTTGTGGGGAATCTCGCTGCAAAATCCCGCCATGAGCCAGGTCATCTGCGACTCCTTGTCGTCGATCGACCTGCCCTCGGAGGAACGTGGTTCGGAGACGAATTGACGCGTTCCTTCTCGACCGAGTACTTCAGCGTCACCCGCCACAAGCGGCTGTTCGAATCGGGACATACAGACTCCGTTGCTGCAAGCGTCGGCGCCAAGTACTCCGATACGTTCGTCCCGTATCAGGTCGGGCCCCGTCTCGGTGAATGGCGTGACCGCCTCCAGATCGATCTTCTGGAGTACGCAAGATCAGTTCATGCGAAGCGATCCATTGACCTGGCCCTACTCTACGGGTCCTACCTTGAATTTGAGCCTAAGACGCTGAACGCGATTCGTGACCTCGGCATCCCAGTGGCTCTTCTTTGGTTGGATGATGTGCATACCTTCAATCCGAAGCGTCGTCCCTATCCAAATGGGCAGACGCCACTGATTGGGTCGGTCGATTTGCATCTCACCAATTCCCGTCGCGCCGTTGGCTGGTATCTGGCGAAAGGGGCCGCTGCAACGTGGTTTCCCGAAGCAGTTGACCCACTAGTCTTTCGTCCCGGTGACGGAGCGAGGGAGGTAGACGTTGCCTTCGTTGGGAGCGCATACGGACCCCGGCGTCGAACCATAGAACAGCTTCAACGGACCGGTGCTGATGTGCATTGTTTCGGCACGAGTTGGCCGAAGGGCCCCGTAGGAGAAATCGCGGGTGTGTACGCCGGGGCCAAGGTGGTTTTGGGCTTCGGATTCACGGGCGCTTCAAGTACGCAAGTCTGTTTGAAAGGTCGCGATTTTGAGGCCCCTGCGTGTGGGGCAGCGTATCTCACCACCTACAACTCTGAACTGGAGAGCCTGTTCGATCTTGATTCTGAGATCAAGTGCTACCCAAGTTTGGGCGAGATTCCAGGCATGGTATCCGAGATGCTGTCCGACCCGAGTGGTCTACGAGCCATGGGCGACCGAGCCCGGCAACGCATCCTAAAGCAACACACCTGGACGAGGCGTGTCAGGGATCTGACCGATTGGCTCGGTCTGGTTCCCGACAGTAGGCAAGAGTTCTAGGGACAGGGCTGACGCGCCGTGAGGCATGATCGTGTGAGGCCGACTCGAACTTGCACACACTCATAGCCGGACTCCTACACAGAGCTCGCGCCTATCTACCCCTCCGTGAGCGCATAAACTCGGACACCGTATCTGGGCACGGTCGCGTTGATCACAACCTGACCGCCCGACAGTGATGTACCCACCGGTACGTCCCGAGTCCACTCGCTTGCCGAGTAGGCCCCGCCCGGTATCGGGAAAGAGAGCGTACCCGTCCATGCGTTGCCCCTTCGATCCGTGTTCACGAGCGTGACGATCGTCCTCCCACCGTCCGTGCTCACCAGGTACTCGACCTGCGGGCCGTCTACGCTCGCGACCGCTTGCCCTTGTTGGATCATGTCGATGAGCCGGTGCCCCACCTTGAGGATGCGCTTGCCGGCAGCATCCTCGAGGAAGTCGGGTGTCGTGACATACACGGTTCCGGAGCCAAAGGCATTGCTTGTCACGATCGGATCGCCCGAAGGGGTGTGAGCAAGTACCGAGGCGCTGGTGGGTGTCGCCACCGCGTATCTGAATGAGTCCTCATCGATCGTGGTGGCGTTGGACACCCAAGTCGCGCTCGAGGCCCTACCACGTGCACCGGTGAAGTGGACCCCGGTCAACGCGTCCGCGTCAGTGGGTAGCTGCTTCGCGTTGACGACCAGGATCCCGCCTCCTTGAACGTACTGGGTGAGGTTGCTGAGAAGTGTGGATCGGATCGCGTCTGTGCTCAGCACGATCGCGCGGTACTGCTGCATCGCCGCAATTGACGAGTGGTTGGTGATGACATCGAAAGACTCACCCCAACGACTACTTCCCATCGGCTCCCATGGACGGGGGTCGGCGCCGTTGGCGAGCCGACGGCGATACGCGGCCTGCGACGCGCGGACGTTCTCACTGCCGTTTGCATGGAGCACCTTCCACGGTGCTCGGGGGACGATCGTACCCCAGGTTCCATGACCCGGGTACGCGAGAGATAGCAAGTTCGAAAGCATGTTGTCTCCCGCCGAGTAAGGGGTCGACCAGTACCACTTGTAGGCCCGCTGCATCCACTGGCCGAATCTCGGCTCGAATCCCGAATAGTGATCCTGCATGAACGCCATGGGAACATGGGGCGTGCCACGGTCGGGGTGGCGGACGGTCGCGAATCTGGTGAACGCCTGAACCGTTCGACCCAGCGGGTTGAGTCCCCGACCCGTAGAGTACACAGCCGCCTCGTTGTGGACGAAGTCCGCACCCGCCATGTAAGCGATGTACAGGTTCCGCTTGAAGGTGCTTGCCGACCACCCGGTTACCAGCTTGCCCATCGAGTCGTAGACGGTAGGACCCCTATTCCAATACCGCCAGGTTGAGATGTCGATGCCCCAGTCCTTACCGCCGTGCTGTCTCGCGGCGCCGCGAATCATCGCGATGCCCGGCGTCATGCCGCTTACCTCGTCGATATTTCGCTCCAGGAGGACCGCGTCGGACCCCATGTCGTAGGCGTACTGGGGACAGAAGGCGAAGACACACATCGACATCCATCGGTAGCCGCGCTGCTCGGCAGTCTTCTCGAGGAATCGCCCGAGTCCCTTCTTGTTCAGGTAGTAGTTGTTCCAGACTCTGTATGCCCGCCCTTCGGACATACCCTCGAAGGTGGGACGGCCCGCAGCCCAGCATCCTCCTCCCTGATCGAACTCAGGCATGCCCAGCCGCCATACGCTCGGACCGAGCAGCTGCGTGAACTGGGCGAGAAGAGGCCCAGTCTTCGGATCAGTGGACGACGGATAGCAGCGAGCGACGTGTGCCGCGGCGGGAATGGAAAAGTATACGAACGGTGGCCTTGCGCTGCGGAGGAATGATCGCTCACCGCGGCTAAGCGAAGGGTGGAAGTCGAAACCCGTAGCCAGGCCGTCCGCCATCCGACGCTCTGCTATGACTCCAGCGTCACCGTAGAGCTCGCTGATTACCGCGAATGGCGTTGCTGGAGTTGTTGGGCCCTGAAGACGGCTGTCAGCCCTCACGGTCGCGAGAGGGGCTCCTGCGAGCTGAGAGAAGACAAGAACTCCCACGAGCGCGGCGGGCAGAAGGCGACGGGCGAGATGGGCGATTGGTGGGTGCGTGGGGCAACGATACCCCATCCGACTCCCTAGCTCGGCAGCTAAGCAACCCATCCGTGGACCGGGAACCGTCCAGACGGGTGCTGAGTCACGGGTAGGATGCCTCTCATGACAGATCCTCTTCGGTGACTGCATCTTGCGCATTGGCAAGGAGATTGACGCGTGGGAGACTCGATTGCATCTCGACGCATACGGGGCGCACTTTCGTGACCTCGAAGCACCGATCGTTGACCTCGGTCCGGGCGCCTCCACGCGGCAGGCCTCAATAGGATCATCGCGGTCGGCAACGTCCCCGACGTAGGGATCACTCGCCGGTCAGTGGGTGTTCGCCCTCGGCACGGCGCTCCAAGTTGGAAGGCCTCGATAATTCGCCTTGGAACTGCCTACGAACTCACCATGGCAGAACGAAAGCGTGTCCGTCCCGTGCTTCTTCCCGTCGGCTGCTCGAGCACTTGGAGGCCGATAGGTACGAGGGTCACGGGGCAGAGAACGGGGCCGACTCCCCGACCTCAGGGTTTCCTGCCCGTTCCACTTCCCTCCCAGCTGAAATCCTTTGCCTGTGCCCATCGCCGCGACACTCCACCAGGCATTCGTCGCGTCGAGCGCCCAAGTAGCCTCCTCACTTGCTGAATGGCTCGGGCGGTCGACCTCATCGCCTTTCGAGGTCTCACGGTGACTCAAGTCAGCCGGCCCCCGTCACCTTGAGGTCAGTCAGGCGCCTGCTGAGGTGGGCGGAAGATCCTCTTCATGATGTGACGGTGTGGACGAGGGCCTCGACTACACGCTCGACCTGTTCCTCCTTGAGGGTGTTGTGGAATGGCAAGGCGAGCGTACGGCGGGAGATGTCTTCGGTGATGGGGAGCATCCCTTCGCGCGTGCCGTAACGCTCGCGGATGTACGGCTGAAGATGTAGCGGAGGAAAATACGTCCTCGTCGGGATACCCTCGGAGGCTAGTGACTCGACGATCGAATCGCGGTCGACGTCAGCCGACAACGTGACCACGTAGACGAACCAACTCATCGAGACGTGTGGCTTGACCACCGGGGGTCGCAGCCAATCGAAAGCCGCCAGCCGCTCCGAGTACATCTGAGCGACCTCGGCGCGCTTGGACAGAAGCGTATCCAGGCGACGGATCTGAGACGCGCCCAAAGCAGCGGAGAGCTCATCCATCCGATAGTTGAACCCGAGGCGTTCGTGCTGCAGCCAGGAGCCCATCTCGCCGCGACCTTGGTTGCGGAGACTCCGGCAGAGAGAGGCGAGGGCGTCATCGTCGGTCACGACCATTCCGCCCTCACCCGTGGTCATCTGCTTGTTCGGGTAGAACGCGAAGCAACCGCCGGCGCCGAAGCTCCCCATCGGCTTGCCACGGTGCGTGGCCCCGATCGCCTCGCAGCAGTCATCGATCAGGATCAACCCCTCCGCTGCAGGGCCGATCGCGTCCCAATCGGCCGGATGGCCGAATACATCGACCACCATGGCTGCCTTCGTCCGGGGTGTGCGGCGCGCTGTCAGTTCAGCGGGGTCCAGGTTGTACGTATCGGGCTCGATGTCGACGAACACTGGCTCGGCACCCTCGTAGATGAAGGCGTTGGCGCTGGCTGCGAACGTGAACGAGGGGACCAAGACCTCGTCGCCTCTTCCGAGTCCCAGCGCGTAGGCGATCAGATGCAATCCGGCCGTGCCTGAGCTCACTGCGACACCGTGGGAGACGCCTGCGACCTCGGCGGCGAGATGTTCGAATTCCTCTGCGAACGGACCGAGGCCGAGGACACCCGAGTGTAGCGCTGCACGGATCGCTGATTCGTCGCTCGCATCGATGTCGGGTGCCGACATCGTGATCCGGCTCATCCTCGAACCCGTTCATGATTCAAGGCTTCTCTCCCGGGGAGAACGAGCCGAGGTCCACGATCATGACGAGCTCGCCACGATCCTCGCCTGTGTGGACATACCCGAGCGACTCATAGAGTCGTCGGGCAACGACATTGTCTGGATGCACGCGGAGACGAACGTGGTCGGCGCCGCGCCGTCGCGCCTCGGCGTGTAAGTGGTTCATCATCTGCCGTCCGAAGCCCCTACCTTGTGCCGTTCTCCGAACCGCGATCCCAAGTGAGGGCGTCGCGTAGCCCTCGTCCCAGCCTCGCAGCATCCCGTACGCAACTGGACCCCGGGTGTCTGCGAGAAGCGCGTACACATCGCGTCCCGAGTAGCCCGCGAGCCGCTGCGCCTCTGTCGCGGTGAACGGGTGGGGGCGGAAGAAGGCGTCATCGATATCTGCGAACACCTCGGCGAGGGATGCTTGGTCGTGTGAGCTCACGACCCGGAACTCCACGCCGGCGCCGTCCAGCGGGGACCGGTAAGGGGGGAAGTAGCTCGATTCGACACCGCCGTTCGCAGCGTCTTGACGCGCTTCCTCCATACCTCCGCCAGGTGGGCGTATGCCGCTGGGTCGAGGACCCACCGTCCAACCGAGAAACGGTGGCTCTGGGGGGAGAAGCGACGCTTGAACGCAAGTAGCGAATCATCTCGGCCGCCCCGACCCCCGCCCAGATGCAGGAGGTCGTTGCCGCGTTCGCTCGCCCATCGGCGGACGTCGTCGAGCAGGAGCTTGAGAGGGGACCATTCTCGGAATTCGTCATCGGTTCCGACGAGGTGTGCCTGGACGATGCCGCGGTGCTCGGTGAACAGGCCGGCAGCCACGATCCTGCCGTCGAGCTCGGTGACCAAGAGGTGGAGCTCGGCGCCGAGCGCAGCCTTGAGGTTGCGGAAGTCGTCGATCGAGAAGAAGTAGGTGGCCGCGGCGTGGGTCCGGATCATGGTTGCCCGATAGAGCTCCGCGAATGCGTCGAGGGCCGACCAGTCGTCGTCGAGTCGCGTCATCATGCCGGCTCGACGGGCCCTCGCGATCTCCTGGCGGAGCGTCTTACTGTATGCGGCGACGGCAGCGAGGTCATCCTGGCGGAGATCGATGGCGACGGTCTCGCCGATCTCAAGGATCGATTCGCTTGCATCGGGGCCCTGAGCCGGCAGGCCAGCCCCCCAACGCGCGTTCTCGAGGAGCGGGTGAAATCGGGTGAAGGCGGTGACGGCACCCTGGCCGCGCCAGAGGTCAACCAGCGCATCCGCGCCATTCCTGGTGAACTCGTCGTTCGGCTGACAACCCCACGCGAGTGGCCCGGGGTATCCGTAGACGCAGTCGACGTCGAACCCTTCTGCTTGCGAGAACGCGGGAACATCCGCCACCGGACGAAGCAGATATGGCCACAGAAGTCCGCGCCGGCCATCCGGCTCGCGGATCACGGCGAGGAACGCAGTGGCTTGTTCAGTCTGTTCTGTGAACCGATGGTAGCCAGCCCGATGGTAGACATCATCGGCTACGGCCTCCAGGCGATCGTCCCACGCGGGATCGTCACTCCTGATCAGCTCGACGTCTCTCGACATCAGCCCTTGACGCCTCAGTTTCGGGCGGGTTCATCCGCGGAGTGACTCTTGAGGGACACGTCGGACCACATGATCGGAAAGACAGCCGGATCAGTGTAGTCGGGCGAGCCGTCAGGGTCTTTCCGGGCCAACCGATCGTTCGTTATCTCCCACGGAACGCCTTGCTCGTTCACGTACGGTCGCCATCGATTCGACTTGTCCTGCATGTGTAGAGCGAGCGATAGGCGAGGGAATGCTCCCCGGTTGACGTCGCTGCCGTGGATCAGCCGGCTGTGATGGAAGCTCATCTCACCTTTGTGCAAAGGTATGACTCGCTTCAGCGAGCCGGTGCCCTTGTCGATGAAGCGCCGCTCCAGCCCCTCGAGACTTTGAGCGTTGAACGTGCGCATGTCCTCGGTTTCCGGCCATCGGTGGCTCCCCTCGATGTAGATGACAGGCCCCATCTCTGTAGGGCAATCGTGAAAGGGGATCCATGCCGTGAGCATCTCTTCCGACGTACATGTCATCCAGTACGCTCGGTCTGTGTGCCAGCCGACCACAGGACCGTCGCCCACCTCAGGGGACGGCGGCTTCCAGACCAGCTGGTCGTCCCACAGTCGGATCGTGTCGGTACCGGCGAGGCGGGCGGCGATCGCACCGATGATGGGTTGTAGGACGAGCGAACGGATCTGGACATTTTGGAGGGCCACGAACTCGGAGTTCCGAATCGCTTCTGGATCGCCCGGCTTCCAGTCCCCGAAACCACTGTCGACCGGCAGGCTGAAGTCGCGTTCGCCGGCGAAATGACGCTCCGCACCGCGGGCTGCCTCGTCGATCACCTGATCCGCCAAGACCTTCCCGGACACGTGGAATCCGCGTTCGCGGTACAGCGCGACATCTTCATCTGTCGGAAGGAGCGCCTCGATGTCTTGCCGTCGGGCCATCAGCTGGGACCTCTCTAGCATTTGGTTCGACGAGCGTGATCCGATTGCTTCCCGCTGACCAAGCCTACAGTTTGGGATGTCGCGACTGTCCGCCTAGAGGGGTCTACCCCAACCCCCCCAGAAGGGAAGGCACGACTCATAGCAAGCCGCAGGGCCGCACGAACTTCCTCTGACCACGCATGCCCTTGATGGACAGTGACGCATCATGGCCATGGTTTCTCGACTGGGAGGATCAGCGCTCTCTTCTGGAGGGAGGGGTGACCATCTAGGGGAGCATCCCGAGTCCCGGGCGCGACTGAACCGCCGCAGATTCGAGGGTCACGGGGCAGAGGTCGGGGGGGATCCCCTGGCCGAGGAATTCCGGACCCGTTCCACTCCCCTCCTGGCTGAACCCCTGACCGTGCCAGATCGCCGCGATGGTCCGCCAAGCGATCGTCGCGTCGAGGGCGAGAGACCTATGGTCCACGTAATAGACGTCGAGGGCCAAGCGATCCTCCCAAGCAAGGTCGGTTCGCCCGTTGACCTGAGCCCACCCGGTGATTCCAGGCAGGACTTCGTGACGCCGCGCCTGCTCCCACGTGTACCGTGGGATGTATCTCACGAGGAGCGGCCGGGGGCCGATGAGGCTCATGTCACCCCGCAAGACAGCCAGGAGCTGAGGGATCTCGTCAAAGCCTGACCTGCGGAGAAACCGAGCGAACGGACCGACAACACTCTCCGACGGGGTCTGTAAACCCTCGCAGACTCGAGGGTTCCCGCAGCATCGAGCTTCGTCCATCACGAGCGTGCGGAACTTCAAGATCACGAACCGGCGTCCATGACGACCCACCCGCTCCTGCTTGAAGAAGATCGGGCCACCCATCGTCACACGAACCCCGATCGCGACCGCCACCATCACCGGCGCCAGCACGATGAGTCCGACGGCGGCCGACACTGTGTCGATGATCCGTTTGATCCGATCGAATGCGAATGGGTGGCGAGCCGTCCGGATCATCGCTGCACGGTCGTACTCGCCATATCGCGTCATGACGTCTCCTGGAGAGCACGCAACATCAGAACGTCTTCCGGAACAACCGACGGCGCGGTTCCCATCGGCCCGAATCCGGGGAGGAGGACCTCAAGGTACCGATCCAGCTCCGGCCAATCGCGTCGTTCCGCCGCTGCGACAAGCCGATCGATGTTGACCCGTGTCCACTTGTCGACCGACTGCTCGCGGTGCGCAACCGAGATCCCTTGAGCAACTCGTGGCCTTCATGTGTCTCTTCATCCCCGAACAGCTCCTCGTGGAGTTTCTCTCCAGGACGTCTCCCCGTGAAGACGATCTGGATCTCGTCTTCGTCCATCCCGGCAAGGTGGATCATGTCGCGGGCCAGATCCACGATCCGAACGGGCGTACCCATATCGAGCACGTACACCGCCCCGTTCCCGCCCAAGTGCCCCCGACTGGACGACGAGTTGACTGGCCTCGCGGATCGTCATGAAGTAGCGGGACATCTCGGGGTCGGTGAGCCGAACCGGGCCACCCCGTCGGATCTGCTCCTGGAACGCTTCCACGACCGACCCTCTGCTCCCGAGGACGTTGCCGAACCGCACCGAGACGAAGCTCTGGCCCTCATCGGCTTCGCCCGCGACCGTGCGAACGACCAGTTCGGCGAGCGACTTGGTGGCTCCAAGCATCGACGTGGGTCGCACCGCCTTGTCCGTCGAGACATTCACGAAGCGTTCGACTCCCGCTTCAAGCGCTGCCGACGCAAGGTTCCTCGTCCCGCCGACGTTGTTGAGCACGGCCTCATCCGGATCAGCCTCCATGAGGGGGACATGCTTGTGAGCAGCCGCGTGGAAGACGACCGAAGGCTGGAACGTGCGCATGACGTGATCGATCTTCGCCCGGTCCCGCACATCCCCGATGACAACGGTGGTGCGCTGTTCGGGCATCGAGAAGAGAAGTTCCTCATGGATCCGGTGGAGCGCGGTCTCGCCGTGACCGAACAGGATGATGTTGGCCGGCTCGAGGAGCGCTGTCTGTCGGACGAGCTCCGAGCCGATCGATCCGCCGGCACCCGTCACCAAGATGGTGCGGCCGTCGATGTAGGAGGCCGGCAGGTCGAGCTCGATCGGCTCCCGTCGCAGGAGGTCCTCCACCTGCACCGGGCGGACACCAGCAAGCGTCGCATCTCCCGACAGAACCTGGGTGATCCCCGGAAGGATCCGACACTCGACTCTTTGCGCTCCTGGCGAGTTCGGCGATCCTTCGTGTCTCTCGCCCACCCGCCGAAGGCATCGTGATGAAGACCTCATCGATCCGGTGTTCACGGACCACACGAGGGAGGTCTTCGATCCGACCCAGTATCTGAGTCCCGGCAACACTTCGGTGCGCCTTGGCCGGCGTAGTCGTCCACGAAGCCCACGGCGACAAGACCTGAGGCAGGCCGACGCCGGATCTCCCAGCCGATGTGAGTGCCTGCCTCGCCTGCCCCGACGAGGAGGACCCTCCGGAGGGTTCCCTCCAGAGCCGGAGCCCGAGCCCGGTCCTTCCGAGCCTCCCACATGCGGGCCGATATGCGTACCCCAGCCATGCCGAGCAACGCCAATACGCCCTCGATGATGGGAACCGTTCGAGGGAAGGGAATCCCCGCTCCATGCCACGCGAGGCCGATCACGAACATCGCCCCCGAGCCCACGGCTACGACGAGCGCAAGTCCCCGTGCATCCTCGACCGTCACGTGCCGCCAGACCGGCCGATGAAGTCGGAATCTCAGGATCAATGGAAGCTTGACGAAGACGCCGACCAGTGCATACCCCCCGATCACGGGGATCAGCTCGATCCATCCGAAGGGGGCCCGGAGCGGGAAGGCCAAGATGCAGGCTACGGTCCAGATCGCCAGATCGGTCGCGACCTTGATCCGAATCCTGCCTGTGCTTTCTTGCTTGCGGGGTTCGCCATCTCAGCCCGGCCCGAATCGCCAACGGGGTGCGGTCGCCGGATGCGGTCAGGAGCGTTGTGGAACGGATCGGTCCGATACGGCTGCCACGAGACTCCTACGCCGGCAAAGAAAGGACCTCGACCAGAGGGTGTCCGTCACCCCCATCTAGGGGATTCCGATACCCCCAGATGGGCCACGGCAAAAGTCGCAGTGCGGCAGACGATAACAGGAAGTGCTCAACCAATGCATTAGGTCTTTTACCCTATCCGAGAGAGAAACCCCGAAAGTTCACTCCCGTTCCTTCGAGCGTCGATTCGCCGTTTTCCACATGCCGGAGAAGACAACGCTTGTCCTGCGTACCTCGGCCGAGAGGACTACCGCTGGATGTGCGAGCCCAGGAGGGGTGGTCAGGTGGTGGAGAACAGGCGCTCTGCGATCTGGATCCCGTTCAGGGCCGCGCCCTTCCGGAGGTTGTCGCCGCACGCGAAGAGCAGAAGCGAATCATCGTGGCCCGGCGCCTGGCGGATGCGCCCGACCAGCACCTCATCGCGCCCCGCGGCTTCCAACGGCGACGGATACACGCCGCTCGCCGGATCGTCACGGAGCTCGACACCGGGCGCGTCCGACAGCAGCGCCCGCGCCTCCTCGGGCGTGATCGACCGAGAGAAACGGGCGAGGAGCGACACGGAATGACCGACCGGCACCGGGACGCGCACACACGTCGCCGCCACGTCGAGGTCCGGGATGCCCAGGATCTTCCTCGATTCCTGGACCGTCTTGATCTCTTCGCCGGTGGAACCGTCGTCGGCGAACGCATCGACCTTCGGAAGAACGTTGAACGCCATCGTCTTGCCGAACACGTCGCCGGCCGGTAAGGCGTCGAGGTTCGGATGACCGAGCTCGTCGACCCGATCGTGCAGCTTCTCGATCTGCTCGGCGAGCTCGCGCGTTCCGTCACGTCCCGCGCCCGACACCGCTTGGTACGACGACAGCACGATCGAACGAAGACCGGCCGCCCGATGCAACGGAGCGAGCGCCATCATCGCGATGATCGTGGTGCAGTTGGGCACCGCGATGATCCGCGGCGATCCGTCCAACGCTTCCGGATTCACCTCGGGCACCACGAGCGGCACATCCGGGTCCATCCGGAACGCAGATGACTTGTCGATGCACACGGTCCCAGCGTTCGCGGCCTCCCGCGCGAAGCCTCGCGCGACCGATGCGCCGACCGCCGAGAGGGAGAGGTCGACGCCGCGGAGCGCCTCGACCGTGAGCTCTCGCAACGTGACGTCTCGGCCGCCGAACGAGATCGTCCGGCCAGAGGACCGGCGTGATGCCAACGGCACCAATTCGTCGACGGGGAACGCGCGCGCTTCCAAGATGCGCAGCATCTCGGTGCCCACCGCGCCCGTGGCGCCCACGACGGCGACCTTCAGACCCATGGAGTCACCCTACCGGCGGAACGCACCCGAGCGCGTCAGGGTTACCGGAACGTCCAGGTTCGAAGGATCTCGTCGAACTCTTCCGCGCGAACGTCGAAGCCGGCGGCATCTGCCGACAGCTGGATGCGCCACGCCGCGTCGCCACGGACGAACACGATCTCGCGGACCTGCTGCTCGACCTGCCCGGCATCGAGGACGAAATCCCATTGGGCGGCCGGCACTCCCGCGACGTGCCGTTCGACGACTTCACCCACCTCGACTCCGTCTTGTGTCGCGACATCGCGTGCCGCCTTCACGACTTCGTCCAGTCCCTGCCCGGACTGGAGCTGGATCGCGACGATCCGAACGGTGGAAGCGTCTGCCGGCTTGATGAGCTCGTCGTACGGGAGCTCGGTCTGGGTGGCTTCGTTCGTGAACTGCCAGCCGGGTGCCGCGACGCAGTAACCGAACCGAGCGGACTCCACGGTGCTGGCGTCGCACACACCCGGCCCGCCGAGCCACCAGACCCCGGCAGCGACCAGCGCCGTGAGAGCGATGACGAGCCCGGCGACGACCACGATCGCCTTGCCTGCGGAACGCGTCGGGCCTTCGGGTACGGCCTCCTCGACGTCGGTGTGACCCCCGGGGGGCGGAGGCGGCAGCGAGGCGTACGGGTCCATGCCTCTAGTTATCGGACATCTGGGCCGGAACGTCTAGTCCGAAGCGTGCGTGGACCACCCTGAGTGCCCGCTCCGCATCCGCCTTGCGCACGACGCACGAGATCCGGATCGGGGAAGTGGAGATCATCTCGATGTTGATCCCTTCGGCTGCGAGCGCATCGAACATATCGGCCGCGACGCCGGGCTGGCTCTTCATCCCTGCCCCCACCAGCGACACCTTCGCGACGCCGTCATCGACAGACCAACTCCGCGCCCCGACCTCTCGCGCGATCCCGCCGACGGCTGCCTCGAGGCTGGCTACGTCGGCGATCGGGGCGGTGAAGGACAGGTCGGTGGCACCCTCGTGCGACACGTTCTGCACGATCATGTCCACGCTCACGCCCACGCTCGCCACGGCCTTGAACAGCATGGCGGCGACGCCGGGCTCGTCGGGCACGCCGTCGAAGGTCACCTTCGCCTCGTCGGTCTCAAGCGCGATCCCCGAGATCAGTACGTCTTCCATCTGGTCATCGACCTCCTGCACCCAGGTGCCGGGCGCCTCGTCATCGAAGGAGGAGCGCACGTGCAGCCGGAGACCGCTGCGCCGGGCGAGCTCCACGGAGCGTGATTGGAGCACCTTGGCCCCGGCCGCGGCGAGCTCCAGCATGTCGTCGTAGCCGATCTGTTCGATCAGACGGGCATCAGGCACCAGCCGGGGATCGGCGGTCATCACGCCGCCCACATCCGTATAGATCTCGCAGATCTCCGCGCCGACCGCAGCCGACATCGCGACCGCGGTGAGGTCCGACCCCCCGCGACCCAGCGTCGTGATCTCGTACGCGGAGGACAAGCCCTGGAAACCCGCGATGATCACGACGTTCCCGGCATCGAGGGCCTCGAGGATCCGCTTGGGCCGGATCTCGATGATCTTGGCCTGGCCGTGCGCGGTGTCGGTGATGATGCCGGCCTGCGAGCCCGTGTAGCTGGCGGCGCGGCAGCCCCGCTCGTTGATCGCGATCCCGAGCAACGCCATGGCGATCCGCTCGCCCGCCGTGAGCAGCATGTCCATCTCGCGCGGGTCCGGGTCGGGCGCGATGTCCTTCGCCATCCGCGCGAGATCGTCGGTGGTCTGCCCCATCGCCGAGACCACGACGATCACGTCGTTGCCCGCATCGCGAGCACGGACGACGCGGTCGGCCACCACCCGGAGTCTCTCGACGCCGTCGACGGAGGTTCCGCCGTACTTCTGCACGATGATGGGCATCTCGGTCGAGCGTAGCAGTGCGCTCGAGGCGGTCCGTTCAGCCGTCGAACGGATCGCCGAGGCCCAGCGCCTGCCGGAGGAAGCGGACCTGAAGCAGCAGCAGGTTCTCCGCCACGGACTCCTGCGTCGTCATGTGCGTCACGCCGGACAGTGGCACGACCGAGTGGAGACGGCCGGCCTCGGTGAGCGCTCGAGAGAGCCGGAGGGTGTTCGCGACGAAGACGTTGTCGTCCGCGAGCCCGTGGATCAGGAGGAGCGGCCTGCGGAGGTTGGGCGCATCGCCGATCAGCGAGTTCGTCCGATACACCTCCGGCTCCTCCTGCGGGAGCCCGAGGTACCGCTCGGTGTAGGCGGTGTCGTAAAGGACCTGCTCCGCATCCGGTGCGCCGGCCACCGCGGCGTGGAAGACATCCGGCCGGCGGAGGACCGCCAGCGCGGCGAGGTAGCCGCCGAAGGACCATCCTCGGATGCCGACCTTGTCCAGGTCGAGGAATCCGAAGCGCTCAGCGGCCGCGTGAAGAGCGTCGACCTGGTCCTCCAGCACGGGGCCGGCGAGATCGCGGTAGACCGCGTGCTCCCATGCGATGCCGCGCCCGGGAGTGCCTCGCCCGTCGGCGACGAGGATCGCGAATCCCTGATCGGCGAGCCACTGCGGCTCGAGCAGCGCCCGATGGGCCTTGATCACCCGGGAGAAGTGGGGGCCTCCGTACGGATCCACGATCACCGGGAGTGGTGCATCCGGTTCGGCACCTTCGGGTGTGAAGAGCGCGACGCGGATGTCTCGATCGCCAACGACTCCGAATGTCGGGCGAGATTCGATGACGGGATCTTCGGCGAGTGAGCGGATCTCCGCGACCGGCTCGCCGGCGCGGAGGACGCGAACTCGCCGAAGCGATGGGTCCAGCAGCTCCGAGACGATCACGGTGACGTCGGCGGCGCGGGATGCGAGGTGCACGCCGGGTTCGGTCGTGAGTCGTTCGAGCGCCTCCACCTCGCCGCCCGCGCCACGCCACACGTGCAGCTCCGTGGGGTCCTCGTTCGCCGAGAACAGGACGTCGTCGTCGACGTCGGACACGGTGGCGATCTGGAGTCCCGGCGGCGTGACGGGTTCGCCGTCGAGCGTGATGCGGCGGGTGTCCTCAGACTCGTCGACGAACACGAGCCGGCCGTCGCGCAGCCGATCCGGCACGCCCGTGACGACCGTCTGCCAGTGCTCGGCCGAGTCCTCGAAGATGGGCTGTGTCTTCCCGGAGCCGGGATCGGCTTCGAGGACGAGCCAGCGCTTCTGATCACGCGACAGGACGAGCAGGGTGAGCGGACACCGGTCGTTCCACGTGACGGTGACGAGGTACGGGAAGGCCTCGCGATCCCAGTCGATGTCGACGCGGGAGTCGTCGAGCCCGAGGACCGAGAGCGACACGTCCGCGTTGTCCGTCCCCGCCTGCGGGTAGCGGACGGGGCGCGGGGCTGCCTCCGGATCCACCGGCGAGGCGATGTACCAGATGAGCACCGGGCGCTCGTCGACGCGAGCCGCGACGATCCGCTCGCCGTCGGGTGACCACCAGTACCCCCGATGCCGCTCCAGTTCCTCGGAGGCGACGAACTCCGCGAGACCCCAATGGATGTCGGGGTCGTCGTCGTGAGCCAGGACGCGGCTCGACCCTCCGACCCGATCGTGCACGTGAAGGGTCCCGTCCACGATGTACGCAACGCGGCGTCCTGTCGGGTCGAGCCGCGCGTCGAACGCGCCGGTGACGGCACCGTCCAGCGGCCGGGCACCGCCCTCGACGAGATCCGCGACGTGGACGCGCCCTCCGACGACGAACGTGGCGAGCGTGAGCGCCGGATCGGCATCGTAGGTCGTGACCCCCGTGAGCTGTTCTCGCATCCGCTCCCGCCGATCCCGCTCTTCCTGGGTGAGGTGCTCCTCGCCGGCGGCCGATGGGTCGAAGATCGAGCGCTCCTGCCCGGAGGCGAGATCGAGCACCCACAGACAGCCCTCAGGATCGTTCCCGGCCCGCGAGCGGATGAATGCCACTCGGGAGCCGTCGTCGGCGACCCGGAAGCTCCGGGGCGCGCCGAGCGTGAACCCTCGCGTTCGCGCCTTCTGTCGTGGGAACGAGTCCTTCGCCAACCGCGTCTACCCCCTGTCACACCTGCTCGGTTCGAGGCATGGTACGGGTGAACCCACATCGGAGACGGGGTGGAGGACGAGCGCAGCGATAGCGAGCTCCTCACGGCGTCGGCGACAGAGCCCGGCGTATTCACTGAGCTGTACCGGCGACACGCCGAGGATCTCCTCCGCTACTTCGCTCGGCGCACGCTCGACCCGGAGGCCGCGGCCGAGCTCACCGCCGAGACGTTCGCGCAGGCCTTCGCCTCGAGAACGACCTATCGGGACACGGGAGCGAACGGCGTGGCGTGGATCTACGGGGTCGCGAGGCATCAGCTCGGCCGCTTCTTCCGCTCGGGGAGGGTGGACAGGGCGGCGCGCCGGCGACTCGGGATCCCGGAGCGCGAGCTCCCGCCAGCCGACTACGAACGGATCGAGGAGCTCGTCGACTTCGAGCCGATCCGCGGTGCGATCACCGAGGCGCTCGAGACGCTCCGCGATGACCACCGGGATGCCCTGCGCTACCGGGTGATCGAACAACTCTCCTACCCGGAGGTCGCCAGGCGACTGTCGTGCACGGAGGACAACGCCCGGCAGCGGGTGAGCCGTGGACTGCGGCGCCTGGCCTTCGTGCTGCAGGAGCGAGGCTTTCAGCCGATCACGGAGAAGGAGACATGAAGACCGAATTCGAGTACCTCCGCCAGCTCGAGATCGATCTCGGGGACGCGGCCGTCCGCGAGGCCACTCGTGCGCGGGAGGCGGCATCGTCGGCTCGGCGCCGGTCCGGCCAGATGTGGATGAAGGTCGCCGGCGTCGCCGCCGCGTTCCTGGTCGTTGCGGGTGCGATCGGTTTCATCGCGAGTGGCGGCGACATGTTGACCTCCGGATCGAAAGCCTTCGACGAGGTAGGCAAAGCGGTCGCGGGCGACGGTGGAGGCGCCGAAGCACCAGCGCCGCAGGCCTCGCAGGCGCCCGCGGCGGTTCCCGGGACCGGCGAGGCAGGATTCCTCGACGACGATGCGGTCAAGCGCTCTCTCGATTCCCTCGAAGGTCGCCAGCAACAGGATCTCTCCAAGATCATCCGGGACGGGCGGATCGGCATCATCGTTCCCGACAACAAGTTCGGTGAAACCGTCGGCGACCTCACCTTCATCGCCGAGCGGCATGGGGGATTCATCCTCTCCTCGTCGACGAACAACGACCGATCGGGGACGTTCGTCCTCCGGATCCCGGCGATGAAGTTCGACCGAGCCCTCGGTGACATCCGCGACATCGCCACCCACGTGCGGTTCCAGGAGATCCGGGGCGACGACGTGACCGCAGAGTTCATCGACCAGCAGGCGCGCCTGCGCATCCTCCAGGCACGGAGGACTCTCCTGTTCGACCTGTTCCAACAGGCGAACACCACGGAGGAGATCCTGCGGATGTCGGGTCAGTTGGACGATGTCCAGCTCCGCATCGAACAGATCCAGGGTCAGCTCAGGTTCATCAACGACCAGGTTGCCGAGTCGACCCTTCGCGTGTCGATCCAGGAGCGGAACGCGCCCGCGGCAGCGACGCCGAACGAGGTGGACAACCCCGACCTCGGTTCGTCGTTCGACCTGGCCGTGCAGGGGTTCCTTCGGATCATCGGCGCCGTGATCGTCGGACTCGGCTACCTGATCCCACTCACCGTGCTCGGCGCCCTCGTCTGGATGGCCGTCTGGCTCGTTCGGCGCCGGCGCGGCACCGCCTGATCAGACCTCCCGCCGGCCCTCGATGGCCTGCGAGAGCGTGACCTCGTCCGCGTACTCGAGGTCGCCACCTACCGGGAGACCGCTCGCGAGCCTCGTCACTCGGATCCCGAGGGGCTTCAACAGCGCCGCCACGTACATCGCCGTCGCGTTGCCCTCGAGGTTGGGGTTCGTCGCGAGGATCACCTCGGTGACGTGATCGCGTTCGACGCGGTCGAGCAGCTCCTGCACTCGAAGGTCGTCGGGCCCGATGCCGTCCAACGGGCTGATCGCACCCCCAAGGATGTGGTAGCGGCCCTTGTGCAAGGCGGCCTTCTCGATGGTTGCTGCATCCTTCGGCTCCTCGACGACGCAGAGCAACGTCCGGTCGCGCGACTCGTCCCTACAGATCCGGCAGAGATCACCTTCCGCCACGTTCCCGCACTCGAGGCAGAAGGAGATCCGGTCCTTCGCCTCCACGATCGCGGCGGCCAGACGCTTCGCGTCTTCGGGTGTCGCCTTCACGATCCAGAACGCGAGGCGCTGTGCGGACTTCGGACCCACGCCCGGCAGGCGCGCCAGCTGGTCGATCAACTCCTGGATCGGTCCCTCGTACATCGGTCAGTCCTCTGGATCGTCGGATCCGTCGGCGGGGGTGGCGCCCAACACGTCCTTGAGGCGCTTCAGTGCTTCCTCCTCGCTGGGCTCCTCGGCCTCCTCGACGAAAGCGGTCGCGGCCGGCTCCGTTGCGCCGGCGTGCGCCTCGCGGGTCACGCTCTCGATCCTCGGACGGATTCCGAAGAGATCGCCGAGGGCTGCCTGGAGCTTGTCCGAACGGTTGGACACTTGCCGCAGGTTGTTCCGGAACGAGGGAGGGAAGGCGAGCTCGAGCGTCTCCCCGTCGAACGACGCCGGCGTGGCGCTCTCGAGGAGCGCGCGGAGCACCGGCTGCCCGACCTGGCTGAGGTGATCGAGCAGCGACGGCCACGAACGGCGGAGCATCGTGACGTCGACACTGTCGGCACTGGCTGCATGCGGCGCATCCGTGGCCGCCGGGGCCGCCTCGACAGGCGCCGGGGCCGCCTCGGAGGAGACCTCGGCGCCGGAGGGCGGCTCGCGAGAGGCCGGAGGCGTCGAAGCTGGCGCTTCAACCGGCGCTGGGTCTCCCGTCGAGGCGGCCCCGGCGGCTGGCATTGCTTCCCCGACCGAGACGGCGCCGGCGGCTGGCCTTGGGTCCCCGACCGAGGCGGGATCGACGGCCTCGGCCGAGGGAACCACGGTCCCTGGATCCAGGTTGGCGAGGCGCTCGAGCCGCTCCAGCCGCGACAGCGCCCCCGCGGGCGATGGATCCGTCTCGGGGATCGTTGCCCTCACCAGCGCCAGCTCCAAGGACAGGCGCGGCGACGTGGTCCAACGCATGTCGCTCTGCGCCGCCAGCAACAACTCGATCACGCGGGCGAGCTCGGAGGCCGTCAGCTTCTCTGCCTGGATCCGCAGACCTTCGTATGCGTCTGAAGCGATGTCGAGGAGGTCCTCCTGACCCGGCGCCGTCTTCACGAGGAGCAGATCTCGGAAGTGCGCGAGGGTCTCGTTGGTCACGTTGCGAAGGTCCTGCCCGTCTTGGACAAGCCGGTTGACGATCTCGAACACACTCCGCGCGTCTCCGACCGCGACCGCATCCGCGAGCTCGACCTGCACCTCGCTCCGAGGTGCACCCAGCAGCGCCTGGATGGCGGCATCATCCACCTTCTGCCCGCCGAGCACGCCGGCCTGATCCAGGAGCGAGAGCGCGTCACGCGCGGAGCCCTCGGCGTGGCGCGCGATCGCGTGCGCGGCAGAGTCGTCCAACGTCACGCCCTCGGACGCGGCCACCTTCTGCAGAAGCTCCGAGAGTCCCTCCATGGTGTGCCTGCGGAAATCGAAGCGCTGACAGCGGCCGACGATCGTTGCCGGCATCTTGTGCGGCTCGGTCGTCGCGAGGACGAAACGGACGCCGGGCGGCGGCTCTTCGAACACCTTCAGAAGGGCGTCGAACGCCTCGCGGGACAAGCGCTGCGCCTCATCGATGATGTAGACCTTCTCGCGCCCCTGCACCGGTGCCGTGGGCGCCTTCTCCCGGAGCTCTCGCGCGTCCTCCACTCCGCCATGGGACGCGGCATCGATCTCCACGACGTCGAGATGCGTGCCCTCGCGGATGGCCACGCACTGGTCGCAGCCCCCACACGGCTCGGCGGTCGGTCCGGTGGCGCAGTTGACCATCTTGGCCAAGATCCGCGCGGTGGAGGTCTTGCCGGTCCCGCGTGGCCCGCAGAAAAGGAAGGCGTGGTGCAATCGACCGTCCCGGATGGCGCCCGTGAGCGCGCGCACGACATGGTCCTGACCGAGGACCTCGGCCGGCGTCTGCGGCCGGTACCGTCGGTAGAGCGCTTGGTGCTGCCTATCCTCCGCCACATCTCCTCCTACACAAAGGTGTGACCGTGCACCCGCCGTCGACACCGCGAGACTCGGCCGCTACCCGACAGCGGAGCTCCAGCCGGGCTGGCCCACGGCACCCGCCGGTTCACGCTTAGGGCTGCTTCCTTCCGGACCTGACCCGGTTCGCGTTCCGGCGTCGCGTGGGACCCGACCTTCAACGCTCCGTGCCGGGGCGCTCCGGACCTCGCGAGCCTCGGGCGGGGATTCAGCCCCGCTGAAGCGGATCGCGGGTACAGGGCACCGCTAGCTCCCCGCCTAGCACGGTCACGCAGGCGAGTATACGTGGGCCTCCCGACGCGCCATCGCGCCACTACTCGGGACCGTCGACGTTGACGACAGCGTCTCCCTTCCCCGCACGGACCACCACGATGGTCGCCTGCTCGTCGGAAGGATTGCTCTCCCGGTGCACCGCGTGCTTGCCTACGAAGACGAAGTCTCCGGGGCCCGCGTCGAAGGCCTCCTCTCCCTTCGAACCGAACTCCATCCGTAGGGAGCCGGACAGGACATAGATCGCGCTCTCGTAGTCGCCATGGTGATGCCAGCCGGAGACCATCCCCGGGTCCGTCCGCGCGATGCCCGCCCACATGCGCCCGGTCTGCACCGCCTGCTCGCGCACCAGTCCGGGGGTTGGCTGCCCTTCCGCCCGCTCCTCTGGCCCGACCCGATAGATCGTGCTCATCCAGGGCCTCCTCCGAGCCGTTCGGCACATGATGCCCTGTGGGCGGGAACCTCGCTCGGCCTGGTGGTCGTCCAACCGCCGTTCAGCCGAGTGTGGCGCTCCCGCCCGCTCCATTCCCATGCAGGAGGACACGATGGCGATCACCACACGGGCCCGGGTGGCGTTGTTCCTGTCGATCGCGGCGCTGCTGGTCGCCGGGATCGCCGGCGCACAGTACGTCGGCGCCAGCTCCCAGCCGGCGGCAGGATCCGAACCAGGAACCGGCGGCGGCGGAGACGGGTTCGCCGGGATCTGCGTCGCGCCGCCGGAAGAGGACCTCGAGAGCGTGAGCCGAAGCCCAGGCTCGGACGGATGCAACGACATGATCGACGACCCGGTCGTGGTCGATCCCGGCGACTGCGGCGAGAAGGTGACCGGTACCGGACCGGACGCGAGTGTCAGCTACACACCGTGCCCGGGTGACGAAGATCCGAAGATCACGGACCCCTACGACGGCGCCCAGAAGGTGGAGCCGACGCCGGGGATGTCCGGAGTCTCCCCGAGAGTCTTCGACAGGGCGGTCGGCGGCGATGGCGATCAGACCCTTACGATCTTCTTCTGGAGCGGCGTCGAGCCCTGCTACGTCCTCGACCACGTCGACGTCGACGAAGGCCCGGGCGCGATCACCGTCACGCTCTTCGAGGGGCACGACGCGAGCGCCGGCGACGTCGCCTGCATCGAGATCGCGCTCCTCAAGAAGGTCGTCGTGCAACTCGACGAACCGGTCGGAGCTCGGCGCATCGTCGACGGCGCCGCGTAGCCGACACGCGGTGCGGTGGGCGGGCGGCCCCTAGGGGCCACCCGCCCCTTTTCTCTGAGGGGCGGCCCAGACCTCCCAGTCCGACACTCGCAGGAAGCCCAGGCCTTCGTACATCCGCCGAGCCATGTCGGACGGCTGCAACCATGCGAGATCGGTCCGATCGTCGAACGCCCGCGCCGCCCGGAGGGTGAGCGCGGCACCGATCCCACGACGCCGAGCAGACTCCACGACTCCAACGCCGAAGATCCCGACGGTGTCATCGAGCAGGTAGGCGGAGGCCTCGCCGACCGCTTCGCCGTCGATCCACGCCGTGAACATCCGGACCCGTTCGTCGTCGAGCATCTTCCGCCCCACGAACCGCTCCGCGATCTCCGCCGGTGTCTCGAACGCCGCCACCTCCACCACGCGCACCGCGTCGAGCTCATGCTCCTCCCTCACGTGCCGGATCTCCACATCCGCCGGGGCGCGCTCGGCGGGAAGGAGGGAGATCGAGGCGGCCATCGCCGGCCACGCCTCGACCCTCCGGAGTCCCGCCGCGAGGATCGCGGCCTCCACGCGCGGATGCCGGCCAACCTCGATTTCGATGCCGAAGAAGGGGTGACCCCTGGACCGGAAGACCGCACGGGCTTCCTCGAGCGCTACCGCCGGATCGTCCGGCTCCCGGATCACGCGCGTCCCGTTCAGCTCGGGTGCAGGGAGGTTGGAGAACGCAACGAGGAGACCCGCGACCTCGACGACCTCACCCCCTTCGACGACTTCCGCGCGAACGCGTTCTCCCTCCAGGCCCGCTGCGACGATGCGGTCGACGAGGTCCATCCGGGCATGCTCCCACGCGGCTACCCTGCCGCGATGCTGCCGATCGGCGCCGTGATCGTCGACTTCGACGGAACCGCGTGCCTGCACGACGTCGGCGTCGATCTGTTGGAGAGGTTCGGGAGACGGAGCGACACGCTCGCCGAGGTCGATCGCGCCTTCAGCGCCGGGGAGGTCGGTCTCCGCGACGTGCTCGTCGAGGAGGCCGCCTCGCTCCGCGGCGACGATCGAGAACTGATCGCGTTCGCCCTCGAGCACTGTCCACTCGATCCCACGTTCGCACCGTTCGCGGCCTGGGTGGCGACCGAGGGTGTGCCACTCACCGTGGTCTCCGACGGTTTCGGGCTCCACGTCCGGCCGTTGCTCGCAGCCGCCGGACTGGGCCACCTTCCCGTAGTCACGAACGATTGGGACGGCGGGAGGCTCGTGTTCGGCGCGGCGCATCCGACCTGCGTCGGCTGCGGCACGTGCAAGAAGCAAGCCGTGGAAGGCGCGCGCGAGGCACACGCGACTGTCGCGTTCGTGGGAGACGGCGTCAGCGACCGGTTCGGCGCACGATACGCGGACGTCACGTTCGCGAAGGTCGGCGAATCGCTGATCCGCCGTTGCGACGCCGAGGGCATCCCATACGTGCCGTGGACGGATTTCAACGACGTTCGAGTCGGCCTGGAGGACCTTGCCACGTTCCAAGGTCCTCTGGGTGGTGAACCGTGCCCGGGATGGCGGGATCCGTAGAAGGCAGCGGTGGCCGAGGGATTCGAACCCTCGAGGGAGTCAACCCCCCTACACGCTTTCCAGGCGTGTCCCTTCGGCCGCTCGGGCAGACCACCGGGACGAGTTTATCGAGGGGATCAGCACCCCCCGTACCGATGACCACGTGTCGTCCGCTCAGTCGGTCACCGTGGCAACGTGCGACTCTCGTACGCTGGCGTCACCCATGGCGGACTGGGTCACGATCTCGGCGCTCGCGACGGCCAGCGGCACCCTGGTGCTCGCGGCCGCCACGTTCGCCTCGGTCCGCTCCGCCAACCGGGCCGCGAGGGTCGCCGAGCAGGCGTTCCTGATGGGCCAACGGCCTCTGGTGATGTCTTCGCGGCTGGACGATCCGCCCACGAAGCTGATGTGGGGCGACGAGCACTGGGCACACGTGGAAGGGGGACGGGCGTCGGTCGAACTGGTGGACGGGAACGTCTACCTCGCGATGTCCTTGCGGAACGTGGGCAATGGGACCGCGGTCCTGCAGGGATGGCGGGCCACTCCCAGGCCATCTGAGCTCGTGACAGAAGCGTCGGACCCCGACACGTTCCGACCGCAACTCCGCGACCTCTACGTGCCCGCGGGCGATGTCGGCTTCTGGCAGGCGGCGATCCGGGATGCCTCGGATGCGGATCACGGCTGGCTCCAAGAGCACATCCGAGGAGGAACACTCTTCATGGTCGAACTTCTCTACAGCGATCACGAAGGGGGACAGCGCGCGATCGGGCTGTTCACGCTGGCGCCGGGCGAGGGGCATCACTGGATCTGCTCCGTCGTCAGGCACTGGAACCTGGATCGCCCGAACCCGCGCTGACGGCGGTCTACGTCTCGAGCACCGAATCAGGTGGCCGCGTCTCCGTGATCGGATCCGCGTGGCGATGCACCGGCTTCCAGTGGCAATCTTTCGTCGGAAGATGCTATGCCTGCGCCGGCACGGTGCAGGCGCCCTGCCCACGCGAAGGAGGCAGCGGTACGCTGCATGCGTGTTTCAGATGGCCGTGGGGCACAGCGACGCCATCGATCCCGAGGAGGCTCTCGGGACCGTGCTCGAGCAGTGCAACCGCGCGCTCGACGGAGCGACCCCGTCGGCCGGCCTCCTGTTCTGCAACTACGACTCGGATGCCGCTCCGGTACTGAGCGGGATCCGGACGGCGTACCCCGACATCGAGTTGGTGGGCACGTCGTCCGTCGGGGAGATGTCGTCGATCCTCGGCTTCCAGGACGACTCGGTGACGCTGGCGCTCTTCGCTTCCGACACCGTCGACATCAATTCTGGGGTCGGGACCGCGGTCGCCGAGGATCCCATCGGCGCCGCCCGCGGGGCCGTCGACGAAGCACGGGCCAAGACCGGCAAGGAGCCGCGCCTGTGCCTGTCATTGCCGTCCGTCGCCGGCGGGGATCCCTCGATCCTCGTCGGCGAGCTAGGGCGTCTCCTCGGAGAAGACGTCCCGATCCTCGGTGGCGGCTCGGGGCCCCGGATCACCGGCGCCGAGGTCCTCGCCCGCTCGTACGCCGGCGACCGGGTCCTGCAGGATGCGCACACGATCCTTCTCTTCTCCGGCCCTCTGTCGTTCTCGTTCGGTCTCGACACGGGATGGCATCCAGTGGGCCGAGCCGGAACCGTTTCGGACGTGGACCGGAGCACGATCCGAACGATCGACGGTGAGCCGGCGGTTGCTTTCTACGAGCGGTACCTCGGGGCGGGCGCGAAACCATCACCCGCCAACCCGCTCGCGGTTTTCGAGTCGGGGTCGGACGACTTCCTCCTGCGGGTCCCGATCGGGGTCGACGAGGAGACGGGGTCGATGGTCGTTGCGGGCGACGTCGCTCCCGGAGCACTCGTCCAGCTGACCGTCGCCGTCACCGACGACATCTTCGAGGGGACTCGATCGGCGGTGCAGAAGGCGATCAAGGGCTTCCCCTCGACGGCGATCCCGACCGCGGCGCTCGTCTTCTCCTGCGCGGTGCGAAAGCTCGTGCTCGGCACGCGGACCGGGACGGAGCTGGATATCACGCGCGAGGAGCTCGGCCCGTCGCTTCCGGTCGCCGGGCTCTACTGCTACGGCGAGATCGCACCCGCTGCGTCGGGCCACACGCGCTTTCACAACGAGACGATCGTCGCCGTCCTTCTCGGCGAGGCATAGGTGGGGCCGGTATCGCGGTGAGTGACGAGACCGAGCCCGACGCGAGAGCGCTGTCGCTCGAGAAGGAGAACCGATTCCTCACCCGAAAGCTCGCTCGATTGGACTTCAACGTTCGGCAGATGGAGGAGATGCAGGACGCGACCTCCAAGCTCCTGTCGACGCTGACGCAGGAGCTCGCCGAGGAGCGGGCGAAGTCGGAAGCGCTGCTCCTCAACATCCTTCCGCAACACATCATCGACCGGCTCGGCGCGGGCGAGACGGTGATCGCCGACCGCCTCTCGGAGGTCACCGTGCTGTTCAGCGACATCGTCGGGTTCACCGAGACATCGTCGGATCTCGAGCCGCATCAGCTGGTGTCGAGGCTGAACGCGTTGTTCTCGCGCTTCGACGCCCTCTGTGAGTCGACCGAGGTCGAGAAGGTCAAGACCATCGGGGACGCCTACATGGCCGTCGGCGGACTGCCGGGCACGCGCGCCGACCACATCGGCGCGGTCGCCGAGTTGGCCATCCTCATGGTCTCCTCGGTCCGCGACGTCGAGCCGGCAGACGGGCGGCCTTGGCAGATCCGGATCGGGATCCACACCGGACCCGCAGTGGCAGGAGTGATCGGGACGAGGAAGTTCGTCTACGACGTGTGGGGCGACACGGTCAACGTCGCGAGCCGGCTCGAGTCCACCGCGGAGCCGAACCAGATCCATGTGTCCGAACCCGTGGCCGCCGCGCTTCAGGCCGGCTTCGTGATCGAGCCCCGCGGCGTCGTCGAGCTGAAGGGGAAGGGCGAGGTCCTTACCTTCCTCCTCAACGACCGCCCGGCGGCGGAGTCCTCAGACGGTCGGGGTCACCCGGGGTAGGTTGGGTGCGTGCGCCGGTGCGACTACGCTGGCCGGCCCTTCGAGCGCTCATCCAACCGGCGACGGAACGACCCCGACGATGAAACTCTCGCGCCCCGCTGCCGCACTCGATCGGCCAGGTCTCTATCGGACGTCACGACCTGGAACGTGGCCGGCGACTCATCGTCCGTCACCATCTCTGCGATCTCGTGATCGGCGGCGTTACGGCCGCGTCGCGATGCGAAGGCAACCGTGATCGCACCGTGGATGCCGGCCGACACGTCCCGAGGCTGCCGATCGAACACCACCGTGACCTCCTCGCCGGTCTCTTTCGCGTATCGGTCGAGCTCGTCGATCAGTCGTCGAACCGCCTTGTCGGGATCGTTCCACCACCGGTCGGGACGGGAGCCGATCACGTTCATGCCGTCCACCAGCCAGCGCGTCATCGGGCCATCTTGCCCCTCGGCCGGCCTCTCCCAGTCGGATCCTCGGTGGTCATGAAGATGTCCTCCTCGTGACCGAAAGACCTGCCGTAGGAGGCAGGTTTGGCGGAGGCGGCGTGATTCGAACACGCGAGGGGCGGATTAGGCCCCTAACCGCTTTCGAGGCGGTCCCGTTCGTCCACTCCGGCACGCCTCCGTCGACGAGTCTAGCGGGCTTGGATTGGCGTCGCGGATGGATCGTGCAAGGATCCTCGAACGTGGACGCCAAGAGCCTGGAACGCGTGCCTCTCCTCGCCGGTTTGTCCCCGAAGGACCGAGAGAAGGTCGCGCGCTGGGCCGACGCCGTCGAGCTGCCCGCGGGCAAGCATCTCCTCGACGAGGGACGGCTACCGCACGAGTTCTTCGTGATCCTGGACGGCGAGGTCGAGGTCGTGCACGACGGCGCCCATCTCGCCACGCTGGGTCCCGGCGACTTCTTCGGGGAGATCGCGCTGATCGAGCACGGACGCAGGACGGCCTCGGTGGTCACGACAACCGCCACCACACTCGCCGTCATGAGCCCGAATGCCTTCGACGCGATGCGGCGGGAGATGCCACAGGTGGCGGGTCGGATCGACGACGCGATCCGGGAGCGGATGGCGCGCTAGCGCCGCTCACGGAAGAACGCCTGCAGCAGGTCGCGGCACTCTTCGGCGAGCACTCCACCGGTCACCGACACGGCGTGGTTCAGCCTCGGATCCTGCAGGAGGTTCCCCAACGAACCGGCGAAGCCGGCCTTCGGATCCGCGGCTCCGAAGACGACCCGGTCCAGCCTCGACAGCACCGCGGCGCCGGCGCACATCGCACACGGCTCCAGGGTCACGTACAGCGTGCACCCCTCGAGATGCCAAGTGCCGCGACCCGAGGCAGCGGCGCGCAGCGCCAGGATCTCCGCGTGGGCGGTCGGATCGCCGGCGACCTCCCGCTCGTTCCCGGCGGCTGCCAGGATCTGGCCGTCCCGCGTCACCACGGCGCCGATCGGGACGTCGTCGTGATCGAGGCATCGCCGGGCTTCATCCAAGGCGAGCCGTAGGAAACGCTCGTCTTCCCGCTCGTCGTTCGAGGTCAGTCCCACCCCAGGGCCTCGAGGCGTTCGTCCGAGATCCCGAAATGGTGGGCGACCTCGTGCACCACCGTCTCGGCGATGACCGCTCGGAGCTCCTCGTCATCATCGCCGGCCTCGCCCTCGATCGTGGCGATGAACAGCGTGATCCGATCGGGGAGCACCCCCGCATAGTTCTCCCGCTCGGTCTGGGCGATGCCTTCGTACAGGCCGAGGAGATCGGGGTCGTCCGCGGGCGGTCGATCCTCGACCACGACCGCCACGTTGTCCATCGCCCCCTGGACCCAGCCGGGAAGCTCATCCAGCGCGTCGGCCACGAGCGACTCGAACCGGCGACGGGAGCGCTGCGACATCGCTTGTAGCCTACGACGCATGCCCGGTGGGCTGAGCACCGACCTCTACGAGCTCAACATGGCGGCGAGCTACCTGCGCCGCGGGATGGACGGTCCGGCGACGTTCAGCCTCTACGTGCGGGACATGCCGAAACAGCGAGGCTTCCTGGTCGCCACGGGGCTGGACGATTGCCTGCGGTTCCTCGAATCGTTCGCCTTCGAGGAGGAGGACCTCTCCTACCTCCAGAGGATCGGGTTCGATCAGAGGGCGATCGACGACTTCCGCGACGTGCGCTTCCGGGGCGAGGTGTGGGCGGTGCCCGAGGGCCGCATCGTTCACGCGAAGGAGCCCCTCATGGAGGTCACGGCCCCGATCGCCGAGGCCCAGCTGGTGGAGACGGTGCTGCTCAACCAGGTGACGCTCCACACGACGCTCACGTCGAAGGCCGCTCGCTACGTGATCGCGGCGGAGGGGCGTCAGCTGGTCGACTTCGCGTTCCGACGGGCGCACGGCATCGAGGCGGCGCGGGCCGCGGCCCGAGGGAGCGCGATCGTCGGCTTCCAGGCGACCTCGAACGTCGAGGCCGCCCGCGAGTTCGGGCTCCAAGTCACCGGAACGATGGCGCACTCCTTCATCACCGCGTTCGCCGAGGAACGGGAGGCGTTCCAGGCCTTCGCGGAGGATCACCCCCACCGGACCACATTCCTGGTCGACACCTACGACACCCTCAACGGTGTGCGGAATGCGATCGAGGTGATCCGGGCGGTGGATCCCCCCGGGGAGATCGGAGTGAGGCTCGATTCCGGCGACCTTGACCGACTGTCACGCGAAGCCCGGCGGATCCTCGACCACGCGGGTCTCGCGCGGGCGAAGATCTTCGCGAGCGGTGGGCTGGACGAACACGAGGTGGCGGAGCTGGTGCGAGCCGGCGCGCCCGTCGACGCGTTCGGGATCGGTACCCAGCTCGGCGTCTCCGCCGACGCGCCGTACGTGGACGTCGTGTACAAGCTCGTGGAGTTCGACGGGAGGCCCGTGCTGAAACTCTCCCCCGCGAAGGCGAGCGCGCCCGGCCGTAAGCAGATCTGGCGCGGACCTTCGGACGACGTCATCGGGCTCCGCGACGAGGCGGCGCCCGGCCCGAACCACGAGCCGCTGCTGGAGCCGGTGATGCGGGCCGGGCGCCGCCTCACGCCCGTCCCTGCGATCGAGGAGATGCGCGCTCGGTTCCAACAGGACCTCGCGGCCCTCCCCGTGAAAGCCGCTCGGCTCACCCACCCCGAGCACGTCGTCGCGCACCGCACCGAGGCGCTCGCCGCTCTCACCGCGGACACCGCCGAGGCCGTTCGCCGCCGGGTCCGTTCGAGCGACTAGCTGCCGCTATGCGGTCGGCAGCCAGGACGGCCGGCCGGCCTCGTAGGACGCGATCTGCTCGGTGTGCCGCATCGTCAGGTCGATGTCGTCGTAGCCCTCGAGCAGGCACCAGCGACGGAAGTCGTCGAAGGAGAAGCTCTCCTGGACCGAGGGCGCCGTCACCGTGAGGGCCTCCATATCGACCGAGATCCGCGTCCTGGGATCGTCCAGGACCGCGTCCATCAGCGCTCGGACAGACTCCTGAGGCAGTTCGACGGGCAGCAGTCCGATCTTGCAGCAGTTGTTCCGGAAGATGTCGGCGAAGCTGGGAGCGATCACGGCGCGGAACCCATGATCCTCGAGCGCCCACGGCGCGTGCTCTCGGCTGGATCCGCCGCCGAAGTTGGCGCCCGCGAGCAGGATCACGGCGCCCGCGTACCGCTCGTCGTTCAGGACGAAAGACGGGTCCTTGCGCCATTCGTGGAAGAGGAACGGCCCGAAGCCGGTCCGCTCGATCCGCTTGAGGAACTGCGCCGGCACGATCTGGTCGGTGTCCACGTCGGAGCGGTCCAGCGGAACCGCCGTGCCCTCGACGCGGCGGACGGGCTCCATCTAGAGGTCCTCCGGAGTCGTGAAGTGGCCGGCGATCGCCGTGGCAGCGGCCACCGCGGGCGAGACCAGATGCGTTCGGCCGCCCTTGCCCTGCCGGCCCTCGAAATTGCGGTTGGAGGTGGAGGCGCTCCGCTCACCCGGCTGCAGGATGTCGGGATTCATCCCGAGACACATCGAGCAACCGGCACCGCGCCAGTCGAAGCCGGCGTCGACGAAGACCCGGTCCAGCCCCTCCTGCTCCGCCTTCATCTTCACGGCGACCGAGCCCGGCACCACCAGCGCCCGCAGGCCCTCTGCGACCTTGCGGCCCCCCACGATCTCCGCCGCGACCCGCAGGTCCTCGATCCTCGAGTTCGTGCACGAGCCGATGAAGACCGTGTCCGGCCGGATGTCGCGGATCCGCGTGCCGGCCTCGAGCGCCATGTACGCGAGCGCGCGGCGTGCGGCGTCCCGCTTCGCGTCGTCCCCGAACGAGTCCGGCTCGGGGACGGCGTCGTCGATCGTGACCGACTGGGCGGGGTTCGTGCCCCACGAAACGTACGGTCGGAGGACGGCAGCATCGATCGTGATCTCGGTGTCGAAGCCGGCCGCGGGGTCGGTCGGCAGGGAGCGCCAGTCTTCGAGTGCACGCTCCCAGTCGGCACCGGCAGGTGTGTGGGGCCGTCCTTCGAGGTAGGCGAATGTGGTGTCGTCGGGCGCCACCATGCCCGCGCGCGCGCCCGCCTCGATCGACATGTTGCAGATCGTCATCCGCCCTTCCATCGAGAGCGCGCGGATCGCGGAGCCGCGGTACTCGAGCACGTGCCCGACGCCGCCCCCGGTGCCGATGCGATTGATGATCCCGAGGATCACGTCCTTGGCGCTACACCCTGCCGGGAGGGTCCCTTCGACGTCGATCGCCATCGTCTTCGCCGGCGTCTGCGGGAGAGTCTGCGTCGCGAGGACATGTTCGACCTCGCTGGTGCCGATCCCGAACGCGAGCGCCCCGAAGGCGCCGTGGGTCGAGGTGTGCGAATCGCCGCAGACGATCGTGAGGCCAGGCTGCGTGTAGCCCATCTCGGGGCCGATCACGTGGACGATGCCCTGGCCCGCGGAGCCCCAGGGGTAGATCGTGATGTCGAACTCCTTCGCGTTGTTCGCGAGGGCCTCCATCTGCCGGGCGCTCGTCGCATCGGTCACGGGACCCTCGGTCGTCGGGACGTTGTGATCCATCGTGGCGACCGTGAGGTCCGGACGGCGCACGCTGCGACCGGCGAGCCGGAGGGCTTCGAACGCCTGCGGGCTCGTCACCTCATGGACGAGATGGAGATCGACGTAGAGGAGATCCGGCTCGCCCGCCGCGCGATGGACGACGTGGCGTTCCCAGACCTTCTCGGCCAGCGTCTGCGGGTTGGACATGTCGGGAATCGTGCTCCTCGTCCCGGGAGGCTTGTTCCACTATGTGGACGTCAGTACCATTATCCGGACATGACCCTACCAGAGACCCCTCGGACGTCGGTGGGCGTGCTCGATCGAGCCATGGCCATCCTGCGGGCGATCGAGGGAGGTGCCCGGAGCCGCGCTGAGGTCGCTCGTCTCACCGGGCTCGCCCGTCCGACCGCTCATCGTCTCCTCAAGTCGATGGAATCCCACGGGCTCGTGACCTCCGTCGGCGGACAGGGCTACCGATTCGGGCCCAGGCTCCTTGGCCTGGCGGCGACGGCGATGCGCGAACTGCCTCTCCGGGACCTCGCACAACCCATCCTCGAGCGGTTGGCGCGAACCACCGGCGAGAGTGCGCAACTGTTCGTTCGGGATCATCACCGGCGCGTGTGCATCGCCGCGGCGGAGTCACGGAGCGAGCTCCGGACGATCGTCGAGATCGGCGCCGAGCTGCCGCTCACCGCCGGGTCGGCCGGCAAGCTGTTCCTCGCATTCGGTCCCCCCGCGCTCACCGCCGAGCTCCTCGCGACCGCCGAACGGTTCACGACGGTGACACCCGTCGGCGAGCGCTTGGAGCGCCAGCTCGTCACGGCGCGGCGGCTGGGATGGGCTTCGAGCGCCGGCGAGCGAGAACCCGGCGTGGGCTCGGTCAGCGCGCCGGTGCATGAGCCGCACGGAGCGCTCCTGGCTGTCGTCTCACTCTCAGGACCGGAGCAGCGCGTGGGTCGGATCTCCGCGAAGCGCCACGCGCCCGCCGTCTTGGAAGCGGCCGGGGAGATCATGGACGCCCTCGGCGGCGAGAGAGCCGGCTAGAGAGCGGTCCCGTCGGGCGGAGGCGGAGTGGGAGGCTCGGGCCGAGTGCTCTGTTTGGGACGCCCGAACGGCGAGCTGATCGCGCCGAACGAGGGTCTCGCTCCAACCGGTCCGATGCTCCTCGCGGTCCACACCGCGACTCCCAACAGGAGGACGCCGATGACGATCGTGACGAGACCGGGGCCGACCCCCACCAGGTCCAGCGCAGTCAAGAGACCGAAGCTCCCGATCACCAGACCCACGACAGCGAGACCGGTCACGGCTCGGTCCCCCCTGGCTCCCCCGAGGAACAGGCAGACAGCCGAGCTCGCAATGATCAGGAGTGCGGCTGCTTCGGGCGCCTCCTGCGAAAGCGCGAGGAGCCCCTCCAGGCCGAACACGATGCCGAGCACCATCGCGGTCCGGAGGGGCCGCACGAGGTCAAGGTAGCCGAGCGCGAACCAGGTTCCTCCGCCGATCCAATACACCAACGCGAAGGCGGTGAGATCCGGAGGCCCGAACAGGAATTCTCCGAGGTTGGGGAACCCGACCATGACGGCGACGGCGTTCAAGGCGAGGGTGAAGAAGGCCAGCTGCTGCAGGAGACGCGGCGAGAGGGCCCAGAGCACCAGTGCGTAGATCGCCGACAGCGCCAAGAGGAAGGCGAAGCCTCCTCTGTCGTTGGGCTCCAGGGCGAAGCCGACGAAGGATGCGAACCCCACGACCGAGGCGAACCAGCACGCGCTGCGCATGCGCGCGAGTCGATCGGGCGCATCCACACCGATCAGCGCGCCCGCGAGGAGGAAGACCGCGGCGAGGAGGAGCGACGTGACCATCACCGTGGTCTTGGCGTCGCCGGCCTCGTCGAGCACTGCGAAGGTGCCGAAAAGGCCGGCCGAGATCCCGCAGTAGCCGAGGATCTCGAGGAGCGTGATGCGCTGATGCGGTTCGGCCGGTGGAAGCGGAGGTGGTGCGGATGCCGGTGTGGGACTGGACCCCGTCGTCACCAGGCGTACGCCTCGGGCGCCGGCCCGCCGGGCCCCGGGAAGATCTGGTCGAGCTTCCGGAGGACCTCCTCGTCCAGATGGACCTCGAGCGCGCGGAACGACCCCTCGAGCTGCTCCTCGGTCCTGGGTCCGATGATGGGCGCGGTGACCGCCGGTTGATGCAGGAGCCACGCGAGCGCGACATCCGCCGGCCGCGCGCCCAGGTCGGCGCAGATCTTCTCCCAGCGGTCGAGCCGGTCGCGGTCCTTATCGATCTCGTCCTGCAGGTACTCGGAAGACCGGCGGCCCTCGTCGACTTTCTTGAGCGCCCCGGCAAGCAATCCACCCGCGAGTGGACTCCAGGCGATCAATCCCATCCCGTACTCCTGGACGGCCGGGATCACCTCGAGCTCGAGTGTGCGCTCGGTGAGGTTGTAGAGGGACTGCTCGGTGGCGAGCCCAACCGTATGCCACTTGCTGGCGATCTCGTTCGCCCTGGCGATGTGCCACCCGGCGAAGTTCGAGGACCCGACGTAGAGGATCTTGCCCTCGCTCTTCAGCTGATCCATCGCCTCCCAGATCTCGTTCCACCACGCGTTCCGATCGATGTGGTGCATCTGATAGAGGTCGATGTAATCGGTCTGGAGTCGCCGGAGCGATCCCTCGCAGGCGCGGCGGATCGCGAGCTTCGAGAGGCGTGACTCATTCGGCCACTCCGCCATCTGACCGTAGACCTTGGTGGCCAGCACGACCTTCTCCCGCCGCCCACCGCCCTTGGCGAACCAATCACCGATGATCCGCTCGGTCGAGCCCACCCCAAGATGACGCCCGTAGACGTTGGCCGTATCGAAGAAGTTGATCCCCTCCGCGATCGCCGCGTCCATGATCCGGTGCGATTCGTCCTCCGGCGTGTGAGGACCGAAGTTCATCGTCCCCAGGCAGAGCCGCGACACCACGAGTCCGAGCCGCCCGACGTGCGTGTACTCCACGCGTCGAGTCTACGCAGCCGCGACGGAAGGCTCCTCGGAGGCGAGGGAGCCGTCCCTCTCGGGCCCCCGAGCTCCCTGTACGAACATGAACGCGAGGGTGATGGTGCCACCGATCGCGCCCGCCCAGATCAGGGTCGCGTCGTGACCGATCGCTTCGGCCGTCGGTCCGGTGATCGCGAACGAGAGCGGCACGCCCATCGTCGAGATCATCCAATCGAGAGCGAACACCCGTCCGAGGAGCCGGTCGGGGACGAGCCGCTGGACCAGCGTCACCCAGACGACGACGAGGTATGTGATCGATGCCTCCGTGACGAAGGCCACCGCCATCGCCTGCCACACGGTGGTCACGAACCCGAATCCGGCGGTCCCGAACATGCCCAGCGCCCATGCGAGGTACATGGCGGTCAGAGGCTTGCGTGGAAGGGTCCCCCGCTGCCCGAACACCGCAGCCGCGATGACCGCCCCGACCCCTCCGGCACCGAAGACGAATCCGAGCGCCGAGGCCTCGCCCCCAAGGTCGTTCTTCACCACCACAGGCACGAGCGTCTCCCACGGACCCCACACGGCGAGCAGGCTCACCGTGGCCGCGACCATGGCGATCAGCAGCCATCGTTGCTGCCGCACGTATCGGAACCCCTCCGCAACATCGCCGAAGAACGAGGCTTGCTCCTCCTGCTGTTCCTTCCGCGTCCGCCGAGTCCGCATGGCGAGGATCATCACTGCGGAGAACGCGAACGTCGAAGCGTCGACGAGGAATGCGAACCCGACGCCCACCAACGTGATCAGGACCCCGCCGACGAGTGGGCCGACGAGCGTCATCGCGAAGGGCCGAACGAGCTGTGCGAGCGAGTTCGCCTGCACGAGCAGGTCTCCTGGCACGATCGCGGGGGTGATCGACGAGAAGGCCGGCTGGAAGACTGCCTGTCCCGCGCCGTACACGGTGACCAATCCCAGGATGATCGGGATCGTGAGCTGATCGCTGATCGACAGGATCCCGAGCGCGCCGATCGCGCCGAAACGGATCGCGTCCCCCGCGATCATCAGATGACGCCGCTCGAGCCGGTCGGAAAGCGCTCCGCTCGCGATCACGAGGAGCACCTGCGGCAGCGACCAGGCGATGCCCACGAGCGCCAGAGCGCCCGGCCGGTTCTCGATCGACAGCACCTGCCATGCGATCGAAACCAGATAGATCCCGTCGCCGATCATCGAGACCGTCATGCCGGTCCACAGGAACGCGAAGTCGCGCACCGCCAGTGGCTTGAGGATCGCGATGCGGTCTCGGAAGGCGGCGGGCTCCGACATCGGGCCCAGGATAGGTCCGGGGACCGACCTCGGGTGCTACCGCCAGTCGACCGTGACGACCTCGATCGGATCGGAGATGCCCTTGACCGTCACCGTCCGCTGATCGAGCGTGGGGAACGGGCCGCCCGCTGCCGTCCCGGCGCTCGTCACGATCTGTCCACCCTCGGCGAGAGCCCCGATCCGTGCCGCCTCGTGCACGCCCTTCCCGGTGAAGTTCCGGCCGACCATGGTCGCGTCGGATGCGTGGACCCCGATCCGCACCTGCGGCGCGAACCCGGCGGATGACCGATGCTCGGCGAGACCCCTTTGGATCGCGACCGCGCACGCGAGGGCGTCGTCCGGAGACTCGAAGGCGACGAAGAACCCGTCGCCGGTCGCCGTGACTTCCTCCCCCCGGTTCGCGCCGAACAACGAGCGCAAGGTCTTGTCGTGCCACGACAGGAGCGACTGCCACGCCTCGTCACCCATCGCCTCGAGGAGGTTCGTCGACCCTGCGATGTCGGTGAACATGAAGGTTCGCTGGACTCGCTGGGTCGGCGAGCGACCGCGAAGCTGCCACGGGAGGAGCTCCGCGACCTCCTCGAGGACGACGGCCTGCGTCGGGCAGGCCAGCGCGGCTTCCCGGAGCTTCTCCTCGTCGACGCTCGCGGCGTCCACGACGGCGGCCTTGCCGAAGTCCCCCCGGTGCCAGTCGAACGCCGTCGGGGCGATCGTGATGCAGTTGCCCGCTCCGATGCACCGTGGTCGGTCGACCCTCGCCCGCAGCATCTACGTGCCGCCCTTCACAGCATCCTCGACTGGAAGGCGAATGCCGTTGCGTCGGCGCGTGAGGAGGCGCCGATCTTCGCGTACGTCGACGCGAGGCGCCGTGCCACCTCGCCGGTCTCCACGCTCAGGCGGCCGGCGATCTCCTCGTTCGAGAGCCCCCCGACGACGAGCCTGAGGAGTTGGGCGTCCTCGTCGTCCAGCCCTTCGACCGACCCCTCCTGGGCGTTGCGGGTCAGCGGCTTGGCGGGATCCGCAGCGAGGCTCGCGAGCGTGCTTCCGATCGGACCCCGGAACCACCGCGTCCGCACGCCCTCGTCGACGATCCGGTTCGCGATCACCGCCGTCTGGAGTCGCAGGAATGAGAGGATCTCCATCCGTTCCTCATCGGTGCCGGCCGCCGTCATGGCCGCGGCGATAGGGAGTAGCACGTCTAGATCCAGGTCGTCGTGCTGCGCGGTCGTGAGCACCTCCGCCGCCGAACGAGCCGCCTCGGCGGCCAGGTCCGGCTGAGCCCGGGCGAGGGCGACGGTCGCGAGCGCCGCGTCGGCCTTCGCTCCCCACGTGGCGTGCCCTGGAAGGAGCCCGACCAACTCCCTCGCTTCCGATGCCGCTCGTTCGCTCAGAGCCAGCAGCTCCTCGTCCTCCTGATCGCTGCCGAGCGTCGCGGAGGCCAGGGCGAACGCGGCGAGTACCTCGCAGCGGACCGCGGGCAACGCCTGCTCGGCGGCCATCTGCACCGAGCGCTCGAAGTGCTCACGCATCCCGTCGGCATCCCCGCGAGCGGCGTGCAACTGCCCGCGCCATCGCTCCAGCTGCCGAGCCCGCGAAGGCGTCGGGCTTTCCGCAGCGACGGTCGCCGCTCGATCGAGCCACGTCGTGGCCTCGTCCAGATCGCCGAGCTCCAGGAACGAAGACGCGGTTCCGCCGGCGGCAAGGAACTCGAGCTGTCGGTCGCCGATCGTGCCGGCGCGCTCGTAGGCCTCGGCGCCTCGCGAGAGCGCCAGATCGGGGATGACCTTCGCCCGGGCGAACACGTGCACCCCGTAGAGCATCTGCACCTCCGCGAAGGCTCTTTGACTCTCGCTGGTGAAGGAGGAGAGCTGCGTCGCGAGCCGGCGGATCTCCTCGATGTGGCGGGCCGGGTCTGAACCCATGTGGATGTCGGGAGCCCAGCTCAAGTAGGCCATCGCGATGATCGAGGCCATCATGCCCTGCCGGTCGCCGAGCTCCTCGTAGAGCTCGAGCGCCCGGTGGAACCGCTCACCCGCCGATCGCACCCAGGGTGCGATCGGCAGCTCTTCCATGATGTCCTCGAGCGACTCGCCCGCGGCGACCCGCTCCATCACCGGCACGAGCTCCCCGAACGCCATCCGCTCCACGAACCATCCACGGATCCGCCCGAAGTCGATCGCCCCCAGCTCCCGCGTCGCTGCCGCCAGCATCGAGTTGTCGCCGAGCTCCTCTGCCAGCTGGACCGCGCGGCGGTACGCCTCCTCGGCGGCATCGAGGTCCACCTCGGCGGCCGAGGGCGAGAACCCCTCACCGATCCCGGCGTGCACCAGTGCCTGCCCCAGCTCCACGCACGCAGCGAGCTCGGCGACCCGATCGTCCCGTTCGACCGCGAGGGCTCGCACCCGAGCCGCGAGCTCCGCCGCGCGGTCATCTTGCTGCGACAGCCGCAGCGCTGCCGCGCGGCGGAGCGTGACGTCGAGGTCCAGGTGGGGGTCGCCGAGGGCCTCGGTCAGAGCGGCAAGCTCCGCCAGCCCTTCCAAGCGATCCCCAGGCCGCCGGAGCATCTCCAGAGCGTCGTCCCTCGCGGTCAGCAGACCGAGCCGCTCCTGCGGCGTCGCCGCCTGTGGCAGCGCGATCTCCACGACGCGTAGGACCTCTTCGGGTGCATGCGCCGCGAGCGCGGCGGCCGCGGCTTGCGTGGAGAAGCGAACGCACACCTGCGCGTCGCCGGCCGCGCGCGCATGGTGGGCGAGGAGCGGGAGCGTCTCGGGCGCCGGCTCGCCGGTCAGGAGGAGCTCGACGATCGCCCCATGGATCTCGCGCCGGCGAGCCGGCGCCAACGTGTCGGCCGCGAACTCGCGGACCTGCTCGTGGGGGAACGTGTAGTCCGCCGGCGCGTCCTCCGGCTGTTCGACGAGCAGCCCGGCCGAGACGGCGGGCGCCATCAGGTCGCCGAGTGCCACGAGGTCGTCTCCGCGCTCGCCCTCCGCGATCCGGACGCGCACCTCTCGCAGATCCTTCAAGCTGAAATGGCGGCCGAGAAGGGCCGCCTCGGCGAGCGCCGTCTTCGTGTCGATCGGAAGATGTGCGGCCCGACGCTGGATCAGCGTGCGCACGGCCGACGGCGCCAGCCGTTCGGCATTGCGAGTCAGGGTCCACGTGTCCCCGATCTGTTGCAGCATCCCGGCTTCGCGATAGGCCCGGCCGATCTCTTCCACGATGAAGGGCACGCCCTCGGCCTGACCGTGGATCGTCGAGGCCGTCGCGGGCTCGACCTGCCCGCCGAGCACCTGGCGGAGGAACTCCGTCGTCTCCACCACCGAGAAGCGCGCGATCTTCAGCCGCCGGATCACCCGCATCCGCTCCATGTCGGCAAGCAACGTGACCGCTTCGGGAACGGTGGCGAGCTCCTCCGGGCGGACGGAGAACATCAGGAAGATCGGGCTCCCGCCCTCGGTCCGGATCACGTACCGAAGCAAGCGGAGGCTGTCTTCGTCCGCCCATTGCATGTCGTCGATCAGCAGGGCGAGCGGTCGGTCGGTGGTGAGCGCTCGCATCGCCATCGTGGCCAGGTCGAAGGAGCGGAGCAGACGCTGATCCGACGACAACCCGGCGAAGGCCGGGTCGTCGCGACCTCCGAGGGCTTCGGTGGCTGCGGCGATCGCCGCCTCCGATCCGGAGCCGGCGACGGCCTCGGCCACCTCGGGGGCACCCACGATCGACCGAGCCAGGAGGAAGGGTCCTCGCAGCTCCTCGTCGGCACCCACCGCCACGGCGAGGAACCCGCGTGCGAGCGCGATCTCTCGAGCGGCCAAGAGGAGTCGAGTCTTGCCGATCCCCGGCTCACCCTCGACGGTGACGGCCGCCAACCTTCCTCCCTGGGCACCGGCGATCCCTTCCTCGATCGCCGCGAGCTCAGTGGGTCGTCCCACCACGGCCCGACCGGTCCGATGCTCGAGGAGGCCGAGCGGCGCGAATGCAGCGGCGGCGACCGGCGGCGCGGAGCTCATCGGCGGTTCTCCAGAGGATGCACCACATCGATTATCCCGGCTGGGGACCGCGGCCTGCTATCCTTGAGTCTGCAACGCTCCCAACGATCCCGCGTCGGACAACCGACCGGTGGCATCGGCCGACACACCGCCTTCGCCCCCACGGATCCAAAGGGCCACGACGAGAGAGGCAGGCCGCGTGGAGGGCACCAGCAGCAAGGATCGGATCCTCGGCCCGCCTGATCGAGGGAAGAAGGCGACCGATCGGCCACCTCGAGGGCGGATGTGTGTCCAGGTCGGATGCCAGACCATCCTTTCCACGTACAACTCGTCGGAGGTCTGCTGGCTTCACGCACCACCCGCGTACCGACACGCACTCCGTCGCGACTAGGAACTTCGTGCGCGCCCTGAGGGACTCGAACCCCCGACCTGCTGGTCCGTAGCCAGCCGCTCTGATCCACTGAGCTAAGGGCGCCGAATCTCCAATCCTACACGGCAGCCTCCGACCGTCGGTCGGTGAGGTAACGCTCCAGTTGAGTCCACATGCGCAGAGCCTGGACCATCAGCGGCATGCGAACGACACCTGGGACGTCGACCGCGGAGACGGGAGGATTCGAACCTCCGAGGGAGTATCACCCCCCTAACCGCTTAGCAGGCGGCTGCTTTCGGCCACTCAGCCACGTCTCCGGAACGATTCTAGAGGACCCGCGCTAGGCTCCCGACCGGCATGCCGGACGTCGTGGTCGTGGGTGGCGGGATCATCGGCGCGGCATGCGCCTTCGAACTGGCCGTCCGAGGCGCGTCGGTGACGCTTCTCGAACGCGAGGAGCTCGCGGCCGGAGCGTCCGGCCGGAACAACGGGCTGTGGGTGACGCCCACCGATCCGGTCCTGCTCCCGATGGCGATGACCAGCCTCGCCCGGTACCTCGAGATCGCCGATACGAGTCCGGTTCCTTTCCACTTGGATCGAGAGCCGATCGGATTGATCGCGGCCGCCCTCGACGACGAGGAACTGGAGGGTGGGGAGGAGGCCCACGAGCCCTATCGAGAGGCCGGAGTGCAGGTGGACCGATTGGAGCCCGCGGAGGTGCTCCGGCTCGAGCCGGCGATCGCCACCGAGGTGCTCGGCGGGTGGCTCGTGCATCACGGCCACCGGCTCGCACCGGCGGCTCTGACCGTGGCGCTGGCCCTGATGGCGGTGAAGGAAGGCGCCACCGTGCGACACCACCTGCCGGCGCGCGCCCTGCTCACGGAAGGGGAACGGGTCACCGGCGTTGTGACCGACGAGGGCCACATCGAGGCCGACGAGGTGATCGTAGCGGCCGGACCGTGGTCCTCCTCGCTCCTGGACCCCATCGGGGTTCGTCTTCCGATCACCGGCGCCAGGGGCTGGCTCGTGCGACTCGCTCCACCACCTGGTCTGCTTCGGCACCTCGTGGCTTCCGCGGGCTGGGAGGACGCGACCGGGCGCTGGGCGGACGCGGCGGTCCGGGCGGGCAACCTGGAGGACGTCTCGGCGGTCACGTCGACGCTGCTCCACCCGGCTTCCGACGGGATGCTGATCGCGGGTTCCTCGAGACAGCCCGTGATCACACCCGAGGCCGAGGAACCGGGCATCCCGGCGAGGATCGTCCGGGGCGCGATCCGATTGGTGCCCGCGCTCGCCGATGCCGAGGTTCGCTCGGCATGGTGGGGCATCCGCCCGTTGACGCCGGACGAGCGACCCGCCGTCGGACGCGTAGCGGAGGGTGTGTCGGTCGCCGCCGGCCACGGGTCCGAGGGAGTGATCCTGGGCGCCGGAACCGGACAGCTCGTCGCGGCTCAGCTCGCTGGGGAGGAGCCATCGTTCGACCCGAACCCATTCGAGCCCGGTCGATTCCCGACCGCGGCTGGGTAGGATTCCGTGGTCATGGCCGTCCTCGCTCTCGGGATCTCCTTCCGGCGCGCACCGATCGACCTGCTCGAGCGGCTCGCGTTCGGCGAGGACGACCTGGTGAAGGCGTATCGGCGCGCGCAGGACCTCGATGGGATCGACGAGGCCGTCGTGCTCTCGACGTGCAACCGCGTCGAGGTCTACGGATCCGTCGTCAACTACCACGCGGGCTTCGTGGCGCTCAAGCGGTTGCTCACCGAGACACGCGGCGTCCCGGAGGCAGAGCTGGCCGATGGTCTCTACGCTCATTGGGAACGTGACGCCGTCGAGCATCTGTTCTCCGTGGCCGGTGGGCTGGACTCCATGGTGCTCGGCGAGACGCAGATCCAGTCGCAGGTCCGCGAGGCCTTGCGCGTCGCCGAGGGTCAGCAGGTGGTGGGATCTCGTCTGAAGGGTCTGTTCCACGCAGCGACGCGAGCGGGGCGACGGGTCCGTCAGGAGACGTCGCTGGGAGCGGCGCCCGACGCGTTCGTCGGGCGTGGCGCCGCGCTCGCCGAAGAGGTGCTGGGGAGCCTGGCAGGGCGGGCGGTCGTCGTGATCGGGGCGGGGACGATGGCGTCGCTCGCCGTGAAACACCTCCGACAGCGAGGTGTGGGGCCGGTGCGGATCCTGAATCGATCGCTGCCACACGCCCGGTCTCTCGCAGAGCGGACCGACGCCGAGCACGGTGACCTGAACGCGCTCCCGGTCGCCCTCCGCGAGGCCGACCTCGTGGTGTCGGCGACCGGTGCGACCGGGATGGTGCTGCACGCGGACGTGGTTCGCGCGGCACGGCCGGCGTCGACGTCGCGACTCGTTCTACTCGATCTGGCCGTGCCGCGCGACGTGGACCCCGACGCGGGAACCCTGCCCGGCGTGACGCTGATCGACGTGGAGGCACTGCGCGATCGCGGTTCGGCCGCCGAAGAGGAGGCGATCGCGAAGGCTCTCGCGATCGTGACCGAGGAGGTTCGGCGCTTCGTCGTGCGTCGCCGCGGCGACGAGCTGGCTCCCCTCATCCGCGCGATCCGTCGACGCGGCGACGCGGTCCTACAGGGGGAGCTCGAACGCTACGCGGGCCGGCTGGCCGAACTCACGCCGGATGAGCGCGCCGCGGTGGACGCGCTCGCGCGCGGGATCGTCGCCAAGCTGCTCCATGATCCGATCGTCGGGCTGAAGGAACGATCCGAGCCCGGCTCCGGGCGGACGCACGCCAAAGTGCTGGCCGAGCTCCTCGGCCTCGACCCTTCCTCTCTCGAAGAGGAGTGACCGCCCTCCGGATCGCGACGCGGCGTTCGGCCCTCGCGCTCGCGCAGGCCGGGGAGATCGCGGAGCTGCTCTCTGCCAACGCCTTCCGCGCGGAGATCGTGCCGATGTCGACTTCGGGCGACGAAGGGGCCACATCGGCTGAGTCGCCGTCGGGCATGAAGGGTCTCTGGGTCGACCGGATCATCGAGGCCCTCCGTTCCGGCGAGGTCGACATGGCCGTGCACTCGGCGAAGGACCTTCCGGCCGAGGATGAGGACGGGATCGTGATCGCCGCCGTGCCGAAGCGCGCCGATCCCCTGGACGTCCTGATCGGGCGCGAAGAGAAGTTGCAGCCGGGGATGGTCGTGGGTACGTCGAGCATCAGGCGGCGTGCCCAGCTGCTCGCCGGATTCCCCGGGATGGGGGTGACCGAGATCAGAGGGAACGTGGACACGAGGCTCCGGAAACTGGCGGAGGGCGAGGTGGACGGACTCGTGCTCGCTGCGGCGGGGCTCGCGCGACTCGGCATCGATCCGCCGCACGCCCGCCGTCTACGCTTCGACGAGATGGTGCCGGCGCCAGGACAGGGCTGCCTGGCCCTGCAGGTGCGCCACGACGATCGGACCACGCAAGCGGTCGTCTCGGTGATCGATCATCTCCCCTCGCGTCGGGCGCTCGAAGCGGAGCGCTCCCTCGTGCAGGTCCTGGGCGGCGGCTGCGACCTCCCGCTCGGAGCGTTCGCGGCGGCCAAGGGCGACCGGCTGAGGATGATCGCCCTCGTCGCCAGCGCCGACGGGGCGAAGGTGATCAGAGCGGCGACGGAGAACACCGACCCCGGCCTTGCCGCTTCCACCCTCGCGCAGCGGCTGCGTGCCGACGGCGCGGAGCGGATCCTGGCGGAGCTGCAGGGGTGAAGCGAACCCTCGCCGGGCGGACGGTGCTCGTCACGCGCCCGGCCGAGCAGGCGGCGCCCTTGGTGCGAGAGCTCGAGCGCCGCGGAGCGCGCGTCCTGGTGGCGCCCACGATCCGTTTGATACCCGCGCGCTCCGCGGCGCTCACCGCTGCGTTGAAGGAGCTCACCGCCGGGCGGTTCGACTGGATCACGCTGACGAGCGCCGCGACGGTCGACGTCCTGCGCGACCGTCTCGCGTCACCGCGCGATGTGCGGGCACAGGTCGCGGCGATCGGCGACGGCACGGCGGCGGCCTTCCGTCGCTGGGCCCGCAGGGATCCCGACCTGCAGCCGACGACGTTCACGACCACGGCGCTCGCGCGGGCGTTCCCGCGCGGCTCGGGTCGCGTCCTCACCGCTCGTGCCGACATCGCGCCGGAAGGGCTCGAGGATGCGCTCGTCCGGAAAGGCTGGCGGGCCGTACGAGTCGTTGCCTATCGAACCCTCTTCGCCACATCACTGCCGCGCGAAGCGCGCGATGCCCTGCGCCGAGGCGAGGTCGACGCGGTGACCTTCACGAGCGCCTCGACCGTTCGGGGCTTCGTCAACGTCCTCGGAGCCGCGAAGGGCACCCCGAAGGTCGTCTGCATCGGCCCCGTCACCGCCGCCGCGGCTCGGGCGGCCGGCCTGCGACCGGCCTCCGTCGCCAAGCCCCACACGATCGAGGGCGTGGTGGCTGCCCTCGAGCGTGCACTCCCTCCCTAGATCCAGACCTCTCGTAACGCGCGGAGCGCGTTGCCGCCGACGACCTTGCCGATCTGCTCGTCCTCGTAGCCGTGCGCGACGAGCCAACGGATCAGGTTCGGGAACTCCGACGGGTTCTCGATCCCCTCGACGTACTCGACGGGCTCGAACTCGCCGACCTCGCCGGTATCGAGGTTCCCCGCGTACAGGACATGCAGTCCGACGTGATCGCCGAAGAACGTATCGGGGCCGAACCCGACGTGGTCGATCCCCATCACGTCGACGCAGTACTCGAAGTGGTCCATGACGGACTCGAGGGAGTGCCGCGGATGCGCGGGCGAGATCGTCGTGTGCGGCGACCCCTCGATCCCGATCACGCCACCGGTTTCCGCGACCGCCTTCAGCAGATCGTCCTCCTTCAGCTTCCGTTCCGAGAACAACGCCCGGGCGCCCGAATGGGACAGGAAGACCGGCCGCTCGCTCGCTCGGCAGGTCTGCATCGCCGTGGCGTCACCCGTGTGCGAGAGGTCGATCGCCATCCCGAGCCGGTTCATGCGTCGCACCGCGTCGAGACCGAACCGGGTGAGACCGCCGTCGCCCGGATCCTTCACGCCGCCGCCGAGCTGGTTCGACTCGCTGTAAGCGATCCCGCACATGCGGACGCCGAGTCCGAAGAGAACGTCGAGCCGGTCGAGCTCGTTCTCGATCATCGCGGCGCCTTCCATGCAGGGGACCATCGCGATCCGGCCGGTCCGGTGCGCCTCCTCGATGTCGCCCACGCTGCCGCCGACGACGACGGTGGACTGATGCGCGACGTCGGCCAGGTGCATCCCCAGGTCGTGGATCACATCGGCCCACTTCCAACCGGCCTTCGAAGTGATCGTCGCGGTGCCGTCGAGGAAGTTCTCGAACACGGCGTCCAGGCCGGAGGCCGCGAGCCCCTCGTAGCCGTACCACTCGCGTCCCTCGCGGACGTAGTCGTCGTTCCTGGCCATGTCCACGGGCGTGATGCCGCAGTGATCGTGCAACGAGATGCAGACGCTCTCGCGGAGCAAGCGCTCGGCACGTTCCTGATCCGCGTCGGACAGCGGATAGAGGAACGGCTCCACCCGCCCGATCTGTGGCGACAGCTCGAACTCCTTGTAGTCGACGCCCGGCTCGAGGTACGAGAACGACACGTAGCCGTCCCAGCGCTTCTTCGGCTCCATCCGGCTCCTCTCTGTGTTCGTGGCCGCGGTACGCTCTGGCCGTGAGCTTCCCGCATTCACGACCGCGTCGCCTGCGGCGAACACCGGCCCTCCGGTCGCTGATCAGGGAGACGGACGTTCGGCCCGACGACCTGATCGCGCCGCTGTTCGTCAAGGAGGGGATCGAGGAAGCAGCCCCGATCGGATCCATGCCCGGACAGTTCCAGCACACGCTCGAGTCGCTGCGGAAGGAAGCCGTCGAGATCGCGGAGCGCGGGGTCCGCGCGTTCATCCTCTTCGCCGTCCCGGAACGGAAGGATCCCGAGGGATCCGAAGCATGGAACCCCGAGGGGATCGGTCAGCAGGCGATCGCCGCGCTTCGAGCCGAGTTCGGTGACGACGCCGTCGTGATCGGCGACCTCTGTCTCGACGAGTACACCGACCATGGGCACTGCGGCGTGCTGAACGACCTCGGCGAGGTGGAGAACGACGCGACCGTCGAGCTGTACCAGCGGATCGCCGTCGCGCAGGCGAACGCGGGTGCCCACCTCGTCGGACCGAGCGGGATGATGGACGGGCAGGTGGCCGCGATCCGCGCGGCGCTCGACGGCGGCGGTCATCAGGACATCGGCATCCTCGCGTACGCCGCGAAGTTCGCCTCCGCGCTCTACGGCCCCTTCCGCGAAGCTGCGGAGGGCGCGCCGAGATTCGGAGACCGAACCGGCTACCAGGAAGACCCCGCCAACCTCGAGGAGGCGCTGCGCGAGATCCAGACCGACATCGCCGAGGGCGCCGACATCGTGATGGTGAAGCCGGCGCTTCCCTACCTCGACGTGATCCGCCGCGCGAAGGACGAGACCCGGTTCCCGATGGCCGCGTACCACGTGAGCGGCGAGTACGCGATGGTGAAGGCGGCGTCGGCGAACGGCTGGCTCGACGAGCGGCGCGTGGTGCTGGAGCTGCTGACCTCGATCAGGCGAGCCGGCGCCGACCTGATCCTCACGTACCACGCGAGGGACGCCGCGGAATGGCTCCGCGGCTGAGGCAGCGTCGGTGGCCCGCTACATCGCGCTCCTCCGCGGGATCAACGTCGGAGGCAAGAACGCCGTCCCGATGACGGGCTTGAAAGTGGCGTTCGAGGACGCCGGGTTCGGAAACGTGGCCACGTACATCCAGAGTGGCAACGTCATGTTCGAGGCGCCGTCATCGAACCAGGCCGAGCTCACCCGGACGATCGAGCGACTGCTCCGGAAGGCGTTCGCCCACTACGACGCGAGCGTGGTGCTGCGCAGTCGGAGCCAGATGCGTGCGATCGTCGACCGAGCGCCGAAGGGGTTCGGGACCGAGCCCACGAGGTACCGCTACGACGTGGTCTTCCTCAAGCCGCCCCTGACGGCGAAGGCTGCGATCAGGGACGTGTCGACGAAGGAGGGCGTGGACCGCATCTGGGCCGGCACGGGGGTCCTCTACATGTCGAGGCTGGACAGCCGGGCGACGCAGAGCCGTCTCAACCGGGTCGCCTCGCTCCCCATCTACCAGCAGATGACGATCCGGAACTGGAACACGACGACGAAGCTGCGGGAGCTCCTCGACGCGAAGGACCGTTGAGCCCGCGAGCGACTACGCCGACCCCGTGACGGTCGCCGGATCGCAGTTCCCACCCGACACGAGGACGCAGACCCGTTCGTCGTTCATCGGTTGATACGCCCCGGAGCGGAGTGCGGCGAAGGCCGCCGCGCCTCCGGGCTCCGCGATGACGTGCACGTCCTCCCAGAGCGCGCGCTGCGCATCCCGGATCGCGTCGTCCTCGACGAGGACGACGCGATCCACGTGGTCCCGAACGATCGGGAACGTGTGGTCGCCGACGCGGGCGGAGCCGAGCGAGTCCGCGGCGACCCCTCCCACCTCGGCGACCACCGGTTCGCCCGCGGCGAGCGCCGCGGCCATCGTGGCGCTCTGCACCGGCTCTACTCCCACGACACGGACGCGCCGACGGAACCACGCGGCGATCCCGGCGATCAACCCGCCGCCGCCGATGGCGACGAACACGGTGTCCAGGTCCGGCACCTGCTCGTCCAGCTCGATCCCGATCGTCCCTTGCCCCGCGATCACCTCGGGTTGGTCGAACGGATGCATCATCAGCGCCCCGGTCTCCGCCTGGCGCTCCGCGAGCGCCGCCTGCGCTTCCGCGTAGTAGCCGTCGACGATCGTCACCGCGCCGCCGTACCCGCGCACCCGCGCGACCTTCGCCTCGGGTGACGTCGACGGGATGAAGATCTCGGCCGGAACGCCGACCTCGCGGGCGGCGTAGGCGACGGCGGACCCGAAGTTCCCCCCCGAGGCGGCGATCACGCCCGCGGGCGGAACCTCGCTCGAGAGCAGCTTGTTGAACGCGCCGCGTGGCTTGAACGAACCGGTGTGCTGGAGCAGCTCGAGCTTCGCGACGATCGACGCGCCGTTCCGCTTTCCCAGCTCGAGGACCGGCGTCCGCCGGACCCGGCCGGCGATCCTCTCGGCGGCAGCACGCACGTCTTCGGGGCCGACGGTCACGGCCGCATCCAACCACAGGCAGTGCACCCATAGACTGACCGTCCTGTGAGCCGATCGGACGAGCTCTTCGAGCGAGCGAAGCGAGCGATCCCCGGCGGAGTGAACTCACCCGTCCGCGCCTTCGGTGGGGTCGGCGGCGTCCCGCGGTTCGCGGTCAGCGGCGAAGGCGCCCACCTCGAGGATGCCGACGGCGCACGCTACGTCGACCTCTGCCAGTCCTGGGGAGCCCTGCTGTTCGGACATGGGCGCAAAGAGATCGTCGACGCCGCTGTGGAGGCAGCTTCGCGAGGCACGTCTTTCGGCCTCCCAACCGAAGCGGAGGTGCAGCTCGCGGAGCGGATCGTCTCGATGGTGCCTTCGGTCGACCAGGTGAGGCTCGTCTCGTCGGGCACCGAGGCAGCGATGTCCGCGATCCGCTTGGCGCGAGGCGCGACCGGGAAGGACACCCTGATCAAGCTGGAGGGGTGCTACCACGGACACTCAGACGCGCTGCTCGCGCGCGGCGCCGGCAGCGGACTCGCGACCTTCTCGATCCCGAGCACGCCCGGCGTCACCGCCGGCGCCGCGCGCGACACCGTGACCGCCCCCTTCAACGATCTCGACGAGGTCGCCTCGCTCTTCGATGCGAACGAAGGAACCGTCGCCGCGCTCATCGTCGAGCCGGTGCCCGCGAACATGGGTGTCGTACCACCCGACGACGGATACCTCGAAGGGCTCCGACTGCTCACTGACGAGCACGGCGCGCTCCTGATCTTCGACGAAGTGATCACCGGATTCCGGATCGCCCGCGGCGGCGCCCAGGAGCGATACGGCGTCACGCCCGACCTCACGGTCCTCGGCAAGGTGATGGGCGGCGGGTTCCCGTGCGCCGCGTTCGGGGGCCGGCGCGACGTGATGGAGCAACTCGCGCCGGCCGGCCCCGTCTATCAGGCCGGCACGCTGAGCGGGCACCCGATCGCGGTGGCGGCGGGCCTGGCCGCCCTCGAGCTCATCGACCGCGAGGACCCCTACCCAGCGCTCGAGGCGACCGCGGTGGACCTCCAGGCCGGCCTCGCACTCGCATTCGACGCGAACGGGATCGAGGCCACGGTCAACCGGGCCGGCTCGCTCCTCAGTGTGTTCTTCGATGAGGGACCCGTGAAGAACTTCGAGCACGCGAAGGCGGCCGACCACGAACGGTTCGCGCGCTTCTTCCACCACATGCTGAACGAAGGCGTCTACCTGCCACCGTCGGGCTACGAGCTCTGGACGCTCTCCACTGCCTTCGGCGAAGCGGAACGGGATACGGTGCTCGGGGCGGCCAGCAGGTTCACCGGCTGACGGCCCCGAAGCTCACACCAACGTCAGGATCGGCTCCGGCGGCGCCGCCGGCTCGTCGTCGTCCGGAACGGGCGCGGTGGCGATGCAGAACGTCCCCACGATCTGCTCGCCCGCGTCGTGTGTGGGCGCGACTCGGCACCACATGCGCCCTTCGATCCCGCGGAGGCTGAACGTGACCGTCTCCCCCGTGAGCGCCGCCGCGTGGGCTTCGAGGATCGGGAGGCTCTCCCCTTCCATGCCGAACGCATCCAGCAACTCCCGGCCGTCGAGGAACCGTGGATGGATCCCCAGGTGCTGCGACGCCACCCACGAGACGCCTCGGAGCCGCAGCGATCCGTCGGTGGTCCACATGACGGCCGGAAAATGCCCCTCGGACTCGGTGGGCCTGGGCTCACGGCGAGGCGACGTCCAATCCACCGTGTCGGTGATCCCGATGAGCTCCCACTGTCGCATGCGCTACCTCCTTGGTCCGCCTCTCCCTGCTCTACCCGATATCGGGTATGGGAGACGAACGGGAGTATCGGCGAAGAGGACCATTTCGGGCTTCCCTGACTGAACTAAGACTTCCGGAGGAGGCAGCGGAGCCCTCGCCTGCAACGGAACGGCCCCCGACTGGCACTATGGAGATGTCCGACATCTTCGAAGCCGAGGGAAAGGAACTACATGCCAACCGAGACCGCAACCTTCGGCGCCGGCTGCTTCTGGGGCGTCGAGCACCTCTTCCGCAAGGTCCCCGGTGTGATCGACGCCGTCTCCGGCTACAGCGGCGGCATCGTTGAGAACCCGACCTATCGTCAGGTCTGCAGCGGCACGACCGGCCACGCCGAGGTCGTCGAGGTCACCTTCGACCCCAGCGCCGTCTCCTTCGATCAGCTGCTCGAGGTCTACTGGGCGATGCACGACCCGACACAGGTGAACCGCCAGGGACCCGACCACGGGTCGCAGTACCGAAGCATCGTCCTCACGCATTCGGACGATCAGCAGGCGGCTGCGGAGGCGTCACGCGACCGCGCGCAAGCCCGCTACTCGAAGCCGATCGCGACCGAGATCCGGCCGCACGTGGCCTTCTACCCGGCCGAGGACTACCACCAGCGGTACTACCTGAACAACGGACATGAGCCGTACTGCCACGCGATCCCGCCGGGATTGCTGGAGGATCTCGGGCTGGTCCACGCCTAACGCGGCTCAGGCGGACCTGCGAAGCTTCGGCTGGTGGGGAACCAGCGAGATCCGCGGCATGATCCTCAGGCCATCATCGACAGGTTCACGACTCTCTGTGCCACGGACGAGCGGGTCGTCGCCGGCTTCATCGGAGGGTCCCACGCCAGAGGAGACGCGGACGAGCATTCGGACCTCGACCTCTGCGTGATCGTGGAGGACGAGGAGTATGAGGATGTCGTCGCCGGCCGAGGGGACTTGGTCCGAAGCCTCGGTGATCCGCTCTTCCTCGAAGACTTCGGGTTGACCGGCATCGTGTTCTTCGTGCTTGCCGACGGCACAGAGGGCGAGATCTTCTTCGCTCGCGCGAGTCGGCTCGACGACATCGATGCGGGTCCGCACCGGACCCTTTTCGATCCGGCGGGGATCCTCGACGGCGTCACGTTCCCCAGTGGCAGCGTCGACCCAGTGAACCAGGAAACGGCGGCCCGGCAGGTTCTCTTCTGGTTCTGGCACGAGCTGTCGCACTTCATCGCCGCCGTGGGGCGAGGACATCTCTGGTGGGCGGCAGGCCAGCTTGAGGCGCTCCGCGGATGCTGCGTCGATCTCGCCCGGCTCGAGCAGGGCGTGGAGGTGGGAGACGAGCCCTATGACAAGGTCGACGTGGCGATCCGGACGGCCGTGCTTTTCCCATTAGAGAGCACCTTCGTTCCGATCGATCGGGGCGCCCTGCTGGAGGCCGGTCGCACGGTCGTTGCGCACTTCCGCGACAGGGCGCCCGATGTGGCCGAGGCGTACGGCTTGAACTACCCGATCGAGCTTGAGCATCTCGTGTGCGCCCGGCTCGATGCGCTCTGAGCTGCGTGAGATCGCCTCGCTCAGCCCTCGCGGAATCCCACGAGCGCGTGCGATCCGTCGCAGAACGGCTTGTTCTGTGAGTACCCGCACCGGCAGAGGGTCTGCCGGTTCCGGACCTCGTATGCCTCACCGTCCGCTCCCACCACCTTGACGCCGCCCCTCACGAACAACGGCCCATTCCGGAACACGCCGATCTCGGGCTCGTAGTCCGGCTCGTGGTCGGGCGCGTCAACCGAGTCTGCCCATGCCAGCCGCCCCGACGGGCAGAGCTGGACCATCCGGCCCATGCGCTCGCGGACGGCGGGATCAGGGTCACCGAGCAACTGCCACACGCCGGTGAATCGATCCTTGCAGTAGCCCGCTTTCGTGCAGATCGAGAGATCGTCACTGATGATCGCCCCGTCGGGGCCCTGGAAGACGTCCGTCCTATCGTCACGGGGACCATGATCCGCTCGCTCCGTGACATCCACACGGGGTTCCTCGAGGTGACTGTCGTCGCAGAACGGCTTGTTCCCGCTCTTGCCGCAGCGGCACAGTCGATATGTCTCTCCTGTTTCCAAGCGCTCGAACGGCGCGTAGTCGACCGGTTCCCCGAACTCGGTCTTCACGGTCCTCGTCCGTGAGATCGGCAAGGGACCCGCCACCTGGTAGGGACCGTTCTCCTCGATCCGGATCTCCGGCTCCGACATGGGCGGCATCCTCCCACGTCGTCGCGCCCCCGGGTCCTCGATTCGGTCACCGGCGAGCACTATCCTTCGAACGCGTGTTCGATGAGCTGAATCCGGAGCAACGAGCCGCCGTCCTGCACGGCGAGGGACCGCTGCTCATCGTGGCCGGCGCCGGCAGCGGGAAGACGATGACCCTGGCCGCGCGGGTCGCCTCGCTGATCGAACGGGGCACCCGCCCCGAGCGGATCCTGCTGCTCACGTTCAGCCGGCGGGCTGCTCGCGAGATGGTCTCGCGAGCAGCCCGGTTGGGCACGAGCGACACCGGCCGCGTCTGGGGCGGCACGTTCCACGCGATCGGGAACCGGCTGCTGCGCGTCCACGGCCGCGCGCTCGGACTCTCACCCGATTTCACGGTCCTCGACCAGGCCGACGGCGCCGACGTGATGAACTTGCTCCGAGACGAGCTCGGCTACTCGGCGCGGGAGCGACGATTCCCCCGCAAGGACACCCTCGCCGCGATCTACTCGCGGACCGTGAACGCGGGCGAGCGACTCACCGATGTCGTGAAACGTCACTACCCGTGGTGTCTCGACGAGACCGAGGGGATCCGTGGGATCTTCCAGGCCTACACCGATCGCAAACGCCACCAACACGTCCTCGACTACGACGACCTTCTCCTGTTCTGGAAGGCGATGGCGACCTCCACGGCGACCGCGCCACAGCTCGCCGCGATGTTCGAGCACATCCTGGTCGACGAGTACCAGGACACGAACGCGCTGCAGGCCGACATCCTCGAAGGGATGCGGCCTGCAGCCGGCCCCCAGAACCTCACGGTGGTCGGCGACGACGCGCAGGCGATCTACGGATTCCGGGCGGCCACCGTGAAGAACATCCTCGAGTTCCCGCAGCGATTCCCGAACGGTGCCGTGATCAAGCTCGAACGAAACTACCGTTCGACGCCGCCGATCCTGGCAGCGTCGAACGGGGTCATCGCACTCAGCCCGCAACGGCACGAGAAGACCCTCCGGCCGACCCGGCCCGGCGAAGTGCGCCCGATCCTGCGAGCGTGCCTCGACGAGGCCGAACAGAGTGACGCCGTCTGCAAGGCCGTCCTCGGGCATCGGGAGGAAGGAACCCCGCTCAAGGGGCAGGCTGTGCTTTTCCGCGCGGCGTACCACTCCGACCACCTCGAGGTCGAGCTCGCCCGGCGGAACATCCCGTTCATCAAGTACGGCGGCCTGAAGTTCATGGAGGCCGCTCACGTGAAGGATGCGCTCGCATGCCTCCGGATCCTCGAGAACCCGTTCGACGAGGTCAGCTGGTTCCGGGTGCTCCAGCTCCTCGACGGGATGGGCCCAGCCTCGGCGCGGAGGCTGATGGAGGCGCTCGGGGTGCGCCGCAGCGACGCGACGGATTCGGCGTCGCCTCTCAGGCGGTTCCTCGAGGAGCCGATCTCAGCACCGAAGGGGACGGCGCAAGGCTTCCGCGAGCTCCGCGCGGCCCTCGGCGACTGTCTCGAAAGCGACGCGCTTCCACCCGCCGGCCAGCTCGCGAGACTCCGGACTTTCCTCGAGCCGGTGATCGCGCGCAAGTACGAGGCAGCCGCGGCGCGCTCGCGGGACCTCGAGCAGCTCGAGCTCCTTGCTTCGGAGTCTGCGTCTCGAGGGCAGTTCCTCGCCGACCTGACCCTCGATCCGCCGTCGTCCACCGGCGACCTCGCGGGGGCGCCCCACCTCGACGAGGACTATCTGATCCTTTCGACCATCCACTCCGCCAAAGGCCTCGAGTGGGACGTGGTCCACGTGATCCACGCCGCCGACGGCATGATCCCGTCCGACATGTCCACGGGCGACGACGACGAGATCGAGGAGGAGCGCCGGCTGCTCTACGTGGCGCTCACCCGGGCACGCGACGCCCTCCACGTGACCTACCCGCAGCGCTACTACCGCAGACCGAAGGGCCTCGAGGACCCCCACTCGTACTCGCAACGATCCCGATTCTTGCCGGACGAGGTTCTGGTGCACTTCGACGTCGTCGGACCCCAGGTTGTCGCTGTTCCGGATGGGGACGCACCGGTCACCGCGGCGGCCGACGTGGACGCGTTCCTCGCCGGCCTGTGGACCGATCGAACCGTCTGACGGCGGCCGGCCCTATCCTGGGTGCGTGGATGCCGTCCTGCTCGATCTCTACGACACCATCGTGCGCAGCCGGTGGGGACAGCTCTCGGAGCGCATCACCGCCGAGCTCGGCATCGAGAAGCCTGACCTCTTCCGCGCCTACGAGCGCACGAGAGCGGCCAGGGGTGTCGGCACCTACGGCAGCGTCCAAGGCGACATGACCGCGATCGTCGAGGCGGTCGGGGTCGACCCGGATCCCGAGCTGATCGCGAGGCTCTTGGAGATGGAGCGAGAGTTCTCCGAGACGGGCGTCGAGCTCTGGGAGGACTCCGTGCCTGTGGTGCGAGAGCTACGGGCGCGTGGCACCGGAACCGCGCTGATCAGCAACTGCTCGCACTCGACGCGGCCGATCGTCGACCGGCTCGGGATCGCGGAGGAGTTCGACGAGATCCTGTTGTCGTTCGAGGTCGGGATGCACAAGCCGGACCCCGGGATCTACCAAGAAGCATTGCACCGGCTCGGCGACATCGCGCCCGAACGCGCCGTGTTCGTCGACGACCAGCCGGCGTACTGCGATGGCGCGGCCGCGCTGGGGATCGACACCTTCCTGATCGACCGGTCGGGCGACGGCACGCCCGACCTCAACGGTCACCGCGTGATCCGAGACCTGCGAGCGCTCCTATCCGGGGGCGCCTGAGCCGACGCTTGTGCCGGCACCGGCGAGGGTCTCGGTCACGTCCGTGACCTCGGACGCAGAGGGGATCTTGATGTCGACGGCCTTGCCGAAGTCGGAGAAGTCGACCGTCATCTCCATGCTTGCCTCCTCCGCCCCGGGCACGAGGTCACCGAAGTCCATCGTGATGCGTTGCCGGCGTGGCAGCCCCTCCTCGTCGATCCAGATCTCGAACGGGATCTTCTCGTCGATCCCGAGTGATGCGAACTGCTCCAGGGCCACCTCGAGCTGCTTCCTCGTGGCCGCGTCGGCGTCCTTGCCCACCACGTTCGAGAACCCCGCGAGCACCTTCTTCAGGTCGATCGTGCCGACGTAGCGGGTGGTCGGCACGCCCTTCAGCTCCTGCTCGCCGGAGGCCTTCACGTCGAAGACGCCGGCGAACAGACCGACGAACGCCGATGGATCCGTGGTGCCGGCCCCGAAGCCGCCGAACTGCGCGGCAGCGGCCGGATCCATCTTCGACGGGTCCATGCTGACCCATTCCGTGCCTGCGTTCTCGAAGACCGGCGATCGCATGTACAGCACACCACCGTCCATCACCATCTGCATCTTCCCGCCGAGCATCCCGAGGTCCATCGTCATCCCGATCTTCTGGTTCTCGTTGTCGACGTCTGCCTCGGCGGAGATGGAGAAGCTCTGACCGGCTGCGGACATCGACATATCCAGGCTCTGGTGGAAGGAACCCGCCTCGTAGACGGCGAGCATGGCATTCAGCACCGCGTCTCTGGGGTTGACGGGATCGGGTGTGGGACCATCGGCGCATCCGGCGAGGAGCACGCTCGATACGGCTAGGGAAGCCAGGAGTCTCTTCATGGAGACCATCATCGGCAGGTTCGAGCGCTCAGTCGACCCAAGGACGAAGAAAAGTCAGCGGAGATCGCCGAGGGCTTCGGCGATCGGCTTGCGGATCCCCGTGAAGAACGGGGTCTCCAATTTCGTGTAGGGGCGGGTCTTCGAATCACGGAGCCGCCGGATGCAGTCCACGAGGGCATCGAGCTCGTCGGTCTCGAAGGCGAGGATCCATTCCCAGTCCCCGAGACCGAAGGCGCTCGTCGTGTTGGCCAGAACCTGCGGGAACTCACGCCCCAGCACGCCGTGCTCGGCGAGCAGCTCGCCCCGCTCCTGCGGCGGGAGGAGGTACCACTCGGGCGTGCGCACGAACGGGTAGACGCAGAGGTACGTGCGAGGGGCCTCGCCGCGGATGAAGGCCGGCTGGTGGTCGGGCGTGAACTCGGCGGGCTTCACGAGACCCATCAAGGAGGTGACGGGATCGAGGAGATCGCCGGCGCGGGTCCTCCGGAACCCGACGACGAACCGCTGGAGGTCCTCGGCCGATCCGGCGGTCAGCCAGAGCACCAGGTCGGCGTCGGCGCGGAACCCGACCGTGGAGTACGAACCACGCACGTCCACCTGGCCGGCCCAGTCCTTGAAAAAGGTCTCGATCTCCTCCGCAGCGTTGCGCAGGGCATCGTCCTCGAACAGCTCCGCACGCAGCTCCGGACTGGCGGCGAACACCGCGTACAGGGCGTAGGTCGTGTCGGTCATGCCGGCTCCTTCCGGGGTGCGGCCGCGTGCGCGAGCACGCGCGCGGCCGTTTCCTCGGCGGCGCGCGCGAGATCAGAGACGCCGACGCCGTCGAAGGCGCTCCCCACGACGAAGATACCGGGCGGGAGCGCCTCGCGGACCCGGCGGACCCGATCGAGGTGGCCCAGCTCGTACTGGGGCATCGCACGCCACCATCGGTGGACGCGCGACGCCGAGGGCCCGGGGAGATCGAGGACGGCGCTCAGGTGCCGCGCGCATGCGTCGACGATGTGATGATCCGGAGCGTCCAGCACCTCCTCGTCCCCCACCCCGCCGACGTAGCAGCGCACCACGGCTCGGTCGGCGAAGGACGCGTCAGGCCACTTGCGTGACACGAACGTGGCGGCGGTCATCGGCGCGGCACCGCGCGGGACGACGAATCCGGTCCCATCCGGGAGGGCGTCGGCGGTCCCGGACGGGTAGACGAGGAAGACCACGCCGGTCGAGACGGACCGGATGGCCTCCAGCTCTCCGGGCGCCGCGTCCCCGAACAGCGCGGATGCAGCTGGGGCGCCGCAGGCGAGAACGACGGCATCGACCGCTTCGGCGCCGTCGGCGACCCGCACGTCACGCTCGCTGACGTGCGTGACCTCGGTGCCGGTGCGGACACGGTCGCCGAGAGACCCTGCGAGGGCGTCGACCAGCTCGCGCATCCCGCCCCGGGGACGGACGAACAGCGGCCCGGGATCGGCGTGGCGCGCAGACCGTTGCGCGGCCTGCGCGCCTCGGATCAGGCTCCCCTGGGTACGCTCCCAGGCAACGAGCTCCGGGAAGGTCGCCGCCACGGACAGCCGATCGACATCGCCGGCGTGGAGCCCCGCCAGGAGCGGTGCGATCGCGAGGTCGGTGGCCTCGTCCCCGAGCCGGCGACGGAGCAGTTGGCCCAGCGTTTCCTCGACGCCGTCTCGACGCTTCCGCTTCACGAGATCCGCGAGCGCCCTGCCCCGTCCTCGAGACGACAGGCCCGGCCACCGGAGCACGTCGCCGACGTCGCCGGGGATCCCGAACGCGGTGCCGGCGAGGTACGGGACCAACCCGATATCCGTCCACAGGAAGGCACCCGATGCTCCCGGCGGGATCATGCTCAGCCCGAGCTCGCGGCATAGGGCGGCGCCCCAGGGCTTCCGGGCCGCCAGCGAATCCGGACCCGGCTCGAGCGCCAGGTCCCCAACCTCGATGGGCGGCGCGATCACCCCCCCGTGCGTGCCCTCGCGTTCGAAGACGACGGGAGCCGCGCCCGCCCGCTGAAGGTGGAAGGCGGTGGCCAGGCCCGCGACGCCGGCGCCGACGACGGCGACCCGAACGGTCACGCTGCCGGAGCACCCGCGAGATGGTCGCGTACCACCTGGGCCAAGACATCGAGGTATTCGGGGTCGGCGTTCGGCATCGTCGTGCGCGCGAACCGTATCCCGGCTCCCTCGGCGACGCCCTTCGCCTCGATGTCGAGGTCGTAGAGGATCTCGAGGTGATCCGCGACGAAGCCCGCCGAGCACACGACCACGGACGGGTGACCCATGGCCGCAGCTTCGAGGATCGACTCCTGGATCGGCGGCCCCCACCAGGGATCGGTTGTACGCCCGGCACTCTGCCACGCGATCCCGTAGCTCTCGAGCCCGAGCGAGTCGGCGACGAGGTCTGCCGTCTCCTGGAGACCGTCGCGATACCGGCACGAGTCCGAGCAATCGCACGTCTTGCAGCGGAGGGATCCGTCATCCACCACGCGCGTCGGAAGCGAATGCGCCGTGAAGAGGATCATCGCTCCGGAACGCTCTGTTGCCTCGAGGCCCGCGAGAGCATCCGACACGCGTGCAGCCAGGAACTTCACGAACGACGGGTGGGCTTGGTAGCTGCGGACGAACGAGAACGAGACCCCGCCACCCAGATCGTCCACCGCTCCGAGGACACGGTCGACGTACGTCTCGACGGACATGCCGGACCAGTGCGGCGCCATCACGATGCCGACGGCTCGCTCGACGCCGTCGTCGCGCATGCGCGCCACGGCGTCGGAGATGAACGGCGGCGAATGCTTCATCCCCAGATACGCCCGGTACGTGGCCCCGTCTCCCTGCAACCGAGCGACCAGTCCCGTCGCCTGGGCATCTGTCGTGTCCCGCAGCGGGAACACGTTGCCGATCGCCCGGTACCGATCCTTCAGCTCGGCGAGATGCTCCGGTGAGGGCACCCGTCCGCCACGGATGTCCGTGTAGTAGCGCTCGATGTCCTCCGGTCCACTCGCGGTGCCGTAGGCCATCACCAGCACACCGATCGGCGCGGTCACGACCCCTCCCGCAGCGTCTCTGCGTGAACCAGGTCGACCAGCCGCTGGAGATGCCCCACCGGCGTGTCGGGCAGCACGCCGTGACCGAGGTTGAACACGTGTCCGGCCCGGTCGTCGGCACGAGCGAGCACATCTCGGGCCTTCCGCTCGACGGCGTCCCACGGGCCGAGGAGTGCGGCGGGATCCAGGTTCCCCTGGATCGCCCGGTCGTGGCCGATCGTGGCCCACGCGTCGTCGAGCGGGAGGCGGTGGTCGACGCCGAGGGCGTCGCCCCCCGCCTCCCGCATCAGTTCCAAGAGGTGGCCGGTGCCGACCCCGGAATGGATCGCCGGCACGCCCGTGCCGGCGATCCCCTCGAACACCCTCGTCATGTGGGGCAGCACGGAGCGGCGATAGTCGTCCCGGTCCAATGCCCCGACCCACGAGTCGAAGACCTGCACCGCGTGCGCGCCCGCCTCCGCTTGTGCGCGGAGGTGAGCGACCGCGATGTCGGCGATCGACCCCAGGAGATCCTCGAAGACCGCGGGCTCCGCGTACATCAGCGCCTTCGTGCGGGCGAAGGTCCGGCTCGGACCTCCCTCGATCAGGTAGCTCGCCAGTGTGAACGGCGCCCCCGAGAACCCGATCAGAGGCACTTCCAGCTCCTTCACGAGGAGCCGGATCGCTTCCGCCACGTACGGTTCGTCGGTGTCAGGATCCAACGGCCGGATCCGCGCGACGCCCTCGGCGTCTCGGATCGGCTCGTCAAGCACAGGCCCGCGTCCAGCCTCGATGCGAACGGGCACACCGATCGCGGCGATCGGCACCATGATGTCCGAGAACAGGATCGCGGCATCGAGCGGCATGCGTCGGAGCGGCTGCAACGTGAGCTCGACCACCGTCTCTGGGTCGCGAGCGGCGTCGAGGATGTCCGCGGTCCCTCGCAGAGAGCGGTACTCGGGCAGGTACCGACCCGCCTGACGCATGAACCACACGGGGGTGCGGTCGACGGACTCACGCTTGAGGGCCCCCAGGAGACGGTCGTTCGAAGGGGATGCGATCACCCCTTCAGGATACGGAGCGGTGTGCGGTGCAACCGAGGTCGGGATCGGCGGCGAGTCGGAGGAGGGCTCGGTTCGTGCTACCAGGGATAGCGGGGGCGGTACCTGCGGGCAGCCATCAGGGTGCGCCGCAACCCCCGCGGGACGGGTATCCCGAGCGCTTCGAGCACCTCCATGGCGGCGCGTTCGCCGCTCTCCACGCCGCCGTTCAGGAACCCCTGGCTGAACGATGAGGTGTGCTCGCCCGCGAAGTGGATCGTTCCTTCTCGCGTCCCGGTGATCCCGGAGAATCTCGAGTACTGGCCGGGCATGAACGCCGCGTAGGATCCGCCTGCCCAGGGGTCGTCGAACCATGAGTCCAGCCACGCCTTTCCGTTGAAAGCGGCGCCGACGCCCGGCACGACCGAGTCGATCGCCGCCAGCGTTTGGGCAATCACCTCCTTCGTCGGGGGTCCGTGAGGTTGAGGTGGGGCATACCCAGCCCCCGTGTGGCCACCCGAGTAGACCGTGATCAGGCTCATGCGACTCGCCGATGGATCGTCGGTCGAGCTGCTCTCCCACGTCGTGAACATCGGGTCGTCGACCCGGTCCATCCCGCCACTCCATCCGCCGAAGGAGTGGTGATCGGACGAGAACTGGAGGAGCAGCTTCGCGTTCGTGCCCATGCCCAGTTCCTCGATCGACCGCGTCTTCGTCGCGCTCAGTCCGGAATCGGAGAGATCTGCCCGTCGCAGAGCGGTGAACGGCAGCGCGAGGATGACACGGTCGGCGATCACCCGGGAGGACATGCCGCCGAACCTGAGCTCCAAGGCTCCGTCCCTCCGCAGACGGAGTGCCTCGAGCGGCGTCTCGAGGTGCACCGTCCCATCGGGCAGCGATCCGTGGATCAGGTCTGGGACCTGATCGTTCCCGCCATGCACCGTGAAGCGCTCGTCGCCCCCCGGATAGTCCACGGCGTAGAAGTCGATGAGGTTCGTCGCCGAGAGGCGGTTTGGATCGAGCCCGTACCAACCCGCCTGCTCGAGGGAGAAAGCTCGTCCGAGGGTCGAACCGATCCCTCCGGGGACGTTCGCATCGAACCAGTCCGCCATCGACATCTCGTCGAGGGTTCGCGCGTCGGCATTCGCCTCGGCGGCCCACCACGGGCCATTACGTTCGGCGATCCTGACGATCTCTTTCGCTGCCTCGTCGAGCGGCTCGAACAGATCGCCCGATCGAACGATCTGTCCCTCCACATAGGTCGGCCAACGCGAACCCGAGATCCACGTGCTCCACAAGTCATCGAGCTCGAGGCCGAGCTCCTTCGCGAGGGTTGCGATGTGGACGTGTCGCGTGTCCACGAATTCACCCCCATGCTCTGCCACCTGCCCACCGTCGAACCCACGCGCGCTCCAGCAGCGGCCGCCGACCCGCGAGCGCGCTTCGTAGACCCTCACGCGAACACCGGCCCGCGTGAGCCAGTACGCGGCGGCGAGGCCTGCCAGGCCGGCGCCGACGATCGCGATGCGTGGCTCGGTCGCAGCGTCTTCGGTCGGGAGTGCGCTCGGCGGTGTCGACCGCGGACCCGATGACGTGCACCCTCCAAGGAGAAGCCCCGCGCCTGCAACGCCTCCCGCCTGGAGGAATCGCCTCCGGGAGAGCGTGCCTGTGATGTGCATCGCCTCGTCGAGGGAGACCCGCCGCTCCCGACCGACGCGCAGACGCATCGCCGCGAGCTCACGCAGTGCCCTCGAAACCGGACCTCGCCAACCTCCCGGCATCAGTCACCGCCTTCAGGGATCGCCGAGCTCCGTCGATGGCGGGAGGAGTGGGATTCGAACCCACGAGCGAGTTGCCCCGCTAACGGTTTTCAAGACCGTCGCCTTCGTCCGCTCGGCCATCCTCCCGCAGCACAGGCTACCTGCGGAAACAAGTGAGACCGTTCGTCCATAGCGCGAATGATTCCCCGACGCCCGGGGTGGAGGAGCTTTTCGAGATGCCGTCTACCAGATGCGACCTCTTCTCGCCCGACCTGCAAGAGAGGTTGGAAACGCGCTGCGCTACCCGCGGCTGCAGAACCGTGCTCCCTACGCGTGATGGCAAACGACTTCCGTACCCGCAGCGCTTTTCACGACATCATGTTCCTCCCTGAGCTTTAGCTCGACTCCTATCACGATGAGGACCACGCTGAGGAGACCCGCGCCGCCCAAGAGGAAGATCTTGGATCGCGACCTCTCGCGGCCCGCGAAGTAGGCGATCAGGGCGATACCGGCGAGTGCGAGCCCTGCAGCTCCGATATACACACCGGGCGAGCAAGGAGTGCCCACGTTCCCCCAGTACCACACGCATCGAAACGAAACCGACTCGCCCAACCTAGCCCCCGACCCCAGGCCAGTCGAGCGCTGCGAGGCACTTCCGAACGGCGTCCGAACCCCTGGAAATCGCCAGCCGAGGCGGGTCGGTGTACAGCGTTTTCCGCGGGTCAGGGCGTCGCCTTCACCACAGAAGGACATCTCAAGATCGACGCCTTCATCCGCTCGGCCACTTTCCTAGTAGGCAAGGGGTGCGTCAGGTCTGGAGCCGCCACCGCAGGTCAGGGTAGGCTCCGCAGATGCCGGACCTACCCGACGGCTCTGGGCTCGAGCCGCCGCTGGACCCGTTCGCGTCCGACTCGAGGGTGCGCGAGCTCGTCGAGCAGCTCCCCGTCGTCGTCTACGTCGACACGGATGAGCGGCTTCCCAGGAGCCTGTACCTCAGCCCCAACATCGAGAAGATGCTCGGCTATCCACCGGAGCGATACAACGAGGACCGCGAGCTCTGGAAGCAGATGATGCACGCGGACGACCGATCGCGCGTTCGGGCGATCCGTGACGCGTCCTGGCACAAGGGAACACCGTTCCGCGCCGAGTACCGGATGATCCGACCGGACGGCGAGGAGGTCTGGATCCGGGACTCCTCCGATCTTGTCCTGAGCGAGGAGGGCAACCGTCTCGCATGGCAAGGGGTCCTGCAAGACCTGACCACGGAGAAGCGATCGGAGCAGGAACTCCGTGGATCCGAAGCCAGGTACCGCGCACTGGTTGAACGCGTTCCCGCCGTCGTCTACGAGATGGACCCCGACGACGAACGTCGCACTCTCTACGTGAGTCCGCACGTGGAGCAAGTGCTCGGCTACTCGCGCGCAGAATGGCTCGATCAACCGGACATCTGGATCGAGCTCCTGCACGCCGACGATCGGGAGATCGTGCTCGCCGCACACGACCGGAACAGCGAGACGGGGGAGCCGTGGGACTTCGAATACCGACTCATCGCAAGCGACGGCCGCGTGGTGTGGGTGCACGATCGCGCGATCCTGATCAGGGATCGCCATCAAGGGGCCGCGGCATGGCACGGGGTGATGATCGACATCACGGCAGAGCACGACGCCAAAGAGATGCTGCTTCTCCACAAGGAAGACCTCGAGCGGCGTGTGGGCGAGCGAACGAACGAGCTCGAGGAGGCCAACGAGCTGATGGCGCTCGAGATCGGCGAGCGCCGACGGATGGAGGACGAAGTCCGGCAGGTCGAGGAGCGGTATCGGCGGCTCGTCGAGAACATGCCCGGCATCGCCTACACCTGGGACGTGCATCCCGGTGACGAGGTCCGTTCGTTCGGCTACGTGAGTCCCCGGATCCAAGACGTCCTTGGGTTCTCACAGGAAGAATGGCACGCGTCGGAGCGCATCCATCCCCACGACCAGGCGGGAGTCGCGGACGCCGTCGGTCGGAGCGCGCGGACGGGCGAGCCCTTGCTGGCGGAATACCGCTTCCTCGCGAAGGACGGTCGCGTCATCTGGGTCCTCGACAATGCCTCGCTGATCTCTCGTACCGAGGACGGGGAACCGTCCTCGTTCCAGGGGGTCATGCTCGATATCACGGCCCGCAAAGAGGCCGAATCGAAAGCGGAGTGGGCGGAAGATCGCTTTCGCGAACTCACGGAAGACGGCCCGGTCGTTGCGTATTCGTTCGAGCTGACCCACGGGAACGGGGACTGGCCCCCGACGGTCAGGATGACGTATGTGAGCCCACAGTCGGCCGACCTCGTCGGCTATCCCGTCGAGTCCTGGCTCCGCGATTGGAGGATCTGGATGGAGATGATCCATCCGGACGATCGCGGACGCGTGATGGAGGACACCGAGCGAAGTTGGCGGACGGGGAAGGCCTGGAGCCTCTATTACCGGATCATCCGTGGAAACGGCACCGTGATCTGGCTTTGCGACACCGGTCGCATGCTCCAGCGAGATGCCGCCGGAAACCCCTGGCGCTTCCTCGGCGTTCTCTTGGATGCGACGGAGGAGCAGGAATCGAAGGCCCGCCTCCAACGATCGGAGGAGAACCATCGCAGCGCCCTCACGGGAGCGAGTGCTGTCTGCTGGTCTGAAACGATCCATCCCGAGACGGGGTTCGAGCGCTACACATACATCGGTCCTCAGGCGTTCGACATCTTGGGCTACACCCCCGAAGAGCTCATGGCCGAGCCAAAGCACTTCCCTCGATATGTCCATCCCGACGATCGGAAGCGCATCAGGGAGTCCGTCCTTCGCTCCGACGGGACGGGGCTCTGGGAGGCGACCTACCGGATCCTGAGGCGGGACGGTGGTATCCGTTGGCTGCATGCCTTCGGCCGGCGAGTCTCTGCGCCTGACGCAGTGCCCGAGGTCTGGCACGGCGTGTCCATCGATGTGACGGCGTTCCGCGCTGAACCGGAGGTGGAACCCGAGATGCGGCTCGGGACGGGGAAGGCCGATAGGGCGAAGCGATCGTCGATCAAGGACACCTCGCGCTAAGCGGCGGACCGGGGCGTGAGAACCCGGGCATGCTCGGGCAGGTACGGGTGCAGCTTCGCAGGGATCTCGACGCTTCCATCCGCCCGCTGGTGGTTCTCGATGATCGCGATCAGCGTCCGGCCGATCGCCGTGGCGGTGCCGTTCAACGTGTGGAGCACCTCGACGGAGCTGTCGGCGCGACGCACGCGGGTCTGCATCCGCCGCGCCTGGTAATCGGTGGTGTTCGAGCACGACGTGAGCTCGCGGTATCTGCCTTGGCCCGGGAGCCACGCCTCGATGTCGTACTTCTTCGCCGCCGAGCCGCCGAGGTCGCCCGCGGCGATGTTCACCACCCGGTAAGGGATCTCGAGGTTCCCGACGATCTCCTCCTCGATCGCCAGGATGCGCTCGTGCTCGTCCCACGACGTCTCGGGCGTGGAGAACACGAACATCTCGACTTTGTCGAACTGGTGCACCCGGAACATCCCGCCGAGGTCCTTCCCGTACGAGCCGGCCTCGCGCCGGAAGCAGGTGGAGTATCCGGCGTAGCGGATGGGAAGATGCCCCTCATCGACGATCTCTCCCAGATGGAACGCGGCAAGCGGCACCTCCGAGGTACCCACCAGGTACAGCTCGTCCTCGCGGGTCACGTAGATGTTCACCGCATCCGTGGGAAGGAACCCGGTCCCGTACATCGCCTCCTCACGCACGAGCACCGGCGGGATCATCGGTGAGAAGCCCATCTCGACCACCACGTCCATCGCGTGACGCATGAGCGCGAACTGCACGAACACGAGATCACCCATGAGGTAGACGAATCTCGAACCGGAAGCCCGAGCGCCGCGCTCGGTGTCCAGGACACCGAGCATCGCCCCCAGCTCCGCGTGATCGCGGGCCTCGAAGTCGAACGTCGGCGGCTCGTCGTGGTTGCGCTTCACCTCGACCGCGTCCTCTTCGGTGAACCCGTCGGGCGCGCTCTCGTGTGGGACGTTCGGGATCTCCGCGAGGAGGCGATCCAACTCCTCTTCCGCCTCGGCCAGTTTCGGCTCGAGCTCCTTCAGCTCAGCGGAGACCTTCGCGACCTCGTCGATCGATCTCTGCTTCTCCTCACCCTGCGCGGCGCCGATCGCTCTGGACGCTCGGTTCTGCTCCGCGCGCAACTCCTCGACCCGGGCGGTCAGCGATCGGCGCCGCTCATCGACTTCCAGCAGCCGATCGACGGCATCCGACAGGTTCCGCCTCGCGAGCGCGGTCCGGAACAGATCGGGGCTCTCCCTGATCCGCTTGATGTCGAGCAACTACGGGACCTTCACTTCCGGCTCATCACGCTTCTCCTCGGTCTTCTGCGGGGCAGCGCCCTGCCCACGAGCACCCTCCGCCGGGGACGAGCCATCCATGATGCTCTGCCCGTGGAAGATGCCGCCCTCCTCCACCACGAGCGTCTTGGACGTGATGTTGCCGTCGATCCGGCCGCCTCGGGCGAGGTGGGCCTTGCCCTTCGCCTGGACCGTGCCCTTGAAGCGGCCGGCGATGCTGACGTTCTGCGCCCGGATGTCGGCCTCGACCTGGCTCTGGGGAGACAGAGCCACATCGCCTTCGGCATTGATCTGCCCCTTCACCTGCCCGTCGATCCGTAGATTCCCGGCAGACACGACGTTGCCCTCCAACCTCGCCCCTGCGCCGACGATCGTGACCTCTCCTTCTTCTGCCATGACTCCCTCCGTTCCTCCGTGGCCTGGACCGCCGCGGCCCGGACCTTCCATGTCTTCCCGTCGTCGGATCATCCGGCCTCCACGGCGGCCTGCCGGCCTCCCAACGCGCGCCGGATCGCTTCCTCCTCCTCCAGGGAAAGATTGTGCGAGCTCGTCCCCTGGGCGACCGGCTTCGCGTAGACCCTGGTCTCCTGACGTCCGTTGATCGACGTGAGAACCACCCCGCTGCCCTGATCATCGAGCAGCGCGCAAGAGAACGAGAGCCGACCGCCCACGTCCTCGAAGGCGTCGTAGCGAAGCAGCGCGACGTTCCGTACGGATCCCTCGATCTGGGTCTGTTGCTTCTTGTCGGTCCCGTGAAGGGCCCGGATCGCCCGTTCCAAGCGCTGGATCTGCTGGGACTGGCCCTGGAGGATCCCTCGGAGCGTCTCGTCGAGGCGGACCCGCCCGCCCACGGCGCCGCCGGCACGTCCAGCGTTGGCGATCGCGTAGAAGACGGCCACGATCGAAAGCCCGATGGCCACGAGTGCGACCAGCGTGAGGGTGGAGCGCGACAGCTCCATCGCGGCGATGAGTGCGGATGCGGGCATCTACGTGGGGATTCGCGGGAGCCCGAGTATACGCCGCCTGTTGGAGCCGGCTCGAACGGCGGCTGGACCCGCACCCGCAGTCGGTCCTACAACCACGCAGGGAGTATCGAGCCGGCATGCGCGAGCGCTCTCGAGGCGCGCTGGTGGGCGAGGGGGGAGTTGAACCCCCACCCGGGTTACCGGACACGGACCTGAACCGTGCGCGTCTGCCAATTCCGCCACTCGCCCGAGGGTTGCGTCATCGTAGCAGCGGCCCATCGCCCGGCCGTCGGTCGGCCGGCCGAAGGGCCGCGGGCACGGGCGGATGGAACCACCGACCAGCGACCTATCCAGTTCGACGCATCCGACTGCCGATGAGGACGAGGGATGAGTCGTCAACCCAGGGTCGACTTCGACGGACTGATGCGCCACCTGACGGTGGTCGGCTTCGCGGGGCTCACCGCATGGACGATCGTGTCCGCGGCCGGACTCGCGCTTGGCGTCTTCCGGATCTCACCGCATGCGACGCTTCGATTCCTCCTCGCCGTTCTGATCCTCGTGTTCGCGCGCCGTGCGTATTGGGAAGTGCAGGAATGGCGCTGGCGCCACCTCCCACCCGACGAGCGCTATGGGTTCTCGAGCCCGATCTGGGAGCACCCGCGCGCGTCGGAGCTCGAGACCGCACGGACGGCCGGCGGAGGGGATCGAGGAGCCCCGGCGGTAGGATAGGTTCGAAGCGCGTTCCACCCCACGCGCTCATCGGAACAACGTGCCGATCCTCCGCGATTTCGAACGACGCCTCGGTGGACTCGTCGAAGGCCTGTTCTCCAAGGCCTTCCGCAGCGGCGTGCAGCCCGTGGAGATCGCGAAACTGATCATGCGGGAGATGGAGGCAGGCCGCAGCGTCGGGGTCTCGGAGGTGTGGGCGCCGAACCGATTCGAGCTCTCCCTTTCGCCGGAGGACGCGGCTCGCTACGAGCAAGCGGAGGACGCGATCCTCTCCGAGCTCAGGCGCGTGATCCGAGAGGCGGCCGCGGAACGAGGGTGGGGTCTCGTCGGTCCTCCAGAGGTCGAGTTCATCGTGGACGAGAACCTGAAGAAGGGCGATCTCGCCTGCGTCGCGACGCTCGTCGAAGGCGAGGACGAGGGCGCCGGAGGTGGACGAGCCACGGTCGTGATCCGTGAAGACGGCAGTGAGCGCACGGTCGCTCTCGCCGCCGATACGGTGACCATCGGGCGGCTGGCCGACTGCGACGTCGTGCTCAAGGACAAGGGGGCGTCGCGCAAGCACGCGCAGCTCAAGCTCCGTGACGGGACCTGGACGCTCACCGACCTTGGATCCACGAATGGGACGCGCCTCAACGGGCAGACGGTTCAGTCGAGGGAGCTCGCCGACGGCGACAAGATCACGATCGGGACGACCCTGATCGAGTTCCAGAGGGACTGACGTGCTCGCCGATTCGATCACACCCTTCGCCCTGTCGGCGCTGAAGTACGGGTTGTTCGCGCTGCTGTTCCTGTTCATCTGGCGTTCGATGCGGTGGGTCGTCCGCGGACTCTCGGTGGCGGAGGCATCGGCCGCCGCGGAGCGCGGCGGCCGACGCCCCCGCGAGCCCGCACCGACCCTTCCTTCGGGTCCCTCGACCCTCCTCGTGCAGGGTCGGTCGGACGCGAAACCGAGGACGGTGAAACTGTCGGCGAGCATGACGGTCGGCCGCGCGCCCGAGTGCGAGCTCCGACTTGACGACACCTACACCTCGCAGCAGCACGCGCGCCTGTTCGCGAAGAACAACTCGTGGTTCGTGGAGGACCTCGGCTCCACGAACGGCACGTTCGTGAACGAGCAGAAGCTCGCCGCTCCCGCGATGCTCCAGGCCGGCGACAAGGTTCGCGTGGGCCAGACGATCATGGAGCTGCGGCGGTGAAGATCGAGGTCGGATCCACGACCGATATCGGCCGCGTCCGGGAACGGAACGAGGACTCGATCCTCGTGACCCACCCCCTGTACGTCGTCGCCGACGGGATGGGCGGCCACCGCGGGGGGCAGGTCGCGTCCCAGGTGGCCCTCGAGACGATGGAAGAGCTGGCCACCGAGGGCTCCGGTTCGCTCGCCGACCACGTTCGTCGAGCGAATCGCGCCGTCTGGGATCGCTCCGTCGAGGACGAACGGCTCTCCGGGATGGGGACGACGCTCACGGCGGCGCGCATCGATGGCGCCAGCGCCCTGATCGCACACGTCGGCGACTCGCGCGCGTACCTCCTCCGCGACGGCATGCTTCGCCAACTCACCACGGACCACACGCTGGTCGATCGGATGGTGAAGTCGGGCGAGATCACCGAGGCGGAGGCGGAGGTGCACCCGCACAAGAACGTCCTCACGCGTGCCCTCGGCACCGACGAGCAGGTCGAAGTGGATGAGGATTCGCTCGCGCTGGCCGACGGGGACCGGCTGCTGATCTGCAGCGACGGTCTCACGGGCATGGTGACGGAAGATCAGATCCAGGCGATCCTCGAGAACAGCGATCACCCGCAGCAGGCGGCCGACCGACTCGTGAAGGCCGCGAACCGAGCGGGCGGCATCGACAACATCTCGGTCGTCGTGCTCGACGCGATCGGCGAGGGAGGCGAGCCCGCCGGTGATCGGCGACGCCTCGCTCGGCCGTCTCGGCGGACGTTGGCAGCCTGGGGGCTCCGTGTCGGCCTCGCGATACTGATCGTCGTGGCACTCCTGGTCGGCGCACGGGTGTGGCTCGACCGGCAGTGGTACGTGGGTCCCGAGGGCGACCGTGTCGCCGTGTTCCAGGGGATCCCGCTCACGATCCTCGGCTTCGAGCTCAGCCACCCCGTGATCGTCAGGAACCTCCCGGCGGACGAGGTCCGCAACCTCGAGCAGTACGGCAGCTTCGACGAGGGGATCACCGCAGCCGATCGCGCAGAAGCGTTCGCCTTCATCGAGCAGATCGAGGTGGATCTCCGTGCCGCTCGCCAGGCAGAGCACGATGCAGGTGGTGGCCCATGAGCGTCGTCACGTCACGCCCGACGCGACCCCGGACCGGGCTCCTGTTGCTGCTCGTGGCACTCGTCGTGTCCGTGGGCGCCTACGCGATGGTCGGACTGGGGCTCCGCGGCCGGATGCCGAGGGACATCGTCGTCTACGGGCTCACGATCGCTGGCGCGTATCTCCTGGCATGGGGCGTCGTACGGTGGACGGCCCCACGTGCCGACCCCGTGCTACTTCCGATCGCCGGGATGCTCGGCGGACTCGGCCTCGCGATGATCTACCGGCTCCTCCCGCGGGACATCGCCGACGAACAAGCGCTCTGGCTCCTGATCGGGCTCGCGGCGTTCGTCCTCACGCTGCTGCTCGTCCGGGACGACAGGCAGCTCGACGCGTACACCTACACGATCGGCCTGGCGGGGCTGATCCTTCTCCTGCTGCCGGTCGTCCCGGGCGTGGGCTTCGCGACCAACGGAGCGCGCCTGTGGGCGCGGATCGGACCGCTCACGTTCCAGCCCGCCGAGTTCGGGAAGATCCTGATCGTCATCTTCCTGGCGTCGTACCTCTCGGCGAAACGCGAGCTGCTCGAAGCAGGGGTGGGACGGCTCGGGCTCCCGCGCGCCAAGGATCTGGGTCCGATCCTGCTGGCGTGGGGCGCCTCCCTCGCCGTGCTGTTCCTCGAGCGCGACCTCGGCGCCTCGCTCCTGTTCTTCGGCGTGTTCGTGGTGATGATCTGGGTCGCGAGCGGCCGCCTCGGCTACCTCGTTGTCGGCGGGATCCTATTCGCGGCGGGGGCGGTGATCGGCTACCTAGCCTTCTCACACGTCCAAGCCCGGGTGGGGTACTGGTTGCACGCGCTCGAGCCGGACAAGGTCAACGACTTCGGCTACGGACAGCTCGCGCAGAGCTGGTTCGCCCTCGCGTCGGGAGGGCTGGTCGGGACCGGCCTCGGGCGCGGCTCGCCCGACTTGATCCCGTATCCGGCAAGCGACTTCATCCTGTCGGCGTTCGGCGAAGAGCTGGGGATGCTCGGGACGGCCGCGATCCTCCTGCTCTTCGTGGGGCTCATCGGGCGAGGTCTCCGCGTGGCGTTGGATCGCGAGGACGCGTTCGGCCGGCTCCTCGCGACCGGCCTCACGACGACGATGGCCTTGCAGACCTTCACGATCGCCGCGGGCGTCACGAGACTGATCCCGCTCACGGGCGTTCCCTTGCCGCTGGTGTCCTTCGGAGGATCCAGTCGCGTGGCCACCTTCGTGATGATCGGCCTGCTCGTCAGGATCTCCGCCGGACCCTGGCAGCCTGCGCCGAGGGGCTCCAGCTGATGGAGCGGCGGATCCGACGGCTCGGGATCGCGCTCGTGCTGCTGTTCACCGTGTTGTTCGGGCAACTCGCGTACGTCCAGGTCTTCGCTGCCGACGACATCAAGAACCACCCGGCCAACTTCAGCCGTCAGCTGATCGCGGAGTACAACGTCCAGCGGGGCAAGATCCTCACGGCCGACGGGCTCGTGCTCGCGGAGAGCGTGCCGGCGTCTGGGGGATCGCGGTACCGCTACGAACGACGGTACCCCCATGGAGACCTCTACGGATACATCACCGGCTTCTATTCGAGGATCTACGGCCGCTCCGCCCTCGAGCAGTCGATGAACCCCTACCTGTCGGGAGAGGCGCCGGAGCTCGCGATCTCAACGTTCACCGACCTCTTCCTGGGCCGGTCGAAACGGGGCGCCAACATCTTCGTGACGATCGATCCGAACCTGCAGGAGGTGGCGCGCACCGCGATGGGCGCCAATGAAGGCGCGGTGGTGGCGATGGATCCTCGCACCGGCGACATCCTGGCTCTCTACTCGACCCCGGGGTTCGATCCCAGCGAGCTCTCGAGCGGCACCGACGCGGAGATCCGTGCGGCCTGGAAGCGATTGAACGCCGATCCCGAAAAGCCGCTCCTCGCCCTTTCACACCAGGAACTCTTCCTCCCCGGCTCGAGTTTCAAGATCGTGACGGCGTCGGCGGCGCTCGAGAACGGGTTCGGACCCGACAGCCGGTGGCCCAACCCGCATCGGCTCACCTTGCCGCTGACGAACGAGCAGCTCCAGAACTTCGGCGACGACCACTGCAACGGAGGTTCGTCGCAGATCACGATGATCGAGGCCTTCGAGGAGTCGTGCAACGTCACCTTCGCCGAGATCGGGCTCGAGCTCGGTCCCGAGCGGATGGCGGCGCAGGCGCGCGCGTACGGGCTTTGCGGCACCCTTCCACCGGAGCGAACCACGTGCGACGAGGAGCTCATCAGCTTCGAGCTGCCGTTCGAGAACGGACGCTTCCCGGAGCCTGAGTACTTCGAACGGAACGACCCACTTCTCGCGTTCTCCGCGATCGGGCTGGACAACGACCTCGTGAACCCGCTGCAGATGGCGCTGATCGCCTCGGCGGTGGCGAACGGCGGCACGATGCCGCAGCCAAGGATCGTCACCGAGGTGCGTGATTCGCAGGGACGGGTCGCGCGCGAGTTCGGCGCGGGCGAGGTCGGACGAGCGATCTCCGAGGAGAGCGCAAGAGCGCTCACCCAGATGATGATCGCGGTGGTGAATGAGGGGAGCGGCTATCTCGCGGCGATCCCCGGCATCCAGGTCGCCGGCAAGACCGGCACCGCCACGAACGGCGAGGGTCGTCCGCCGAACGCCTGGTTCACCGCGTTCGCACCTGCCGAGGTCCCGAGGATCGCGGTCTCGGTTATCGTCCTCGACGGCGGCAACCTGGGCAGCGAGGCCACCGGCGGACAGGTCGCGGCCCCCATCGTGAAACAGCTGATCGAGGCGTATCTCCGGTAAGAGGGGGCGAGCCAGGAACGGTATGGAGCGGATCTTCGGCGATCGATACGAGGTGGAAGGGCGGATCGGCGCGGGCGGCATGGCCGAGGTCTGGCGCGGCCACGACCGGGTCCTCAACCGCACGGTCGCGATCAAGACGCTCCTGCCGCAGTTCGCGCGGGATGCGAGCTTCGTCGACCGATTCCGGCGGGAGGCGCAGGCAGCGGCTCGGTTGAACCACGCCGGGATCGTCTCGGTCTACGACTCGGGGACGGACGGCGAAACGCCGTACATCGTGATGCATCTGATCGAGGGACGGACGCTCGCCGACTTCCTGGAGTCCGGGAAGACGTTGCCGCCCATGCAGGCGGCGCAGATCGCGCAAGAGGTCGCCGAGGCGCTTGCGGCTGCGCACGCGCAAGGAGTGATCCATAGGGACATCAAGCCTGCGAACATCATGATCACGCGGGACGGCAAGGTGCTCGTGATGGACTTCGGCATCGCGCGCTTGATCAGTGGGCCGGAGACCGCTCCGCAGACCTCCGCCGTTCTGGGAACGGCCTCGTATCTCTCCCCGGAGCAGGCGCAGGGACAGTCCGTCGATGCGAGAACGGACATCTACTCGCTCGGCGTCGTCCTCTACGAGATGTTGACCGGGCGCCCTCCGTTCACCGGCGACTCCCCGATGGCGATCGCATACAAGCAGGTGAACGCCACGCCTGAGCCCCCATCGTCGGTCAACCCCGAGGTACCGCCCGAGCTGGACGCTGTCGTGATGCGGGCACTGTCGAAGAACCCCGCCAACCGCTACCAGACCGGACAGGAGTTCGCCGCCGACCTGGAGCGGGCGCGGACCGGCGGCCAGGTGTTGGCGACACCTCTCCTTCCGGCCAGTGGTGAGGCGACCCAGGTGATCTCCCGCCCCCAGCCCACGTCGGTGCTGCCGCCCCAGCAGGATCAGCCGGGAGGCTCCAGGAAAGCATGGGTCGGAGCGCTGATCGCGATCGTGATCATGGCGCTCCTCGCCGGCGGCGCATACCTCGTTGTGACGATGCTCACCGACGACGTCGCGGGCGACCTCGTCGCCGTGCCGAACGTCGTCGACATGCCCGAGGCCGAGGCGCGCCAGACGCTGGAGGAAGCGGGCCTGGTGGTCGACAACGTGAGGCGCCGGGCGACCGACCGGGTGGAGCCGGGCATCGTCCTCGAGCAGAACCCTCCCGCCGATCGACAGGTTGAGCCCGGCAGTGAGGTCGACCTGATCCTCTCCGCGGAGCCGCGACCGGTCGTCGTTCCTTTCCTCGACGGCCTGCCCCTCGACGCGGCCCAGGCCGCCCTCGAGAACGTGGGTCTCGAGCTCGGTGAGGTTCGGGAAGAGAACAACGAGGACGTCCCGGAGGACCGCATCATCAGCCAATCGCCCGGGGCCTTCCAGGAGGTGCCGAGGGGCAGCGCCGTCGACGTGGTCGTCTCGACGGGGCCATCCGTCGTGATCGTGCCCAACGTCACGTGCATGTCGCTCGCGGCGGCCGAGGCACAGTTGACGGGGCTCGGTCTCGAACCCCAGCTGGGCGAAGACGCTCCGCCCAACCCAGAATGCGGCTTCAATCCGAACAACGTCGTCCAGCAGGACACCGCTCCCGGCACGGAGGTGCCGCCGGGGACCGTGATCGTCCTCCACCAGCGCGCGGGGGCGTCGCCCTCGCCCTCCCCGTCGCCGTGACGCTCTGGTTCGCATCCGAGGGATTCACCGAGGATCAGCGTGAGGTGCTCGCGCGGCACTTCACCAACCTCGACGGTCCCGTCTTCGCGCTGGTGAACCTGCCGGAGGTCGTGAAGGGTGCGTTGTTCGCGCGTTACTCGCGCACGACCAAGTCGCTCCGCCGCCTGTTCCTCGACGAGTTCGCCGAGGACGTCGACGAGGGCGGCGAGATGACGAGCGTCGGGGTGGAGCGCGCGGAGAAGCTCTACGACCGCGTGTTCGTGGAGTACGGAGATGACTCCGTCGCGCAGCTCGGAGGCGTGCACCTCGCGTGCGAGCAAGCGTCACAGCTGCTGGCGAAGGCTTTGGAATGGGGGCGATTGGCCGCCTACCTCGAGCAATCGACGCGCTACATGCGCTACGACGACATGCCCGGTGGCCGCTGGCGGGCGACCGTCCCGCCGGAGCTCGAGGCGTCAGACCTGGAGCACCGCTATCGCGGATACCTCGACGAGGTCTTCGGACTCTACGGCGAGATGTTCGAGCCGATGTACGCGTGGTACGAGCGTCGCTTCCCCCAGGACGCGAACGACTCGGACTTCGTGTATCGCTCGACGATCACGGCCAAGACGTGCGACACGCTCCGCGTATGCCTACCGGCCGGGACCCGGTCCAACGTGGGCATCTACGCGACCGCGCAGTCCTACGAGCAGCTGCTGATGAGGTTGTCCGTGCATCCGCTCGCAGAGATGCGCGCGTACGGCGCCCTGATGCTCGAAGAGCTCCGGAAGGTGATCCCGGCGTTCCTGAAGCGCGTGGACGTCGACGAGCGCGGCGTCGCGTGGGCGCGATATTGGCGGGGGACTCGCGAGGGCGTCGAGGAGCTGGCGGCGAAGCTCGCCGGCGAGGTGACGCCCGAGCCGCAGGCCGAGGTAACGCTCACGGAATTCGACCCCGAGGGCGAGGTGAAGGTCGCGTCGGCGGTCCTCTACGCGAGCACCGATCTGCCCGACGACCAGCTCCTTCGCCTCGTCCGCGCGATGTCGCCGGACGAGCGCGAGGAGCTGCTGCGTGCGAGCGTCGGTGAGCGGTCGAACCGGCGCCACAAGCCGGGGCGGGCGTGGGAACGGACCCAGTACCGATTCGACGTGCTCTGCGACTACGGCGCGTTCCGGGACCTGCAGCGCCATCGTCCGCTGACGATCGAATGGCAGCGTCTGACGAGCGAGCACGGGCACGCGACCCCGAGCGAGATCGACGAGGCCGGCCTGCGTGACCGGTGGGATCGGGTGATGGATGCGGGGCGCGCGATGGAGCGGGAGCTCCTCGATGCCGGCTTCGGCGATGCGGCTCAGTACGCGGTCCCGATGGCGTTCCGGATCCGCTTCGTGATGCAGATGACCGCGCGAGAGGCGATGCACCTGACGGAGTTGCGCTCGCAACCGCAGGGCCACCCAACGTACCGCCGTGTGGCGCAGGCGATGCATCGGCTGATCTCGGAGGTGCACCCGTCGATCGGAGGAGCCTTCGGCTACATGAGCTTCGAGGACGTGGAGCTGGAACGACTCGAGGCCGAACGCCGAACGGAAGCGAAGCGGAAGGCCGGCGCGCGCGACTGAGCCGGTCGACGGGGTTGCGGGTTCCAGTAACCTTCCGGCTCTCATGGAACGGGAAACCGCTCTCCTGCTCGCGCTGGGCATGCTGATCGCCGCTTCTCTCGCCGTCGGCGTCAGCGGCTGGGTGCTCCTGATCCGAGACCGCCGCCCGGCGCGGGCGGTTCATCAGCGCGCCGACGCGACCGAAGGGTCCTGACGTGCTCGAGCTCTTGGACCTGCGCGAGCGGGGGGAGCGACTCGAGGCCATCAGGCCCGAGATCGATCCCACCGTGTCCGAAACGGTGCAGCGGATCCTGCAACGCGTCTTCGTGGAAGGCGACGAGGTGTTGATCGAACTCGCCCAGCGCTTCGACGACGCGGATCTGTCCCAGACGGGCTTGATGGTTCGCCGAGAGGAGTTCGCGGTGGCCGAGCACGAGACGCCCAGCGATCTGAGATGGGCCCTCGATGCGTTGATCGAACGGTTGCGTGATCTGCACGCCCGCCAACTCCCCGCCGAGTGGTGGGAGGAGTCCGACGGGGTTCGGTACGGGGAGATCGTCCGGGCGATCCGGGCCATCGGCTGTTACGTGCCGGGAGGGCGCGCCCTCTACCCATCCTCGGTCTGCATGACGGTCGTACCCGCCGTGGTCGCGGGCGTGCCGGAGATCGTGCTCTGCACGCCACCTCGTGCGGACGGCACGATCCATCCGGCCGTCCTGTACGCGGCCAAACGAGCGGGCACGACCTACGTCGCCAAGACCGGCGGCGCCCAGGCGATCGCCGCGATGGCCTACGGGACCGAATCCATCCCACAGGTCGATCGGATCGTCGGGCCCGGCAACGCCTACGTGACGGAGGCGAAGCGACAGCTCTGCGGCACCGTGGGGATCGACGCGCTCGCGGGCCCGAGCGAGCTGGCGATCGTCACGGAAGGCGACGTCGATCCCGAGCTGGTGGCGCTCGACCTCATCGCCCAGGCGGAGCACGATCCGCAGGCGCGGACCTACCTGATCACGACCGACGAGCCCGTGATCGCGAAGGTCGGCGCTGCCCTCGAGCAGGCCGTCGCCCAAGCGGGCCGACGCGAGATCGTCGACGAGGCCCTCGCGAGCTCGCGCGGCGTCCTCGTTCGCGACCTGGACCACGCCGCGGCGATCGTGGACCAGCTGGCGCCGGAGCACCTGCTGGTGCTGCTTGCCGATCCCGAGGCGTTCCTCGACGGGGTCTCGGTCGCGGGCGCGATCTTCCTCGGCGAATGGAGCGCGGTCCCTTTCGGCGACTACGGGGTGGCTTCGAACCACGTCTTACCGACGTCGGGCACGGCGCGCTTCTCCTCCGGGCTTCGCGCCTCGGACTACGTGACGGTACGCTCGGTGGTGCGGATGACGGGAGCGGCCGCGGCGCGTTACGCGGGCGCCGCGGCCGCGATCGCGACCGCGGAGGGACTGGTCGGTCACGCGAAGGCGGTGGAGGCCCGGAGAGATCGGGCGTGAACGCTCCCGCCGCGCCCCGGCCCGGCCTCCGTGAGGTCGGGCCGTACGATTCTCCGCAGCTCGAGGTCGCCGCTCGTCTGAACACGAACGAGTGCCCCCTGCCGCTGCCCGTGGGATTCTCCGACGACCTCGCCGCCGCCGTGCGCGATCTGGAATTGAACCGGTATCCCGACGGCCAGATGCGGGCGCTGCGCGAAGCGCTCGCCGAGCGAACGGGGCACGGCGTCGACGGCGTGTGGACCGCCAACGGCTCCAACGAGATCTTGACGCAGCTGTTGATGGCCTACGGCGGTGCCGGCCGTCGCGCGGCGCTCTTCGAGCCCACCTACCTGCTGCACCGGCGGCTCTGCTGGCTCACGCAGACGGAGATCATCGAACGTCGCCTGGGTCCTCCCTTCGAGATCGATGCAGACGCTGCCGCGTGGGCCGGGGGGGAAGGCGCCCACGTGGTGTTCGTGTGCTCGCCGAACAACCCGACCGGCAACCCGCAGCCGCTCGAAGCGATCCGGTCACTGGCTTCGCACTCGGAAGGGCTCGTGATCGTCGACGAGGCCTACGTGGAGTTCGGCGGTGAGTCCGCACTCCCACTCGTGGCGGCGCATCCGAACGTCGCGGTGGTACGGACGTTCTCCAAGGCGTTCGCCCTCGCCGGCGCGCGGATCGGTTACGTGCTGGGGTCTCCCGTTGTCGTCGAGGACCTCGAACGCGTCCGGCTCCCCTACCACATGAGCGCGCTCACCCAGGCGGCCGGCGTCGTCGCGCTGCGCCACGCGGACGAGGCAGCCGCGGGCCTGGACTCGATCCGGACCGAGCGCGACCGGATCATCCGTGCGCTCTCCGGGCTCGACGGAGTCACGGTGTTCCCCACCAAAGCCAACTTCGTCTTGTTCCAGCCGCCGGGAGACGCGAAGGACATCTGGCGGGGCCTGCTCGATCGAGGAGTGTTGGTCCGCGATCTGACCGCGGTCGTGCCCAACGGGCTCCGCGTGACGGCCGGTACCACGCACGAGGTCGACCTGTTCCTGAAGGCGCTGGAGGAGGTGCTGACCTGACGATGCCACGGTCATCGACGATCTCGCGCACCACGAAGGAGACCGACGTGCGGGTCGAGCTGGTGCTCGACGGGCAGGGGACGTCCGACGCGGACACCGGGCTGCCCTTCTTCGATCACATGCTGCAACAGCTCGGCAGGCACGCCGGCTGGGATCTCTCCGTCACGAGCAGGGGCGACCTCGACGTGGACGGACATCACACGGTTGAGGACGTGGGGCTCGCGCTCGGACAAGCATTGACGGAAGCCCTCGGCGACAAGGCCGGGGTCCGCCGGTTCGCTTCGATCGTCGTGCCGCTGGACGAGGCGGCCGTCGAGGTGGCATTGGACCTCTCCGGGAGGAACTTCGTTCTCCACGAGGTCGACGTGCCCGCCGAGACGATCGGCTCGTTCGACACGGGACTGGTCGAAGACTTCGTTCGCGCGTTCGCGCAGGCGGCCGACCTCACGGTGCACGTGCGGTTGCGATCGGGACGGTCTCCGCATCACGTGGTGGAGGCCGAGTTCAAGGCGCTCGCGAAGGCCCTCGGGGACGCGTGCGCGCCGACCGGCCGAGACGGCGTCCCGAGCACGAAGGGAACGCTGTAACGATCGTGGCCCAGATCGCCGTGCTCGACTACGGCAGCGGGAACCTCCACTCGGTTTCCCGCGCACTCGCGCACGTTGGTGGTGAGCCGATCGTGACGAGCGACCCTCTGCACGTCGCGGCCGCCGACGCTCTCGTGATCCCCGGAGTCGGTCACTTCGGGCACTGCATGCGCGCGATCCGCGCGAAGGGTCTCGACCGTGCGATCGCGGAGGCCGTGGGAACCGGCAAGCGTGTCTTCGGAGTCTGCGTTGGCATGCAGGTGCTCTTCGAGCGGAGCGACGAGGACCCGGAGATAGGGCTCGGGGTGCTTCCCGGCGTGTCCCGCCGACTCCCGGACGGCGTCAAGGTGCCGCATATCGGATGGAACGAGGTCGCCTGGCAGCGCCCGCACCCTTACACGGAGGCGATCCCCGATCGGTCGAGGTTCTACTTCGTGCATTCCTACGCCCCGGATACGAACGACGACACGGTGGGCGTCACCGAGCACGGACGACGGTTCGCGGCCGTGGCGTCACGCGACAACGTGTTCGCGACGCAGTTCCACCCCGAGAAGTCGGGCGAGGCCGGGCTGGCGATCTACGCGAACTTCGTGAAGGTGGTCTCCCGGTGATCGTGATCCCGGCGATCGATCTCCGAGGCGGGAGAGCCGTCCGGCTGCGCCGCGGCGATCCGATGGATGAAACCGCCTACGACGACCATCCCGTCGAGGTCGCGGAGCGGTTCCAAGAGCAGGGCGCCCGCAGGCTGCACGTGATCGACCTCGATGCCGCGCTGGGCGAGGGCGACAACCGCGAGGCGATCAGGGACATCTGCCGGGCGGTGGTCGTGCCCGTCCAGGTGGGCGGGGGGATCCGCTCGCTCGAGGCGGCGGCCGCGGTGTTCGAGGACGGGGCCGCGCGCGCGATCCTCGGGACGGCGGCCGCCGCGGACGTCTCGTTCGTCGGGCGTGCGGTGGAAGAGTTCGCCGAACGGGTGGTGGTCGCGGTCGACGTCCGCGGCGGCCGCCTGATGATCGATGGCTGGCGGGAGGAGGGACCGGAGCTCGAGGTCACCGTCTCCCACCTGAACGATGCGGGCACGCCACGCTACTTGGTCACCGCGATCGCGCGCGACGGCACGCTCGACGGCCCCGACCTCAGCCTGTACCGACAGGTGCTGAAGCTGACTGACCGGCCCGTCATCGCCTCCGGCGGCGTGCGGAACGCCGAGGACGTCTGGGCTCTGCGCGATCTGGGCTGCGAGGCAGCGGTCGCCGGGAAGGCGCTGTACGAGAGGACGCTGAAGCTGTCGCAGGTGACGAGAGGATGACGGCCGCAGGGAGGCGCCGTTGCTCGCGAAGCGGGTGATCCCCTGCCTCGATGTCGACGCCGGCCGCGTCGTGAAGGGCGTGCGATTCCGAGAGCTTCGCGACGCGGGCGACCCGGTCGCGCTCGCCGCGCACTACGACCGGGAGGGTGCCGACGAGCTCGTGTTCCTCGACATCACCGCGACGCTCGAGGAGCGCGCGGCGACGCTCGACGTGGTGTCCCGCACCGCGGAGGAGGTCTTCATCCCGCTCACCGTCGGCGGCGGGATCAAGAACGAGGACGACGTGGATGCGCTGCTGCGGGCCGGGGCCGACAAGGTGAGCGTGAACAGCGCCGCCGTGCGGGACCCATCGCTGCTCTCCCGATGCGCCGACCGGTTCGGAACCCAGTGCGTGGTGGTCGCGATCGACGCGAAGCAGCACGGCGCCGGCTGGGAGGTCTACGTCGACGCGGGGCGCACGCCGACCGGGCGTGACGCCGTCGAGTGGGCCGGTGAGGCCACCTCACGTCACGGAGCGGGCGAGGTCCTGCTGACGTCGATGGACCGCGACGGCACCGGCGAGGGCTACGATCTCGAGCTGCTGCGGGCGATCGCCGGTGCCGTCGCGGTGCCGCTGGTCGCCTCAGGCGGGGCCGGGGAACCAGAACACTTCGCGGAGGCCCTCACCGAGGGCCACGCCGACGCCGTCCTCGCCGCCTCGCGCTGGCACGACGGCGACATCACGATCCGCGAGGTCAAGGAACACCTGGCCTCTCGAGGGATCCCGGTGAGGCTGTGAGGCCATGAGCCCTGACGAACGAGAACGTGTCGACCTCGACGGATTGGTCTTCGACGATCGGGGATTGATCCCCGTGATCGTCCAAGACGTCGAGAACGGCGACGTGTTGATGTTCGCCTGGTCGAACCGCGCGGCACTGGAGCGCACGCTCGACGAGGGCCGGATGGTCTACTGGAGCCGGTCGCGGCAAGAGCACTGGCGCAAGGGCGACACGTCCGGCCACACCCAGCATTGGGAGGAGCTCCGTGTGGACTGCGACGGCGATGTCCTCCTGGCTCGTGTCCATCAGGAGGGTGCCGCCTGCCACACGGGTGAGCGTTCCTGCTTCTTCCGCAGTCTCAACTGACGAAGGATCCGGCCGGTACCTGCTGCGTGATGCAGTGGGGACCACCGCCTCCGTGAGAGATCAGCGCCGCCGGAACGCCGACGGCCTCACGATCGGGGAACGCTTCCCCGATCACCTTGAGAGCGGCCTCGTCCTCCGGGATCCCGCCAACGGGGACGATCACCCCGCCGTTCACGACGTAGAAGTTCAGGTACGGGATCACGACCCGACCAACCCCCTCGACCTCGACCCAGGCGTTCACGGGCCCGTCCAGGACCTCGATCGACCGTCCGCGGGAGTCCTGGGACCGCGCGAACACCGCCCGGTCCTCCTCGAACCTCGCGGCGTTCGGATCGTCGTCCCCAGCCGCGACCGACACCATCACCGCGCCGGGCCGAACGTATTGCGCGAGCCCGTCGATGTGCCCATCGGTGTCGCGGTCCTCGACCAGTCCGTGCGGGAGCCAGATCACGGTGTCCACGCCCAGGAACGAGCGGAGACCGACTTCGATCTCCTCGCGGTTCATCGACGGGTTCCGGTTGGGGTGCAGGAGGCATTGCTCCGTGGTCAGCAGGGTTCCCTCGCCGTCCACGAAGAACGAACCGCCTTCCAACACGAACGGTGCTTGGTAGCGACGCACGCCGAGATGCAACGCCAGTGCTTCCGGCACACGCGCGTCGTTGTCGTACGGCAGGAACTTCTCGCCCCAGGAGTTGAAGCGGAACTGGACGAGGGCGACGTTCCCACTCCCGTCGGCGACGAAGATCGGCCCGTTGTCCCGCATCCATGAATCGTCGATCGGCAGCTCCAACGGCTCAACGCCGGCGCCGCAGCGTCGGCGGACGTCGTCTGCCTGCCCGGGGTTGCACACCATCGTGACCGGCTCGAATGCGGCGACCGCACGAGCGACGCCGGCCCACTCATCTCTGGCAGGCTCCAGCAGCGCTCCCCACCACTCGTCGCGGGCGGGCCACGCCATCAGCGTTCCCTGATGTGGAGCGAACTCCGCGGGCATCGCCAAACCGTCCGCCCCAGGGTTCTCCATGTCCCTCATCCTGACGTGGATCCTCCGACTCGTATGGCCTCGTTCTCAGCGAAGAGCTCCGCGAGCATGTCGGTCACATCATCCAGGAGTTCGTCGACCGCTCGCATCTTGTATCCGTTCCCGAAGCGCCCAACCTCGAACACCCTCGCCTGCACGTCGAGCGGCGTAAGCCGGTGTCTCGTAGCCGTCGTGCCGAACGACGGATGCTCGGGTGACGGACCGGCCCGAAGTGCCTCGTTCTCCTCGACGAGTGAACGCATCACATCGAGGGCTTCATCGAGGAACGCATCGACCTCCTGCACTCGATAGCCAAGGCCGAATCTCGCGACGGAAAGACCCGTGCGGCGCGCCTCCAGGTCTGGGATGTCGAGCTGGGTCGGCACGGGCGGTCGTTCCATGACGCCGACGCTATCCCTTCCGTGGCGGGGGCTACACTCCGTCCCCACACCGACCACGAGGTTCATGTGCTGAAGCTCGTCATCCCCAAGGGCTCCCTCGAGGAGCAAACGCTCCGCCTTTTCGAAGCGGCCGACCTTCGCGTGCGCCGCGGCTCCGGCCGCGACTACCACGGCACCGTGGACGATGATCGCATCGAACGCGTCTCGATCCTCCGTCCGCAGGAGATCCCGCTCTACGTGCAGGACGGCCTGTTCGACATGGGCATCACCGGGCAGGACTGGATCGCCGAGACCGAGGCCGACGTGGAGGTGCTGACGACCCTCTCCTACGCTCGCTCGGGAACCGGGCATGGCACCCAGGTCGTGCTCGCCGTCCCGAACGAGCACCTTGCGAACAGCGCGAAGGAGATCCCGCCCGGTACGCGGATCTCGACCGAGTTCTCGAAGCTGACGAGACGGTTCTTCGAAGGCCTCGACATCCCCGTGAAGGTCGTGTGGTCCTACGGGGCCACGGAGGCGAAGGTCCCCGAGATCGTCGATGCCATCGTGGACATCACCGAGACGGGGAACACACTCCGAGCGCATGGGATGAAGATCCTCGAGACGCTCCTCACCTCGGAGCCCGTGCTGATCGCCAACCGGGACGCGCTGGACGAGCCGACCAAGCGTGCCGCGATGGATGACCTTCAGACGCTGCTGCTGGGCGCCCTCCGCGCCGAGGGCCGCGTGCTGATCAAGCTCAATGTGAGCGAGGACAGGCTGCAGCCGGTCCTCGCGGTCGTCCCGTCGATGAAGGCTCCGACCGTGTCGCCCCTGTCCGAGGGCGGATACGCGATCGAGGCCGTCGTGGACAAGCGAGGAGTGAACAAGCTCATCCCAGAGCTGAAGGCTGCCGGCGCCACGGACATCCTGGAGATGCCGATCTCGAAGATCGTGCCCTGACCACACGGGCGCCCACGGGTAGATTGCCCGGGTGAGCTTCGAAGCACACCCCGTGACGAATGAGCGTTGGTCCGACCTCGTCGAGATGTTCGATCGGCCCGTGGTGCGAACGTGCTTCTGCATGTTCTACCGGAAGACCGGAACGGACACCGGCGTCGGCGCCGAGAACCGGCGGGCGATGAAGGCGCTCGTCGACGGGGGCAGCGTCCCGGGGCTCATCGGATACGAGGACGGCGTCCCGGTCGCGTGGGTCTCGATGGGTCCTCGAGAGGACTACCCGAAGCTCCGCCGCTCTCCCATCATGAAACCGGTCGACGATCGGCCCGTCTGGTCGATCGTGTGCTTCTTCGTCGACGGAAGTGTCCGGGGCAAGGGGTTAGCCCAGCGGATGCTCCGGGCGGCGGTGGACTACGCACGCTCCCACGGTGCCCGGCTCGTTGAGGCTTACCCGGTGGATACCGAGGAGCAGTTGGATCCGGATGTGATGTTCTTCGGGGCGAAATCCATGTACGACCGTGCCGGGTTCCGAGAAGTTGCACGGCGAAAGCCCACTCGACCGGTGGTCCGCAGGGCGCTTCGCGCCCGACGTCCAGCCTCCTGAGCTCAACGCCTGTGCTGGGTGCGGTGCAGTTCTTCATCCTGATCAGTGCGTCGGATTACCTTTGCAGTGCAACAGGCGTTGACTTCTGCCATCCGGGTGTGGAACCATCTGCCTGGCATGTTTGAATGGCCGTTCAACTTCTGCTCACGAGTACGCCGCACCTAGCGGCGCGCCCATCCACCGCGGCCGCGCCGATCGACCTCTCGAAGAGAGGTCTCTTTCTTTCCTAGGTCACCTCGAAGGAGCTGATGATATGGACGACGTTCAGAAGCGGATCACACAGGAAGCGCAGAACCTTGAGCGACAGTGGGGGCGCGACCCCCGCTGGGCGGGCGTCGCTCGCCCCTACACCGCGGAGGAGGTGATCCGCCTCCGCGGCTCCCTCAAGCAGGAACACTCCCTGGCTCGGCACGGCGCGGAGCGGCTCTGGGATCTCCTGCACAGCGAGGAGCACGTCGCGGCGCTGGGTTGCTTCACGGGTGGACAGGCGGTGGAGTGCGTCAAGGCGGGACTGAAGGCCATCTACCTGTCCGGCTGGCAGGTCGCCGCGGACGCGAACCTCGCTGGCCAGACGTACCCCGACCAATCGCTGTACCCAGCCAACTCCGTGCCCGTCGTGGTCCGCAGGATCAACAACGCGTTGCGTCGCGCGGATCAGATCGCCTGGTCGAGCGGGACAGCACCCCGCGAGTGGCTCGCACCGATCGTCGCGGACGCCGAGGCCGGGTTCGGCGGGCACCTGAATGCTTTCGAGCTCATGGGCTCGATGATCGAGGCGGGAGCCGCGGGCGTGCACTTCGAAGACCAGCTCGCGTCCGAGAAGAAGTGCGGCCACCTGGGCGGCAAGGTGCTCGTGCCGACCGAGCAGTTCGAGCGAACGCTCACCGCCGCCCGACTCGCGGCCGACGTGGCCGATGTGCCGACGGTCCTGATCGCGCGGACCGATGCGCTCTCGGCCACTCTCCTCACGTCCGACGTCGACGAGCGGGACCGCCGCTTCCTCACCGGCGAGCGCACACCCGAAGGATTCTTCCGCGTGCGCGATGAGATGGAGTCGGCGGTCGCACGCGGGCTCGCGTACGCCCGACATGCCGACATGCTCTGGTGCGAGACGTCCACTCCCGATCTCGAGGAGGCTCGCGTCTTCGCCGAGGCGATCCTGGATCGGTTCCCGGACAGGGTGCTCGCGTACAACTGCTCCCCTTCGTTCAACTGGAAACAGCACCTCGACGACGATGAGATCGCACAGTTCCGCAAGGAGCTGGCCGCGATGGGTTACCGCTTCCAGTTCGTCACGCTCGCCGGCTTCCATGCGCTGAACGCCTCGATGTTCGAGCTCGCCCACGGCTACGCCGAGGAAGGCATGACCGCGTACGTCCGGCTCCAGCAACGGGAGATGGCTCTCGAGCCGGAGGGTTACACCGCGACCCGACACCAACAGGAGGTCGGGACCGGCTACTTCGACCTGGTCTCGCGAGCGATCTCTGGCGGCGCGTCTACTCTCGCCCTCGACGGTTCCACGGAGCAGAAGCAGTTCTGACCCGTCGCCCCTATCATCCGTCAGTGATGCACGGATGAACCCGGCGCGCGATGCCATCCTCCTCGCCGCGCGCAACAGGTGGCTCGGCACGCATCTCCCGCGTTTCCGATTCGTGCGAGCGACCGTCGCGCGCTTCATGCCCGGCGAGCGGATGGAGGACGCGATCGATGCCGCGGAGCGCCTTGCGGCCGAAGGCATCCCAGCGACGTTCACGTACCTCGGCGAGAACGTCGAGAGCGCGGCGGATGCCGACGCCGTTGCCGAGCATTACCTCGGACTCATGGACATGATCGAGCAACGGGGCATCGACGCCGAGGTGTCGGTGAAGCCGACGCACCTCGGCCTGGACCTCGACGCGGAGGAGACGTATCGGCGGCTCCGCCGTCTCGCCGGGCGCTGCGCTTCGACGGGGAAGCACCTCTTCCTCGACATGGAGTCCGTCCCCTACGTCGAGCCCACCCTCGCGATCTACCGCCGACTCCACGAGGAGCTCGAGAACACCGGGGTGTGCATCCAGGCCTACCTCCATCGCACGCCGCAGGACATCGCCGATCTCCTCACCGCCGGTGCGTCGGTGCGCCTCGTCAAGGGCGCGTATCGGGAACCCGCCGATGTCGCCATACACAACAGCCACCGGATCCGAGCGACCTTCGAGAAGCTGTCGCTCGAGTTCCTCCGGTGGTCCCGCGGCGGCCGCCTCGCCCTCGCAACGCACGACGTGCAGCTGCTCTCGGAGATCGAGCGGCGGGCGACCGCCGCCGGCTTCGCTCATGACAGCTACGAGATCCAGATGCTCTACGGGATCCGCATCGCGGATCAGCGGCGACTCGCCCGTGAGGGCTTCCGCGTCCGCGTGTTGATCAGCTACGGGACCCACTGGTATCCCTGGTTCATGCGGCGACTCGCAGAGCATCCCGGGCGGAACCTGTGGCTCGCGATCCGGAACGTGGTCGCCCGGTCCTAGCTGTTCCTTCGGTTGGATCAGACCTCGATGGTCTCGCGGGGCGCGATCACGTGGCGGACTGGCAGCCCGTAAGCGGACTCGACCCGATGCACGAGGTCGAGCTTCAGCCATCGCGAAAGCCGCGGTGGGAGCGTCGACAGGACGATCTCGTCGAAGGACTCTCGCGAGAGGACATCGTCGATCGCCTGCAGCGGCTTCCCATCTCCTACCTCGCCGGTCACCTCGATCCCAAGCTTCCGGAAACGCTCGAGTGCAACTTCGAGCCGTCGGCGAGCGAGCGCGTTGGCCTCCGCTTCGGTCCACAGATGGTCCCCGGGAGGACTCGCGGGGACGAGTACGTAGAACATCGAAGGCTTCTCCCCGAGCTCCCGCAGGAGCGACACCAGGTGGCCTCCGCCCAGGGTCTGGTTCGCGACCACCAAGTAGCGACGGACGTCTGACATCTTCCTGGCACCTCCTCGGCCCGCATGTCCCATGGTACGTCCCGGGTAGCATCCCGACGATGCCGCGTCTGCACGGAGCGATCGCGGCCGCCGTGACGCCGCTCAAGGACGGCGGTCGGTCGGTCGACCTGGATGCCTTCGCTTCGCTCGCCGCCTTCCTGGCCGACGGGGGAATCGACGGGCTCCTCGCCTGCGGGACCACCGGGGAAGGTGTCCTCCTGACGCTCGACGAGCGCCGGCGCGTCGCCGAAGGATTCCTCGCCGTTCGGCCCGATGGGTTCCAGATCGCGATCCACGCGGGAGCACAGACCACGCGCGACACGGTCGCGCTCGCCGCACACGCGCTCGAGATCGGTGCGGAGGCCGTCGCGGTGATCGCGCCGCCCTACTTCCCGCTCGGGATGCGGGAGCTGTTCGACCACCTGCGTTCCGCCGCCGACGCATGCGATCCTTTGCCGTTCTACGTGTACGAGTTCGCCGCCCGTAGCGGCTACGCGATCCCGGTGGACGTGGTCAGACAGCTTCGCCGAGAACAGACCAACGTCGTCGGGATGAAGGTGAGCGATACGCCGTTCGACGCGATCGAGCCCTACCTCATCGACGGCATGGACGTGTTCGTCGGCTCCGAGCCTCTCGTGCGCGCGGGGATGGAACGCGGCGCGGTGGGCGCCGTCTCGGGCCTCGCCTCGGCATGGCCGGAAGTCGTCGCCGCCCTCGTGCACGACCACAGTCCCGAAGCCCACCTTCGCGTCACCGAGCTCCGTGAGCGCCTCGAAGGGATCCCGTTCCATGCGGCGTTGAAGCAGGTGCTGACGGATCGCGGCGTCTTGCTCCATGCCGACGTTCGGCCACCGCTCCGCGGTCTCACCCTCGAGGAACGCACCGCCGTCACGGCACTCACGGCGTAGTGGGAATTCCGGTTACAACCGAGGGCTATTCCGTGTCTTCCTCCGCGTCCCGCGCCGTATCTGCGGCCCTGACCTTGCCAAGCACGGCTCGCCATTCATCCATCTGGTCCGAGGGCACCATCGCCACCAGATCGCCGAAGGTGAGATAGCCGATCCTGCCGTTGTTCTGTCGTTCGTGGAGGAGCTCGATCAGCTCGTCCTCGTTCACCGTGACCTCCGATCCTCCGACGCGAGAGTACTCATCGCAGCCCCCCGCCACGTTCGTGATGGGACACGTGACGGCTTGGGGATCACTCCCGGCTCGACGAGCCGGCGCTCGGCGGCGCCGTCAGTCGCGCCCGGCCTCCCGCCACGCGCCGTAGCCACCCCTGAGGTTCACCACGGGACCGACACCGGCCCGCTCCAGCAGCGACGCAGCCGTGGTCGAGCGCATCCCCGACGCGCAATACACGAGCAGCGGGCGGCCATCCGGGAGCCCATCGACACGTCCCGGAAGATCCCCGAGCGGCACCGACACGGCACCGGCGACCCCGCCGAGCTCGAGCTCATCCGGTTCTCGCACGTCGATCGGCTGCGCGCCCTTCTCCATCCACGAGACCACGTCGTCGGGACCGATCGAGGGCAGAGAGCGGACGGGCAACCCCGCCTCGCGCCACGCCTCCATCCCTCCATCGAGGTAGCCCTCGAACCGTTCCAACCCGACCAGGAGGCAGGCGTCGACCACGTCCTCGAGCGACGTGTCGCCCAACACCAGCAACAGACGCGAGTCGGCAGGCACGAGCCATCCCAGCCAGGTCGGGAACGCGTCGCGGAACGGGATCGCGAGCGCCCCCTGACCGTGCGCCTGCGCGTAGGCCGCGGCGTCTCGAACGTCCACCACGACCGCCACCGGATCGGATGCCGCGGCCGCGAACGCCTCCGGCGCGAGCGGCCGCGGCATCTCGATGTCTGTCCGGAGGCGAGGACCCGACCAGTTGATCTCCCGCATCCGTGCGAAATACGCCGGCGTGCGAGGGAACGACGCCGGCCACGACGTGAGGAAGTCCCGCTCGCTCAGGGAAAGGAGCGGATTGGTCGTTCGCTCCTCGCCGAGGGTCGACGTGTGCTTCTCCCCGCTGCCGGCCGAGCAGAACGACCCGCCTCCGTGCGTGGGGTTCAGCCGCGTATCGTCGGGCAGGTCGGAGAACGCGCGCTGAAGGGTCTCGTACTGGTGGTGTGTGAGGTGGTCGGTGAGCTCGGGTCCCGCGAGATCGGATCGGGCCGCGCCGCCCACGATCAGCGCCCCGCCGCTGAACAGGACCGGAACCGCCTCGCCCTCGCGACGGAACACGTACGACACGTGCTCCGACGAATGACCCGGCGTCGACAACACCTCGACCTCCACCTCTCCCAGGTCGATCCGTTCGCCCGGCTTCACGGGGGTGTGGGGGAACGGCACACCCGCCTCCGCGGGCTCGAACAGCTCCGCACCGGTCTCGGCTCGGATGTCCTGAGCCCCCGATACGAAATCCGCGTGCAGGTGCGTGTCCAGGACCCCTGCGATCTCCAACCCGCGATCTCTCGCCGCGTCCAGATACCGACGGAAACGACGGTCGGGGTCGACCAGCACCGCCCGGCCCGCGCTCACCTCGATGAGATATGAGCCGTTCCCGAGTCCCGCGTCGCGGAAGAGCTGGACATCCACTCGGATGAGGCTAGCGGCCCGCGCTCACAACGGCCCTACGAGCTGGCCACTGCCTTCTGCCGCTCCTCCTCCTGGAGCACCCGCCGCAGGACCTTGCCGATCAGCGTCTCCGGCAGCTCGGAACGGAACTCCCACTCCTTCGGTACGCGGTAGCCGGTGAGACCCTGCGCGGGGTCACGAGACCATGTCTCGAGCTCCTCGCCGGTCAGGGTCTCGCCCTCCTTCGCGACGACGTAGGCCTTGACCCGCTCTCCCGTCGTGTCGTCGGGCAAGCCCACCACACACGCCTTGAGCACTTTCGGATGCCGATAGATCACCGCCTCGACCTCGGTCGGGTACACGTTGAAGCCGGAGACGATGATCATGTCCTTCATCCGGTCGACGATCTGGAAGAACCCCTCGTCGTCCATGATCGCGATGTCGCCGGTGTGCAGCCAGTCCCCCCTGATCATCTCCGCCGTGGCCTCGGGCTTGTTCCAGTACCCGAGCATGACTTGCGGCCCCTTGATGCAGAGCTCTCCTCGCTCGCCCAGCGGCACCTCGCTGTCCGGATCCTCGAGCGAGACGATCCGGCAATCCGTGTCGGGGATCGGCAGACCGATGGTCCCGTGCTTCGGCTTGTCGAACGGGTTCACGTGCGTGACCGGCGAGGTCTCCGTGAGCCCATAGCCCTCCACGAGGTTGGCGCCGCCGGTCACCTGGTGGAACTTCTCCGCGACCGAACGCGGGAGCGGCGCCGCGCCGGAGATGCAGGCCTTCACCGACTTCAGGTCGTACTTCGCGGTCTCGGGCGCCTCGTTCAGAGCGACGAACAGGCGGGGCACGCCGGGGAAGAACGACGGCTTCTCCTTGTCGAGCTCCTTGAGAGCCATGTGGACCTCGAAGCGAGGCAAGAGCACGAGCTTGCCCGCCTGGGCGATGCCGAAGTTCATCGCCACCAGGCCGAACGAATGGAAGAAGGGCAGGATGCACATCACGCCGTCCTTGCCGCGTTCGAAGAATGTGATGCACGGCACGACCTGCCGGATGTTCGACGAGATATTGAAGTGGGAGAGCATCGCGCCCTTCGACAAGCCGGTCGTTCCTCCGGTGTAGACGAGCGTGGCGGTGTCGTGCTCGGCATCGACCTCGGCGACCGGAGGAGGCGAGCCGGCCGAGCTCATCGACTCCTTCCACCATCGGACGCGCGCATCGGACGGAACCGGCGGCCAGGGCTTGCCCTCGTGTTTCGCGTCCTTCCTGAACTTGATGGGCGCGAGCAGGTTCAACGGGAATCGCATGTAGTCGGTCAGCTTCGTGGCGATGACCTCACGGACCGGAACTTCGCCCTGCACGGCCGACCAGGCCGGGTAGAGCTGGTCGAGGACGACCATCACGCCGGGCGAGTGATCCTTGATCTGGTGCGCGAGCTCCCGCTGCGTGTACAGAGGGTTGTTGCCCACGGCCACGGCGCCGAGACGCTGGCACGCGTACCACGCGATCACGTACTGCGGCGAGTTCGGGAGGAGGAGGCCGACGCGGTCGCCCCGCTTGACCCCGAGGCCTGCCAAGACGGAGCTGAAACGCTCCACCTCCCGCAGGAGCTCGCGGTAGTTCATGTGCTTGCCGAGGAACGCGATGGCCGTCGACTCGGGGAACCCGGCGGCAGAGTCTGCGAGCAGGTTGAAGACGCTCTGGTGGGGGAACGGCGCCACCGTCTTGGGGACTCCCTCTCGCCACACGCGGAACCACGGACGGTGGTCGGTCATGGTGCGCATCATAGGGTGATGGCCGTGAACGCGCAGACCCCCATAGCGCAGGATGCGACGCGAGAGGCGTCCGCACCCGCGCCGCCCGAAGGGCTCTTCGGGCGCGGCCTCCGCCTGATCGTCTCCTACGTCCGGATGCATCCGGGACCGTTCTTCGTCTCCGTGGCGGGCGCGATCGTGTTCGCCTTCGCATCGATCGCGCTCACAACCGCACTGGGGCGCGCGACGGACGAGGTGCTGCGCCCGGCATTCGAGGGAGGCGCTTCCTCACGGGAGATCTGGCTCTCGGTGGGTGCGCTGATGGCGTTCGGTTGCCTGCGGGCGCTCGGGATCATGACGCGTCGCTTCTACAGCGGCGTTGCCGGCGAGCGGGTGATGGCCACCCTCCGCACGAGGATCGCGGACCGCTACCGCCAGCTCTCGCTCGCCTACCACCGGGAGACACCGACGGGCGAGCTCCTCGCGCACATGGAGGCGGACGTGAAGGCGGCGGTGGACGTCTTCTGGCCCGTCCCGTTCGCGACCGGCGTGATCGTGCTGGTCGCACTCGCCATGATCCAGCTTCTCGAGGCGGACATCTTCCTGGCCCTGGTCGCGATCGTCCTGTTCCCGGCCCTCGCGATGATGAACAAGAGCTTCGCGAGACGGATGGAGGTACCTGCCCGCCGGGCGCAGGAGCGGATCGGCGAGGTGTCGGCCGTCGCGCACGAGTCGATCGACGGCGCGATCGTCGTGAAGACCCTCGGACGTGAAGAGGCCGAGATCGAGCGGCTTTCCGTGAAGGCCATGGCTCTCCGTGACGACAGGGTCGAGGCCGGGTTCATCAGGGCCACGTTCGAGGCGGCGCTGGACGCGCTGCCCGCCCTCGCGGCCACGCTCCTGCTGGTGGTCGGTTCGTGGCGGGTCTCGGTGGGGGCGATCACGCTCGGAGAGCTGATCGGCTTCGTGGCGCTGTTCAACCTCCTCGCGTGGCCGATGCGGTTCATCGGCTGGATCCTGGCGGAGCTGCCACGCGCGGTGGTGGGGTACGACCGGCTCGAGAAGGTCTTCGTCGAGCCCGTCACCGTGCTCCCCGCGGCGGAACCGATGCCGCTGCCCACCGGCCCCCTCGGTCTCGAAGCCGACGACGTCCATCACGTGTTCGACGGATCTCGTGTCCTCGACGGGGTGTCGCTGCAGATCAGGCCGCAGGAGTCGGTGGCGATCGTGGGACAGACCGGCGGGGGGAAGTCCACCCTCGCCCAGCTCCTCGTCCGGCTCGCCGACCCCGAGAGCGGCGCGGTGCGCGTTGGCGGGATCGATCTCCGACATGCCGAGCCGGAGTCGCTCCGGCGGGCTGTCTCGATCGTGTTCCAGGAGAGCTTCCTGTTCTCCACCACCATCGGGGAGAACATCGCCCTCGACTCGGAGGCGGACGGAGACGCGGTCGAACGCGCCGCGAGGATCGCGGCCGTCGACCGGTTCGTGCAGGGGCTGCCCGATGGCTTCGACACGGTCGTCGGCGAGCGCGGCTACACGTTGTCGGGAGGCGAGCGCCAGCGCGTGGCGCTGGCGCGAGCCATCGTCCGCGAACCTCGCATCCTGATCCTGGATGACGCGACTTCCTCGGTCGACGCGTCGGTCGAGGCGCAGATCCTCGCGGCGCTCCGTGAGGAGCTGCACACCACGCTCGTGTTGGTCGCATACCGCCTGTCGACGATCCGTCTGGCCGATCGGGTCATCTTCCTCGAGGCAGGCCGCGTCTCGGCGACCGGTACCCACGACGAGCTGATGGCCGCGGCCCCCGGCTACGCCGCGATCATCCACGCCTACGAACGGGGCGAACGATGACCGCCGCCGCGGACGTGGTCCGCGAAGAGGACGACTTCGAAGTCCCGGAGGAGCTCCGCGGCTCCTTCGCGGTCCTTCGCCGGGGGATCCGCGAGAGCCCGGAGCTGCGAGCGGGCCTTGTTTTCACGGTGATCATCTCGCTCGGCGTCGTGGTGGCGCACCTCACCACGCCCGTGTTGATCCAACTTGTGTTCGACCACGGCTTCGACGGCGGGTTCCGCCCCGTGTACGTAGGAGTCGTGTGCGCAGCGGCATTCGCCCTGGTGGTGCTGACATTCGTGGCGTCGCGCGCAGCTGGCCGCCGCCTGGTCCACGCGGCGGAAGGCGCGATGATGGGCCTGCGCATCCGGACCTTCGCGCACATCCATCGTCTGTCGATCGCCGAGCAATCCGACGAGAAGCGCGGGGTGTTCGTCGCGCGCGTCACGGCCGACGTCGACGCGATGCAGCAGTTCATGGAGTGGGGCGGGATCGCGTGGATCTGGGCAGGGGTCCAGGTCGTCGCGTCACTCGCGCTGATGCTCTTCTACTCCTGGCAGCTGACGCTCGCGATCATCGCGTTGGTCGTGCCGTTGATCCTGATCGTTTGGTCCCTCCAGAACCGTCTCTCGGCCGCGTACGACACGGCGCGCACTCGCGTGGGCGAGATGCTCTCGGAGGTGTCCGAGTCCGTGATGGGAGCGGCGGTCGTCCGCGCCTACGGGCTCGACGAGCGCACGTTCGGCCGCGTGCGCGGTGCGATCGACCGCAGGTATCGCGCCGAGGTCGTCGCCCATTTCCGGTCGGCCACGCTCTTCCCGCTGTCCACGGTCTTCTACGCTCTCGCCGTCTCCACCGTAGTCGTGCTTGGCGCGAGCTTCGGTCCCAGCTGGGGACTCACGTTCGGCAGTGTGACGGCCTTCCTGTTCCTCGCCGACACGTTCCTGCACGTGTTCACCGATCTGCCCGAGATCTATAGCGAGACACAGACCGCGATCGCGGGATGGCGCAAGGTCCTCGCGGTCCTCGACCTCCCGGTGGAGATCGTGGAGCCAGTGCCGGGCCTGGAGCTCCCGACGGGGGCCCTCTCGGTCACCGCCGCCGGAGTGGAGTACTCGTACCGCGAAGGCGGCCCCGTCCTGCACGGGATCACGCTGGACGTCGAAGCGGGCGAGCACGTCGCGATCGTCGGCGAGACCGGTTGCGGCAAGACAACGTTCGTGAAACTCGTGTCGCGACTCGCGGACCCGGCGGACGGCTTGATCGAGGTCGGTGGGATCGACCTGCGCGAGATCTCGGCGCCGTCTCGCCAGCGTTCGCTGCGGATGGTGCCGCAGGACGGATTCCTGTTCGGCACGACGGTGCGCGAGAACGTTCGGGCCGGGCGGGACGGGGCGACCGACCGCGACGTGAAGACCGCGTTCGAGGAGCTCGGGCTGGGCGGTTGGGTCGCGGCGCTCCCGAGGGGCCTGGACACGACGGTGGGCGAGCGGGGAGAGGCGCTGTCCGTCGGGGAACGGCAGCTGGTGGCGCTCGCCCGCGCACACATCGCCGACCCCGGCTTGCTGATCCTCGACGAGGCAACGTCGGCGGTGGATCCGGCGACCGAGCGACGGACCTCGGAGGCGCTCCGCCGGGTGTCCGAAGGCCGCACCACGATCACCGTGGCGCATCGGTTGTCGACCGCGGAGGGAGCGGACCGGGTGTTCGTGTTCGACGCCGGGCGGCTCGTGGAAACGGGGACGCACAAGGAGCTCGTCGCGGCCGGAGGCACCTACGCGCGCCTGTACGAGAGCTGGCTTGGCAACGTGCGGGTGGGTTGAACGAGCCGCAGCAGCTGTGTCTACGCAGCGGCAGCGGTTCGGGGCGCCGCTCCCGCCGGAACCTGTCAAGGACGCTTGTCCCTCAACTCCATCGATAGGCTGCCGACCCATGGCCGACTTCCTCGACGGGCTCCGCGCCGCGGCGAATGCCGCCGCCTTCCCGTTCGAAGGTGCGCTCACGATGCCCGGTCTCGGAGCTTCGGTGGAGGTCCTTCGGGACAGCTACGGGGTCGCCTACATCTCAGCCGGCTCGCTGGACGACCTGTGGTTCGCCCAGGGCGTCGTGACCGCCGGCGAGCGCCTCTTCCAGATCGACCTGGCGTTGAAACAGGCGAACGGCCGCCTGTCCGAGCTGTTCGGCGAGCTCACCCTCGACGACGATCGCTTCACACGCACGATCGGCATCAACCGCGCCGGCGCCGCGATCGCCGCTGGATGGGACGACACGTCACGCGCCATGATCGCGCGCTTCCGTGATGGGATCCTCGCGTGGATCGCCACGATGCCGGTCCCACCCGTCGAGTACGTGCTGCTCGACACGTCGCCCGCTCTCCCCGACGACGACGCCTCGTGGGCCGCGTGCTGGGCGATGTTCTCGTGGGGCCTTTCGGGGAACTGGGACCTCGAGCTGCTCCGCGTGCACCTTGCCGCGGAACTCGGTGAGGAGGCGGCCGGCCGCCTCGTCCCGCCACTCAGCGGTCATCCCACGGCACCGGCGGCCGGCCGCCTCGCGGGCGATCTGCTGCGAACGCTGCCCCGCCCGCCGCGGGGTCAGGGTTCGAACGAGTGGGCGATCGCCGGCGCGCGGACCGCCTCCGGCAAGCCCCTCCTCGCGAACGACCCGCACCTGCTGGTCCAGCAGCCGGGCGCATGGATCGAGCTCCACCTGCGCGCCCCCGGCTACGAGGCGCGCGGCGTCGCCGCGCCGTTCGCTCCCGGCATCGTGCTCGGCACCACCGCTCACCATGCGTGGGGGACGACCAACGTCGGCGGCGACGTCCAGGACCTCTACCTCGAGCGCCTGAACGACGACGGCACGGCGGTGCGCTACGAGGACTCTTGGGAACCGCTCACCGTGCACCAGGAGCAGATCCGGGTCCGAGGCAGCGACGAGCCGATCGTGCACGAGGTCCGCGAGACCCGGCACGGACCCCTCCTCGACTCGTATCTGACCGGGCGACTTCGCCCCTCGAAACGGCCTCTCGACGGCTCCTACGCGCTCCGCTGGGTCGGCGCCGAACACAGCATCCGTCCCTCTGCGCTGATCGACGTGGCGAACGTCGGGAGCTTCGAGGAGTTCCGCAACGCCGCTCGGGCGCTCGAGTGTCCGGGCCAGAACCTCGTCTACGCGGACGTCGACGGGACGATCGGGTACCAGTGCACCGGGCTCCATCCGATCCGGCGCGCCGGGGACGGCACCGTCCCCGTCCCGGGCTGGACGGTCGACCACGAATGGATAGGGTTCGTGCCGTTCGAGGAGCTCCCGTACGCCGTCGATCCCGAGCGGGGATTCCTGGTGACCGCCAACGACCGGATCCACGGCGAGGACTACCCGCACCTGATCGGCCACGACTTCCACGCGCCGGGTCGCGCCGCGAGGATCACCGAGCTACTCGAGACCCGGAGCGATCACACGGTGGACACGTGTCGGGCGATCCAATCCGACACGGTCTCCCTCTCTGCGCGCGAGCTGCTCGCCCATCTCCCCTCCTTCGGCGACGGACCCGGCGGAGAGCTCCTGGAGGGATGGGATCACGACGTCACCGCCGGATCGGCGGCCGCTGCTCTGTGGGAGATCTTCGTCGACGAGCTGGCGCGCAGAGCCGTGAACGGCAAGGAGCCTCTGGTGTCTGAGTATCTGACCGATCGCGAGCTGTTCCGATGCCGGGCCCTCCCCGCGCTCCTCGGCGCGGGCGTCCTCTCGAAGGAACGGCTCGACGACGCCCTCGCCGCCGCCTGGGACCGGTGTACCGAGGCGATGGGGCCCGACCCCGCGGAGTGGCGGTGGGGTGACATCCATCGTGCGCGGTTCGCCCATCCGCTCGGCCGCATGCCGGGACTCGAGCCCTTGTTCGTCGCCGCCGAGCTGCCGCTCGGAGGCGACGAACAGACCGTGAGCAACGCCGGCTTCGAGGGCGACGGCCCCTTCGATGTCTACGTCGTTCCTTCGTGGCGGGCGGTGTACGACCTCGCCGACCTCGACGAAAGCAGAGGCATCCTCCCGACGGGGCAGTCTGGCAACCCGGCCTCGCCGCACTGGAACGATCAGAGCGATTCGTGGGCAGCCGGGGAGCTTCGCCCGCTTCCCTTCACCCGCGAGGCGGTCGAGGCCGCCGCCGCGAAGCACCTCAGGATCGGGCCCGGCTGACCCGCGACGCGGGTACCATCTGCTCCATGCCGGAGTCCCGCTCCCGCAAGAAGCGGGCCAACCAGCGCTACCAGGTCGAGCCACAGCGCAAGAAGCGCACGAAGCACAGCCCGCGCTGGTACGGGCCGCTGGTCCTCGGCGTGATCGGCCTCGGTGTCGCCGTGGTCGTCGCGAACTATCTCCGTGGGGACCTCGCCACCAACGGCGTGCTCTGGGTCGGCCTCGGCATCATCGGGGTGGGTTTCGTCGGCCTCACCTTCTGGAAGTAGGACTCCTGGACTACGAATCACAGCGGTGTCATCTTCCACATCCGGTTTCCACATCGTGGAGAAATGCCTTCCGCTGCAGCGCGATCTTCACGCTTCCTTCACGCGGTTGTGGAAAACCTCGTGGAAACGAAGGGGGAAGCCTGTGGGAATCGGTGGAAGACTCCCTCTCACGCGAGCTCGGGACGGCGCACGACCTGCATCTTCTCGCCGCAGTGCCGTGGGATCTGGAGCTCCCCGAGCCGCGACACCTTGAGCTCGGTGCCGCACTCGTCGCAGACCAGGTAGACGTGCAGATCGTCGACATCCTCGGGCTCTGGCGGCGCCGGCTCGTCGGAGTCGGACGGCGGGGTCGTCATCGTGAGGGAACGCAGCATCGCGATCCCCACGCGCCAGATCACGAACGCCGCGAGCACCCCGGTGAGGACGACGATCCACATGGGCATGGACCCACGATAACGACTCAGTCTTCGGAGACGGTCACCCCGGGAACGTGGCGGACCAGGAAATCGAGGATCACCCGCTGCTGGCGGACCTCCTCATCGACGTCGTGGGACCCGTGGCCCGTCGAGAAGAGATAAAGCTCGTGCGGATGTCCCCTCGCCGCGAGCCGGTCCACGTACGCCATGGCCTGCCGTAGCGGGCATCGCGAGTCGTGTTCGCCGATCAGGAACAGCACCGGGGCCTCGACGCGGTCGGCAGAGTTGATCGGGTTGCGTTCGGCCATCAGCTCGGGGACCTCGTCCGGCCGGCCGCCGAGGAGGGCCCGGTCGTACGCCTGGAGCAACGGCGACATGTCTTCGTAGGAGAGCTCGTAATCTCCGACCGGGATCCCGGCGATCCCGCATCGCCAACCCCGCTCGGGATGCTTGCCAAGCATCATCAACGTCAGATAACCGCCCCAGGACCATCCGCCCACGACGGCGCGGCCGGGATCCGCGGTGCCCTCCTCGATCAGATGGTCCAACGCGTCGTTGAGGTCCTCGAGCTCCGGACCGCCGACGTCGCCGATCAACGCGTCCCGCCACACGGCGCCGCGCCCCGTCGATCCGCGGTAGTTGACGGCAGCCACCGCGAGCCCGGCGTCCACGTAGGACTGCACCTCGGGGCTCCAACGGTCCTCATCGAGCCAGGTAGGGCCGCCGTGGGGACGGATCAGGATGGGCCACGGCCCCTCGCCCTCCGGGGTCACGATGAACCCCTGCACGGGATCACCGTGACGGTTGTCGAACCGGAACGACCGGTACGGGCGGCCTGGCGGGGCCGGCTCGCCCTCGAGCGGCAGCACTTCCCCGCCGGAGTCGTCGAGGATCCGCTGCGGAGACGCGCCGCTCGCGTGCCGGTACCAGACGGCGCCGTCCGGCCTCACCTGTGCCCACTCCACCTGGCCCTGGGGATGCTCGATCGCGGTTCGCTCATCGCTCGCGAGGTCGAAGCGGTGGAGACGCTGCCTGCCGTCGTGGAGCTGCGAGAGGAGCAACGCGCTCGCATCCGGCCACCAGTCCGCGACCGAGATCTCTCCCTCGAGCCCAGTGGAGACGTCTGTCCAGTCGCCCGTCGCGGGGTCCCATACAGCAGGATGCGGGATCCCATCCCGCTCGTGCACGACGGCCAGGCGACGGTCGCCGACGATCGGGGACCACGCGGAGGACGCGATCTGTCTTCCTTGATCGACCAGGTCGGCGACCGTCGCCCCCGTCCTCGGATCGATCACACGAAGCGCCTCGTGCATCTCGTCACCATGCTCGGCGTGCTGCAGGCAGAGCAGCGTTCCGTCCGCCGACAGGCCCCCGCGGTTATAGCCGCCGTGCCGCCCGGCGACGCGCATGTGCTCGGTGCTCCGGGCGGCCTCCTTCACGGTGGCTCCGCCGTCCTCGCTCACGTAGACCGCGAACCCGTCATGACGGCTGATCGAGACCGCGAGCATCCCGGGAACCCAGGCGATGCCCTCGTTCCATCCCGGATCGAGCTCAGGGAAGAGGAGCCGTGATCCACCACCCTCGAAGGGCTGCGCGTACCAGCGCCCGGACTCGTCGCCGGTGTCGTCCTGCCACCAGCAGATCTCGGCACCGTCCGGCGACCAGGCGCCCGAGATCACGCCGACCGGATGATCGGTGACGCGCCGACGGACTCCGCCGTCCAGATCCACGACGTGCAGCTGCCAGACGCCGCTCTCCGTCGACTCGTAGGCGAGCCGCTGAGGCGCAGCCGGCGACCAATCCGGGTACGTGATCATGGGCGCGCGGAAGCGACGTTCCCAGCGCGGTGTCATACGGCCAACGGTAGCAGCGCTCGGGTCAGTCGAGAACGGCGATCAGCCGCACGAAGAGCGCCGTTCCGCCGACCATGGCGCCGATCAGTCCGGCCCGCGCGACCAAGAGAGCGCCCCAACGTTCAGGATGGATCCGGAGGGTGGACGCCGTGCAGAGTGCCACCGCCGTCGCCAGGGCGACGCCACATCCGATGCCGATCCACGCCTGTTGCGGATCGATGATGTCGAACGTCTTGAGCAGGACCGAGTTGAGAGTCATGACGTCCAGTCCGGCGACCACGAGGGCGATGAAGCCCATCGCTGGCTCGCCGCCGCTCGAGAGTCGTCGTTGGCGGACGGCGCCGATCCCCAACCAGACCGCCGCCGGTACCGTGATGCCCAGCGAAGGGACGCCGAGCACAGCAAGGATCAGCGCGAGCCGTGCCCGCCGATCGCTGATCGGGATGACCGTCGCCACTTGAGCACGATACCGAGGGTGGATATCCCCCCGCCAACCGCGACGGGTGCTGGGACTAGTCGGATCTTGCGGTCATCTGTTCAGGTCGCAACGCCCTCCACACCCGTTCGGGGGTGAGCGGAAGGTCGATATGACGCACGCCGAGGTGAGAAAGCGCGTCCACCACCGCGTTCTGCACGGCAGGTGTCGAGCCGATGGTGGCAGACTCACCGATCCCCTTCGCGCCCAGGGGGTTCAGATCCGTCGGCGTCTCCGTGTTCGAAGTCTCGAAGGGAGGCAGGTCCGCCGCGCTCGGCATCTGATACGTCGCGAGCGTCGACGTCACCGGGTTCCCGCTCTCGTCGTACAGAACCTCTTCGAACAGAGCCTGGGCGATCCCCTGCGCGAGACCGCCGTGCTGCTGCCCTCGAACGAGCGCCGGGTTGAGGATCCGGCCGCAGTCGTCGACGGCCACGTGGCGGAGCAACCGCACCTCTCCGGTCGCGGTGTCCACCTCCACCACCGCGACGTGAGCCCCGAAGGGGAACGTCGACCCGCGTTGGCGGAAGCGGCCCTCTGCCCGGAGCCCCCCGTCACTGGCGCCGACCACCTCGCTCCATCCGACGGCGCGGTCGGGCGCGCCGACCACCGCGAAACCTCCCTCGACGCGTTCGACGTCAACCGCATCCACCTCGAGCAGGGCGGCGGCGACCTCGCGACCCTTCTCCACGACCGCTTCGGCCTGCTCGTAGACCGATGACCCACCGATCTGCAGCGAGCGCGAGCCCCACGTGCCCTCGCCTCGCGCCACCAACCCCGTGTCCGAGTGGACGACGGTCACGTCTTCGAACGGGACCCCGAGCGATGCGGAGGCGAGCTGTGCGAACGCGGTCTCGTGCCCGTGTCCCGCGGACGTCGTGCCGATGAACACCGTCGCGCGACCGTCGGTGCCGATCTCGACGGCTGCATACTCCCGGCCACCGAAGGCCGTGATCTCGACGTAGGTCGCGACGCCGATGCCGAGACAGACCTCGTCGCCGTGCTCGCGTCGTATGGCCTGCTCGGCCCTGAGCGCTTCGTAGCCGGCGAGTCGGAGCGCCTCGTCCAACGCCTTCTCGTAGTCCCCTGTGTCGTACGTGACCCCGGTGACGGTCGCGTGGGGGAATTCCTCGGGACGGATGAAGTTCGTCCGTCGAAGCTCGACGGGATCCATCCCGAGCTCAGCGGCGAGCATGTCCATCGCGCGCTCCACGAGTGCCGTCGCCTCCGGCCGGCCGGCGCCGCGGTACGGGCCGACCGGCGTCGTGTTCGTGACGACGCTCCGCCCGCTGCTCACGACGAGAGGGATCCGGTAGACCCCGCACAGCATCTCCTGCGTCGTTCCTGGCATGAAGGCGCCGATCGGGTACGCCCCCATGTCTGCCAGGATCTCGGCCCGGATCCCCACCAGCGAGCCGTCGCGGCGGGCGCCGAGCTCCACCGTCTGGATCTGCGCCCTGCCGTGCGTGAGCGAGACCATCGACTCCGAGCGCGTCTCCTGCCACCGGACCGGACGGCCCACGCGCGCCGCGATCGCGGCGATCGCGTGGTACTCGGCGTAGATCTGCAGCTTGGCCCCGAACGCGCCGCCGACGTCGGGCGCGATCGCGCGCACGCGATCGCGCCCGACCCCCATCGTCTCGGCGAGGTCGTCACGCACGTCGAAGGGAACCTGGGTCGAAACCCACACCCTGTAGGAGCCGTCGTCGGCGGGAACCACGGCGATCCCGTTCGTCTCCATCGGCGCCGGCGCGACCCGCTGGTTCACGAATCGGCCTCGCACGACAACCTCCGCATCCTCGAGAGGATCATCCGAGGACCCGCTGCCGAACGCATGCGCGACGTTGGTCCCGAACTCCGGCCAGAGCAACGGCGCGTCTTCGGCCACCGCCGCCTCCACGTCCACCACGACCGGCAACTCCTCGTAGTCGACCGCGACCTTCTCCGCCGCGTCGACGGCTTGCGCTGCGGTCTCGGCGACGACGACGGCGACGATCTCGCCCACGAACCGGACCGCGTCGCGGGCGAGGGGCTCACGGCTGAACAGCCCTTCGAGCTCTCCCTGTGGGTCGCCCTCCACGGTGCCCGATGGCGGAAGCGGTGCCAGATCCAGGTCGGTTGCCACGTAGACTCCCACGACCCCCCGCGAAGCCAGCGCGGCGGACACGTCCACCCCGCTGAGCTTCGCGTGCGGCATGATGGAACGAACGAAGGCGGCGTGTAGGGCGCCAGGGATCTCGATGTCGTCGAGGTAACGACCCTCGCCCCGGAGGAACCGGGGATCTTCCGACCGGAGAGCACGCACGCCGAAGATCGATGGGGGCGCCGTCGCCACGGCGCCGATACTCGCAGCGGAAGGAGCAGACGACATGCGGAGACTCGGGATCCTGGCGGTGCTGGTGCCATCGCTTCTCGCCGGGCTGATGTTGAGCACTGCCGGCGGAGCGATCGCGGCCGTCAAGGCCGTTCGCGTCGCATCAGGACTGGCCAGCCCGGTGGGCTTCACGTTCACTCCCTCTGGGCGACTCGTCTATGTCGAAAGGAACACGGGGTGGCTGCGCTTCCGTAGCTTGCGATCGGGTTTCAGCCGCCGAGTCCACCGGATCCAGAGGGTCAACTTCGACGGAGAGCGGGGGGCGCTTGGCGTCGACCTACACCCGAGCTGGCCAACCCAGCCGTTCGTCTACGTCTTCGTCACGAGGAACACCGTTGGCGGTCTCCGCAACCAGGTCTTACGGATCAGGGTGCAGAACGGTCGAGGGGTGGGTGTTCGGACGATCCTGTCGGTCGCCGCCGGGCCCGCGAGCAACCACAACGGCGGCCGCATCCTCTTCGGACCCGACAACAAGCTGTACGTCGTGATCGGTGACAACGCCGTCGAATCGAACTCCCAGGATCGGACGAGCAACCTGCGCGGCAAGATCCTCCGCCTCAACCCGGACGGCTCGATCCCGGCTATGAACCCAGCCGGCTCACGGATCTGGGCGTATGGGATCCGCAACTCGATCGGGTTCGCGTTCGACCCGCGGAACGGTCGGCTCTGGGAATCGGAGAACGGACCGAGCTGCAACGACGAGGTGAACCTCATCCTGAGGGGCCGCAACCACGGGTGGGGGCCGAGCCAGAGTTGTCCGAACACGAACAACAGCGGGCCGACCCCGAGGATCCTCCCGAGACACACCTTCGGCGCGCCGGTCGGGCTGACGGGCCTCGCCTTCTGCGACGCCTGCGGCCTCGGCCCCGCGTTCGACGGCGATCTGCTGGTCGGGGCGGTGAACGACGGCAGGATCCGCCGCTTCGATCTGAATGGGGCCAGGACCAACTTCGACGCAGGCCCCCTCCTCGTGCTCGATCGGCCGAACCCCGTGATCTCGCTCGAGGTCGCGCCGAACGGGCGGATCTTCTTCAGCGACTTCGGAGCCGTCTACCGACTGGCACCGGCGTAGGTACGCCGAAAGGCCCACGCGCGAAAGGTACCGGCGAGGTACGCTCCGACGAGCCGGATGGCCGGAGGCCGGGCACAAGCGACCTCCACCGGAGGACAAGGCATTGGATATCGGCCTTCCCAAGCGAGTCATCGAGATCGAACCGGCGTCGCTGCCGGTACCGGAGCCCGCGCCCATCCTGGAGCCCTCCGTGGACCCGCGACCGGCTCCCGAACCCGAGCCGGTGGTCTTGCCAGAATCGGACCCGGTTTCGGAGCCGGCCTCGGAGTCGGCGGCACGATGATGAGAACGGCCGCCTCGGTCGTACACGGCCTTCCCGTCGAAGTAGAGGTCGAGCCGATCCTCGCGTGGCGCTCGTGGACCCTCACGGGCCGACGGGATGGGGAGGGACTCCTGTTGCGCCCGGTCACGGCCGGGTCGAAAGCGTGGCGCCCTCGTGAGGTCGCGCAGGCGACCTGCCGACTCGCCTGGTCACACGAGGCACCCTACGTCGCCTGCAGTTGCGGGCTCCACGCCACCCGAGAGCTCGGTCTGCTCCGGCGGACCCGCTGCCCCGCGGTTCTCGGCCGAGTCGCGCTCTGGGGACGCGTGATCGAGCACGAGCAGGGGTACCGGGCGAGGTTCGCCTACCCGCAGCGGCTCCGTCTGATCTGCCAGTTCTGCTTCTGGCAGGAGAGCGCGGCTGCCTCCAAGCCCGATGTCGTGTCCTGGTACGCGCGGGACCTGCTGGTTCCGATGTGCGTTCACCACCTCGGCGTGGCGGAGGCGAACGGGATGCGGCCTCGCCGGATCCTGCCCGCAGGCATCGTCGATCTCCGGCTCAGGGAGACCTACGCGGTCGATACGCTCGTCGTCTGACCCGACGCTACGGGCGCCGATCCTTCGGGAAGACGACGCGGAACGAAGAACCGTCGACCGTGATCTCGGTGCCGTGGATCTCGGCGAGGCGAACGGCCAGGCTCAGCTCCGGGCCGATCGAAGCCGGCGAACGACTGTCGTCCTCGACGGTCACGCGCACGCCCGCATCCATGTCGTGAACCCTGACCACGATCGAAGCGCTGGATCTCGTCCGCTCTCCCGCGGCGTCCAACATCCCCTCGACGATCTGCCTGGCGCGTACCGGATCCACGCGCGCGTGCACTTTCACCGCATCCAGCCGGACGACCCGGTCTTCCAGATGCGTGGCGTCCTCAAGCGTTGCGTTCATGAGCGCGGCGATGTCCGTGCGCCGCAGGTTGAGCGGCAGGCTCCCGTCGATGATCCGGTGCGCGTCCTTCAGATCGGCAGCGAGCTGGTTCAACCGGCCTAAGGACGCCGTGAGGTGGCGGAGGGTGTCCTTCGCCTCCGTCGACTCGATCGTTCCCTGGAGCGACAGCGAGAGCCCGGACGCGCGCGTGAGCGGTCCCCGCAGCCCTCGCGAGATCGCGGCGCGCAGATCCAGCTCGGGCTTCGACTCGCGCACCACGGGCGGGGCTGACCCGCCACGCTTGCGCGCGGCGGTGAGCGCGATCCGTTGCCGGAAATCGCTTCCCCCCTCCGCAGCCATCTCCTCGAAGGAGCGAACACGCTCCTGCGCCTCGGTCGACAGCGTTTCGACGATCACGACCCGCTCTTCCAGCCCCTGGAGGACCTCCACGGGGTCCGGCAGCGAGGCGGTGGCCGACACGCGACGCTCGGCGTCGACGGCTCGCTCCTCCATCTCGTCGGCCCGCCGACGAGTCTCGGCGAGCTGACGCTGGAGCTCATCGAGCTCGGACATGGCGGCGGCGTCGACGGTAGCGGCGCCGATCTCCTTCAGGCGGCGCTCGGCGTCGACGGCTCGCTCTTCCATCTCGTCGGCCCGCCGACGAGTCTCGGCGAGCTGACGCTGGAGCTCATGGAGCTCGGACATGGCGGCGGCATCGACGGTAGCGGCGCCGATCTCCTGGAGCTTCTCATCGAGCAGGTCGATCTGCTGCTCCGCTGCATCGGCCATGTCCCGCTCATCCGACGATTCGCGCTCGACACTCGCGAGCCCGGTCGAGACTTTCTTGAGGCGGGTCGCGAACGACCGCGCCACCCTCTGCGCTTCCGTGGCCCGCGCCGTGGCCTGCTGGAGCCGTTCCATGAGCTCCGCGACATCGACGTCGGAGGCTCTCCTTCCTGGCTTCCGTCGAGGATCCCGGCTGCCCGGGGCACTCGCCTGCGCGGTGGACATCGCGGCCAGCGCCCCTGCGAGCGCCACCAGCAGGAGGTGCGCTCGTCGAGCGCTCCTTGGACCCATCGATTGACCCATGAACCCCGCAATACTGCGCCTTCCATCGAAGGGTGGGCAACCCGCTCTCACGCCAGACGCCCTCAAGCGACGAGCTCGTGGGGCCGATAGGTGAACCCTGCTGGATACGCATGGGGGTGGCTCATCTGAGGGGGTTGCGAGGTCTCTGCACCGCGGGCGCCGCCGCGGTGATCGCGTTCACGGTGCTCGCCGGTGCGGCGGCGCCCGCCTCCGCCTCGGAGGTCGGCGACCACATCCGTGCCGAGAAGCGCATCGGGCACGAGATCAAGGTGCTCCACAGGCACATCCGCATCCACTCGCAAGAGCTCCGTCGGGCCGCCATCGTCGCGGAACGCGACTCCGACGCCCACCCGGGCCTCCGGACCCAGGCGATCCTGCGTGATGCCCATCGCGCGGAACACGGGTTCAACTCGCGGACGACCCGACGCCTCGCCTCACTGGAAACACGTCGCGACGGGATCAATGCCTGGCTGTATTCCTGGGGGATCTTCCGCGTCTGTCCGGTGGACGGCCCTCGATACATCCATAACGACTTCGGCGAGATCGTGAACGTGGAGGGCGTCGAGCCGCACGTCCACATGGGCAGCGACGTCGAGGCGCCCACATGGACACCGATCCGCGCCCCGTTCGGCGGCTACGCGTGGGGTTCCTACTCTCCACTCGGCGGGTATCAGGTTCGTGTCCGTGGCGACCGCGGATACGTCTTCAACGCCCACCTGATCGCCTACGGCGACCTCGGATGGATCGGAGCGGGCGCGATCATCGGTTACGTGGGCGACACCGGCGATTCGACAGCCCCCCACGACCATTTCGAGTGGCACCCATGGGGTGGTGGCGCCGTCGATCCGTACTACCTGCTCACGCTCTCCTGCGACTGACCGTCCGAGTCAACGACCGTTGCGCGAGAAGTGCTGGTAGTCCCTGACCTGCTTCCAGTCGCCGCCCCATTCCCAGCCCCGAGCCCGGAACGCCCACCAAACGACGCCGCCGTGGAAGATCATCCCGCGTCGGCGATCGGACCGATTCACGTAGGGCGCGCCGTTCCAGGGAGAGACCCCACCGCTCCACACATATGGGTTCTCCACCGGGTTCACGTCCACCGCTCGCCCGTATGCGTGCTGGGACCAGACGCCGGGCTGACCCGCGCGCCACCGGCAGTTGAACGCCGAGGTGTTGTCGTGCTCCATCGACGTGCGGTCGTCCGCCCCGTAGTAGTCGACCAGACGCATCTGCCGGATCGGGAAGGACACCTCGTAGAGCCGTCCGAAGATGCCGGCGATCCTCTTGGCGACATCGACGTGGACGACCAACCTGCCGCCGTGTGCCCGGCGATCGAAACCCCAGTACCGGAGCGTGACCAGCCGGAGGTCGCGCAGAGGTACAGGGCATCCGGGACGCCACGAAACTCCGTTCATCCAGGCTCGGATGCCGCGGGGGAGCGGCCTGATCGTTGCGGTGTACCCGGGCCGTGGCCCCGCCACGACAGGCGCAGCAGGCGTGCCGGCGAGCACGATCGTGGTTCCGAGGAGGATCAGGAGAGCTCGGCGCACATGGCCAAGCGTACCGCTGGATGGATCAGCGCCATTGATGCGTGTCGTCGTCACCGGAAGCGCGCTTGCTCTCCACGGCTCTGTTCAGCCGTGTCCGGAGGCTCACCCCTTCTTCTTCAGGCTCGGGGTAGCCGTTGTCCGTCTCGGGCGCGGCGTTCGTGTCCACACCCTTCTTCGCAAGGAGCAGCTCCGCGTTGAGCGCCAAGCTCTTCTGCTCCGCGGCCTGGGCACGCTCCAGGGCGGCCGCCAGCTCGATACGGAGACGGCCTGCGTCGCCCGAGGTCTGAGGCGCATCGCCGCGCTCGCGCGCATAACGCAGTTCCGCTTGCGCGTTCTCCGCCTCGGCGTACGCGTGGCGAGCCCGAAGCTCGGTCTGCTCAAGGCGAGTTTCCAGCTGAAGGATCTCGGCTCGGAGCTCGGCGACGTGAACGTCGTCCGTGGCACCGTCCCTCGATCCCTCGGTTGGCTGCGGGGCAGCCTCCTGGACCCGCTCCGCTGCCTGCCTGGCCGCCTCTTCGGCTCGCTCCACGGCCTGCACGGCCGCCTCTTCCGCTTGCTCCTTCGCGGTTCGTGCCTCAGCGAGGCTCGAACCAAGCTCGGAGGCCCGCTGTGTTGCAGCCGCCAGCTCGGTCTCGAGCGCCGCGATCCTCGCGGACACGTCGCCGGAGGCGGCTTCGCGAGCCGACAGGGCCTCGTCCTGCTCCGCCAGGCGTTGGCGGAGCGACTGCAATTCGTCTGCTCGTGTCGACAGCTCCGCGCGGGTGGCCTCAAGCTCTCCTCGAAAGTCCGACTCCAGCGTTTCTCGTTCCGCCGATGTCGCCGTGAGATCGCGGCGCGCTGATTCCAGCTCGTCACGCGCCGCGTCGAGCTGTTGGGTCATCGCGCGGATCTCCCGATCCCTCTCGGAGAGTTCCTGCTCCCTCGCCTGGAGCTGCTGCTCGGTCGTCTTCAGAGCCTCACCCTGGCTCGACGTGGCGGCTGCGAGACGTGATTCGAGGTCCTTGGCCATGGACTCGCTTGCGGCCAGTCGGTCGCGAGCCTCCTGCAACACACTCTTGTGCTCGGCCAGCTCGGCCTCCAGCGCGGCCCGCGAAGCATCGTCGGTCCGCCTGCTGTCGCGGTCGGTCTCCAGCGTCGACACCTGTTGGCGCAGGGACTCGATCTCCTCCTGGTGCGAGGAGAGACCGGCCTCTCGTCGGCCGAGCTCCTGCTTGAGCTCGGACAGCTCCTGCTGCAGGTGCGCGGTCGTCGCCTCGCGCTCGGCGAGGTGTCGCTCTGCGTCGGCCACCTGCTCTTCCGCATCCGCGATCCGCGCCTGGGCCTCGCCCGCCTTTGCCTGCGCTTCGGCAACCTGAGCCTCGGCGTCCTGGAAACGGGTGTTCGCATCCTGGCTGCGTGACTCGAGCTCGTTCCGGGCAGCGTCCAGCATCTCCAAGGCCTCTCGCAGCTGCTCTTCCTTCCGCTCGAGGGCCTGGACGCCCCGAGCCTCCGCGGTCCTGAGCGTTTCCAATTCCTCGGCGCCGGCGGAGACCAGCTGCTCGCGCTTGGAGAGCTCCCCGCGGACCGCTCCGAGTTCCCGTTGGACGGTTTCCAATTCCTGGTGGGCCGCGTGCAATTCCTCTTCCTTCAGACGGGTCTGGGACTCGTGGCCCTCCACGGCGGTCTTCAGCGCTTCCAATTCCTCTGCACCGGCGGAGACCATCTGCTCGCGCTGAGAGAGTTCCTCCCGGAAAGTGCCGAGCTCCCGTTTGCTCGCTTCGAGCTCCTGGCGGACCGCGTGCAGTTCCTCGTCCTTCCGCCGGATCTGGGATTCGTGGCCTTCGACGGCTGACCTCAGCGCTTCCGATTCCTCGGCTGCGACGGCAGAAGCGGTTTCCTTCAGCAACATCTGATCGCGCAGCGCGGAGAGCTCCTCCTGAACCCGGGCGACGGCTGCGTCCCGCTCGGCGAGGTGCGACTCCGCCTGCGCGACCTGGTCGTTCGCCTCGGCGAGCTCGGTTCGGAGCCCCGTGATCTGACCCGACTCATCCAGGAGCCGGAGCTCGAGGTCGGACGCCCGCTCCTCCGCTGCGGTCAGCCGCGAGCGTGCTTCGTCCAGCACGCCGCGGTGCTCGCCCAACCTCGACTCCAGCGTCTCGATCGTCCGATCGCGCTCGGACATCTCCGTCTCGAGGGTCCGGTTGGCGGTCACGAGGACAGACCATCTGGCCTTGAGATCCTCCAGCTCGGAACGAGCCTCGATCGCCTGAGCTTCGAGCTCGGCACGTGCGGCTACCGCACGAGCTTCGACCTGTTCCCGCACCGCCCTCTCGCGTGCCTCGGCTTCAACACGCACCGCGGTTTCGCGAGACTCTGCCTCTTCGAGCGCGGCGGCGACTCGCGACTCCGCCTCCGCACGGGCGGCGGCCTCTCGAGACTCGATCTCCGCCGCCGAACGTGAGGCGTCCCGCCGCGCCTCCTCGAGGTGATCGCGGGTCTCCTCCAGCTCGCGGCGCGCGTCGTCGAGACTCGCCTGCGAACGCGCGGCTTCGTTATCACGCACTTCCAGCCGCTCCACCATCTCGGCCTCACGGGCCTCAGCGGTCGCGACCAACACCTTGAGCTCCTTCGCGGAGGCCTCCGCCTCCCCGGCGCGCGCCACCAGCGTGCTCTTCTGGTTCTCCGCGTCGGCGGCCCTGGCCTCCAGCTCGCCGAGGCGCTCCTTCAGCCCCTCGGTCGCGCTGCCGGCGTTCTTCGCCATCTCCTGGATCCGTGCTTCGAGCGAGCGGGAGCGGGCATCCGCCTCCACCGCCTTGCTCGACGCCTCGTCGAAACGAACTTCCAGCCCCGCCGATCGCGCCAACGCTTCATCCCGTTCCCGGCCGAGCTCGGTCGTCCGGTCGAGCGCTTCCACGAGCGAGCGCTCCAGCTCGGTGACACGAGCCTCTGCCTGCACGAGCCGTACTGCTGCCTCGCCCCTATCGGTCTCGACGTCGCCCAGGAGCAGCTCGCGCTCCTCTTGCAAACTCGCGATCGCCGCGTCAGCCGACGCGAGGGTGGTCGAGGCCTCCGTCGCCACGGCCTCCGCCTCGTCGCGTGCACGCTCCGAATAGGCGAGCGCGGCCTTGAGCTCCTCGACCGTCCGCTGAAGTTCCTCGGTCGCCTCGTTCTCGACTTCGTCCTTCGGAACCATCGAGGTCCGGAGCTCATCGGCAAGTCTGGCGAACTCCTCGGCACGCGCCTCAGCGTCTCGTGCCGTCGTCTCGAGGGTCTGCAGATCGACCATTACACGATCACGCTCCGCCCCGACGGTTCGCAGCTGCTCCTCGAGAGCGGCGATCTGTAGCTCGGTCTCCTTCGCATCACCCGCCGGTGCTTCGCTCAGGTTCTCGCGGAGGGAGGACAGCTCGCTCTCGGCGCGCACCGCCCGGTCCAACAGTTCCTGGGCGCGACGGTTCGCTTCCTGCGCGGCCTGCGAGAGCCCGGCGGTGTCGCCGGAAGCTGTCTCGGCCTCGAGGGCTCTCGCGGTGGCTTCCCGGAGCTGGAGCTCGAGGGCGCGAACGTGCTCGACCGTCTCGGTTTCCCGTTCCCGGAGCTGCTCGCGGAGCTGCACGAGTTGCTCATCGCGCGCTCCGATCGTGAGCCGAAGCTTCTCCTCGTCCACGGCGGTGCCCGAAGGGGTGAAACCCATGCCCTCGCGCTGGCCGGACCGTCCGGCTCGCAGGAACGCGAACGAGACGACGGCCATGAGGAGTGAGATCGCGGCGAGGCCGCCTGCGACGGATCGCACGAGACCCCACGGCTGGCCGGCGGCCGCGACGATCGGGGCGTAGGACTCGACCAACTGGACGGCTGCAACCGATCCGCCGTCCACCCCGAGGCGGAGCGGCGTGTAGATATCGAGGACCCCGAGCTCGCTTGCCGGCGCGATGGAGTTCGTCTTCCCCTCGCCGGTCGTGGCGAGCCGGATCCCGCGTTGGTTCCCACCCCGCGTACCGGTCGGCTCTCCGGTCGAGGAGTAGACGAGCGTGCCGTTCGCCGTCCAGATCCGGACGGTCGTGGTGTGTTCGTCGAGGATGCGGCTCTCCACGAGCTGCTGGAGCTCGGCCGATCCCCCCAGCGACATCGGCTCGCGAACGTCGGACGCCGTCAGTGAGGGCGCGAGGTCCTTCTTGACGGTGGACGCAGCGACCTTGTTCGCCGCTTTCACGCCACTTTCGACGCCGGTGGACTTCAGGAACCACGCGCCCACGGCGAGGCCTGCAGATAGCACGAGCACACCGACCCACACGATCGGCCGGCCGACGGAGAATTGCCTCTTGGACGCCACCCGTTCCTCCTCGGGGAACGGTTGGGAAGACCGTCCCCTGCTCAACAACCTTCCTTCGGCAGGGCCAGACGCCGACCTGAGCGCCATCCCAGGGGATGCTTCCGAGCCCCCGTCCGGGGGACACCTCGTGCTTGCGCCGGAGGGCTCCGCGTGTGCCGGTGCTCGTTCCCAAGTCCCATTGGACCGTGCAACGCGCTCTTGTAAGCCGAACACGCCACGTTGAGGCTTGTACGTAGACGGGAACTTGTCGAGAGGTTGAGAGGAGGGACCGCTCCGAGTGTCTCCCGACGAGGAGGAGTTCCGCCTCTTGTATGAGCAAGTGTTTCCGCTCGCCTATCGAGTCGCATATCGCTTCTCCGGCCGCCGAGATGAAGCTGAGGATGCGGCGCAAGAGGCGTTCGCACGGGCGTTCCAGCGTTGGCGTCGCCTCCATGACCAACCTTGGGTCGTGGGCTGGATCCTCACAACGACTCTGAACATCCTTCGGAGGAGGACTCGTCGCATCCGCCACGTGCCTGCCGCAGATGACAGGCAGCCGGAAGCCGACTTGGAAGCGTCGCTAGATCTGTGGCGGGCGATCCACCAACTGCCCAAGCGGCAGGCGCAGGCCGTGATCCTCTACTACCTGGCCGATCTATCGGTCAAGCATGTAGCGACTGCGATGGGATGCAAGGAAGGGACCGCAAGGGCTCATCTCGACCGGGCCAGGAAGCAGCTCGCTCGGTCATTAGATCCGACCGAGGGATCTCAGGAGGGGTGACGAAGATGCACGCCGAAGAGGACATCAAGAACCGGCTCGATCGCTCACTGCGGATCGTAGAGCCTCCTCCCCCTCGGGTAGACGCCGTCATCCTCCGCGGTAGGAGGCTTCGACTCCGGAGCCGAGTGGGCCGCGGCGCGTTGGCGCTCGTGGCGATCGCTGCTGTCGCTGGGCCGCTGACCCTGCTCTCTCCCCTCGGCGGCCATCCGGAGGATGGGACCGGTCTCGAGCCCGGCCGATTGGTTGTGGAAACACGACTCCGGCTGGATCCAGGGATCACAGATGTCGCCGTGGGAGACGAAGGCGTGTGGATCACCGGCGCCCGCGGCGTCACGAGGATCGATCCAGCTACGAATCAGATCCTCGCCCGGATCCCCGTGTCCGGCACCGGCGATCACAGCAGGATCGCGATCGGCGAGGGCTCAGTGTGGGTAACGGCACCCGAGCTCCGCGGTGACGGTTCGAGAGGCAACCTCGTCCGCATAGACCCAGCGACGAGCGAGGTCGAAGCGACATTCCACATCGGCGGCCCGATCACAGGGCTGGGGATCGGCGGAGGCTCGGTCTGGGTAACGATCCCAGGCATCGGACCGGGACGCCTCCTCGCCATAGACCCCACAACGGGTGAGGTACTCCACCGCCTTCGGGTCGGAGAGTCGCCCGATTCGCCCGTCTACGGCGACGGTTTCATATGGGTTGGCAGTACGGATTCCCTGACCAAAGTCGATCCGGTCACCGGATCGGTGGTTGACGAGCTTCCAGGACCGAACGTTGAGTCATCCGGCGACGGGTCTCTCTGGGGAGTGGGCGACGATGCGGTGATCCGCTTCGACCCAGTCTCGGAGAAGATCCAGGCAACCGTCCCGGTGCCGCGCGCCGCTGCGGTATCTGTTGATGGCTCAACGGTCTGGGTGCTGGTCTTCCCCCGTTCCAGCGATCCCACACTCTTCTATCCGATCAAAGGCACTGCGGCGATCGAGAGGATCGACCCGGCGACGAACGCAGTCATCGGAGAACCGCTCCCCCTGATGGATCTGCAGCCTCTCGCGCTGTCCGCTGGAGATGGCAAGGTCTGGGTAGCGGATTTTGACCAGGGAGTTGTCACGCGGATCGCGGTATTTCCCTCTGCCGCCTAGGCGGAACATGCGGGAGGCGTCGGCTGCCTCTCTGATCCCGGACGACTTCCGTGGAGACGAGCGGACTCGAACCGCTCGACCCCCTGCTTGCAAAGCACGGCTTGGGCGACTCTCTGACCAGCGGTTTCGCCTCTTCCGCAGGTCATGGGCATGACTCGGGGGAGGTCGAGAGACGCAAGGTCCGCCCGGAGAGCTCTGACCCGGTACACATCTGGTACACGGCCGGTACACGGCTCCGGGCCTCGACGGGTCTGCAAGGTTCGGACCCGCCATCCTTAGAATCCTGGCGTCCGCCGACGCGGGAGCGCCTTTGGCCGGTGACGTCATCGGGCGCGAGTCCGAGCTCGCGACCCTCCATCGCTTCCTGGACTCGATCCCGACCGGGCCCAGCGCCTTTCTCCTGTCGGGTGATCCCGGCATCGGGAAGACCACCGTGTGGAAAGAGGGGCTGGCGAGTGCTCAGCTCCGGCGCTTCCGCACCCTCTCGTGCGGTCCGGTCGAGGCCGAGACACGCCTGTCCTACGCCGCCCTCGGTGACCTCCTCGAGCCCGTCCTGGAGGAGGCACTTCCGACGCTGCCCGAGCCACAGCGCCGCGCCCTCGATGTGGCCCTCTTGCGGTCCCCGAGTTCGGGCGCGCGGGCCGACCAGCGGGCCGTTTCCCTGGCCGTCCTCGGATGCCTCCGGGTGGTCGCCTCCATCTCGCCGGTCGTCGTGGCCATCGATGACGTCCAGTGGATGGATCTCCCCTCGATCCGGGTGCTCCAGTTCGTCGTGCGGCGCCTGAAGGACGAGCCGGTCGGCTTGATGGCTGCCGTTCGGGGCACCGATCCCGACGACGATCCCCTGGGCGTCGTGTCGGCCTTCCCCGAGGATCACGTGCACGCCGTCCACGTCGGACCGCTGTCCCTGGACGCCATCGAACGGGTGCTCCGGGACAAGGTGGGTGAGGATCTCCCGCGAACCACGCTCCTCAGCCTCCACGAGATGTCGGGAGGCAATCCCTTCTTCGCCCAGGAGATCGGACTGGCGCTCCTGCGCCGTGGAGGTGAGGTGGCGGCCGGCGAACGGCCTCCGATCCCCGACCGCCTTCAGGAACTCATCGAGGACCGCCTGAAGGGGCTACCTGCGAAGACCGTCGAAGCCCTCGAGGTCGTCTCGGCCCTGTCGGCACCGACGCTGGATACGGTCGCCGCGGTGATCGCTCCCTCCGCGGTGGACGTTCGCCTGGGTCCGGCCATCGAGAACAGCGTCGTCGAGGTCATCGGCGACCGCCTTCGGTTCACGCACCCCCTCCTCGCTTCCGCCGTGTACCAGAAGATCCCACCGGCCCGACGACGCGAGCTGCACGCACGGCTCGCGACGATCGTCCGCGATCCGGAGGAACGAGCCCGCCACATGGCGCTGTCCGTCGAGGGCCCGGACCTCGCCGTCGCCGCCGCCCTCGAGGAGGCCGCCCTGCTGGCCTCCTCCCGGGGAGCGCCGCAATCCGCGGCCGAGCTCTGGGAGATGGCCCGCCGCGCCACGCCGCGGGACCGAGGCGAGGACCTGGTGCGACGGACCCACCAGGCGGGCGTGGCTCACTACGAGTGCGGGGACAACTCGCTGGCGCGGAGCGTCCTGGAGCAAGCGGTGGACCTCTCGATGGCCGGGCCGGCTCGAGCCCGCGTGCTGCTGGACCTGGGGATGGGCCTCGCCGAGACCGAAGGGTGGCGGGGGGCCTGGGCCGTGTTCGATGCTGCTCGTGGCGAGGCGGGGGACGATCTCGCGCTGAGGGCACGGATCGAGCAGAACCTCGGGTACGCCTGGCTGTTCAGGGGGGACCTCTCGGCATCGGAACGGCACGCTCGCGCGGCGCTGCAGCTGGCCGAGGAGCTGCAGGAACCACGGGTGATGGCCGAAGCGTTCGGCCATTATCCATTCGTCGAGTTCCTCCTCGGACGCGGGGTCGATCAGGAGCTGCTCGATCGAGGGATCGCCCTGGAAGGGCACTTGGAGGGCGCATTCAAATCCCACGTCATCCGTGCAAGCTTCGTCGTGGCTCAGCTCCTAAAGTTCACCGATCGCCTGGACGAGGCCCGCCGGATGTTCACCGAACTCCTGCGTGATGCCGCGGCGCACGGCGTTGAGATCCCGATCCCGGAGATGCGGTACCACCTCGCCGAGCTGGAGTGCCGGGCGGGCAACTGGGATGCAGCCATGGAGCACGCCCGGGAGAGCAGGGCGGCCTTCCAGCGACTCCGCATGGGGGCGTGGATGTTGTCGGAGGGCCACTTCGCGGTGGGCCTGGTGGAAGCCCATCTGGGGCGGGCCGACCCGGCGAGGCTGGAAGCCCTCGAGGGGCTCCGGGTCACCGAGGCGGCCGGCGAGATCCTCCTCCTGATCCCGAACCTGTCGGTCCTGGGGTTCCTCGAGCTCTCCCTGGGCCGACCCGCCGAGGCCGATGCGTATCTGTCCAGGGCGGTCGACCTCGAGCAAGCGATGGGCGTTCGGGAGCCCGCCTACTTCCGCGTCGTCCCCGATGAGGTCGAGGCGCTGGTGGCGCTCGGGCGGCTCGACGAGGCCGAGGCGCTCCTCGTCCCCTTCGAGGAGGCGGGCAGGAACCTCGACCGGGCCTGGACCATCGCCACGGGGGCCAGGTGCCGGGCGCTCGTGTTGGCGGCGCGGGGTGATCTCGCTGGTGCGTCGGCCGCGGCCGACGAGGCGGTGCGGGAACACGATCGCCTGCCCCTTCCGTTCGAGCTGGGGCGGACCCTCCTGGTGCGCGGAGCGGTGGAGCGCCGTGCGAAGAGGAAGCGTGAGGCTCGGGACACACTGACGAAGGCCTTGGAGGTCTTCGACGGGCTGGGGGCCGCGTTGTGGGCGGACAAGGCACGTGCGGAGCTGGCGCGGATCGGCGGACGGGCTCCCTCATCGCTCGATCTGACCCCGACCGAGGACAAGGTGGCGGCGCTGGTGGCCGCGGGCAGCACCAACCGGGAGGTGGCCGACGCGCTGTTCGTCAGCATCCACACGGTGGAGGCCAACCTCAAGCGGATCTACCGCAAGCTGGGCGTTCGCTCGCGCACGGAACTGGCCTCGAAGTTCCCATCTGGCCCCTCAGGTCCCTGAGCCAAGACGTACCGGTCACGGTCTCGATCGGTACGGATTTCGGGGATTCCTCGGGTCGGTGCTCTCTCTAGCCTCGGGATCAGAGATCGGTACCCGAGTGAAGGGAGAGATCATGAGCACGAAAGCGGGAACGATGGGGTTCTCCGCTCGACCGGCGCTGTTCACGTTCTGGACCGTGGCCGTGTCCGCTCTCGCGGCCGCGGCGCTGATCCTGAGCGCGGTGGCACTCAACGTGGCGGGTCGAGGCGATCGATCCGTGACGAGCGTGGAAGGCAGCGGTACCCGCGAGGCGGCCAGTATCGGGTCGCCGCTGTGGGACGCGGGCAAGCTGCAGGCCATGGAGGGCCGTGTGCTCGCAGAGACCGTCCGCCTCCAGGGTGCCGCACCGCTGTGGGACGCGGGCAAGCTGCAGGCCATGGAGGGCCGTGTGCTCGCAGAGACCGTTCGCCTCCAGGGTGCCGCACCGCTGTGGGACGCGGGCAAGCTGCAAGCCATGCAGGGCCGTGTGCTCGCCGAGACCATCCGGGCCGAAGGGACCGGCGCCCCGCTCTGGGACGTGGGCAAGCTCGAAGCCATGGAGGGCCGTGTGCTCGCCGGGTAGCTCCATCTGCTCGTTCGGCCGTTTCCCAGATCCTGAACGGTGATCCGCGAGACGGGCGGCCCGCATCCCGGGCCGACCGCTTCGCCTCCATCTTCGTTGGGGCGCGTAGTCAATTCCGCGGAGAGACCTTTGTGATCTATCCGTGGAGACGGCGGGACTCGAACCCGCGACTTCCTGCTTGCAAAGCAGGTGCTCTACCAGCTGAGCTACGTCCCCGCTTCGATGAGTCTAGCGACGGTCCCGACATGGGTCGCATGTCCGATCCTAGGAACTCGTGGACACCAAACCATCGCCCGCGGCCCTACGATTCAGAGCACAGCCGTCGTCCGGCCGGCCGGCTCAGATGGTGGTTGAGACTAGGCGTCACCCGGGGCAACACACTCAGCCTCCACATCCACGACGCGGATCCACGAGCCCTCGAACCGCCGTCTCGACCATCTTCCTCGGAAGACCGGCGTGGGTACGACTCCCTCGAGAAGCGCGTCGGACCTGCGCCAAGGGCCTGGTCCTGGTGCACGCCGGCTCGAACGCCGCCAGTTGGTCAGGGCGGCGACGTCTGCCGCGACCACCCCGCCTAACGGCGCGGTCCCGCCGACGTCGCCGCCCTCGCCCTCAGGACAGCCAGGTCACCCGCATCGAGTTCAGGATCGGCGGCTCGCCCAACGCGCGGGCGAACCGGACCACCAGGAGGCCGTCGTTGACCTGTGCGTTGAACGTCAGCGAGAGAGCACGCCAACGGCCGACGCGGCCCGCGACATCGAGGTTGTCGAGGCGAAGCGCACCTTCGGCGAAGACGTCCATGATCCTCTCGAACTCCGACAGGGCCTCCAGCTCCGCGAACTCGAGGCTGACCCGGTACCTCCCGTTGGGGACCGTGAACCGGTAGCTGCTCATCCCCTCGCGTTGCGACTTGAAGGCCTTCCCGTACGGCGTGCCCTGGATGCCGTGCACGGTCGTTCGCACGGTGCTGTCACCGACCCAGCCGAACGCGCCTTCCGCGAAGGCTCGATCACCGACGTAGGTCGTTCCATCCTTGAACGAGAGGGGGCCGCCACCGACGTTCACGAGCCGCTCGTACCTGGTGACGAGCAGACGGACCCGAACGGTTGCGACGCCGAGCGAGGGGTCGTCGGTCACGACGCCGACGAGTGCGTCGTAAGTGCCCGGCGTCATGCCCGTGGAGTCGACGGAGACCGTGATGTTGGTCTCCTCGCCCGCCTGCACCACACCCGCCTCGGGGGTCACGTCCAGCCAGGGGACGTCGGAGAAGGTCGGAAGGCCCGACTCGATCAGGTACGCCGACTGCGAACCTTGGGACACCGTCCACAGGTTCCCGACGGCGTCCAGCTCGAGCCCCGCTCCGTTGAACCCGGGGTCCGGATGCGGCACCCATCCCTGGGTCTCGCACGTGTCAGGGTCGATCAACCAGATGTCGTCGAAGTCCGAGTTGGTGGCCACCCAGAGCATCTGGAACGCCGGGTTCCAGGCGAGTCCGGAGATGTTCGGGTCGTCGGGACTGCACGAGCCGAGCGTTGCTCCCGGCTCCGGCCAGGACGGCCCGGCCACGTGGTAGACGATCCCCTCGTTCCAGCCGCCGATGTAGAACGTGTCGGTGGCTTCATCGAAGGCGAGACCACGCTGACTCACGTCGGTCCACCCCGGCCCGGTCACCGTCTCGACGACCGAGCCGTCGGCCGGGTCGACGCCGTAGATCGCGTTGTCGCCGCCGACGTTCACGTGCCACAGGAGCCCGCGGCCGGCGTCCCATGCGAGGTCGGCCGCCCAATCGCCCACCCACGGTGTACCGAACTCGCCCGTGCGATCGCCGCTCGTGGTGAACTCCACATCGATCAGATCTTCCGGGTCGGAGATGGTCACCGTGTCGGCGCCGCTGCGGTACCCCACGCCCCACGGAGCGCTCATCCCGGTCTCCCACTGGGCGAGCACGTCGCCTTCGCTGGTGACGCCGGCGCTGCCCGGGGACGCATGCCCGGCACCCTTCGAGTCGACCGCGTTGGGGTCGGCGTCCGCGGGGATCGTGAGCGGCTCGGGCGGGGGGTCCCCACCACCGTCACCCGGCGGCAGGACCGCGATCTCACCCACCGAGAACGTGAGCTCCCGGTGCCCCTCGATGTTGCCGAGCCGCAGGATGCGGTCGTCCTGGCGGCCGCGCAGGAGCGTGAATCGCATCGATGCTCGGCCGGATCGTCCCGTGCGGCTGATCGGCATGCATGAAGACGTCTTGCCCCTCGAGCGTGCCGTCGGCAACGATCGTGATGTCCGCGGATCCTCCGAGGTAGCCATCGGCCGCGACGTCGGCGCCCCACGTGCCCGCCGGCCCGATCACGGACCACATCCCGCCACCGTCGGTGGTGTCCGACAGCTCGAGTGGACCGCCGTCCCACGTCGTATGCACCGTGATCACGGCCCCGGCGACGGGCTCGAAGGAGTGCGCGTCTACCACGCTACCGCTCGCCGCTCCCCAGTTCGCCGGCAGGCTGACTGCGAGCGTGATGTCGATCTCCAGCACGGGCTGTTTCGGCGCGTCGGAGATCAGGAAGAGGGATCCCGTGTAGTCGCCCGGAGGTATGTCGGCGCCGCCCAAGGTCACCTCCACGTCCGTGGTGCCGCCGGGCGCGACGACGCCGGCCTCGAGCGACGTCTCGAGCCAAGGCGCGTCCGTGAAGGTTCGGATGGTCCCGTGGCCCTCGTCCGGCGCCCAGTCCAGCGGCTCGAAGAAGTCGCCGATCACCGACGCCACGTCGACGTTGCCGTCGTCGTTGCCGAGCGCCGCCAGCGGAACGGCGAACGACACGGTGCCGCCCTCGACGGAGACCGGCACCTCGGCGACCAGCTCGAAGTTGGCGTCCCAGATCAGGACCACCGGCTGGGCCGGATCGTGGATCGAGAACAGATCGGCGAAGTAGTCGAGGCCGATGTCCTGCCCTGGCAGGCCGGCGAAATCCTCGGGTGGGAATCCGGTCTCCGGATCCTGATCGGTATCGAAGAACACGTACCCGGCCGTCTGATCCATCGGCGTGCCGCCGTCGAAGTCGATGGCCACCGACATCTCGGCGTTGTCCGATCCACCCCGTATCGCCGTCACCTCGACGTTTCCGAGCGAGTCGTCGTCCGGGTCATCGATCACGGTTTCGAGGGCGTCCGGCGGCAGAGTCGCCGGACGGACGGTGCGGACCCGTGCAGGGATCTGCGCGGGTCCCCATACCGGATCCCGTATCACCAGCGGGACCTGGGGGAGATCGGGTGGCGTGCGGCTTCCCTCCCGCTCGAGAAGTTCCCAAGTGAGATCCGAGGTGCCTGTGTTCGAGATCGCGATCGTCGACGTCGAGGTCTGGCCGAAGTCGACGGAGGCATCGATCTGCGTGGGTGTCACGCCGGCCACCGGGGCGTCGAGCGCGGCGTCAACGACCAGCGAGCCGCCGTCAGTGACGACGATGCCCGCCTCCTCGTGCGTGACGTAGTCCTCCGCGGAGAACGACAGGCGGTAGCTACCGGGCCGCAGGCGGAGCGAGTAGGCACCGTCCGCGTCCGTGGTCGAGGCCCTGCCTCCAGGGTCGGCCGAGACGACGGCGCCGCCGATCGGCAGGCCGTCGTTGGCATCCGTGATCGTGCCGGACACGACCCCGTTCGGCACCGGCTCGTACCGATAGGCGACGTTGGGGCTCACCAGGTCCTCCGAGAACGAGAACTGGAGCGCATCCGTGCCATCGGCGTTCTCGATCCCGATGCTGGCGTCGCGGCCGTCTCCGGGATTCGCGGGGTTGTCGCCGTAGAGGATGTCGATCGTGCCGTCCTCCCAGAGCTTCACCTCGATGTCCACGCGGCCCGTCACCGCTGGTTCCGCGCTGGTGCTGAGATCCCCGAAGCGGGGTCCGACCTTGAGCTGCTCGTACTCGACCACGAAGGCCCTGTCGGGACTCGTACCGACGGTGTCGTAGCGCACCGCGCTCGCGCCGTCGATCACGAGGTTCTGCCAGAGCGCGTAGACCGAGTTGTTCGGCGTCCCGGTCGAGGGGATCGCGATCGGCGTGGGGTCCGAGAACTCGGGCACCTCGAACGTCAGGTAGCCGTTGTCGGTGATGTAGACGTCGTCGTAGCTCTCGCCGTAGAACGGGAACGAGAACGGCATCGCCAGGTGCCCCACGGTCTGGTCGCCGAACAGCGCGGTGTTCGACGTCGCATCGACCCAGTCGAACGCGACCCGGCGACAGCCGTGGCCGAAGTCATCGATCTTGGCCGACAGGGTGACGTCGTGCGTGAGGCCGCCAAGGGTGAGGTTCACCTCAGAATCCTCGTGGCTCGTGCAGCCGCCCGCCGCGACACGGATGGTGTACTCACCGATCGGCAGCGTGAGCGTGTAGTCACCGTTCGCATCGGTCGTCGCCGGGGCTACGGGGGTGCCCAGGGCGCGCACCTCCGCTCCCTCGATCGGCGACCCGTCCTCCTCGGCGGTCACCGTGCCGGTGATGTCGCGCCGCGGGAGCGGTGCGAGGAGGAAGTCCTGAGTCGTCGTGAGATCCGTCTCGATCTCCACCCCGGTCGCCAGAGCGGACTGGTAGCCGAAGGCCGACGCGGTCACGGTGTAGGTGCCGGCGCCGAGGAAGAGCTCGAAGTGGCCGGCCACATCTGTGGTCGCCGAGAACGTCCGGCCCCCGGCGCTCGCCTCGATCCCGGCGCCTTCGATGGGATCGCTCGAGGAGACGTCGGTGACGTCGCCCGCGAGGGTGCCCCCGGTGGCCACGAGCGCCACGGCGGCCGGCGCGTCGATCCTGCCGTCCCCGAAGACGTTGTTGGGGTCTCCATCGGCATCTCCGCCGCAGGTGTCGTCGGCGATGTCGAGCGCTGTCGACCGCACGGCGTCCGTGGAGCCGGCCACGTTGCCGAGAAGCGCAAGCTCCGCCGACAGCACGAGCGCCAGTGTGCCCGCGGTGTGGGGTGCAGCCATCGATGTGCCGCTGAACGAGTCGTACCCGTCGCCCGGGACGCTGGAGACCACGTCGACGCCGGGCGCCGACACGTCCGGCATCACCTTCCCGAACGAGGATGGACCCCTGCTCGAGAAGTCCGCGATCCCGTCGTTCTCATCCGTCGCACCGGCGCTGAACGACTCCAGATAGTCACCCGGCGAGCCACCCGACTCGCAATCGGGCCCAGCGTTGCCGGCTGCGAAGACGGGGATGATGCCGGCGGCGCGCCATGCCTGGACGACTTCGAGGTAGAACCCGTCCCCCGGCACTCCGCCCCACGAGTTGTTCACGATATCCGGTCGTTTCGTGGGGTCCGGGTTGTCGCCGTTCAGATCCGTCGGGGCCACCATGAACTCACCTGAGGAAAGGAGCGAGGACTCGGTGCAGAAGACGTCCTCGCACCCCTTGGCGGCGATCCAGGAAGCCCCTGGAGCCACGCCGATGTCCGGAGTGAACGGTCCGGGGCCGTCACCACCCACCATCGTGCCCATCGTGTGGGTGCCGTGCTGCGCGTTGTCGCACGGCTCGTCCCCGCAGATCCCAGTGGGGTCCCACCACGAGTAATCATGATCGAAGGTCCCGCCAAGGTTGCCGCGGTAGTGGTCGACCAGAGCTTCGTGCGTGTAGTCGACGCCGCTGTCGATGTTGGCGACGACCACGCCGCTCCCGAGAACACCCTCGGCCCAGACGTCGTCCGCCCCGATCTTCGTCACGCCCCAGGGCGGCGGCTCGTCCGCCGCGATCACCGCGGCGTGCCGTTCGACCGGTTCGACCAGAGGGAAGGACTTCTCCGCCCGGACGCGGGTCACGCCCGGGAGCCTGGCGAGACGCTGTGCGAGCGACGGCGAGACGCCGGCCTTCACGACGAGAACGTTCGTGAGCCAGAATGTGTCGGCATCCGCCCCAGGCGTGGCGCGGATCAACGCCGTTGCAGCCGACTGCGACCGCTCGGCCGTGGTCGTGAGGGCGCGGTACACGGCGCGTCCCCGACCCGCCCACCCTTCGATCGAGGCCGCCGCCGAAAGGTCGGCTCGTGCCGCGAACTCCACCACGAACGAGTCGAGGGTTCCGGAGCGTAGCCGGTCCACCAGTCCTGACTGGATCTTGGTGCCCGCCTCCGCGGCGAGCGCGGGCTGAGCGACTGGGCCTATCAGCCCGATCACGAGCGTGCAGACGATCCAGATGGCGACGTGGCGCCTTGTCATGGGGTGCCCCCCTCTACGGCCGAAAGCCGTGCTCGTACTTCACGCGGAAGACGTGACGACCGGATCCCTGCCGGAGGGGCGCCGCCGGTGTGGCGAAGGTTCCGCTGAGCCGGGACCGCTGCCAGATTCGGTCCCGGCGGGCAGCGGCACTCGCTCATGGCGTTGGAGGTTCATCACTTGGGGAGGGAGACGACGTCGTCGGGGACGGGGACATCCCCGGTCTCCATTGGAGGACCGACCCCCCGTTGGGAGCACGGTCCTGGCATGTCCGCTGGCAGGTTCGGCCCGTGAACACCGTTTGCACCCACCACCGATAGGAGGACCGCTTCGCGCCGAAACTCAGTCGCGACAGACCCACCTGGACCGACGCGCTCCGGGGGGACAACCGCCTCACTGGGACCTTGCCGAGGTGGGAGTCCGGCCCGAAGCTGCGAGCTCGCCAGAGCGACCCTCGGAGCACCGGGCCTACCGATCGGACCAGGAGGTAGAAGTCGGCACCCTTCCCCGCCGAGGTGTCGAGCAGCACCATGATGTAGCCCCGATCCCACATCTCCGCGGTCCTCCACTCGGCGAAGGTGACGACGGTCCACACCAAAGGGAGTGACTGATGCGCCAGGCGCACTTGCCTCACGTCGAGCTTGCCGCGCGTGTCGTTCGGATCGAGCAGGTCGGTGTGATGCGCGCCGGCGACCACGGCGACGAGCGCCACCGTTACGAGCGCAGCCGCGAAGGGCGCGGAGGCGCGGAGGACGTACGGCCGGCTCACGCCCGGCTCCTTCCGAGCCAGAGGGAGGCCCGCCAACCCGTGATCGCCGCCGTGGCCAGGGCTCCTGCGAGGAGCAGCGCGGGGAGCGCGTCGCCCGCTTGCGGCAGGCTGAGCTCCGGTTCGCGACCGGCGAGGGCGAAGGACACGAACGCGGCTGCCGCGAGCGCCAGATTCCGAGACAGCGCCACCCGTACGTCGATCGAGGCGCGTCCGAAGCAGCCGCACGCGACGCGGACGCCGTCGCGGACGGCCGACCGAAGCAGCGCGATCGAGAAGACCAACACCGAAACCAGCGCGACGGCGGCCGCGGCCCGGTCGCGACCCAGGAGCGTGAGGATCGGCACCAGCGATTCCACCGCCGGGACCGCCCACGCGGCCACGCGTTCCACCCACCGAGGCAGAGCGTGTGCCGAGAGCGCACGGCGCCATCGGTGCCACCCGACCACCTTGGCGACAGCCGCCCACGCGAACACGACCGCGAGGGTGGCGGCCGCCACTTCGCCCCACCCGCCATCGGCGCGAGACGCGGTGGCGGCGGCCGCGACCGCCACGCTCGCCAGAGCCGCCGCGTTCAGAGCACTCCGAAGGCGCCCCGACGTGGAGCTCAGGCGATCGACGAGGAGGCTGCCGTCCTCGGGCCCCCTCGATCGCGCCGCGACCAACGGCGCGAGCCCTCTCGCGAGCCCGAAGGGGGCCATCACGACCGCACCCAGGAGTGGCCTGCCGGTCGCGGCCACGCCCAGGGTGACGACCACGAGCGTGCCGTGGCCGAGGAAGGTGAGGAACCCCACCCCGAGGCCGGCGCCGTAGAGGAAGGCCGCCAGCGGACGGCCGAAGTACGTGCGCCACCAGTCAGGCACCTGCCGCCGAAGCTGCGGAACGGGGATCCGTATCCCCGTCAGTTCACGAGCGAGATAGAGCAAGGCCACCCCCGCCACGATCGTGGCGCCCGCCGTGTCCCAGGGAGCACCAAGAAGGGCGCCAGCGGCGGCGACCGTAGCCCCGAAGGCGGCCGCGGTCGCCGCCGCCCCCGCGGCATGGAGCGCCAGCGCGCCCACCCATCTCGCTCGCGTCCCGTACACGACGGGGCTGATGGTCTCCACCATCGAGAGTCCTCATGGCCCCCAGAGCGCGGACCAGCCGGCGATCGCGGCGGCGATCGTCAGGGCCGCCGTCCCGGCGTCGTTCAACACGACTTCGTGAGCTCCCGATACGAGATACAGAAGACCTTGAAGCCGGCGGGACAGTAGCCGCGCACCGCATAGTCCCCGTTGATCCGGATCTTCGACCGTGAGCAGCAATCCTGGATGTGACGCAGCCGCCCAGAGCAGCAGCGCGTCCAGCCGCCGCCGTATCGGGAATCGTTCACGAAGGAGTAGACGTCGCGGACCTTCTCCTGGCAGGTCCTGGATCGGGTCTGCGTCGCCCGATCGCGGTAGAGCTTCCCCCGGTCGTCGACCGGGTAGCCCAACGTCGGGTGGACCGGGAAGCCGAAGCGGTCCGTTCGCGACCGAGGCGCGAACGGATGGGGACACGACCCGGTGGTGAAGGTGTGGCCACAGATGTGGTGCGCCTCCGCCCGGTCCGGGGCGAGTGCCGTGGCGACGAGCGATCCCCCGGCGAGCGCGACAACCCCCCGTCCCACCCGTCCGAGGAAACCGCGTCTGCTCGTCCTCTGCGCCAGCGCCCGCTGCGCGCGCTCCATCGTCGTCAGCTCGCCCACCGCTCGCCCTCCTCACGCATCCGTCGAGCGCCCGTGTCCACGAGACCCTCCACCTGCTCGAGGTTGTTCACGGTGCCCTTCGCTCGAACGATCCCCAACTCATCGAGCACGAGCACGAACGGGGTGCCTGGAACCTCGAAGGCCCGTTCCGCATCCGGGTCGTGCACGATCTGTGGAACCAGATCCGCCGCGCCGGCGGCAGCCGGCACCGCCGGAGCGACCTCGCGACAGATGACGCACGTGGGCGACGAGAACAAGACGAGACGCCGCACTCCCGGGCCGCCGAGCACCAGCGACGTGCCGTCGGTCGCTCGTACGTCGACGGCCGGCAGCGCCTCACCGAGCGCCGGCCCCTCGGTATCGATCTCGAGAGCCCCCCGGGGACCGAGCCGAAGGTGGAGCGTGCCGACCTGGCGGGCGAGCGCGACGACGACGACGCACAACACCACGAGGAGGATCCACTGGGCCACGAACGCTGCCGTCCACCACCCGCTCATCGCATCGTCCAGGTCGGCTGCTTCTGATCGTCCATGAATTGGATCAAGGGGCTTCCGTCATCCGCGAGACCCACCAGCGCGCGGAGTTCGCCCTCGGCGTCGAGCAGCCGGAGGATGGGGAACCCCTCGGCGGCGAGACCCAGCCGGATGCGCACCCGCCCGGCGCGGTCGTAGAGACCGAGCGTCGGCGACCCCTGATCCGCCAGCGTGTACCGGTGGCTCACCTCATCCCCCTCGACGTGAGCTCCGAGCGTGGGTGAGGCGTCCGAGGCCAGTCCGAACTTGGCGCGGATCTTCCCGTTGCGGTCCCCGAACGCGAGGCTGGCCGAACCGTCCGTGGACAATCCCAACGTCGCCCTGACCTTGCCGTTGTCGTCGCCGATCGCGAGGCCTGCGGACCCGTCCGAGGAGAGCCCGAACCGAGCCCGAACCTGTCCGTGAGGATCAAGCAGAGAGAAGAACGGAGAGTCGTCGTTCGACAAGCCGATGCGTAGCCGCACCTGTCCCGCAGCATCCAGGACTTCGAACTCCTCGGCTCTGATGACACGTTTCTTCATCGGATGGTCGAACGCGGGACTGTTGACGTCGGCCTATCGTCGCCTGCGGAAGCGTCCCACACAAGCAAGCACGAGCACGAGCACGAGGTTCCATCGGATCCAGCGCATGAGGGCCGTCGGCGAGGCCCCGGAAAGGACCCGGAAAGTGAGAAACCGCCGGAACCCGAGGGCTCCAGCGGTCTCTCACCGCGAACCATACGGTGCCCCTCGTTCCGACGTCAAGCTGGCTCGATGATTTTGTCAGTCTTTGTCCTGGCGGCGGAGGAGCTCCCGGCGCCTCACGCACGCACGGAGCCGATCTGGCCTCGGCGTCACGCCGATCCCGGCGCCCGTGGGAAGGCCCATCGTGCCGTCAGACGCCAGCTCGAACGGTTCCGTGAGGTCGTCGTGGAAGTACCGGGACGAAGCGCTGGTGTCGCCGGGCAGGGAGAAGCCGGGCAGGGCCGCCAGCGCCAGGTTCAACGCACGGCCGATACCGGTCTCGAGCATCCCTCCGCACCATACGGGGATGCTCCGTTCGAAGCAGAGGTCATGGATCCGTTTCGCCTCGAGGATCCCTCCGACCCGTCCCTGCTTGATGTTCACGATCCGACAGGCGAGGAGCTCGAGCGCGGCGGACGCATCGGCGGCCGAGCGGATCGATTCGTCGAGGCAGAGATCGGTCCGCAAGAGCGCCTGCAGCTCCGCGTGCCGGAGCAGATCCTCGTGGTGGAGGGGCTGCTCGATCATCAGGAGATCCGCATCGTCCATCGAGCGGAACACCTCGGCGTCGGCAGGCGAGTACGCGCCGTTCGCGTCGACGGAGAGGAGGACACTCGGGTGGACGGCGCGAACGGCGCGTACGCGATCGACGTCGACGCCGGGTTCGATCTTGAGCTTGATACGGAGGTAGCCCTGTTCCAGGTAGTCGTTCACCTGCTCGAGGAGCGCGTCGGTGGATGGCGCGATCCCGATGCTCACGCCGCATCCGACACGGTCGCGCTCAACGCCGAGCCAGGATGCCATCGACGCTCCGCGTGCCCGCAAGTCCGCGTCGACGAAGGCGTCGAGCAGCGCCGCTTTCGCCATCGGATTGCCGCGAACCTCGGCGAACACCCGTTCCGCACCGGCGATCTCCACGTCTCCCGCCCGGAACAACAGGGGCGCGAGGAAGTCACGCAGCACGAGCCACGCCCCCTCGTTGAATTCGGCACTGAAATCCGGCGTCGAGTCGGCGACGCACTCACCCCAGCCCTCGGCATCGTCGGTCTCCACGCGAACGAGCACGCAGCGCTTGTCGCTCACCTCTCCGAAGCTCGTGCGGAAGGGCCGAACCAGCGGCAGCTCCACCATGAGCAGCTCGACAGCCCGAACGCGGCTCATATCGTCGATTCCGGAACCAGGACGTAGGCGGATCGCTTCCTGTCGAAGGCGGTCGCGATCAGTCCAGCGTCGAGACACGACTCGAGGGCATCCGCGGCGGCGGCGCGCCAGCGAAACGCCAGATCGGCGTCTCGCTGCCGGAGATCGAGATGTTCGCGTGGGACCTCGACGACGGCCCCCTCGGCCGCCGGCGCCGACCCCCGGACCGGCACCGGAGCAACGGGATCACCCTCGGCCGCCAGCACGGTGGGGAGCCCTTCGGGGATCGTCCTGGCGCCGGGCTCCGGGTCGAGCTCCCACCGGATCACCAGGCGATCGGTGCGATCGCCTCGATTGATCTCGTCCGCCATCTCCCCGTAGAAGGCTCGCCCGAACCGATCGGCGACCGCTCCGAGCTTCCCGAGATTGAGCCACGCGTTCCGCGCCACGAGCGGGTCGAACGTCCACCGGGCCACGTGGATGCCCTGGTCGAGCGCCTGCGCGCGCTGACCGAGCTTCAGCGCGTATCCCACACCGCGATGGCGCCGCTCGGGGAGCGCGGCGAGCATGTGAGAGTGCACGTGGAGTCCCCTCTCGTCAACGCCGGCCCAGCCGAGGACGAATCCGATCAGACGTTCGCCGTCGTAGGCGCCCAGCGGCACGTTGCCGCTGTGTGCGAGCGCGGTGATCACCTCTCGAGGAGGCAGCTGGAACTCGCCCCAGGTGGCGACCATGATCCCGAGCGCATCATCGAACTGGTCGAACGAATCCAGGGGTCGGAGGTCCACCCTCGCCGGCTCGGCCGCCGCGCGGGCGAGGTCCCACGCCGGTCCGGACTGATCCACCCGCGCGAGTCTAGTGGGGCCTCGGATAGGCCTGGAGAAACGGAAAGCCCGCCCGCCGGCGGGCTCTCCCACAGACGCAGGTTCCGCCTACCCGCCGGCCGGCGGCGGCAGCTCCTGCCATTCGACGTCGTCCAGGTCCTCGCCGCGACGGCGCTTCATGAACTGAACGACGGCGGCCACGATCGCTCCGATGAAGGCGAGCTTCAGGAGCTTCCGGAAGAAACCGCCCTTCTTCTCCGTGCTCTCGGTGTCATCTCCCATGGGAACAGCCTCCTATCGGGTCGGTGGGCCTGGATGGACTTGAACCATCGACCTCTTCCTTATCAGGGAAGCGCTCTAACCGAGCTGAGCTACAGGCCCGAGGGCCCCGAGCCCCTCGCCGCAGGGTAGTCAGACGCCCGAAACGCTGTCAATCGAGGATGGGGTCAGTCACGACGGTCGGCGAGCGTGACCTCCACTCCGCCGACGATGTCACTGATCAGGTTGTACATCACCGCCACGAACACGTTGATGAGCGACCAGATCGCGACTCCGACACACCCGGCGAAGAACAGCCACGTGAAGACCTGCCCGGTGTCGATCGCGATCGGCTGCGGGCGACCGGTGCTGATCTGTTTCGTCGGCGAGAGGCCGCTCCCGGACGGGAAGATCGTGCCGAGGAGCTCCTCCAGCGAGTCGATCACTCCGCTCGCGGACAAGATCGCCCAGACGATCGCGAGCGCCAGGTAGATCACCAGGAACACGCAGAAGTAGAAGATCAGCGAGAACTTCAGAACCGACAGCGGCCCAACCCTCCGGACCTCAACGCGGGTACGGCGCACCCCTCTCCGCGGCAGGCGCGTTTGGGCGCGGGCCCTGATGACGGTAGACGGCCAGGCCGGCTCGGGCGGGAGCGGCTCGACCGGCGGCGCGAGCTCCTCATCGCCGGGCAGGGGCTCGGGGTCGAACCCGCCCGCAGGCTCGGGATCGAACCCGCCCGCAGGCTCGGGGTCGAACCCGCCGGCAGGCTCAGGCTGCGTCGTGGATCTCGGTCGCTGCATGGGTTCCTCGATCGTCCCGGACTCGGCTGGGCCGCTAGCGTACGCCTGCCTGCGGCCGAGCGGGGGGATGTTCACCCACTGGGGCAGGGTCACGCCGGCTGCATCCCACGCGCGCACGTGCGCCACCAAGAGGAACGCCGCGAACGGCGGTGCGAGCACGCCGCTGGCGAGACTGACGTCCTGCTGGAACAGCAGGGCGCCCGCTCCCATCACACAGCCGATGGAAGCGAGCACGAGGTCGGTCGTCAACTGCGTGAGGCGATGCCGTAGCGCAACCACGACGTAGGCGGCCGCCACGAACGCGACGACCTCGACAAGGAAGCCGAGTCCGATGTTCATGGGAGTTCCGACATCATCGCAGTAACCCGCGATGATGCCCCGAGGTTCCCCCCGGTCGAAGGACCTACTCCTCCATCTGCATGATCACCGGCGCGAGCGCGACGACGTGGGCGCCTTCCCCGACGCGCATCGTGCGGACGCCCTGGCTGGATCGGCCGACCCGTCGGATCTCCCCGGCCGGCACGCGGATCACGGTCCCGCTGGACGAGATCGCGAACAGGTCCTGTTCCTTGGACCCGACGAACGCGCCGGCGAGCAACCCCGTCTTCTTCGTGATCTGGTGGCCGATCACTCCCTTCCCGCCGCGGCCTTTCACGGGATAGTCCTTGAGCGGCGACCGCTTGCCGTAGCCCTCTTGCGAGACGCTGATCATCTCCTCACCTTCCGAAGCCAGGCTGAGGGAGATCACCTCGTCGTCCTCGGTCAGCCGCATCCCGATCACACCCGCGGTGGAACGGCCCATGGGTCGCACGAGCTGCTCCTTGAACCGGATCGCCTGCCCCCCGCGTGAGACGAGGAAGACCTCGTCCTTGCCGTCGGTGAGCTTCACATCGATCAGCTCGTCTCCGGGCTTCAGGTTGATCGCCGCGAGGCCGGTACGGGCGGACTCGTAGTCGGAAAGCGGGGTCTTCTTGACCATGCCCTTCTTCGTGGCGAAGAGCAGGAACCGCTTCGGATCGTACTCCTTGAGGTGAAGGACCGCCGAGACGCGCTCGTCTCCCGCGATCGCGACCCCTGGGAGATTGGCGGCGTAGAGGCCGCGAGCCGTCCGCGAGGAGTCGGGCACCTCGTGCACCTTCACCCGGTACACCTTCCCCTTGGTGCTGAAGAACAGGAGCCAGTTGTGCGTCGTCGTCGTGAAGACGTCGGCAACCACGTCTTCCTCCTTCAACGTCGCGCCGCGGACTCCCTTGCCGCCTCTGCCCTGCCGTCGGAACGTGTCGATCGGCACGCGCTTCACGTAGCCGGCGCGGCTCACCGTGATCACCACGTCCTCCTCGGCGATCAGGTCCTCGACGTCGAACGAGCCCTCATCCGCCTTGATCTGCGTCCGTCGGGGGTTCCCGTGCTTGTCCTTGACCTGCAGGATCTCGTCCTTGATCACGCCACGGATCTTCTTCGGATCCTTCAGGAGCGCCTTCAGGTACTTGACCTTCGCGAGCAGATCCTTGTGCTCCTGCTCGAGCTCCGTCCTGGCGAGCTTCGTGAGGCGGCGAAGCGGCATGTCCAGGATGTGGTTCGCCTGGATCTCCGAGAGCTTGAACGTCGACATCAGCTTGGTGCGCGCTTGCTCCGCGTCCTGCGAGCCACGGATGACCTTGATGACCTCATCGAGATGATCGAGCGCGATCAGGAGGCCCTGGACGATGTGGTCGCGCTCCTCGGCCTTCCGGAGGTCGTACTTGGTCCGTCGCGTGACGACGTCGATCTGGTGGTCGACGTAGTAGCCGATCATCTCGGCGAGGTTCAGCGTGCGAGGAACGCCGTCGACGAGCGCCAGCATGATCACGCCGAAGGACTCCTGGAGCTGGGTGTGCTTGTGGAGCTGGTTCAGGACGACCTGGGGGTTGGCGCCGCGCTTCAGGTCGATCACGAGGCGCATGCCGGCCCGGCCCGACGAGTGGTCTTTGAGGTCGGCGATGTCCTTGACCTTGCCGGACTTGACGAGATCGGCGATCTTCTCCGCGAGGCGTGCTTTGTTCACCTGGTACGGCAGCTCGGTGATGACGATGCGCGCACGACCGGCCGACCCTTCCTCGACGGAGGCGACGGCCCGGATCTTGATGGAGCCACGCCCCGTCTCGTACGCGTCGCGGATGCCGTCTCGACCCATGATGACCGCGCCCGTCGGGAAGTCAGGTCCCTTGACGAACTTCATGAGGTCCTTCGGCGTCGCCTCGGGGTGCTCGAGGTTGTGGACGACCGCGTCGATCACTTCGCCGAGGTTGTGCGGAGGGATGTTCGTCGCCATCCCGACGGCGATCCCGCCCGAGCCGTTCACCAGCAGGTTGGGGAAGCGCGACGGCAAGACCACGGGCTGCTGCTCGTACCCGTCGTAGTTGGGACGAAGTCGACGGTCTCCGCATCGATGTCGCGCAGCAGCTCCATCGCGATGGGCGCGAGACGGGCCTCCGTGTAACGCGACGCAGCGGGTGGGTCGCCGTCGACGGATCCGAAGTTCCCGTGAGGGTCGATCAAGGGATGCCGGAGGGAGAACTCCTGAGCCATCCGGACGAGTGCGTCGTAGATCGGTGCGTCGCCGTGCGGGTGGTACTTGGCCATCACACCGCCGACGACGTTGGCCGACTTCCGGTGAGGCCGGTCGGGGCGCAGCCCCTGCTCGAGCATCGACCAGAGGATCCGGCGGTGGACCGGCTTCAGCCCGTCGCGCACCTCCGGGAGCGCTCGACTGACGATGACGGACATCGCGTAGTCGAGGAACGACCGCTGGATCTCGTCCTCGAGCTGGATGGGCTCGACGCGGCCCGCGAACAAACCTTCCTGTGCCATCCCTCTCCTACACGTCCAGGTTCGAGACGTATCTCGCGTTCGCCTCGATGAACTCCTTGCGGGACGGCACGTCTTCGCCCATCAGGATCGTGAAGAGGCGATCGGCGGCGGTCGCGTCCTCGAGCGTCACCTGCAGCAACGTGCGCCGCTCCGGATCCATCGTGGTGTCCCAGAGCTGATGCGCGTCCATCTCCCCGAGGCCCTTGAAGCGCTGTGGGTCGAGTTTCTTGTCTCCGTTGCCGTTCTTCTTCCGGAACGAATCCCACTCGCGCTCCGTGTAGAAGTACTGCTCCGCCTTGCCGTTCTTCAGCATGTACAGCGGTGGTTGCGCCAGGTACATGTAGCCGGCGTCGATCAGCTGCGGCATGTTCCGGAAGAAGAACGTGAGCAGGAGCGTGCGGATGTGTGCCCCGTCCACGTCGGCGTCGGCCATCAGGACGATGCGGTGGTACCGCGCCTTGTCGAGCTCGAACTCGTCGCCGATCCCGGTGCCGATCGCCGTGATCAACGCCTGGATCTCGATGTTCTCGAGGATCTTGTGGAGCCTCGCCTTCTCCACGTTCAGGATCTTCCCCCGGATCGGCAGGATCGCCTGGGTCGCGGGGTCGCGCGCCTGCTTGGCGCTGCCGCCCGCGGAGTCCCCCTCGACGATGTAGAGCTCGCACGAGGCCGGGTCGCTCAGCTGGCAATCGGCGAGCTTGCCGGGCAAGGACCCGCCCTCCAGGAACGACTTGCGCCTGGTCAGGTCGCGCGCCTGCTTGGCTGCCATCCTCGCCTTCGCTGCCGCGAGGGTCTTCTGGACGATCCGCCGCGCCTCGGTGGGGTGCTCCTCCAGCCACTCGGCGAGCTGCGCATTCACCGTCGTCTCCACGAATGAACGCATCGTGGCGTTCCCGAGCTTGGTCTTGGTCTGTCCCTCGAACTGCGGGTTGCGGAGCTTGACCGACAGGATGGCGACCAATCCTTCGCGCACGTCCTCGCCGATCAGGTTGTCCTCCTTCTCCTTCAGCAGACCCTTGGAGCGGGCGTAGCGGTTCAACACGTTGGTGAGCGCTTTCTTGAGCCCTTCCTCGTGCATGCCGCCTTCGTGCGTGTTGATCGTGTTGGCGAACGAGTACACGGACTCCGAATAGCCCGCCGTCCACTGGAGCGCGAGCTCGACCTCCGCGTCCTCGGCCTTGTCGCCGATCGCGATCACCCGTGTGATCGCATCTTTGCCCGTGGCGAGATGCTTCACGAAGTCGACGAGCCCGCCGTTGTACTTGAACACGTCCTTGTGCACGGGCTTCTCGCGCTCGTCGACGAGCTGGATCTCGAGACCTGCGTTCAAGAATGCCAGTTCACGGAGCCGATCCGTGAGCTCCGAGCGCCTGAACTCGATATCTTCGGTGAAGATCTCGGCGTCGGGCCAGAAGCGGATCGACGTGCCGGTCTTCTTGGTGGCCTTCCCCTTCATGAGCTTCGACGTGGAGCGTCCGCGCGCGTAAGCCTGGGTCCAGGAGAAACCATCGCGCTGGACGTCAGCCGTCATCTTGGCCGAGAGCGCGTTCACCACGGACACGCCGACTCCGTGAAGCCCACCCGAGATGCTGTAGCCGCCGCCGCCGAACTTCCCTCCGGCGTTCAGGGTCGTGAGCGCCACCTCGACCGCCGGACGGCGATCCTTCGCCTTGGGGATCGGCTTGACCGGGATCCCGGCACCGTCGTCATGGACCGACACGCTGTTGTCTGTGTGGATCGTGACGACGATCTTGGTGGCGCGGCCGGCCATCGCTTCGTCGACCGCGTTGTCGACGACCTCATAGACGAGGTGGTGCATCCCGCGAGAACTGGTGGTGCCGATGTACATCCCTGGACGGAGCCTGACGTGCTCGACGCCCTCGAGGACCTGGATGTTGTGCGCGTCGTAGGTGTCCCTCTTCGCCTTCGCGGTGGCCAATCGTCCTCCCGTCAGTGCCCCGCGCAGGCCGCCCCACGCGTCACAGCTCGGGGGCGTGCGCGGGACCGTCGCACGAACCCCCACATTCTACCAATCGGAGGTGACTCGAATGGCATTTCGAGTCGCTGAAATCGCCCTTCTACCTGCGGTTTCGCACGACGATCCGGACGGAGGTGATCTTGCCGCCGCCCAGTGCTTCATCCGCCCGGCGCCTGATCTCCTCGTGCAGGAATCGGGCCTGCACCCCCCAGGGGCCGGAGGTGGCTGTGACCGTCAGGACGCCCCCCTCGAGGGTCGCCGGGGCCGTCTCCGATGCCAGCCGCTCCCCCACCACCGAGGACCACGCGGCGGCGAGCTGCGCGACCGGCATCCCTCGAGCGAAGACCTGTTCGGCCATCAGATTGTCGATCACCTCGCCGAGCTCGACCGGTTCCCGGCTGGGATCGCTGTTCCGCCCACGGAACCCTTTCGAATGAGGCACGTCAGGCCCTCACGGTCACGGCGCCGGCTTCGACCTGCCAGACCGCGGACGAAGCCGACGGCACGTCGGCCTCGTCCGCAACACTGATCACGACCTGACCGCCTCGGTCCGCGAGGCGTTGCGCGATGCGGTCGCGGCGGCTGGGATCGAGAGCGCTGAAGGGATCGTCGACCAGCAAGAGCGGCGGCTCCCCGATCTCGGCCTCGATCGCCGCGGCGAGACCGAGACGCAGGCAGAGCGCGGCGCCCCACGTCTCACCATGCGATCCGAATGCTCGTGCGCCCAGATCACGGACCGCCAGGGTCAAGTCGTCGCGGTGTGGGCCGACGAGCGATGTCCTGCGGACGAGCTCATCGGCCCGTCGCCCCGCCAACTGCTCGCGGAAGGCCTCTTCGACGGCGCCGGGGCCGGCAACGTTGGGCGTATACGCCACCACGAGCTCGTAGCCGGCAAGCGCTTCGAACTCGAGGGACGCGCCGGTGGCGATGCGCGCGACGGCTTCACCGCGCGCCTGGATCACCTGCACCCCGGTGCGGATCAGCTCTTCGTCCCAGGCATCCATCCCTGTCGGCTCCCCGCGTCCGCCCTCCCATTCCTTCAGGAGACGATTCCGCTGCCGCAGCGCTCGGTCGTACGCGGATGAGACGCCGTCCTTCAGCGGCCAGAGCGCGACGACGGCCTCATCCATGAGGTCGCGGCGCTTGGAGGGATCCCCGATCACGACCGGCAGATCGAAGGGACCGAAGAGCACCGACCGGACCTGCCGACGGAGCTCGCGCTTGCGTCGGAGGGGGCTCTTGTTCAGCTTCACGCGACTGGCGCCCTTGCGCGGGATCTCCACCTCGACCAGGGCTCGTCCTTCCTTCCCCTCGAACTCCCCCCTCGCGTACCCCTCATCGGCACCCTCCCGGACAAGAGATGCGTTCGTCGAGGTTCTCGGGGAGCGCAGCGCGTAGAGGAAGAACATCCCCTCCAACAGGTTGGTCTTGCCCTCTCCGTTCGGCCCCACGACCACGGTCAGCCCCTCCGGGATCCGCTCCACGGCCGTTCGCCGGTGGTTCCTGAAGTCCCGGAGCTCCAGCCACTCCAGGTGCATCCGTCCCGCGCTCGCCGCGCGTCAGCCGACCGCGGCGGGGAGACGGACCGGCATCACCAGGTACGTGAGCTCGTCACCCTCGCCCCGGATGACGCCTGGCTTCAATCCGTCGCGGATGTCGATCCGCACACTCTCGCCCGTGGCCGCGGTCAGCCCGTCCACCAGGTACTGGGGGTTGAACGCGGCGGTCAGGTCCTCGCCCTCGTATCGAGCCTCGACCGTCTCGACGGCTTGCCCGAGATCGGGGCTCGAGGACGAGAGCTTCACGCCGAGCGCGTTGAACTCCATCCGCACCGGCGTCGTGTCGCGCGCGAGGAGCCCGACGCGGCGCACGGCCTCCAACAATTGCTGGCGGGAGATGGTGAGGCGAGCCTCATAGGTCTCCGGCAGGAGCTGCCGGTAGTTGGGGAACTCGCCTTCGATCAGGCGGGACGTGAGCGTCAGTGCACCGACCCGGAACGCGATCTGCGACCCGTTGGTGAACGCCTCCACCTCGGCCTTCTGGTCGACCGCGGCACGGCCGGCCTCGGTCAGTGCGCGTTCCGGGACGATCGCTTTGGCTTCGCCGTCCGCAGTCGCGACGAGATCTCGAACCGCGAGCCGGTAAGAGTCGGTGGCCACCAGGACGACGCCTTCTCTGCTGATCTCGAGCAGCACCCCGGTGAGGACGGGCCGGGCCTCGTCACGGGACGCGGCTCTCGCGACCTGCCCCACCGCCTCCGCGAACGCCGCAGGCTCGGCCGAGATCGCCGTTCCAGAGGGCTCCTGCACCCCTGGGAAGTCTTCGGCGGGCAACAGCCGGAGCGCGCCTTCATAGGCAGCGCAGCGGATATGGGCCTGCGACCGGTCCGTCTCGAAGTCCACGGGGGCCTCCGACAGCGACTTCACCGTGTCGGTGAGCAGCCGCGCCGGCACGAGGGCCGTTCCCGCTTCCTGGACCTGGACGCCGATGGAGAGCCTGGCCGAGACCTCCAGATCGGTCGTGGTGAGTGTGAGGGTGCCGTCCTCTGTCGCATCTAGCAGCACCCCGGTGAGCGCCGGGATCCCCGGACGCGAGGACACGCCGCGTTGCACGATCTGCAGCGCCTCCGAGAGCCCGTCGCGATCGCATCGGAACTTCATCGCAAACCTCCTGATGCTTCTAGGTTCTCTTTAAGTAAGAAGCAGTAGTAGGGGTGGTGGGAATGTGCATGAGCGGTTCGTCTGCGCAGGGTAGCGGGTGTGTCCGACATGCGCGACACCGTGGATGGATGGTGGACATCGTTCGGCGCTCCCCCACTCGCCCGATCCTGCCTCGGCCCACGAAGCGGATCCCACGACGATATCCACCGGTATCACACCAGTCCACGGACACGACTGCGGATGATCCGCGTGAGGTCCTGGACCTGTCGGAACGTGTCATCGCGAGAGCGCATCTCGTCCTCCACCTTCTTGATGCCGTGGAGAGCCGTGGTGTGGTCACGACCGCCGAAGATCTCGCCGATCTTGACCAAGGAGAGGCCGGTGCACTCGCGCATGAGGTACATGGCGATGTGTCTGGCCTGCGTGAGGGGACGAGAACGTGACTTCGAGACGAGGTCACCGGTCGAGAACTGGAAGTACGTCGCCGTTTCCTCGAGGATCAGCGGCGGCGGTATCTCGTGCTCCGTCTGGGGGATCAGGTCCTGGAGCGCGCGCTCCGCGAGCTCGATGTCGATCGGCTGCCGTGTGAGCTCCGACCAGGCCACGACGCGGACCAAAGCCCCCTCGAGCTCGCGCACCGACTGGTCGAACTTGGAAGCGACGAACTCGATCACCTCGGGCACGACCGCGGGGATGTTCTCGCGCTCGGCCTTCAATTGCAGGATCGCGATCCGTGTCTCGAGGTCCGGGGGCTGGACGTCCACACAGAGCCCCCATCGGAACCGACTCACCAGCCGTTCCTCCAGCCCCGAGAGCTCGTGCGGCGGGCGATCCGACGCGATCACGATCTGCCGGCCGGCGCCGTGGAGATGGTTGAACGTGTGGAAGAACTCGGTCTGGGTCTCTTCGCGTTTGGCGAGGAACTGGATGTCGTCGACCAGCAGGATGTCCACCTCGCGGTACTTGTGGCGGAAGGCGTCGCCCTGTCGCTCGCGCACGGCCTTGATGAACTCCGTGACGAACTGTTCGGAGGTCACGTACTTGATCCGGGTGTCGGGCATCAATCGCCAGATATGGTGACCGATCGCGAGCAGAAGGTGCGTCTTGCCGAGGCCGGTGCCACCGTAGATGAAGAGCGGGTTGTACGCGGTCGACAGCGGCGCTTCGGCCACAGCCATCGCGGCCGCATGCGCGAACCGACTGGACGGACCCGGCACGAACGCGTCGAACGTGTAGTTGGGGAACGGGAGGCCGGGTGCTCCGAGCGGCCTTCCCGCGACAGGTGCGGCGGTCGGCGGCGCGCCGATCGCCGCGTAGGCGGCCGGAGGCACATTGGTCAGATCGACCAGTGGACCCTCCTCGTGACGGATCGCCTCGTCCACCTCCATCTCGATCTTGACCGGGTGGCCCGATGCACTCCCCGCCGCCTCTTCGATAAGCCCAAGGTGGTTGTGCTGTAAGCGTTCTCGTACGAACTGGCTCGGAACAGCGAGAGAGAGCACTTCCTCGTGGAGTCCGATCGGGCGCACGTCGGTGAACCACATCAGGAACGTGGTCTCTGGGAGCTCGGTACGGGCCCGATCGAGCACCGCCGACCAGGTCCGCCGCGCTTCTTGATCAGGCAATGCAACTGCCATCGGAGATTCCACAGAGCCTTTCCACAACGGTGGATAACCCACATCCGAGAAGCCTCGGGGTCAGAGGTCACCGGGGGCCCCATCACCCCGGGGAAGTGCGGGGCGGACTATAGCACCGGGTTTTTCCACAACGCGACCGACCAGCGTCGTCTTGACGCTCTTTCTGTTGTCAACCCCTCCATCCTGGGAAGTTTCCGTATACTTCCGCCCTCGGTCGGCGCGCAGCCGGCCTTCCTTTTCGCAGGGGATCCGAGGATGGCCAAGGGGAAGCGTACGTACCAACCGAATACGCGACGCCGGGCGAAGACGCACGGCTTCCGTTTGCGGATGCGGACGAGAGCCGGTCGGGCGATCCTCGCCGCGAGACGCCGCAAGGGCCGAACCCGGCTCACCGTCTCTCGCTGATCGAAACGGTGCGGACTGCGGGGATCCAGCGGGTCTTCCGTGACGGCAGGCCGGTGCACGGCAAGCGGGTGGTACTGTTTCTCGCCCCCGGCTCAGGGGAGTTCGCGCTGGTCGCCGGCAAGAAGATCGGCGGCGCGGTGCAGCGGAACCGAGCGCGGCGGCTCCTTCGGGCGGCGCTCCGCGAGGTCGCGCCGCGAGGGATGGAAGAACACGACATCGTCTTGGTGGCTCGCGAGGGCATCCGGGGCGCCCGAACTCAGGATCTGATCATAGAGATGACCGAACTGCTCGGGCGCGGAGAGAGGCGCCGATGACATCCGTTCGGCGGCTCCTGTGGCACGCCGGCGCCCCCGTGCGGCTGTTCCTGCTCGGCGTGATCGCGTTGTACCGCCTCACGCTGTCCTGGTGGCTGGGAGGTCAGTGCCGGTTCTCCCCCACCTGCTCCCACTATGCCGAGGAAGCGATCCGGACCCACGGAGCCATGAGGGGTTCTCTCTTGGCGGTCCGACGGGTGCTCCGCTGCAACCCCTTCGGGCGAGGTGGCTTCGACCCCGTTCCGACGAAGGGTTCGTATGATGCCGCCATACGCGACCCCCATGCCGTGGGAGGGCCCCGTGCTGGCTGAGATCGGTCCCTTCCAAGCTCTCCTCGACGCGATCGGGTGGCTGCTGGCGTGGCTCTATGACCTCACGGGCAACCTCGGCTTCGCGATCATCATCCTTACGATCGTGTTCCGGGTCGTCCTGCTCCCCCTGGGCATCAAGCAGATCAAGTCGATGCAAGCGATGCAGGCCTTGCAGCCGAAGATCAAGGAGATCCAGAAGAAGTACAAGGGCAACAAGCAGAAGGTCCAAGAGCAAACGATGAAGCTCTATCAGGAGTATGGGGTCAACCCGCTCGGCGGCTGCCTTCCCCTCCTCCTGCAGTTCCCGATCCTGATCGCCATGTACTCAGTCATCCGAGCACCGGTCCCCTTGCCCGAAGACCCGGATACACCAGGAGTGGTCGAGTACAAGGACAACCACCTTCCCGAGGACTCTCAGCTCTTCATCGATGTCACGCAGCACAACCAGCCAGGGATGTACTTCCTCACGATGAACCTCCAGTGCTCTCCTCAGCAAGCGGGCAAGACCGTCCCGGTGCTCAACACAGAACGGAAGCCGACGGGCGACACGCTGGATTGCGGAAACTCCATCCCCGACCGCATCCCTTACTACGCGCTCCTGGCGCTCATGATCGGAACCACCTTCTATTCGAGCCGCCAGACGCAAAAGGCCACCCCATCCTCCGCCCAGAACTCGCAGACTCAGATCATCACCAAAGTGATGCCGATCATGTTCGGGATCTTCGGCTTCGCATTCCCAGCCGGCCTGGTCCTCTACTGGACCGTATCCAACCTTTTCCAGATCGGCCAGCAAGCCATGATGCTGAGACTCGGACACATCGGGCCGGCAGCGATGGACCGCCGCCTCACGCAAGCAAAGGCCAAGGCAGCCACTGCCAGCCCCGAGAAGCCGAGGCGCGGCTTCATGGGCCAGCTCATGGAGCGAGCTGAGAACGAGCGGAAACGCCGCCAGGGCGAACCCGAGCCCCTGCGCAAGCCCCCTCCACGCTCATCGGGAAAGGGAGGATCGGGGAAGAACACGAAGGGCGGGTCGGGACGACCCAAGGGGTCGGGGCCCAACCGCCCGAAGCGGCCCGGGAGGTAGCCCATGGATCGAGAGCCACAAGGATCTGAGCGCCGACAGGGGGAAGGTGGGTCGGCGGACTTGAATGAGGTCGACCTCGAGGAGCAAGCGGACGCGATCGCGGACTTCGTCGAGGAGCTCCTCGAGCGCATGGGGATCGATGCCATCGCGGAGCCGACGACCCGTCGGGGACATGTCTACGTCGACATCGTCGACGGGCCCGAGGACGACATGGCCCTGCTGATCGGTCGCCACGGGCAGACCTTGGATGCCATCCAGGAGCTTGCCCGCACCGCGGTGGGGCGTCGGATGGATGACCGGATCCGGGTGCTGGTGGACGTCGGTGACTATCGGAAGCGCCAAGAGGACCGGCTGGTCGAGCAGGCCCGGGAGGTCGCTGAGCGGGTCCAGCGGACCGGGACGGAGGAGCAGCTTGACCCGATGAACGCCTACGAGCGCAAGCTGGTCCACGACGTCGTTGGCGAATTCGAGGGCTTGGAGAGTGTCTCCGAAGGCGTCGATCCCGATAGGTTCGTAGTCGTTCGCGCCACTTAGGCACCCGGGCACGGCGGATCTCCAGAAGGGCCGTGTTTCACGTGAAACATGAGGGTTGGACCTCCGGCGAGCTTTCCCCGGCGCAGGTCGAGAGCCTTGGCCGCTATGAGGAGCTGCTCATCGTTCAGGCGGTTCCCCGTGGCATGGTTGCCGCTTCCGATGCCGGTCACCTCCACACCCGCCACATCCTGGACAGCCTCCGAGCCATCGCCTATCTCTCGACAGGGGCCGAACGGATCGTCGACCTCGGGTCCGGCGCCGGTCTCCCTGGTCTCCCGATCGCCGTGGCGCGGCCCGACCTGGGGGTCACGCTGGCCGAGCCCCGGCAAGCCAGAGCCGCCTTCCTCGAGCTGGCCGTCCAGACGCTCCGGCTGCCCAACGTGCGGGTGTTCCCCGAGCCTGCGGAAGAGCTCGTCTCGGGCTTCGACGTGTGTCTCGCGAGGGGATTCGGAGACGTGCGGAGAAGCTGGAGCGTCGCCCAGGCTCTGCTGGATCCGGGAGGAGACCTCATCTATTGGGCGGGCAGGACGTTCGAGAGCGACGACACGCCGCCTGACGCCCGAGTGCGAGCTGTCGGAGATCCGACTCTTGAAAGCGGCGGACCCATCGTTATCATGACCCGACAGTGAGCAAGGTCTCCGCCAGCACGCCCCAACCCGTGGCGCCGGCCACGACCACTGAGTCCGCCCCGGCCAAGCCCAAAGCGGCCTCGAAGAAGAAGCGACCCGTCGTTCCCCAGACCCCCGGTAGGGCTCGGGTCATCGCGATCGCGAATCAGAAGGGCGGAGTGGGGAAGAGCACGACGGCCGTCAGTCTCGGCGCTGCGCTCGCAGACATCGGCTATCGCGTGCTGGTGGCCGACCTTGATCCCCAGGGCAACGCCTCGACCGGTATGGGGATCCGGCACGACGCACGAGAGGTAACGGTGTATGACGTTGTCGTCTCAGAAGCGCACATCGAGCGCGCCATCGTGCATACACCCGTGGACCGCTTGCACGCGGTTCCCGCGACGATCGACCTGGCGGGAGCGGAGATCGAACTGGTTTCTCAGTTCTCCCGCGAGTCCCGGCTGAAAAAGGCGATCGAGCCGGTCTTGGAGGGAGTGTATGACTTCATCCTGCTCGACTGCCCTCCCTCCCTCGGCCTCCTGACCATCAATGCGCTCACCGCGGCGGAGGAGCTCATCGTCCCGATCCAGTGCGAGTACTACGCCCTCGAAGGGCTGGGGCAGCTTCTCCGGAACGTCTCGTTGGTCCAGCAGAACATCAACTCTGGCCTCAGACTCTCGGGCATCGTCATGACGATGTTCGACCCCCGGACGAAGCTCTCCGAGCAGGTTGTCCACGAGGTGCAGCGGTACTTCGGCGATCTCGTGTACGGGGTCATCATCCCGCGAACGGTTCGGCTCTCCGAAGCCCCCGGCTTCGGACAGCCGATCACCGTGTACGACCCGAAGTCCAAAGGCGCGGAGGCGTATCGCCAGCTGGCGCGAGAGGTCGCGCTTCGGCCACCGCCAGATGCGCCGATGCCGTTGTTCGATGAGATGCCTATCGCCGAAATGACCCGGGTCGACGAGGTGGCGACGGCTGACGAGGAAGGAACGATCCGTGAGATCGCGAGTGCTGAAGGCCCTGATGAAGAGGGCCAGGAGGGGGCGACCCCGGAGGAGGCGCCCGTCGCGTCCTCCCAGCCGCGACCTGACGAGCCTGACCCCGGACCGCTCGAATCAGAGGCGCAACCACCGGTCGAAGCTTCCCTTCCCGCCGGTATGGACGTGCCGCCTCGGTCGAAGCCCCCCTCCGAGCCCCCGGAGGGGGATCTGTGGGAGGAGCCTCCCGCCGAGCTCGAACCCAGGGTCAAGAGGCCCTCGAGCCCTGTTCCTGCGGGCGAGCTGCCGCAGCGAAGGGTGGTCGTGATCGAGGAGCATCCGGACATCGACATCGAGGCATCGCGTGAGGAGACTCCACCCCCACCGGGCTCCCGCGAATCGGACGAGGGGATGACGGATATCGGGGCCACGTTGGATGACGAGGGGGGCCGCAAGCGACGGTGGCGTATGTTCCGCAAGGGAGGCGATTGATGCCCAAACGTGGGGGTCTGGGACGCGGGCTCTCGGCGCTGATCCCAGGTGCGCCGGAAGCGGGGGATACGAGCACGGGGCTCCTCGAGGTGCCCGCCAACGCGATCTCACCCAACCCGAAGCAGCCGAGGAGCCGGTTCGACGACGCGACCCTCGCTGACCTCGCGGCTTCGATCCGCGAGGTGGGGATCCTGCAGCCGATCGTCGTGCGCAGGACCGATCAGGGCTACGAAGTCGTCACGGGGGAGCGGAGGCTCCGTGCTGCGAAGCTGGCCGGCCTCGCCACGGTGCCGGTCGTCCTGCGGGACTCGGACGACTCGGACCTGCTCAGGGAAGCCCTCATCGAGAACATCCATCGTGAAGACCTCAATCCGATTGAGCTGGGAGAGGCGTTCCGGCAGCTCCTGGACGAGCTCGGGCTGAAGCAAGAAGAGCTCGCCGACCGGGTCGGGGTGTCGCGTTCCCACATCGCCAACACCATCCGGTTGCTTGCGCTACCGCTCGAGGTGCAGCAGCTCCTCACCGACGAGAGGATCTCCGCCGGCCACGCGCGAGCGCTCCTCGCGCTGGGCGACACAGAAGCGATCACGTCGCTGTCGCTCCGGATCGCCGCCGAGGACCTTTCCGTTCGTGAGACAGAGGAGATCGTCCGGAGGTTCATCGAGGCGCCGACCGAGTCCGCGCCGAAGAAGAAGGCTCCGGCCGCTGAGCCGGACGACCCCAACCTCGCGGAGGTCGAAGAGATCCTCTCTGAGCAGCTCGCCACCCGTGTCGTGATCCGGATGGGGCGAAAGCGGGGCCAGGTCCTGATCGACTTCGGCTCCCCCGACGACCTGGAACGGATCGTCTCCGAGATCATCGGCTCGGGCCCGGGTCTCGCACCCGACTGAATGACATCATCATACGGTGAGTGGATCATCGGCGCCGGCGACGGGATGACCTCAGCCGATGGCGCCTGGCGGAGGAGGCGGTGGCTGGTTCGGATCGACGAATGACGGAGGTCCGGCCACCCCGCCGCCAGGCGAGGGGCGTCCGACCGCGAGGTAGACGATCGCCCCGATGAAGCCCGTGAACACACGATGTCCGTTCCCTGAAGGAGGATGCGGCTCTTTCGGGGCAGCCTTGTGGGATGCGAAGTCAGCCGATGGCGCCGGGCGGAGGCGGGGGTGGCAGGTTCGGAGCCGGGGGAGGAGCGGATCCGCCCGATAGACCGTCAGGCGAGGGACGCCCGACCACCAGGTAGATGATGGCGCCAACCACGCCCGCGAGCACGATCACGAGCACCCACACCAGCTTGTTCCCCGCCCTGAACATCGAATCGTCAGCTACGTTGACCACATCGACGAGCGCCCAGAGCCAGACGAGGAAGGCGGCCAGCGCGAGGACGACGATGATGACGACGACGGATCCGTCTGATGACACGTTCGAGCTCCTGAGGGATGCCTCGCCGGCGGATACCCTACCGGCCGATGATCGAGCAACGGTCATATCGTACCGAGCGGGAGCGAGCTCTCCGAGCGTCGATCCTCGGTGCGATCTTGGGAGTGTTGCTCGCACTTTCGTCCCGGGGGCGGCGGACGAGCTAGCCGGAGAAGAAGCGCCCAACTCCGGCGGCGACCGCACGGGCGACGCGTGACGGGAGGTTCGGATCGCTCAGGAGCTTCTGTTCTGTCTCTCCGGACCCGTTGAGCGGCTCCACCTGAACGGCCGGCATCCGGGTCTCACGCAGGGGAGCGATCGTGAGCGGCCGGAGTCTGCCGGAAAGGCCGAGCTCGGCCTCGAGCTCCTCCAAGATCAGTTGCGCCAAAACTAATCCCGAAGGGGAATGGGTGGTCCGGCTACCGAAATACGAGCAGACGGGACCGCCGTCGCCTTCGCGGTCCCCGATCGTGAGCTCGACCGTGATCGACGCGGCCGCGCCGGCCTCGTTCGCGAGCCGGGCCCGGTCGGTCGGCGCGGACGCGTCGTGGGCCAGCACGAGGAGACGCGGGTCGGCGCCCACGGCCTGGAGTGCGAGGACGAGCGCCTGGGCGGCGCGACGGTGGATGTCGTCGTCCCGCCCGTCACCCACATCGACCGCGATCACGCGCCCTTCGATCGGGCCGCGAGTCGCCGTCAGCTCCTCCCGTTCACGGACGAGTGCGCGAGAGGGAACCGCGTCGAGCGGGCGCATCCGGCGAAGGACCGAGAGTGTGTGCGGCCCGACGATCCCATCCGGTTCGTCGCCGACGTTTCGCTGGAAGAGCCTGAGTGCGCCGTCGGTCCGCGGACCGTACAACCCATCTTCCTTCCCGCTGTCGAATCCGAGAGCGTTCAACTTCCGCTGGAGCTCGCGGACGTCGTCCCCCCGGAACAGAGGGGCTCGGTGGTACAGGGTGCGATCACCGAGCTGCCATCCTGCCTCGACGAGTTGTTCCCACGTGTCGGGACCGACGAGACCGTCGACCAGGAGATGCCGCTCCGTTTGGAACGATCGGACGGCCGCCTCCGTCGTGGAGCCGAATGTGCCGTCGCGCTCCGAGTCGTCCAGGACGGCCCCGAGGGCTGTCAGCCTCGACTGGATGTCGATGACCTCCGGGCCACGGTCCCCCACACGGTAGAGATGCATGGGTCCGAGTCTGCGTGGGGCCAGGACACGACGGCAACCGTCGCGTCCCGACCCAGACGGGAGTGTGTCCTAGGACAGGTGCGGGTCGAGGTCGCGCAGGATCGCGTCCTTGGGCCGTGCGCCCGTGACCCTGACGACCTCCTTGCCTGCCTTGAAGAGGATCAGTGAGGGGATGGACATGACGCCGTACGTACGCGTGGCGTCCGGGTTGTCATCGATGTTCAGCTTGGCGACCTTCAGATCGAGACCCTTCTCCTGGCCGATCTCCTCGACCACTGGGGAGACCATGTGGCACGGCACGCACCACTCGGCCCAGAAGTCCACGAGAACCGGGGTCTCCGAATCCAGCACGCTGGCCTGGAACTCGATGTCGTTCACATCTCCGATGTTCGCCATCTCTTCTCCTCTCGGTCCGTCGGGCACATGTGCCCGACGGTCAACTCCCCTGCCCAGAACGTCCCGCTGACTACGAAGATTCCCGCCCCTCAGACGGCGGCGTGTGCCTCGGCCTCGAGCAGTTTCTCCGCATCCATCGCGCCCTTGCATCCCTGTCCGGCAGCGGTTACGGCCTGACGGTAGATCCGATCAGTGACATCGCCCGCCGCGAACACGCCATCGACGGAGGTGTGGGTGCGCGGCTCCCGCACGACGATGTACCCGTCGGCGTCGAGGTCCAACCAGTCGCGGAAGAGCTCGGTGTTCGGCGTGTGACCGATCGCGACGAAGACGCCGTCCGTCCGGAGCTCCCGGGTCTCACCCGTGGTCGTATCGCGCAGGCGGACCCCGGTCACGGCATCGTCTCCGAGAACGTCCACCACCTCCGCGTTCCAGATCACCTCGATCTTCTCGTTCGCCAGGGCTCGGTCCTGCATGATCTTCGATGCGCGGAACTCGTCTCGCCTGTGCACGATCCTGACCTTGGATGCGAACTTCGTGAGGAAGGTCGCTTCTTCCATCGCCGAGTCGCCACCACCGACGACGACCAGCTCGCGATCGCGGAAGAAGAAGCCGTCGCAGGTCGCGCACGCGGAGACCCCTCGGCCGCGGAGCCTCTCCTCGCCAGGCACGTCGATCCACTTCGCGGTCGCGCCCGTGGCGATCACCACACTCCGGGCGCGCCATTCCTGATCACCCGCCCAGACGCCGAAAGGCCGGGCTGAGAAGTCGACCCGCGTCACGTGGACCGAGAGGATCTCGGCCCCGAAGCGGGCAGCCTGCTTCTCCATCTGATCCATGAGCTCCGGACCCAAGATCCCGTCGGCGAAGCCTGGATAGTTCTCGACGTCCGTGGTGAGCATCAGCTGGCCCCCTGCCTCGAGGCCCTTCAGGACCAGCGGTTCGAGGTTGGCGCGCGCCGCGTAGAGCGCGGCGGTGAACCCGGCGGGGCCCGAGCCGATCACGATCACGTTCCGGACGTCGTTCGTGCGCTCGGTGGTCATGCGTGTCAATCCTCCCACACGCTCTGAACGCCGGGCCTCAGCGCTTCCTTCCCGCCAGGAGCGGCACCTTAGATCTGAGAGAACGCCAAGGAGAGGAGTGAGCAGTTGTCGCGGGCGGCCACCCACAGCGCGACGAGGCCTGGTCGCTGGTCTGCTCCCGGGCCCTCCAGGTAGACGGCGATGTAGGCGTCCTGGCCCTCGAACCTGGCCTGGATGAGCCGAGTCAGCCGCCCGGTCGCCCCCTCTTGGGTGGCCTGCGCCACGCACCGGACCGCCGCGGCGGGATCGGTGATCTCGCTCGTCGGCGCATCCTCCTGTGCGGAGGACAGGGCCTCCGAGCGGGAAGCGCTGGCGAGCTTCTGGAGGTCCTCCCCGCTGTAATCCTTGTCCTGGACGCTCGTCGCGACGCCCTCGGCGGAGACGACGCCCGCCGCTTGCGATCTGGCGGCATCGACCGCCGCGGGAGCGTTCTCACGGGAGCCGGGGGGCTCATCACCCCCCCCGACGTTGGGAAGGGCGATCGCGATGGCGACGACCACCGCGGCGGCTGCGGCCACGCCGGCCCACCGGTACCAGGCGGGGGTCCAACGGCCGTGGCCGCCGGCCGCGGCCACGATGCGCTGGTGCAGATCCGTCGGAGCGGTCGCCTGGGGCACTGACCGAGCCGATTCGCGTCCTGCGGTCGCGTGGGCGACGTCCTCGCGACAGGAGGCGCAGTCATCCAGGTGCGCCTGTACCCCGGCGAGGTCGCCCTCGTCCAGCGTGCCGTCTACGAGGTCGGCGAGCAGTTCGTAAGGATGATTCATGCCTCTTCCTCTGACGCCCGTGACGCTCCCGAGGGTTCCCCTCTCGCCGCGCCGAGCGCCCGCCCTAGCGCTGCACGACCCCGGAAGACCCTCGATTTCACGGTCCCGACCGGGATCTCCAGCACGCGAGCGATCTCGTCGTACGGAAGGTCTTCCACGTCAGCCATGACGAGCACCACTCGGAATTCCTCAGGGACCTCCATCAGCGCATTCGCGACATCGACAGAGAACACCACCTGATCGGCGTGGTCCGGGGCGGGGAGCGACGGCTCGGGCGTCTCCCCCTCCCCGTCTCTCACGAGCTGGAGCAGAGGCCGACGACGCTTCCGTCTCAGGGAGTCGTAGCAGGCGTTGACCGTGACCCGATGGAGCCAGGTCGTGAACGCGGAATCACCCCGGAAGGTGTTGAGCTTCCGGAGGGCGCTGAGGAACGTGTCTTGTGATGCGTCGGCGGCTTCCTCCGGGTCCCCCAAGATCCTGAGGCACAGGTTGAAGACCCGGTTTCCGTGACGCTGGACGAGGACCTCGAAGGCGTCAGCGCTCCCTTCCTGGAACCGCCGGACGAGGCGTTCGTCCGTCTCGGAGGCGTCCACCGTGGGAACGCTACAGGGACGGTGGCCCGGCGGTCTCCGTGACGACCACCCGGGCGAACTCCTTCGTCCACGGGATCCGGTGCGCCACCAGGGTGTTCGCCTGCTTCTTGATTTTCACGGTGACCATGCCGGTCGGCCCTTCGATCCTGCACCCTCCTCGGGCCAGCCTCGCTGTGGGCTCTTCCTCCGACAACAGCTTCGCCACCCGTTCACAGGTATCCCGGACGTTGTGCGACCGTTTGTACACACGCGCGCCTTCGCTCGCCGCCGCCGCGCCCGCGTCCGCGAGCTTGTAGGTCGTGAACGCGATCGACCCGGCGTCGATCGCCGCGACCGCGAGGAGCACCAGGACGAGGAGCCAGACGGCGAACATCTTCCCGATCAGTCCGGCTTCGTCGCGTCGCACGTTCACCCGCGGAACCTCCTGAAGATGGCCCTCCTTAGGTCATCGGCCTCTTCGATTCGCAGGATAAGGGCCGAGACCAGGAACACCAGCACCCCGACCACGATGGCAAGACCCAGCTGCGCCGCTTGGACCAGCACGCTTGCGTCCCCCTGTACCTCCCACGCCTGGACCACGCCGACGGCCGCGACGGCGGACACGATCGCGGCGACGGAAGCCTTGGCGACGGTTCGGGCGATGCGAGCACCGCCGATCGACCCGAGACGACGCCGGAGGAGCAGGAGGAGGACACAGGCTCCGACGGCGTAGGAGGTCGCGTGGGCGAGCGCCATCCCTGGGAGGCCGAGGTCCAGCAGTTCGATGAAGGCGAGCGCCGCCCCGATGTTCACGATCCCGGCGACCACGTTCACGAGCGCCGGCGTTCTGGTGTCCTGCATCGCGTAGAAGGTCCGGGTGAGCAGCTGGAACGTGGAAAAGAACAGGAGACCGGCGGCGAAGCCCTGCAGGGTCCCGGCGATCGCGGCGGAGTCGCGCGGCGTCGCTGCGCCGTGTTCGAACAGGAGGCGCGAGATAGGCTGAGCGAGCACCAGCAAGCCGACCGCCGCAGGGAGGATCACCACGGCGGTGTCGCGCAGTCCGCGCGAGACGAGCGCTCGTACGCCTTCGGGATGCCCCGCCGACCATCGCTCGCTCATCCCCGGCAGGATGGCCGTGAAGATCGACACCGCGAAGATCGCATGTGGGAGCTGGAACACCGTGAAAGCGGTGGTGTAGATCTGGGGCCCCGCCTTGAAGCGGTTGTTGAGCACGATGATGACGACGTACGCGAGTTGGTTGGCGGCCACGTAGAGCGCCACCCATGCCGCCAGCCGCACGAGATGCCGAACGGCCTCGTGCCGCCAGTCGAAGCGCAGGTGGAGCCGGTACCCGAGCGAGCGCAGCGACGGCCACAGCGCGACGGTCATCGCGATCACGCCAAGGGTCGTGCCGACCGCCAGCACGGTTTGCTCGACCGTGGTGATGCCGACCACCCGAGGCGGCCGATCGCCACGGACGATCGCATACGCGATGAACGTGCCGATCACGATGAGGTTGTTCAAGATCGGCGCGAACATCGGCGCCGCGAAGCGGCGGTGGGCCTGGAGGAGCCCGATGGCGACCGCACCGACACCGTAGAAGACGATCTGGGGCATGAACCAGCGGAGGAAGAAGATCCCTAGCTGCACCTGGGCCTCCCTGTCGGGAAGGTCCGAGGAGACCAGGTACAGGCGGATGATCTGTTCCGCGAACAGGGCTCCAAGAGCGGCAACCACGACGAGAACCACGAGGACGAGCGTCATCACGCGGTTCGCCACTACGCGAGCGTCGGCCGATCCCATCCTCTCCATCCGATCGACGAAGACCGGCACGAAGACGGAGGTGAGGATCCCGCCAAGGATCAGCTCGTAGACGATGTTCGGCGTGAGGTTGGCGATCGTGTAGATCGAGCCCAGCGAGCTGACCGTGACACCGAGCGTCGCGGTCATCGCGGTGAGCCGAAGGAAGCCCGTCAGCCGGGACAGGGTGGTCCCTACCGTCATCACGGCGGTGTGCCGCATCAACGATTCGCGGCTGTCGCGCAGCGGGGGTTCTTCCTCCGAGCTCACGCGTGCCGCCGCCGGAACAACCTCCTCGACCAGAGCCCGATCAAGATGAGACCGGCCCCGATCGTGATGATCAGCGCGATCGGGTTGACCGCGGTGGACCTCACCACCAGTCTGCTCGACGAGATCACCGCCCCCCCGTTCGGCGAGACCACGAAGACGTCGATGTTGCTCGGCCCGGCGGCCTTCACCTCGACCGGGAAGGTGATCACCTGGTTGGCCTGGTCCAGCCGCACGGTCCGCTCGTTGTCGTCGAGGAACTCGACCCGACCGGACGCGAGCACGACCTTGACGTTCACGACCATGTCGCCGGGGTCGCCCATGCGAAGGGGGATGGTCCCCGAGCGCGACGTGAACGTGAGCGGCCGCGACGTGTCGGGTTGCAGCTGCGAAAACGTTCTGTCGATGACGCGGTTCACCGAGTCGATCCAGGCTTGGCCGGATCCTTCGTTCTGGATGTACTGGGAGGCTTCCGCGTAGAGCAACGCGCGGCGGAGGACGTCGATCTCGCCGGCGGGCTCCTCGAGGATCGATTCGAACGCGGCGACCCGGCGCCCGGTCGCCGCCAGGTCGTTGGCGTATCCACGTGAGAAACCTCCCGTTGCGGAAGCGTCGAGCGCGGCGGGGCCCGGCTCGGGTTCCACCTCGAAGGGGAGTTCGTCGGCGTAGACCGGCTCCAGGAACGGCGCATCGGAGAGCCGCTCCATCGCCTCACCCCAGATCCCGGCCGGCAGCTCTGGGGGAAGGTCGAGCGCGAGCCCACGGACGACGCCGCCTTCCGGCACCGGCTGCTCCCGCCAGATCGTGGCGAGCTCGCCGAGAACCGCCTGCGCGGCGAGGACGGGGTCTGTAAGGAGCTTCGGGTCGCCAAACAGCGCCTGTGTCCCAGGGTCGGGAAGGATCAGGTTGACGTTGACACCCGAGGTCGTAGAGAGGGCAGCAGCCGGCGGGGGAGCGAAGTCGTTGGGCTGCGGGGGTCTATCGACGGAATCGGCAGCGCCCAGGATGGTGCTGACGCCTCGAGCGGACAGGCTGTCGACCGACTCCTGGTCGAAGACGAGCCCTGGCGGACGCGCGACGGCGGGGTCGGGCCGCTCCTCCAGGATCCGTTCGAACGTTTCGTCACCCAGCCTCCACTGCTCCTCGAGGTGCGTCCGGAGTCCGGGGGACAGCAGGGCCGGGAGCCTTGGGGCTGCGAACGGCATCGCGTGTACACGTACCCGAGGGCTCGCGACGATGGCTCGGAGACGGTTCAGAGTCTCGGCCGACGTACGAGGGACGACCTCGCTCTCCGCAACGACCTGCCCATCGCTCCGCTCGTATCCGTCGGCCGCCTGCCGCAGCTGATCGAGGGCAGCGGGGGAGACGATGAGGTCGAATGCCGCCCGAGATCTCGGTTGCGCGAGGAGGTCGGCGATCGCCTGGACCTGTGCCACGATGCCGCCCCCCGCTTCGAGGGTCGACTCGAATCCGGTATCGACCAGCGTTCCGTCGGGGCCGAACGCAACCGGTGAAGCGATCTCGGTCCACCAGGAGAACTTGATCTGGCGCTGCGGCTTCTGCGTGACGTGGATCGCAGCCGTCGTGAGGACGGCGATATCGTGGTCGACGTCTTCGCTTCGGACCGCGAGCTGCAGGGGATACACGCCCGATTCCTCTGGGTCGACGCTCCCCGGGATCTCGGACACGTCGATCGGGATCGACACCTCCGTGGAGTCGCCGGGGCTCAGGGGCCCGCTGAGCGGCACCGTGTCTGCGGATGCGGCGAAGGCCGGCCCCTGCTCGAGTGCCGTCTCGTACTGCAGGCGGGACGTGACGCGGGGTCCCATCGCCCATCCGATCACCGGGCTCGCGATCGACACGTCTCCGTCGTTGCGCACACCGACCGTCAGCCGGAGCATCGGTTCCTTGGAAGTGGTCCAGGGAGTCTGGCTGACCAGACGGAGCAGGGCAGTCGGCTCGCTCGGCTCTTGGGCGCGCGCGGTTGAGGCGATCCAAAGGATCGCGAGGAGGCTCACGGTGAGGCGTGATCCGCGGGAGGTGCTCATGCCGATCGCCAATCGTAGTCGCCGGGCTCAGCGAGCCAGCATCCTCGTGACCTGTTCGATGGCGTATCCGACCGAGATCGCGAGGAGGCCTCCACCGACGATCAGCCGAAGGGTGCGCTCCTTGGCGCCGAGCGCGAGCGCGGCGCCGAGGCGCGCTCCCGGCACGCCTCCCACCATGAGAGCCAGGCAGATCCCCAGGTCGATATGGCCGAGGGCCGAGTGAACGACCGTGCCAGGCACGACCAGTGCGACGATCACGAGGAGCGACGTGCCGAGGGCGCGCTTCAGAGGCATCCCGAGCCACCCGGCCAGTAGGGGAACCATCACCAGCCCGCCGCCGATACCCAGGAGTCCGGACACGAAGCCGGCGACGGCCCCGATCCCCCCGAGGATCGGGGCCGTCGCCTCACGGGCCTCGCGGCGACCGTGCCCGCGTGTGTCCCGAACGATGGCAACCGCCTGCCAGCCGAGGAGGAGCGCGGTGACGAGGAGCAGCATCGCCGTGTCGATGAAGTCCGTGAGCCAGGCGCCCAGGGCCGCGGCCGCGAGGCCTGGCCCCACGAGCAGGACGGCAGCGTGGGTGTCGAGCTCGCCACGTCGCCGATAGGCGAGCGCGCCAGCGAGCGCGGTCGGGAAGATCGCCGGCAGAGGCGTGGCCAGCGCAACGATGGGCGGAGCCCCGAGCAGCACCTGGATACCGGGGGTCATCACGATGCCGCCCCCGACCCCGAACAACCCTGCGAGCACTCCGGACACGAGACCGATCGCTACGCCGATCGCGATGTCGCCCAACGTCATGGGAGCAGACTCAACGGAGCAGCTCTGCGGCTCGCACGAGCACGTCGCGCTCACCGCGATAGGCGGCGCGCTTGAGGGCGCGCTCGAGCGGGAACCAACGGATCTCCTCCATCTCGTCGTCCCGGTCGTCGATGTCGCCACCCGTGTGGCGCATCAGGAAGAAGTGCACGGTCTTGCGGATGCGGACGTTCTCCCAGACATAGAAGTATCGGGTCTCTCCGAGCGACGATTCGATCTCTGCGATGAGCCCGGTCTCCTCACGGACCTCCCGGATCGCCGCGTCCTCCATGGACTCGTCGTCTTCGATTCCTCCCTTCGCGAGACCCCAGGCCAGCTCCCCGCGGCGAGTGCGGCGGGAAGCGAGCACGATCTCGATCTCGTCGTCGCGCCGTCGATAGACGACGCCTCCCGCCGAGATCTCCCGCTTCGTGGGGAGGGCGGGTGCCTTTCGGCGCCCCTTCGTCGACTTCTTCTTGCGCGAGCCCTTGGTCGAGGTCCCTTTCCTCTTCTTCGAACGCGTAGGTGTGGCGGCCGTGCCGCGGCGGGGTGCTCCCGCCTTGGTGGCGGGAGGGGTCGCGGTCTTCGCCGCGCTCTCAGCCTTCTGTCCGGATGCCCGTTTGGGGCGGCGGCGTCGGCGTCGCTTCGCGCCGCCCGCCGCCGCCCCTCCACCCTCGCCCTTCCGTGGTTGGCCGGCCTTCTCCATCCGGGCTGATTCTAGGTTCGGATCCTCAGGTCTCCGGGCCCTCACGCCGATGCTTGAACCCAAGCGCCGGATGAGGCGCGCCAAGATGGGATGAAGGAGCGTCGGTCCGGCATGGACATCGATGAACTGCTGCGATACACGGTCGAGCGCGGAGCGAGCGATCTCCACCTGAAGGCGGGGAACGTGCCCTTCGTGCGCGTGGACGGCGAACTGTCGCCGGCCGACCTCGGCTACCTCTCGGCAGCGGACACCGACCGCTTCGCTTCCGCATTGATGACCGAGCACAAGACGCGGGAGTTCGAGCAGACGAACGAGGCCGACCTCGGCTACACGCTTTCGGGTGTCGGGCGATTCCGTGTGAACGTCTTCCGTCAGCGCGGAGTGATCGGGCTCGCGATCCGGCGTGTCCGCGCCGAGGTGCCCACGTTCGAAGAGCTTCGCCTTCCACCGGTGCTGGTGACCCTGTCGAGCTCTCCTCGGGGCCTGATCTTGATCACCGGTCCTACCGGGACAGGGAAGACCACGACGATCGCGTCCATGATCGGCCACATCAACCGCACCCGCCGGACGCACATCATCACGGTCGAGGACCCGATCGAAGTGGTCCACGACGATCAGCTCTCGATCGTCCAGCAGCGCGAGATCGGCATCGACACCGATTCGTACGCGACCGCGCTTCGACACGTGATCCGCCAAGACCCGGACGTCATCTTCATCGGCGAGATCCGCGACGCGGAATCGGCCCTCGCCGCGATCCAGGCAGCGGAAACGGGCCACCTCGTGATCTCGACCCTCCACACGATCGATGCGATGGAGACGATCAACCGGGTACTGGACCTGTTCCCGCCCCAGCAGCAACGTGAGATCCGTTCGTCGTTCGCGGGGGCGTTGCGCGGGATCGTGTCGCAGCGCCTCGTAGGTCGCGCGGACGGCAAGGGCCGTGTCCCGGTCGTCGAGGTCCTGGTCAACACCGGCCGTGTGTTCGACAGGATCGTGGACCCGAACGAGACGGCGGGCATCCTCGAGGTGATCGCGGGTGGCGACTTCTACGGGATGCAGACCTTCGACCAGGCGCTCGTGAAGCTCGTGAAGGAAGGGATCGTGTCTCCGGACGAAGCTCGGAGGACCGCGACCAACCCGCACGACTTCGACCTCGCGCTGCATGGGACCCTCGAGCGGCGAGCGGCCTTCGCCGAAGCTGAGGCCGTGAGCGACAGCCTTCCCTACTAGTCCGCAACGTCCGTCGCCGCGCGGATCGCCGCGCGCTCCATCGGATGGCGGCGGTAGCCGAATGGGATCGCGAGCAGGAAGTACACCGGGATGAACAGCGGACCCCATGCCATGTACTGAAGAACGTGGTGTCGCTCGTGCGCAAGCAGCCGACCCTCGAGCGGTTTCGTCGAGAGGATCACGAACCCGACGGTCATCGCCGAACGCCCGAGGCGCGGCATCAGCCAGGTCAGCCCTCGTGGATACCGGTCGAACAGGAGTAGGCCCTGCCGGACGCGAGGGGTTTGGAAGGTGAAGAGCCCTAGGATCACGCCGAGCAGCGTGTTCGGCAGCGTCCACACGAACCCGAGCCAGATGGGCACTTGCCGCACCGTACCTCGGCCGGCGCAGCGAGGTGCCGGGGGTAAGGTGGGCACGCCGTGACCACGCTCGAGATCGATCCGATGTCGAAGGAGCTCGGCGACCGTTTCCAGGCCGCCGGGCATGAACTGTATCTGGTTGGTGGCGTGGTCCGGGACCTCGTGATGGGCCGGCTCGCACCCGCCACGAACTTCGATTTCGCCACCGACGCCACGCCCGCCGAGACATCTCGGCTCCTCCGCGGTTGGGCGGAGGCCCAGTACCTGGTGGGCGTGCGTTTCGGGACGGTGGGGGCGCGCCGCCACGGCACCCTGGTCGAGATCACGACCTTCCGGGAGGAGCGATATCCGGAAGATGAACGCAAGCCCGCTGTGACGTTCGCGAAGGACATCGACACGGATCTCTCCCGACGCGACTTCACGATCAACGCGATGGCCGTCCGATTGCCCGACGGCGAGTTCGTCGATCCCTTCGAGGGCGTGAAGGACCTCGCCGCGAAGCGACTCGACACGCCGCTCGACCCCGAGGTCGCGTTCTCGGACGACCCGCTGCGGATGCTGCGCGCCGCGCGATTCGTCGCCCAGTTCGGAGTCACGCCCGCGGCGCGCGTGCTCGAGGCGATAGGACGGATGCGAGAACGCTTGCGCATCGTGTCGGCAGAGCGCGTCCGCGAGGAGCTCGACAAGCTGTTGATGGGCGACTCGCCGGGCGACGGATTGGCGATGCTTGTCGAGACGGGGCTTGCCGATGAGTTCATCCCGGAGCTTCCGGCCCTCCAGCTCGAGCAGGATCCGGTCCATCGTCACAAGGACGTCTTGCGGCACACGTTCGCCGTCGTGGAGCGGCTGGAACCCGATCCCGTGCTTCGCCTCGCGGGCCTTCTCCACGACATCGGCAAGCCCTCGACCCGCGAGTTCACGACCGACGGCGTGTCCTTCCACCACCACGAGGTGGTGGGTGCTCGCATGGCGGAGGTGCGGCTTCGGGACCTGCGGTACCCGAACGGCGTCGTGGAGGACGTGTGCAAGCTCATCGAGCTCCACCTCCGGTTCCATGGTTTCGGGGACGGTTGGACCGACGCGGCGGTGCGACGTTACGTGCGCGACGCCGGGCCGCTGCTCGACAAGCTGAACCAGCTCACGAGGGCCGACTGCACCACCCGGGATCCGAAGCGCTCCGAACGGTTCGCGCGGTTGCAAGACGAGCTGGAGGAACGGATCGCGCGCCTCGCGGAACGCGAGAACCTCGAGGCGATGCGGCCGCCGCTCGACGGCCGTCAGGTGATGGACAGGCTCGGCATCGGGCCCGGGCCGATGGTGGGGGAGGCCCTCGCGTACCTGATGGAGGTCAGGATGGAGCGAGGCGAGATCCCTGAGGAAGAGGCGGCCGAGCTCCTGGAGGCATGGGCGAGGGAGCGCGGGATCGGCTAGGACTCGGAGTCGGTCCGAAGTCGATTCAGGAAGTCCTCGTTCTCGCGTTCGAACCTCTGCTCGTACGCCCGGGCGAACGAGGACGCTCTGCCCCACCGGTTGCCCAGCCACGCACCGAAGAGACCGAACAGGATCGCGCTCATACCCCGACGATACGCCTGGCGTTGCGTCCCTCGAGGAGACGCCGAACCACAGGACCCACCGAGTGAGACCGGCGATCGGGAGCCAGTGCTTCGGCTGTTCTCAGCCGGGGAGGCCACCGATGTTCTCGGCGGGCCAGATAACGAGTACCGCCTTCCCGATCACGCGGTCGATCGGCACGAAGCCGAGCCCGAAGCGAGAGTCGAGGGAGTTGGAGCGGTTGTCGCCCATCACGAACAGTTCGCCCTCCGGAACTTTCGTCTTCGGGAAGCGGGCGGTCTCGACCTCCAGGTACGGTTCGGAGAGCTGAACGCCGTTCACGATGACGTGGCCCCCCCTCGCAGACACCACGTCCCCCGGCTCGCCGATCACCCTCTTGATGTAGTCGGAGTTGTCCGGCGGGGTGAACCCCAGTCCCTGTCCCAGCCAATGGGTGATCGCACCCCAGATGCCGCGCTCAGGTTCCTTCGCGGGGTCCGGTTCCTCGAACACGATGATGTCGCCGCTCTGCGGGTCGTGGAAGTAATAGGGGACCTTGGCGACGATCACCCGGTCTCCGGGTACGAGCGTGGGTTCCATGGATCCGGTCGGAATCCAGAAGGCCTGTAGCAGGGTGCTCTTGATGAGCAGTGCCAAGGCGAGCGCCATGAGGATCAGCCCGGGCAGCTCCCCCATGAACACGAGCGCCGGATGGCGCTTCTTCTTCGGTGGGTCGGAGGCTTCGTCGTCCTCGTCGTGGACTCGGCGTTCATCCGTTTTCACCCGCCAAGGGTACCGGCAGCGGATGCTCAGTACGCGTCCGGGGAGATCTCCACAGCGATCCCTAGGGAACGCCATGGCCGCGGCCCCTGGTCCTGTGACACCATTCGCGCCCATGCCGCCCAGCACGCCCCGCGTCTGCACGGTCCCGGCGGATCGCTGATGCTGCGTGCCTTCCGCAACTTCCGGGACCAAGCCCCTGAGCTCCACCCGTGGTCCCTCAAGTTCAAAGACGGTTGGCTCGAGCACAGGTTCCAGGACGAATACTTCGATGCCAACCTTCAGTACATCCGGATCGCCACGTTCCTGGGAGCGGTCACGTGGGCGGCTTTCGGCCCGCTCGCCCTGCTCGTTGTCAGGAATGGGTTCGTCGACGGTGTGATCCGCTACGGCCTCGGCGTCCCGATCGGGCTCGTCAGTCTCGCGCTCACGTACCTGCCGAACTACCGGCGGATCTGGCAGCCGATGATCACGGCGGCGATCCTGTTCAGCGGGCTCGTGTGGGTGATCCACCGGGCGCTCGTCTTGGACGCGCGTCCGGACTGGGGCTACGCGGGCAACATGCTGATCCTGATCTTCGCGTACATCCTCAGCCGGCTGCAGTTCCGGTATTCGGCCCTGGCCGGCGTTGCGCTGATCGTGATGCACAACGTGGGCGCGTTCCTCTTCACGAATGACACGACGATCGACATCATCTTCGGCGACTACTTCCTGTTGGTCACCGCATTCATCGGGACGATCGGCGCGTACGTGTTGGAACGCTCGCAGCGACTGCTGTTCCTCCGTGACCGCGAGCTCGATCGGGAGCGGGGCCGATCCGAGGGACTCCTGAGGAACATCCTCCCGGAACAGGTGGCAGACCTCCTCAAACAGCGCGACCCGGCAACCGAGCACGGTCACATCGCACAGGCCTTCGACGAGGTCACCGTTGTCTTCGCCGATCTCGTCGACTTCACGCAGGAGTCGAGCCGTTCGCAGCCGCCCGAGATCGTCGACGTGCTCGATCAGGTGTTCTCGCGGTTCGACGCCCTCGCGGAGCGTTTCGGACTCGAGAAGATCAAGACGATCGGTGATGCGTACATGGCGGTCGCCGGCGTCCCCGAACCGCGAGAGGACGACGTCGAGGTGGCAGCACGGATGGCGCTCGCGATGCGGGATGAGGTCCGCGAGCTTCGATGGCCGAGCGGCGACCAGATGAACGTCCGGATCGGGATGGCCACCGGGCCCGCGGTCGCCGGCGTGATCGGCACGCGGAAGTTCGCCTACGACCTGTGGGGGGACACCGTGAACACGGCGGCGAGGATGGAGTCGAACGGGACCCCCGGCGAGATCCAGGTCTCGGACACCGTGCACGACCGGCTGGGGGAGCAGTTCCGGTTCTCCGAGGCGCATATCGTGAACCTGAAGGGGAAGGGCCCCACACCGGCGCGATTCCTGATCGGGAGGAACGGCACCAGGTAAACGTCTGGCCGGCCCCGGCCCTCTATCGTCCGACGTGCAGGCGATCGCGGAGGTCCCGCTGACGGACGAGCGCACCACCGAGGCGCACGACTTCGACGCGTTGTTCCGGGAGGCCGGCACGGGAGTGTTCCGCACGCTCTACGCCTATACGGGCGGGAGGCGGGACATCGCGGAGGAAGCCATGGCCGAGGCGTTCGCCCGAGCGATCGCGAGATCGGGAACGATCCGCGATCCGATCGCCTGGATCTACCGGACGGCGTTCCGACTGGCGAACGAGGAGCTGCGGGCGGAGCGCCGACGAGGCCCTGCACCCGCTGAAGAAGGGTCATCGTCTCCAGAGCTAGGCGGTCTGATCGAGGCGCTCCGACAGCTGTCGCCGAACCAGCGGGCCGCGATCGTCCTGCGTCACGTGTTGGATCTGGACGTCGCCGAGGTGGCGCACCGGATGGGGACCGCGACACCCACGGTGCGGGTCCACATCCATCGCGGGAGGAAGAAGCTGCGCGAGTTGCTGGGCGCCGAGGAGGTCGACGATGCCTGAACGGTGGGAACGGGAGCTCGACGAACTCCGTCACATCGAGATGCGCGAACCCGCGATCCGCGACCGCATCGAGCGAGGGCCATCCCAGGATCGTCGGCCTTCCCGGAAGAACTCCCTCCTAGCGGGCGTCGTGGCGGGTACCGTGGTCGTCGCGGGGATCGGAGCGCTGTGGCAACTCGACCGGAACCCCGAGAGGATCGGGGCCGCGCCGGTCGAAACGCCGTCCCCGAACCCGGCGTCACCGGGAGTCGTGACGATCGACATCCGTCGATTCTCCGAGGAGAGGGGTGGCCCAGAGGCGATCGCGCGGTTCGGTGCCCAGAAGCAATGGATGTGCCCGGACCACTGGACCCGCGTCAACCCCGACGGCACCGAGGAGACCGTGATGTTGGATTGCGGACAGAGCGACGTGTTCCAGGCGCCAGTGGGAACACCGATCGAGGTCACCGGGGACTTCGCGACGCTGAACGTCTCGGCCGGCGTGACTGGGAACCGTCACCCCGGGACGGGCGAGGCGGTGCCGCCGCTGGAGCCCGGAACGATCATCACGCTCGCCTACGAGGTGACGTGGGACGACGGATCGGAAGGGAGCTTCTGGCTGCTGCTCACCGTTCAGGACACGGAGCCCACCACGGAGGAGCCGGGCATCGTCGTGTGGATCTACGGGCTCGGCGAACGCTCTACGGAGGTGCCGATCATCACGATGACCTACGGCGGCGAGACGAAGCGAGGCTGCACGGAGGCGTTCGACTGGACGCTCGCGGACGGGACGAGGATCGACCAGGCTGCGGGCGGTGACGGCAGCTTGCCGCCCTGCTCACTCGACCCGCTGTTCCGCGTGCCGCCAGGGATCCCGATCACCGTCGAGGTACCTTCGGCGACCGAGGTGTTCGTGACTCGCACGACGACGCCGTTCTACGGCGGACGCGATGGCTTCGGAGCCAGCGTGCGTTGGTCCGGCGAGGGGGAGGGTGACTTCACCGCGGTGTTCGAGGTGGTGGAGAGCAACGCCCCGGCGGAGGTCGAGCTCGATTGCGCGGATGCTGACCAGATCCCCTTCGCTCCGCCGAAGGGCGGTCGAGTTCTCCCCGGCGGATCGGCCTACATCCGGGGGAACATCCTCGGTGTGCTCCCGCACGACGTGGTCGAGCAGATGACCCGTGTGCCGAACGGGGAGAGCGAGTGGGACGGCGTCTGGCAGATCGTCCGCGACGGCTCGGTCGTGGCGGCGATCGATTTCCCGAGTCTCGGAGGCGTCGCGTGTCGAGGTTCGGGGATCCAGGAGACCTGAGCGTCAGACGGCGAAGCGGACGTGCAGGATATCGCCTTCCTGTACGACGTAATCCTTGCCTTCGACGCGCAGTTTCCCGCCGGCCTTCGCCGCATCCATCGAGCCCAAAGCCACCAGCTCGTCGTAGGAGATCACCTCCGCGCGGATGAAGCCTCGCTCCAGGTCTGTGTGGATCACGCCGGCGGCTTCCGGTGCTTTGGCGCCACGCCGGACCTCCCAAGCCCGAGTTTCGTCGTCGCCGGTGGTCAGGAACGTGATCAGGTCGAGCGCCCCATAGCCCGCAGCGATCACGGACTCGAGTCCCGGCTCGCTCACGCCGAACTCCTCGAGCAGCGCTCGCGCCTCTTCGGGCTTCATCTCCGTGGTCTCGGCCTCGATCGAGGCGTAGACAGCGACCGCGTCGCCGAGCTCGGCCGGAGGTTCCTCGCCCTCCTCGAGGTTCGCGATCACGACCTCGGGCTTCTGCGTCAGGGAGGCGATGCCCCTGAGGTGGCCGAGCTCCTGTTCGTCCAGTCCGCCGTCCCGGAGAGGGCGTTCCGCGTCAAGCGCGTCCTTCGCTCGCTGCAACGCGCCCACCTCAGGTCCGGGCCGCCCCTTCGCCCGCTTCGTGGCCTTCTCGAGCGCGCTCTCCACGACGGCGAGGTCGGCCAGGAGCAGCTCGCCGCGGACCTCGGCGAGCTCCTGCGCCGGCCTGCGATCGGCGCCGAAGCACCGCAGGATGACCGCGAGGGCATCTGCCTCCCGCAGTTTCGCCAGACCCTGCGCGCTCGAGACGCCACCCGGCACGTCGACGAAGCGAACCTGCGCGGGCACCGTCTTCTTCGAGCGCTCCATCTCCGTGAGGACGGCGAGACGGGGATCGGGGACCGCTACGACGGCGACATTGGCCTGCCCGCCGTGCGAGCCGGCGCGGGTGAGCGCAGTGAACAGGGTGGATCTGCCAGAGAACGGCACGCCGACCAGACCGATGTCGCGCATAGGTCGGCCAACGTATCAGCCGGAAGTCGGCCAACTTTTTGGACCTTCGACCCATATGCGTGGTGGGGCTACTGACCGATGCTTGCGCACGAGACCGGCGTGTGCCGGGGTGCCGCCAGACCCGCCCCGGTGCCGCCGGTTTCTTCGCCCCGTCAAGGGCGAAGGAACGGAGGACTTGGTCGTGCACCCCCCGGGGTGCGCGAAGCCGGCGGGCGGGTGTTTCCGACGGCCCCGCCCGTCGGCCTCTCTCTCCTACGGTGGGTGGGTGATAGGGCGAGGGGCCGGGCCGCGTCAGCGGCCCCGCCCCTCGACCACGTTTGCGAGCGTTCGCGGCTACGCCGACTTCGTCTCCCAGAAGATCTTCGAGAGCTCGTCGACCGCGTCGAGCAGCTTCTGGCCTTGCGCCGGATCCTCCGACCGCTTCGCGTTGCCGGCCTCCTTGGTCGCGTTCCAGAACAGCTCGTGCAGCTGCGGGTAGTTCTCGAGGTGCTCGGGCTTGAAGTAGTCGGTCCACAACACCCACAGGTGTTCCTTGACCAGGTTCGCGCGCTGCTCCTTGATGGAGATCGCGCGGTCCTTGAAGATCTGGTCGTCGGAGCCCTGGTACTTCTCCTGACAGGCCTTCACTGATTCCGCTTCGATCCGAGCCTGCGCGGGATCGTAGATGCCACACGGAAGGTCGCAGTGCCCGTGGACGACCCGTCGCGGTTTGAGGAATGCTTCGAACATGGATCCGCCTCCTCCGACATGGGGTGAAACGGAACCCTACCACCGGCCCCGCAGACCGCTTGCGGCGCTGAGCGCCGCGGCAACCGTCGGAGCGATCGCGCTTGCGGTGCTCCGGTGGCGGCCGACCCGGGTCGAGTTCCAGGGCGCGAGCATGGCACCGACGCTGCTGCCCGGTGACTGGCTGTTGGCGGTGGCACGGCGACGAACCCGAAGAGGCGACGTGGTGGTGGTCGAGCACCCGGGGAGACCGGGGTACGAGATGGTGAAGCGCGTCACCGCCCTGCCCGGCGAGCGCGTCGGGGAGCGAACCCTCGAGGACGACGAGTACTGGATCGAGGGCGACCGCGAGAACGCCTCAACGGACAGCAGGCACTTCGGCCCGGTCCGGCGGGAGCAACTGAAGGCGCGGGTATTGCTCGTCTACTGGCCGAAGGAGCGCCGTCGCCGGATCAGGGAGGAGCGCTTCAGGAGCCCGTTTCGCAACGACGGGTGACGTCGTGCCCGCCGCCGCCGCGGCAGACGTCGGACCCAAGTCCTCCGATCAGCAGGTCATTGCCGCTCTCGCCCCACAGCACGTCGCGGCCGCGGTTGCCCGCGAGCCTGTCTTTGCCGGGTCCGCCGATCAGCCTGTCGTCGCCGTTCCCGCCACACGCGCGATCGGTGTTGAGGGATCCCTGGAACTCGTCGTCCCCGCCGAGGCCGAGGAAGACGTCATGGCCGAGGCCGCCGGAGAGCTCGTCCGAGCCGGGTGTGCCCACGATCGTGGCGGGCCGGCCGAGGCAGAGGACGAGCTCATACGCTCCGCTCTCGCAGTCGAAGCGGGGCGCGCCTCGCTGGTCGGTCCGGTTGCAGCCCGCGCCGAGTCCCAGGGCAGGGCTGTCGACTCTGATGGCGTGCGTCGGGGTGGGGCCGCCGTTCTGCCGCAAGGGACCGAGCCGCGCGTCGACCCCGGTGATATCGCTCGGCGCGGTGAGGCCGCACCCCCGGCTGTCGGCGACGTTGTGGCCCTGGGAAGAGAGGAGTCCGATGCACGAAGGCCCGCCCAGGGACGCCGTGTTACGGCCGAACACCGAGTTCGAGGCCGAGCTTCGGGACGACGTTGCCAGCAGCACGGCCCCACCACTCTCCGCGCGATTCTCGGCGATCGTCGACGAGAAGAAGTCGACGTCGCCCATCCCTCGGACGCCTCCACCTCGGACGGCCACGTTCCGCGAGATCGTGGAGTTGTCGATCGAGAGCGAGACGAACGGAGTCACGAAGGCAGCGCCCCCTCCGGCGGCGTGATTGCCGGAGATGGTCGACCGGGATACGAGCGTCGTCCCGCGAACGAAGAGGGCCCCGCCACGGCCGGTCGCTCGGCTGGCCGAGACCCAGGAACGGTCGATGGAGACGGTGGCGCCGTCGCCGACGGCGACGGCGCCACCATCTCCCGCACGGCCGCCGAAGATCGTCGTCCTGCTGAGGGTCAGTGATCCGGCCGTCGCCCGAACGATCCCTCCGGTTCCAACCTGGCTGCCGCCGAGCAGCGCCAGATGTCGGAGGCCGGCGTCGGCCGTGACGTCGAACACCCGATCCCCCAGCGCCGATGCATCGAGGAAGCTCCCGGTCTCCCCGATCCCCACGATCGTCACCGGACGGGAGAGATCCACGTCCCCCGCCTCAGGGCCGCCTGGGCCCGCGAGTGAGAGCGGGAAGAAGCCCGGCGGTAGCCGCACCGCCCCACCACTGTCCACGGCGACGATCGCGTCTCGGAGCGAGCAGTCGGGGTCCGCACAGCTCCCGTCGAAGGTATCCTCGAAGGTGTCGACCGTGAGGATCGGCACGGCGAGAGCGGCGGGCGCGGCGACCGAGAGGCTGATGAGCCAGCCGAAACAGACGAGTGGCACGAGCGTGCGACGCATGTCCGAACCCTACCCATCGACTGCCTGGGCTGAAGGCCGCTCCTTCGCGCGCCGATGGTTCTTCGCAGAACCCGACCTAGGATGAGAAACATGGAGCAGCTTCCTCCGCCGCCGGTCCCGATCCGGCCGGACCTCGTCACCACAGAGATCCCCACCCGCCGCAGGTTCCCCGTGTGGGTCGTCGCCGTCTGCGTGGTCCTCGCGCTCAGCCTCGGAGCCGTCGCCATCGCGCCGCTCTTCCAGGGAGGGTCGGCGGCGGGTCCGGGGTTCCTGTTCCTCGACCGGACCGACCAGGGCCTCCCGACGCGTTGGAACCCGTGTGAAGCGATCCACTACGTGGTCAACGCCTCGCTCGCTCCCCCGGGTTCGGTCGGTGACGTCCATGAGGCCGTCAGCAGGATCTCGGTCGCCACGGGCATCGCATTCGTGTACGAGGGCCCGACCGAAGAAGAGGCCACCGCCTACCGCGAGATGTTCCAGCCCGATCGGTACGGCAAGCGGTGGGCTCCCGTCCTGATCGCGTGGGCCGACCCGGGCACCTCGGACATCCCGTTCGAACACGACCATCACGTCGCGGCCGCTGTCGCGAGGCCGGACATCCCGCCCACACGGTTCGAGGATGTCTACGTGAGCGGCTGGGTCGCTCTCAATGCGGACGATCCCAACCTGCCGGGTTTCGACCTGCCGGGGCAGCAGGGTCCGGTGATCCTGCACGAACTCGGGCACCTCATGGGACTCGGCCACGTGCACACGGCCGGGGAACTCATGCACCCCTCGGGAGGCGGGGTCGTCGACCTGGGTCCCGGCGATCGGGAAGGGCTCCGGGAGCTCGGCGCGTCCGGAGGCTGCGTGCCGGTGATGGGGCCGATCGACGCATGAGCCCAAGGGAGGATGGCTTGCAGCGCAGCTCCGACCTTGTCGGAATCCGACCGCTCGGCTAGGGTTCTTGCACCTGCGAATGGTCTGCACACGCGAAGCCGGCACCGTGGGGGCGATGATCCCCGACCGCATCTGCTGTCCAGCCTGACCAGGGGACGGCTCCAGCCCTCCGCACCTCGACCGTTCACTCCCCAACCCGAAACCCAGGAGGTCCCACCGTGGACACCATCACCGCCACCGTCGACGCCAAAGGTCAGTCTTGTCCTGGGCCGCTCGTGTCACTCGCCAAAGCGCTGAAGGACGCCGGGAGCGGCGAGCTGCTCGAGCTCCTCGCCACCGACCCGGGGTCGAAGAGCGACGTCCCAAGCTGGGCCGAGCTCAGCGGCAACGAGCTGCTCGAGGCCAGCGAAGTCGACGGCGTCTATCGCTACGTCGTCAGGAAGAGTTGAGCCGATGGCGACGACAGAGACCGATCTCTCCGCCGAGCTCCAGCTCGCCGACCTGCTGCAGCGCGTCGAGGCGCTCGAGGAGGCGGACGGCAAGCGCATCGAGAAGAAGAACAAGTTGACGATCATCGCCTGGGGCGGCGACCTCGACCGGATCTGGCCGACGACGATCCTCGCGACGACCGCGGCCGCCTCCGGGATGGAGTCGAGCGTCTTCTTCACGTTCTGGGGGCTCTTCGCGATCGTGAAGCCGGACGTGCGCGTCACCGGGTCCAACTGGATGCAGAAGATGATGTCGGTGATGAACCCCGGCTCCGCTCAGAAGGCGAAGCTCAGCCGGTATCAGTTCGCCGGCGCCGGCCCCGCGATGTTCAAGAAACTGGCGAACGACCACCAGGTGGCCAAGCCGGAGGAGCTGATCGAGACCGCGAAGGACCTCGGCGTCCGTCTGATCCCGTGCCAGATGACGATGGATCTCCTCGGCCTGAAGCGGGAGGACCTCCTGGATGGGCTCGAGGAGCCGATCGGGGCGGCGACGGCGATCGCCGAGATGCGTGACGCTGCCGTAAGCCTCTTCATCTAGACATCGGCTACATCGGGCTCGTACCCGGCGCCCGAGGTCGTCCTGGGCGCGCCTCGTAGTCTGGATACATGTCCCGGCTGGCCGACGAGATGCGGAAGACGTTCGCCTCGATGCACATCTCGAGGAACTTCCGGCTCTTCTTCGTCGGGCAGCTGATCTCGGTCACCGGCACGTGGGTGAACTGGACGGCGGGTGCCGTCCTCGTGCTGGAGCTCACGGACAGCGGGGTCGCGCTGGGGATCCAGGCGGCGCTCCTGTTCCTGCCGGTTCTCCTCTTCGGGGTCTATGCCGGCTCGCTCGCCGACCGGTTCGACAAGAGGCGGATCCTCGTGTGGTCGAACGCGGGCTACGCGGTGCTCGCCGCGGCACAGTTCGCTCTCGTCGCCACGGACGTCGTCCAGATCTGGATGGTGTTCCTCATCGCGTTCCTGACGGGCCTGATCCTCGCGATCGAGCCGCCGACGCGCCAGTCGTTCTACGTCGAGCTGGTGGGGGAGCAGCACATCACGAACGCGATCAGCCTGAACAGCGCCGTGTTCACCGGCACCCGCGTGCTGGGGGGCGCGATCGCCGGAACGGTGATCCACACCTTCGGTCTGTGGTCGCCGTTCCTCCTCGACGCGGTGTCGTACGTGGGGGTGATCGCCGCGTTGCTGGCGATGCGGCATGACGAGCTCCATGCTCAGCGGAAGGCGGAACGCGAGCCGGGCCTCGTCCGCGCAGGGCTCCGGTATGTCTGGAACACCCAGGCACTCCGCGTGCCGCTGATCGTGATGTTGCTCGTGTACCTGTTCACCTTCAACTTCAGCGTGGTCATTCCGCTGCACGCGTACCGGACTTACGACGGCTCGGCGCAGGAGGTCGGCTGGCTCTACGCCGCGCTCGGGCTCGGCGCCTTCCTCGGCGCGATCGCGATGGCCAACCGTCAGACCGAACCGACGCTTCGGCGATTGGCGGGGTTCTCGGCCGCGTTCGGCGTGTTCCTCGCCGTCGCGGGGTGGGCGCCGACGTTCGTGATGGCCTTGATCTCGATGGTGCCGGTCGGCTACGCCTCGATGCTGTTCGCGATCACGGCGAACTCTACGCTGCAGCGGTTCACCCGCGCGGACATGCGGGGGCGGGTGATGGCGCTTTACACGACGATCTTCCTGGGGAGCACCGCGATCGGCGGACCGATCACCGGTTGGGTCGCCGAGACCTGGGACGCGCCTGCGACCCTCGTCGCGAGCGGAGCGGTCGCCGTCGCGGCCGGATTGATCGCGCTCCGGTCACGCGGCGCCGCGCCGGTGACCGCGGACCCAACTACGGCAGATATTGCTGCTCGATCCGCGTGACCTTGCCGCCTTCCACCGTGAACCACCAGGGGGCGTTCGTCCCCGCATAGTCCGTGGGGTTGGACTCGAGGACGGCCTCCACCCACGCATCGATGTCCCCCGGTTGCAACTCGCAACACTGGGTCGCTGGGATGTACTCGACCTCGACTTCGTCCGCGAGAACGAGGGTTCGGAGCCGCGGGTTGTCGTTCACGACGTAGTACCCGCTCACGACCTCGTCTCCTCGCTCCGCCGCCTCCCGCTCCGCCCGCCCCCCTTGGTAGAAGTACGCGAGATCGAACCGGACCCTCGTCCTCCCGTTCGCCAGCCGCGACGCGCTCTCCACGTATACGAAATGGCGGCCGTCCTCGAGGCTCGCTGCCGCTGAGCCGGAGGGTTCGGGCGTTTCGGTCGGCTCGGGCGTTTCGCTCGGTTCCGTGGTCTCGGTTGGGGACGTGCTCGGCGTCGGACTCGTCGTCTGCGCCCGTTCGTCGTCGTCGGAGAGCGCGATCAAAGCGCCTGCGACGATCGAAAGGAACGCCAGCGTGACCGCGCCTGCGATGAGTGCGCTCCTCTTGGTCCGCTCGTTCACGGCTGCTCCCGGGTCTCGCGGTCGGACACCATACGAGCCGGAGGCGGCGGAGCGCCCGGCAGGTCGCCCTCGCGATCCACACGCCAGGGGCCGTCGGGTTCCGGGCGGCTCACGTCCAGCTCCGTCCCGTCGGGGAGGGCGAGGCGGAACGCCAACCGGCGCTCGCCGTCCCGTTCTTCCCGCCAGGTCCGGACGAGCTCGACGGGCTCCTCAGCCCCGCCCCAGACGATCGCACGGGGGCTCTCATCGGCGCGCCCGCCGGCGACGAAGCGGATATCCAGCTCCGGCTCACGCCCGTACCAGCGGCCGATCACGGGGACCCACAGCAGGAACACGGCGCCCACCACCGCGAGGGATCCCTCGACGCCGAGCCGGGGGATCATCGGGATCGCGAGCGCCGCGGCGACGACCCTCGCGAGGTTGTAGACGACGTCGTAGACGCTGAACACGCGGCCGCGATACCCGTCGGGGGTCGCCTCCTGCACCATCGTGTCCACGGAGATCTTCTTCCAGGCGAACGTGAGTCCCACTGCGAAGCTCGCGAGCAGGATGCTCCAGTCCCGGATGAGGAACGACACGGCGATCAGGACGACGCCGCCGACGACGAAAGCTCCGGCCACGATCCTCGGCTTCGAGATCCGCTGCTCGAGCTCGCCCACCGTGAGGATGCCGGCGAGGACACCTACCCCGCCGGCACCGATCAGGTTCGAGAACGAGGCGACCCCTTCACCGAACGCGTGTCGGAACACCACGAGGGACAGCGTGAGGACGATCCCCTGTCCGATCTGGTCGAGGGTGATCGACGTGATCGGGCCGATCGCGCGCGGGCTCCGGAGGAGGCGGCGCGCCCCGTCGGAGAACTCCACTCCGACGCGTCGTAGTTGGTGCCGGAGGAGCTCGGGATCCTCCGGCTTCATGTGCGGCTTGAGGGAGCTCGCGATGCGCGACGCGATCCACGAGGCGCTGAGCCAGCCGATGCCGGCCGCGATGACCACCGGGCCCGTGGCGTCGACGACGTCGATGACGCGACCGCCGACGAAGACCCCGGCGAGCAATGCCACGGTGCCACCGACCGTGGCAAGGGAGTTCGCGACGAGAAGGTCCTCGTGTGGGACGAGCCGCGGGACGACGGCGGCGGCGGTCGACAGGAAGAACCGATTCACCGACATGATCAGGAGCGCGCCCGCGAAGAAGGGGACCGCCTGGTCGATCGGATCGAAGAGCACGAGTCCTACCAACGCAGCCTTCACCCACGGGGCGAACAGGAGGATCCTCCGGCGTCGCCACCGGTCGATGAAGACACCGACGAACGGCCCGAGGATCGAGTAGGGGAGGGCGATGACCAGCGTCGCCTTGAGGAACCCGGTGGCGGTGTCCTGCTGCTCAGGGGAGAGGAACACGACCGAGGCGACGAGGGCGGACTGGAAGAGTCCGTCGGAGGACTGGCTCACGAGCCGGATCGCGAACAGCTTGCGGAAGTCGGGGCTCGCGAGAGCCCCGCGGATCCGTTCGAGCGTGCCGGGGCTTGCTCCCACCGGATCGTCAGGCTATCCGAGCCGGGCGGTGGGTCTTGCCGTCAGGCCTCTGAGGACTGGACGTCGAAGAAGCGTGTCCAGTCCTGGTCGTCGGCGTGACCGTTGCCCAGGATGAAACTCTCGACCATGTCGTGCGCGGCCTGATCGGAGAACTGCACCGGCGGCGACTTCATGAAGTAGGCGCTCGGTCCTATCAGCGGCCCGCCGATCGCTCGGTCCTTCGCGAGCTTCGCGCAGCGGACCGCGTCGATCACGACGCCGGCGGAATTGGGCGAGTCCCAGACCTCGAGCTTCATCTCGACCGAGATCGGCACGTCGCCGAAGTTGCGGCCCTCGAGGCGGATCATGGCCCACTTGCGATCCTCCAGCCACGGCACGTGGTCGGAAGGACCGATGTGGATCGAATCCTTGTCGAGGGGCACGTCGAGCTGCGACTGCACGGACTGTGTCTTCGAGATCTTCTTCGAGGTCAGTCGGGACCGCTCGAGCATGTTCATGAAGTCCATGTTGCCGCCGAAGTTCAGCTGGTAGGTCCGATCGAGCTCCGCGCCGCGGTCCTCGAAGAGCTTCGCCAGCAGCCGGTGCGTGATCGTGGCGCCGACCTGGGATTTGATGTCGTCCCCGACGATCGGCACGCCGGCCTCGGCGAACTTCCGGGCCCATCCCGGGTCGGAGGCGATGAACGCGGGCAGGCAGTTCACGAAGCCAACGCCGGCGTCGATCGCGCACTGCGCATAGAACCGCGCGGCTCCCTCGGACCCGACGGGGAGGTAGGAGACCATGACGTCGGCGTTCGAGTCCTTCAGGACCTGCACGACATCGGCCTCGGGCTCATCGGACTCCGTGATGACCTCGCGGTAGAACGCGCCGAGACCGTCGAGCGTCCGTCCGCGACTGACCGTCACACCGAGCGGCGGGACGTCGGAGAACCTGATGGTGTTGTTCGGCTCGGAGAAGATCGCGTCGGCGACGTCGGTGCCGACCTTCTTGCCGTCGACGTCGAACGCGGCCACGACCTCGATGTCCCGGACGTGGTAGCCGCCGAGCTCGACGTGCATCAGACCGGGGACCCTCTCGGTCGGGTTGGCATCTTTGTAGTACTCCAGCCCTTGGACGAGCGAGCAGGCGCAGTTGCCGACGCCGACGATCGCGATGCGGACCTTGTTCACGAGATGCGCTCCTTTCCACGAAGCGCCGCGCGGCGGCGCTTCAACCCCCCGGTCGGGACGTTCTTGGTGCGCTCGGCAGCGATCAGCTGCTCGAGCCACGAGATGTCGGATTCGGTGACGCTGCGGTTGTGCTCGATCAACGCGCGACCGTAGTCGTCGGTGCCTCCGCGGCCGGCGCGGAGGGACTCCGCGATCGTCGCGAGTCGGTTCTGCAACGCCTGGCGGCGTCGTTCCAGCAAGCGGATACGCGTCTCCGGCGGCAGGTATCGGAAGAACGCCAGGCGCATCCGGAAACGGGCGTCCTCGCCCTGGGTGTCGTTCGGTGATTCCTGGAGGAGCTCGAGGAAGATCTGCTCCCCCTTCGGCGTGATCCGGTAGACCTTCTTCCGGCGGGCGCCACGTTCGTCGCCGGCCTCGGACTCGATCGCACCGTCGTGCTCCAGGCGGCGCAGGGTCGGGTACAGCGAGCCGTACGAGACGCGCCAGAGGCCGCCCAGAGAGTCGCCCAGCTCTCGAGAGAGCTGATAGCCGTGGATGGGTCGCTCCTTCAGAAGGCCCAGGACCGCGAGTTCAAGCATGTTCGGGTGATCCTTTCGAAGACCGTAGCGAGTCGATATATCGGGTCGGTATATCGGTGCGATATATAGCCCACGCGAAGGGCGGCGTCAACCCGGCCGGGGCACGGGTCGCTGGGGGGCTGGGAACCGCTGAGCCGCGAGCGCGAGAGTGGCTCCGATCACACCTAATGCAGCGCAGGCGACCCAGACTCCATCCTGCCGCCATCCGTAGATCGCGGTCCCCCCGAGCGGTCCGATCGTGAACGCAGAGCCGTACATGATGCCGAGCGCGCTCTGGTACCGGCCACGCAGGTGCGTCGGCGCCCGATCCGCCACGAAAGCGGCCGCGCTCGGAGAGCCGAACATCTCCCCGAAGCTCCAGACCGTGACCGCGAGAGCCATCCCGAGGCCCGACAGGAAGATGCCGAACCCCGCGAATCCGAGCCCCGTGAGCAAGATGCCCAGGGCGACCATCCTCGTCCGCGGGTACCGCATGGCGACCGCCGTGACCGCGAGCTCGAACACGACCACGAGGATCCCGTTCAAGCCCTGGAGGAACCCGTACACCTTCTCCCCGAGGCCGAGGTCCCGGACCCAGAGCGGGAAGGTCGAATAGGCCTGGGAGTACACGAGAGCTCCCGCGAAGATGGCGGCCAGGACGAGCATGAACCCCCGATCGGCGAGGATCGCGGTGAAGGCACCGCCCTTGTCGCGTTCCTCCTCCTTCCGGGTTCGGGTGCCGTGGGGGAGCGCCAGCAGCGAGATGACGCCGAACGTCGCCGACGTCGCGGCGTCGAGGACGAACAGGAGGACGAACGATTCTTCGGCGACGAGCCCTCCGAGCGCGAGGCCGATCGCGAACGAGAGGTTGAAGAGCAGCCGGTTGAACGCGTACGCGGCCACGCGGTGCTCCGAGGGAACCAGGTCGGCGATCAGCGCACCCGAGGCGGGACGGTGGAGTTCCGCGAAGAACGAATACACGATCACGATCGCCAGGACGGCCGGGAGCGAGCGCGCCTGGAGCAGGAGGAGGACCAGTGCCGACGACGTGATCATCGACAACGCGATCGCGTTGCGTCGCCCGATCCGATCGGTGAGCAGGCCGCCGGAGAGCTGCGCGAGCACGCCGCCGATCCCGTAGCCCGCGATCGCGAGGCCGGCTTCGGTCACCGAGAGACCGTTCTGTGTCAGGTACAGCGCGAGGAAGGGGAAGACGAAGCTCCCGAGTCGGAGCACGAACGTGCCGGCGAACAGGATCCACGCCGTGCGCGGCATCGCGCGGAAGCTGTCGCGGAGCCGTGGACCCCGCTCGACGGGTGAGCTCACTGCCCGCCGGGTCGGTGGTACCCGGTGACGGACGGCGGGACGTCGATCCCGGGCGCGAGGTCAGGGCTGGGGTCGGGGTCGCCCGCGTTGGTGGAGAGCGGGAGGACGCCCGCCCAGATCGGCAGCGCGATGTCGTCGTCGTCGTCTTTCGGCGGTCCGTTGCGGACCTTGGCCGAGGCCTCGTCGAGGGGCACCGCCAGGAGCAGGGTCTGCTTGTACTCCTCGGCCGTCGGCATCCTCGCCTCGTCCTCGCGCCCGGGCGCGACGTGAGAGGTGATCGCGGCGGCGGCCGTGTGGAGCTCCTCCGCCTCCGTGACCTCGCGGGCGGTCCCGAAGACCACCACGGACCGGTAGTTCATCGAATGGTTGAAGGCGCTCCGCGCCATGACCAGACCGTCGACGATGGTGGCCACGATGCAGACCTCGGCGCCGGCGCGGAGCGCCTTCCACGCGCGCGCAGCCTTGGAGCCGTGCAGGTAGACGGTGTCACCGACGCGGGCATGGATCGTGGGGAGGCACCGAGGCGCGCCCTCCGTGTCGGTGAACGCGACGTGGCAGATCAGGGCCTCGTCGAGGATCGCATCGATCGTCGCTCGGTCATAGTCACCCCGCTCGGGGTGACGATGGACCTGCGTCCGCTGGGTTGGCGCCGGCATGCGGGAGAGCATCCCATAGGGACCTCGACCCCCAACGACCCGCGTGGGCCGCGCTAGAATCCGCGGCACATAGGTTCACGTGCCCGAGTGGCCGCGAGCGCGACAGCGCGAGCGGCCGGACGGTCCGGAGGCAGGACGCTGAAGGACCCGAAGAGGGAAGCCGGTGGGAATCCGGCACGGTCGCGCCACTGTGACCGGGGAGCGAACCCGACACGAACCACTGGGCGATGGCCCGGGAAGGGTCGGGGGAGCGAGGATCCGGGAGTCAGGAGACCTACCCGAGCGCGAGAGGACCGTCGCCTTCGCGTGAAGGGAGACGCGCCATGGTTCACCGTCTCATCGGCGGGATCGCCGCTGTCCTGCTCCTCCTCGTGTCCTGCGGGGAGTCCACGACGCCCCAGTCATCGCCGGAGACTCCTTCGCCGGTCGCGGAGTTCCCGATCACGATCGCCGCGGCGAACGGGGACGTGACGCTCGAGCGCCGCCCCGAGCGCATCGTGTCCCTCTCTCCGACTGCGACCGAGATGCTGTTCGCGATCGACGCCGGCGACCAGGTCGAGGCCGTCGACGACCAGTCCAACTACCCGGCCGAGGCGCCCGTGACCGACCTCTCGGGGTTCGAACCGAACGTGGAGGCGATCGCCTCCTACGAGCCCGACCTGGTCGTCTACGCGACCGAGCCGGGAGACCTCGGCGCGTCCCTCGAAGGCGTGAGCATCCCCGCGCTGCAGCAGGATGCGGCCGCCACACTCGATGACGTGTACGAGCAGATCGACCAGCTCGGTCTCGCGACGGGCAACACGGCTGAGGCGACAGCCGTCGTGGAGGCCATGCGAGGGGAGATCGATGCGATCGTTGACTCGATCGAGCCGCCCGACCCGCCGCTGACCTTCTATCACGAGCTCGATGACACCTATTACTCGGTGACGTCCTCGACCTTCATCGGCCAGTTGTATTCGCTCGCCGGGCTCCGGAACATCGCGGACGAGGCGAAGGGCGCCGGTGGGGGGTACCCGCAGCTCTCAGCCGAGTACATCATCGAATCCGACCCCGACCTGATCTTCCTCGCCGACACGAAGTGCTGCGGCCAGTCGCCGCGGACAGTGGCGAAGCGGCCCGGATGGGCTCACATCGCCGCGGTTGAGAACGGGGGCGTGATCCCGCTGGACGACGACGTGGCGTCGAGATGGGGGCCTCGGGTCGTCGAATACCTGCGCCAGATCGCCGAAGCGGTCGCGGATGTCCAGGAGGCGCAGGCGGCGTGAGCCGGCGGACGCGCGCGATCGCGCTCGGCGTCGCGGTGCTCGTCGCGTCCGTCGTGGTGGGCTTGCTCGCGGGACCGGTGCACATCGCCCCCGATGCCGCGCTCCGGTGGCTGATCTCCTTCGGAGACCAGCCACCAGGGATGTCCGAGCAGCAGGCGGCGATCCTCGGGAACCTGCGTCTCCCGCGTGTGATCGTCGCGGGGCTGGTGGGAGCGTCGCTCTCGGCGTCGGGCGCCGCGTACCAAGCGGTGTTCCGGAACCCGCTCGCCGACCCCTACCTCCTCGGCGCCGCCGCGGGAGCGGGCCTGGGAGCGACGATCGCGGTGGCCTTCGGGCCGTCGGCGGCCTTCGCGGTCACGGTGCCACTCGCGGCCTTCATCGGTGCGATCGCCGGGGTGGGCATGGCGTACGGCCTCGGCCGCTCGAGCCTGAGCGGGCGGTCGGCGACGAGCTTGATCCTCGGGGGGATCGCGGTGGCTTCCTTCCTCACCGCCGTGCAGACCTTCATCCAGCAGCAGAACGCCGAGACGCTCCGTCAGGTGTACTCCTGGATCCTCGGCCGGCTCGGGACCACAGGATGGGACGACGCTCGGGTCGCGCTGCCGTCGGTGGCCGTCGCCGTGACGATCCTCTGGCTGGTCCGCCGTCTCCTCGATGTGATCGAAGTCGGGGACCTCGAGGCGGAGAGCCTCGGACTGAACGTGGGTCGCCTTCGATTGGTCGTCGTCGTGGCGGCTTCGCTCGCGACGGCGGCCGCCGTCTCGGTGGCGGGGCTGATCGGCTTCGTCGGCATCATCGTCCCGCACACCGTCCGGCTCCTCGCCGGGACCTCATATCGGCAGGTCCTGCCGCTCTCCGTGCTGTTCGGCGCCGCGTTCCTGATCCTGGTCGATGTGGTGGCTCGAACCGCCGTCGCGCCGGCCGAGATCCCGATCGGCGTGATCACCGCATTCGTCGGCGCACCGTTCTTCGTGCTCGCGCTCCGGCGGAGTGGGAGGAGGGCCGCGTGACGACGATGCCCGACCGCAACGGCCATGCCATCGCGCTCGACGTCGAGGGAATCGGCGTGCGACTGGGAGGCCAGGAGATCCTCCGCGACGTCACCTTCGATGTGACGGCGGGATCGTGGGTCTGTGCGATCGGACCGAACGGCGCCGGGAAGACGACGCTCCTGCACGCCGTGGCCGGGCTCGTGCCCTTCGAGGGTCGCGTCGATCTCTGGGGTCGGGAGCTGAGCGCATATCCGCGGCGCGAGCGGGCTCGGCTCGTCGCGCTCGTCCCACAGCAGCCGGTGATCCCCGATGGGGTGACGGTGCAGGACTACGTGCTTCTCGGGCGAACCCCCCACCTCGGTGTGCTCGGGAGCGAGCGACGGTCGGATCTGGCCGCCGTCGACCGCGCGCTCGACCGACTCGACCTCGGCTGGGCGGCGGAACGGCGGCTCGACACGCTCTCGGGAGGCGAGCTGCAACGGGTCGTCCTCGCGCGCGCGCTCGCGCAGGAGGCACCGCTGTTGCTCCTCGACGAGCCGACGACCGGGCTGGATCTGGGTCATCAGATCAGGGTCCTCGAGCTCGTGGACGAGCTCCGTCGCGAACACGGCCTGACGGTTCTGTCAACGATGCACGACCTGACGCTTGCGGGGCGCTTCGCGGACCGGTTCGCGCTGCTGTCCAGGGGACGGCTCGTGTCGAAGGGATCTCGGACGGACGTGCTCGACGCCGCGGTGATCCTGGAGCACTTCGGCGCGAGCGTCCGGGTGATCGGTGACGGTGACATCGGGTGGGCGGTCGTTCCGGTCTCCGAACGAGGTGGATCGTGACCCAGGTGCCAGATCAGCCGCCCACGGAAGGGCCTTCGCGTGCGGACGAGCGCGTGCCGTCACGTGTCGTCGTGCACACGGGCGACGGCAAGGGGAAGACATCGGCGGCGATGGGCATCGTGATGCGGGCGGCCGCCCGCGGCTGGCGCGTGTCCGTCGTGCAGTTCGTCAAGGATGGCCGGTGGAAGACCGGCGAGGAGACGTCGGCCCGTCGGCTCGGCGTCGAGTGGTGGTCGATCGGCGACGGATTCACCTGGGACTCGAGCGACTTGGAACGCACCGAGGCTATCGCGACGCGAGGCATGGGCCGCCGCGAGTGCGCTGATCCGGGCAGGCGAGCACGAGCTGGTCGTGCTGGACGAGATCACGTACCCGATGAACTGGGGATGGATCGACGGTGACGACGTGATCGAGGCGATCCGCGACAGGCCGCCGCACGTGAACGTTGTCGCCACCGGGCGCGACGCACCGGAGGCGCTGTGTGAAGTCGCCGACACCGTGACGGAGATGGCCAGCGTGAAGCATGCCTTCGACGCGGGTGTCGGTGCGATGCGTGGGATCGAGTTCTGATGGGTCTCACCGTGCTGCTCGGGGGCGCTCGGAGCGGGAAGTCGGCGCTCGCCGCGAAGCTCGCCTCGGCGTCCGACCGAGCCGTCGTCGTGGTCGCAACGGCGGAGGCTCGTGACGAGGAGATGACGGAGCGCATCCGACGGCACCGAGAGGCGCGGCCGGCGACGTGGACCACCGTCGAGGTCCCGGTCGAGCTGGCCGCGGCGGTCCGGGACGTCGGGCCGGATGCCTTCGTCGTGCTGGATTGCCTCTCGCTCTGGGTGTCGAACGCGATCGAATCGGAGCTGAGCGACGAGCAGATCGTCGACGAGGCGCACGAGATCGCGTCGGCGCTCGCCAAGCGAGAGGTTCCTGCGGTCGTCATCAGCAACGAGGTCGGCCTCGGGATCGTCCCGATGAACGCGCTCGCGCGCCGCTACCGGGACACGCTCGGCCGGGTCAACGCGACCTTCGTCGGCGAGGCGGATCGCGCCTACTTCGTCGTCGGAGGGAGGGCACTCGCGCTCGAGGACGTGTCGCTCGCATGAGTGGCCGGCTCGTGGAAGCGGTGTCGCGGATCCGGGCCCCGGACGAAGACGTGGCGCGAGAGACGGCGCGGCTGCTCGATGCGAAAACGAAGCCGCCGGGGAGCCTTGGCAAGCTCGAGGATCTCGCCTGCCGGCTCGCGGCGATCAGGGGCGAGGTGCCCGTTGACCCCTTGTCGCCCGCGATCGTCGTCGCCGCCGCCGATCACGGCGTGGTGAGCGAGGGCGTGAGCCCGTATCCGCAGGCGGTGACCGGTCAGATGCTGGCGAACTTCGCGATCGGTGGCGCCGCGGTGGCCGTCCTCGCACGGGAGGCGGGGGCTCGCCTCGTGGTGGTCGATGCAGGCGTGATCGATCCACCGGCCGTCCGCGGCGTACGTTCGGAGGTCGTGGACGGTGTTCGCGGCGCCGGCAACATCGCGGTCGGTCCCGCGATGACGCCCCACATCGCGCTCGAGATGATCGATCGCGGCGTCGTCTTGGCGAACGAGCTCGCCGACGACGGCATCGGCATCCTCGCCGTCGGCGAGATGGGCATCGGGAACACCACAGCCGCGAGCGCCCTCTCTGCCGCCCTCCTCCCGGCGGATCCCCTCCAGACGTGCGGCCCGGGAACAGGACTCGATGAGGCGGGCGTGGCGCGAAAAGTGGACGCCGTTCGAAGGGCGCTCGTGGTGAGCGCGCTCGGCGCCGAGGGAGGCGATCCGCTCGCCAAGCTCGTCTCGCTGGGCGGGCTCGAGATCGCCTTCCTCACCGGGGTGATCCTCGGTGCCGCGTCCCGGCGGGTGCCGGTGCTGCTGGACGGCTTCGTGACCGGCGCCGCGGCGCTCGTCGCCTCCGCGATCGCGCCGGACGCAGCTGGCTCGTTGGTCGCGGCGACCCGCTCACCGGAGCCGGGCCACACGCTCGTCCTCGATCGTCTCGGGCTCGAGCCGCTGCTGGACCTCGGGCTTCGGCTCGGCGAGGGGTCAGGCGCCGCGCTCGCGTTGCCGCTGGTTCGCGCCGCGATCGCGATCCTCACGGACATGGCGACGTTCGAGGCGGCAGGCGTCACCCGTGCGTGACGGGCTCCGTTCCGCCGTGGCCGCGATCACCTTCCTCACTGCCGTGCCGGTCGGTCGCAGGACCGAGATCCGTGCCTCGGATCTCCGGGGCGGAGCCGTCCTCTTCCCCGTGGTCGGGGCACTCGTCGGTGCGCTGACGGCGGTCGTCGCCTGGGGGACGGCGCTCACGCTCCCGTCGCTCCCGGCGGCCGCACTGGGCGTGGCCGCCGGAGCGCTCGTGACCGCCGCCATGCATCTGGACGGGCTGGCGGACACCGCCGACGGACTGGGCGCGGCGCTCTCGGGCGGGGATCCCTCGACGGCGATGCACGATCCGCGGCTCGGCGTGTTCGGAGGCGTCGCACTCGGGCTCGACCTCCTCCTGAAGGTCTCGGTGCTGAGCGCACTCGTCGCCGGGCCGCGGTTCCCGATCGAGGCGATCGCGGCCGGCGCTCTCGGGCGCGCCGCCGCGATCGCTCTCATGACCGCTCTTCCGTACGCCGGATCCGGCATCGGCTCGTGGTCGCGCGGCATGGGCCTCGCGCCATGCCTCGTGGGGATCGCGATCGCGTCGACCCTCGGTGTCGTCACGGTGGGGTCGGCGTTCGGCGCGATGGTCGCGGTCACCGTGGTCGTCTCGGTCTTGGTCGGGGGTTGGTCACACCGCCGCCTCGGAGGCGCGACCGGCGACACCCTCGGTGCGGTGGTCGAGCTCACGGAGACGCTGGCGCTGACGGCGGCTCTCGCCCTTCGCTGAAAGCTCGGGATCTTCCCCGCCATCAACGTTCTTCCCGTCACCACACGCGAGGGGCATATCCGAGGACCCGTCCTTCTGCGAGGCCCGGAAACGTGTCGTCAACTACGACTTGTCCCTCCCGCAAGTGGATAGTCGCGTCGGTGTGAAGGTCCGTGATCTAGCAACTCATCGAACGGTGCCATGTACGGTCCGCGCTTCATGGCTCGTCGCCTGGGAGCACTCCTTCGCAGTTCCACCACGTGGCACGCGCCTCACCCTGCGGATGATCCCAGGGGCGAACGGATCGTGCTCTCGTTCCCTAGGTCTGCTCATTCAGGTATCGCTCGATCTCCGAGGCGAGCTCGTCGCCCGACGGCATCCGTTCCTCGCTGGCCAGGGTTTCCAGGCGCGCGAGGTATTCGCGGGAGTCCTCGTCCTCGGCGATCGCGGCGTCCAAACGTTGACGCTGGGCGACCGCGTCATCACCCAGCGTCCCGAGCGGGATGGTCACGCCGAGGCGCCGCTCGAGATGCTGGAGCAGCGCCAGCGTTGCGGGCGCGTACGCCGCCGCGCCGATGTAGTGGGGCACCTGCGCGTAGTAGCCGATCGCCGGGATCCCGGCGCCCGCAACCGTCATCTCGACCGCAGAAAGTGCGGCGGCGGGCACCCGAAGGATGCCCCCCGGGCCCTGCTGCTCGCCGTCGCGGAGCGACGCCCCCGTCGAGGCCGTTGCCAGCACGGGTACCGGCCGCGTGTGGGGCACCGCCGCCGGGATCGCGCCGAGGCTGATCCATTCGACGACGCCCAGACGACGCGCCAGGTCCACCACGTCCTCGCCAAGCTGTTTCCATTTGTAGTCGGGCTCGGGACCGACCAGCACGAGGATGTCGTGGTCGCCCACCCGGATGTGCCTCAGCAAGATGTCTGGCCACTGGATCCGTGCGAGCACACCGTCCACGACGTCGAGGACAGGCCGCCTGGCGCGGTAGTCGTTCAGAGAGTCGACGTCGAAAGAGGCGACGACACGCCCTTCCTCCGCTACGTGGTTCGCGCACGCGGTCGCCGCGCCCGCCGCGTCGATCCAACCGTCGAAGGCCGCGAGCAGGACGGGCGCCGAGAGCACGGGGATCGGGTCCTGGAGTCGGTAGAGGCTCACCGTTCGAGCATAGACCTCATGGCCACAGAGCCCCCCTGGGGCGTCTCGACGTACTAGGGACGTGAGCGGAGCGACATCTCGAGTCAGACGGCCGTTGCGGTTCGTTGGCCTTTCCGTGCTCGCAGGCGTCCTCGCTGCCTGTGCGGGCGACGTGATCGGCGAGTTCCCGTCGCCGCCCACACCGGCGATCACCGCGACCCCGACCCCGGAGCTCGACGAAGGGGTCCTGGCCGAGATCTCCGTTGACGGCAGTCCGTGCTACCTCGCCGAAGCCGGAGGCCACGTCTGGGTCACGGCGTTCGACGGCAACGAGCTGATCGAGATCGACCCAGCGACGAACGAGGTTCTCGAGACCTTCCGGATGCCGGGAGGTCCGTGCGGGATGGTCGAGCGCGACGGCACGCTCTGGATCGAGACGCCGAACGCCGGAACCCTCGTCGCCTTCGACCCGGCGCGCGGCGAGGTGATCGACCGGATCCGGATCCCCGGCGGCGTTTTCGGCGTCACCTCGACCCCCTCGGGCCTGTGGGGCGTCGCGGGCCAGGCCGAACAGGTGGTGCAGATCGATCCCGAGTCGAAGCGGGTCGTCGCGCGGATCGACGTCGAAGGACCGCTCGGCGGCCTCGCGGTGGACGGCGACCAGATCTGGACGATCGCGGGAAGGAGCGAACTCGTTCGGATCGACCCCGCGAGCGATTCGATCGTCGAACGGATCAAGCTCGAGTCCTTCGAACCGGAGGGGCTCGCGATCGGCGGGAACCTCATGTGGGTCTCGAGCTCCTTCGAGGGGAACGTGCTGCGCGTGGATCTCCGAACAGGGCGGGTCCGGGATCGACTCCCTGTGGACGGCTCCCTGTTCGGAGGCGTCGTGATCGGAGACTCGTACTGGATCTCCGGGAACAACGGGACGATCTTCCGGCTGGACTCAGGCACCGGGGAGGTCGTGGATCAGATCGACCTGGTTGGCTTCGGGCCCATCCCCGCCGCCGGAAATCTGTGGACCGTGGACTTCCTCTCGAACACGGTCTTCCGGCTCGATGAGGACGCGACCTGAGTCGCCCCCACCGCCGAGGGTTAGGCTTCGCACGTTATGAGCGCCCGCGAGAGTGCTGTCTATCGCGTCCATCTCGCCGATCCGGGAGGACGCATCACGATCCACGAGGTGCCGATCGAGTCGTTCGGGGCCACCGAGCGCGGGATCACGATGTACGAGACGACTTTCATCCCGTGGCATCGGGTCGTCCGATACGCGCGCGACGTGATCCAGCCTCTGGGCGAGCCTGAGCTCGGGGCGCATATGGAGATCCGCGCCTGGATCGACGACGGCTCCGAGGCGGGTGAGACGCTGCGGGTGCGAACCGATCGGTTCGAGCCGGGACCGTGGACGGCGGACTTCCTCGTCGTAGAGGCCTTGAACGTCGAGAGCGCGACGATCCATCTGAGGAAGGTCCACGTGCCCTGGGGAAGGGTCCTCGAGTACGAGCGGGTCCGGCTGGCGGCCGAGCAGGCGTCCCCCACCGATGGCGTCGTGCCCGCCCGGCCCGACTGACCCTGGGACGGATCAGGTCTTGCCTCGGCCGCCCAAGACGGTCTGCAGCGTCGACATCGCGTTCATCGCCGGAGGGAAGCCTGCGATCGTAGCCGTCTGCAGGATGATCTCCCGCAGCTCGTCCGGCGTGAGTCCGGCCTTCAGTGAGGCGCGAATGTGCTGCGGGATCTGCGAGGACCGACCGGTCGCCACCAGCGCGGCGACGGCCGCGATCTCGCGGTCTCGGAGCGTGAGCCCCGGCCGCGAGTACACCTCTCCGTACGCGAACTCGACGACGGCTCGTCCGAGTTCTCCGAGGCCCTCGACCGTGGCGAGGGCCTTCTCGTCGTGCACCTCGAGGAACCGCTTCCGACCCCGCTCATACCTTTCGTCGCTCAACCGGTGTGCTCCTTCCTCTGGCCCCTCGGCCTACGGACTGACGCGGAGGCCCTCCAGCCCCCGGATGATGTAGTTGGGCCTGAACGCCGGCTCCTCGACGAGCTCCAGGTCGGGGAATCGTTCCAGCAACGCCCCCAACGAGATCTGCAGCTCCATCCTGCCGAGGGGCGCGCCCAGGCAGAAGTGGATCCCGGCGCCGAACGTGAGATGCGGGTTCGGCCGCCGATCCAGACGGAGCTCGTCGGGATCCTCGAAGACCTCGGGGTCGCGGTTCGCGGAGTCGAACAGCAGCCCGAGCTCGGCTCCCTTCGGGATCGCAACCCCGTGGAGCTCGAAGGGCTCCAGAACCCATCGCTCGAACATCGGGAGCGGCGTCTGGAAGCGCAGGAGCTCCTCGATCGCGGTCGGCAAGAGGGACGGGTCGGCTCGGAGCTCCTTCAGGCGATCCGGATGCCGGAAGAGTGCCCACCAGCCCAGCAGCGTGGAGTTCACCGTCGCTTCGTGCCCGGCATTGAGGAGCAGCACACACGTGCCCACGAGCTCGTCCTCGGTGAGCATCTCTCCTTGTTCGATCACATGGACGAGCCCCGAGATCAGGTCCTCACCGGGACGCCGGCGCCGTTCGCGGGCGAGCCCTCGCAGATAGTCGGAGAACTCGACGCTCGCCCGGACCGCGTCCTGCTGCGCCGTCTTCGAAGGGTGCAGCTCGTACATCTTCACGATGTCGGCGGACCACGGCCTGAGCAGGTGATGGTCGGCCGCCGGGACGCCGAGCATCTCGGCGATCACGGTGACCGGCAGCGGCTCGGCGAGGGTGGGCAGCATGTCGAACTCACCGGCACCCGTGACGTCATCGAGCAGCCCGTCGAAGATCGACCGCACTCGCGGCCGTAGCGCCTCGACGAATCTCGGCGTGAATGCCTTCGACACGAGCTTGCGAACGCGGGTGTGGTCGGGCGGCTCCATGTCGAGGATACCGGCGTTGATCAGGTGCCAGAACGGCGCGTGCCAGTCCGGCGGGGCCGGCCGATCCATCTCGTCGTGGGTCGCCATGTGCAGGTAGGTGCGACCGAATCTGCGGTCTCGCAGGAGGGCATCGACGTCTCGGTATCGGGAGATCAGCCAGTGATCGGTCGCATCGTCGTAGACGACGGGCGCGGAATGCCTGAGTTCCGCGTACTCGCGGTACGGATCCGCGATGAACCCCACGTCCGTCGGCGCGAAGCGCATGGACCGACGATATCGAGGATGCGCGACAGCAGCAGAGATCAAGGCTCCGCGATGAGAGAGAGGTTCCCTCCGATCAGACGGGCGGTCGTTCCGTGCCGGGCCGGTTCGCCTGGCCGGCTTCCTCGTCGAGGTCGGCCATCGTCTCGGCTCCGCCGTCGAGCGCCTCGAGCTCGTCCTCGGCTTTGTCCTCATCCGGCTTGTCGGCCTGCGCAGCGTTTCCCTGTCCGACCTCCTCGTCGGCTAGTTGAGCCTCCTCGGGCTGGCCGATGTCCATCGGGTCGGGCTCGGATCGCTCGGTGTTCGTCATGACTCGCCTCCTCCGGTCGGCTCCCTGACCACGTACCCGGCCGAGCCGGCTCGCACACCCTCGCCAAAGGGTGTGGCCGAGGCTTCACGTCGATGCTGCTCCGATGCTCGACTCTCCCTGTCGGCTCGTCTCGATCGAGGATCGCCGTTGTCCGACGGAGTGAGTTACCCAGGATCCGGTTCGTTCCCCGGACGCCACTTGATGCTGCAGCCGACGCTCGGACGCTGGTCCTCAGAGACTGGCCGCTCCCCGAGCACGGCGTCGATCGCCGCTCGGAGGTCTTCGCCGGTGACCGGCACGCCGTTCCCGGGACGGCTCGCGTCGAACTGCCCTCGGTACACGAGCCGGCGGTCGGCATCGAAGAGGAAGAAGTCCGGCGTGCACGCGGCCGTGTACGTCTTCGCCACCTCCTGTGTCTCGTCGAAGAGGTAGGGGAACGTGTAGCCGGCTTCGACGACCTCCGCCGCGAGCCCTTCGGGAGCATCCTCGGGATACGCGTCCGGGTCGTTCGCGCTGATCGCGACGATCCCCAGTCCGGACCCGACGTGCTCGCGGGCGAGCGCCGCGATCGCGGGACGGACGTGGGCGACATAGGGGCAGTGGCGGCAGATGAACATGACCAGCAGGGCCTTCTGGTCGCCGAAGTCGTGGAGCGTCACCGTTCGCCCGGAGGCGACGTCTGCGAGCGCGAACTCGGGCGCCGTCGTGCCGAGTGCCAGCATCGTGGAGGTCGCGGCCATGCTGAACATGCTACGCGGCCGATCGAGAGACGAAGACCGTGATCGAGCCCTCGTTCTCACCGAGCCGCCGACGGTAGGCGAACGACGCAGAGGCGGCCCGGACCGCGGCATCGAGGTCGGGACCCCAGAAAGGTTCCGTGGACGCCGGGGTCCACCTCGCGTCCGGCTCCCAGGCACCTGGTCCCTTGATCGAGATCGCGACGTAGTCCCCGGCGTCGACCCCGTCCGGCCCCTCGTCGCCCACCGTCACGTTGGAGGCATTCAGTGTCAGCTCCGCGAGCACGTCGTGATGGAGGAGACCCACGACGATCATCTCTCCCAGCATCCGGATGAACGGTTCGTCATCGACGTCCACCTCCCACAGCTGGGGAGGACGCTCGACGCGCATGAACGCGTGCGCGTTGAGGAGCGCATCGAGGTCGATCCTTCGCGGCTCCACGGTCATCCTCTCTCGCCGAGGAGCTCGATCATCGTGTGGGCGTCGCGGATCGCGGCGCCGGTCTGGTCGTTGTTGAAGTAGATGAACGCTTCCTCGGCGTTCGCCGCCGCGATCCGCGACGCCCATCGCCGGAGCTTGTCGCGCCGATAGTCGGGTCCGCGAGCCGTCCCTTGGTGGAAGCGGACGTAGAGCCATCCGCCGAGCGCGGGCAGCGTGGGTCGTATCCCTGGTCGGTCTGGCCAGACGAGGGCGGCGCCTGCGCCATCGAGCAGCTGGAAGACCTCGTCGGTGTACCAGGACGGATCCCTGAACTCGAAGGCAGGGCGCATCTCCCTCGGGAGCGACGACAGGAGTCGGCGCAACCGCTTCACCTCCACCGGGAACCGGGGCGGGAGCTGGAAGAGCACCGGGCCGAGCCGGTCTCCGAGGCCGCTCGCTCGCTCCCAGAGCAGCGACACCGGCTCCTCGGGATCCCGTAGCCGCTTCATGTGCGTGATGAACCGGCTCGCCTTCACCGCGACGACGAACCCAGCCGGCGTCTGCTCCCGCCATCGTTGGAACGTCTTGCGCTCCGGCAGCCGATAGAAGGAGTTGTTCACCTCGACCGTCCGGAAGTGGCGGGAGTAGAACTCGAGCCACCTCCGCTGCGGCAGGTCGTTCGGGTAGAAGCGTCCGCGCCAGTCGTCGTACTGCCATCCGCTCGTGCCGATGTGGATGGCGCGCACTCATCCCTCCTTCTCGAAGTGTCGTTTCCCGCTTCTTGTCCGAAGGCCACCTCCCGGAAACCGGATCGGCGCATCGGCGAAAGACCTCCCGCGCATCGGATGAGAGGAGGCGCCTATCATGCACGCATGAGGGGCGACCGGGTCGAGATCGTGGTGGACATCGGCAACGGGGTCCAGACCTACGAGATCGAAGCGACCCGCGCGGGGCGCCGTGTGGAGGTGTCCACGGGAAGGGGTGTCGTGGAGGTCGCCGAGGTCACCCGCGGCGGCAAGGCGGTCAGGACCGGGCGCTTCATGTCGGCTCGCGTCGTCGCGCTCGTGGAGCATCCGTCTGCCGACGAGCCGGCGTTGGGCCGGTCGAGAGGACGCAAGGCGACCCGGGGACAGTCCTCGCTGCTGTGACGGCGCGGTGGGCTCGGGCTCAGCCGCCCGTGACGTGTTCCTGGGCGTTCTCGGCGCGGATCTGGGCGAGGCGGTCGAGTGCCCGGCCTCCCCACCCCGCGATCTGTTGCTCCCCGAGCTCGGTCGAGAGCCGGATCGCGCTCTTGAGGTCCTCCTCGCCTTCGTCCAGGCGTCCGAGGTCGCGGTAGGAGATCCCTCGCTCCGCGAGCGCGTCGGCCATCTCCCAGCGGGCGCCGAGCTCCTTGAAGATCTCGATGGCCTCATCGAACCGTGAGATCGCCTCCTCGTGGTTCCCGAGATCCTCGTCGAGCCGTCCACGCTGGACCATCGTGACGGCGACGCTGAACCGGTCGCCCATCTCGTGCGCGAGCTCCCTCGCCTGCTCGATCAAGCGAGCGGCTTCCTCGGTGATGTTCTGCTGCGCGAGGTTGATGGAGAGTGCGGTGAGAGCCCGGACGCGCGCCCACGTGTCGTCATGCTCTTCGGCCAGCGCGAGCGCACGGTGCCAGATCTCGTCCGCCTCCCCGAAGTCTTCTCGCGTCCACGGCACCCAGCCTGCGAACAGCAGGGACCTCGACATCGCCCATGCGTCGTCGAGCTCTCCGGCCGCGGCGAGCGAGTCGGCCAGGAGCTGCTCGGCCTTGTCGAGGTCCCCTTCGACGTTGATCGCGATGTCGCCCTGGTAGCGGAGGGCGAGCGCGAGCGTCCAGGCATCGTCGAACTTCTCCCCCAGCTCGATGGCCCGCGCCAACGTCTGACTCGCGGCGGGATACTCCCCGAGCCAATAGTTCGCTTCTCCGGTCCCCGCCAGCGCGCGAGCTTCCCGCGCCCCCCAAGAGCTCTCCGGACCTGCCAGCGCCAGTGCTCGCTCGTAGTACTCCACGGCCGAACGGCTCTCCATCCGTCGGCGGGCGCGGTCGCCGGCCATGATCAGGGCGTCGACCGCGCGGTCGGGCAGCCGGCGATCCGCCGCGTCGAGATCGAGTGAGGCCAGGGCGGCGCGCTCCAGGTGGTCCGCGGCATACGAGCGGTGACCCGATTCCATCAGCGCGTCGGCGATCTGCTCGTGCAGGCTCAGCCGCTCGCGTTTCGGCAGGCTCGCGTAGGCGACCTCGCGGACGGTCTCGTGTCGGAACCGCCAGCGCGGCGCCCGTCCTGCGTCGTCGCGGACGAGGATCTCGGCTTCCTCCAGGCCGCGGATCTCGTCCGCGTCGACCTCCGAGACCGTCGCCAGTTCCTCCAGGTCGAAGGAGTAGATGAAGAGGGACGCGCGCCGGGCCAGGTCGCGCAACCGATGACGCAGGCTGTCCAGGCGGGCGGCCACGACCGCCTGGACCGTCGGGGGGAGAGCCCGCCCCGAACCGGACGCTCCGTCCTGCCTGGCTCGAAGCACCATCCCCGTCGTCTCGACGATGAAGAACGGGTTGCCTCCGGTTCGGTCGGCGATCTCGGCGGCTTCGGCATCGCCGATCCGGCCGCCGGCCGCCTCGCGCACCAACTCGAGAGCTTCCCGCTCGGGGAGCGGGTCCAGGCGGAGCGTCACCGCGTTCACGGCCCCCGACCCCCACGCGGGCCGCTCCTCGAGGAGCTCTTGCCGCCCGAGTGCGATCGTGAGTGCGCGCTGAGGGGCGTGCTTCGTCGTCCTCGCCATCCGTTCGATCAGATCGAGCATGGGGGGACGGAGCGCATGGACGTCCTCGAACACGAGTACCACGGGGCCCTGAGAGGCGAGGCCTTCGACCAACGACGCGAACCCGCCCTGCACGTCTTGGACGAAGACGGATTCCTCACGCTTCGGAGCGCCAAGTCCGATCGTGAGTCCGAGGCGTCCCGCGATCCGCTCCGCCTCGCTCGGATCGCAACAGCCCTCGACGACCTCCTGGAGCCTGCGCATCGCTTCCTCGGGCGGCATCTCGTCCTCGATGCGAGCCACCTCGCGAACGATCGCGGTGACCGGAGCGAACGTCGTGGTGTCGCCGTAGGCCTGCGCGCGTCCCCAGAGGACGGTGACGTCCGACCCGAGGCCGGCGACCAGCTCGTCGGCGAGACGCGACTTGCCGACACCCGGCTCTCCCAAGATGGAGACGAGGAGCGGACTCGACGTCGCGTTCACGCGCGCCACGCTCCCGCGGAGGATGTCCAGCTCGTTCGACCGTCCCACGAACGGGATGGTGCGACGCGCAGAGCGAGTGGTGAGCGCTTCCACCGGGTACGCCGTCAGCGCGCCCGCGAACCCCTTCGCCTCGACCTCCTGTTTGGGCCCGAACGAGACCGCCTCCTCGGTCAGAGCGTGCGTGGTGGCGCCCATGAGCACCTCTCCCGGCTGAGCCGCGGTCTGTAGGCGAGCCGCGGCATTGACCACCTGCCCGGTGACGAGCAGTTGACCGGTGGGTCCGACGCCGGTCGCGGCCTCACCCGTCTCGATCCCCACGCGAACCTCGAGCGGCTCGTCGAGACCCAGCGACTGCTGGAGCCGGTGCATCCGGTCGCGGATCGCGAGTCCCGCGCGGACGGCTCGCACCGCGTCGTCCTCGCTGACGTGGGGAAGGCCGAACACCGCCATCACGGCGTCGCCGATGAACTTCTCGGGGTGACCGCGGAGCGCGCGCAGTTCCTCGCTCGCCGCATCGAAGAACCCTCCGAGCACCTCGCGAGCTCGCTCGGGATCCAGGCGTTGGGCGAGGCCGGTCGAGTCGACGAGGTCTGCGAACAGGACCGTCACCACCTTCCGCTCTTCGGTCCCGAGCGTCGTGGCGACCGGCGAGCCGCAGTTGGGACAGAAGCGGGCGCCATCAGGCAGGGGGTGGCCGCAGAAATCGCACTGCACGCCGGTCAGCATAGGCACCCCCGCCGACGCAGGCGGAACCGATGCGGGACGGGATGGCAAACTCGAGGTCATGCAACCCACAACCTTCGAAGGGCCCGAGGACTTCCGTGCTTGGCTCGAGCAACATCACGAAAGCGAGAGCGAGCTCTGGGTCGGGTACTACAAGAAGAAGTCAGGTAAGCCCAGCATGACATGGCCGGAGTCGGTGGACGAAGCGCTCTGTTTCGGCTGGATCGACGGCGTGCGCAAGAGCATCGACGCCGAGCGGTACATGATCCGGTTCTCGCCACGCCGAGCTCGAAGCATCTGGAGCGCGGTGAACATCGAGCGCGTCGCGGTCCTCACGCGAGAGCGTCGCATGCGCCCCGCCGGACGGAGCGCGTTCGACGCACGTCGCGAGGATCGGTCCGGCATCTACTCGTACGAGCAGCGCGAGAAGGCGGTCTTCGACCCTGCCTTCGAGAAGCGTTTCCGCGCGAAGAAGAAGGCGTGGGCGTTCTTCCAGGCGCAGGCGAAGTGGTACCGACAGGCCACGATCCGCTGGGTCATGACGGCCAAGCGGGAGGGGACTCGCGAACGTCGTCTCGCGACGCTGATCGAGGACTCCGCCGCCGGCCGGAGGATCGGGCCGCTCACGCGGTGACCGCGCGCCGACGTACCCCGCTGGCTCGATGGCTGATCCGACCGCGTCAACTCCGCGGCCCTGCCCGCTCGTTGCTCACGGCCACGGTCGTCGCGTGTGGCCATCCCCCGGCCGAGACCGCCGCGGTGAGCGAGCAGCCCCGCATGTCCGCCGAGATCCGTTCCGTCGAGATCATCGACGCCGAGCGGCTGGTGCTGCGGATCGATGAGCGCGAGGTCAAGGTCCGCTTGATCGGCGTCGATGCCCGAACCCCGACGCGCTTGGGATGCTCGACGGACGACGAGTCGATCAGCGAGCTCTCGGTGGGAGGGCGCCTTCGGGTCGAACGCGACTCGCGTGCGAAGGATGACGCGGGGCTCACCTGGGTGTGGCTCTGGGCCGGCCATGAGCTGATCAATGCCGCGCTCCTGCGATCGGGAGCGGCCACCTTGGCCCGGTACTGGCCGAACCAGCGGAACGAGGCTGCGCTCTTGCGGGCCCAGCTTGAGGCGGCCCGAGGGCATCGGGGCCTGTGGGGTCGCTGCCCGGCTCTCCATCACGTCATCCGTGTGGACTCGCCCGGCCGACCTTGCGATCCCTCGTACCCGGGGAACTGCATCGCCCCGTTCCCGCCCGATCTGGATTGCAACGAGATCCGATCCGCGAACTTCCTGATCTCGGGTCCGGACCTCCACGACCTCGACGGAGATGGTGACGGCCTGGGCTGCGAGCGGTTCAACCCGATGTGAACGACCGCTGTGTGCCGTCGCGGGGGAAGTTCGGCCCGCGCGACGGCACACGGGGTTCGACGGGGTGGCCTAGATCACGGCCCGGCCGAGGCAGATCTCGCCGGTCGCCAGATTCCGCGCGCGAGCGCGGAAGAAGTCCAGGCCCCGCGTGTTCCGCGTCCAGGTCCTCACCGCGAAGGAGCCGCGCTCGCCGTGGGTCGCCTGGAGTGCGCGGAAGATCGTGTGTCGGTTCTGAGCGATCTTCACTCGCCAGATGTTTCCCTCGACACCCTGCACGACCCTGAACCCGACCCCGATCCGATGGTGACCCTTGACGAGCATCAGCCTCCAATGGCTGTCGCCGCTGCACGATCCCCGGGCCACGACCATCCGTGTGGCGGAGCGTGAGTGTGCAGTCGCGGGCGGCGCCGCCAGTAACCCGACGATCACGAGGGTCGTGATCGTCGCACTCACGGTGCGGAGCCATCCTCTTCTCATCGCGTCTCCTTCCATCGCGGGTCCGGTCCGGTCCGGACGCCTCCCGCGAGGCTGCCGGCAGGACGGTCCGCGTCACAAGAGGACCTTCGTCGTGCGACCCGCTTCTAGGCGGAAGCTCGTCCGCGGCAGGTCTCGCCCGTCGCGACGTTGTGGGAGCCGAATCGGATCGTGTCGATGCCCCGGCGGTTGGCGACGCGCCGGCGCACTTCCCAGAACCCCTTTGACCGGGAGATCCGGTGGCCGGCGAAGAAGCCGTTGCCGTTGTGGTCCATGAAGACGTTCCACCGCTGTCCCGCCCTGCCTCCGCGGACCGCGAGCCTCACCCTCAGCGAGCCCCCGTCCCGGGCCACGGACAATCTCCATCCGCTCGGCCCGCTGCACGCGCCCTGCCGTACGGTCGCGACCTGCAGGGCGGCAACCGGGCCGGCGAAGACGACGAGTGACACGAGGGCAAGGACACAAAGGGCACGCATCGACCGGCTGCGTTGTGGTTGCATCGCACGGTCAAGCGTGCCCCTCACGGTCGGGTCGCACAAGGGGACTTCGGTCGCGCGACCAGGCGAGCCGATCGGACTAGTCACCGCGCTCTCCGGAGAGACCGTTCCGCTCGGCCCACAGCGCCGCCTGCGTGCGATCCGTGACACCGATCGCTTGGAACACGTGGGTGAGATGCCCCTTCACCGTCTTCTCGCTGATGCCCAGCCTGCGCGCGATCTGCTTGTTCGCGAGACCACTCGCCACGAGTCGCAGAACCTCGCGTTCTCGCTCCGTCAGATCGTGCGAGGAACTCGCGGCCGATCGCGCGGCGAGGAGCGCTGCCGCCGCCTTCGGGGCGAGCGGAGCCTCGCCGCGCATCGCAGCCCGGATCGCCCGATGGATCTCCTCGGGTTCGGCATCCTTGAGCAGGTATCCGACCGCGCCGGCATCGAGGGCGCCGAGGATCCGATCCCGATCCGAGAACGACGTGAAGACGATGACATTGGTCGCGGGTGAGACCGCTCGGATGCGCCGTGTTGCTTCGATCCCGTCGAGGATCGGCATCTCGAGGTCGATCAACGCCACGTTGGGCCGGGCGGCGGCGCAGATATCGACCGCCTCCTCTCCGTTGGCACCGGCTCCGACGACCTCCACGTCGTCGAACGTGCCGACGAGCTGCTCGAGCCCTGTCCTCACGACCCGGTGGTCGTCTGCGATCACGAGGCTGATCATCGGAGAGGCACCTCCAACCGGATCCTGGTGCCCCGACCCTCGGCGGAGTCGATGTGGAGCGTCCCGCCCGCGTCACCCGCGATGTCTCGCAGGAGTGGCAGGCCGATGTGCCCGTCCGCCCGGCTGGGCTCGCTTCGCTCGGAAGCGAAGCCGATCCCGTCGTCCTCCACCTCGAGGTGGACGAGACCGTTCTCTGCACGCACGCGCAGGCTGACCCGTTTCGCCTGCGCGTGTCGCTCGGCGTTGCGGAACGCCTCACGCGAGGCACGGAACAGGAGGGACTCCACCTCAGGCGGGAGGTTCAGGTCCGGCGGGACGTCGACGTCCGCGGAGATCCCTTGCTCGGTCAGCGGCGCCGCGAGGTCGGCAAGCGCCACCCGAAGACCCGCACGTTGCACGTTGGCCGGATAGATGCCCATGAGCGCCGAGCGGAGGAGGCGGACGCTCCGTCGCATCGCCGAGGCCGCGTCGCGGAGCGGTCCCGCCGACGGATCCGTCGGCCCGACGGAGCCGGCGGCCGCCTCGAGCGACATGGAGAGCCCGGCGAGCTGCTGGACGGGCCCGTCGTGGAGATCGCCCGCGATCCGACGTCTCTCGAGGTCCGAGGACTCGATCGCGCGTCGCAGCAGGAGCTCCCGCTCCTGCTGCGACGCCCGCACCTGTCGCGCCAGCCGGAGCGCGAGCGGGATCTGCAGCAGGGCGAGGGCGAGTAGAGCCACGGCCAGGACCGGAAGGAACGCGCTCCACAGTTGCTCCGCGCTCGCGGTCACCGAATCGAGCGAGAGGTAGGCCTGGAAGAGGAGCTCTCGACCCCCCTGGGTGCTCACAGGAAGCGAGACCTCGAGGAGCGGACCGAGTTCACCCTCGAAACGACTCTCCAGGTCGTCGGCGGTCCCTTCGCTGGTGACGGCGTCACCCGTCGCGAGCGCTTCGCGTTCGGATGCGCCGAGCGCGAAAGCCGAGCCGATCAGGCCGGGGTCGTCGGCGTACAGGACCCGGCCATCTCGGTCCCTGATGGTCACGCGTGCGATGGGACCTCGAAGGACACCCCCGCTCACGACCTCGTCGATCGTGAGGAGGCTGGACGAGTCGCCCCTCATGATCCCTTCGGTGAGCCGAGGCTCGACCACTCCTTGCCCGGCCACCAGCGCGATCCGCTCGGCTTGACGCAATGCTTCGGCGGTCCCGAGGCGGCGCATGACGAGTACGCCGGCCACTCCAACGAGGATGAGTACCACCAGCCCGGTGATCGTGAACGCCAGGACCGCACGCGCGACCGAGGTTCTCCCACTCCTCACGGCTCGATTATGGCGCCGGTGCCCCGCCTCCTCCTCGTCGCATCGGGCCACACGAGCCTCACGCGCCCGTGCGAAGATTCCTCACCTGTGTCGGTTCGAGGAAGGAGGGAGCATGGCGAAGGGAAGCGGCGGCCCCGAGGATCCGTGGGTGCTGCAGACGCCGAGTGGACAGTCGGAGTTCGAGATGCATCGGGATCCTGACGCCGATCCGCCCGCGCTCGTCTGCCGAGTCGGCAAGACCGAGCTCCGCTATCACCTGCGGGCGATCGAGGACCTGCACGACATGCTGAAGGCGCATGGCGATTGGATGCCGCTCGGCAATGCCGACGAGCAGAAGCCGGCCAAGGAGGGCACCGTCGAGGCGTGGGCTCGATCGTCAGAGAACCCCGTCGGTGGCTGGTACGGCCTGAAGAAGGGTCTCCGCGGTCGTTTCGGGAACTACGTGCCACCGGTCCTGGAGGTCCTCGGGCTGGCCGAAGTGGAGCACCAGCCTCGCAACAATCGGATGCGGGCTCTGTAGGACCCAACCGGACGGACGGACGGGAATGGGCTCCCACCCGACGGGGTTCCACGATGGTCCGAGCCCACAAGGAGGAGCCCACCATGAGTGACCCGAGGACGAACGCGGCGACGGTCCTCGCCTACTACGAGCTCGCGTTCAACGAGGGCAAGCCGGAGGAGGCGGTCGCGAAGTATCTCGGCGACCGCTACATACAACACAACCCACAGGCGGCCGACGGCCCGGAGGCATTCATCGGCTTCGTCAACTGGTACCGAGGGGAGTACCCACAGCTGCGTGTCGAGATCAAGCGGACCGTGGCCGAGGGAGACCTCGTCGTCACTCACGGTGTGATCAAGACGTCGCCTGAGGACCGGGGCACCGCGGCCGCAGACATCTTCCGTCTGGAAGACGGCAAGATCGTCGAGCACTGGGACGTGTTGCAGCCCGTCCCCGAGACGGCCGAGAACGACAACACGATGTTCTGATCCCACTGGTGGGGACGTCGGCCGCCCGCTCCGTTCACCCCGGGTGAATCGTGACAGCCCACTGAAGATGGGCGCCGCACCCGGGAACGGCCGAAGGCCGTTCCCGGGCGCCGCACCCGGGCCGTTACGTCGTCGTCTCGACGACGGTGGCCGCGCGGTGCGGCCGGTCGTTCGGGAACAGGGCCAGGATCGACGGGTTGTCGCCCGGATCCGCGGATCCCGCGTCGACCGTGATCGGCGTGGTGGCGTCGCACGCGCCGCCGTCCCAGAACCCCTTGCAGACGAGCGGGTCGATCACCAGTGCGGGATCGATCGCGTTCAACGTCAGGTTCCACGTGCCCGTCACGTCGTCGATCTCGCCTGCCGAGTCGCAGATCAGACCCGGCACGTCGCCCGAGAACGTCCCGGTGCATGCCTCGACGTGATACGCGAGCTCGGGCGCACCGTCGGTCAGCCCGATCGCCTCGGCGTCCACCACCAGGCCCACCAGGTTGCTGTTGAAGTTGCTGTAGTCGGCGAAGTACAGACGGGTGCACTCGGCGAACGGGTCGGCGAGCGACAGGTCGAAGACACAGACCTCGCCGCCGGGTCCGGGGAGCTTCGCCACCATGTAGTCGGCCTGCAGCTCCGCGTCCGCGAACACGCCGTCGGCGCCCGCGTCGATCAAGACGTCGACCTCGAGCGTCTCCGTGGTGTTGTGGACGCCCCAGCTCTGCACGCCGAACTCGACAGGCTCGGTCGGCTCGTCCGCGTTCGTGAGGAACGTCACCCAGTCGATGCCGGCCAACTCGTCGACACCCGTGGGCAGCCCCTCGGCCGTCCCGTCGATCGTGGTGCCGGTGAACGACCGAGCGCCGACCCCGACGAGGTCCTCCTCACCCCGGCTCCCTGCCGGGTCCGTGGCTCCCAGCAGGTACAGGTCGGCATAGGAGATCCCCGCTGCCGGCGCTTCGGTCAGCTCCATGGTCGCCGGACCCCCGGTGAGGTCCAGGGACGTCTGCGACAGCCCGTTGGCCGAAGCCGCCAGGGGGGCGACGTGCCATGGGAGCCGGAGGACGTCGCTCGGGTTCCCGCTCTGAGCCACATGGATGGTGCCGTCCATGTTCGGGTGGATGTAGTACAGGCCCAACTCCTGCTCGAGCTCGGAGATCACGTCCGGATCGACCGTGAGTCGAACCCAAACCCGCCGCGCCTGGCCGCGGCTCAGGGTGAACGACCTGCTCGCACCGAACGAGGTGCCGTTCAGCGAGATCGCGAGGGTCGAGAGAGCCGGATCGAAGTCCGAGGCCCGGTCGGCCGCGGTCACCGTGTATCCGTGCGACTTCTTGTCGAAGTTCCTGACCAAGAAGCTCCGAACCGCCGAGCGGTCCACCGCGGTGGGGACGAACCCGTACGAAAGGCTCCCGGGCCACGCCACCGACTTCGCGCGAGCGGACTGGAAGGCATCCACCCGTCCGGCGCCCATCACCGTGGCGGACACCGGGGTCGTGAGGTCGTTGTTCTTCATGTTCCGATTGGCCTGGTTCATCAAGACGGCCTTGATCTGGGCCGGCGACCAGCCGGGGTGTAGCTGCCGGAGCAACGTGGCCACGCCCGACACGTGCGGCGCCGCCATCGACGTTCCCGAGAGCTCGATCGCCTCGTTGCCCGTGCCCACCGCCGCGGCCGCGATGTTGAAGCCGGGCGCGGAGATGTCGGGCTTGAGATCACTGGTCAGGCGGGCCGGGCCCTCCGACGTGAAGTCGGTCATCGCGTCGTCGAAGCCGGGGATGGTCGCCGGCACATCGCTGACCGTCGCGTTGACGGCGACCTCGTTGTAGGTCGTCGGCTCGTTGGGGCTGATCTCCGTCAGAAGGACTCCGCCATCGGCGCCCGAGACCATCAGTGCCGGGATCGTGATCTCGTCGACGTGCTCCCCAGGTCCGAGGCCGAAGGGAAGCCCACCGAACGTGGACACGAGGATCACCGCGGTGGCACCGGCCTCCTGGGCCTCGAAGACCTTCGTCGTGCCGTCGCAGTCGCCGCCGCCGGTCGATCCCTTGAAGACCAAGACCGTCTGGCCTGTCAGCGAGCCGGACGGCAGTGGGCTGCAGAACATCGCGTCGGCCGGATCCGTGGTCGCGGGATCGACCTCCCGACCGTCGAACAGGTCGGCGGTGATGCCCCCAGCCGGCAGGTCCGGGGACCAGTCCTGGTGCACGGTCAGCCCGTTGTCCGGCAGCGTGGGGATGGTCCCGTCGGACGAGCTGTTGATCACGAGCTGCAACGCGACGAACTCGTCGATCGAGGCCGCCACCGCAACCACGCCGCGTGCAGAGGCCGGCGTGCCGAGGATGTAGGGAGATCCTCCGGCCGCCTGATGTCCCTCGTTGCCTGCGGAGGCCACGAACACGGTACCGAGGTCGGTGACGCGCTGCGCCGCCTTCGCTTCGAGCGAGTTCAGCGTGCCGTAGCTGACGCCGCCGGAGAAGGAAAGGACGTCGACCTGGTCGCTGACGTTGCCGTCCTGGTTGGGGTCGACCGCCCGCTCGTAGGCGGCGACCAGCACGTCGTCGGTCGAGTTGCCGACGTCCCACACCTTGTAGGCGTAGAGGCTCGCCAGCGGGGCCACCCCTCTTCCGACCTGTCCGGGCACGGCGATGCCTGCGACGGTGCTTCCCGTGTGGCTCCCGTGACCGTCCTCGTCCAAGGGGTCGAAGTCTGGGCGGGGGGTGTCGTTGGAGGTGTCGGCGTCCAACACGTCGTAGTTCTCACCGACGAAGTCGAAGCCACCGATCACCTTGTCCGTGGGGAACGTGCCGGCCTCGATGAACGTGGGGTCGTTCTCCTGGTAGGCCTGGACCGTGCCCTCGCCGCCGAAGGAGGCGTGGGTGTAGTCGATGCCGGTGTCGACGACCGCGACCCGCATCCCCTGGCCGCGAGCGCCGAAGGTGCTCCACACCTGGGGCGCGCCGATGAAGGGCACACTGGTCGACAGGGTCTTCTTCACGATCGAGACGGGCTGGACCGATCGGACGTCGGACCGGCTCGCCAGTGCCGCCGCTGCGCCGGGTGAGAGCCGGGCGGAGAAGGCATTGATCAACACCCGATAGCGGAACGAGATCGTGCCGCCGAGCGACCTTGCCTGGTCGATCGCGGCTTCCTGTGCGCGCAGTGCCGCCGCGGCCGCGCTCTGTTGCCGCGGAGCGCTCACGGCGGCTCCCGACCGGGCGCCACGACGCAGCACGTCGGCCACTGAGTCGGCGTTCATCTCGACGAAGTAGCGGCCGAGCTGCCTCGCTCGGATCACCGCCGGCACGTAGCCCTCCGGCAGGCTGCTCTCGGTATCACGGAGCGCGCTGCGGCCCCCGTGGCGGTCCTTCGTGGCGGACTGCCCGATGCCCTGCACCATCAACGCAAGGACCAATCCCATCACGAGCGCGATCGAGCGACGAAGCCGCACGGTGCCTCCCCTGGTCGAGAACTTGCCGATTGTTGCGGGGCGTGGGCCTGTTTACAAGTCGCTCCTCGAGGTTCACTCCACGTCCCGGGCCTGGTGCTCTTCCCCACCCGCCGTCGCGGAGGCTGCCGAGGCGTCTTGCCCGATGCCCCAGCTGATGATCCGAGTCGGCCGGATCCGGATGAACTGCGGCGCGAAGTTGGGGAACCGCGGGTTGATCGTCTGGCCGCCCGTTTCGTGGATCTCGGCGTTGCCACGGGTCTCCACGGCCCTGGCACGCCGGGGCGGCCCGATCACGTCATCGACCAGGAACGCCACCTTCGGGTTCTCCAGGACGTCTCGCCACTTCTTGCCCGAACCGAAGTTCAGGCCACCCACATCGATGGCGTCCTCGGCCTCGTTGAAGAAGTAGGTCACCGGGATCACATGCGGTTGCCCATGGGCGTCCGCGGTGGCGAGGCGTCCGAGCTTGTTCTCCTGCAGGTACGCGATCTCTTCCTTCGTGAAGACGCTCATCCGTCGCCCCTCCCTTCCGGTCCCACGATGCCGTATCGCGGAGCACGACGACCATCGGAGGCGCGAAGGGCACCCTACAAGAGATGTTGTATGGTTAGGCGATGAGCGCCGCTCCGAACGCCCCTGCACGCGACCACGACGGACCGCCACGCCGCGTCGGGGGGCTCTCGGCGATGCGAGCGCTGGCGCATCCGACCCGCGTCAGGATGCTGCACTTGCTGCGCGCGGAAGCGCTCTCGGCCTCTGAGCTCGCCCGGCGCCTCGGGATCCGGTTCGGGTCCGCCCAATACCACCTCCGATCGCTGGAGCGCGCCGGCATCGCGCTCCGGGTCGGCGAGCGGACCCGGCGCGGCGGCACCGAGATCCTGTTCGAGGTACCCCACGATCTGTGGGTGGACGAGGGGCCGGACACCCCCGTCGGAACCCGCCAGGCGATGAGCCGCGCCTACGTCACCGAGATCCTCCGAAGGATGGACGCGGCGTCCCTCGAACGGTTCGACACCGCTCGCGACGTTCGCGCGACGCGCGAGGTGGAGCTCGATCCCGACGGTGTGATGGCGGCGACCGAGGCGCTCCATGCGTTCCACCATCGCCTCGACGAGCTGGCGCTCGAGCGGCCCACGGAGGACTCGATGACGTTTACCGCGGCCACGCTGTTCTTCCGGGTCCCGAGATCCGCATCCCTGGGACCTGAAGGGTCGGAGCCATGAGCGCCCTCCCGGTCGCAAATCCGATCCGGACGTCCCGGCCGTTCCGTCGGCTCGTCCTCGCGAGGCTCGTGTCGCACGTCGGCGACGGGATCGCGCTGATCGCGCTCGTCCTCCTGGTGCAGGAGGACCGCGGCACGGGCACCTCCGTCGGCGCGCTCCTGCTCGCGACGGCGATCCCGCGGTTCCTCGGACCGCTCGCGGGCGTCGTCGTGGACCGGGTGGAGCAGCGATCGCTGATGATCGGGTGCGACCTCGGCCAGGCCGCGATCTTCGGCACGATCGCCTGGCTCGATCCGTCGTTCCCCGTCTTGCTAGGGCTCGTCGCCCTCGCGGCCGCGCTCGACACGCTGTTCGCGCCGGCCGGACGGAGTGCCCTGCCGGCGCTCGTCCGGCAGGAGCAGCTGATGCGCGCGAACGCCTGGATCGGGATGTCCCTGAACGTTCAGGTGGCAGCCGGCCCTGTCCTCGGGGGGCTGCTGGTCACATGGCTGGGCTTCCGCGGCGCTCTCGCTGCGAACGCCCTTTCATTCGTGCTCTCGGCTGTGTTCCTGCTGGGGTTGCCGCCGCTCCGGGCGCCCGCCGACGGCGGGGAACCCCGAGGCTTCCTCACCGTCGGCGTGGACGGGCTCCGGTTCGCCTGGAGGAACCGGGTGGTGCGCACGCTGATCGTTGCGCTGTTCGTCGGGGTCGCGTTCGCCGGCCTGGACGACGTGGCGCTCGTGTTCCTGGTGCGCGAGACGCTGGACGGCAGCCCGCTCGCCTACGGCCTCGTGACGGGGGCGTACGGCGTCGGGATGCTCCTCGGCTCGCTCGGGCTCTCGTGGAAAGGCACCGCCGCGGCGGCGGGCACGGTTTTCCTCCTCGGTTGGGTCGCGGGCGGGATCGGCGCCGTGCTCACCGGGATCGCGCCAGTGATCGCCCTGGTGGCCGTCGGCCAGGCGATCGCAGGTGTGGGCAACGCCGTGGAGGTGGTGGCGATGGACACCCTGGTCCAGCAGTCGGTGCCGCGGGAGATGCTCGGGCGCGTCTTCGGCCTCGTCGGCACGGCGGCGCCCGCGGGGCACGCGCTCGCGTTCGCTGGGGGCGGCTTCCTGGTCGAGTTCACTTCGCCGAGGATCGTCTTCCTGATCGCCGGGCTGGGCGTCCTGCTCATCCTTCTCCCCTTGATGCTGGTCCTCCGGCGGCATGCGCCCGACAGCGGGACGTCGTGAGGCCCCCGCCCACCGTGTGGCATCCTGACGAGCCGTGAGCGAGGCGACCATGGGCGTTGGGATGGCTGCGCTGGCATCGTTCAGCGAGGCCTTCCAGGGAGAGATCGTGCTCCCGGGCAGCGCGGGCTACGACGCGGCTCGGATCGTGTGGAACGCGATGATCGATCGTCGCCCCGCGATCGTCGCGCGCTGCGACGACGTCGACGACGTGGTCAGCTCGATCCGATTCGCGCGCGACCAGGATCTGGGGATCGCGGTCCGATCGGGCGGCCACAGCGTCGGCGGCTTCTCGACCTGCGACGACGGTATCGTGATCGATCTCTCCCTGATGCGGGGTGTTCGCGTCGATCCCGAGCGCCGCATCGCGTACGTCCGAGGTGGGTCGCTGCTCCGCGAGCTCGACGAGGCAGCGCAGGACCACGGGCTCGCGTGTCCCGTCGGCGTGGTGGGGCACACCGGCGTCGCCGGACTCACACTCGGGGGAGGCATGGGGCGGCTCCAACGACGGTGGGGCTTCTCGATCGACAACATGGCGGCGGTCGAGCTGGTGACCGCAGACGGGAAGCAGCTCCGCGTGAGCGACGAGGAGCACCCCGATCTGTTCTGGGGCATCCGTGGGGCGGGTCCGAACTTCGGCATCGTCACGGGCTTCGAGTTCCGGCTCCAAGAGCTCGGCACGACGATCACACAGGGGATGCTGGCCTTCCCCGGCGAGCGAGCGCACGAGGTGGCTGGACGCGTGCGCGAGTACGCGCCGTCAGCACCGGACGAGGTGATGCTGTCGTACGCCCTCGGTGCGGGACCCACCGACCGGGCGTTCCCATCCGAGATCGCAGGGGGCCCGTTCGTCTCCATGGTCGTCACCCATTGCGGCGATGTGGACGCGGCCGAGGAGGCGATCCGCCCGTTGCGGGACCTGCGGCCTTCGGTCGATATGGTCGAGCCTCGCCGATACCTCGACGTCCAGGCGTCGGGCGACGCAGATATGGCTTGGGGGAAGCGCTTCTACATGAAGGGAGGCTTCCTGTCGGAGCTTTCGGACGCGTATGTCGATGCCGGGCTCGCGAGCGTGGCGGATGCGCCGGGCGCCGAGTGCGGGATCAGCCTCTGGCTGCAAGGTGGGGCGATCGCGCGCGTCCCGGATGACGCGATGGCGTTCACCGGCCGACGGGCGCCGTTCTGGCTCGGTGTCGAGGCTGCGTGGGACGATCCGTCGCTCGACGAGGCGCACCGGGGGTGGGGTCGCACCACGATGGATGCGTTGGCCCCGTTCACGGCGGAGGGTCATTACGTGAACGACATGGTCGAGTCCGGAGACGACGTCGTGCGCTCGATCTACGGGGACGTGAAGTACGACCGGCTCGTGGAACTGAAGCGCACGTACGATCCGGACAACGTCTTCCGGCTCAACCAGAACATCAGGCCGTAGCGCGTTGCGGCTCGCCGGACCAAGTCTCGTCCTCCGGAGCGCCTCCGCTGCCGACGCGCCGCGCCTCACCTCGATCCGCGGCGAACCGGAGATCGTACGGCGATGGGGCGTTCTCGAGGACGGGGAGATGGACGAGTTCGTCGCCGACGAACACACGTTCGTGATCGAGGTCGACGACGAGGTGATCGGCGCCGTGCAGTACGGCGAGGTGGACGACCCGATGTACCGCAGCGCCAACATCGATCTGTATCTGACGACGTCGAGGCACGGCCAGGGACTGGGGAGCGAGGCGGTGCGGATCCTCGCGCGGCACCTGATCGAGGAGCGCAGTCACCATCGGCTCACGATCGACCCGGCGGCCGACAACGCGGCCGCGATCCGCGCCTACGAGAAGGTCGGCTTCCGCCCGGTAGGGATCATGCGCGCCTACGAACAGGGACCCGACGGGACGTTCCACGACGGCCTCCTGATGGAGATGCTCGCGGAGGAGCTGCTCGAGGACGGCGACGAGGCGCGATGACGGGAGCGGCGATCCCGCGTGACGTCGACCGTTGGCTCCGCGAGACGAACCCGGCGCTCGAGCCGGCGCTCCGTCGCATCACCCAGGTGATCCTCGCCGCCGACGCTCGGCTGACCGCGTACCTCAAGAACGGCACGGTGCAGTTCGCGTACGAGGGCGACATGGCGGCGTTCGTGCAACCGAAGGGCACGCGGGTCTCCCTGATGTTCTACCGGGGCGCGAGGATCCCCGGGGAGTTCCCGCACCTGGAGGGCGAGGGACACACCGCTCGGTTCCTTCGGTTCGACGACCTGGCCGACGTGCGCTCGAAGACGAAGGAGCTCCGAGCGGCGGTGAAGGCCTGGTGCCGGCTCATGACCCCAGTTTGACATGTGACTGTTTGGTCACCTATCCTTCCTTCCATGACCGACGACGATCGAGTGTTCAAGGCGCTCGCCGACCCCACGCGACGCCTCCTGCTCGACCGGCTCTTCGAGCGTGACGGCCGAACGCTCACCGAGCTCGAGTCTGGGTTGGAGATGACGAGGTTCGGGGTCATGAAGCACCTGCGGGTCCTCGAGGACGCCGATCTCGTGGTCACCCGCCGGTCCGGCCGGGAGAAGCTCCACTTCCTGAACCCCGTGCCGATCCGGCTGATCCACGACCGGTGGATCGACAAATACCGGGAGCGTCAGGTCTCGGCCCTGGCCGACCTGAAGCACGAGCTCGAGAAGGAGGATTCAGCATGACGACGACGACCGAGACCGGCGTCACCACGCAGGTGAACCGGATCTACATCAAGGCGACAGCCCAGGCGGTGTGGGACGCGATCACGAAGCCCGAATGGACGTCGCGCTACGGCTACGGCGGGGTGGTGGAGTTCGATCTCCGGCCCGGCGGTGCCTACCGCGCGTACGCGAGCGACGCGATGAAGCAGCGCGGTCAAAAGCTCGGCTTCGAGGTCCCCGACCTGGCCGTGGACGGCGAGGTGATCGAGGCCGATCCGCCGAGCCGCCTCGTCCACACGTTCCGGATGTTGATGGGCGGCGAGGACATGGCGGCTGAAGGCTTCACGCGGATCACCTGGGAGATCGAGGAGCTCCAGCCGAGCTTCTGCAGGGTCACCGCGATCCACGACCTGGAGGGTGCGCCGCAGCTCGCCGCACTCGTGAGCGGCCAGCTGGAGACCGAGGGCGCCGGCGGCGGCTGGCCCGAGGTGCTCAGCGGCCTGAAGACCGTGCTGGAGACCGGCGAGTCGCTCCGCGCCGACTGAGGATCCTGCGGTCGAAGGGCGGGGCGCGGCGCCGGAGGCGCCACGCCCCGTCCCCCAACCGGTCGTGGTTCCCGGGGAGTCGGCTCCACGAGCGCAGCGCTAGGGTGGGTCCGGGAGGCGATGTCGGATGGACGTTCAGCGAACGATCGAGAAAGCGGATGACGCGATGACCGCTCGGCGCGTCTACGGCGATCCGTACGAGAAGAACGGCGTGACCATCATCCCGGCGGCACGCGTGCAGGGCGGTGCCGGTGGGGGCGGGGGCGAAGGCCCGGAGGGGCAGGGCCAGGGTTCGGGGAGCGGGTTCGCGGTCAACGCCCGCCCGGTCGGCGTCTTCGTAGTGAAGGGTGACGATGTGTCATGGCGTCCTGCCATCGACGTGAACCGCGTGATCCTGGGAGGACAGCTCGTTGCCCTGGCGGCGATCCTCGTGGTCGGCGCGGCGCTGCGCAACCGCGCTCGAGACTAGGTCTGTTCAGGATCGCCGTCGCTGAAACCGGCCCTCGCCGCCCGGCTTCATCTGCCGTTCCGAGCACCATGTACAGGGTCGGATCGATGATGCTCCTCGCGACATCTACGAGATCCTGCTGCTGATCCATCGTTCCCCCTTCGTTCTCCTCGGGCGTTCTCTAGGATGCCTCGCTCGCGGGAGGGATGTTCTGGTTGAGACGGAAGAGGTTGCCCGGGTCGTAGCGGCGCTTGATCGATCGGAGGCGGTCCCACGTGGGATCGGGGTAGGCGTCGCGTATCCCCTGCTCGCCCTCCTCGCCGAGGAAGTTCACGTACGCGCCTCGGCCGTCGAGACCGATCGCCCCGGCGAGGTCGTTGACCCAGGCCTGGTGCGTCGTGGTCTCCTCGAGCTGCTCGTACACGGCCGCGCACGTCACCATCAGCCGGCTCCGCCGGTGCGGGAACGCCGTCGCGTCGTCCGGCACGCGGGCCATCGCACCGCCCAGCGCTCGGATCTGGGCGACGGCCATCATCGCCGACGAGGAGCCCACGTGGTCGAGGATCGTCCCGGCGGCTCCCTCGGCGAGGTGATCGGTGAACCTCGTACGCCCGACCGCGATCGGGTGGTAGTCCTCCTCGTCGGGCATGTAGATCTCCGGATAGGACATCGGGCGCAGCATGTCGGCCAAGGGGTCGGCGAGCGCGCGGAACGGAGCGACCGCGCGTTGCCCGGCATCCGTGTCGCCCGCGTACGCCATCAGCGCGAAGATCGCGAGCTCGCCGTGGTGCTCCTCGGGGACGAACGGCATCGGCGGTGCCTTCATCACGTTCGCGATCGTCGTCAGCTCCTCGGGCGCTGCCTCCGCCTCCGCGATGAACGCCGTGATGACTTCCGGCGTCGCCGGCAGCATCAGGATGCCGCCCACGATCGAGGGGATCTCGTGGAGGCGGAACCGGAACCTCGTGGCGACGCCGAAGTTGCCGCCTCCGCCGCGGATCGCCCAGAAGAGATCGGGGTGGGTCTCGCCGTCGACGACGAGGATCTCGCCGCCCGCGGTCACCACCTCCGCGGCGAGCAGGTCGTCGATCGTCATGCCGTACTTCCGGACGAGGAAGCCGATCCCCCCGCCCAGCGTGATACCGCCGATGCCGACGGAGCCCGTGTCTCCGAAGCCGGTCGCGAGGCCGTGCTCCCCGGCCGCGTTCGTGTACTCACCGGCCGACAGCCCGGTCTCGGCCCACGCCGTGCGGCCGTGGGCGTCGATGTCGAGCGCCTTCATCGCCGACAGGTCGAGGACGATCCCACCTTCGGAGACGCCGAAGCCCGGCCCGCTGTGGCCGCCGCTCCGGACGGCGAGCTCGCTGCCCGAGTCGCGCGCGAGCGACACCACGGCGGCGACCTCCCGAGCGTCGACCGGCCGAACGACGACGGCTGGGTACCGGTCGATGTTGCCGGAGAACACCGTCCGCGCATCGTCGTAGCCAGCGTCCTCGGGCGTGATCACCTCGCCATGGAGATCCTCGCGGAGCTTCGAGATCGGGATCGTGCCTGGTTCGGAAACGGATCGCATCGGAACCTCCTCGTGTTCGGGGGTCGCGCCCTTCCTGTCTACAACCGGCCCCCGGTGAACGACCACCCGGTGTCCACCGAAGGGCAATCTTATCTTGACAAAAAAAACTGTCGGTGGCAAACTGGGGTTCGTGATCGATGTGGCGGTGATCGAAGACCCCGGCGCGGCGGAAGTGTCCCTGGACCCCATGCGGACGCGCCTGCTGGCGGAGCTGGCCGAGCCGGGGACGGCGACGAGCCTGGCGAGCAAGCTCGGTGTCCCTCGCCAGAACCTGAACTACCACCTCAAGGCGCTGGAGCGTCATGGCCTGGTGGAGCTCGTGGAGGAGCGGAAGAAGGGCAATATGACGGAACGGGTGCTCCGAGCAACTGCACTTTCGTACGTGATCTCGCCGGCGGCCCTGGACGGCGTCCAGCCCGACCCCTCGCGCGCGCCAGACCGGCTGTCGGCGAGGTGGCTGATCGCGGTGACGGCCAGGGCCGTTCGGGATGTCGGCCAGCTCGTGGCCGGCGCGACCAAGGCCCGGAAGCGCCTGGCCACGTTCGCGATGGACGGCGAGATCCGGTTCGCCTCGGCGGCAGATCGGTCGGCCTTCGCCGAGGAACTGGCCGCTTCGGTCACTTCGCTGGTAAGCAAGTACCACGACGAGACGGCACCGCGCGGCCGCGACCATCGTGTGATCGTGGCCGTCCACCCGAGCCTCAAGGATGACCAACCGAGCGAAGCGTTGATGACCACACCATCCGAGGGAGAGGAGCGCTGAGATGGCACACCCGTTCAAGGTGACCGACGAGTTCGAGGTCACGGCCACCCCCGAGGAGGTCTGGGACGCGATCGCCACTGGCCCCGGCGTCGACGCCTGGTTCATGGGCGTGAACGAGATCGAGCCGCGGGAGGGCGGTGCGACCCACATGGCGTTTCGCGGTTCGTCCGAAGACGCGACGGTGACGGCGTGGGAGCCGCCCACGCACTTCGCGAGCCGCACCCCGGAAGGTGAGGATGGCGCGCTCCACGCGTTCGAGTACCTCGTCGAAGGTCGGGACAAGGGCAGCACCGTCGTCCGGTGGGTTCACAGCGGCTTCCTCGGGAACAACTGGGAGAAGGAGTACGAGGGGCTCTCCGAGGGCGACCCGATGTACTTCGACAAGCTGCGCATCTACCTCACGTACTTCAAGGGCCGCAAGGCGACGCCGGTGAACGTCTTCGGCGGTCCGGTGATCCCGGATCGCGACGAGGCGTGGGCGACGTTCTACCGAGGGCTCGGGCTCTCGGGTCCCCCGCAGCTCGGCGACCATGTCCGGCTCACGCCCGAGGGGCTGCCGCAGCTCGAGGGTGAGGTGGACTGGCTCTCCCGGGACTTCCTCGGTGTCCGCACCGACGACGGGATCTACCGGTTCATGCACATCAGCGTATTCGGCGGTCCGACCGGCGTCGGACATCACATCTTCGTCGACGGTCTCGACCAGCAGGAGACCGAGCAGGCCTGGGAGTCCTGGCTCACGAAGCTGTTCTCGTAGGCTCGAACCGAGGAGGGATATCGAGATGGAAACGGTGACGTCGAAGGATGGAACCCCGATCGCGTTCGATCGGCTGGGCGAAGGACCGCCGGTCGTCTTGGTGACCGGTGGGTCGGTCGATCGGATGTCGAACGTGCCGCTCGCGCAGGAGCTTGCGTCCGACCTCACGGTCCTCAACTACGACCGCCGTGGCCGCGGCCCGAGCGGAGACACGGCGCCGTACGCGATCGAGCGCGAGATCGAGGACATCGAGGCGATGCTCGAGGCGGCCGGGGGCTCGGCACACCTCTACGGCACCTCGTCGGGCGCGGCGCTGGCCATGCAGGCGGCGGCCGCCGGCCTCCCGGTCACGAAGCTCGCGCTCTGGGAGCCGCCGTACATCCTCGACGAGAACGCTCGGCCGCCGAAGGACCAGGTGGAGCAGTACGAGACGATGGTCGCGGAGGGGCGCCGAGGCGACGCGGCCGAGTACTTCATGACGAAGGTCGTGGGCATGCCTCCCGAGTTCGCGGCGCAGGCGCGGAACGAGCCCTGGTGGCCGAACCAAGAGGCGCTGGCGCACACGCTCGCATACGACGCGAGGATCATGGGCGACTACTCCGTGCCGACCGACCAAGCCGCTTCCGTGAAGGTCCCCACCCTCGTGATCGCCGGAGGAGCGGACATGCCGTTCATGCGGGAGACCGCGCAAGCCCTCGCGGATGCGCTTCCGGACGGGCAGGTTCGACTCCTCGACGGTCAGGGGCACAACGTCGACCCGACCATCTTGGCGCCGGTGTTGAAGGAGTTCTTCGCGTGAGGACGCTCGCGTGAGGTTCCGCACCACGCTCGAGCAGGCGGGCAAGACCGCGACCGGCTTCGAGGTCCCCTCCACCGTGGTCGAGGGCCTCGGCGCCGGGAAACGGCCGGCCGTGCGCGTCACGATCAACGGGTTCACGTACCGGAACACGATCGCCTCGATGGGTGGGCGGTTCATGGTGGGCGTGAGCGCCGAGAATCGTTCGGGCGCCAAGGTCGCCGGCGGCGACGTGATCGACGTCGACATCGAGCTCGACACGGCGCCGCGCGAAGTCACCCTGCCGAAGGACTTCGCCACCGCGTTGAAGAAGGACGCGAAAGCGAAGAAGACGTTCGACGCCTTGTCCAACAGCAACAAGGGGTGGCACGTGTCCTCGATCGAGGGCGCCAAGACCGACGAGACGAGGCAACGGCGGATCGCGAAGTCGGTGGCGACGTTGCATGAGGGCCGTCCGCGCTGACCCCTCCCCCGGCTAGGCTCCTTCGGCATGGCCGACCAAGAGGCGACCGAGCCGGAACCTGACCGCGATGAGGAACGGGCGCGGATCGCGCAACTCCTTGCCGTTCATGCACCGCCGGACTGGGAGGAGCGCTTCCAGCGGGACCAGCTCCTCGACGCGATCCTCGACACGACGCCTCTGCAGATGTTCGTGATGGCGGCGGACATCCGTGAGTCGACGTTGCTGATGAAAGAGGCGGTCCGATTCGAGCAGTTCGCGAAGATCATGGACAAGTTCGTCTCCGCGGTTCGGAGCGGGATCGGGACGCCTGGCGGCTGGTTCGACAAGTTCACCGGCGACGGATTCCTCGCGTATTGGATCGTGCCCTCGACGCCGAAGGATGAGTATCAGCAGCGGTTCGTGGAGGCGGCCGGGAACCTTGCACACACCGCGCACGAGCTGATCGATCTCTTCCACCAACGCGTGCTCGAGGACTTCCGCCGCAACTCCCGGAACCTTTCGGACGGAGTCGGCTTGTCGATCGGCCTCGACGCCGGCCCCGGGTTCCTCGTTGAGATCGCCGGCGAGCTCACGCTGGTCGGGCCACCCGTGGTGGGCGCCGTACGCATGGTGAACGCGGCGTCGCGGCCGCAGGAGATCTTCGCCAACGTCTATCTCGGCGAACATCTTCACGATGAGCAGGACGGGATCTACCAAGCGCTACGGATGACCGCCACCCGAGAGAGCCGTCCGACCAAGGAGTATCCGAAGGGGCAGGAGGTCTACGCGCTGACCTTCGAAGATCCGAGCCGATCCGATGCGGGGAGTTCCGCGGAGTCTGTAGAGGAACGTGACGAGACTGCGACCGTGATGGACGCACAGGATGAAGGTCGATCCGATCCCTGAGGGCTATCGAGCGGTCACGCCGTTCATCATCGTGAAGGGTGCGGCCCAGCTCCTCGGATCCATGAAGGATGCCTTCGGGGCAGAGGAGATCCTGACCGTGCTCGAGCGGTGTGGGCGTTCGCACACGGCATGACGATCCTCGAGCTCGACGGCCGCTTCCCTCCGAACGCCGACCTCGATGCTGCGTGGGCCTCAGGGCTGCGATCGCTGGGAGCGTAGGGCGGGACGAAGCGATTTCGTCAGACTCCGTAAGCCGAAAGCCCCAGGCGACGCGGCACCGGGAGTTGTTTGATGCCATCCGAGGAGGCACTCCATGCCAAGCCCCCGGTCTCGTCGGACTCCGTCGAAAACCAAACGTGAGCTGGTTACGCGCCCCAACCCGCTCGAGCCGACTCCCCGGAAGAAACTCGGGCTGGCGCTCTCCGGTGGTGGGTTCCGGACGGCGCTCTTCCACATCGGGACGCTCCTGCGTCTGGCGGAGCTGGGTGTCCTCAAGCATGTCCAGGTGCTCTCGACCGTGTCGGGCGGATCCATCGTCGGGGCAGCCTTCTACCTGCGCTTGCTGAAGCGCATGGAAGAGGTTGGCGGACCGCTGACCGACAAGGATCTGATCTGGGTCGTTGAAGAGCTTGCTGCGACGTTCCCTGCGGGAGTGGCGAAGAACGTCCGGGTTCGCACCTTCACGAGTTACCCCAGGAACGTGGAGATGTCCCAGGCGGACTACTCACGCAGCGACCGGGTGGCCGAGCTCTACGATCGGTATTTCCTCGACGGGATCCTCGGCACCGAACAGGTGACCATGAAAGACCTCGGCACTCGCCTCCAGCGACTACAGGTCGGCAGTCCCGCCGATGGAGCGATGCCGGATCTGCTCATCAACGCGACCTCACTCAACACCGGCAGGGTCTGGCGTTTCTCCGCTACCACGATGGGCGAGGCGCCCGTCGTGGGCCAGGCGGCAGACATCGACCGGGTCACCCGCTTCGTGCGACCCGGGCGGTACGAGGATCTGACGGTCCCGCGTCCCGCCAACGTGCCTCTGTCGATCGCCATCGCGGCCTCCTCCGCCTTGCCGGGAGGTCTCCATCCCATGTCGATCTCCGACATGTACGAGGGCTTGCGCATCCAACTCGTCGACGGTGGGGTCCACGACAACCAGGGTGTGCAGTCCTTGATCTCGGCGGACTGCACCGAGTTCGTCGTGAGCGATACGGGCGGTCAGATGATGCCCGAAGAGCAGGCCCGGACCTCGCTCCTGTCCGTGCTGCTCCGCGCCCCGCAGATCCTGTACGGACGGGTCAGGCAGGAGCAGCTGATGCGCGCCTCGGAGCGTCGGGTCGACGAGGGGCCGTCCCCGCTCGCTCTGATCCATCTGCGGAGAGGGACGAGCGTCGATCGCATCACGCCGCGAGGACTCGCGGCACCGGGCGGCCGCGAACCGGATCCAAAAGGTGGAACCTCGTCGGCGTTCGGCGTCGCACCCGACGTCATGGCGCTGTTGGCTGACCTGCGCACCGACCTGGATTCGTTCACCGAGGTCGAGTCGAAGTCGTTGATGTCGGCCGGCTACCTCGTCACCGGGCCGGTGATCGGAGACCCGGAGTGGTCGGGGAACGGCTACCTTTCCGAGGAAGCCGCGCCCGCAGACGGCTCCGTGCTGGGCCTCCACGATGTCGCTCCCTACCTCCTGCACCCGTCGAAGGAATTCCTCCGCCAACTGGCCATCGGGGGGCAGCGCTTCTTCAAGGTGTTCCGGTTGTACCCCGCCGCCGGGGCGGTCCTGTTCGGTCTGGTCCTCGCAGTCGCGGGATGGGGTGGCTGGACCTTGTTCCGTCACTGGGAGAGCGACGTACCGCTCGGCTGGTTGATCGTCGGCGTGCTTGCGATCGCGGCGGTGGTCTGGGTGCCGACGACGACCTGGGGCGCCAAGTTGCTCGACTCGCCCGTGGCCACCGCCGTCCGGTGGATCAGGAACGTCCTGATCGTCGGCCCCGTCACATGGATCTGGTCGAACGCCTACCTCTGGGCGTTCGAGGGGCTCTTCCGGCGGGCAGGGACCATGCGGCGGTTGTGGATCAAAGGGCCACCGACTGCCTAGGTTGCCGCCGCGGCTTCCTGCAGCATCGGGCGTTCGAAGCCAGGAAGGGTGGGCCTTGATGCCCACCCTTCCCCAGCTTCCACGCGGCTCGATCGATGGGCCGCGGGTGTGCTCTAGCCTCCGTTCACCGGCGACGTGTCCATCGCGTAAGTGATCGTCGCGAACGCGACCGCGTCGGCGTTCAGATCGAGCACCTCGTTCGAATTGTTCGAGAACGTGTCGCAGGCCTGGTGGTAGCACGGGTCGTACTGTTGACCCACGATGCCGCCGTAGACGTCGCGCTGCGCGAGCGTCTTGATGCCTTCGGCACCAGTGAAGAGGCCCCCGAACGGGATGTCGTTGTTGAAGAAGGCCGCGTAGTCCGAGCGGAAGCTGATCTCAGTGGCCTCCGACTCGAGGCTTCGAGCCCCGTAGAAGTCTTCGAACAGCGCTTCGATCGCCGCCGATCCGGCAGGACCCGCAAGACCGAAGGTCGAGCCGTCGCCGTCGTAGATGAACCGGACGTAGTTCGGCGATCCGATCATGTCGAAGTTCAGGTAGAGGGCGATGTCGTCTTTCGCAGCCTGGTTGAGACCGGCCACGTAGAAGTTCGAGCCCACGAGTCCGCTTTCTTCGGCGCCCCACCAGGCGAACCGCACCGTGTTCGTCGGCTTCACCTTCGCCATCTGCTCGGCGACCTCCAGGATCGCGGCGCTTCCGGAGCCGTTGTCGTTGATGCCCGGGCCTGCCGAAACGGAATCGAGGTGCCCGCCGACCATCACGACGTTGTGGTCGTCGCCCGTGTCCGTCTCGGCGAAGACGTTGAACGTCGTCGCGATCTCGCGGACCGTGTCGACGACGAGGTGCATCCGGAGACCGGCCGTCGTGCTCCACTCGACGCCGCGGTCGTACGTCGTGAAGACCGCGGGGATCCCGCTCGTGTTCGTGGCGCCGAGCGTGACCGAATCCAGCCCCTTCCGGTCTTCCGTATTGCCCTGGTTCATGACGATCACGCCGACAGCTCCTGCAGCCGCGGCGTTCTCGACCTTGTCCTCGAAGAAGCACGTCCCGCGCTGAACCAAGGCGATGTTGCCTGCCTGGAACCCGGCGAAGTCACCCGCCTCGCATCCGCTGGTGGAGGTGTTCCCGAGCCCCAGCATCAGGTCGACGGCGGTGACCAACGCGGTCACGTCGCCTGGGTCGGTCTGATCGAGCAGCGTGTAGTCGACATCCTCCACGTAGGTGACGGATCCAGGCGCCGTCTGCTGCAACGTCGACGGGCCGAGAACGGCGAACGCGAGGTAGTCGAACGGCTGGACGGTGGGCGAGTAGCCTGCCGCCTCGAGCCGATCGACCACGTAGTCGACCGAAGCGTCGTGTCCCGGCAGCCCGGAGAACCTGTTGCCGCCGTTCGCGTTCGCGATCTGTTGCAACGCTTGCTGGTGCTCGCGGACGCCCCCGAGGGTCACGCATTGCAGCAGCTTCTTGGGGGTGTTGTTCTGCCTGTTGCATCCGGCCGGCCCGGCTTGTGCCGGAACAGACGTCAGGCCGAGTGCCACCATGGCGCTCGCCAGGACGATGAAGACGCTCACGCGTCGAGGCATGGGGGTGCCTCCTCTCCCCGACGGCCTCTCCATAGACGCGCCTCGTGGCTGGTTCGTCAATCCATATTCTCCCGTAGGCCCCATGGTGGTGGGATCGGGTGTCCGAGACCGGGCGGATAGGTAGCCTAGGAGTTCACGTAGCGAAGGAGGGCGGAGCGATGGGCAAGGTCGTGCACTTCGAGATCCCGACGGACGACTTCGCGAGGGCGAAGGAGTTCTACGGCTCCATCTTCGGATGGCAGCTACAGGACATGCAGGGCGAGGCGATGGGTCTCTACACCCTTGCGATGACGACACCCGTCGATGAGAAGACGCAGGCGCCGACGGAGCCCGGCGCGATCAACGGTGGACTGATGAAGCGCGCTGCGGACACGCCCTCACCCGTGATCACGATCCAGGTCGACGGGATCGACGACGCGTTGAAGAAGGTCGAGGCGGGGGGCGGCAGCACCGTACAGGCGAGGACAGAGATGCCCGGCATGGGCGCGTTCGCCTACTTCAAGGACTCCGAAGGGAACGTGATGGGTCTCTGGGAGACCATCTAGCGTTCCGGCTCACCTCGCTGAGCCGCCGTCCAACAGCTCCGAGAGCCGATCGATGAACCCGAGCTGACCTCGGAGGAGCTTCCGCCGAGCCTCCTCCAGTCCGAACCAGCCCGCGCGGTCGACCTCGGGGACCTCCCGCGTCCGACCCGACCGAGGTGGCCATTCCATCTCGAATGTGTTGCTCTGCACCTCGGTGACGTCAACGTCTCCCTCCAACGCCCAGGCGCTCACGACCTTCCCGCTCGGTTGCCGTAGCTCGCCCAGCGACACGGCGCCGGCGGGATCGGGTGGTGTCTTCCCGATCTCTTCCTCGAACTCGCGCAACGCAACCTCGAGCGGATCCTCGTCCGGTTCGTATTCACCCTTGGGGATCGACCACGCGCCGTCGTCCTTCTTGGCCCAGTACGGCCCTCCCGGATGCACGAGCAGGAGCTCGAGTCCGCGATCGCTTCGGCGATAGACCAGCAGGCCGGCGCTCAGCTTCGGCATCAGCTCACCGATCGCGCGTGGATGTCGCGGACGGTCTCGATCGTGTCGGCGTCGTCGGCACGCTTGTCGGGCCGATAGCCCTTCACGCGCGCGAACCGCAGGGCCAGCCCGCCCGGATAGCGCGTGCTCGGTTGCAGGCCGTCGAACGCGATCTCGACGACGAGCTCGGGGCGAACGTGCACGGTGATGCCCTCCCGACTCGTCTCGATCTCCTGCAGCCGCTCCGTCTGCCAGGCGAGCATCTCGTCCGTCATGCCCTTGAACGTCTTCCCCAGCATCACGAACCCGCCGGTCTCGGGATCGCGGGCGCCGAGGTGCAGGTTGCTCAGCCATCCGTGCCGCCGACCGTGCCCCCACTCAGCCGCGATGACCACGAGGTCGAGGGTGCTCGCGCGCTTGACCTTGATCCAGCTCACTCCACGACGCCCCGCCTCGTACGGGGCGTCGAGCGCCTTCACCATCACTCCTTCGTGGCCGCGGTCGAGCGCATCATCGAGGAAGCGCTCCGCTTCGGCGGGATCGTCGGTCACGATCCTGGTCACGCGAAGCTCTTCCGGGAGCCGTTCATCGAGGGCTGCGAACCGCTCGGTGCTCGGTCGATCGATCAGGTCCTCGCCGTCGAGGTGCAGGACGTCGAACACGAACGAGGACAGGGGATAGTCCGCGCGGAGCTCCGTGAGGTCGCGTCGGCTGCGGCTCCCGAAGCGGCTCATCGTCAGACCGAACGGGTGTGGACGGCCGTCTGCCCGCAGGGCGATCGCCTCGGCGTCGAACACCGCTGCTTCGAGAGGCAGCCGCCGGATGGCCTCCACGATCTCCGGCACCCGATCGGTGACGTCGGCGAGGTTCCGCGTGAACACACGGACCTCGTCGCCGCGCCGATGGATCTGGATCCGTGCGCCGTCGAGCTTCCACTCGACGGCGGCGGGCCGGATCCGCTCGAAGGCCGCCGTGACGTCGTCGGCCGACTGCGCGAGCATGGGTTGCAGGGGCGTCAGGGGCGAGAGGCGGAACCGCGCCAGCGCCGTGCTGCCTCCCTCGATCGCGGCCGCGGCGACCGAGCCGAGGTCTCCGGCCAGCATCGCGGCACGCCGAACCTCCGTGAGGGGGACGTTCGCTGCGCGCGAGACGGCGTCCACCATCACGCCTTCGAGGGCGCCCTGGCGGATCTCGCCCATCAGAAGCCCCCGAAGGAAGCGCTGTTCCGGCTCCGTTGCGCGGGCGAACAAGTCGTGGAGCGCTTTCGCGCGAGCCGCCTTCGATCCGGCGCCGGCGACCCCCCCGATCCGGCGGAACGTCTCGTCGACCTCGGTCAGCTCGACCATCGCCTCGCTTGCGGCCGGGGGGACGTCGCGGAGGGACGCCCAGCCGACGCCGATCGATCCGTGTGGGAGGACGCCCGAGAGGTAGGCCACGGCGATCGGGACCTCGTCGGGCCGCAGCTCGGCCAGGACCGATGAGATCCTTTCGACCTTCTTCAGTCGGGACGAGGTCGCGGCGACGTCTGCCGACGCCGCCGCGACCTCCTCCAGGAGCATCCGTTCCCTAGGAGCCCTCTGGCGGCCCCATCGGGCTCATCAGCTGGAAGTAGTTGTCGTCCGGGTCCGAGAACGTCGCGATCTGGCCCTCCATCTCCTCGCCATCCTGGCCGGGCGTGTAGGGCTCTTGCACCACCGTTGCGCCGGCGGCCTTGAACTTCTCGAAGTCGCCCTTCACGTCGGCGGTCTCGATGTTCCAGAGGATCCGGCCGGGCTGGGTGTTCTTGCCCTTCACCTGGTCGTGCGGCCCTACCGTCACCCAGCCGGTGCCGACCTGCCAGCCCGCGTAGCCGCCCTGGTCCATGGCCGGCTCCCCGAAGAGCTTGGTGTAGTAGTCCGCCAGGCGCTTGGGGTCCTCGGACCCGATCAAGATGCTGTTCAAGTCCACGCTGCCTCCCTTCCTCGATGGTGCCGGTGAACTCCCAACCTACCGCCGTCGCTCGGGCATGGTCGAGGGACCGACGTGGGCTCCGAGCCACTCGTTGAGAGGCTTCGAGGTTCGGAGGAACTCCACGACCCGGTCCTTCGCCTTGCGGTTGCCCAACCACGCGCCCGCCGGCCACTCCCGCCACGTGATGATGCCCTTGTACCGGAGGAGCTCGATCCGCGGATGATCCTTGGGGTAGCCCTTCGGGGCCGTCTTCAGGGCTTCGTGGCCCGACACATCGATACGCGCCTGTCGGATCTTCCCCACCAGGTTGACGAGCTTGCCGCCTGACCGGGTGGCGCTCACGGCCTCCCGGTAGCGATCGAGCTGGTCCGACGCCATCTCCCACATGCCGGATCCCGCGCCCAGACCGTCGGCCGTGAGTTGCACGTAGCCGTCGCCGACCGTTGCTCCGATGTTCGTCTTGTACGGCGACTTGTCGGCACTGAATCGGATGTCCCGATACGGTCGGAAGATCCGGGTCTCGCCGAACTCCGGCTCCAGCTCGGCCAGCAGCTCCTCCATCGGGGCGCGAACCATCGAGTCGTAGACGGCCTTGTTCCGCTGCCAGTAGGTCTTGGAGTTGTCGGCCTCGAGGCCCTCGAAGAACTCGATGGCCTCCACCGGCCAGCCGCGGAACGTCATGCCCCGATCTCCTTGTTCCATGATGCCTGGCTGAGACTAGCCGAGCCTGTGGCGCGCCATGGTGCCGGCTGCCAGTTCCGTCTGGATAGCGAGTCCACTCGAGTTCGGGATCGGCCGCGCAGGAGTCGCCGCGCGGCCACCCGTGTACCTACACTCGGGGTAGCCATGCGATTCGGTCGGTTCGTTTTCGGGTCCATCCAGGTCGACGGCACGACCTACAAGCACGATCTCGTGATCGATCGCGGGGAGATCCGTAAGCGGAAGAAGGGACCATCCAAAGCCCTTCGGTCACAGTACGGGCACACCCCGCTCTCCTTGGACGAGGACATCCCCTGGGATTGTGGCCGTCTGGTGATCGGAAGCGGAGCCACCGGCGCGCTGCCGCTCGTCGACGGCGTCGCAGAGGAAGCGGCACGGCGAGGCGTGCAGCTGATCGTCCTTCCGACGTCCCAGGCGATCCAAGAGCTCGACCGTGCGCAGACCGACACCAACGCGATCTTGCACCTGACCTGTTGACGTCCGCTCTTCGCATCTTGCTCGGGTTACGCGGCCGTCAGCTCGACGGGGTGCAACACGAACGTGCGGAGCTCGCCGTCACGCCAGACCAGCGCGTCCACCGACCTGCCGATCACGTCTCCGACCATCAACCGTTGCAGGTCACGTGCGTCAGCGACGGGCGCGCCGTCGAGCTCGACGATCAGGTCGCCGGACCTGATGCCCGCTCGCGCGGCGGGACTGCCGACGACGACCTCCATGACCTCGACACCGTTCTCGCGACCCACCGCCGCCGCCGCTCGGGGTGGCAGCGGCCGTCCCCCGCCCGCGATCCCGATATACGCGCGCTCGAACCTGCCTGCACTCATCAGCGCGTGCATGATCCCGCGCGTGGAGTCGTCGATCGGGACCGCGAGTCCGAGTCCGATCCCCGCGACGGCGGTGTTGATCCCGACCACACGAGCGCGCCCGTCCGCGAGCGCGCCTCCCGAGTTCCCGGGGTTCAGCGCGGCGTCGGTCTGGATGACGTTCTCGACCACGCGGCCGGCTTTCACAGGGAGAGCCCGACCAAGGGCGCTGACGACTCCGGCGGTGACCGAGCCCGCGAACCCCATCGGGTTCCCGATCGCAACCACGAGCTGCCCGACGCGCAGCCTCGCCGCCTCTCCGAGCTCCGCCGATTCGAACCCGCTGCCCTGGAGGCGAAGCACCGCCAGGTCGGAGAGCTGATCACGCCCGACGACGTCGAACGCGACCTCACGTCCGTCGACGAACGAGGCAGACCCGCGGTTCGTGCCCCCCACCACGTGCGCGGAGGTGAGCGAGAATCCGTCGGGCGTGATGACGACCGCGGAGCCGGCTCCGTCCACGCCGGCTCCACGCACCCGCTGCCTCACGCGGAGGCTCGCGACCGATGGGATCAACCTCTCCGCGACCGAGGTCACGACGGTGGAGTACGCGTCGAGCGCTTCGTCGCCCGGGTCGGAGCGGTCTGCCATCTCACCCTTGTACCGCAGAACGCTTCGAACGACCGTTGGCCCACCGGTCACCGGCATGTCGACGAGGCGAGCGGTAGCCTCTCGCCGTGAGCAACGAGCGCCATCCGCGGTTGCTGCCCGTTGCCGAAGAGGCCCGGGTCGCGCCGATCGAGCTGTTCTTCGATCTCGTGTTCGTGTTCTCGCTGACGCAGGTCACCGCCCTGATGGCCGACGCTCCGATGGGGCGCGGCATCGCGCGCGGGCTTCTCGTGCTCGCGCTGCTCTGGTGGTCGTGGGTGGGCTACGCGTGGCTCGCCAACGTGGTGCAGGCGGAGGAGGGCCTCGGCCGGGTGGCGATGTTCGGGGCGATGGCCGCCATGTTCGTGATGGCGGTCACGGTGCCCGAGGCGTTCAACGACCTGCCCGGCGGCCTAGACGGGCCGGTCGTGGTCGCGTTCGCCTACCTCGCGGTGCGGGTGCTGCACCTCGTGATGTTCTTCGTGTTGTCGGGCGATGACGCAGGCCTGCGGCGCCAGGTCTGGAAGTTCGCACCGTCCGTGGTCGGCAGCACGGCGGTGCTGCTCGTGGCCTCGCAACTCGACGGCACGGCGCAGACCCTCACGTGGGTCGCCGCGCTGGTCGTGGACTACGTCGGCACGATCCTCGGGGGCGCATCGGGATGGAGGGTCCGCTCCGCGTCTCACTTCGCCGAGCGCCACGGGCTGATCCTGATCGTCGCCCTGGGCGAGTCGATCGTCGCGATCGGTGTGGCCGTGGCAGAGCTGCCGATCTCGTGGCCGATCATCGGCGCGTCGGTCCTCGGGCTGACGGTCGCGGCCAGCCTGTGGTGGGCGTACTTCGACGTCGTGTCCATCGTGGCGGAGCGCATGCTCCGCCGGGCGGAGGGTGAGGAACGGGCCCGCCTTGCCCGCGACGCCTACAGCTACCTGCACATGCCGATGGTCGCGGGCATCGTCTTGGTCGCCCTGGGCATGAAGAAGGTGCTGGAGTACGTCGGCGACACGAAGGCGCATGGGCTCTCGGACCCGCTCCCCTTGCTGCCGCTCGGCGCACTGTACGGGGGTGTGTCGCTCTACCTGCTCGCACAGTCGGCCTTCAAGTATCGGACCTGGCACCGAGTGACCGGGCGGCGGCTGGTGGTCGCGGTGCTGCTGGGGGCGCTGATCCCGGTGGTCGGGGAGCTGCCGGCCCTCGCCGCGCTCGGGCTCCTGGCTTCGATCTTGGTCGCGATGATCGCATCCGAGGCGGTGCAGTACTCGGAGCTCCGCGAACAGGTCCGCCACGAGGATGATCCGCACCAGGACGATCCGATGGAAGCGATCGAGGAACACGTCGACTGATTCGAGTAACCCGCCGGCGGTCCGCGCGCGGAGCGGTCGCGGTCATCTTCAGGTGTGTTCCTCCTCGCCGCGTGTCGTTGGGTTCCCTCCCTCATCACCGCGTGGTTGTCGCCAGCCCCCGTATGACTCGGCCAACCGATCGGCCGACGTGGGTCCCCACGTCCCCCGCTCGTAGCTCTCGACCGGGGGCGGATCGTCGATCAGGGGCTGGACGATCCGCCACATCTCCTCGACCACGGCCTGGTGCGGGAACAGGGTCGCGTCGCCGATCAGCGCGTCTCCGAGCAGGCGCTCGTAGGGGCTCGGGCTTCGGGCGAGATGCTCCTGGAACGAGACGTCCAGGTGCACCGGCTCCGCCGCTTCGCCCGACGCATCCTTCACGAGGACGCCGATGCTCGCGCCCGCGTCCTTCCCGATCCTGATCGAGATGTGGTTGTGATGCTGCACTTCCTCCGTGTGGTCGCCGAGCAGGATCGGCGGAGGCCGCCGGAAGAGCACGTGGACCTCGGTCATCGTCGTCGCCAGCGCCTTCCCCGCTCGGATCAGGAACGGAACGCCGGACCATCGCCAGTTGTCGATCCGAAGCTTGAGTGCGGCGAACGTTTCGGTGTCGGATCCCGGACGCACCCCGTCCTCGTTCGCGTAGCCCTCGTACTGGCCTCGGATGTAGTCGGTGGGATCGACGTCGGGGATCGCGCGAAGCACATCGAGGCGACGGTCGGCGATCGCGTCCCTGCTCCCCGCCGGCGGCTCCATCGTGACCAGGGCCAGGACGTGAAGGAGGTGGTTCTGGACGACATCTCGCAGCGCTCCCACGCCGTCGTAGAAGCTGCCGCGGCCCTCGATGCCGAACGACTCCGCGAGGGTGATCTGCACGGATTCGATGTGATGCCGGTTCCAGATCGGCTCGAAGATCTCGTTGGCGAACCGCAGGTACACGATGTCTTGCACCGGCTCCTTGCCGAGGAAGTGGTCGATCCGGTAGATGCGATCCTCGTCCAGCACGCGGAGGAGCTGCTCGTTCAGCGCCCGAGCCGATGCGAGGTCGTGGCCGAAGGGTTTCTCGATGACGACGCGAGCCTTCTTCGCGAGATCCGCGCGCCCGAGCGACTCGACGATCGGACCGAAGAGCGAGGGCGGCGTGGCGAGATAGAAGACCGGCCTCCGCGCCGGAGCCAACGTTTCAGCCAACCGCTCGTAGGAGGATGGGTCGGCGGCGTCCGCCACGATGTAGGAGAGCCGCTTGGCGAACCGCTCGAAGGCGTCCTCGTCGATCGACTCCCCCGCGCGTTCGATAGATTCGCGAGCCATCGCTCGGACCTCGTCCGATGTCAGCTCCTGCCTGCCCACGCCGATCACGTCGCACGGGAGCGCGCCCTTCAGCTCGAGCCGGTACAGGGCGGGGATCATCATGCGGCGTCCGAGATCGCCACTGATCCCGAACACGACGAGCGCGTCCGCCGTCGTATCCATAGGCTCGGTCATAGCCGCCGACCCCTTCCGGGGGATGCCGTCGGCCTGAGGGATCGAAGGAGGACCAGATGTCGACTGACCGACCGATGGAGCTCGGGGTGGTGGGGCTCGGCCGGATGGGCGCGAACATCTCGCAGCGGCTGATGCGGGATGGGCACTCGTGCGTGGCCTTCGACCTCGATCCGGCAGCCGTCGAGCGGTTGACGACCGAGGGCGCGGTCGGGGCCGCGAGCCTCGAGGAACTCGTCGAAGCGCTTCATCAACCGAGGATCGTCTGGGTGATGGTGCCCGCCGGCGAGGCCACGGAAGCGACGGTCCGGAGCCTGGCCGATCTCCTGCAACCAGGCGACATCGCGATCGACGGAGGGAACACCTATTACCGCGACGACGTGCGGCGGGCGAGCGAGCTCGGCGAGCGCGGCATCCGGTACGTGGACTGTGGCACGAGTGGCGGGGTGTACGGACTGGAGCGCGGGTTCTGCCTGACGGTGGGTAGCGATGTCGACGTGTTCGAGCACCTCGACCCCATCTTCGCATCGCTCGCCCCGGGTGTCGGGGCCGTCCTCAGGACGCGCGGCCGTGACGGAGACCCTTCCACGGCGGAGCATGGGTACCTCCATTGCGGGCCCGTCGGGTCGGGGCACTTCGTCAAGATGGTCCACAACGGCATCGAGTACGGGCTGATGGCCTCCTTCGCCGAGGGGCTCAACATCCTGCGGCACGCCGAGGACGGGAAGGCCGCCTACCGGATCGACGTCGCCGAGGTCGCGGAGGTCTGGCGGCGCGGAAGCGTGGTGTCCTCCTGGCTGCTCGATCTCGCGGCGGCGGCCCTCCACGAGGACGGCGATCTGGAGGGATCCGACGAACAGGTCTCCGACTCCGGTGAGGGGAGGTGGACGGCGATCACGGCCATCGAGTCGGGTGCCCCGGCGGAGGTGCTCACCGCGGCGTTGTTCGCCCGGTTCGCGTCGCGCGACGAGGCATCGTTCGCGAACCGCGTGCTCTCGGCGATGCGCCGAGAGTTCGGGGGCCACGTGGCCGACTGATGATCGATGTCGAGGTGTATCCCGACGCGAGATCGGTGGGGCGTCGCGCCGCCGATCTGATCGCCGAGGCGGTCCGCCGGGCGATCTCGGACGGTCGTCGGGTCGCGTGGGCGATCAGCGGGGGCGCAGCTCCGGTGCCGATGTTCCGGCGACTGGCCGAGCTCGACCTCCCGTGGCGCCTCATCGACACCTGGCAGGTGGACGAGCGGGTCGCGCCGCGCGACCATCCGGACAGGAACCGGTCCCTGCAGATCGAGGCGCTTCCTCCCGAAGCGTTGGATGGGATCAGGTGGATGCCCGTGGAGGACGAGGACCTCGAGGCTGCGGCTGCACGCTACGCGGCGACACTCCCAGATCGGTTCGAGGTCGCGCACCTCGGGCTGGGCGCCGACGGACACACGGCGTCCCTCGTGCCCGGCGACCCCGTCCTGGACATCCGGGATCGTGCCGTCGCCGTGACCGGTCCCTACGAAGGTCGCCGGAGGATGACCCTCACCTACCCGGCGCTCTCTCGCGCGGAACGTGTGATCTGGGTGGTGACCGGATCCGAGAAGCGGGACGCCCTGAGGAAGCTCATCGCAGGCGATCGGTCGATCCCGGCCACGCACGTTCCGGTCCCGGACCAAACAGTCGTCACGGATCAGACTCTGATCGAGGATGGACGGAGCGAGACGTACGATGCGGGAAGTTCGTAGCCAACCACATGCACGCCATCCTCGAGGAACTCGACGCAAGCGATCGGCGCCTTCTCCGGCGCCGGGCCATGCCGGCCTTCACACCGCTGATGCTGGCCACGTTGGCCAAACACGCCTTCTCCGACCCGGCGTGGGTGTTCGAGGCGAAGCTCGACGGTCAGCGCTCGCTCCTGTGGAGGCGGCGCTCGACCGTCCGCTTGATCACGAGGAACGAGAAGGACCGCACATCGCACTATCCCGATCTGGTCGAGGCCGTCCGGCGGTCCGACACCACACCCTTCATCGCGGACGGCGAGATCGTCGCCTTCCGGGGGAACGCCACCTCGTTCGCACGCCTGCAGGAGCGGATGCAGAACTCGAGACCGAGTGCGACGCTGGTCGCGGCGGTGCCGGTCCTCTACTACCTGTTCGACCTGATCTGGTTCGACGGCTACGACCTCTCCTCGCTGCCTCTTCTTGCGAGGAAGTCGGTACTTCACCGCGCGATCGACTTCGAGGACCCGATCCGTTTCTCCGAGCACCTGGACCAGGAGGGAGAGGTCGCGTTCCGCGCCGCTTGCGAGAAGGGCTGGGAGGGCCTCATCGCCAAACGAGCCTCGGCTCCCTACAGGCACGGGCGCTCGAACGACTGGCTGAAGTTCAAGTGCGTGAACGAGCAGGAGTTCGTCCTGCTCGGGTGGACCGACCCGCAGGGCGCGCGTTCGGGGCTGGGGGCGTTGCTGGTCGGCTACCACGAAGGCGGCGAGCTGCGATTCGGCGGCAAGGTGGGCACCGGCTTCGGTGAGCGCGAGCTCGCCATGCTGAGGGACCGTCTCGGCCCTCTCGAACAGCCGGCTCCGTCGGTAGCCGACACGAAAGGCATGTCGATGAAGGGCGTGCACTGGGTACGACCCGAGCTGGTCGCACAGGTCGGCTTCAGCGAATGGACCCCGGACGGCAAGCTGCGACACCCTCGCTACGTCGGCCTCCGCGACGACAAACGGCCCGAGCAGGTCGTCCGCGAGCGGGCGAAGGAAACGTGATGGCTCGCAGACAGGTCGAGGTCACGCGCCCTGACAAGGCTCTCTGGCCCTCGCTCGGTATCACCAAGCGAGTGTTCGTGGACTACCTCGACTCCGTGGCCGGCCGCATGCTCCCGTGGCTGCGCGATCGACCGCTCACGTTGGTGCGAGCGCCGGATGGCGTGGACGGCCAGCGCTATTTCCAGAAGGACACACCGAAGTACGCACCGACGTGGATCCGGACCGTGTCGATACCCGCGCCGAGCGCCAAGAGGGATGTCGCGTACACGGTGTGCAACGACGCCGCCACGCTCGCGTGGCTGGGGAACCAGGCGGCGCTGGAGTTCCATCCGGCGCCGGTCCGCCGGGACCGGCTCGAGCGCCCCGACCTCCTCGTCGTGGACATCGATCCGCCCGAAGACGCGTTCGCCGCCGCGGTCGACGTCGCGTTCCTGGTGCTCGAGGTCCTCGACGACGTGGGCTTGACCACCCTGGTCAAGACCACCGGCGGCAAGGGGCTCCACCTCGTGGTCCCGATCGTGCGGCACGTGTCTCCCGAACAGCTCCGGCAGGCTGCCACGCGGCTCACCGCGATCGTCGCCGACCGCCGGCCCGACTTGGTGACGGCCGCGTTCCGCAAGGCCGATCGCAAGGGGCGCGTCATGCTCGATCCCTCTCGCAACGGCACGGGCGCGACGATCGTCGCCCCCTACTCACCTCGCGTACGGGGCGACGCCACGGTCTCATTCCCCGTCGTTCCCGATGAGCTGCGATCGATCGATCCGGGCGACTTCACCGTGGCGTCGGTGCCCCAGCAGCTGGAAGGCGCCGGCCCGGCGCGCTGGAACGAGGCCGTGGGCGACCGGCATCAGCGTTTGCCCGCCTCGCTCCTCGACGACTGAAGGATCCTCCAGTGGGGCTAGGAACCTCGCTTGCCTCCTCGCAGGCCGGCCGGCGCGAAGCCGTCGGCTCGGGATCAGTCGAACTCGATCGTCTCGGGATCCGTGCGCTTCAACCACACGACCAATCCCGTCGCCACCGGGGCCGCGAGTAACACGACCATGGCCGTCAGGCTTCCCTTCGCTCCCCACGCCGTCAGGCCGACGGCCAGGCAGAGGAGCGCGCTCACGCCGAGAGCGGCCTCGGCCGGGCGATAGACCCGCGCGTAGCGTCGCCGGATCTCGAGCGTCCGCGAGATCGCGGCGACCGAGACCATCGCGACCGCCAGAGAGCCCACCAGGAGCCATCTCACCGCATCCGGGAGGGCGTTGTTGTCGGCCTGCCCCACGGTGTTGAGGACGCCGGCTCCCCCCGCCGCGATCGCGATCACGAAGGGGAGGTGGAGGTAGAGCCACAGTTGGGTCCTGTTCGAGACCGGCGCTCGAGACGAGATGAGATCGAAGTAGATCCACCACAGACCGATCGCGACGAGGACGCCCAGCAGGCCGATCACGATCTCGCCCGACTCGAGGGGCGCGACCTCCGCCATCCCGTCGACTGCACCGACGATCACCTCCCCGAGGACGATGATGACGAACAGACCCATCCGCTCGATGAACGAGGGAGTCGTCGCGATCACGGCGTCACCGCCCTGGGTCGCCGGGGGCCTCCACCGACGGAACGCGACGACGATGCCCAACACATGAACCGCGAGGCCGATCGCCCAGAGCCAGTACCGCTCCGGTTCTTCGACCGTTGCGCTCACGCCGAACAGGACCGCGGCGACCAGGTACGCGAGCGAGTACGGGACCGAAGCCGCGCGGTGGGAAGGATCGTGGAGACCGGTGCGGAACCACAGGATCACGAGCACCAGGCTGTTCGCCGCATATCCGAGCGCGAACCCCGCCGAGCCCTCGCCTGGAACGTCCGCGATGAACGCGGCCATCACAGCCACCGCCAGCATCTGGGCGAACGTGAACACACGGGCGCTCACGTCGTTCGTACCGTGCATGTCGTGGTAGAGCGTCCCGTTGCTCCAGGAGTGCCAGACCGCGTAGAAGAGGAAGACGAACCACCCCACCCCCGGCCAAGACGGATGCTCGGCGAGCCGATGGGCGAGCTGGGAGATGACCACCACGAAGACGAGGTCGAAGAAGAGCTCGAGGAAGGTCACGCGTCGATCGCTCGGCCGATCCTCGAACCGGGCTGGGCGCTGCCACAGACGTCGGAAGGTGGACGGGCTGCTCAATCGTTCTCCCAACGCCCGTTCTGCTTCGCCTCCTCGATCGTGGCGACGCCGGCCTCGGTCATCCGTCCTTCCTCGACCAACCTCGCGACCCGCTCCTTGTTGCGCTCGGACCAGTTGCTCCCCTTCCGCCGGGGTGTGAAGCGGAGCGCGTAGCGCTCCTCGTCGATCGGCTGCATGCTGCTGTCGATCCACCCGAAGCAGAGCGCCTCCTCGACCGCCTGATCCACCGTGACGGAGGGAGTTCCCGAGTGCTTCTTGTAGATCGCCAGCCAGACGTCGCCGTGGGTGGTGTGGTGCTCCTCCAGCCAGGCACGCCATCCCTCTGCGGTCGCGAAGTGGAGCGGTTGTCCGGTCATCTTCATGTCGACACCCTAGGCAAATGGCGAAGGGCCCCGGGAGGCGGGCGTGGCCCCTATCTCGATCCGAGCGAATCGTGTCACCGACTGCGGTAGGTTCGGGCCGTGCAGCAAGACGACGGCTATTTCGACGAACCGATCGCTGCGAGCTACGACGACGACTCCGCCGAGATGTTCGACCCGGCGGTCTTGGAGCCGGTCGTCGACTTCCTCGCCGAGATCGCCGGGAGCGGACGTGCGCTCGAGCTCGGGATCGGGACCGGGCGGGTCGCGCTACCCCTCGCGCAGCGCGGCGTGCAGGTGCACGGGATCGACCTGTCGAAGGCGATGGTCGCGAGATTGCGCGCGAAGCCGGGAGGCGAAGACATCGGCGTGACGATCGGGGATTTCGCGACGACCTCGGTGGATGGATCGTTCTCCCTCGCCTACCTGGTCTTCAACACGATCGGGAATCTGACCACGCAGGAGGCGCAGGTCGCGTGCTTCCGCAACGTGGCGGCGCACCTCCAGCCCGGCGGCTGCTTCGTCATCGAGGTGGGCGTTCCCGAGCTCCGGCGGCTCCCGCCCGGCGAGACCGTCCGCGCGTTCCACGTGAGCGAGACCAGGTGGGGGTTCGACGAGTACGACGTCGCGGCGCAAGGGCTCACCTCACATCACTTTTGGATCGGCGATGGAAGGGTCGACCACTTCTCGTTGCCCTTCCGGTACGTGTGGCCCTCCGAGCTCGATCTGATGGCACAGCTTGCCGGGATGAAACTGCGCGAGCGTTGGGGCGACTGGAAGAGGGAGCCGTTCACGAGCGAGAGCGGCAAGCACGTCTCGGTCTGGGAGAGGGTAGCGGACTAGGGTGATGAGGATCGTGGGAACGCGATGAAGGCCATCGTCCAGGACCGCTACGGCTCGACCGACGTCCTCGAGCTCCGAGAGATCGACAGGCCGACCGCCAAGGATGACGAGGTGCTCGTCCGGGTCCGCGCGTCGTCGGTTCATGCGGACGTCTGGCATGCCATGAGAGGAGTGCCCCTCGTGCTCCGGTTCATGGGCTCCGGTGTGCGGAGACCGAAACACCGCGTGCCGGGCACGGATCTGGCCGGCGTCGTCGAGTCCGTCGGCAGGAACGTGACGCGGTTCCGGCCGGGCGACGAGGTCTTCGGGCAGACCCTTCGCGCGAACCTGTGGCGCAACGGCGACGCCTTCGCCGAGTTCGCGGCCGTGCCTGAAGCATTGCTCCAGCCGAAGCCGGTCAGGCTCACGTTCGACCAGTCCGCGGCCGTGCCGACGTCCGGATCGCTCGCCGTGCAGCATGTGCGAGACGAGGGACGGACCCAAGCGGGACAGCGTGTCCTGATCAACGGCGCGGGTGGGGCCGTGGGGAGCTTCGCGGTGCAGCTCGCCAAGGCGTACGGAGCACACGTGACCGGCGTGGATGCCCCCGGGAAGCTCGACATGCTCCGGTCGATCGGCGCGGACGAGGTCCTCGACTACACGAAGGAGGACTTCACCCGGCGCGACGACCGATACGACTTCGTCCTCGACATCGCGGGGAACCATCCGTGGTCGGAGTCCAAGCGTGCAGTCACTCCGGACGGGACCTATGTCCTCAGCGGGTTCGATCAGTACGGAGCCTCGAGGCATCGGTGGTTCGGGAGCCTGGGTCGATTCGCGAAGCTGATGGTGATCGCGCCATTCGTGAGCCAGCTGCACCCGTTCCGCGGCACCAAGGATCCAGGAGACCGCCTGGTCGTTCTGAAGGAGCTCATCGAAGCCGGGAAGATCACGCCGGTCATCGACAGGACATTCTCGCTGAGCGAGGTTCCCGAGGCGATCCGCTATCTGGAATCGGGGCAGGCGCGGGGGAAGGTCGTCATCACCGTCTGAGGGTGCCTTTCATGCCTTCGTGCGGAAGCGGAGATACACCACGCCGTTGTCGAATCGGCGCTCATCCAGGAGTTCGAGCTCGACGCGGACGTTGTCCGGGAGGGCACGTGTGCCCCCGCCCACCACAACGGGCGACAGGAACAGCTGGATCTCGTCGACCAACCCCGCCCGGATCGCCTGCCCGGCGAGCTCGGGTCCGCCCACGCCGATGTCGCGTTCCATCTCCGCCTTCATCCGGCGGATCACGTCGGGGTCGAAGTTCCGCTCGATCCGAGTTCTCGCGCTCGAGACCTCTTCCAGAGTCCGGGAGTACACGACCTTGTCGGCGGCGCGCCAGATCTGCGCGTAGTCCTTGATGAACGGCTGCTCGTCGTCGATGGTCTCCCACGCGACCATCACGTCGTAGAGCCTGCGTCCGTAGAGATAGGTGCCGATCGGTCTTTCGAGGTCGTTGACGAGGCTGTGCACGTCCTCGTCCGGCTCGGCCCAATCGAAGTTGCCGTCCTCGTCCGCCACATAACCGTCGAGCGACATGATCGCCGTGTAGATCAGCTTCGCCATGAAGCACCTCCTGCTCCCCAACATTACGGAGGTTGCCGCGACCTGCCCGGCCCGCACCGTGATGAGTGAGGAGGAACGTCGATGACGAAGGTGAACGCAGGCGATGATCGACTGCGCTAGCCGGTCGACTCTGACCGGAGCTCGACCGTGTAGGAGGTGATCGCGGCGAGCTTCCCGCTGTCGAAGTCGTAGATGTCGCAGGAGGCGACCGTCGAAGATCCACCGTCGTCGACGTACTCGGCTCGACTGTCGATCACGACGCAGTCGCCGGCCTCGATCAGCTTGAACCGGTGGAACGTCGTTCGCACGCCGGCCAGATACTTCGCCGACTCCTCGCACAGGGCGACGACCTCGTCCTTCCCGCGCACATGCGTCCCCCCGACCTGCGTCCATTCGAGGTCGTCGAGCATCGATGGATACGTCTCCACGAAGCGATGACGCGAGAAGCTCTCGGCGATCGTGGTGGCATCCATGTCCCGATGCTAACTGCGGTCGATGCTCAGCCGAGGTCGGTACCCGCGCCGAGAGACTCGAACGCCTCCCGGGCGAGCTCGAGCGCGCGCTTCGGGTCGGCGCCCAGCTGACGGACCCGTGCCGCGAACGCTTGCGCTGCGTCCGCCACGGCCTCGACCGGGACGCCTCGTCGTGCCTTGCCGTCCACTTCGGCCACGTAGGATCCATGTCGCCCACGAGTGGCGATGAGCCCCTCCGATTCGAGTTCCCGATAGGCCCTCGCCACCGTGCCGCCGGCGAGGCCGAGGTCTTTCGACAGCTGACGGATCGTGGGGAGGCGGGAGCCGACCGGGAGAACGCCGGTGGTGACCATGGTCGCCACTTGGGAACGGATCTGCTCGTACGGCGGCACGGCCGTCCCGGGATCAACATGGAGGATCATCCGGAGACCTCTCGCCTCGCGCCGAGCCGTTCGTCCCGTCGAACCCTGAAACCGTTGGGCCTGGCGAGATGGACCCAGAAGAAGAGCGATGTGGGCAGAACGAGCAGGATGAACGCGATGCCGACCGCCGTGGACACCGCCTCCGACGCGACCGTGGCGACCGAGATCGCGACCATCAGGCTCGCGACGAAGATCAGCACGGCGATCCCGGCCCCCGCCAGCACGTGCAGCGACGACGACCGCATGGCATCGTCGAGCGTCACATCAGAGGTGTGAGTGATGGGCTGACGGCGACCGACGATCCTCCGTTCGAGCACCTCGATCAAGACGGCGAGACACGCGGCTCCGACGCCGAAACCGGCGGCCCCCGCCACGCTGGGCGTGGAGAAGCGAGCGTGTGGCTCCAGCAGCGCGTAGACGGGCACCATCAAGAGGGCGATGGCCGCGAGGCCCCGCTGCAGGACCAGCACGTACGCCGGCAGGTAGTCACTCAGCCTCCTGGGGACGAGCAGGGCTGTTCCAGACCCGCGGTCGTCGGGGCGATTGATCACGAACTCGGCGACGAGGGCTCCCAGCAGGTAGCCCACGACCAGCAAGGAAACCGCCCAAGGGCCGGGGTCGTCCGGTCTGCCGAGGACCGCCGAGACGATCACCGGAGTGAGGAAGCCAGCGAGGCCGCCCACCGCCCGACAGCGACGGCTCCATGCCAGGTACCGTCGCACGACAGGCCGGTTCGAGTCTGTCAGCGTTACCTTCGCCGAATCCGCCCACCTGGCCATGTAGTGCTCGTCGACCTGGAAACCACGGGCGACGACGACCACGGCGATGAGGACCGCCACGATGAGGAAGAAGCCAACCTCGATGGGTCCGACCATGCCGCCCTCCAGACTTGTTGTATCAATGTATTGATACGATAGCACCATCGCGATCGGTGAGACAAGTCCGTCCCCACGGTGTTATCTGCGATCGAGATGGATGATCCGACCGACCTTCGAGCGGTGGCGAGCTCGATCATCGACTCGAATCGCTACATGACGCTTGCCACGGCGGATGAGCAGGGCTCGCCCTGGGCGTCGCCCGTCTGGTACGCGCCGGTGGGATACCGCTCGTTCCTCTGGGTCTCGTCGCCGGAGGCCAGGCACTCCCGGAACCTCGCGGCGCGTCCGCAGCTGGCCATCGTGATCTTCGACTCGCACGAAGCAGGTGGATGGAAGGCGCTCTACATGTCGGCAAGTCGCCGAGCAGCTCACCGAGGTCGACGAGGCGATCGAGATCTTCTCTCGAAGGGGAGAGGCGCAGGGACTACGGCGGTGGACACAGAAGGACGTGTTACCCCCGGCTCGCCATCGCCTCTACCGCGCCACCGCGTCGGAGCAGTTCGTCCTCGACGAGCACGACCAGCGCCTCCCCGTCGACCTCACCTAGCCAGAGCCGCGGCGGTTGCGTTAGCTTGCCCGCCTAATGGGCTCATCGAGAACTCATCGTCCGCCGCTCCCGTATGCCACTGACGGCGTGGAAGCCGATCGTGTGTGCAACGCCCCAGGTCGACGGGACAGGAGATCGATGCAGCGCGTCAAGATGGCGTCCCTGCCTCTCGTCATCCTGCTCCTACTTCCCGCCTGTGGGAACGACGACACGCGCGCGGCCGTCGAGGAACCGCGGGCAGGATTCGGCAACATGGGGCTGAGCACTCCGCCGACTGGAACACCCCTCCTGGGTCCCGAGGCCTTCCCCTGCCGTCCCGAGACGGGCGCTCAGGGCTATTCGCGTTACGGCGTCGGTCGCATGCGACGAGGCGGATTGGAGCCCGAAGAGCTCGAGCCCGACCACATCGTGCTCGGGGAAGCGGCGATCAACCTCCATGGGATCGCTCGCGTCCCTGACGCAGGATCGGTCGAGATGGAGATGGACGAGGACTACTTCGAACCGAGCGTGTTGAAGGGCCCGCCCGGAGCGACGGTGACCATCGAGCTGCACAACGAAGGCACCCGTCCTCACAACTTCAGCGTGCCGGGACAGGGCATCGACCTCCGATGCGGCGTGCGGTCGCGAGATGAGGTCGAGGTCGTGTTCCCGCGAACCGGTGTGCTGGTGTTCAGCTGCAAGTACACGGCCACGTCGGGCATGCGCGGCGCGCTGGTCGCTGAGGAGTGATCCCCGTCAGGTCGTGTCCCTGAGCTTCTCGAGGCCGTCGAGCATCAGGTCCAGCGCGAACTCGAACTCGAACTGGTCGTCGCAGCCTGGACCGACGGTGGATGCGTCGTCGTGGGAGATCGCCGTGAAGATCTCGAAGATGTACGGGTAGATGTCGGCCATCGCGCCCCACATCTCCGCCTCGGCCGCCGGATCGACGCCCGAGGTGTCGTTGAAGACCTCCTGGGTGAATCCGAAGATCCGGCTGCCCATCGAGTGCAGCGCGTGGTGGGTGAGATCGAGCGAGAAGCCCCCCGTGCGGAACAGCCCGATCATCGAGTCCATGTACGCGAGCACCACCGGGGTGGGGGTCGTGCGCGACTCGATCACCCGGGACGCCCACGGATGGCGAAGGAGCGCGCGGCGGGCCGAGAGGATCCTCGCTCGGGTCGTCGTCTTCCAGTCGGCTCCGTCGAGCGGTGGGTCGATCTCCCCGACGACGACGTCGACCAAGGCGTTCAAGAGCTCGTCCTTGTTGGCCACGTGCCGGTAGAGCGCCATCGGGACGACGTCCAACGCCTGCGCGAGCTTCCGCATGCTCAGCGACTCGATGCCTCCCTGATCGGCCAGGGCGACGGCGGTCGTGAGGACCCGCTTCCTGGTCAGAGGCACTCGGGTCTCCGCTCCGACGTCGATCTCGGTGCTCATCCGCTCACCTCCCGTGGGCTCCCGTTTGACAAGTGTACGCCGTACACGTACTCTCCATCCATCGAAGTGTACGGCGTACACAGGAAATGCGCCAGCATCGGTAGCAGGGGAGGGGATCTGGATGAAGGCGATCGTGCAGGATCGATACGGCTCCGCGGACGTGTTGGAGTTCCGGGACATCGACTATCCGGCTGTGGGGCCAGAGGACGTGCTCGTCCGCGTGCACGCCGCCGGGTGCGGCCCGGATGTGTGGCACCTGATGACGGGGATGCCGTACATGGCGCGGCTCGCGATCGGGCTGCGCGAGCCGAAGCTGAAGGTCCTCGGCTGGGACGTCGCGGGGACGGTCGAGGCGGTCGGTGCGGACGTGACCGCGTTCCGTCCCGGCGACGAGGTGATGGGACAGGCGAAGGGCTCGTTCGCCGAGCTCGTGATCGCCCGATCGGACGAACTGGTCCCCAAGCCGTCTGGGCTGAGTTTCGAGCAGGCCGCCGCCCTTCCCGTCTCCGGCGTGACCGCCCTCCGCGCGATCGACGAAGCGGGGCACGTGCAGCCGGGGCAGACCGTCCTGGTGGTCGGCGCGGCCGGCGGCGTCGGGTCGCTCGCCGTGCAGATCGCCAAGGCGCGCGGCGCCACGGTCACCGCCGTGGCCAGCGGCTCGAAGGCGGACCTGGTCCGGTCGCTTGGCGCGGACGACATGATCGACTACACGCGCGAGGACTTCACGGATGGCTCTCGGCGGTGGGACGTCATCGTCGACACCGCGGGCCGTCGCCCGTTGTCCCAACTGCGCCGCGCCCTGACCTCGAAGGGAACGCTCGTGATCGTGGGCGGCGACGGCGGTGGCAAGTGGACCGGTGGTTTCTTCCGCGGGATGCTCCGTGCGCCCATCGTTTCGCTCTTCGTCGGACAGCGGTTGCGCGGGTTGGCGACGAAGATCACGCAGGAAGACCTCGCGGCTCTCGCGGAGCTCGTCGAGGCCGGGACGGTTTCGCCGGTCATCGATCGGACGTACCCGCTGATCGAGGCCCCCGACGCGATCCGCTACCTGGCAGAAGGTCACGCCGCCGGCAAGATCGTCATCACCGTGTGAGCTGCGCTTGTGTTCTTCGCTCCCGTTCGGTTAGACGTCGCCGGCCGAACGGCGTGCCGGGGCACTCTGTCTCCACCCGAGTAGGGTGCTCGGTTCGTGAGGATCCTGGACCGGAGAACGGTCACTGCCACGGCCGAAGAAGGAGCGCCGATGTTGCGAGGACTGACCACGGTCAACTACTGGACCAACGACGTGGAGGCAGCCAAGGGCTGGTACGCGCAGCTTCTCGGCATCGATCCGTACTTCGAGCGCCCCGGCGGCGGCGCGCCGGCCGCCTATGTCGAGTTTCGTCTCGGTGACTATCAGCACGAGCTCGGGCTCATCGACGCTCGTTTCCGACCGGCCGGCCACACCGATGGCGCCGGCGGCGCGGTCGTCTACTGGGCCGTCGATGATGTGCAGGCGGCCTTCGACCGCCTCTTGGAGCTGGGGGCCACCGAGTACGAGAAGCCGGTCGAGCGCGGACCCGGCTTCGTCACGGCATCCGTGGTCGATCCCTTCGGGAACATCCTCGGAGTGATGTACAACCAGCACTACCTGGAGATGCTCGGGTCGCAAGGCCGGGCATGACGTGAACGACCTTCCCTGACACCGGAGGTGCCGTGGACCGCGCTGCCATCGGAGAGCTGTTCGCCTTCACGGACTACAGCTGGGGCGAGTACGAGAGTCTGATCCGCCCTCTCGGTGACGACGTGCTCACGAAGCCGGCGCCCGGGTCCGGCTGGCCGGCGCTGCGGGATGCCCTGCTGCACATCAACTGGGCGTACATCCGCTGGCTCGCCGACCCGGCCGGGACGACCGACGAGCCGGTCGAACGGGTGGCGTCTTGGGGCGAGCTCGAGGCCTATCGGCGCCGCGTCCGCGGCCACACCCGTGAGTACCTCGATTCCCTCGACGACGGCGAGCTGTCGGCGCCTCGCGAGATGAACGTCGACGATGAGACGCGCGTCTACAGTCCGGCGGACATCTTCGCGCACGTCTTCCTGCACGAGCGCCAGCACCACGGTGACCTGAACACGCTGCTGTACCAGCTGGGTGTCGAGCCGCCGATCGTGGAGTACCGGTTCTCGCTCCCTGAGCGCGAGGCTGCCTCGGATGGAGGACGATGAAGAAGCCAGCTGGCGTCGGTGAATATCTCGCCGATCTCCCGGAGGACGCTCGAGTCACGCTCGAGAAGGTCCGGGCCGCGATGAGAGGCGCCGCGCCGGGTGCCGTCGAGAAGATCGGCTACGGGATGCCCGGCTTCTACCTGAACGGCCATCCGCTCGCGTATTACGCGGCGTTCAAGGAGCACTGCAGCCTCTTCCCGGCGAGTCCGGCGGTGCTCGAGCGCTTCGCGGACGAGCTGAGCCGGTACGAGGTCGCGAAGGGAACGATCCGGTTCCCGATCGGCAAGCCGCCGCCGGCCGCCCTCGTCAAGAAGATCGTGAAAGCACGGATGGAGGAGAACGAAGCGAAGTACGGACGGTAGAGGCGGTTTCCCACTGACCCGAACCCGCTGGAACCGTTCTACGTGGACCGCAGGTACAGGACGGACGGTTCGGTGTCGAGCGGTGGATGGAAGTCGACGGCACCTGCGGCGTCGACGATGACGTCCTTCGCCTCCACCGTCTCTCGGCCGTCCACGCCGAACCACTCGACCGAGTAGCGGCCCGGCTCGAGGGTGACGTTCAGGTCGCCGCGTTCTGGCTGCAGCGTCAGGTACTCGGCGCCCGGGTTCGCCAGCGTGAACCGCGTCGAGCTGAGGTCGGGTCGAGGCTCCATGTCGATCAGACCGACGCGCTCGGCGTAGCGAACCGTGTCGCCCATCGCGAAGCGGGCCGGCTCGAACGTCTCGAACGACATCGGACCGCCCGCCTTCGGGTCGGGCGGGTTGACGCCGCCGATCAGCCCGAAGTCCATCAGGATCGGGTGGTGACCCCGGAGGAACGTTTTCCACGCCCAGAGCGCGGTCCCGTCTCCCGGCGCGAAGTGGTCGGTGTCGGCGATCACGACCTTCCGGCCGTCGGCGGGCGGCGGATCGGCGAACCAGGCGTTCTGGGGGATCTCGGGATCGCCCGGGAACCACCCCGGTTCCTCGAACCCCGGTGAGATCCATTCCGCCCGGCTCTGCCAGAGAGGCTCGTTCACCTTCGTCTGATCGGGAACCGGGAACTGCATCGTGATGCCGATCGGGTGCGGCTCGTAGCCGCGCTCCTGCTCGTGCTGCTTCACGACGTCGATCACCCAGTACTGCCACTCCGTGGAGTCGCCCCACTCGGGCACCTCGTCCTGCCCCAGGTACTTCGCGAACTCGAGGTCGACCTTCCCGCCGCCGGACGACTCGTTCGCCACCTCCCACAGAACGTTCGGGAGGTCGTGCACGGAGTCGACGACGTTCTGGATGTAGCGTTCCTGGACCTCCTGCACGCGAGGATCGAGGGGGAGGACCTGGTAGTCGAGGATCGACCCGATCGCGATGCCGTTCACGTTGTTGCGCTCGTGGAACGGGTGCCCCTCGACGTGGAGCGGCGGCGTGCTGAGGTGGATCGCCCATCCGTCGAAGAGCATCACGCCGACGTACATGCCTCGCTCACCCGCGGCGATCGCCCGTTCGCGCAGTCGTCCGAAGAACTCCGCGTCGAACGTGTCGAGGTCGAACCTCGGCTTGCCGTCGGTCGCCTCGCCCGGTCCGGTGCGCGCCCACGGCTGGGGCGTCATGCAGAGGTGGTAGTCGGCCGCGGCGGTGTACGAGCGGAACTGCTCCCATCGCCACAGGCGGATGAAGTTGTGGCCGCGCTCCTCGAGGAAGTCGAGGTATTCACCGAAGTCCATGCGCTCCGGCTCCTCCGAGCACGGCTGGCCCGGCCCCATCCCGTCGTGGAGGTTGTTCCAGAGGTGGGACCCGGTCAGGTAGACGGCCCGCTCGTCACCGTCACCGGTTATCGCGAAGTACCGCGGGTTCCGCCGCGACACGACGAGCGGCCCTCGAGCTTCCGTGCGGGTTCGTGCTCGATCCTTCACTCCGATCACCTCCAGGCTCTCCTTCGACCCTAGAGGTGGATCGAGACGACCGTCAGCTAGCCTCCGCCGATGGCCACGTTCGTCTTGATCCACGGCGCGGGTTTCGGCGGCTGGTCATGGCACCTCGTGGAGGCCGCCCTCCGTGATGGAGGCCACGACGTCGTGGCGCCGGACCTCCCCGCAGACGAGCCGTCGGCCGGACTCGCCACGTACGTGGATACGGTGGTCGACGCGATCGACGGCCGTACCGACCTCGTGGTCGTCGGTCACTCGTTCGGCGGCTTCACGGCACCGCTCGTGTGCGATCGCGTGTCGACCAGGCTGCTCGTGCTGGTCGCCCCGATGATCCCCTCGCCGGGAGAGGCACCGGGCGATTGGTGGTCGAACACCGGCTACGGCCGGGAGGTGCACCCCTCCGACGACGAGATGATCACGTACTACCACGACGTTCCCCCCGCGCTGGCTGCCGAGGCCATGAGCAGGGAGCGGAACCATCCTTCGGAGACGTCCATGCGCGAACCCTGGCCCCTCTCGGCATGGCCCGAAGTCCCGACTTGGGTCCTGATCGGTCGCGAGGATCGCTTCTTCCCCGCTCCGTTCCTCCGCAGGGTTTCCCGAGAGCGGCTCGACGTCGTTCCGGACGAGATCGACTCCGGCCATTGCATGAGCCTCAGCCGCCCGAAGGAGCTCGCCGAGCGCCTGCACTCGTACCTCGGCGTCGCCTGAGCGGCGGTCGAGGACTGGATAGGTTCGTGAGCGCCGATCGTCATCGGAAAGGGAAGAGGAGGCCACATGGGCAACGTGGTGATCGATATGAGCATGTCGTTGGACGGGTACATCGCGGCGCCGAACGACACTCCGGAGCAGGGGCTCGGCGAGGACGGGATGCGGCTCCACAACTGGGCGTTCGACGATCCGTCGGTCTTCGAGCGCGTATACGGCGACCTGACCGAGAACACCGGCGCCGTGATCATGGGTCGCCGAACGTACGACAACTCGATCGAGAACTGGGGTGGCAAGGGCCCGCTGGATGATGTCCCCTGCTTCGTCGTCACCCACAGGCCCATCGAGGGTGCCGACCCGCTCTTCACGGTCGTCCCCGACGGGATCGAGAGTGCGCTGGCGAAGGCCAAGGAGGCCGCCGGCGACAAGCGGATCGGGATCATGGGCGCGAACCTCGACCAGCAGTTCCTGGCCGCGGGGCTCGTGGACGAGATCCAGGATCCACCTGGTCGATGTCCTGCTCGGTGGCGGCCGTCGCCTCTTCGACCAGCTGCCCAAGCGGGTCGAGCTGGAACGCACCGGGCTCGATCAGACCGGCGGCGTGACGCATCTCGAGTACCGCGTCCTCCGATAGCGCATCGGGGAGCCCCGACGCCCTTGCTAGGCTCGATCGATGTTGCGGCCGAAGGCGCTCCGGGAAGGTGACGTCGTCGCGGTCGTGGCGACGTCCGGCGGGCTCGAGAAGGACGAGGCGCCGCTGTTCGAACGCGGTGTCGAGACGCTCGAACGCATGGGGTTCGCGGTCCGCGTGTCACCGCTGGTGGACCTGGACCGGAGTTGGTGGTGGGCCGCCGCCCCGCCGGCTGAGGTCGCCGAGGAGTTCAACCGCCACCTGCGAGATCCCCAGGTGCGAGCGATCTTCTCGCTCACCGGCGGCCGGATGACCCTGAGCTATCTGGATCTGATCGACGTCGAGGCGGTGCGGGCCGACCCCAAGCCGGTGCTCGGGATGAGCGACATCTCCGCCTTGCACCTGGCGCTCCACGCCCGGACCGACCTCGTCGCACTGCACTCCGACCTCGTCACGTTCGGATTCGGGGAGTGGAACGAGATCGACGACGCGCGCCGCGACGAGCTCGCGGACCTCTACTTCCGGGTCCTGACCGACGACGCGCCGATCGGTCCTCTCCCGCCCGGGGGTCGGTGGGAGTCGTGGCGGTCGGGCCGTGCGGAAGGCCCGCTCATCGGCGGGATGCTCAACCGGCTGGTGCGTGTGCAGGCGACCTCATCCGCGCTGAGCTCCGAGCGTTTCGACGGGGCGATCCTGTTCTGGGAGGAAGCCTTCACGTCGACGTCGGTGATCTGGAACGACCTGCACGTGCTGCGGCAGGCGGGGGTGCTGGACCGGATCTCGGGCATGGTCGTTGGCAGGCCGTTCGAGGTGGAAGCGACGCCGCCCGGACCCGGCTCGCTCCGCGACGTCGTCCTCGAGGTCGTGGGCGAGCGTGACATCCCGGTACTGGGCGACGTCGACATCGGTCACGCGGGACCGAACCTCCCGATGCCGCTGGGCGTCCGTGCCGAGATGGACGCTGATGCGAAGACCCTTTCGTTGCTGGAGCCCGTCGTCACCGTGTGACGGCGTGGAGGAGGAGGGGTTCGGACACGCCCTTCAGCTCGACCGCCCCGATCGGCTCGAAGGCGATGCCGTCGGATGCGACGCGATCGACGATCTCCTGCGTGACGAGCACTTGGCCCGGCGCCGCCCGTTCCCCGATCCTCGCCGCGAGGTTGACGGTCCGGCCGAAGTAGTCGCCTCCCTGGAACACGACGGGGCCGGTGTGCAGGCCGACGTGCGCCGGCGGCAGCCCCGCCGCCGAGATGGCGTCGACCATCTCCAGCGCGGCGACGACGCCACCGGTCGGTTCACGGAAGTGGAACATCACGCCGTCGCCCAGCCACTTCACCACCTTGCCGCCGTGGCGCTCGGCCGACCGCTGGACGAGCGGCGTCAGACGAGCCGCCAGCTCCGCCGCCGCCTCGTCGCCCCGTTCCTCGGTCAGCCGCGTGTATCCGGTGATGTCGAGGAAGCAGATCGCCGGCGGCTTGACCAGCCGGCTGCGGAGCCCGGTTCGGTCGAGGGCGTCTTCGATCTCCCCGATCAGGTTCTCCGTCCACGTGTGCTCCTGGTGCGCGTGGTAGACCGCCAGGATCGCCTGCTCGAGAAGCGGCGCGAGCTCCACGCCGAACCCCAGGGTCGCCTCGTGCATCTCCACTTCGGTCATGCCGGACGCCAGGCTCGGGAGGACGACGTACCTGTGCCACCAGTCCGCCTCGACCTCCGCGATCCTGCGAAGGGCGTCGCCGTACAGGCGGAGCAACCGATCGAGCACGGACGTGGGGAGTCCGCTCGAGACGAGTTTCCGGACCAGCGGGACGACGCGGAGCTCGTCCTCGCGCATCCGATCCTCCGGCTCGGGCAGGGCGAAGCCGATCGCCTCGCGGAGGACCCTGAGGAGCTCCAGGGGGATGCCGGTCTCCGTGGCGACGTCCTGGAACGATCGTGGGCTGAGCGGGGCGATCAGGTCGTAGAGCGAGTTGTCGAGCCACCCGAACGAGAGCTCCCCGGCGTCGAGCGCCTCGCGGATCGCCTCGAGCGGCAGCCCCGTGCGTTCGAGGCCCTGGTAGAGCCGTGTGCGCCTGACGTCGCCTTCCGTGAAGGCGCCGTCGTCACCTGGAGCAAGGACGCCCACGTCGACCAGCCTGGCGACGTAGTCGGCGTCGACCCCCGCTCGCTCGGCGACCTGTTGACGCGAGATCCCGCCCACCCAGAGAACCTATCCGTCCGCCATCATGGTGCGGAGGAGGCCAGCTACATCGTGGACGAAGAAGGAGCAGAACGATGACCGATCACCGCACAGGCACGCGCGAGGAATGGCATGCGGCTCGTGACGAGCTGCTTCAGCTCGAGAAGGAGCACACACGCATGGGCGACGACCTCGCGCGGCAGCGACGCGAGCTGCCGTGGGTGCCCGTGGACACGGACTACCGCTTCGACACCGACGACGGCCAGAAGACGCTCGCCGAGCTCTTCGACGGACGATCCCAGTTGCTCATCTACCACTTCATGTTCGGTCCGAGTTACTCGGCCGGATGCCCGACCTGCTCGTCATCGGCCGACGCCGTCAACGGGGTCCTGCCGCACCTCCACGCGCAGGACGCGACCATGCTCTATGTCTCGCGAGCGCCGATCGAGAGGCTCCTCGCCTACAGGGAGCGGATGGGCTGGAGCTTCCCGTGGGTCTCGTGTGCCACCAACGACTTCAACTTCGACCTGGGGTTCTCGTACACCGACGAGCAGGTGAACGAGTTCGCCGGGCCGTTGCTCGAGGCCGGCCCCCCGCCGATCCTCGATGCCAACGCGGCCGCGAGCGGCACGGACGTCGCCGGCTACCTGACGGAGGGACCGGGCTTCAGCTCGTTCGCGAAGGACGACGGCGTCGTGTACCACACCTACTCAACGCAAGCCCGAGGCCTCGAGTTCTTGATGGGCTACTACCCGATCCTCGATCGGGCGCCGAGGGGGCGCGACGAAGGCGACGGGATGCAGCTCTGGCTCCGGCGGCACGACGAGTACTAGCGGTCTCGAGCTGCGACGCATCCCTCAGCCCCAGAGGTCGATATGTGGCAGCCCGGCGTTCCCGAGGGACTCGTTCATCTCGGCCGCATGCCAGACGTCATGCGTGAAGACCCGCTGGATCACCCAGCCGCGGGTGTGGACCCAGGAGTCGTCCCACTCGGGGCGACGAAGCTCCTCCTCGAGGTCGTCGATCGTCCATCGGTCGAGGAAGCCCTGGATGATGCGGAACGTCGAGTCGAGTGCTTCGGCGAGCGCTTCGCCACTGAGCACGTGTTCGAGGTCGTCGTCGCCGGGACAGTCGTACCCAGCGTTCGTGAACGGAGTGGTCTCGGCCCCGGGCTCGCCGGCGAAGTCACAGAGCCAGAACACCCGCTGACAGGCCATGTGCCCGACGCTCGCCCAGAGCGGCCATCGCTCCGGCGTCGGCTGGATCGCCAGGTGCTCATCGGCCATCCCCGCGACGGCATCGCGGAAGCGCGAGTTGTACGAGGGCCACGTGCTGTACGCGGCTCGGATCGTTGCCGACATCTGGGGTCCGTCCGGCATGTCAGGGCTTCCGCGCGGTCGCTCGACCCCAGGCGAAAGCGGCGAAGGAGTCGGATCCCTCCGCCCACCGGAGCCAGGCATGCTCCAGCGTGTCGATCTCATCCGTGTCGGCGAGTCCCCGTTGGGTCAGTCCGTCCACGAACCACTCGTCCCGGCAATCCGCGGCGCGACCGAGGCCGAACGTCCGGACGCGTTCCTCGGTTCCGTAGTTGAAGTACGTGGTGGATGCCTCGGCCTGCGAGAACCCCGCCGCGACGAGGAGACCGCGGAGCTCCCGGCCGCGGTAGGGATGGACGTCGCCTTGCGCCTCCCACAGCGCGAGTCGAAGCTCGTAGAAGCGGCGCAACAGCGGTTCGTCCGGACCGTGGAGGATCAGCCCCCCGTACTCGATCGACGACGCACCGATGACGCCGCCGGGCTTCAGTACCCGACGGACCTCTGCGAGGCCCGCGAGTGGGTCATCGAGTGTCTCCAGCATCGAGAAGAGCGTGCAGACGTCGATCGACCTCTCCGGGACGCCCAGGTCGTAGATGCTGCCTTCGAGGAACTCGATGTTGTCGATACCGCGACCAGCCGCGTACGCGCGCGCATCCTGGAACTCCGCATCGTCGACGTCGATCCCGGTCACGTGCCCGGCGGTCTGCGCGAGGCCCAGGGTGATCGAACCTGGCCCACAGCCCACGTCGAGGACCCGGTCACCAGGACCGATCGTAGGGAGCACGAAGTCCGCGTACTGCGCGGCGCTGCGGTCCCGCATCAGGTCATCGAACCCCACGACCGGCTCCTCCGTCACGCGCTTTGGATCAGTCGTCGGTGGCGTGCGCCTTCGCGACATCGCCGATGATCTCGGCGAGCTCCTTCGGTCGCGACCACATCGGCCAGTGGCTCGTCGGCAGGTCGATCCAGGTGATGTTGCGCACCTCCTTGAGGCCGGCGAGCCAGGCGTAGCCCTCGTTCATCGCCTCCTTGTACTCCTGGGACGAGTACCCGGTGCAGATGAGGGTGCTCGGGATGTCGAGCCGCGCGTCGTTCGTGAGCTCGGCGCCGTCGCGCAGGACCCCGCCCGGCTCCGGGACCGCCCGTTGCCGGAACGTCTCGAGCTGCTCCTCGCCGAGCCCGTCGAGGTTCTCCTCCGCCGAGATCTCCTCCCAGGACATCGGCTTCTCGGCGCCGTCGAAGTCGGGGTCGAGGGGCGGGATGCCCGGCGCGGTGTCGACGTAGACCATCGCCGCGATCCGCTCCGGGACCCGATCGCTCGCAACGTAGCCGGAGAACCCGGTTCCGCTGTGCACGGCGAGCACGACGGGTCGGCCGGTCGCTTCGACCGCGTCTGCGATCGCGTCGACGTGGTCGGACAGGTTGATCGAGGACCGGTCGGCGTCAGCCGACTCGAGACCGGGAAGCGTGAGCGCGGTGACGTCGTGGCCGTCGGCACGCAGGGTGGCGGCGACCTCGTTCCACGCCCACGAACCGAGCCAGAACCCAGGAACCAGGATGATCGGTGTGTTCGTCATGCCCCGACCCTAGGAGCGACCACGGACATCTGTCAGCCGCGTGCGCCAAAGTCACTCGCTGCCGAAACTTCATGACGGCGTAACCTCTCGGCATCTAGCCTGCGCAACGACGCAGACGAAGGAGGCGAGAGGGATGCCGAAGGTCTCAAGCGACAGCGCGCCACAACGGCAGGAGGCTGGCCCCGTCGTGGATCTGCGCGACGAACTCGACGGTTACACCGTGACGCTCACGTCGCTCGTCGAAGACATCGACGCGACGCTCTTCATGAAGGGGCTTCCGGACGACCGCTGCCAGTGCCCGCATTGGGGCTACGTCATCAAGGGCAAGATGACCGCTCGGTACGCCGACCGTGATGAGGCTTTCGAGGCAGGCGACGCCTTCTATGCGCCGCCCGGCCATGTCCCAGTGACGAACGAGCCCAGCACCGAGTTCGTGTCGTTCAGCCCCAGCGAGGAGCTGCGCACGGCCGAGACGGTCATGGTGAAGAACATGCAGGAGATGCAGGAGCGGTCCGGACCATGACCCTTGCCGTGGAAGCTGAGCAGCTCGTGAAGCATTACTCGGGACGGGGTGGCGACGTCGAGGCGGTTCGCGGCGTAGACCTGCGGATCCAGGAGGGCGAGGTCTTCGGCTTCCTGGGGCCGAACGGCGCCGGCAAGTCGACGACCGTCCGGATGCTCACGACGCTGATGACGATCACGTCGGGCTCGGCGCGCGTCGCCGGGGTCGACGTGACCGCCGACCCCGACGAGGCGCGCACCCGGATCGGCGTTGCGCTGCAGGAAGCGGGGCTCGACATCCGCCAGACCGGCCGGGAGCTGGTGATCCTCCAGGCCCGGCTGTTCGGCATGTCGCAGACCCAGGCCGCCGCGCGAGCGCAGGAACTGCTCGAGCTGGTCGACCTCGTGGAGGACGCGGACCGGCGTATCAAGGGGTACTCCGGCGGGATGAAGCGCAGGCTCGACCTCGCGTCGGCGCTCGTGCACGAGCCCCAGGTGCTCTTCCTCGACGAGCCGACGACCGGCCTCGACCCGGCGAGCCGGTTGACCGTGTGGGACGAGCTCCGGCGTATCAACGAGCGCGGAACGACGATCTTCCTGACCACCCAGTACCTCGAAGAGGCCGACCAGCTGTGCGACCGGATCGCGATCATCGACGACGGCCTGATCGTCGGCGAAGGGACACCGTCCGAGCTGAAGGCCGACTTGCGGCGCCGGCGAGGGCTGACCTACGAACCGACGCTCGACGAGGTGTTCCTCGACGCGACCGGACGCACGCGCGAGCGGGTCGAGGGCGAGGTCCAGGAGGTGCAGGCATGACCAAGCTCTTGGTGCTCGTCGGGCGCTCGATCCGCGAGGCGCTCCGTACGCCGGAGGCGCTGCTCCCGACGCTGTTCATCCCGCTGTTCTTCCTCGTCGTCAACGTGGGGCAGGCCGCCAGGATCTTCCCGTCCGATAGCACGGCCTTCCTCGCGGGGCAGAACTACGCGGCTTCCAGCTGCCGAGCTCGTTGCTCCTGGCCGCGTCCTTCGGGACGGCCGCCCTCTACCTCGTCGAGGACATCGAGGGCGGGTATTTCGACAAGCTCCGCGCGGCACCGGTCCCGAGGACCGCCATCGTCTTCGGCCGCCTCTTCGCCGAGGCGTTGAAGAGTGCGGCGATCGCATCGGTCATGGTGCTGATCGCGCTCCCCTTCGGGATCACGATCGCCAGCGGCCCGCTCGGCTTCGTGCTCCTGATCCTGCTGACCGCGGCCTGGGCGGTCGTGTTCTCCGGCTTCATGCAGCTGATCGGGCTGAAGACGCGGAGCGCCGCCGCGACCAACTCAGCCGGGTTGATCTTCTTCCCGCTGCTGTTCCTGACCCCGAGCTTCGTCCCGCGCGACCTGCTCACGAGGCCGATGGAGATCGCGGCGACGTTCAATCCGGTCACGTACATCATGGAGGCGCTGCGGTCGCTCGTTCTCTTCGATCTGGAGTGGGCCGCGATCGGCAGGGGGTTCGCGGTCGTGGCTGCCGCCGGCGCGTTGATGGTCGTGCTCAGCGTCCGCTCGATCCGCCGATACGACTGCCCCAGAGGTCGATCTGCGGCAGCCCGGCGTTCCCGAGGGACTCGTTCATCTCGGCCGCATGCCAGACGTCATGCGTGAAGACCCGCTGGATCACCCAGCCGCGGGTGTGGACCCAGGAGTCGTCCCACTCGGGGCGACGAAGCTCCTCCTCGAGGTCGTCGATCGTCCATCGGTCGAGGAAGCCCTGGATGATGCGGAACGTCGAGTCGAGTGCTTCGGCGAGCGCTTCGCCACTGAGCACGTGTTCGAGGTCGTCGTCGCCGGGACAGTCGTACCCAGCGTTCGTGAACGGAGTGGTCTCGGCCCCGGGCTCGCCGGCGAAGTCACAGAGCCAGAACACCCGCTGACAGGCCATGTGCCCGACGCTCGCCCAGAGCGGCCATCGCTCCGGCGTCGGCTGGATCGCCAGCTGCTCATCGGCCATCCCCGCGACGGCATCGCGGAAGCGCGAGTTGTACGAGGGCCACGTGCTGTACGCGGCTCGGATCGTTGCCGACATCTGGGGTCCGTCCGGCATGTCAGGGCTTCCGCGCGGTCGCTCGACCCCAGGCGAAAGCGGCGAAGGAGTCGGATCCCTCCGCCCACCGGAGCCAGGCATGCTCCAGCGTGTCGATCTCATCCGTGTCGGCGAGTCCCTGTTGGGTCAGTCCGTCCACGAACCACTCGTCCCGGCAATCCGCGGCGCGACCGAGGCCGAACGTCCGGACGCGTTCCTCGGTTCCGTAGTTGAAGTACGTGGTGGAGGCCTCGGCCTGCGAGAACCCCGCCGCGACGAGGAGACCGCGGAGCTCTCGACCGCGGTAGGGATGGACGTCGCCTTGCGCCTCCCACAGCGCGAGTCGAAGCTCGTAGAAGCGGCGCAACAGCGGTTCGTCCGGACCGTGGAGGATCAGCCCCCCGTACTCGATCGACGACGCACCGATGACGCCGCCGGGCTTCAGTACCCGACGGACCTCTGCGAGGCCCGCGAGTGGGTCATCGAGTGTCTCCAGCATCGAGAAGAGCGTGCAGACGTCGATCGACCTCTCCGGGACGCCCAGGTCGTAGATGCTGCCTTCGCGGAACTCGATGTTGTCGATACCGCGACCAGCCGCGTACGCGCGCGCATCCTGGAACTCCGCATCGTCGACGTCGATCCCGGTCACGTGCCCGGCGGTCTGCGCGAGGCCCAGGGTGATCGAACCGGGCCCACAGCCCACGTCGAGGACCCGGTCACCAGGACCGATCGTGGGGAGCACGAAGTCCGCGTACTGCGCGGCGCTGCGGTCCCGCATCAGGTCATCGAACCCCACGACCGGCTCCTCCGTCACGCGCGTTGGATCAGTCGTCGGTGGCGTGCGCCTTCGCGACATCGCCGATGATCTCGGCGAGCTCCTTCGGTCGCGACCACATCGGCCAGTGGCTCGTCGGCAGGTCGACCCAGGTGATGTTGCGCACCTCCTTGAGGCCGGCGAGCCAGGCGTAGCCCTCGTTCATCGCCTCCTTGTACTCCTGGGACGAGTACCCGGTGCAGATGAGGGTGCTCGGGATGTCGAGCCGCGCGTCGTTCGTGAGCTCGGCGCCGTCGCGCAGGACCCCGCCCGGCTCCGGGACCGCCCGCTGCCGGAACGTCTCGAGCTGCTCCTCGCTGAGCCCCTCGAGGTTCTCCTCCGCCGAGATCTCCTCCCAGGACATCGGCTTCTCGGCGCCGTCGAAGTCGGGGTCGAGGGGCGGGATGCCCGGCGCGGTATCGACGTAGACCATCGCCGCGATCTGCTCGGGGACCCGATCGCTCGCGACGTAGCCGGAGAACCCGGTGCCGCTGTGCACGGCGAGCACGACGGGTCGGCCGGTCGCTTCGACCGCGTCTGCGATCGCGTCGACGTGGTCGGACAGGGTGATCGAGGACCGGTCGGCGTCAGCCGACTCGAGACCGGGAAGCGTGAGCGCGGTGACGTCGTGGCCGTCGGCACGCAGCGTGGCGGCGACCTCGTTCCACGCCCACGCACCGAGCCAGAACCCAGGAACCAGGATGATCGGTGTGTTCGTCATGCCCCGACCCTAGGAGCGACCACGGACATCTGTCAGCCGCGTGCGCCAAGGTCACTCGCTGCCGAAGCCTCATGACGGCGTAGCCTCTCGGCATCTAGCCTGCGCAACGACGCAGACGAAGGAGGCGAGAGAGATGCCGAAGGTCTCAAGGGACAGCGCGCCACAACGGCAGGAGGCAGGCCCGGTCGTGGATCTGCGCGACGAACTCGACGGTTACACCGTGACTTTCACGTCGCTCGTCGAAGACATCGACGCGACGCCCTTCATGAAGGGGCTTCCGGACGACCGCTGCCAGTGCCCGCATTGGGGCTACGTCATCAAGGGCAAGATGACCGCTCGGTACGCCGACCGTGATGAGGTATTCGAGGCAGGCGACGCCTTCTATGCGCCGCCCGGCCACATCCCAGTGACGAACGAGCCCGGCACCGAGTTCGTGTCGTTCAGCCCCAGCGAGGAGTTGATCACGGCCGAGACGGTCATGGTGAAGAACATGCAGGAGATGCAGGAGGGGTCCGGACCATGACCCTGGCCGTAGAAGCTGAGCAGCTCGTGAAGCATTACTCGGGACGGGGTGGCGACGTCGAGGCGGTTCGCGGCGTAGACCTGCGCATCCAGGAGGGCGAGGTCTTCGGCTTCCTGGGGCCGAACGGCGCCGGCAAGTCGACGACCGTCCGGATGCTGACGACGCTGATGACGATCACGTCGGGCTCGGCGCACGTCGCCGGGGTCGACGTGACCGCCGACCCCGACGAGGCTCGCACCCGGATCGGCGTTGCGCTGCAAGAAGCGGGGCTCGACATCCGCCAGACCGGTCGGGAGCTGGTGATCCTCCAGGCCCGGCTGTTCGGCATGTCGCAGACCCAGGCCGCCGCGCGAGCGCAGCAGCTGCTCGAGCTGGTCGACCTCGTGGAGGACGCGGACCGGCGTATCAAAGGGTACTCGGGCGGGATGAAGCGCAGGCTCGACCTCGCGTCGGCGCTCGTGCACGAGCCCCAGGTGCTCTTCCTCGACGAGCCGACGACGGGCCTCGACCCGGCGAGCCGGTTGACCGTGTGGGACGAGCTCCGGCGCATCAACGAGCGTGGAACGACGATCTTCCTAACGACCCAGTACCTCGAGGAAGCCGACCAGCTGTGCGATCGGATCGCGATCATCGACGACGGCCTGATCGTCGGCGAAGGGACACCGTCCGAGCTGAAGGCCGACCTGCGGCGCCGGCGAGGGCTGACGTACGAACCGACGCTCGACGAGGTGTTCCTCGACGCGACCGGACGCACCCGCGAGCGGGTCGAGGGCGAGGTCCAGGAGGTGCAGGCATGACCAAGCTCTTGGTGCTCGTAGGGCGCTCGATCCGCGAGGCGCTCCGTACGCCGGAGGCGCTGCTCCCGACGCTGTTCATCCCGCTGTTCTTCCTCGTCGTCAACGTGGGGCAGGCCGCCAGGATCTTCCCGTCCGATAGCACGGCCTTCCTCGCGGGGCAGAACTACGCGGCATTCCAGCTGCCGAGCTCGTTGCTCCTGGCCGCGTCCTTCGGGACGGCCGCCCTCTACCTCGTCGAGGACATCGAGGGCGGGTATTTCGACAAGCTCCGCGCGGCACCGGTCCCGAGGACCGCCATCGTGTTCGGCCGCCTCTTCGCCGAGGCGTTGAAGAGTGCGGCGATCGCATCGGTCATGGTGCTGATCGCGCTCCCCTTCGGGATCACGATCGCCAGCGGCGCGCTCGGTTTCGTGCTCCTGATCCTGCTGACCGCGGCCTGGGCGGTCGTGTTCTCCGGCTTCATGCAGTTGATCGGGCTGAAGACGCGGAGCGCCGCCGCGACCAACTCAGCCGGGTTGATCTTCTTCCCGCTGCTGTTCCTGACCCCAAGCTTCGTCCCGCGTGACCTGCTCACGAGGCCGATGGAGATCGCGGCGACGTTCAATCCGGTCACGTACATCATGGAGGCGCTGCGGTCGCTCGTTCTCTTCGATCTGGAGTGGGCCGCGATCGGCAGGGGGTTCGCGGTCGTGGCTGCCGCCGGCGCGTTGATGGTGGTGCTCAGCGTCCGCGCGATCCGCCGATACGACTGACGAGCCGCGTTTCCCCCATCATGGTGCCGGAGGGGTTCGCGGTGGAGCTTGCGATCGAGGACGTCGCCGGGCGAGCGGGGGTCGACGTCACCTACGTCCGCCGTCTGATCGACCTGGGCGTGGTCGTGCCGGAAGGGGACGGCTACCGCGAACAGGATGCGCACGTCACGGCCCTCCTGCACATGTGGGAGGAGGCCGGCCTCTCCGCCGAGTCGATCCTCGCCGCGATGGCGTCCGGACAGCTGTCCCTCGACTTCCTCGAGTCGCCGGGATGGGAGCTCCCGGCGCGGCTGGACCGGACCTACCGCCAGCTCGCGGAGAAGCGAGGCATGCCGGTCGAGCTGCTGCAGACGATCCAGCGCTCGATGGGGTTCGTTCCCCCCGAGCCGGACGATCCGGCCAGGCCCGACGACGCCGTGATCGCGGACCTGGCTCGAAGCGTCCTCGACATCGGCGGGACCGAGGACGCGATCCGGCGACTGTTCCGCGCCTACGCGGACAACCTCCGACGGTTGGTGAGCGCGGAGGCCGACCTCTATATCGAGCAGATCGAGGATCCGAGCCGCCGCGCGGGATCGAGCGCGCCGGAGCTGATGCGGAGGGGAGCCGCCGCCGGGCGTGACATGGCCCCGCTCGTCAAGGCCACGCTCGCCGCGATCTACGAGCGGCACCGCCAGCACGTGTGGACGCAGCACTCGGTCGAGACGGCCGAGGTGGTGCTGGAGCGTGCCGGCCTGTATCAGCGCCCAGAACGAACCCCGACGATCTGCTTCGTCGACCTCACGGGCTACACGCGCCTCACCGAGGAGCAGGGCGACGAGACGGCCGCTCGTCTCGCCGCCCGACTCTCGGCACTGGTGGACACGGTGGCGCTGCGACACGGTGGGCGGCCCGTCCGCTGGCTCGGCGACGGTGGGATGTTCCTGTTCCCGGATGCGACGGAAGCCGTCCGAGCCGCGATCGAGATGAGCGAGGGCGCTCCGGCCGCCGGACTGCCCACCACGCACACCGGGATCCAGTCCGGACCCGTCGTCTTCCAGGATGGTGACGTCTACGGACGGACCGTGAACGTGGCGTCCCGCATCGCCGACCTCGCGGAGGCCGGCGACGTGCTCACGACCGAGGAGACGATGCAGCGAGTGGACGATGCCGAGATCGACTGGACGCTCGTCGGTCCCGCCGAGTTGCAAGGCGTCGCGGCACCCGTGATGCTCCACCGCGCGTCACGGCGCGGTTCGCACCCCTAGCCGGAAGCTCCCACCTCAGGTGTGACGCGGTAGAGCGGGACCGGCTCCGGCAGACCCTTGAGGTCCGCCTCCCGGATCAGCTCGAACACGAACGCACCGTCACCGGCCGCTTCGGCCACCGCCTCGCTCGCGAGGACCTCTCTTGGACCGGCCACGTCGGCGATCCGCGAGGCCAAGTTCACGGTCTGACCGAAGACGTCGAGGTCGCGCTCGATCACCGGTCCGGCGTGGACCCCCGCGTGCGACGACACGACGCCCTCGCCGCTCATCGTCTCCACGAGCTCGAGCGCAGCCGTGACGCCCAAGGCCGCGTCCGAGAGCCGGAGCATCGCTCCATCACCGAGGAGCTTGACCAGCCGGCCCCCGTGACGAGTCGCGGTCGCGTCCGCCTCGCGCTGGAGCGACGATGCGGCGAGGACCGCGGACTCGTCGCCGCGCTCCCGGGTGAGCTCCGTGAAGCCGGACAGGTCCACGAACACGATCGCGGGTGGCCGATCCGGGGCCGGCGGTGGCGCGAGCCCTCGGGACGCCAGGAACCGCTCGAAGCCCTCGACGATCCCGTTCACGCTCCGATGCTCGAGGTAGCGGGAGCTCAGCCACGTGAACATCTCTGGGACCAGGTTCGTCACCCGCATGAACGAGACGCGGACGTCGTCCGGGAACTCCTCGAGCTCGCCGCGGAACAGCCGCTGTCGCACCGGCTCCGCGATCTGCTCGTCCACGAGATCCGCCCACCCGAGCATCGCCGCTCGCGCTCCCTGCGCGAGCAATCGTGCGGCCCGGATCGGTGCGTCCTCGTCGGGGGCCTTCCGCCACACCTGAAGGAAGCGCTCGAACAGGGCCTCCTCGTCGACGTGGATCGGCGAGGCCGGGTCGGGCTTCGGCAGCCCCAACACCTCGAAGACGGCGGGGAGGAGCTCGGCGCCCGGGCCTACGCTCGCCTGGAACTCGGCGAACGTGCGCTCCGATCTCGGACCAGGTTGGTAGGGCAGATACTCGTCGGTGCGCTGGAACGACAGGAACCCGTCCGCGACAGCACGTTCGATCGTCTCGGCTGGAAGTCCGCTCTCGAGGAGGGCGGTGACCATCTTCGAGGCGAGCACGTCACCGAACGAGAACGTGTCCTCGCTGTCGGGCGTCAGCAGCCCGATGTCGCTGAGCCACCGCACCCGGTCCTCCGGGCAGCCGGCTTCGTTGGCGATCTCGGACGCGGCGTAGCGGCGAGGCACGAGCGGCATCGTAGCCACAGCCCGGGGTACCGAGCTCAGACGAGCGCGAGCACCGCATCGAGCGGATGCGGAGTCTTCGAGAGATCGAGCGCCTCGACCAGCAGGGGTGCGTGATCGATCTTGCGGCTCGCGTTCCCGGACTATGGTGTGCGCTTCCGCAAAGAGGGGAGTGGGCGTGGCCGGAGGCAAAGCACGCCTGCCACCGCGGTGGTTCGTCGTCACCGCCTGGCACGTGCACCGGTGGATGGTCCGGGTCACTCGAGGGCGCAGGGGCCTCTGGCGCCCGCGCCCGGGGAAGTGGGGCGCCCTGAGGCTTACCACGACCGGCCGGCGCAGCGGCGAGTCGCGACAGGTGATCATCGGCTACTTCGAGGAGGGGGCAAACCTGATCTCGATGGCGATGAACGGCTGGGGTGCGGCCGAACCCGCCTGGTGGCTGAACCTTCAGGCCCATCCGGAGGCGGTCGTCGAGCTCGCCGGTGGGATCCGGCGCGAGGTGCTCGGGAAGGCCGCGGTCGGCCAGGAGCGTGACCAGTTGTGGCAGCGCTGGGGCGAAGTGGACAAGAACCTCGATAGCTACGCCGCCCGACGTGGGCACGAGACGACGGTCGTCGTCCTCGAGCCGCGCGCGGCGACGGGATGAAGCTCGCTACGGCGAGGGGTTGGTCCGCGACGCCCGAGGCTCGAGCGGCCGCCTTCGAAAGTCCCTGGATCGTCGAAAGGGGCCGCTACCTCGTGCGGAACATCCCCGGTGTGGTTCCGACGTGGCGCTTGAAGTGCCGGGTGAGGTGCGCTTGGTCGTGGAAGCCGACGTCGGCAGCCACCTGAGCCACCGGCAGGCCATCGAGGAGCTGCCGGCGAGCGGCCTCGATCCGGCGCCCGACGAGGTAGCGGTGGGGAGAGATCCCGAACCGGCGCGTGAACGATCGGACGAGGTGTGCCGGTGAGACCGCGAGGATCCGTCCGGCCTCGGCCAACGTGATGCCGACCGACAGCCGCGCATCAAGGAGATCCCGGAGCTCCTCAGCGATCGAGACGCCGGGCGAACTTTCGTCGGCGAGGCGCCGATCGCCCAGGTGTCGTCCCAGCCGCGCCGCGACGAGCACGAAGATCGACTCGGCCTCGAATGCGTCGCCGGGTTCACCGAGAGCGCGATGCAGGGATCGGAAGGCTCGGACGAGCGAGAGGTCGAGGACGTCGGGCTCTTCGACGGACGTGCCGATCAGGTGCTCGCCGAGGACCTCGGTCCCGATGTAGAGGACGCGCTTGCGGTACCCGGCGCTCGCGGCAGGTCGGCCGTCGTGTACGACGTGGGGCGGTAGGAGCGTGACCTTCGATCCCTCCACGCCGCGGTGTCGCCGTTCGAGGTCGTAGGCGATCGATCCCTCGTCGACGGTGAAAACGGTCCAGGCGTCGTGCGTGTGCGCCGGGTACGCGTGGTCGACGAACCGGGCGTGGAAGACCTCGTGGATCCCCGGCACCTCGGGCTTCCACGCGCGAACCCACTGCGTCGGCCGCTCCACGATGTGAGGAACGTACAAGACCTATGTCGCACCGACGCCTTCGATGAGCCCGATGGCATCGAGGACGGATCCCCCTTCGTGCTGAACGACGTCGCGGCGCTCGTGGCGTTCGCGTTCGTCGGCTCGTTCTCGCCCGGGCCGAACAACGCCGTGCTCTGGGCGTCGGGGATCTCGTTCGGGTTCCGCCGGACGATCCCGCAGATCGTCGGGGCGGCGCTCGGCGTCGGCACCCTGGTCGTCGGGGTGGCCGCCGGGATCGGCGCGTTCCTCGAGGCGGTGCCGGCGGCCGCGATCGCGCTGAAGATGGCCGGCTCCGTCTACCTGCTCTACGTGGCTTGGCTGGTCGCGGGGAGCGGCGCGATCGCTCGAGCCGAGGCCGCGCGTCCTTTCGGTGTGTGGCAAGCCGCGGTCTTCCAATGGCTGAACCCCAAGGCATGGATCTTCGCGATCGCGATGGTCGGGACGTTCCTACCCGAAGACCTGCCGCGGCTGGCCGGCATCGGCCTGCTTGCCGGCTTCGTGATAGTGGTCGTGACCATCTCGTTCACGATCTGGGCGGCGGGCGGCGCGGTACTCGCCCGGTTCGTCGCCGACGAACGGCGTCGTCGCATCGTGAGCTCGGGACTCGCAGGCCTGATCGTGGCGTCGATCGTCTTGCTATGGGTCTAGGGCAGACCGCCCGGCTTCGGGCCGATAGGGTCGTGCCCATGACCATACGCATCGACCCCGAAGGGAACGAGACCGACGCTCTGTTCGATCTCGTCGAGCTGGAGGGGCGCGAGGTCCTGGAGATCGGATGCGGGGACGGCCGCCTCACGCGGCGGTACGCCGATCGGGTCGCCCATGTCACGGCGATCGATCCGTTCGAGGACGCGATCGCCCGGGCGCAGGCGTGGCTCTCGGAGGCGCCGAACGAGCGGATCGAGTTCCGACACGTGGCCTTCGAGGGCCTCGTTGCGGCCAGCGACGCGGACGTCTTCGATGTGGCCCTGCTGTCCTGGTCGCTCTGCTGAATGGAGCCCGAGGGCATGGTCCATGCCCTTGAGGAGATCCACCGGGTGACGCGGCCGGCCGGCACGCTGATCGAGATCCACCCCGCCCTGGAGTTCCCGTTCCTCGAGGTCAGGTCGAACGGGGAGCTCCTCTTCTCGGAGAACGATCCCGGGTTCGACTGGGAGGATGACAGCCGGCACGCGGAGGCGGCGGTCGCGACGGTCGTCGGCCGAGGTCTCTTCGTCCTCGAGGGGAGGCGTCGGTTCGAGTTCCGGATACATGCCTCGTCACTGGAAGAGCTTCGGGATCACTGGGCCGTCGCGGACGCGTACGTCACCGAAGAGAAGGAGGAGACGCTCGCCCGGCGTGCCGAAGAGATGTACGCCCGGGCACACGAGGTCTTCGAGCGCTCGCCCGGCGCCGAGCTCGTCTACGTCGAGCCGGCGACGGTATCGCGGCTGACGGCCACGGCGTGACCCGATCGATTCACGTCTGTCGCTTCGCCGAGAAGAGCGCGACAGGCTGGGAGACACCCTTCAGGGCGATCGCCTGAGCCCGGCGCCTCGGGCCGTAGGCTGTTCGACCGAACGAGGAGGGGAAGGCGATGCCGCTCGGCGGCAAGGAGCTGGAAGCGTTCCTCGACGAGCCACACCTCGCGCACTTCGCGACGACCGGCTCCGACGGGAACCCAAGGGTGCGACCGCTCTGGTTCTGCTTCGCGGAGGGTGCGCTGTGGTTCACGACCCGCCTCGAAGCACGCCGCACCGGAGCCGACGTCGCGGCCGGGTCGGCGGTCGCGGTCTCGATCGCCAGCGACGAGCGCCCGTACCGTGCCGTGCTCGCCTACGGGACGCCCGAGGTATGGGAGGCCGATCGGGAGCGTTGGCTCGAAAGGATCGCGACGCGGTACGGCGAGGCCGAGGGGAGGCGTTGGCTCTCCGGCGCGCTCAAGGAGCCTGACCGAGTGGTCCTGCGCCTCGTTCCGGACCACGTCGTGGCCTGGCACTACGGAACCGGTGACTACACCAGGATGCAGAAGGGTGCGTCGCTCCGCGTGACCCTCCCGACATGACTGTCGATCTCCAGGGTGCGGTCGATGCAGCGCTCGTGAAGGCGCGGCCGCGGCCGGGACTCCTGGTCGTCGGAGCGACCGACGGCGAACGGACCACGTTCGCATCGCGAGGTTCGTTGCCCGAGCCGTCGCTCGCTCCCGACCGCGCCGTCTTCGAGATCGGCTCCATCACGAAGTCGTTCACCTCGCTGTTGCTGGCGATCGCGGCGGGGCGACGTGAGGTCGGGCTCGACGATCCGGTGGTCGAGCATCTCCCGCCCGGCACGCGGGTGCCGATGCGCGCCGGGCGCCCGATCACGCTGACGCATCTCGCCACGCACACGTCGGGGCTCCCCAGGCTGCCGCCCGGTCTGCTCCTCGAGGCGCTCCGGCATCGTGACGACCCGTATGCCCGCCTGTCCGTCGAGGACGCCCTCGCGGCGCTGGGCGAGACGAGGCCGCGGTGCCCAGCCGCAGAGCGGTTCGCGTACTCGAACTTCGGCGTGGGGTTGCTCGGCATCGCGCTCACCCACGCGGCCGGGGTCGACTACGAGACGTTGGTGCGCGACAGGATCACAGCGCCGTTGGGGCTCTCCGACACGGTCGTCGAGCTCGACGACGATCGGCGGCGCCGGCTCGCGGTGGGGACGAAGTGGCGCGGCCGCCCGACGGGCCTCTGGACGATCCCCGGACTGGCCGGAGCCGGCGCGCTGCGGTCGACCGCCGCCGATCTCGTGACCTTCGTCCGAGCGCAGATGGGCACGCTCCCCAACGTGCCCCCGGAGCTCGCCGGGGCGATCGAGCTGACTCATCGGGAGCGCGCGAAGGCAGGACGGTTCACGCCCGGGATGCGGGTGGCGCTCGGCTGGTTCGCGATCAAGATCGAGCGACGCAAGCTCGGCGTCGTGATGCACGACGGTGGGACGGGCGGCTACCGGAGCATCGCCGGCTGGGCGCCGTCGGAAGGCATCGGCGTCGTGGCGCTGTCGGCCAACGTGCGCAGCGTCGACCGGATCGCGATGGATCTCGCGCTCGCGCTCACCTGACTGCGTCCGTAACGGATGCGAACATACGTTCGTGCCGAAGGACGCCACGATCCTGCACGCCGACGTCGACTCCTTCTACGCGTCGGTCGAGCAGCGGGACGATCCGGCGCTGCGGGGCCGACCGGTCATCGTCGGGGCCGGCGTGGTCCTCGCGGCCAGTTACGAGGCGAAGGCCTACGGGATCCGGACACCGATGGGCGGGGCACAGGCGCTCCGGCTCTGCCCTCACGCGATCGTCGTCCGCCCGAGGATGGATGCCTACACCCAGGCCAGCAGGGCGCTCTTCCGGGTGTTCGACGACACGACGCCGTTCGTAGAGGGCCTCTCGATCGACGAGGCGTTCCTCGATGTCGGAGGACTTCGACGGATCTCGGGCACCCCTCTGGAGATCGCCGTCCGGTTGCGATCGGATGTCCTCGACCGCGTCGGTCTCCCCGTGACCGTCGGGGTGGCCCGGACGAAGTTCCTCGCCAAGGTGGCCAGCGGGGTCGCCAAGCCGAACGGGCTGCTCGTGGTGCCACCCGACGGTGAGCTGGACTTCCTCCACCCACTGCCGGTCGAGCGGTTGTGGGGCGTCGGCCCCGCCACCGCGGCGAAGCTCCACGCTCGGTCCATCGCGACGGTGGCGGAGGTCGCCGCGGCCGGCGAGGCGGCGCTGGTTCGGATCCTCGGTCGGGCAGCAGGCCGGCACCTTCACGCGCTCTCCCACAACCGCGATCCGAGGCCCGTGCAGGTCGGGCGTCGCCGCCGCTCGATGGGAACCCAGCGCGCACTCGGCCGCGGACGGAGATCCTCGGACGAACTCGACCGCGATCTCGTCGCGCTGGTCGACCGTCTCTCGCGAAGGCTCCGAGCAGCCCACCGGGTGTGCCGGACGGTCGTGCTCCGGCTGCGCTTCGACGACTTCGCTCGCGTCACCCGGTCGGACACGATCGCGGAGGCCACCGCGCGCACGGAGACGCTCCTGGCCGTCGCCAGGGGGCTGCTCACGTCGTCGATGCCGCTGATCCAGCAGCGAGGGATCACCCTCATCGGCGTGACGTTCACGAATCTCACCGACGACCGCGCCATCCAGCTCGCCCTGCCCCTCGGTCGTCCGCCGGTCGACGCCACGCTCGACGAGGTGCGCGACCGGTTCGGGTCTGCGGCCATCACTCGGGCCGTGCTCCTCGGTCGGGATCACGGCCCGTCGGTGCCGCTGCTCCCCGACTGATCCGGGCCGCCGAGCTTCGCCGCCTCGTCGTCTGTTGCCCATCGTCACGTTGACGGTCGTTCTGGCCATGTCACGTCGCCGGTTGTGCCGGTTGGACCGAGATCCCCCGATGGATACGTTCAAGAAGGTGCGCGACCGATGTAGGTGGCGGGGAGGTGCGGATCATGGCCAAAGAACCAAGAGCGGAAGACGTTCGCGGGTCCACCGACGAACCCGACCTGCACCTCGACGATCCCGATGTCCAGGCCTGGTTCAAAGAGAACCTGCCCAAGCTCCGTCGATCCGCCACGGGGCCGGGGATCCTTTACCGAACCCTCGCGATCGGCTTCGTGCTCGGTCTTGCCGCACACATAGGCGGTTACGTGCTGAAGGGGTCGGCGTCTGACGCGCCCGCGCTGGTGGGCGACCTGGTGTACGCGCTCGGCTATGCGCTGTGGACCGGCGTCGTCGTGGTCCTGTTCGTCCAGGTCATCCCGGAGGTGAAGAAGCGACAGTTCAGGCAAGCGGTGGCTGCGTACGAGGCAACGTTGGGCGACCGAGGCCGAGCCCGGAGCGCCGAGGACCCAACGACGCAGCCGGACCGCGACGGATCGACCTCAGGGTAGGGTTGCGAGGCTCGTAAGGAATCGAGACCTCGAGCAGGGTTGGCGAAGGAGGCAGCGATGCCGAAGGTGCAGGGCCTGTCGAAGGCCGAGGCGAACTACCGCAAGGCCGACAACCCGAGGTTCAGCTGCCACGAGTGCAAGTTCATGTTCCCGCGGCTGTCGATCGGCGGATGCCGCTACGTGCGCGGGGTGATCCACGCCGAAGGCACCTGTGACGAGTTCAAGCGGCGGGGCGGGGCCGGGAGCGCGGGTACCTAGTCCACAGCCACTCCTTCCGATTGACGGGCAGATACATACAACCGTATGGTTGTATCCATGCAGCTCGCCCTCGACCACGACCGTGTCTTCGGAGCCCTGGGTGACGCCACTCGGCGTGACATCGTGCGCCGCGCGATCGACGGGGAGGAGGGCGTCGCCGAGCTCGCCGGCCACTACCCGATGAGCTTCGCGGCGGTGCAGAAGCACGTGGCCGTCCTCGAGCGGGCCGGCCTCGTCCACAAGCACCGCATCGGGCGGCGGAAGATCGTCCGCACCAACCTCGAGGCGCTCCGGGTGGCGCGGCGCCTGCTCGACCGCTACGAGGAGCTGTGGCGGGCGCGCGTCGAGCGAATGGACCAGCTCCTCACCGAGTCGCCGAGGGAGGCAGAACGATGACCGTTACCGCCGTCCGCAAGGACCCGGAGTCGCGAACGCTGATCCTGGAGGCCGAGTTCGATGCCTCGGCGGAGCGCGTCTGGGAGCTCTGGGCCGATCCCCGTCAGCTGGAGCGCTGGTGGGGGCCGCCCACGTACCCGGCGACGGTGGATGCACACGACCTTCGCCCCGGCGGCCGGGTCGAGTACCACATGACCGGCCCCGAGGGCGATCAGCCGCGCGGCTACTGGGAGGTGGACGAAGTCCAGCCCCCGCGTCAGCTGATCTTCCGCGACGGCTTCGCGAACGACGACGGCTCGCCGAACACCGAGCTCCCTATGACGACCGAGCGCGTGCGCATCCAGGAGATCGGCGAAGGGAGAACCCGGATGTCGATCGAGAGCGAGTTCCCGACGGTGGAGGCGATGGAGCAGCTCGCCGCCATGGGGACGGAGGAAGGGATGACGCAAGCCGTCGGCCAGATCGACGCGATCTTGGCTGAGAACGAGTAAGAGGATCAAGGCTCTCGATCCGAGCGATGAGATCACCGCGAGAAGGAAGGAGAGACCCATGGCAAGCCTCATGGTGGACTTCATCATCTCCCTCGATGGGTACGCGTCTGCGGACGGCTGGCCCGGCTACTGGGGGAAGGAGGGGCCGGAGTATCTCGCCTGGATCGGGGAGGAAGCGGAGAACGAGCACCTCGCCCTCATGGGTGCGACGACGTACCGGCTGATGTCCGGGTTCGCCGCCGAGATGCCTGACGAGACCGGACTCGCAGCCTTGACGGCGCTGCCCAAGGTGGTGTTCTCGTCCACCTTGGAGCCGCCACTCTCGTGGGCCAACACCGAGTTGGTCGACGGCGACGCCGTCGAGGCGGTCAAGGAGATGAAGCGGAGCGACCCGCGACCCCTGCGCACGATCGGCAGCCTCAGCGTGTGCCGGTCGCTGCTCCAGGCCGGCGCGGTGGATCGCTTCCGCGTGGTCGTCTTCCCTGTCATCACCGGCGCCACCGGCAAGGAACGCATCTTCGACGGATATCCCGACATCGACCTCGACCTGGTCGAGAGCCGCACGTTCGACGGTCGGCTCCAGTTGCTCGAGTACGTCCCCACCGTGCTCGACGGGCCGCCCGGCGTCGGCGACTGGCCGGAGTAGACCTGGATCGGTGCGCCAGGTCCGTTCGAACGACGACCGACCAACGAGAAAGGAACCGGGATCATGAAGCTGACGACCACCACGATGCTCACGGTCGACGGAGTGATGCAGGGGCTCGGCGGCCCGGACGAGGACCGCAGGGGCGGGTTCGAGCGCGGCGGATGGGTCACGCCGTACGCCGACAACGAGTCCATGGGGTTCCTGAACGAGGTCTATGGGCGCGCCGACGCGTTCCTGTTCGGCCGGCGCACCTACGAGATCTTCGCCGCCTCCTGGGGAACGTGGGACGATCCGGGCGACAGCCCGATCTGGACGGCGTTGAACACGAAGCCCAAGTACGTGGCAACGACCACACCCTTCGACCCGAAATGGGCGAACACGACCGTCCTCTCCGGTGACGTCGCGGCTGCCATCCGCGAGCTGAAGGCCGAGGCGGGAGGCGAGCTGGAGGTGCACGGCAGCGGCGTCCTGGTCCGGTGGCTGCTCGACAACGACCTCGTCGACGAGATCAACCTGCTCACCGTCCCCGTGGTCGTCGGCCAGGGCACGCGGCTGTTCCCCGACAACGGCCCGGACATCGCGCTCGAGCTGGTCGGATCGCAGGCGGTCACCCCCAGCGGAGTGACGATCCAGGTCTACCGGCCCACCGGGCGGCCGCAGTACGCAACGGCCACGTCGACGTGAGGCACGTGAGAGAGCCGAAGGACGCTACCGCATCGGCTCGGCGCGGAGGCGGCGGACCCGCTCCGCGGAGACGCGGTCGCCCTTCTGATCGAACAGCCCGATCGCCTCGTCGAAGGCCGACCGCGCCTCGTCTTCCCGGCCGAGGAGGCGGAGCGTCTCGCCCCGATCCGTGTGCACCGTGCCCCGGTCGAACAGGAAATCGGTCCGATCCACTCGGGCGACGGCCTCGGCGATGGTCTCCAGGGCGGTCGCGGCGTCTCCCGATCTCGCCGCGAGCTTCGCGAGCACCCCAAGTGCCAGCGATCCCTCGACCTCGTCGCCATGCTCGGCAGCGAACGCCGCAGGCTCTCGGGCGTCCTCGTACCTCCCCACCGCGTAGCGGCCCTGCGCCAGGAACGCCGCGAGGTACGGCCAGGAGTCGCCGAGATCGCTGAGCGACCGCCACGCCAACTCGACGACGTCACAGGCCTGCTCCGCCTCGCCCGCGAGCATCTCGAGGTCGAATGCGACCTCGACGGAGCGGAGGTAGGACAACGTCTGACCGGTATCCCTATAGAAGGACCGGTACCGGTCCATCACCTCACGCGCGGCGTCGAACTCGCCGAGCCGAGCGCGGAGGTGCGCGAGCGCATGGCACATGAGCGCGTCGACCTCTCGGCTCCCCGAGTACGCCTCGATCGTCCGCTCGGCGCGGGCGATTCCCTCGGAGACGGGGGTGGGCCCCCTGACGAGCGCCGCGGTGAGGTTGCCGAGAGCCTCGTGCTCCTCGTAGCGGGCGGTTCCGCCCCGGGCGTGTTCCAAGGCGCGCTCCACCGCGTCGAGCTGCGCCCCCCCATGTCCTAGCACCCACTCGATGCTCGTGAGGAGGTTCCACGCCCGGACGAGTCCGCGCTGGTCGCCGGCCGCCTCGAACACCGCGATCGCCCTGCTCGCGTCGGTCCTCATCTGTTCGTGCTGCTCGACACCTCGTTCGATGAACCACCAGCGCGCGATCGTGGCCTGTTCGACCGCCACGGGATCGCCGACGACGGCTGCCCGCGCTTCCGCCTCGCCGATAGCGCCCCGTGCCTCGTCGAGTCGTCCGGTGTCGAACAGGGCAGAGGCCAGCGTGGTCAGGATGACCACACGACCCGGGTCGTCCGGCGGGAGCAGGGTCTCCGCCCGGCGCAAGAGGTTCGCAGCTGCCGACATGTCCGGGCGGTCGAACGCTCGCATGCCCGCCGACTCGAGCCTGGCCGACGCCGCGATCGCCAGCGCGCGCGCGTCCTCGTCGAGGGCGCCGATGGCCTCACGATTGCGGAAGGCCTGCTCGAGGTGGTATCCGACGATCTCCTCCAGCTCCTCGATCCGCTCCCCGGCGATCCGAACGCACCAGTCGGCGAACCGACGGTGTTGCTCGGCGCGGCGCTCCTTGGGGATCGCGGCGTACGCGGCATCGCGGATAAGGATGTGCCGGAACTCGAACGCGTCCTCGCCGGGGATCGTCGATCGTGTCGCGCGGACGAGCTCCTTGCGCACGAGCGAGCGCACGAGCGAGCCCACGTTCGCGCGGTCCGGTTCTGGGAGGAGATCCCGGGCCGCGCCGAGGTAGAAGATCTTGCCGATCACCGAGGCGGATCCGATCGCTCGCCGTTCGTCGTCGCTCAACCGCTCCAGCCTGGCGGCCAGCAACGCCGCGACGGAGGGCGGGACGGCGATCGAGGAGAGATCCCCGACCGGCGTCCACCCACCGTCGTCGCGAACGACGAGCCCGTCGTCGATCAGCATCGACACCATCTGCTCGACGAACAGCGGGTTCCCGCCGCCTGCCTCGGCGACCCGATCGGCGGCATCGGCGGGCAGCTGCCCGCCCCCCAGGAGGTTGGCGATCAGGAGGGTCGACGCATCCGCAGGGAGTGGAGGGAGCGTCAGCGCGGATGCTCGTTGCTTGCCGGCTCCCCAGGCCGGTCGGGAGTCGAGGAACTCGGGCCTCGCCGTGCACAGGAGCAAGATCGACGCGTCGCTGGCCCAATCCGCGACGTGGTCGATCGCATCGAGCAGCGCCGGCTCCGCCCAGTGGACGTCCTCCCACACCGCGATCACCGGCCGCTCGCTCGCGAGGATCTCCAGGAACCGACGGATCGCCCAGGCGGTTTCCTCCGGGGCCGAGTGACCTTCCGCGATCCCGAGAACCTCGGAGAGTCGGGCCGCGATCGCGTCCGCGTGATCGTCCCCGGCGAGGATCCCGTTGAGACGGGACCGAACCTCCTCCGGTTCGTCGAAGTCGTGGAGCTCCATCGCGGCTCGCACCGCCTGGGCCACGGGCCAGTAGGTGATCCCTTCCCCGTAGGGCAAGCACCGGCCGACGAGGACCTGCGCGGACCCGCCGACGCGACCCAGGAACTCCTCGACGAGGCGCGACTTCCCGGCACCGGCGGCGCCGAGGACGGTGAACAGCAGGCACGTACGGTCCTGGACCGAACGCTCGAACGCACGCTCGAGGTCTTCGAGCTCGCGCTCCCGGCCGACGATCGGCGACGTGAACGCTCGCGGCGGCGCCGCCGTTCCCGCGAGGACGCCGACCAATCGATAGCACTCGACCGGCTCCGCCTTGCCTTTCAGGGTGCGGGGTTCGACCGACTCGACGTCCACCGCGTCGCGGACGAGCCGGTAGGTGTCGGCGCCGATCAGGACCTCACCCGGCTGCGCGGCCGTCTCCAGGCGAGCCGCGGTGTTGACCGCGTCTCCGGTCACGCGGCCGAAATCGGTCGACCCCGGTCCCACGAGGACCTCGCCGGTGTTCACGCCGATCCGTGACACCAGCCGTACACCGAAGTCGCGCTCCAGGTCCTTGTTCAGCGTCTCGAGGCTCTCGCGCATGCCGTCGGCCGTTCGAACGGCCCTGAGCGCGTCGTCCTCGTGCAGGGTCGGGATCCCGAACACGGCCATGACCGCGTCGCCGATGAACTTCTCGACGGTTCCCCCGTGAAGCTCGATCTCCGCGCGCATCGCGTCGAAGTACCGCGCCATCACCTTCCGGAGGGATTCGGGGTCGAGCTGCTCCCCGAGCTGGGTCGACCCGGTCACGTCGCAGAAGAGGATCGTGACGGTCTTCCGGACCTCGTCGGCGGGGGAGGCCGCGGGAAGCGCGGAGCCGCAGTTCGAGCAGAACTTCGCGTCGGCCGCGTTGGCGGCTCCGCAACTGGAACACGCCGTCATCGCGCGCTACTTCTTGCCGAGGAGCGTGCCGAACACCGTGCGCAACGTCCGACGCCCATCGGCTGTGGTGAACAGATCCTTCGCGAGCCCGATCCCGATGTCCTTCGCCTGATCACCGAGCGACTCCTCTGACTTCTTCGCCTTCGGGCCTGTCTTCGGCCGGTTTCTCGTCTTCGTTCCGGCGCCGGCTCGGCCACCTCCCGGTCGTTCCGGCGGCTCAGGTGCGGATGGCGGTGGCGGGAGGGGTGGCGGCGACGTGGTCGCCGTCTCCGCGGCCCCGTGCAGCTTGCCGGTGAGGATCTCGTGCGCGCTCTCCCGATCGACCGGGGTCGCGTACCGTTCGCGGAGCGCCCCCGCGGTGATCAGCTCGGCGCGGGTCGCTTCGTCCACCGCGTCCATCAACGAATCGGGCGGCACGAGCCGCGTCGCCGCGAGCGGCGTCGGCACCCCTTTCGGCGTCAGCACCGTGACGAAGGCCTCACCGATCCCGAGGGAGGTGAGGGTTTCCCCGACGTCGTAGTGGTCCGTGATCGGGAACGTCTTCACGGTCTTGCGAAGGTTCTCGGCGTCGTCGGGCGTGAAGGCGCGCAGGGCATGCTGCACCCGGTTGCCGAGCTGCGACAGCACGGACGACGGCACGTCGGTCGGCGACTGCGTCACGAAGTACACGCCGACGCCCTTCGAGCGGATCAGCCGCGCCGTGAGCTCGATCTGATCCATCAACGCCTCGCTGGCGTCGTCGAACAACAGATGCGCCTCGTCGAAGAAGAACGCGAGCTTCGGCTTCGGGAGATCACCGACCTCGGGCAGCGTCGCGTACAGCTGCGCGAGCATCCACAGCATGAACGTCGAGAAGAGTCGGGGGCGGTCCATCACGTCGGCGATCTCGAGCAGCGAGATCACGCCGCGCCCGTCCTCTGTCGTGCGCAGCAGATCCTGGACGTCGAACTCCGGCTCCCCGAAGAACGCCTCGGCGCCGGCGGCCTCGAGCTCGACGATCGAGCGGAGCAGGACACCGATCGTCGCCTTCGAGAACCCGCCGTACTCCTCGAGGGCCGGCGCGCCCTCGTCGGAGGAGAGGAACTTCAAGGTGGTGCGGAGGTCGGTGAGGTCGAGCAGCGGCAGCCGCTGGTCGTCGCAATACGTGAACACGAGCGTGAGGACCGAGACCTGCGTCTTGTTCAGGTCGAGGACCTTGCCGAGGAGGAGCGGGCCGAACGACGAGACGGTCGCGCGCACCGGCGCGCCGAGGGCTGCGGAGAGCGACAACAGCTCGACCGGGTGCGCCTGCGGCTCGTAGGGGATCCCCAGCTGCTCGGATCGCTCGCGGACCGGCTCGGACGTCGCGTCGCCGGGACGCGAGAGCCCCGTGACGTCACCCTTGATATCGGAGATGAAGACGGGCACGCCGGCGGCCGACAGCTGGCCGGCCATGATCTGCAGGGTCTTCGTCTTGCCGGTGCCGGTCGCGCCGGCGACGAGCCCGTGGCGGTTCATCATCGAGAGGGGGAGCTGCACCGTCGCGCCCGTGTCGAGCTCGCCGTCCTTCATCGGTCGCCCGAGGATCACGCACGGCTCGTCGAAGCCGTAGCCTGCCGCCATCTCGGCGGTGAACGCCTCGTCCATCGGGTGATGAGCGTAGACGACACCGTCGGCTCACGCCGGTCGCTCCCGCCGAGCGGTATCGGGAGCGATCAGGGCGAAGCCAAGCTCATGCTCGATCATGATCTCCTCCGGAGTTTTCATGACGAAGGCGTAGACCCCGTGCACCGCGAGGATCATCCCCCAGCACAGGAGCGGGAAGGCGAACCAGGGGAAGTGCGCGTCCGTCGCGCTCCAGAGGACGAATAGGATCACCTGAATCGGGACGAAGACTGCGGCGTGGAGCCAGAACCATTGACGCCTCGCGATCCGCGTCGCCTCTCGCTCGCGTGCGGCCATCTCGGCGAACTCATCCATCGTTCTCTCCTTCCTCGAGCGTGCCTTCGATCTCCGCGCTCGCGCGCGCGAGGATCGCCTCGATCCGGCCTCGTTGCTCCGTATGGGCGAGCCGCCGGCGCAACGTGGACGCCTCGGCGAACGTGTCGAGGAGCGAGCCGACGGAGACCCGATCCTCTCCCTCCTCGGCCCGGGCGGTCAGCGATGCCCATCTCGAGCTCGAGCGCTGAGTCGCCGCGACGCGTCGACCTTCCTTGGCGAGGGAGTAGACGCGGTGGCCGTCGTGGTTCTTCGCCCGAACATGACCCGTCTCGGCGAGCGCAAGCAGGGCGGGGTAGATCGCGCCCGGGCTCGGCTTCCAGCCGCCGCCGACCCGGTCCTTGAGCTCGGCCATGATCGCGTACCCGTGCGCCTCGCCCAACAAGTCGAGCACGAGCAGGACAGCCTCCTTCAACTCCCCGCGACCGAAGATCCTGCTCACGTAACTTACGTTAGCGCGATAACGTAAGTTACGTCGAGCAAAAAGAGCGCGGCAAACCGGGTCTCTTCCGCGGGAATGCCCTCCGGCGCCACAGGGTCTCTGCTCGCTATCGCGCGTCCTTGTTGCGTGAGCGTGTGTCGACGGCCATGTGGGGCTGCCATGGCTTGAGGCGTGGCCACCAGCCCGGGACCGCCCGTCGGTAGGTCTCGTACTTGACTCCGAACTGATCTCGCAACGTAGGCTCCTCGTACCAGCGCACGAACGCGGCGGTCGTGCCGAGGAAGAGCGCGGCGTAGGCGAGCAGCTCCCATCGACCGAGGAAAAGCGCCTGCCCCGCGATCGTCGCCGTGACCGCCAGATACATGGGGTTGCGGACGTGCCGGTAGAGCCCCCGCACGACCAGCCGCTCTGTCGGCGCGATGGGTGCAGGGGTCCCGCGACCCTCGAGGACGAACCTGGCGAACGCGTCGATGAGAACGGCAGCCCCCGCGACGATCAGTCCGAGACCGAGGGCACGGAGGGCGGAGCTCGGGAGCGGCTCTCGCACCTCCCACCGCGTGAAGAGCCACGGGATCAAGACCGCCGTCGTCCCGGGGGCAATGACGAGGAACAAAAGCGATCCAAGAGCGGCACCGCCCTTGCGCACGCTCACATCCTAAGCACGATGCCCCGCCGAGGAACTCGACCTGCCCGAGCTGCTTTCTGAGTTCATTTCACCCCAAGGGCCAACCGGCTGCTTGCACATGCGCCAGGTCGACTTCTATTCGCTACCTGGCCGGCGGCTTTCCGCGGGTCGCCCGAGGCCCTTCGGTAGACTCGGTCGGACTTCCTGCGAGAGAGGCTTCGAACCGCATGTCACGAGTGATCCTGATCGCGTGGGATGGCGCCGACTGGCGCATCCTTGACCCCCTGCTGGAGCAGGGCGCCCTGCCCAACCTCCAGGCCCTCCTCGACAAGGGCCAGCGCGAGGTCCTCCGCTCCACCGTCCCCACGCACTCCTGGTCGGCCTGGCCCTCGTTCCTCACCGGCGTCGACCCCGACGACCACGGCGTCTACGACATCCTCGAGACGAAGCCGGGCACGCACAAGCAGTACCCGGTCACCTACAAGTCGATCAAGGCGCGGACGTTCCTCGACGACCTCACGGCCGCCGGCAAGAACCAGCTCCTGCTCGACGTCCCGCTCACGTTCCCGGCGCCGGACATCAACGGGAACCTCCTCGCCGGCGGGGTCCTGCCGAAGGGCCGCACGTTCACCCACCCGGCCGACCTGCCCGAGACGCTCGCCGGGCAGAACCTCGAGTGGCCGATCAACGGGATGAGCTGGACCACCTACCGGAACCGGCCCGACGCCTACCTCGACGAGGCATTCGAGGTCACCGCGAAGCGGATCGCGGTCTCCGAGTACCTGATGGACAACTCGGACTGGGACCTGATGGCCTCGGTGTGGGTCTCGATCGACCGCACCCAGCACGCGCTGTCGAACTACATCGCGCCCGACCATCCCGACTACGCGGCCAACCACGACACGCGGATCGGCCGGAAGGTCGCCGACATCTTCCGGCAGACCGACGACGCGATCGGCCGGTTCGTCTCGCGCGCCCGTCCCGACGACCTGATCCTGTTCATCTCCGACCACGGCTTCCAGTCGTGCACCCGCACGGTCCACATGGACCACCTGCTGAAGCAGTTCGGCTACCTCGAGTTCTCGGCCTCGCAGGCCGTGTTCGGCCCGATGCAGTGGGGGCCGATGCGCAAGGTCGCGCGCAAGATTTACGACGTGCTCGGCCTGCACGGGAAGGTCTCGCTGCCCCAGTCGGTGAACTGGTCCAAGACGAAGGCGTTCACGACGATCCGCTCGACCGGTGAGGGCGTCTCGATCAACCTCGCCGGCCGCGAGATGGACGGCATCGTCGATCCCGGCGACTACGAGAAGGTCCGCGACGAGGTGATGGACCGGCTGGGCTCGTTCGTCGACCCGAAGACCGGCAACAAGCCGATCAAGGCGATCCACAAGCGCGAGGAGATCTTCAAGGGCGAGTACGCCGATCGCGCGCCGGACATCATGCTGGTGCCGGCCGAGGGGTACTCGCTCGCGCACGCCCGTACCGCGCTCGAGGACGCCGACTGGGTGAGCGGCGACCACCGGCTCGAGGGCACGATCGTGGCGGTGGGGCCGAACGTGAAGCCGTTCGAGTCGCAGCCGGCGCTGATCGACATGGCGCCGACGCTGGTGGCGGCGCTGGACGCGCCGACGGCGGTGAAGCCGAAGGGCCGGATCCTCCACGAGGTGGTGGGCTCGGAGAAGGCGCTGACCGCACGAGAGTCGACCGTGCAGATCCCGGGGATGGGCGAGTCGGCCGTCTCCGACACCGAGGCCGACGAGATGGAAGAGCACCTCCGGGGCCTCGGCTACATCGAGTAGCTCACCTTCATCTGAGCAAGTACCTCGCGGTGCCCAGCCCTAGGTCGATGGTTCCCACGGCAACGAGGCGAGGTACGGCGTCCAGCGTCGACCCGAATGCCAAGCCCCGGACCTGGCTCGACTTGCCGTCACCGCTGAATGTGAGGTCGCGGATCCCCGAGGCTCGATACCGAACGACGCCGAAGCGATGCTGCCCGTTCACCTCGACGTTTCCAACGGCCAAGATCTTCCCGTTCGGCTGCACTTCCACGTCCCACGCGATGTCTTCGAAACCAAAGAAGTTCGTCCGGGCGATGCCGTCTCCGTGGAACGTGGGATCCAGGGTGCCGTTCAATCTGTACCTCACGAGCATGAAGTCGATGCTCGAACCTAACCCATACCCAGCGGCGACCAGTTTGCCGTCGGGCTGCAGCGTCGCGGCGTTGGCTCCGAATACCGAGCCGGTCACCGTACGACCGTCACCACTGAACGCAGCGTCCATGGCTCCTCCAGCGAGCAGACGGGCTACAGCGAAGCCCCCTCCTTGTCGGCGTCCGGCGAGGACGATCTTGCCGTTCGCTTGGATCTCCACGTCCCGAGCTTGAGCCTGCCCAGCGAAGTGGACGGTCCGCTTCCCGTCGGAGCTGAACGTGGGGTCGGGAACTCCGCTCGGGGTTAGCCTCACGACCGCCATGCGCATCGCCGTTGCCGTCTCCGCCCTGCCGCCGAGAACGATTCGACCCGACGTGTCGACTTCGATCCCGAATGCGACATCGACCTGATCACCGAAGCGGATCACGGAGACCCCGTCGCCGTCGAACGTTGAGTCGAGGTCTCCGGCCGTCGTGAGTAGGAACGCGGCGAAGTCGTAATCGCTGGTATCAACTTGGATGGCTCCTGCGATGGCGATCCGCTGGTCGGAGAGGAGGGTCACGGCGAATCCGCTCGCTGATTGGCCGAACGGAAGCACCACGATCCCGTCGCCGCCGCCAAAGCCGGGATCAGGAGTCCCGTCTTCCATGTACCGAAGCACAACCGTGGAGGAGATCCCTGTGTCGAAGTCCGATCGCCCGCCGACGACCACGATCTTCCCGTCGGGCTGAACGACAACGTCCTCCGCGAACTCGTCCGTGTCCGCCACGTGCGGCGTCGCGGTCTTGCCGTCGTCGCTGAAAGTCAGGTCCAGTGCTCCGCCCGCTGCCGTGGCTTCGCTGGGCACGAGCAGGAACGCCGCGGCGCAAACCAGGACGAGAGAACGGGAACGATTGGCCATGCCGGCCACCCTTCGAACAAATAATCAACTACCGGACGGAACCGAACCTATGCCTCTCGCCGCAACCTGTCGAGGTCGTCCTGCGATGCCGATCCCTTGGTGCGGGTGGGTCGGCCTTCTCCCACATGGAGCCGACGGGATGGAGGAACACCTTTGGGGTCTCGGCTACATCGAGTAGCGCTCGCTCAGGAAGAGAACCCTCGGGCACCCGAGGACGGTTCCCGCGGCTCACACCGCCGTGGTTACCGATGTTTCTGGACAGGACTCCGGATGGGGCTTCCCCGGGGGGACTACGCGGCAGGCCACTTCTTGAAGGTCCCGCTCTTCCTGGATGGTGTTGTCAAACCACTGCCACAGATGCCAGCCGACGCATCGCCCAATGTGGTTCTCAGGATCAGGGAAGGCAAGGACGAGCGCAACGTGGCGTGGCACACCATCGATCGACCGCGCAACGGCTCCATCGCTCAGCGCGATGAACTTGCCGAGGAACCGCGCATCGACCTCGACGCAGCCGCGGGGTGCCTCATACCGCACGCCATACGGCAAGCCGTCTACCTCGATGAAGGATTCGCAAACTAGCGCGCGGTCGGCTGCTACCTCGCCCCAGCCGACCAACCGGTCCTGGGGGTGGCACGTCGAATCGTCATCCGAACACGAGATCGTGGTGGCAACGACCAGGCAGAGCAGGCTCATTGCTCGTCCAGCGCCCACGCCCGAAGGCTACCGGCGACCAAGGGGCCGTGGGGACGTGACAAGAACCTTTGGGGACGACGAGCCCGACGCAGCTCTAGGTACATTCGTCAACACTCGCGCACATGAGCGATGCTTCGCCGCTGTATACGAAGCGCGAAGGGCTAGTACGATCGGGCTAATTCAGCTGCGACAACGTCGGACCCATGGGAAAGGTTGGCGGGAAATGCGCATCACTCGTCAGGTTGTCGTGTTCGACGCCGCAGATCTCGCGGCGGAGAGCACTTTCTGGGCCGGCGTGCTCGACGGCACGGTCGACGCCGAGGACGACTGGCACCGGGTGATGGTCGACGGCGAATCGCGGGTCGCTGTTCAGCTGGCGCCGAACCATGTCCCGCCCGACTGGCCGGACGGCACGCCCGAGCAGCAGATCCACCTCGACCTGTGGGTCGAGGATTTCGCGGCCGCGCACGATCGTGTCATGTCGCTCGGTGCTCGAGTACTCAAACCACCAGCAGGGGACGACAACTTCCAGGTCTACGCGGATCCTGCCGGGCATCCGTTCTGTCTCTGCTGGGTTCAATAGCGCGAGCAGCCGCAGCTGGACCGTGGTGAGCCGGTCACTCCGCAAACCCTGAGGTCGTCCCTAGGTACATTCGCGAACGCTCGCGCACCTTGGAATGTCGTCGCTTGACACTCCGTAGGGTTGTCCCGATGTCGAGGGTCTTGGTGACTGGGATGTCGGGAACCGGCAAGTCGTCGGCTCTCGCCGAACTTGGCCGACGCGGTTATCGCGTCGTAGACACCGGTGATCCGGGCTGGAGCGAGTATCGCGAGGATGTTGAGTCCTCCGACGAGTTGCACCGCGGGGAGTGGCTCTGGGTCGAGGAAAGGATCACCGGGCTGCTGGACTCCGATGATGGTCGCTCGCTCTTCGTTGAAGGGTGCGTGAGGAACCAGTCGAAGTTCTACGACCGTTTCAACGCGGTCGTCCTGCTCAGCGCCCCTGCTGACGTGATCCTTGACCGGATCGCACGGAGAACGACGAACAACTACGGGAAGACTCCACTGGAACGAGCGATGATCTTGGATGACCTCGCCAAGGTCGAGCCGCTCCTCAGGGAGGGCTGCACGCATGAGCTGGATGCCAGCCGACCGCTCGCCGAAATCGTCGCCGAACTGACCGCGATCGCGTCGCGCCCGATGACGACGTCCTAGGCTCTCCGCCTCGAGGGGTATTCCCGAACACTCGCCCCACGCGAGTCGCTCTCACTGGCCTTGCCGACTGGGAGTTCGATCGCGCCGCTAGCCGCCTGTAAGCCGCTCGTAGTACGCGCTTACGATCTTCTGAGCTTGCTCCTCTGACACAGATCCTGGGACCCCACCCAGGTCAACGGTGTAGACGATCGAACCTGCGGTGAACCCCACCCAGTAGCTTTCGGAGGGGTCTTCGCTTTCTGTCCCGGCGGCCTCGATGTCCTCGGCCGTCGCGATCCGGTGGACGCCCCGCGCATCCGGGATGCCATCCACGTCGAAGCTGCTTACCCGCACGGCACAGCTCTGGGGGCATGGCTTCATCGAATCCGCTTCGAGCCAGTCAAGTGCGCTGCTCGCCCCGTCTTCGGAGTCAAGCTCGATGAACCAACTGAAGAGATGAGGCGCATGTGGATCGTGCGTCTCTCCGAAGAAGCGTACGTCCACACCCGCCCGCGTGAAGCCGGCGTCCTGGAAGACCGTGGTCATCTCTTCTCGGTCGGGATCGATCAAGGCTGGGCTGAAGATCGGGATGAACGCGTCGAGGTCCGCCGCTGTCTGACGCTCCTCAACGGGATCAGGCTTGGTTCCCGGTGCATCCGCGGCCGTGGGGAATCGCTGCGCGACCGGGGGTGCGGCCGTCTCATCGCCACCGCTGCAAGCGACGAGGGCGACCGCCGTCAAAGGCACAAGAAGTCGGATGGCGAAGCGCACCCGATGGACCCTATGAGATGCAGCAGCCACGTACAAGACGGGCGTTCTCGGAGATGGCCACTGCACAGCGCCGTCTTGACGCGACGGCGGAGCGGTGGAAGGTCCCTCAGCGGAGGGTGTCGAGGGATGCCAGCGGGACGATCCCTTCAGCGCTCTTCGCGAGTCCGCGGTCGAGGGTGATGAACGCGTCTGCCTGCAACCGCGTGAGGGCCAAGTACTCGGCGTCGTAGGTGGATGCCCAGCTCAACCGATCCGCCAGTTCCCACGCCACGCGCCGGAGCACGGCGTCACCGAGGAGCCTGATCTTCAACCCCGGAGGTCCCACGCGCGTGAGGAGGTCGCGCGCTTCCGGGGCCGCGAGCTCGCCCCGGTGCACCGCCTCGTGCAGAGCCGACAGGGTCTGAGAGCGGAGGAGCGTGGGCGCCAGGAGCTCGTGCTTCGCCGGGATCTTGAGATGCGCCTTGGCGATGTGGATGACGGCCGTCGAATCGACCACGAATCTGGTCATCGCGCGATGGTACGCGCGACAGGCAAGGGTCCACCCCGGGCCTCGGCTGCATCGAGTGGCGATCGCGGCGGGGCGATGAGATGGTGGAAGGCGGTCGAGTTCGCCTTCGTGAACGGGTGGCCCGCGTCGAAGGCCGTCGTGGCGAGACGGAGGAGCAACTCCTAGGCCCTCGGCTACATGAGGATGGACGGCGATGGGTGGTCGGTCGCGCCTCTGGGGATTGCGCCGCGTCGTGACGCGCTACGTGAACCCTTTCACCCGTCTCTTCGCGGGGTGGATGCCCGGCTTCGGGATCCTGGCTCATCGGGGGCGCAAGACCGGACGCCCGTACCGCATCCCGGTCAATGTGTTCCGGCGGGGAGACGACTTCGTTTTCTTCCTGACCTACGGAGCTGATGTCGACTGGGTGAAGAACGTCTTCGCGGCCGGAACGTGCACGCTCAAAACCCGCGGACGTGACGTGACGCTCGTCGAGCCCGATCTGATCACCGATCCTGAACGTCGGCTCGCACCGCTCCCGGCTCGGGCCATCGGGCGACTCATCGGCGCATCGCAGTTCGTGCGGATGCGACCTGCCTGATCCACGCGCAGGGCCGGCGTGAGCGACGCTGCGCGGTCAGGTGCTGAGTGCGATCACTCGGAACGCGTCGACGGGCTTGCTGAATCCTTTGAGCTGTAGCCCGTCGACGGCCTCCGTCTCGAGCCGATCCTCGAGTGCTGCTTGGAGTCGCTGACTGATGAGGATCTCGCCGGGGGCTGCGACATCGCTGAGCCGGGCCGCGAGATTCACACCGCTCCCGATCGCGGCGTAGTCGTAGCGGCCCTCGAATCCGATGCGGCCGAGCGTCGCGTACCCGGTCGTGATCCCGACCCCGAGGCCGAGGTCGTACCCGCGCCTCCGCCAATCGGCCGCGAGCTGTGCGATCCGCTCGCGAACCTCCACGGCCGTGCGCACCGCCGCGAGCTGGTGCTCCGGATCCGGAACCGGATCGTTGAAGAACGCCATCAGCCCGTCACCGGCGAAGTGCTCCACGGTTCCGCCGTGGGCGATCACGAGCTCGCCCACCACCAGGTGGTACGCACGCAGCACATCGAGGACCTCCTCCGGCTCGGCGGTCTCGGCGAACGCCGTGAATCCTCGGAGGTCGCAGAACAGCGTGGTGATCTCCCGTCGGTGACCGGCCAGCAGCCTCTCTCCCTCGTCGCTCGACAAGAGGCTCGCGACCTGCGGTGCGAAGCGCGCCAGCTCGATCCGCTGGCGCTCGACCGTCTGGAAGAGGCGCACATTCTCGACGGCCACGACGATCTGGTCGGCGAACGTCTGAAGGAGCGTGATCTCGGCCTCACTGAACGGCTTGACCGTGTTCCGTCCCACCGCGATCGCGCCGATCGGCTCGCCGTCCTTGAGCATCGGAACACCGAGCGCGGTCCGAAACTCACCCGCGCTCTGGAGCTTCGTCATGGAGTACTCAGGATCCTCGAGGACGTCGACGATGTGGACCACTCCGCGCTCGAGGACCGTGCGACCGATCACGGAGCCTCGCCCTGGTTCGTAGACGTGGTCCCGAACCATCCGTTCGTACTCGGGTCCGAAGCTCGTGAAGGCGGCCATCCGGTATACGTCGCCGACCCGTCGCGCGATGTTGCCGCTGTCGGCTTGACACAGGAGGACGGCTCGGTCGATCACGGTCTGGAGCACCTTCTCGAGGTCGAACGTCGATCCGGCCACCGTCTGGATCACGTCGTGGACCGCGGCCGCACGAGCCTCCGCTTGCTGCAACTCCCGCTGGAGGTCAGCAAGCTGATCGCGGGCGTCGGCATCGCTCGCGAGATCGCTCCCGTCCGATGATCCTTGTTGGTTGGCTTGGGTCATCCTTGGTCCTCGATCCCCCTGAGTCTGACCGTCCGGCGAGCCGCGCCAAACCTCGATCAGCAACTCCGGTGACGTCGCCTTCGACGAGTCGGTGCTCAGGTTCGAGCCTAGCGGGCTGGGATCCCGAAGAAGTCGCGACTGCTCGCACAACGGGGGCAGGCGTCAGGGGTCCCGGTCCGTCGAGCCACCACGAGGTCCTATCCGAGCGGGGCCAGGAGTTTCTTCTTGCCCTGGAACGCGAACAGCAGCAGGTCGACCATGCGGAACGTCGTGTTGTTCGGCCCGAGCGAGGGACGCCACCCCGGGTTTCGCACGATAGACGTCTTGCTCCCCTCCATCGCACGATGGAAGGTCTCGGCCACGATCCGCGCGCCGACACCCTTCAGTCTGCCCTGGGCCAGCTCGGCCTCACGAAGGATGTAGAACCACAGCGGCGTGTCCTTCACGACGGCCGCGCGCTGCGTGGTCGTGAGGTTCTCGAGCGTCGCGCCGTTCTTGCCCTCACGGATCTGTGCGGCCGTGAGCTTCGTCAGCGTCACGCCCTTCGCCTTCATGAAGCTCGCCATCTGCTGGCCGGTGGCGAGACGAACCATCCTCGCTCTTTCCAGATTGCGGAACGCGAGGTTGTCCTCATCGGCAGGGAACCCGGGGAGGCTCCGAAGGGGGAGCGCCAGCTTCGAGTCGATGCGCATCGTGACGTTGAACTTGGCCTGCGGCACGACGAGGTCGGCTCGGCCCGCCTCGGCGAAGTCGTAGAGACGGCGGAAGTCTGCGACCCAGGTGCCGGCGAGTCGCAGCCCACCGCCGAGGTTGCCGCTCCCCGCGGAGAAGATGAACAGGTAATCGAGGGTCCCACTCCCGTTGTCGAAGATCTTGTTCCAGTTGTAGGCGCTCCGGATCATCGAGTGGCCGAGCCGGAACGCCGCCACCGAGAACTCGATGGGCATCGTGGGGACGTCGGTCGGCGTCACGCCGACCTCGAAGGCCTTCCGCCCGTTGGTGAAGACATCGTTCACGACGCCCTGCGCACAGATGCGTGGCAGGTAGTCGGTGCGGAGCATCCACTGGTAGTGCCTCGTGACGATCCCGCGAGCCTTCTGGAAACGCTTGGCGTCCGGCACGGACGACGGGAGGGTGTCGACGACCCGGTTGTGGAACCGGATGAACGCGAGGTGGGTCTGGGCGACCGCGAGGTTCTCGTCGTTCCTGGGGTCGGGGACGATCGCTCTCCGTTTGGCCTTGTTCGTGTTGCCCGCCCCGCGAGGGAGGTCGAAGCCGTTCATCGTGCCGATGCCCTCGGGGTCCTCGGCCTTCCCGATCCTCAGGTGGATGCCGTCCGCCTCGTAGAACTTCTCCGAGCCGGGATCGTCGGGCCCCGCCCCGTAGAGGGAGTCCAGGTCGAGGCTCGGCGAACGCGCCTGCAGGAGGTCGGTCGGGGTCACGTTCTGTCCGAGCATCACCGCCGTCCTGTCGAACGTGAGGTCGTGATCCACGAATTGACCCAGGTACGTGAAGCCGGCCGGGATGCCGGACTCGCCGCCTCCTCCCGAGGCCATGGCGTCGGCCAACCGCTTCCGTGTGCCCGCTCCGAGCTGATGGTTGATCCCGCTCGGCCCCATCCGTGAGAAGCGGAAGGGTGGGGTCACAGCCTCCGCGCGAGCAGCCAGGGTCGGTCCCCGGCCTCCGACGGACTCCGCCAGGAGTCCTTCACCGATCACGAAGTAGCTCTCCGAGCCGTGCCTGTCCATGGCGCCTCCTCGGGCCGATCAAGATGGGTGCAGCCGGCCGATACCGCGAGTAGAACAGATCACCGTAGCCACGCCTGACGAGGAGGCGCATCCGGCATCGGACGTCGGCTTTACGAGCTAGCTCTTATTGCGTAGGGTGGAGCGATCGAGCCCCAAGACGGGAGGTCTGGGATGCGTCGGAAGCTCCTCTTGCTCACTGCGATCGTCGCCGTTGCCCTTTCGGTCGCGGCTCCGTCCGCCCTCGCGGGTCCTGTGGCGCCGTTCGACTCGCATCCGCGCGGCCGTTCGTATGCCAGCTGGATGCGCGTCTACGGGCGCTGGCTGCTCGGGGATGAGTCGAATCCGCTGGTCGCCGGCTTGTCGGGCGACTGCGGCGAGATGAGGCACGGCGTGTTCTTCTTGGCGCCGCCGATCGACGTCGGCCTCGAGTTCGACTGCCAGATCCCGAGGGGCACGCCGATCCTCCTCTCGCACGCGGGGCAGTTCGCCTTCCGCTCAGCCGGGGAGACCGACGCCGAACTGAAGCAGCTGGTCAAGGACCTCTTCGTCACGACCTCGAACTCGCTGACGCTCGACGGCCGCGCATTGCGACTGAAGCCGATCGACACGGGCGCTTACAGAGTGGTCTCGGAGCCAGGGAGCTTCTATGACGCCGTTCTCGACGTGGGGACGGGTCCGATCCGCACCGCGATCAGGGCGAACCTGGTCTTCATCCGTCCGTTGTCCCGGGGCGATCACGTGATCGAAGCAGAGGTGCACTTCGCAGAAGGCGGCGGAGACTTCAGCGCCACGTACCACATCCACGTCACGAGGAGGGCCGGCTAGCGGGGCGAGCCGTTCCGGAGCTATGGGGCTCCGGGGTGCAGTTCGATCGAGCGGATGACCTCTCGAAGGTCGACGTTCACGGTGATATCCCCGTACAGCCGGAACACGTAGCCGCGCCGATGCACGACGGCGAGTAGGACGCCGCAATCCGCGGAGAGTCTCCCCGCGATGCCGTCCACGGTGGTCGGGACGAAGAAGGACCCGGCGCCTCCGAGCCCCGCGACGGCGATGGCGCGGCGCTCCTCGCGGTCCAGCCACTCCTCCGGCGTCATCCCTTCGGGGATCTCGATCGACCCGGCGGCGAGGAAGATGCCCTCCGTGTCGACGCCCTCGAGGACGTCCGCGACCCTCAAGTCAGCGGACCGGAGGTCCAGGTCGTCGACGACGCAGCGGCCGTCCAGTCATCCGGGTGGGTGAGGGAGTAGCCGTACAACCGGGAGTCGAACCGGACCGATGCCGTCGCGGCCGGAGTCGGACTCGGGGTGGTCGCCGGGTCACGCGGGGCGTCTGCGGCGATCGTCCGGAAGGCGATCACGGTCGCCAAGACGGCGATCGTGACGCCCGCCGTTCCGGCCGCGAGCCGCTGGTTCCGCCGCTTCCGGTCGCGCCTACGCAGGAGCCGTTCGAACCGCGGCTCGGGCAACGTGAACCGTTCGGCGACGCGTGCGATGGACTCGCGCTCATCGATCATGGGGATTCCTCCTGGGTCGTTCGTCGGCGGAGCGACGCCCTCGCCCGTGCGGTGAGGACGCGGACGGTGTTCGCCTTGATCCCGAGCAACCGACCCGCCTCCTCGGTCGAATAGCCGAGGTAGGCCGTGAGCACCAGGGCTTCTCGCTCCCGCGGCGTCAGCGAGCGGAGCAGTCGGGCGACCTCATCCCGGGTCTCCACCTCGCCCAGCGCGTCTTGCTGGGCCAGGAGGTGCGTGGCCTTCCTGATCGCCACGGCGGCGCGGCGGAGGCGGCTCCGGTGCAGGTTGAGGGAGGTCCGGTACAAGAAGCCGGCCGGCGACTCCATCCTGGAGACCCGATCCCAGCGCTCCCAGACCTTCAGGAACGCGTCCTGCACGATCTCTTCGGCCTCCGCTCGGTTCCCGCCCATCAGGACGAGTGCCCCGAACAGCATCGGGCTCTCGGCGTCGAAGAACTCTTCGAAGGACACCGCAACGCGGGACTCTGCAGCTCCGCGCTCGGCGGGTACCGACATCGGCATGGGGTCCATCGGGGCCACCATGGTGGCATGAACGCCTGAGATGCCCGGATGGCTTACGTCGCGGCCCCTCGGTCATTCATGCCTCGATCAACCCGAGTGGGCAGCGTTCATGTGAACTCGTCTTCCTCGGCCCCCGGTGGAGCCGTCGAACGATCGACGAAGATGGTGATGAAGTACAAGATGGGGACCGCCGCGAAGATCCACATGCTCGCCGTCGGCGCGCTATCGGCGATCATGATCGCGAGCACGTAGAGCACGGCCGGGACGGCCACGACCAACACCCCCACCGTCTTCGTGCGACGACCGATCGGTTCGTATAGGAGGTGCGGTCGGTTCGTCGCGTAGAGCCATACGATCAACCGGGTCACGGCGATGAGCAACACCTGGATCCCGTACAGGCTGAGTGCCACCGACTCCTGGTCGTACCGCGAGATGAGCGCTGCCCCGAACGGCAGGAGCGAGAGTGGCAGGAGATACAAGAGGTTCAGCCACACGAGGGCGCGATCCGTCCTTCGGATGTGGGCGAACAGGTCGCGGTGTCCCGCCCAGGCGATCGCGGTCACGAAGAAGCTGATCAAGAACGCGGTGAACGAGGGTTGAACCTCACCCAACGCCTCGCGAAGGCTTTGACCGCCCGTGAGTTCCGGCACGTGGATCTCCAAGACCAGCAACGTGATGATGATCGCGAAGACGCCGTCGGTCAGAGCCATCAGCCGGGCCGGATCGTGTTGGCGGTCGTAGCGCCGGAGGGCCCTCTCCTGATCCACACGTCGTTCTTCCGACATCTCCTCGCCCCTTCGGGTCCCTCTCAGTCGCGGCCCATCCAGGTGGCCACGTCGGCCTCGTTGCCCTCCGCGTCGGCCAGGGTCCACCAGGCCGGCGAGTGCTCGTCGCTGTCGAGGTGGCCGCCCGCCGCGAGCGCCACGGCGATCCTCGATCCGGCGTGGTCGTGCGGCACAGGGATGTCCACATGGATCCGGTTGCGCTTCGGGCGCGGCGCGTCCATCTGCGGGAACCGGATCGACGGCGCGCAACAGCGCGGATCGACCAGGTCCTCGTCGCCCACTTCCCGGGAGCCGAGCACGGCGCGCGAGAACGGCATCACCTTGTCGATCATGCATCAACGTATCGCGCCGATGGCCAGGTCAGCTGACGCGTTCCCAGGCGTAGCCGGGTGAGGCGACCGCGAGCATCCACACGCAATCGAACCCCGTGCACTTGTCGGGAAGGACCGGTTCGAACCTGATCGTGTCGTTCTGGATCTCGAAATGGAACGTGGCCTCGCCGATCGTGAACGTGCGGTCGTCCACGATCTCGTACTTCCCTTCGTCGACCTGTTCGCCGCGCCAGTCGAGCGATCCGAAGGTGCCGAAGTCCGTGAAGAAGTGGGAGTGCTCCCGTGGGACCGCTCCCTCGCACGGATCCTCCTTCTGGGCGAGCTGTTCGAGCGTCCCGCCCACCCAGCCGTTGCCTTCGATCGCCTGCGGTGCCCGCTCTCCCAAGCCATTCGCCTCCAGCAGATGCACGAGCTCCTGACACTTCGTCACGCGCTTCCATTCGCCGACGAGCGGCGACACCTCTGCGCTCGGTGATGGGCTCGGCTGCCCGGTCGGTTCGGGTGAGACGTCCGGCGTCGGAGCCGTCTCGTTGGCGGTGCAGGCGGATCCGAGGATCGCGAGGACCAGGAGAAGCGTCCACACCGGGCATGGGTGCTCCTCACGGCAGCCAGATCCCTTCACCGACGAACGGTGAGCTGGCGCCGTCGAGCGCCACCATGACGAGGCGGCCGTAGGCGCCGGTGGTCAGGATCGTGGTCCCGTCGGGAGACCAGTCACACGCGATGCCGGTGAGCTCGACGTCGTCGAGCAGGGAACGAGCGTCGCCTCCCTCGGCATCCATCACCATCAACCTCCCCAGTTGAGGATCGGTCGCGATCCGGACGAAGGCCGGCTGGGTCCCGTCCGCCGAATACTCACACGAGCATCGTGCCCCATCGCGCGCGGAACCTCATGGTGTGGTTGATGGGAACGCCAGCGAATCCACGATCTGGCCGCCGCTCTGGACCAGTTCGTTGTGCGGAAGGCCGCCGGGATCATCCTCGAGGTTGACGATGGTGACCCCGTCCTCCGAATCGAGGATGAACCAACGCATCGACTGCTCGGGGACGATCGCCCAGTGATACCCGCCGAGGGGAGCCGCTCCGTTGAAGATCAGCGGCACGGCCGGGAGATCTTCGCTGAAGACGCACGTCCGCTTCCACTCCGGATCGATCTCGATATCGAGCTGCATACCCTCGAACCCGCCGACGGTCACCGGCGTCGGTTCGCTTACGACGAGGCCCGACGCGGTCTCGAGCCATGCCACGAGGTCACCCACCGACCGACCGACGCCCGGCTCGGAGGATTCCTCACAGTCCTGGGAGGCGATCGTGGGGTCGTGCAGGAAGTAGATCCCGTCGGGGACGTACAGACTCTGGTGCAGGGGGGGTGGGGTCTCATCGGCGAAGAGATGGAGGCCTCCCCCGGCGAAGAGCCACGTCCACCCGGGCGAAGGGATCTCGAAGTCGATCGTCGGATCGGAGAAGGTCCAGCGATACTCCCCGGGCTCGAGTGGTCCCTCGCACGGCAACTCCGGGCAGTCGTCCAGGATGCGCACGTCAGACGATGGCGACTCCACAGCGTCGGTCGGCGACGTGCCGTTCGGCTCAGGTTCCCCGTTCGAACACGATGCCACCAGCAACATCGCGAGCACCGTCGCGCCGATGCCGGCGATCACCGATCCCCTCCCGCGCCTCAACCTGCCACCCCACGTTCGATCCATGACGTCCTCCTTCGACGCGCGTGAACGCTAAAGGCGGGAGGTGATGGGAGGAAAGGACAGGAACCCTACGTTTGATCGTCGGCTTCGGAAGGTGCCTTGCGCTCCGGGACGGACGATACGTGCCGATGAGCGAGCTCCGCGCGGGACCTGATGCCGAGCTTCCGATAGATACGACGCAGGTTCGACTCCACGGTCTTCACGCTCATGAAGAGCCGCTCCGCCGCCTCCTTGTTGGAGAGGCCAAGGGCAACGACATCGGCGACGCGTCGCTCCGTCTCGCTGAGCTCGGTCGGTGACGCGGAGCGACCACCGATCCGCGCCAGGGCTTCCTCGGCTCGCGCTTCCCAGAGGCGTGCCCCGAGCGCGTCGAACCGGGATCGGGCGCCCTCGAGAGAGTCGCGAGCCTCCCGCTTGCTCTTCATCCGTCGGAGGGTCTCGCCATGGACCAGGAGGGTGCGCGCGGATTCGAACGGGATCGCGACGCGCTCGTGCTCCGCGAGTGCCCGCTCGAGCTCGAGCAGCGCGCCGGGTGGATCGCCCAGCGCCGCGGCGATGAGCGCCCTGCATCTCGCCGCGGTGGCGAGCGCGAGCGGCCGATCGAGGTCCGTGCCCTGCTCCTGGAGCCGATCCACGATCTGCTTGGCACGATCGAGCCGACCGAGGGAGATCAAGGCCTCGGCGAGATCGGGGATGAAGGGGAACGCACCCGGCTCTCGGATCCCGCTGCCCGCCAGCAGTCGATCCGCCGGATCGAGAGCGCGGACGACCTCGTCGAGATCGCCCACCGAGAGCGCGATGAACCCGAGCACGCTCCGGTTCGCGACCTCCGTCCACAGGTTCCCCTGAGCCGCGGCGAGGGAGGCTCCCGCCGATTGCGTCTCTGCGGGCCTCGTCGACTCGCCCCATGAGCGCCGCGACGTGCGCCCTCGCATACAGCATCTGATCCCGGATCTCGTCCAGGCCCGCATGAACGATGATGTCGTACCCCTCGTTCGCGTAGCGGCCGCGGCGGCCCATTCCCCTGCCGCGCATTCCACCTCACTGAGAACAGACAGAGTGTCGTGGCGCATGAGCTCGAGACCGGTCTCGACGAGGTGAAGGTCAGCCTCCCTGATCGAGCGCCGTGCCTCCGCGATCCTTCCTTCCCACAGCATCTGATCGCCACGGATCCTCGCCGGTTGATCGTTTCTCCCGGAGCGAGGTCCCCGGCGATCGCGACCGCACGGCTGATCGTCGGCAAGGATCCCGACCGAGCAGCGCTTCTGCTCGGGCGAGCGCTCCGAGCGCCAAGCGGAGGGGGGTGGATCCGAACCACGCTCCGCCAACCCGACCGCCGTCTCGAGCGTGACCGGCCGCCGCTGATGGCTCCAAACGGCAGAGTGCCACCCACGCGAGATTCGCGTGGGCGACGGGGAGGAGTATCTCGTGGTCGCCGACGTCCGGGAGCGCGATGCGTAGGAGTTCATCGACCCGATCGACGTCGTTGTATGACCTCACCGCCAGTTCCACCCGCGTCCACGCCCGTTGCTGGCGAGAGGTGGACGCGCCGATCAACGTCTCCAACATCGTGCGCCCTCGCTGGACATCCCCGGCATCGAACCTCTCGAGCGCCGCGGATCGCTTCCGGCTGCAGAGGAGCGCCTCGTCGTCTGGCGGAGTCAGATCTGCCGAGAGCTCCCACAGCTCCGCGGCGGCGAGCGGCGCTCCTCGACGCCGCGCGTGACCGGCTGCCTCCTGGACGAACGACGCTCGACCCGGATCCGGACCCCCACCCATCAACGCCATGTGTCTCGCCTGTTCCTCCAGGTCGGGGACGACCTCGGCGATTCGAGCATGGACCGCCTGCCTTCGACCCGTGGAAGCCGACCAGTAGGCGGTCGACCGCATCAGCGGATGCACGAAATCGATCCGCTCGCCATCAATGATCACGAGTCCAGCCTCTTCGGCATCGATGAGATCTGTATCGACCGTCGAGGGCTCGTGGCTCGCGGCCCGAACCGTGGCGAGCGTTGGGCGTGCCATCGCTGCCATGACGAGGACCACGTCGCGGGCGCTGGCCGAAAGGCCGTCGATACGAGCGCGCAGGACGTCGCGGATATCACCAGGAACCGGAAGCGGCCTGCCGGCCGATGGCTCGGCGTCACGGAGCGCGTGGGCGATCTCGAGCGAGAAGTACGGATTCCCGTGTGCCCCTTCGTGCACGCGTGCGACGAGCGGCGGCGTGACGGATCGGCTCATCCGCTCCCGGAGGATGCGGGCGACCTCGTCGACGGCGAGGGGCCCGACGTATGTGCGAACCGTTTCACGCTCGTCGATCGCGCGCGTGAGTTCGAGCTTCTCCGAAGAGCCTTGCTCGAGACGCCTGGTCGCGAGGATCGCGACTGGATGACCGGCCAATCGGCGGATCGCGAACGAGAGCGCTCGGGCCGACGACCCGTCCATCCATTGGATGTCGTCTATCGCGATGACGACCGGCGACGAGACACTCAGCGTCCGGAAAGCATCGAGCACTCCGAGCGCGATCGCACGTTGGTCGGGCCGGACGGTGCCGGTTTGCTCGCGAAGAAGAGCGATCTCGAGGGCCCTGCGCTGCGTACTCGGAGCACCGGCGAGAGCCTCGTCGAAGACTTCCCCGATCAGGTCCCCGATCCCCGAGTACGACAACCCGATCTCGTTCTCGCCGGGCCGGGAAACCAAGACGCGATGACCGGCAACCTGAGCGGCCTCCACCCCCGCCCGCCAGAGCGTCGTCTTGCCGATCCCCGCCTCGCCTTCGAGAAGAAGGTTGTGCGGCCTCTCGTTCAGGTTCTCGACGAATCGTGTGAGCGCGGCGAGCTCTGGCTCACGACCCACGATCTTGCCCCGTTCCGCTTGCATCGAAGCCTCATCCCAGCTCAGGGAGCACACATCGTAGCCCTCGACTATCGGCGGAAAGCCTCACGCGGACCTCAGCAGACCCTCTCTTGACATATCGTTTCTCGATGCTATCGTTCATCGATATTATCGACGAACGATATGAGGAGGTTCGAGATGGATCCGATGCCGTCACGCGCCGCTCGCACCGCGGCCCTCGTGCTCATGGTCCTCTTCTGGATCACCGTGGTCGCCGGGCTGCTCGTACTGGGGCACCACCTGTTCGGGCTGGGGCAGGACTCTGGCACGATGACCGTTCCGGCGAAGGCTGCCGTGGAGGATGTCCGGCTCCCCGAGGCCTTCGAGATCGCCGGGCCTCTGCCGGTCAACGTCGACGTCGTCGACCCGAGCCTGACGCAGCGTGTGATCGCGACCGTCCCTCCGTTGGTCTGGTGGACGCTGGCGCTCGTCGTGCTGTGGCTCCTGCGGAAGGTGGCACGATCCGCCGCGGAGGGGGACCCGTTCCGGGCCTCGAACGTCACCAGGCTGCGGTGGCTCGGGGCGATCTTCCTGCTCGGCTTCCCCTTGGCGACGATCGTGGAGGGCTCCTTCACGGACTGGTTCTTCTCCGCCGGTGTGTGGACGGGTGGACCGCTCCCGCCCGGCGGGATCGTGACCGAGTTCCCGGTGGTGTCCTTCTCCCCGATCCTTGCGGCCGTCAGTCTGTTCGCGCTCGCGGAGGTGTTCGCGTACGGTGTCCGGCTGCGCGAGGACGTCGATGCCACGATCTGAGCCCGACCCGCAGCCCGACCACCGGATCGCCGTGCATCTGGATCGTGTACTCGAAGATCGCGGGATGACCTTGACGGAGCTCGCGGAACGCGCCGGCGTCACGGTCGTGAACCTCTCCGTGCTCAAGAACGGCAGGGCTCGCGCGGTCAGGTTCTCGACGCTCTCGGCGATCTGCGATGTCCTCGACTGTCAGCCGGGAGACGTGCTCACGTTCGAGCCGAACGGGCGGGTATCCCGAAGAAGTCGCGACGCCTAGCACTACGGTGCCACGATCTATCATCGCGTGCCGGCGAACTACGCGGTGTTCACGGCGTTGTCGCGGAAGAGCCTCAGCCTCTTCCTCGGCGTAGTTGATCAGGTCGAGCTCGCCGGGCGATTGGCCCTCGGCGGTGAGCAGCGCCGCCGCCTCCGCTCGGTGCTGCGTCCCGTGATTCACGACGTGCACCAGCATCTGCCAAACGGGTACCCCTTCGTGGACGTGCGCGACGAAGTCGTCGGTCAGGGTCGAGAGCCAGGCATCGACGGCTGCCCACTCGGCTTCCCAGCGTTCGTGCAACTGGCCGATCGTCGGCAGCGGGTCGTCTTCCGGCTCGGGGGACTCGCCGGTGTCCTGGAATCCGTGGCGCCAGCGCTGCGAGGCGCCGAGGTGGTGTACGAGGATGCCGCCCAGACCCCGCTCGTCGACGACGTGCGTCCGCGTCCATACGGCCGGGTCGAGGCCGTCGAGGACGGTCAGCACGCGGCGGGTCGCCCAGCGGTCGTAGGCGAACAAGAAGCGCACCTCGTCGGCCTGCATCAGGTGTCGACTCTGCGGTAGATGAGGTCGAAGTCGGTCGTGTAGTTGGTGCCGTCTTCGGCGATCTCCCAGCGTCCGGTGATCGTGTTCCCGTCGTCGCTGAAGGTCGCCGTGAAGCGCTGGGAGAACGGCTCGCCCTCCCGCCAGAGCTTCCACTCGCCGTTGCCGATGCTCATCTCGTAGACGCGGCAGACGCCGCGCTCGTCGGAGTACAGCTGGAAGTACGTCCCGTTGGCCCCATCGCATCCGATGATGGAGACGTTGTCGGGCGCCTCGGGAAGCTCGACCGTCCCACGCTCGATCAGATGTGCCCCCGACTCGTGCCACTCGAACGTGACTTTTCCGCCGCCCGGCCAGCGCTCACCGCTTGGCCATGTCGCCTCGAGGGTCCACTCGCCGACCAGAGGCTCGAGCTCGCGTAGCGCTTGCTCCGCGGTTGGTTGGTCCATCGATCCGCTCGTTCCTCCTGTGTGCGCTCGCAGTCGCGAAGCACTCGCAGAGCTTAGGTCATCTCGGGTTCGTCATCGGATCCGTTTGGGTGGCGTCATGACTGACAACTCGCCGGCTGATCGAACGACATCGAGGTCACCCAGGCGTGCGAACTGGAGCACATCGGCGGCCTGGCTCGACGACACGGTACGGACCTACTGGGATGTCGTCGCCGAGCTGCTTCTACCTCGACGCGTGATCCGCAGAGACATCACAGGACTGCGACGACAAGCAGCGCGACCACGATCGTAGATCTTCAGCCACACCCGGACAGCCGGGATGACGCTCCGACCCAGACCCGACTGGTCACCGGACTCGCAGGTGGATCGGGCAGCACGGTCGGACCGGATGGAGCGCTGTACGTGACGGAAGGGTTCGCGGGCCGCGTCTCGCGGGTCGATCCGCAGACCGGTGCCGTCACGACCTATCGCGAGTGGCCTGCCGCCCTCGATCGCCGCCGTCGGCATCGGCGGGGCCATGGACGTCGTCTTCAAGGGCGGCACCGCCTACGTGCTCGTCACTCTCGTCGGCACCGGATGTCGGAGGGAGCAATGTCGTCGGCATCTACCGTGTCGACGGATCCGACTCACTTCACCGTCATCGCGGACATCGGCGCATTCGCGCTGGCCCATCCGCCCGCGACGGACTTCTTCGTCCCGACCGGGGTCCAGTACGCGATCGAGAGGTTCCGCAACGGGTTCCTGGTGACCGACGGCCACCACAACCGGGTCTACCGAGTCACCCTCGATGGGACCGTCAGCGAGCTGATCGCCTTCGGCAACATCGTGCCGACCGGGCTCGAGATCCGCGACGGCACCGTGTTCATGGCGGAGGCCGGACCGGTTCCGCACCTGCCCCGGGACGGCAAGATCGTGAGGTTCCGAGCAGGATCGAACGCGGTCACCGAGGTGGCCCGCGGCGGTCGGCTCCTCGTGGATGTGGAGTTCGGCGCGGGAGGCCGATTCGCCTTGGCACAAGGTCACTTCACGCCCGGCAACCCGGGGCTCGCCGGCGGACCCGAACACCGGCAAGCTGCTAGGCTCGCTGGATGATGGGTTCAGAGCGGTCGCGTGGCGACTGAACCAGCCGACGTCGCTCGAGCTCATCGGGAGCGCGTACGTCGTGACCCTGGGCGGAGAGATCTGGAAGACCGTGACATGAAGACGACGGAAGCTGCGGGCTGAAGGTTCCGAGCGGCTACGCGGGTCTGTCGTACTGGCGCGACGTCGACGGATCAACGGCGGACGAACCTGCCATCGTGGGACGATCCCTCGAAGGTTCGTCACACTCGGAAGGAGACCGGCATGGCGACACCGACCAACGTCGAGGACTACCTGGCGGCCCTTCCGGAGGAGCCGCGCGCCGCACTGGAGAAGCTTCGGAAGACGATCAAGGCCGCAGCGCCGGAGGCGACCGAAACCATCAGCTACCAGATGCCGACGTTCAAGCTCCGAGGTCGTTTCCTCGTTTCCTATGCCGCGTTCAAGAGCCATTGCAGCCTCTTCCCCGCGACCGACGAGATGTTCGAGGCATTCGGAGAAGAGCTGAAGCCCTTCTTCTCGGGGAAAGGAACGATCCGGTTCACCACTGAGAAGCCGCTCCCCAGTGGGCTCGTGAGGAAGATCGTGAAGGCCCGGGTCGAGGAGAACGCAGCACTCCCACCTCGCTGAGGCGATGGCATTGAATCCGGACACCGGCAGCGGGTACCGTGGAGGCCGATGACGACCTACGAGTACCTCTGCCTCGCCTGCGAGCATCCATTCGAGGAACGCCGGCCCATGACCGCTGGCTCGGTCGATGTTGCGCTGGCGTGTCCCTCGTGCGGGAGCGACCGGGTGCGTCGGCGGTTCTCGTTCTCGGCGGCGACCGGAAGCGCGAGCACGGGCCGCACCGCGACCGCCGAACCCGCCGCCGGAGGTTGCTGCGGCGGCGCCTGTGGCTGCGGCTCCTGACGGTTCCGGCACCGCCAACGGCGTCCGCGGCGGCGTCACCGAGCCGGCTCACCTGGGGGACGAGCGCACCACCCTGCTCGGCTTCCTTCAGCGGCAGCGCGACCTCGTCGCATGGAAGGTGAGCGAAGCCTCCGACGAAACGCTCGCGTCGGTTCGGATGCCGAGCGGCCTCACCCTGCACGGCATCGTCCGCCATCTGGAGAACGTGGAGCGATGGTGGTTCCGCGACTTCTTCGCCGGCGAGACGGGCTTGCACTTCGACTCGACCGACGAGGATCCTGACGCCGACTTTCGCGCCGAAGGCATCCCGATGGCCGACCTGCTCGCCGCCTACGCGGCGGAGACGGAGCGGTGCGACGCGGTGATCGCCGCGGCTCCCTCGCTCGACGCCACGGCCACGGACGAGGACGGCACCTTCTCGCTGCGCTGGGTCATCGTGCACATGATCGAGGAGACCGGGCGGCACCTGGGCCATATGGACCTGCTCCGCGAGTACGCCGACGGCGCGGTCGGTGAGGAGCCACCGGCGGACGAGTGAGCGGGAACGGGCTGGCCCGTCCGTAGACTCCCGCTCCATGGGTGTCGAGCTCCGGAACGTCGAGGGCCTCGCCGAGCCGCCGGGTTATTCTCACGTTGCGGTCGCATCGGGCGCGCGCCTCGTGTTCACGGCCGGCGCCGTGCCGCTTGACGCGCGTGGAGAGCTCGTCGGCCCCGACGACGCGGAGGCGCAGACGGAGCAGGTGCTCGCGAACCTTCTCCGCCAGCTCGAGGCGGGCGGTGCGACCCCTGCCGACGTCGTGAAGACCACGGTCTACGTGGCGGGCGGTTCTCGTGACTCCCAGTCGCACGTGTGGAGCGTCGTGCAGGGCTCGTTTCTGGCGGCGGTGCCGTCCACGCTGGTGGGCGTGACAGAGCTCGGCTATCGGGGCCAGCTGGTGGAGATCGAAGCGATCGCCGTGGTGGAAGACGACCAACGTCCCTGAAGAACACATGAAGCCTCTCGAGATCGCGCGACGGCGGATGCACAACTCGCGGTTGATCGGCGACCGGTTCGCCAGCCCGGATGAGGCGGTGCGGTGGCACCTGGCGATGCAGGCGCAGGAGTACGGCCCGGCGAAATGGTCGATCGGGCAGCGCTCGACCGGTCTCGTCGATGCGGATCTCGACGAGGCCGTGGCCGAAGGTTCGATCGTTCGCACGCACGTGCTCCGGCCGACCTGGCACTTCGTCGCGCGAGACGACATCCGCTGGCTCCTCGCGCTCAGTGGTCCTCGCGTGCGGAAGGGCAGCGCAAGCCGGATCCGGTGGCTTGGGCTCGACGCGCGGACCCTCGCGCGCACCGAGAAGATCGTCGCGTCGGCCCTCGAGGGTGGAAACCGGCTGACCCGCGAGGAGCTCGCGACCGAGTTCGATCGGCGGAAGCTCGATCGCGGCGGCCAGCGCATGCCCTATCTCCTGATGCACTGCGAGCTCGTCGGGCTGATCGGCAGCGGCGGGCGGAAGGGCAAGCAACACACGTACGCGCTCCTCGACGAACGGGTGCCCGTGCACCCGCGCCCTCTGGATCGGGACGACGCCCTCGTCGAGTTGGTCCGTCGCTACCTCGGGAGCCACGGGCCGGCGACCGTGAAGGATATGAGCTGGTGGTCGGGGCTCACGATGACCGACATCCGGCACGCGATCGACTTGCTCGGCGACGAGGTGGCGAGCGACGAGGTCGACGGGCTCTCGTTCCTGTCTGCATCGTCGGAGCGGGGCAGGCGATCGCCTGCAGCTCGCGGCGCCCACCTCCTCCAGACCTACGACGAGCTCGTCGTCGGCTACACCGAGTCCCGCTTCCATGGGGAGACGGTCGGCGACCTGGCGCGCCAAGCGTGGAACGACCGCACGTACCCGACCGGCGCCTTCCTCCTGCATGGGCGGGTGTTCGGCCACTGGCGGCGTACGCTCGACGCGAAACGGATCCGGGTCGCGATCCACACCTACTTCGAGACCACGGCCGCGGACGAACGCTCGCTTGGCTCGGCCACGAAGCGCCTCGGCCGTTTCGTGAGCCTCCCGGTCGAGGTCGAGATCTCGCGGTTCCGGCCCTCCTAGCCCCCGGTATCGTGCACGGATGCGCACGGACCTGACGATCGACGACCTCGACGGCTTCCTGGAGGAGCCGATCGTCGCCGTGCTCGCGACGATCCGACAGGACGGGAGCGTGCTGCTCTCGCCGGTTTGGCACGAATGGCGGGACGGGGGCTTCCAGATCTGGGCGGGCCCGAACGACGTGAAGGCGCGTCACCTGCGCCGCGACCCTCGCGCCTCGATCGTGGTCGCCGAGTCGATCGACCCCCTGCGAGGCGTCGAGGTTCGCGGCACCGCGGAGATCGTCACCGAGGACGCCTTCGAGACCGCCGTCAGGATCGCGTCGAGGTACCTCGGCCCGAGGAAGGGGGAGGCCTACGTCCGGAAGGTCGGCGGGAACGACATCACGATCAGGCTCGAGCCCGGCGAGCTCCGGGTCTGGGACTTCGCGGACGAGGAGGAGGGGATGAGGCCCTAGAGGTACCGGGCCGCCGCCATCCCGACCACCGCCACGACGAGCAGCGGCACGATGACCTGCCCGACCGCCTTCCCCCGCATCTGGAGCGCCTGGAGCTGTGCGCCCTGCTCGGGCGTGGGCCGGCCGCCGCTCGCCGCCACATCCCGGCCGATCGCGAGGGTCGCCATGATCGTCGGTCGGACGACGCTGAGTCCGAGCGAGAAGGCCGCGATGCCGCAGAGGGCCCCGATCGTGAGGGACAGCCCGGGCGCCGACGTGAGCCAGTCGCCATCCAGGCCGTCCGAGACCCGCCAGTACATCAGGACTCCGGCCAGGATCGTGAGGCCGGCCGCGCGGAGCACCCAGTCCACCAGGCGTTTCTTTCCGGCGAGATGCGCCATGAAGGGACCTGCCGCCGGGCCGACCTCGCGTGCCGTCGGCTGGAGGAACAGGATCGTGGTGAACGCCGCGCCGACCCAGAACACGCCGGCGAGGATGTGCAGGATCCGCAGCACGACCATGTAGGTGTCCATCCCCGATCCCTTCTTCGCGTCGTCAGCCGCGGACGGTAGCGGGCGGGGCGGCGGCGAGCAAGGGTTGACGTCAGCGGTGCAGCTGAGGCAGCAGCTCGCCCTTCGCGAACTCGAGGAACTCTTCCTGGCGAGGGCCGACCTGATGGATGAACACGTGATCGAAGCCGGCGTCGGTGAACGCGCGGACCTTCTCGAGGATCGCGTCCGGGCTGGGTCCGCAGACGATCTTCTCGGCAACATCGTCCGCAGAGACCAACTGGGCGACCTCCTCGAAGTGTTGCGGTTCGGCGAGTTCCACCGTGAGCTCACCCGGGGCGCACGTGTTGGGCCACCACTCGAGAGCCTCGTCCTTCGCCTTCTCCTTCTCGGGTCCGTAGCAGATGGTCAGCTGCCCGTAGACGGGCTTGCCCTTCCCTCCGGTCGCGCTGAAGGTCTTCACCAGTTCCTCGTCCGGTGCGGTCGAGATGAGCGCGTCGCCACTCCGGCCCGCCAGCTCGGCGGCAGCCGGCGCCGAGGCGGCCACCGCGATCGGCGGGAGCGTCTCCGGCACGGTGAAGAGTCGGGCCCGGTCGACGGTGAAGTGCTCGGTCCAGTCGGT
>CAWJFY010000010.1:0-145378 GCA_963842295.1 uncultured Actinomycetota bacterium | reverse complement strand
GGTCGCCCTGATGGGCATCGTGATCCTGGGAGGTCTCATCACGACGACCTTGCTCAATCTCTTCGTCCTTCCTTCTCTCTACCTGCGGTTCGGGAAGCCGCGCCGAGCCGAAGAGCCCGGTGCGATCGCGCTCCCCCCCATGCCCGCGTGACCCGGGCCGGTCAGTACGGGGGGTCCTTCGCTCAGTCCCGCTCGCGCAGGATCTGCACCACCAAACGGAGGAGGAGCAGTACCGAAAAGAACAGCCCGATACCTCCGAGGATATTGATCAGAGCCAACCCGCTGGGTCCGGGCGGTGATTGGGCCACGAGCAGGATCGACGAGGAGAGGGCGAGGGCCGATCCGACCAACCCCATGACGAGCCGATTCGTCATGCTCCGTGCCACCCGCACGTCCTCCGGCTCTGACAGGAGACTCAAGCGAGTTCGGAGCTCACCGCGCAGAAGTGTTTGCGCAAGCTCGTCCAGCTCGCGGGGGAGGCGAGCGAGGGCGGGGCCTGCGTCCATCGCCTGCTGCAGCACGAACTCCTGAAGGTTCCCTGGGGTCATCTGCTGGGCCATCACGTCGCCGCCCACTCGCCGGGCTGCATCGAGGATGTTGTGACCGGGGGCGATCACTTGGAGGGTTCCGAGCAACGTCACGAGCGTCCGGAAGAGCGTGGTCGTGGATCGAGGGAGGAGGATCCCGAAGTCGCGGAACACGAACAAGACGTCTGAGAACAGATCCGGATTCACCGTGCCGTTGGGCCTGATAGCCCCGGCCAGCAGACGGGCGAGCTCGCGGTCGAGCGCCTCCTTGTCGATCCGCGTCGTGTGCGTGCCGATGCGGAGGGCAGCCTCCCGTAGGAGGGAGGGATCTTCGGTCTGCAGCCCGCGCATCATGTCGACAAGGCCGGAGCGTTCGAAACCGTTGAGTCGCCCCATAGCTCCGAAGTCGATGAGCGCGAGGCGCCCGTCAGTGCCCACGAACACATTCCCCGGATGAGGGTCTGCGTGGAACGGCTCGCCAGCGAGCATCTGTCGCAACGTCATCGACAGCAGCCCGTCGGCCAGTTCCCGTCGCCGGTCCGGATCGATCCCTTCGAGGGCGCCGGGTGCTCCGACGCTCTGTCCGACCATCCGCTCCTCCACGAGTACGCGACCGGTCGAGAACTCCTCGAATACCTCCGGCACGCTGACGTGATCCGAGTCCTGCAGAGAGCGTCTGAACGCCGTCGTACGCGTAGCTTCGATGGAGAAGTCGAGTTCCTCCAGGGTCCGCTCGGCGAAGCCCGCCACCAGCTCCTTCAGTCCGAGCGATCGCGCCCACGTGGTCTTCCGCTCGAGACGGTTGCTGAGCCGGGCCAAGATGTCGAGGTCTTGTTCGATGGACTCGCGGACTCCCGGTCGCTGGACCTTCACCACAACCTCACGCCCGTCCTGGAGAAGCGCGGCGTACGTCTGGGCGATGGAAGCCGATCCGAGGAGATCCGCAGAAAGATCGGTGAAGATCTCCTCCGCTGGTCCGAGCTCCTCTTCGATGACCGCGCGGGCCGCCTCCGGGTCGGCCGGCGCAGCTCGATCTTGGAGCCTGGCGAGCTCGGCGGCCACGGCCCGGGTGACCAGGTGGGGCTGCGCGGCCATGGCCTGCCCAAGCTTCACGAACAGACCGCCCGCGTCCTCGAACGAAGCGCTCAGGGCGCTCCCGAGCCGGGAGCCTCGTACCTCCACATCGTTGCCCGCTGGGTTGATGAGGCCGTGCCGGACCGCGATGACGCTCACCTTCACGTAGCGGACGGCCCGCCCGGCAAGCCGGCGTATCCCCTGGATCGGGCGGGGGAGGCCCCGCAGGCGCCAGTGGGCGCCGGGCCTGGCGATGAGCTCCACCAGGACGATGCCGAGCATCGCGAACACCGTGACCAACGCGTACGCCCCGAACGCGGCTCGAGGAGGGAGGTCTCTGATGTTCCCGACCCCGGTCCCCAGTACCAGGACCGCGAACGCTTCCCCCACGAGGACGGCAAGCACCGTGACGCCCCACCGTCCACGCTCGATACCGAGTAGGCGACGCACGAGTGCGACGGCCAGGATCGTGATGAGCACTGAGACCAGCAGCTCGAGCATCGTTCCCTCCCAGGGCCCTACTCGGACCCTCCCGAGGGCCCTACTCGGAGGGTACTGACTAGACTCCCTGGTGGTGTCGGACAGGCCAGCGCAAGGATCGGTGTCAGAACTCCTGGATCGGAACGTGCTCGTCATCGAGCAGAAGCCGAAGTTCGTCGAGCTCACGAACGAATACAGGGTTCTCGACGAGACGGGGAACGAGATCGGTGTGATCCGTCAGGAGGGCCAGTCGAAGGCGCGCAAGCTCCTCCGGCTTGTCAGCAGCGTCGATCAGTTCCTCACGCACCGCGTCTCCATGTATGACGCAGCAGGCGCGAAGGTCTTCGATCTCGTTCGGCCGGCCAAGGTCTTCAAGTCGAGGCTGCAGGTCCTCGACGGCACGGGCACGGAGCGCGGATGGATCGTGCAGAACAATGTCGTGGGGAAGAAGCATTTCTCGCTCCTGGGATCCGGAGGCGAGAGCCTGGGATCTATCGATGCCGAGAACTGGCGCTCGTGGGACTTCGCCATCGATGACGCCGGTGGTCGCGAGGTCGGCCGCATCACGAAGCGATGGAAAGGCATCCTCCAGGAGGGTTTCACGACGGCCGATCGATACATCCTCCACATCGCAGCCGAGGTGCCGACGGATCTTCGGCTGTTGATGTTCGCCTCCGCCGCCGGCGTCGACACCGCGCTGAAGCAAGACGACACGGGTGGCTTCGGTTTCGGCGGCATCGACCTCGATATCTGATCTCCGAGCGACGGCTCGCGGTCACGACCGAGGGCGAGCCCCTCGATCCGGGTGGGGCGCAGCGCTCTTCCTGACGTGGACCGCCCTCGTCGATCGTGGTGGGCTCGCTGTTATTCCAGCGGCGCGATGTCAGCTGACGATCGCCCTTCGCGCACGCGGTGGACGATCAGGGCGGAACCGAGCGCGATCGTGGTACCGAGCAGCACGCCCGCGATCGCGTCGGACAGCCAGTGCGCTCCCAGGTAGGTCCGCGAGAGGCCCATCAGGAACGAGAACCCGACGGCCGCTGCCCCCCACCGATAGCGGCGCGGCCCCTCGGGCACCAGCGCGATCACCGCTGCCACGGCGGTGACCGAGGCGGCCACGGCGTGCCCCGATGGGAACGAGGCGCTGCTCGTCTCGACGAGAGATCCGAGCGCCCGAGGCCGGTCGTAGAGCGCCTTGAGCGTGCCGATCGCGATCTCCGAGACGACGATCGCGGAGACGAACGCGGCGAAGTGCCACCACCTCCGCCGGATCGCCAACCATCCGGCGATCCCGAGCCGGATCGGTGCCATCACGTAGCTCAGTCCGATCACGTTGAAGAGATGGGCGACAACCGTCAGCCATCCGGTCCGGAGCGACACGATCCAGCGGAGGAACGCGTCGTCGATCGGCTGGATCAGTCTGCGGCCGGCATCGGTGGCCATGAGAGCGAAGAAGGTCACGGTCGCTGCCGCGAGCGTCGCCGTGACCACCGTGTCGCGTTGCGGCATCCCGAGGAGCGGATGCTCTTGGTCGTCCCCCTGGTCCGTTGCTTCGACCGGCCGGCGGCTCACGGCGGACATGGCGCGCCTCGCCCGCATAGGGCGAGACCCTCGGTCTCCCGGAGGTGCGCCACCAGATCGGATCTGGGGACGAACGACACGGCCTCGTCCACATCGAACACCAACGCCGTGGGAGCGCCCTCCGTGAAGGCGAAGCGATACGTGGCGCACCCTCCAGGGAACACGTAGGAGCGGACGTTGAGGAGCTGCGGCGTCAAGCTGGACGGAGCCTCGAACCTGCGGGTGCCGGCTTCATCGGAGGGGACCTCGTGGGCGCTCGACACGTCGCATGCCGGCGCGAGCGTCACCGTGACCGCTCGCATCCCGGCCAGATCAGAATCCAGCCAGAAGCTCGCCTCACCGCTGTGGATGTCGCCGCCACCATAGGTCCACCCGGAGGGCAAAGCGTCCAAACAGGGGATCGCCGCCGCACGTCGGCACGGCCTGTGCCGAGAGGGTGGATGCGTGGCTCACTCCGCACTCGGGTGCATGTGCGACGCCCGGGTTCTGCGCCGGAAGGAAGGCATTGATGCTGGATGAGACGGCGATCGCGAACGCAGCGAGCATCCCGAGCGCGAGGAGGACGCGGCGGACGCTCCATCGTTGGATCGAGATCGGCCTACGTTCTGGCGCGAGTGCGCGGAACTGTCCCAACAGGTCACGAGGATCCCGCTTCATGAAGGCTCGGAGCTGCGTGGGACTCGCGATCCCGCGGGTGGCGGCGAACGCCTCGGCGATCTCGTCGGCGGTGAAGAACGTCAGTGCGCGCCGGTAGACGAGGTCCACGTCCGAGCGGACCGCGAGGACGAGCATCATGTTGCCGAGGTCCACCGCCTGCCGCCACGGTGACGGCTTCACCTGAGCGAAGAAGACGTCGATCAGGAGCACACGTCCGTCCCTGACCATCAGGTTCGCGGGTTTGATGTCGCGATGCGCCAGACCCGCGTCCCACAGCTTGCGGACCAGCGAGAGTCCCTCGTCCACGACCCCCTCGTCGACGTCGACATCCCCGATCTCCTCGGCGCCCTCGAAGAACTCCATGACGATCATGTACTCGCGTTCGGGCGAGATCTCGACGATCCCCTGCGGCGTCGGCACGGGGATGTCCTCGTCCGTCATCAGCCGCAGGGTGTAGTCCTCGTACTCGACGAATCGCCGAACGGACTGGAACGAGGCCTCGTCCTCGAGGGACCCGTACAGCACGATCCGCGACAGCTTGTACCAGCGGTCCGCCCGCACGTGGCTCTTCGCGTACAGCTTCGCGAACAGATAGGTGTCGGGGTCGCCCGCGACCTTGAGGCGAAGCGGGGTGGAACCTCCCGATCCCTCCAGCCCGACGGGCTTGATCTCGAGCACCGTGAGCCCGAGCTGCTCCTGCACCGCCTCTCGGATCGCCTCGCCTCGTCGACCCGTGACGTCGAGGTGCGCCGTGCTGCCCTTCCGATAGACGACGGGAAACACCTCGTTCGGCGTGAACCAGCGGAACGCCGTCAGTGGGAACGCCACGCCCAGGATCAGCCCATACAACACGCCGGCAGGTCCGTCCACTGCGAGATACATCCGCGCGATCACGAAGAGGCCGATGATGGCGGCGATCGAGAGCTTCGCGAACCACCGGGGTCGTCCCGGAACGACCAACGAATAGACGATGCCGATCAAGGACGGCCGTGAGCCCGGCGACGGGCGCCGACGGCAACGCGAACCCACCCCACCCGGCGATGATCGTCACGCCGTATGGACGCGGGCGGGTCAGGATCTCGTAGACGATCTCTCCCACGATCTGCATGACGAAGAGGCTTCCCAGGAACACCAGCAGGTGACGCCATCTGCGGAAGATCATCAGGGCGCACACCAGCCCAAGGCCGAGAACGGTCATCCCCCAGTCGGATCCGGCGGACTTGATGCCGCGCATGATCGGCGTCAGCCAGTCCACTCGGAGGTCCGCAAGGCGAAGCAACAACCAGCTCTCCTTCTGATCAGAGAATCGCAAGACCTCGTCGATCTGGAGCACGAGGACGGTCACGATGGACGCGTAGGCCATCATCGCGAGCCAGAATCGACCGCTTGCACCCATCCTCCGTCGCAGCGGTGGGGGAGCGCCGGTCGGACGTCGTTGCTTCCGAGTTCGCCTGATCGTGTCCTCGTGATCGGGCACGGTCACCAGCTCGGACGCTTCGGTCGCTCCGCGTGAGATGGCGTTGGGATCGTCCGTCACGAGCCCTCCATCAAGGCCGATCGATGGTCCTTCAGCCATGAAGCTGCCACCTCGCGCGCCGAGCTTCCCGCCACGACCCGTCCGATCATCGCTCGCAGGTCCTCGGTCGTGAGGAGTGCCGAAACGGCATCCAGCGTCTGGACGACTCCCTCGCCGTGCGTGGACAGCACCTCTCGACGCAGGAGGGGCGTGATGTTCTCGGACGGCTGGAGTCCTCGGTCATCGGTCAAGACGACGAGTCCTTCGGACACGATCGCAGGATCGGTAGTGAACAGAAGGGCCACGTCGATGCCTCCCGAGCGCAGCGCCTGGAGCGTGAGGGGCCCGCCCGAGTCGAGCGGGATGAACTCCCGGAAGCTGAGCCCGTACACGCTCTCGAGGCCTACCAGGCACAGGCGCCGCTGCGCGCACTCTGGTGGGCCGCCGAACACCAACCGCGAGTCGACAGCAGCGAGATCGCTGACGTCGCGTAACCGGAACCGATCGGCCGTCGCCTGCGTCACAACGATCGCGTTCGCATCCTGGGCGGGGGCCGGCGCCAGTGCGATCACACCTGATGGCGTGACCACCCTCGTCAGTGCGTCGTGGGTCTCGCTGACGCTCGCGGTTCCCTCCAGGGCGCCAAGTGTGAGGAAGCCGAGGGCCGAGCCCGCGTATTCGGGAACGACATCGATGAGCCCCTCCGCGAGCGCCGGTTGCACGAGCTCCCTCGGGCCGGCGTTCAGCACCGGGTCTGTCGGGTAGCCCTTCGTCTCCAAGGCCTGGGAGTAGAGCTCGGCGAGGATCTCGCTCTCGGTGAAGCTGAACGCGGCCACCTTGATGCCGTCGGGATGGCGAGGCGGCGGCGCGGAAGCGCTCTCCGTGCAGGCGGCGAGCAGAACGAGAATGCTGAGGACGCGGGGAACGGAGCGTCGGATCCGAGTCCTCATCTCGGGGATCCCGCGGGGACTTCGGACGGTTGGGGGGCTTCGGGTTGGGGTTTCCGCCAGCTCTTCTTGCGTTGCCAGATCAGGTACGTGAAGCCCCCCAGCGGGATCTGGATCCCGAACGTCAACGTCCGGAACAGGAGCGCGGCAGCCGTCACCTGGACCTTGAACTCGTCGAGCGGGACATCCGCGTGGTTCTTGCCGGCGGCGTAGAGACCACCGATCAGTCCGAGCTCCACCACGCCTATGCCGCCAGGCGTGATGGGGATGGCCGAGATCAGCCGGACGAACGCGAAGACCGCAAGGACCTGGATGGTGCTTACCTCGTGCGCGGAGACGCCCACGTGACGAAGTGAGAGAACCAGCACGAACCACAGCGCGAGGTGGCTGGCGATGGTCGTGACCGTCAGCGCGGGCCATCGCCTGACGACCAGCCCGATCGTCTGCTTGCGGAACCGCACGGCGGCTTCACCCCACGTATCGACGGGGGGCTTGTGGAAGAGTCCTCGGATCGACGACCAGATCTTGCCGAGCCGGGCTCCGATCACCCGGGCGAGCGACTTCTTCCACAGCACCATCGCGAACAGGACGACGCTGCCGGCGAGGAACAAGAGGCCGATCAGCGCCGGCGCGAGCAGAGTGTTCGTGGCCCGGCCCACGATCGCGAGCAGCGCCACAGCCATGATCGGGAGACCCAGCTTCAAGAACGTGTTCCAGATGCCGGTCGTCGAAGCGAGCAGAGCGACCTCGGAGCCCGTGAACCCCCACGAGTGGAACATCCCGTACATGAGGCCGGTCGCGACGACGCCGGCCCCCGGCACGAGGTTCGAGACGGTCGTTGAGGTCTGATTGCTCACCGCCGCCTGTCCGAGTGTGAGCCCCGGCATCGCCGCCTGCATCTGCCACCAATAGGTGAAGAGATTGAAGACGGTGGCCGCGATGAGCGAGAACATCTCGATCCACGTCAGAGCCCTGATGGTCGCCCACACATCCGCATAGCTGGCGATCTTCGGCAGGATCAGTCCGAAGATCGCGATCATGACCAGCGCGGACAGGGAACCCTGGACCACGCGGATCACTCGCTTGCGTCGGGCTCGATCGACCGATGCCATCACCACGAGCTTGCCTCCATCTGGTCGAGGTCACAACCCGAGCGCGCCGGCGCCACCCGGCACGCCGGGGGGTCGATGCTCTACGGTGTTCTCAGGAGGGCGTGGGATGGGCGACTCGAAGGTCAAGGGGAAGCATCGCGGCCACGAGTCACCCGGCCGTCCCACCCAGGATCGAACTGCGTCGCCTCCCAAGGTGCCGAAGAAGGTCTACGCGGCAGAGCTCCTCCGGCTCCAGGAGGAGCTCGTGAAGATGGCCGAGTGGGTGAAGGCGTCCGGCGAGCGCGTGGTTGTGATCTTCGAGGGGCGAGACGCAGCGGGCAAGGGGGGCGCCATCAAGCGCATCACCGAGCATCTGAATCCCAGGATCGCGCGGGTGGTCGCGCTCCCGGTGCCCTCCGAACGCCAGACGACCCAGTGGTACTTCCAGCGGTACGTGGAGCAGCTGCCCGCCGGAGGCGAGATCGTGTTGTTCGACCGCAGTTGGTACAACCGCGCCGGCATCGAGAAGGTGCTCGGGTTCTGCACACCCGAGGAGCACCGGATGTTCCTCCAACAATGTCCGATCTTCGAGCGACTGCTCGTCGCCGACGGCATCCACCTGACGAAGTACTGGTTCTCCGTGAGCGACCAAGAGCAGGGGCGGCGTTTCGGGGCGCGGATCGACGACCCGATGCGTCGCTGGAAGCTCTCCGAGACGGATCTGGATTCGCGCACCCATTGGGTCGACTACTCGCGGGCGAAGGACGAGATGTTCGTGCACACCGACATCCCGGAGGCACCGTGGTTCGTCGTCCCCGCCGACGACAAGCGACGGGCTCGTCTCAACTGCATGGCGCATCTGCTGAGCCGACTCCCGTACGTACCGAAGACGCTCAAGGAGTTGGAGCTGCCCGAGCGTCAAGACGACGAGGGCTACGTGCGGCCTCCGCGCGAGATCTATACGTACGTGCCGGATCATGCCGCGCAGGTGATGCGCGCGACCTCCCCTTGAGGACCAACTCCCACATCGGCAGGCCACCTTCGCCACGAGCTGAGACCGCCGCTGTGGATGATTCACGAGTGTAGGGCTGGTCAACACCAGCTCAAAGAGCCCCCCGAAAACAGACCTCATTGGTTGCTACGCGGCGTTGTCGGTGAATCGGAGCGATTCCACGATGCCCGTCAGTTCGGCGCGGTCGGCATCGGTGGTGTCCGGTGAATAAGTGGCATCGACGACCAGCCGCTGCCCGCCAACGTCGAGGACCCACAACAGGTCGACCTGGCCCGCAACCTGCTGGAATCGCTGACCTTCCCCGTTGCCCAACCAGCTGACGAAGGTGCGAAGTCCGTTGGACGGCTCCACGTCGCAACCTTCGAATTCGGCGTCCCCGGTTACCACCCGGTTGTTCGGCACCGACCACTGGACGAAGCGGCCTCGGTACCCTGCCAGCGTCGCGTCGGTCGGTTCCGTGGCGTGGCGGAATCGCTGGGTCGTGATCGCGTCGACGAGATCGTCAACGGTCGGACCAGGATCAGACATCGTGCCCTGCCAGTGACATGGATCCAGGGGCATCTCGCCCACGTCCCACACGCTGATGCCGAGCACTCCGGGCCCCGGCTTGATCACGAAGCCCCCGTCCACGGACCACGTGGCGGGGACCTCGAGGGTGAAGCCCGGGTAGTCCAGGACACCGACGACCTGGCGGCCATCGATCGTGATGACGTCGGGATCGGCCGACGTAGCAGGCGTTGAGGTAGACGCCCCGGTCGGCGTGAACGACCTTGGGGTTGCGGAGTCGAGGCCTGCGTCGCCACAGCCAACTAGAACCAGAGCAGCAACGGTAAGAAGGAATCCGAACGGGGTTCTCCTTGGCTCAGCGAAGCTCGATGTCTTCATGAGAGGAGTGGATCGCCTGGGGCCTGTCTTGGCGGTGCCCCGTGTCACTGATCGGGCGTGCGGAAAGGTACCGTTCTTTTCGCTCCAGGGTTCCGGGACTCTCTAGGACGTCAGTTTGCAAGTCACGGGAGAGGAACCGATGGATCCGCCGCCTATCAACGAGTGTCCGCCGTGCATGCGCTCTCGGCCCGTTGCATAATCGTGCTACGGCAACAGGGGAAGGCGCGGGTGCCCGGGGGTGGGCGATAGGAAGGCCGATGAGGCGGGAGCCGGACGCCCCGGCATCAAGACCTTCCTGATCGCCGACGTCCGCGGATACACCCTGTTCACGCAGCAGCGAGGTGATGAAGCCGCGGCGAAGCTCGCCGCGAGGTTCGCCGAGATCGCCCGCGAGGCGGTCGATGACCACGGCGGCTCGGTCATCGAATTGCGGGGCGATGAAGCCCTGGCGGTGTTCGACTCACCACGCCAGGCGATCCGCGCCGCGACCCGGGCCCAGGAGCGGTTCGTCGAGGAGACGGAATCCGATCCTTCGCTCCCTCTGGCCGTCGGGATCGGGATCGACGCCGGGGAGGCCGTACCCCTCGAGGCTGGCTACCGAGGCGGCGCCTTGAACCTGGCCGCCAGGCTGTGCGGGCGAGCGGGGCCCGGCGAGATCCTCGCAAGTCAGGCAGCAATGCATCTCGCCCGGAAGGTGGAAGGGGTTCGGTACGCCGATCAAGGGGACCTCCACCTGAAAGGGTTGGCCGACCCCGTCCGCGTCTTCAGGGTGATCTCCGAGGAAGACGACCCCGCGGCGCGGATCCGCCTGCTCCTCCCGCGGGTGCCGACACGAGGACCGGCGCCGATCCGCCTCGCACGGCAGCACCCGATCGTGGCAGCCGTCGCGGCTCTGGCGCTCGTCGTCGCGCTCGTCGTGCCCGCGACGATCGCGCTCCGAGGCGGTGGCCTGAGGGATCCGATCGTTGGAGACGCCCTCGGGCTCGTCGACCTCGACAGCGGCAAGCTCGCGGATTCGGTGGTCCTCAAGTCGAGGCCCGGAGATGTTGCCCTCGGTGAGAGCCGTGTCTGGGTGACACTTCCCGATCGCGGGGAGATCGTCGAGATCGACCCGGACGCGAGGAGCATCCGGGACGAGATCCAGGTGGGAGCCGATCCGTCGGGTATCGCGATCGGCGCCGGCTCGGTCTGGGTGAGCAACGCGGGCAACTCGACGATCTCCCGCATCAGCCTGGACACGAAGAGAGTCGTGCAGACGATCCCCAGTCCCGGCGGGCCCGCGGGGATTGCCGTGGGCCAGGACGGCGTATGGGTCGCGAACAGCATCAACGATTCCGTTTCCCACATCGACCCGGAAACCGGAGAGGTGCTCGCGACGATCGGGGTCGGTGATCAGCCCGTGGACCTCGTCCTCGACGGGCAGGGCCTTTGGGTCGCGAACACCGCCTCGGGAGATGTCACCCTCGTCGATCCGCAACTCGAGCAAGCCGTGCTGCCGGTTCCCGTCGGCAGGGGTCCGCTCGCGATCGCATCGGGGCTGGGCGGGATCTGGGTCGGCAACTCCTTGGACGGAACCGTCTCTCGGATCGATCCGAACACGCACGCCGTCACCGCGGTCGAAATCGGAGGTACCCCGAGGGGGCTCGCCGTGGGTGCAGGCGTCATCGTTGCGTCCGATGGATCCGGCTCCGTCAAGACGATCGATCCGGGATCATTCTCTGTGACGACGATCCCGATGGGATCTCACGCCAGCGGAGTCGCGCTTGATGGCGGCACCGCGTGGGTAGGCGTTCGCGGGTCGGAGGTTGCGCACCGAGGCGGAACTTTGACGGTGATGGCACCATACAGCCTCGACTCGATCGACCCGGCACTTGCTTACAGCGGCTTGTCGTGGAGCATCCTCGCTCTCGGCTACGACGGCCTGGTGGGCTTCAAGCGCGTGGGGGGGCTGGATGGCGGGACGCTCGTCCCCAACTTGGCCCTGTCCATCCCGGAGCCCACGGAGGGCGGAAGGACATATACCTTCCAACTCCGCGAGGGCATCCGGTACTCGAACGGCGACCCCGTCCAACCACAGGACTTCCGGCGCGCCATCGAACGGGTCCTCACGCTCGAAGATTCGTCCGGCGATCCGTCAGGTGGGGAGCCGTATTTCAGCGGCGTCGTCGGCGCCGATCGATGCGCGGCGGTGGATCGGTGCGATCTGTCCCGGGGCGTCGTCGTCGACGATACCCGGGGGACGGTGACCTTCCACCTCACCGAACCTGATCCCGACTTCGTGTATGGCTTAGGACTGCATTTCGCGTCCCCAGTGCCCGTTGGGACTCCGGAGACCTCCGAAGCCACCACCCCGATCCCGACGACGGGCCCGTATTCCGTCGAGCGCTACACCGACGAAGAGGAGCTCGTGCTCGTCCGCAATCGGGAGTTCAGCGTGAGGCCCGCGAGGCCGAACGGCTTCCCCGATCGGATCGTCTGGCGTTTCACGATCGACGTCGACGACCAAGTGACGGAGGTCATGGATGGTAGCGCCGACCTCGTGTGGCAGCTCACCGAACGGGTGCCCGAGCTTGCGTCGAGCCACGCGGGACAGGTCCATCTCGCTCCCGAGTTGGCGATATTTTACGCGAGCCTCAACACGCAGACCCCGCCATTCGACGACGTGAGGGTGCGCCGTGCCGTGAATCTTGCCGTGGACCGTGGGGCGATCGCAGAGCTGTTCGAAGGCCGAGGGTTCCCGACGTGCCAGATCCTCCCGGTTGCCTTCCCCGGGTTCGTGCCCTATTGCCCCTACACCCGTTCTCCGGGCACGACGTGGACGGCACCGGATCTCGCCGAAGCGCGGGAGTTGATCGCCCGATCCGGGACTGCCGGTTCGAGGGTCGTCGTCTGGGCCGGTCCCGAGACCTTCGAGATCTTCCCTGTGGTAGCCGTCGGACGCTACTTCGTCGAACTGCTCGACGACCTTGGCTACGACGCCGCGCTCAAGGTGGTAGCCGACGGACCGTACATCCGAGGCGTCTTCAACCCCCAAGGGAGGGTGCAGATGACCTCCGCGGGCTGGGCCAGCGATTATCCGGCTGAGTCGGGCTACCTCCCTCCGCTGGTGACGTGCGGCTCGTTCCTCAACCTCGCTCAGTTCTGTGACCGAGGCATCGAGCGGCAGATGGAGGAGGCGACGAACTTGCAACTCGTCGATCCGCTCGCCGCTCATGCCCTTTGGTCGTCAATCGAGCACCACATCGTGGACCTTGCCCCGCTCGTCCCTCTGCTGAACCGGTCCGGGGGGGTCTTCGTCTCGGAGCGGCTGGGCAACTTTCAGCTCAATCCCCAATGGGGGCCCCTGATCGATCAGATGTGGGTGCGCTGATCGGCCCTCATGAGGGCAGCTGCGATCAATGTTGCCGGCGCGACTCGTTCGGGCGAGAAGCGATCGCGAAGCCTGTGCCAACGTCGGCCGTGACGATTCCTGCATACCGAGCACGGTCTTCCGCTTCGGATCAAGAGAGATGTCACCCCACCCGGGGATGTGTCGAAGTGCCATGGCTTGGACCGATCCGTCTGACGACATCGGAAGGAGCGTGCTCACTGCGCCCACTCGCGTCGAGCGACGGGGATCGCTTCACGTTTCTCTCTGAGGCATCGAAGGTCGAGGTGATCGTCGCGATCAACGAAGCTGATGCCTGCGACGGGCGGGAGAGATGACCATCCTCACAGCCACTCCGACGTTGAGCGAAAGGGCTCGGCCGGAGCTGATATCGACGTCCGGCCATGTGTGTGCCGCGCGCTTGTCAACACCAGGTCAAGGAGCCATCGTCGAGGACGTCGGTTTGCAAGTAGGGGGAAAGTAAAGGCATCGGGGCGGCGCCGGATCACGTCCGTTGTTTAGGGAGGTGGTCGTTCGGATACAGTCCACCCTGTTGAGCAGCGTTCGCGGACGTATCCCCAGGAACAGGATCGTGCTCGCCCTCGGGGCGGTCGTTCTCGCGTCCCTGACGACCACGGTGCGTGCCTCGGCGACAACAAACATGAAGGCAACCGCTCGCGAGCCTGCGGTTCGTCAGGAGCAGGTGGTGCACCTGTTCGACCGGCTCGACCACGTGAGCCAAGTCATCGAGAGCGTTCGAGCGGATATCGAGTGGGCCCGTGCTCGGATCTCGGCGCTGTCACGACAGATCGAGGCGCGGCAACAGCTTCTGAACCGCCGCGCCGCGGAGGCGTACATGGCTGGGCTCGCCGGCGCATTCGACTCGGCGCTCGGCGCGAGCTCGTTCTCGGATCTCCAGGACGCTCTCGAGTTCCTCGATGCGGTCTCCCAGAGGGATCACGATGTGCTCATCGCACTCGACCAGCGGAAGGCGGAGATCGAGCGGCAGCGGGTCCGACTCGAAGCGCTCGAGGCGGAACTCCGGGGAGGGCGGGAGCGGCTGGAGGCGGCCGTTGCCGACCTCGTCGAGAGCCTGCAGCAGCAAGCGGCTATCCATGAGCGGACCGAGGAGAGCGCGCAGGATGTGGGTTCCTTCGGCGGGTCCCCGAGCTCGCCTCCTCCTTCGAGTGCGCCCGCTCCGACCCTGGCGCCGCCGAGGGAAGTCGTGACGGCGCTGATCCGTGACCGGTTCGCCTCCCTCGGAGCGAGAGCCACTGATGTCGCGCTCTGCGTCGCCGAACGAGAGTCGAACTTCGCTCCACTGGCCGTGAACCCGGCCACCGGAGCGGCCGGTGTCTTCCAGTTCATCCCCTCCACCTGGGTGAGCTTGTCCGAACTGGCCGGCCGGAGCGGCGCTTCCGTGTTCGACGCACGGGCCCACGTCGCCGTCGCTGCCTGGACGGTCGCGCACTATGGCTGGCACGCCTGGAGATCGGTCGCTCTCGACTGCGGAGCCTGACGCCGGACCGCGCCAGGCATCACTCCCGGGTGCGCCGGGCTCCTTGGACGCCGAGATCCGTTCGGCCGTCGTCCGACCGAGGTCCTACCAGGTACCAGGTCTCCATCTGGCCCTTGCCCTTGACCTCGATCGTTCCCCGTCGCCTGCAGACGAACTCATCCTTCAGCAGCTCGTACGTCGCCCGCGTGACCTGGATCTCTCCTGGCGTGCTCTGGGACTCCATCCGGCTCGCCGTATTGACTGCGTCGCCCCACAGGTCGTACAGGAAGCGCTTCGAGCCGATCACGCCAGCGATCAGCGGCCCGGAGTTGATGCCGATCCTCAGCTCGAGACCCGACCCGCCCCCGACGGTAGAGGTGGCGATCGCCTCGCGCATGTCGAGCGCCAGGAGGGCGGCCTTGCGCGCGTGATCGGGGCTCGGATCCGGCACGCCCGCGGCGGCCATATAGGCATCGCCGATCGTCTTGATCTTCTCGAGCCCGTGCCGCTCGACGAGCGTGTCGAAGTGGGAGAAGAGCTCATCGAGGATGCCGACGACCGCGGCCGGCGAGAGCCGCTGGGCGAAGGGCGTGAAGTCCACGACGTCGGCGAACAGGATGGAGGCCGCGTCGAAATGATCCGCGATCGTCTGGGGAGCGCTCTTCAGTCGGTCGGCGATCGAGCGCGGCAGGATGTTCATGAGGAGCAGCTCGGCCCTCTCCTGCTCGACGCGGAGCGCCGCCAGCGCCTCAGTGCGCTGCTTCGCGAATGAGGCGAGCAGGGTGAAGGAGATGGCCCCGGCACCGACGATGTTCAACGCCAGCATCGTGCTGGGGAACCAGGTCGGGAAGTCCGCGTCGAGGAAGAACAGCTCGCCCGCGACCCCCGTGAGGAGGAAGACCAGCACGAAGGCGACGAACCAGCGGATGGCGCGCCGCACCTCGAGGAAGACGAGGGCGCCGAGCGGAGCCAGGATCGCCCACAGCGCGACCCCCCCGGACGGGAGGAACCCGCCCACGAACATCTGCCCGGCCGTCGGGGCGAGGAGGATGTCGAGGAACTGGGTGACGAGGAGAAGCCGGAGGGTGCCTGTCCGCGCGAAGACCACCAGGGAGCCGAGTGAGATGGCGAAGTAGATGAACGCGGTGATGCCCGCCAACGAACCGAAGCCGAGGTAGAGGCTGCCCCACACGAAGGACACCGGCAGGATCAGCGCCGCGATAAGCACGAGGAGCGACTTCTTCTGACGCAGGTCCTCCTCGTCGCCAGGATCCGCGCCGATCCGGGCGATCCGTGCCACCGCGTTGTGGATCCACGTGCCGGCTCTGGTGCGCGACCGAGGCGGGGCCTTCGTCTCCTCGCTCACGAGCGGGGGAACTCGAGTAGCACCGCGACGATCGCTTCCGACTCCAGCCGGTGGCGCGACGCCTCCGATCGTCTTCGAATGTGGGTCTCAAGCACCTCCACGGGCGCATCTTCACGCCTTCCCCCCGGGAACGGCAAGCGACTCCGAGCCGTAAGCACGGCTCGCCGCTCAGGTCGAACCGGCAGCCGATCATGATTTGCCCACCGGCGACCGCGGTAGAGTGGCTTCAGTGCCCGAGGCTCGGCAGGGGTCAGGACACCGAGCCAGAAGGCAGAGAGGCGAATGACCGAGACGCGTGTGGTCGACCGCGCACCACCGATCGGTCCCGGCACGCACGCGCTTGACTTCGAGCTCTGATCGACGCCGAGGCAGATCGGCGAGGAGGACTGAGTCATGGAGGATCAGGAGCCGCGGGACGCGGACGACAGCGACGAACGAGAGGCAGCCATCATGCAGGCCGATCACGCCTTCGGAGCAGAGTCGGTCGGGACGACGGCCCAGGAGGGTCTCGAGGGTGAGTCCCTCGACGACCGCCTCGCCGAGGAGCGGCCGGAACGGCCGGGCATCGATGAAGCGCTCTCGGTGGTCGACGAAGGCGTGTCCGACGACGAGGGCGAGCTCGTGGGAGACACGGTGCTCGAGCGGGACGAGTTCGCTTCGCCCGAGGAGGCGGCGTTATCCGTGCGGGACAACGCGCCGGGCGCCACGGACCACGACGATCCTCATCCCCCCGACGAGGACTGAGGACTGCGGGCTCGGCCCCGCGAGCTCACTCCCGTTCGGGTTGCTCCGCCTAGCCTGCCGCCTTTCGGATCGGCTTGCCCTTTGCGTTCATCACCCACCAGATCTCGCTGATGCCCTGCCCGTTCACGTCGCCCTCGGCCTTATCGCCGGAGAACAGATACAGCGGTAGATCGTTGTACGTCACTTGCTGGGTGCCGTCGTCGCGCGCCACGGTTCCGAAGAGCGACTCGTCGACGCCTTCTCCGGGCAAGAAGACTCCGGACTCGGCCTCCGCGAGCGGCGGCCATGCCTTCTCACAATCGTCGTAGCAGGTCGGCGTTCCGTTCGCCTGCTGATCGGGCAGGAACATGTACAGCGTCCTGCCCGCGCCGTCGACGAGCACGTCACCGAGATCCGTGGTCGCGAGCGAGAGTCTCGTCGCCTGCTCCTCGACCGGAGCACCGGACGCGTCGACGATCCACCAGGAGTCGAAGAGACCCTGGCCGTTGACGTCGCCGGCCGCCTGGTCTCCGGCGAAGTAGTAGAGCGGGAGGTCGTTGTAGGTGGCTTGCACGGTCCCGTCCGTTCGCTCCGCGGTTCCGAGCAGCCCGTCATCGACCCCTTCTCCGGCGCTGACCGGCCCTACGAGCGCAGGCCATGCCTGTGCGCAGTCGTCGTAGCACGTCGGCGTGCCGTTCTTCTGCTGGTCGGGCACGAACATGTACAGCGTTCTGCCATCCTCCTCCACCAGCGCGTCTCCGAAGTCCGTGCTCGCTACGGAGATCCTCGGTCCGCTCTGTTCTTTCGGCGAGGGGCCGGATCCGGGCGCCGGATCATCGTTCCCACAGGCGGCGAACAAGACAGCGAGGACGGCGAACAACAACGGGATCCGACGCATCAGACACCTCCGGTGGCTGGACTGGTTGGACGTACTACGCATGGACCCTCGCCGGGGTTCGGGCTGCTACCGCTTCTCCGGGCGCGACCGCGTCAACTGCTGTCTCGTCCTCGGCCGACGACGACACGCGGCCGGGATCTGTCCGGGGAAGCTGCTGCGGTGACCACGGTTCGTCCGAATGGACCCGTCGCCCCGACCGAAAGCGCGCCCACCGCGCCTACCGATACCCGGTCGCTCGCAGGAATTCATCCCGCAGTTCGGGCTCTTCCTCGTAGGTGCCACGCCAGAACGACGTCCACGTCCTCGAGTTCTCCTCGCGGACCCCTCGCATCTGGGTGCACAGATGGGTCGCCTCGAGGTGCACGGCGACCCCGTGAGCACCCAAGAGTTCCACGAGATGGTCCGCGACCTCCTGGCCGATGCGCTCTTGGACGGTGAACCGGCCGGCGAAGACACGAACCAATCGGGTCAGCTTGGAGATCCCGATGATCGCCTCGTGCGCGACATAGCCGACGTGAGCGGTCCCGTGGAACGGCAGAGCGTGATGCTCACAGAGGGAGAAGAACGAGATGGGCCCCTCGATGATCTGGCTGATCCTGCAGTCGGGACCTCCCCGGCACTCCGTGGGGAACACGGTCACGAGCTTGGCGTCGCCCTCGTACCCCGAGGTCGCATCGAAGAGGGCCTGCAGGAAACGGCGAGGCGTTTCCTTGGTCCCGGGCGTAGCCAGGTCCATGCCGAACGCGGAGAAGATCTCCGCGACGCTCTCCTCGAACCTTCTCCAATCCTCCGCACTCACGTCCCTGGGCACGAGGTGTTCCCAGAGGGGGCCCTCCTCTTCTGGATCACCGACCTTCAATGGCGCGGTCCGGCTTCCGCCACGTGCCATCCCCACCCCCGGGTCCGTTCGGTCCGTCATCGCCGATCCACCTTCCCGATCCAGTCGAAGCGCTGAGCCGTCAGAGACCAATCAGCCTAGAGCCTCCTTCGGCTAGGCTCCCGACGGCCGATGACCGATCAGCAGTTGCCCGAGTTCGAATCGCTCTTCGCATCGCCCGGCCTGCCGCGGTTCGATCTCCCGGAAGTGGTCGCGCGAGCCTATGGTGACTTCGGTCTCTCTGCTCGGGTCGTGTACGGCAACTTCGTCTCCTCGCTGGATGGGATCGTCGCGATCCCGGGCGTGCCGAGATCATCCGCCACGATAAGCGGGGGCAACCCCGCGGATCGGTTCGTCGTTGCGCTCCTTCGCGCATCCGCGGATGCAGTCGTGATCGGAGCGGGGACGTTCCGCGCTCACGAGGGCCCATGGACGCCCGAGAACGCCTATCCCGAGGCTCCCGATGGCCTGAGGGAGCTCCGGCGGAGGCTCGGTGTCGGTGATCAACCGACCCTCGCCGTGGTCACGACTTCCGGCGATCTCGGAGGCTCACGCTCGAAGCTCGATGACGCGGTCGTTCTCACCACCTCGGAGGGTGCGGGGAGGCTCACCGAGGACGTGGCCTCGGGCGCGGAGATCGTGGAGCTGGGTGTCACCGGACCCATCGATATGCGAAAGGCGATCGGGTGGCTCTCGGAGCACGGCTACAGCAGGATCTTGACGGAGGGCGGCCCGAAGCTCATGGGGGAGGCCCTGAAGGCGCGGGTCGTGGATGAGCTTTTCCTCACCGTGTCTCCCCTGATCGCCGGCGGTGGAGAACGCCAACCGCGGCCGACGCTCGCGACCGGTGTCGACCTTCTGTCGGACGAGCCACTGCTGGGGCGACTCCTGAGTCTCCATCGCAACGACGCCTACCTCTTCCTCCGGTACGCGCTGGCCAAGGGCGACCCTTCCTGAACGCGGCTGGACGACGAGTGACCCCCACCCGGGGAGTCGGCCCGGAGCGTTGAGCGAGCCGTCTCGCACCGCGTTGCCACCTCCACGGAGGAACGATGGCTACGCGCCGATCCGAGACTACGCGGCGATCGGGGATGGACGTACGGTGGCGCTGGTGGCGCGGGACGGCTCGATCGACTGGCTCCCCTTCCCCTCCATGGATTCTCCGTCGGTCTTCGGCGCGGTCCTCGACGCCCGGCGTGGGGGTGCGTTCACGCTCGCTCCCGATCATCCCTACACCGTGAGCCGTCGATACCTGCCCGGGACGAACATCCTGGAGACGACCTTCATCACCGAGACGGGAGCCACGTCGGTCACCGACACGATGACGGTTCCGGCGGGCGGCTTGGTGCCCTTCAGGGAACTGGTCCGCGAGGTCAAGGGACTTCGCGGGAAGGTGCCGCTCAGCTGGCGTGTCGAGCCACGCTTCGGCTACGGGGCCGTCCGATCGAGGGTGGGCCGGCGTCAGGGGATCCCTGTCGCTGAGGCAGGCGCGGATGCCGTTGCGATCCGCACGTTCGACGCAGGTGAGCCCCAGGTCACGACAGGATCGGTCGCCGGCCGATTCGAGATCGAACGGGAAGGGCGCGCACTCATCGCTCTGAGCTTCGCCCATCAAGAGCCACTGGTGTTCCCGTCACGTTCCGAGATCGAGGGGAGGTCGGCGGAGACCGCCGCGTCGTGGCATCGCTGGATCGCGTGTGGGACGTATCGGGGACGGTGGCGGGAGGCGGTCGAGAGGAGCGGCCTGGTGCTGAAGCTCCTGTTCTTCGCGCCCTCGGGCGCGGTCGCCGCCGCGCCGACGACGTCACTTCCCGAGGAGATCGGTGGCGAACGGAACTGGGACTACCGACTCTCGTGGATCAGAGATTCGGCCTTCACCCTCGATGCCCTCCTCGGCCTGGGCTGCGCCGGGGAGGCCGAGGCTTTCTTCTGGTGGCTGATGCAAGCCTCCCAGCTGACCCATCCTCGCCTGCAGGTGCTCTACCGGTTGGACGGCGGTGCCGACGCGACGGAGCGGATGCTCGATCTTCGGGGGTACCGTGACTCCCGACCGGTTCGGGTCGGGAATGCCGCAGCGGACCAGCTGCAGTTGGAGATCTACGGAAGTCTCTTCGAGACCGCGTGGCTGCTCGTCGAAGCCGGCCACCCCATCGACCAGGATGTAGCGAAAAGGCTCGCGGCGATGGCGGATCTCGTCTGCGAGATCTGGCGCGGTCGGGATTCCGGGATCTGGGAGGTACGCAGCGAACCCGCGCAATTCACGCAATCCAAGATGATGTGTTGGGTGGCACTCGATAGGGCCATGAAGCTCGCCAGGCTGGGGCATATCCCGGACCGGCACCTGGACCGGTGGCGGGAGGAGTCCTCGGCGATCCGGGAGTTCATCGAGTCCCAGTGTTGGTCCGATCGGCTGGGGAGTTACATCCGGGCGGCAGGCAAGGAGGAACTCGACGCGAGCGTCCTGACCGGGGTGTTGTTCGGGTACGGCGATGTCGAGCAGGGTCGCCTTGCCTCGACGGTCGAGGCCATACGCCATGATCTCGGGAACGGGCCGTTCGTCTTTCGATACCTCGGTGAGGACGGGCTCCCGGGAGACGAAGGGGCGTTCATGACCTGCTCCTTCTGGCTGGTAGAGGCGCTCGTGCACGCCGGGCGGAAGGCCGAGGCGGCGGAGCTCATGGAGCGCCTGCTCGGCTTGGCCAACGACGTCGGCCTGTACGCCGAGGAGATCCGTCCCGAGGACGGTGAGTTCCTCGGCAACTTCCCGCAGGCGCTCACCCACCTGGCGTTGATCGGGGCTGCGGTCGCGTTCGAGGAGGCGGAGCCATGAGCGTCTGGGCGGCGATGGTGGGGGGCCTCGCCGGAACCTTCCTCCTCACGACGGTGCTCCGTGGCGCGAGCGAGCTCCGGCTCACGCGGATCGACCTCCCTTTCCTTTTGGGCACGGCCGTGACCGCGGACCGGCAGCGAGCGAAGCTCGTGGGCTATCTCCTCCACTTCGTCGTGGGCTTGCTCTTCTCCCTTGCCTACTTCGTCGGGTTCGTCGGGCTCGGACGATCCGGCTGGTTACTCGGTGGGGGGTTCGGCGTGATCCATGGTCTGTTCGCGATGACCGCGCTCGTGAACGTCCTGCTTCCCGTCATCCACCCGAGGATGGGGGATGCGTTCTCGAGCCTGGATTCGGCTGCACTCCTCGAGGCACCGGGTTTCTTGATGCTGAACTACGGGCGAGCAACTCCCATCGTGAACCTCGTCGCCCACACCGCATACGGCGCGATCGTCGGTGGATTCGTGTCACTCGCCGGCTGATCCACCTCCCACCAGGTCGCGGGACCAAGGTCCCATTGTTGATGTAGACCCACCGGGGTACAACCTGCGATGCTGGATACGTTCGGAAGCGCGATGGGGAGGGGAAGCTCGATGAGACGTGTTCCCGGTGGCGTTGCGAGGGTCGGCCTGGTTGCGGCGCTGGCAACCGTGTTCCTGGCATCCGGGGGGGTCCCTGCGTTCGCTGCTCCCTCCATGCAGCTCGATCGCGTCATCGAGACGACCCCCTTCGCCGGCTCCTCGGTCTCGATGCATGACCACGAGGGGAGCGCGTACGTGCCGGACGACGGCACGCTCTGGCTCGCGGACGACAACGCGAAGGCGATCTACGAGATCGACCCCGCATCCGGAGGATGGCTGCGAACGATCCCGCGGTCGGTCTTCAACGCCGCTCCGCGGTTCGGTGGCGGACCGGCCGCGGGGCCTGATCGGACCAACGACTTCGAGTCGCTCGCGTACGACGCCGCGAACGACCGGCTCTTCGTGTTCTCCGGCCCGTGCTGCTCCGGCACCATCCTGCCGACCGCCTTCCGCCTGACGCGTGACGGGAACGGGACGTTCCAGGTGGAGTCGTACCAACCACTGACGAGCGGCTCGGACTTCACCGGCGCGGCCTGGAACCCATCGGACGGGAAGATCTATGTCGGGAAGGCAGGGCAACTCCGCTCGTACGACTACGAGTCGAACGCCCAGGGCACCGCCTTCACGGTGCCGAACCTCTCGGGGATCACCGGGATGGTCTTCACCACTACGGACCTCTTCGTCACGACGAACGGCGAGAAGCTACGGCGCGTCGATTGGGCCACCAAGACCCTCGTCAGCGGCTGGACCTTCGACCTGCTGCCGTTCGGGGTCCTCGACAGCCGTGCGGTCGAGCTGATCGGCGACCAGTTCTTCGTGAGCGACGGAGCCGACTCGCGCCCGGCCGGCGATCCGCTCGAGTACGCCGTGTTCGTCTTCGACGTCACCGAGCCGCCGCCCTCCGGCAACCTCGTGGGGAACCCCGACTTCGAGGTCGACACGAGTGGCTGGGGCACGGCCGGCTCGGGCACCGGCGTCACGCTGGCCAGATCGCAGCCGGGCCATACCGGCAACTGGGCGGCGGTTCTCACCAACACCAGCTCCGGCACGCGGAAATGTGCTCTCAACGATGCCCCGAACTGGGTGACGACCACCCAGTCGGGGACGTACACGGGAACGATCTGGGTGCGAGGAGGCACGGCCGGCAAGACTGTCAAGATCACCTTCAAGGAGATGAACGGATCGACCCAGGTGAAGGCGAAGACCGTCACCTACACGACGACGACATCGTGGCAGCAGCTGTCGGTCACACTGGCACCGAACTCGCCGGGGACGACCACGCTCGACTTCCAGGTGTTCCTGCCCAAGGCCCAGGCTCCGCCCGGCGTCTGCTTCCATGCCGACGACGCATCGATCACGGTCTCCTGACCCTCGCTTCTCGGCGTCGTCACCCTCGATCAGGAGCGGGTTCTGAGCGAAGCCTCGACGTCGTCGAGATGCTCGCCTCGGTGCGATGCGCGCAGGGCATAGAGCGGGCTGTCCGGGTCGCGTGGCCAGAGGCGGTCGACCGGCAGCGTCGCGACTCGCGCATCGGTCTCCTCGGCGATACGCAACGCGAGTCGAGCGGCCTCCAGCGGCGGGATCGCGTGGATCAGCGGGCGTGATGCGTCGTTGATCCAGTCCACGTCCTCCGGCTCGGTGTCCGAGGTGGAGAATGGCACGCCGCTCTCGAGCTTGTCGGCGAGGGAAAGCACCCGGGCGTCCCAGAACGCGATGTGACCGAACACGGCGGCGACCGTCCAGTGCTCGTTCACCGAGGCGCGAAGCTCCTGCTCGTCCAGGCGGTCGACCAGGGCACGCAGGCGCTCGCGCTCTCGCGTGTTCTGGTCGATGTACGGGCGATCCTCCGGCATGCTGTGACGATACCGCTGCTGGGGAGGACGTGTACCGTTCCGATGCCTGCGATGCGCCGGTCCAGTCGCCGAGAGACAGGAGACACGGAGATGAAGGCTTTCGCGGTCGATGACTTCGGAACATCGGGCTCGGTGCGCGACCTTCCGGTTCCGGAGCCCGGGGAAGGTCAGCTCCGGCTACGGGTGGCCTCGGCGGGGTTGAACCCGTTCGACGTCGCGGTGGCGCAGGGGTACCTGAAGGATCAGATGGAGCACCGATTCCCCCTCGTTCCCGGCATGGACGCCTCGGGAACCGTGGACGCGTTGGGCGAGGGTGTCGAGGGCCATGCCGTCGCGGAGGAGGTGTTCGGCGCTGTCGGCAAGTCGTACCTGGGCGAGGGCACTCTCGCAGAGTTCGTCACCGTGTCGGGAGGGACGGTGGCACGCAAGCCGCCATCCTTCGGCCATACGGTCGCCGCGGCGATCCCCACCGCGGGGGTCACCGCGCTGAACATGGCCGATGCTCTCGATCTGTCGCAGGGGCAGACCGTGATCGCCGTCGGCGCCACCGGCGGCGTGGGGAGCTACTTCGTTCAACTGGCCACGCGCCGAGGGGCTCGGGTCGTGGCGGTCTGCCGTGGCGAGAACGCGGACTACGCTCGAAGTCTCGGCGCTGTCGATGTGATCGACTACGAAGCCGGCGACGTCGTCGACGCGATCCGATCGCGCTACGCGGACGGCATCGATGCGGTGGCGGACATGCACGGTGACGCGGAACGACTGGCCAGGCTGAGCCAGCATGTCCCGTCCGGAGGTCATGTGGCCTCCATCGTCGGGGCCGCCGACACCGACTCGCTCGCGGCGCGCGGGATCGAGGCGACGAACGTCGCCGGGCAAGTCACCACGGCATCGCTCGAGGCTCTCGCAGGCATGCTCGAGGCGGGGGAGATCGTCGCACCGGAGATCCGCGAGTACCCGCTCGAGGAGGCGGGCGATGCCCTGGCGACCGTTGCCACGGGCCACGTCCGGGGGAAGGTCGTCGTGGCGGTGGAGTAGGAACCGAGATCACCGGTTTCTCACCGACGGTGGACAGAGACGGCTTGAGATTCCGGGGTGCAGGTTCTGCCGTATGACGCGGAACCCGGTCGCGATGACCGACCGATCGAGCGACCATACTGTCCACATGCCGCAGCCGAGTCCGGACCTCGAGTTGCTGGGCGAAGAGGACCGGCTCTGGAGGGACCTCCACGGCATCGTCGATTCGCTCCCCGAGGACAAGGTCGAGGAGCCCGGGTACTTCGCCGAAGGGTGGTCCGCGAAGGATCTCGTCGCGCATATCGGGAGCTGGCTCGCCGAGGCGGGCGTCATCCTGGAGCGGATCAGGTTCGGCACGTACCGGTCACAGGAGATCGACGTCGACGCGATGAACACGGCGTTCTTCGACTCGATGCACGACGTCGCGTTTCCGGATGTGCGAGCGCAAGCGATCGCGGCCCGCAGCCGGATGTTGCGTGCCTGGCGCTCACTACCGGAAGGCTCGCCTGAGGCCGATGGCTGGATCAGGAAGGCCGGTCCCGAGCACTACGCGGAACACCTTCCGCGGCTCGCGGAGTGGGTTGCGGAGCTCGGCCGCTAGCGAACTCCACGGGAGCTCGTGAACCCCTGACCTGCGAAAAGGTCCCGTAGGTGCTCGAAATGACCCGCGCGGCATTGTTTGATACGGAGTGATTCGCCCTCGCTGATCAAGGATTCATCGATGCTGATAAACCGGGAGGCTGCCACGGGCGCCTCGTCTCCAAGGTTCCGCGTGTGGCTCGCCGCCTTCCTGGTGGCGGCGATGCTGCTGCTGAGCCCGATCCCCGCGCGTGCGACCGCGACCTGCGCCTCGGTGGGGGTGGCCGTGAACATCACGCTCGCCAGCAACGACGCGGTGACCATCTCTAGGACCGAGGCCGGCACCTTCAGCGTTCTGGGGACCGGGCTCACCGCGACCAACTGCGGCGGAGCGACCGTGCTGAATCGAGACACCGTGAACATCACCGGCACCGGCGGGAACGAGTCGGTCACGATCGACCTGTCGGGAGGCGCCTTCGAACCGGGCGTCGTGAACGAGGCCGGAACGACCGACGAGATCGAGTTCACGATCGACCTGGGTGCGGGTGCGGGCGACAGCCTGACGATCAGCGGGTCTCCGCAGCCCGACCTGATCACGATGGGTGGGTCGGGTGTCAACCTCAATGACGCGGACGACATCGACCTGACGACGATAGGAGTCAAGGCTCGAACGCTCTCGGGGGTCGGAGGGAACGACGTGCTGAGTGCCGCCGGCGGGAACTCGACGGGGTCGGCCTTGGTCTCCTCGGTCGCCATCAGCGGAGGGAACGATTCCGATTCGATCATCGGCGGTGACGGCGCGGACACCCTGAACGGCGACGCGGATGCGGATGTCATCATCGGTGGGCTGGGATCCGACACGGAGTCGGGAGGAATCGACAACGATCTCTTCGACGAGGAAGCGGTTGCCAACGGTTCTGACTCGTTCGCAGGTGGGACGGGAGTGGACAGAGTCACCTACGCCGCTCGCAGCACGGGTGTGGTCGTGACGATGGACGGCGTTTTCGACGACGGGGAAGCCGGGGAGGGCGACAACGTGGCGACCGACGTGGAGAACGCCGACGGCGGATCGGGAGCCGACACGATGACCGGAAACGGGTTCGCCAACGCGCTCATAAGCGGCGGAGGCGATGACACGCTCGACGGACTCGTCGGTGCGGACACGCTCGACGCCGGGGCTGACGACGACGTGCTCGTCGGAGGGACGGGGAACGACACCTTGGCGGGCGATGGTGGGACGGACACCGCGGACTATGGGGCCGCGACCACGCCGGTGATCGCGAGCCTCATGACGGCGACGGCGACCGGAGGAGCGGGCTCCGATGTCCTCTCGGGGATCGAGAACCTGATCGGAGGCTCAGGCGCGGATTCGCTCACCGGCGACGGGGGGCCGAACGCCCTGAACGGGGGCTCAGGCAACGACCTCCTTGCCGGTGGGCCCGATGACGACATGCTCACCGGGGGATCCGGGACCGATACGGCCGATTTCAGCGAGGCGGCGAGCGCCGTGGATGTCAACCTCGTCTCAGGCTCGGCGACGGGCGAAGGCAGCGACACCCTCGTCGGGATCCTCAATGTGATCGGCGGCACGGGGGACGATGGGTTGACCGGCGACACGAACGTGAACGTTCTCACCGGCGGGGCCGGCGCCGACACACTGGCGGGCGGACTGGGCAACGACACGCTCGCCGGCGGCACCGGTGCGGATACGGTCGACTACGCGAGCGTCATCGGAGACGTCACCGTCAACCTCGCCGCGGGCACGGCGACGGGTGACGGAACCGACACCCTGAACGGCATCCTGCACGTGACGGGAGGACCCGGGAACGATGCGATCACGGGCAACGCGGCCGCGAATGTCTTGGCGGGTGGGCCCGGCAACGACACGATGATCGGTGGCGCGGGTGACGACACGCTGGTTGGGGCCGCAGGGGTCGACACCGTGAGCTACTCGACCTCGTTGGCCGGCGTGGCGGTCAACCTGGGCTCCGGTACCGGCGTCGGCGAGGGGAGCGACTCGCTTTCGGGTTTCGAGAACGCGACCGGCAGCTCTGGCCCGGACACGCTCGTGGGGGACGCCGGGGCCAATGTGCTCGACGGGGGCGCGGGTGCGGACTCGCTTACCGGCGCAGACGGCGCCGACGCACTGACGGGCGGCGCGGGCGTCGACGTCGCGGATTACTCGGCGGAGGCCGGCGCCCTGACGATCAACCTCGCCGCCGGGGTCGCGACCGGGGACGGAACGGATTCGCTCTCGGCCGTCGAGAACGCGACGGGAGGTTCTGCGAACGACCGCCTCGTCGGCGACGTCGGAGCCAACTCGATGGCAGGTGGTGCCGGTAACGACGTGGTCGTGGGGGGACCCGGCAACGATTCGATGGCCGGCAACGCGGGAAGAGACACGCTCGACCTATCCGGTTCCCTCGAGGCGGTGTCCGTCGACCTCGTGGTCGGTCTCGCCACGGGCGATGGGTCGGATGTGGTCGGGAGCTTCGAGCGAGTCGTTGGCTCCGCGTTCCGGGACTCGCTGCTCGGGAGCGTGACGATGGAGGTGCTGGAAGGACGGCACGGGTCCGATCTGCTCGTGGGGCGCGGAGGAACGGATCGTCTCGTCGGCGGACCCGGCGGCGACGACCTCCGAGGGGGGCTGGGCCCCGACAAGATCCTGGGGGAATCGGGCAACGATGCGTTGAACGGGGGCCTGGGAACGGATCTGTGCAGGGGAGGGCTCGGGATCGACCGCGTGAAGTGGTGCGAGCTCTAGTTCGACGCTCCCTACGCCACTCGGTTTCCCCGTAGCTGTCAACGCCTGCTTCGTACGCTGTTCTCTACGTTCGCCTGCGCCTTTTTGCGTATCGCGCGAAGCGGTGTGAGGTATTGCGGAAGAACGCAGAGCGCGTTTACGGTCGCGGCGAGCGTGTTGAGCGTGGAGAAGACGCCAACGGGGCGCGGCGGAGAAGTCGCGTCACACGGTGCGCAGCTGGCCGGCACGGCCGCGTGTGCAGCAGGCGGCGACGCTTCAGCAAGCCCGGGGTCGACCGGCCCGACAGCCCAAGGAGAGGGGTCAAAGGGATGGATCGGATGAGACGCACTCGCCGCTTGATCGTGCTCTTCGCGTTGCTCGTGGTGGCGCAGCCGATGGTTGCAGCCACCGGTGCGGCCGGGTCCACAGCAGCCCCTGGATCGAGCGAAACGAGCGCCGCATCCGGCCTCAGTCAACGAACGATCCGCGCGTTGCGCGCGAGCGCAGACGGAAGGGTCTTCGTGTCGACCCGCAGGAGCACCGGTGTCGCCGGGTTCGTGCGCGTCGAGCGGAACGGGGATCTCCTCCCGGCGAGCGCGGCGACTTCACGCGTGAAGGCGGAGGACTTCCTGGCTCGATTCGGGGAGGCCTTCGGGATCCGGGACGCTTCGCAGCTCACGCTGACCTCGCGGTTCACCGACGATTCTGGATCGACGCATCTCACGTACGAGCAGTCCTACCGAGGCGTCCCGGTCTTCGGGGCCGTCCTGAAGGTGCACTTCGACGCCGCGAACCAGCTGACGGCAGTGAACGGCGTGTTCATCCCCGACATCTCGATCGGAACGACGGCGAAGCTGTCCGCGACACAGGCGACCGCTCGCGCGATCGCCGAGGTCGTGGCGCACCCGCCGACCGACGAGTCAGGAGAAGCGTCGCAACTGAAGGCGGCTGACCTCTCCGCCGAGTCGACGACCCTGCTCGTCTACCGAACCGGTCTGCTCCGCGACGTTCGAGGCGCGAACCAGCTCGCCTACGAGGTCGTGGTGACCAACGGCGTCGAGCGTTCGCGAGTTCGTCTACGTCCAGGCGAACGCCGGAAAGATCGTGAATCGTTACAGCGGAGTGGACAACGCCCTCCATCGCGTGGTCTACGAACAGAACGCCAACACGACTCCGATCTGGGAGGAAGGCCAGCCGTTCCCGGGCACGCTGAACGAGGACCAGCGGAACATCGTGCTCGGCAGCGGTGAGGCGTACTACTTCTTCCTCAACGCGTTCGGCCGCGACTCCTACGATGCGGCGGGTGCCTTCATGCGCACGGTGAACAACGACCCGACGATCAACTGCCCGAACGCCAACTGGAACGGCGCGACCACGAACTACTGCAACGGTGTTACCGGCGACGATGTCGTCGCGCACGAGTGGGGCCACGCCTACACGCAGTTCACGTCCGACCTGATCTACCAGTGGCAGTCGGGGGCGCTGAACGAGGCGTACTCGGATATCTGGGGTGAGACGGTCGATTCGATCAACGGCCGTGGCACCGACTCCCCGAACGACGGTCGGGCGGCCGGTGGGTGCACCTCGCACACGCTCAGCCGGCCCTTCGTGATGATCAACAGCCCGGCGTCGATCGCCGGGTTCTGCACGGCCGGGGCGGCCGACTTCGGCCCGTCGTTGCAGACGACCGGTCCGAGGACCGCCGATGTCGTCCTCGTGAACGATGGTGTGGCTCCGACGACCAACGGCTGCGAGCCGTTCGGCGGGGTCACCGGCAAGATCGCGCTCATCGACCGCGGGCTCTGCGGGTTCACGGTGAAGGTCAAGAACGCCCAGGACGCAGGCGCGATCGGGGTGCTCGTCGCCGACAACGTGTGGGGGCCGGCCGACCCGCTGGGCGGCGTGGATCCGACGATCACGATCCCATCCGTCCGTATCCCGCTCGGGATCGGGAACACGATCAAGGGCCAGCTCGGCGCCGGCGTCGTGAACGTCACGATGCGGATCAACCACGCCTCGCCGCAGGACACCTACCGATGGGCGCTGAGCGAGGATGCCACAGCGTTCGGCGCGGGGAGTGCGCACGCGATCCGGGACATGTGGAACCCGCGGTGCGTCTCTGATCCCGGACGCGTCACCGACGCTGAGTACTTCTGCGCCACGACGGACGGCGGTGGCGTCCACACGAACTCGGGTGTGCCGAACCATGGGTACGCGCTGCTGGTCGACGGTGGCACGTACAACGGCCATACGGTCGGCGCGATCGGGCTGGTGAAGGCCGCCCACCTCTACTTCCGGGCGCAGCTGCTCTACCAGACGCCGACGACCAACTTCGCGGACCACGCCGACGCGCTCCAGACCGCATGCACCGATCTCCTCGGCGAACCATTGAACGGTCTGGGCACTTCTCCGGCGCCGACGGGTCCCTCGGGCCAGGTCATGACGACCGGTGACTGCACGCAGGTCGCGGAGATGATCGCGGCCGTCGAGCTGCGCACGGATCCGGCCGTCCAGTGCAACTTCCAGCCGATCCTCCGGCAGGGTGAACCTCCGATCTGCGGGACCTCGCCGGCCGCAGAGGTCTACAAGGAGGACTTCGAGGACGGACTCACCGGCTGGACGCTGACGAACCAAGGGGTGTTCGCCGGTTGGGAGGCGCTCGGGCCCTTCGATTGGACCCAAGCCACCGCTCTGCCGGGCGGGCGCCCGGGCGCCGCAGCGTTCGGGGTGGATCCGCAGGAGGGGAACTGCGACCTCGCTGCCGGCGACGTCTCCGGTGTGCAGATGATGGAGAGTCCAGCGATCCAGATCCCCGCGGCGACCTCCGTGGTCCCGCGCCTGACGTTCGACCACTACGTCGCCACCGAAGCGGGCTGGGACGGTGGCAACGTCAAGATCAGCGTCAACGGCGGTCCGTACACGATCGTCCCGGATGCCGCGTACACGTTCAACCCGCCGAACGCGACGCTCAACACGGCAGCGGCGGGCAACACCAACCCGTTGCAGGGGCAGCGTGGCTGGACCGGCACCGACGGCGGAAAGAATGGGGGAAGCTGGGGAGAGTCCCAGATCGACCTCTCGACGCTGGGGGTCGCCGGCGGGAGCACGATCCGCCTTCGCTTCGACTTCGGGAACGACGGGTGCACGGGGATCGACGGCTGGTACGTAGACGACGTGCACTCTGTCCCTGTGCTTCAGCGAGTCGACACCCCCGACGATCGAAGTCGTGGCCGGTGGGAACGCCGACTCCGACACGGTCGGCACCATGAACCTCATGGTCGGTGACGCGCAGACTCCGGCCACTCATCTGGCCCTGAGTGGCACTTCGAGCAACACCGCCCTCGTCCCGAACAGCGGCATCACGTTCGGCGGCAGCGGGGCAAACCGAACGGTGACGATCACGACCACTTCCGCGGTCGGCACCGCGGTCGTCACCGTCACCGTGACCGACCTCGAGGGCAAGACGGCCTCGGTCCCCATCACCGTCAAGGTCGGAGGCAACGGTGTGAACACCCTCACGGGTACGGCGGGCGCCGACCTGTTCTTCGGGCGCAATGGTGCGGATGCCATCTCCGGTTCGTCCGGCAACGACCTCGCGTCCGGTGGGAAGGGCGATGACACCATCAACGGCGGCCCGGGCGACGACACGATGTTCGGTGGCCAGGGCAACGACGGGCTGACCGGAGGCACCGGCGCCGACGGGTTCCACGGCGGCCAAGGCACCGACACCGCAGCGGACTTCAACGCGGGAGAAGGTGATACGAGCACCGGGATCCCGTGATACAGATCAGTCCGCACGAACAGGAGAGGCGAGAGGCGCCGGCGTGAGCCGGCGCCTCTCACATCACCCCGGTGATCCGGGTTCGTGTTGCGGCCCGGCCGCTACCCTCGACGTCCATGGCATCGGATCATGCCGGCGAGGACAGCTCCGACGGGGGGGCTCCGAGAGAACCGAGGTGGCCGGCATCACTGGCTGTCACCGGCGCCCTCCTCCTCTACGTGACGCTGCCGGGAAAGCTCACGGTCGGACCCGGTTGGGTGATACCGGCGTTGGAAGCCGCACTGCTCATACCGCTGACCGTGCGCGCACCCTACCGCCACCGCGAAGAAGTGCGCCTCGTCCGCCTCGCCTCGCTCCTGCTCATCGCACTCGTGGCCCTCGCCAATGTGGCCTCCCTCGTCCTCCTGGTTCGGGCGGTGTTGTCGGGCGGGGCCGTGAGCGGTCGCCAGCTCGTCTTCTCCGGCATCCAGATATGGCTCACCCTGATACTCGTGTTCGCCCTCTGGTACTGGGAGCTGGACCGTGGCGGGCCCGCACTCCGCGGCCACGCCGACCAGCGGAATCCGGACTTCCTGTTCCCGCAGATGGCGGCGCACGAGCTCGGCCAGGCGAGCTGGATGCCTGGTTTCGTGGACTACCTCTACCTCTCGTTCACGGACGCGACGGCGTTCAGCCCCACCGACACCATGCCGCTGACGTCCCGAGCCAAGGTGCTCATGTTGATCGAGGCGCTGGCGTCGATCACCACGGTCGTGATGGTGGCTGGGCGAGCGGTGAACATCCTTAAGTGATGGGGTCGGGCCGCGGCTGAGCAGATCACCTCACCCCTGGGCGGAGTCATCGGACGGGTGACGGCTCAGCAGGGTGGGAACAGCGCCTTCTGGTCGATCGCTCGCCGGATGTCGTCGAAGATCACGCCGTCGACGGCGAGCTCGCCCGCCGGATCGGCGTCGCCCGTGACGCGGATCTCCCACACGTTCCCGTGCGGGGGAGCCAAGAACCAGGCGCTGTCATCGGGCATCCACATCAGATGCCACTCGCCGGCCAGATGAGAGAACTCGGGCGACGTCTCAACCCGCCGGACACGGATGCAGCAGCGGTGCTCGGTGCAGAGCTCGGCGGGGCTGTCGTCCGTCATCGATCTCGGAGGTTCATCCGTCTCGTGATCTCCCTCGCTCGGGAACCGGCGAGCGACCTTAGCATCGGCGCCTCCGCGTGCTCCGGTGCGTTGCGGTGAGGGTGGACCGCTCGCCGCAACAGAGCCGGATCTCATCCATCGCCGGACGTGAAGCGCCTCGTAGAGAACGAGGTCGTCGGTGCGAAGTCCCACGGCTTGCTCCTGGGTCAGTCGCGGAACCCTCGGACGACACCGCCGAGGGTTCGGATCGACGTCTCGGTGATCGGATCGAGGACCAGGATCACCTCGTCGGCGCCGGCTTCCGCCATCGCGCGGAGGCCGACGCCGATCTCGTCGAGCGATCCTTCGAGGGGTGTCACTCCCTCCTCGTCCGGACGCTCCTTCGTGTCACCGAGACGCACGAGGACACACGCGCTGCGCTCGATCGACGAGGGGTCGCGGCCTGCGCGCTCGCATGCATCGTCGATCTCGCGCACCTTCGCACGGAACCCCTCGGGTGTGTTGCCGTACCAGTCGTACCAGGTGTTCCAGGTGTCCACGTGTGGGAGCGTCGTGGCCAGGACGCGCTCGCCCGACGAGCCGACCATGAGCGGGGTGCGCCGCGCGGGCCGGGGGAGGAGCACGGCGTTATGCACCTGGTGGAACTGGCCTTCGACCGTGACGTTCTCTCCGTCGAGGAGGCGTCGGACGATCTCGAACGACTCCTCGAACCGCGATGCGCGATGATCGAACGGGATCCCGAATGCGTCGAACTCCGTGCGGTTCCATCCCGCGCCGACGCCGAACCTGAGCCGTCCACCGCTCAGCTCGTCCACCGCTGCCGCCTTCTTCGCGAGCACCGCCGGATTGTGGAAGTTCAGGCATGCGACGAGGGGGCCGAGCTCGACCCGCTCCGTGATCGCGGCCAATCCGGCGAGGAACGTCCACGCCTCCCACGGTCCGCGTTCCCAGCCGTCCTCGCGATAGAGGTAGTGGTCGCCGAGCCAGATCGAGTCGAATCCGACCTCCTCCGCCGCTCTGGCCATCGAGGCGTACTCGGTCCACCCGACGTCTCGCTCGATCTCGGGAAGCTGAACACCGACGCGCAGGCCGTCAGCCATCCGCCGGATTCTAGGACCCGAGTTGGCTAGAGCCTCTCGTTCGTGCTGTCGACGATGCCCGCGACGACGTACGTCGTCGTGAACGTCCGCGTCCCGGCAGGACCCACGCCACCGTAGATCGTTCCAGGACCGCCGCTCTCGACGTCGAGCGTGCTGTCGGCGACCAGGACCTCGTTCTCCGCGAGGAGCTTCGCGGTCGTAGGGTCGAAGATCAGCTCGTGTCGGGAGGGCGCGTCTGTGTTCGTGCGCGTATGCGCGACGGCTATTCCCGGGCGCCCCGCTGCATCAACGACGCGGCCCACGAGCTCGACACCCGGAAGCTCGGCAGCCACCTGGTACAGGGCAGCTCGCTCTTCTGGTTGGAGCGAGGTCTCTCGGAGCAGGTCACCGATTATCACGAACGTCTCCCAATCGCCGCTCGGCCCGCCGATGAGCTCCCGGCTCTCGATGAGCTCGAGCAGCTCCTCAGGATCCGTCGGGAGGTCGACGAAGTTCCTGATGGCGAGTTCACCGGGGCCGAAGAGCTCATCTTGCGTCTGCCCTTCGCAGACATCGGCGCAGAGGTCCGGGGAACCCGCGGCGATCCACGTGGCTCGATCCTGCTCGGTGAGGAAGGTCACCGCGCCGGCGGTACTCAGGATCCGGCCTGAGCCATCGGGGCCAATCCAGCTCGTTCGGACGAGCGGCTGCGTGAAAAGGATGGTGCGACCGTCACCGACGACGTAGAGGAACGTGGAGACGCTGCGGGATCTCGCATACGTGTATTGACCCGGAAGGGGCATCGGCTCCGGCGGTTGCTTGGCGGCGCGGAGCGCCACCCGATGGAGCAAGGCCGCCGCGGCGGGCTCCGCGCCGCCGGTCCCGCCGCCCGGAAGCACGATCGGGACGGCGAGCGCGATCGCGAGACCTGCGGCCGCGATCGACACCATCGTCTTCCGGCGCCGCCGAGGACGGCGCGGAGCTGCAGCAAGCAGTCCCGACCCCTGACGGGCACCGAGCGACTCCAGGGCGAGATCCAGCACGTCCTTCTCGAACGTCATCGGCTCGCGTTCGTCGACCTTCGTCATCACCACGTCACCTCCCTCGCGAAAGTCTCCGAAGGCGACGTCCGCTCAGCGACGGCCCGCAGTTTGCGCCGCGCCCTCGCGAGTCGCATCCGGGCGGCCGCGGACCGGATACCGAGCGATTCGGCCGCTTCCTGTGGCGTCAAGTCGTCGAGCAACACGAGCTCCGCGACCGACCGCTCGGACGGAGGCAGCTCTCGCAGCGCCTGCCGGAGCGCGGGGGCGACCTCCTCGGCGTCGATCGCGCTCTCGAGCCTCTCGAAGTCGTCGTCGGTGACCGAGGGGCGCCCACCGAGCCGCCGGATCGCCTCCTGTTCCCTCGCCAGACGCCTGCGCTCCACCGCGCACAGGTTGGCCGCGATACCCAGGATCCAGGGCAAGGCATCGCCGCGGTGTGGCTCGTATCGGTCGAGCGATGCGACCACCTCGAGCCACACCGCGGCGACCAGGTCGACGACGTCGCTCGGACGATCTGCTCGGCGAGCGGCGAATCGAATCGTCGCGCCTGCGTGGCGCCGGTAGAGCTCTTCGAACGCGGCGGTCTCGACTCGCGAGGCGACGACAAGTTCTCGATCCGTTCGAGGATCCGTCACAGGCCTCCCAGCTGTCCCTCTCTGACTTGTATTGCCTGCGCCGGGCTCCGCGCAACGTCGATCGGGCTTCGCATGGGGGAGTTCTTCTGGTTGAGCGTTATCGGCCGCCCCCCATCCGTTCGCACGACCGTAAGAAGCCTGCAGCAGGGCTGTTGGTAGCATCCGCCTCTCGATGGTCGAGCTCGAGCACCAGGAGTCACAGCCCGGCCCGTCCACCGACCCGCCGTCCCCTTTCCGATTGGTCGTCTTGAGCTTCCTGATGCTCTTCGTGGAGCTGGGACTGATCCGGTGGAGCGGCGCCTACGTCGTCTACCTCTCGTTCTTCACGAACTTCGTGCTGCTCGCGAGCTTCCTCGGCGTCGGGGTCGGGTTCCTCCGCGCCCGGGCGCGGGGCGAGCTCTTCAGCCGGTTCCCCCTACTGCTCGCCGCCCTCGTCCTGTTCCTGGCCGTCTTCCCGGTCCAGGGCGGTCGGGTGGCAGGTCGCCTGCAGTTCGTGGGGGCCTTCGGGTGGTCTGCGCTGCCCAAGTGGCTCTCGCTGGGCGTCGTCTTCCTCCTGACGTTCCTCATCATGGCCGCGATCGCGGAAGGGGTGGGTCGCACCTTCGTCCGTTTCGAACCGCTCGAGGCATATCGCTGGGACATCCTTGGGAGCATCCTCGGGATCGCGGCGTTCTCCGGACTCTCGTTCCTCGAAGCCTCGCCTCTCGTCTGGGGAGTCATCTCTGCAGCGATCTTCGCCGCCGTCGTCGGTCGCCTGCGCCTGGCGCAGATCGTGCCGCTTGCGGGTGCGATCGTGGTCCTCGGACTGCTTTCGTTCGCCCCGCACACGAGATGGTCGCCGTACTACCGCGTGACCACTAGGGCAGTCTCGGATGACGGGAGCTTGGCGATCAGCGTCAACGGTCGGCCTCACCAGCGGATCATGCCGCTCGCCGACATGGAGTCGACCCAGACCTTCCGGTTCGAGCCGTACCGGCATGCACCGCGCAACCCGCTCAACGACGTGCTGATCATCGGGGCCGGCAGCGGCAATGACGTTGCGATCGCTCTGTCGCGAGGAGCCGGACACGTCGACGCCGTCGAGATCGACCCTCTCCTCTATCGGTTGGGCCGCGACCTTCACCCCGACCGCCCGTATCAGGATCCGAGGGTGTCCGTGCACGTCGAGGACGGACGATCGTTCCTGCACGACACCGAGCGGCGGTACGACCTCGTGCTGTATGCGATCCCGGACTCGCTCACGGTCCTCGCGGGGCAATCATCCCTTCGCCTCGAGAGCTACCTCCTCACCCGCGAGGCGATGAAGGAAGTCCGCGACCACCTGACACCGAGCGGCGTCATCTCGATGTACCACTACTACCTTCCCGTCGTCGTCGATCGGTACGCGGACGCCCTGACCCGGGTCTTCGGTCATCCGCCGTGCCTCGAGCTCACGGCCGGTTCAGGACCGAGGCCGCGAACGGTCCTCACCGCCAGCATGCGTCCCGGCGACCTCTCATGTGATGAGCGGTGGTCCCGACCACCGGAGCTCGTCGCTCCGGTTACCGACGACCATCCCTTCGCGTACCTCGTGGGGGGCGGCATCCCAGGCTTCTACCAGGCCACGCTCCTCGCGATCCTGCTCGGCTCCCTCGCCGCGGTTCGACTCGCGGCAGGTCCGTTCGCGCAGATGCGCCCGTACGTCGACCTGTTCTTCATGGGCGCGGCGTTCCTATTGCTCGAGACCTCGAACGTGGTGCGGTTCGCGCTGCTCTTCGGCACCACCTGGTTCGTGAACGCACTGGTGTTCGCCGGCATCCTGGTCTCGGTGTACATCGCGATCGAGGTGGCCCGTCGGGTCGAGTTCCGACGGCCCGCCTGGCTGTACGTGCCCCTGTTCGCGACCCTGGTCCTCGCCTGGGCTGTTCCGCCGGAGTCGCTCCTCGATCTCGCCTTCGTGCCCAGGTTCGCGGCGGCCGTGGCGCTCGGATTCGCACCGGTCTTCATCGCGAACCTCGTGTTCGCGGATCGGTTCCGCGACGTGGGTTCATCTGCCGTCGCGTTCGGGACGAACCTCCTCGGCGCGATCGTCGGCGGCGTGTTGGAGTACGGCGCGCTCGTGACCGGGTACCGAGCATTGCTCATCGTGGTTGCTGCGCTGTACGGGCTGGCCCTACTGGCGGGGAGATCGCACTTGGGCCGTACGCGCGAGCGAGCCGCGGCTGAGCAGGTCCTCCAGGAGGAAGGGGACCGAGCCTAGGCGGCAGGGACCGGCGAGGGGGGGACCGGCGGCAGAGGCCCCGCGGGCGCCGCGACGCCTGTCGAACGGCTCCGGATGGCGACGGCGAGCAGGCCGAGGCCCCAGACGCTCCCGAGGAACCAGAGCCAGCCGCCGACGAACGGGATCAACGCCAGGACGCGGAGCACAGCCCATCCCACCAGGAACACCACGTACCGAGACGGCGACGCGCGCATGATCATGCTCCCGACCGCGACCGTTGCCACGACGTAGCCGAGCGTGTAGATGAACGCCAACGCCAACAGCAGGGAGATCCCGAGCGGGATGCCCACCACCGTGATGAGGAGAAGGATCGACCCGATCGGCAAGAGGAAGAAGAGTCCCACGCCCCATCCGATCGACGAGCCCAGCCGCTCGCGAACGGTGTCCCTGATCGCCTCGAAGAGTTGTGGCGCGAACGCAAGCAGCAACAGTCCGAGGATCAGGACCGAGACCGAGTAGCCGATCCACCACGCCACCCGGCTCGCGAAGCCCGATACTTCGAAGTCGAACCGCGTGGTCACGCTGGCCCGATCCCCTCGGATCGTCGCGCCCTCCTCGACCTGGGGGGTCCCCTGGGTCACGAGATCGCCGCCGATCTCGGCGCCCGAGCGGACCACGACGTCGCCGTTGAACACGACGACGTCCTTTCGCACGGTGCCCACGATCTCCGTGTCACCGTTGAACACGACGAGCTCCTCTCGGACGGTGCCTTCGACCAGGGCGGGACCGTTGAAGATCACGGCGGCATCCACGGTCTCGTCGGCCGTCACGTCGAGCCGGCCCGTGAGCACGATCTGGTCGTCCTCACCGGTTGAACCCTCGTCCTGGGCGGATGCCGGGGACGCCGCGAGCGCGGACAGCAAGATCACCGCTCCTGCGATCAGGAAGGAGCTGCGCGATCGGAGCCCGGGAGCCTCGGTTCTCGTCTTCGGTCGGTTGGTCACGTCTCACGACTGTACAGGTGGATCATCCGACGGCAACCGCTGGCGGGGGTACAGCGGGTGGGGTAGCCTCGGCCTCCCGACATCGCCGTGAGGAGCAGCATGCGTTGCGAGAGTTGTGACACCGAGAATCCGACGGGACAGAGGTTCTGCGGTCATTGCGGCGCCGCACTCACGCTGATCTGCGGTTCCTGCGGCTCCCCGAGCCAGCCCGGACAGAAGTTCTGCGGTGCTTGCGGAACGAAACTTGCGGCTGCGGAGGGCGGTCCCGCGCCGGCCGCGGCGGTTGTTCCCCGCGCCGCCCCCACGACCGAACGGCGCCTGGTGTCGGTGCTGTTCGCCGACCTCGTGGGGTTCACGACCTTCTCGGAATCGCGCGATTCCGAAGAGGTGAGAGATCTCCTGTCTCGCTATTTCGACGCGAGTCGACAGATCGTCGGCCGCTACGGCGGCGTCGTGGAGAAGTTCATCGGCGATGCGGTCATGGCCGTCTGGGGGACGCCGATCGCGCACGAGGACGATGCCGAACGTGCCGTGCGGGCTTCCCTCGAGCTCACGGCCGTCGTGAGATCGCTCGGAGAGGAGGTCGGCGCGGCGGACCTCCGCGCCCGCGCCGGCGTCCTGACCGGCGAGGCGGCGGTGGCGCTCGACGCCGAGGGCGAGGGGATGGTCGCCGGGGACCTGGTCAATACCGCCTCCCGCATCCAATCGGTCGCGGACCCCGGCTCCGTCCTCGTGGGCGAGGCGACGATGCGATCGACCGACGACGTGATCGCGTACGAGAGCAGCGGGATCTTCGAGCTGAAGGGCAAGGCCGAGCCCGTGGAGCTCTGGCGAGCCGTCGCGGTCGTCGGTCTCCGGAAGGCGACCGGGCGATCGACGGTGCTCGAACCACCGTTCACGGGTCGCGACCGAGAGTTCCGTCTGATCAAGGAGCTCTTCCACGACTCCGCCGACAACGGGAAGGTCCACCTCGTATCCGTGCAAGGGGTCGGCGGCATCGGGAAGTCCCGGCTGGTCTGGGAGTTGAACAAGTACATCGACGGGTTGGTCGACGACATCTGGTGGCACCAGGGTCGTTGCCTGGCCTACGGGGAGGGCGTCGCGTTCTGGGCACTCGCCGAGATGGTCCGGAGCCGCGCCGGGATCCTCGAGGACGAAGAATCCTCGTCGGCCGTGCCGAAGCTCAGGGCATCGGTGGAGAAGCACGTGGTCGACGAGGCGGAGCGGCGCTTCGTCGCACCCCGGCTCGCGCACCTGCTCGGACTGGAAGACAGGGGGTCCGGTGATCAGGAAAACCTGTTCGCCGCCTGCCGCATCTTCTTCGAACGGATCGCAGAGGCAGGACCCTCGGTCATGGTGTTCGAGGACATCCACTGGGCCGACAGTGCGCTCCTCGACTTCATCGAATACCTGGTGGAGTGGTCGCGCGAGCGTCCGATCTTCGTCGTGACCCTCGCGCGACCGGAGCTCGCCGACCGGCGACCTGCCTGGGGTGCCGGCACGAGGAATTTCACGTCCATCTTCCTGGAGCCGCTCCCTGCGGATCAGATGGACTCCCTTCTCAGCGAGCCCGTCCCCGGACTCCCCGACGAGCTACGCACCCGCATCCTCGAACGGGCCGAGGGGATCCCCTTCTATGCGGTCGAGACGGTGCGGATGCTGATCGACCGGGGCATCCTGGTCCGGGAGAACGGGGCATACCGGCTGGAGGGGTCGGCGGAGAAGCTCGAAGTGCCCGAGACGCTCCAAGCGTTGATCGCCGCCCGGCTCGACGGCCTCGCACCCGAAGAGCGGAGGCTGCTGCAGGATGCCGCCGTGCTCGGGCGGACCTTCACGTTGCAGGGACTCACGGCGATCACGGGACTTCCGGAAGCAGAGGTGACGGGTCTCCTCGCCGCGCTCGTTCGCAAGGAGGTCCTCTCGATCTCGATCGACCCGCTCCTGTCCGACCGGGGGCAGTACGGATTCCTCCAGGATCTGGTCAAGAAGGTCGCCTATGACACGATGTCGAAGCGCGAACGCAAGTCGCGTCACTTGGCTGCCGCTTCGTACCTTCGCTCCGCGGTCGATGAGGACGAGATCGTGGAGGTCATCGCGTCCCACTACCTCGACGCCTACCTCTCCGCCCCGGATGACGAGGATGCGCCGACCATCAAGGCCGACGCGCTCGAGACGCTCGTGAAGTCGAGCGATCGAGCTGCGTCGCTCGGTGCCAACGAAGAGGCGCAGCGCTACGCCGAGCGGGCGATCGAACTGAGTGACGATCCGATCAGCACGGCGGAGCTCCACGAGCGTGCCGGTGCGCTCGCGGCGGAACGAGTGGACACGATCGCCGCAGAACACTTCAGGCGCTCGATCGAGATCTTCGAGTCTGAAGGAGCAACGCATCCCGCGGCGCGCGTGTCGGCCAGGCTGGCGGAGCGGATGTGGGACGGAGGGCGACTCCAAGAGGCGCTGGATGTGATGGACCGCGCGTTCGACGTGCTGGCGACCGAAGCGCAGGACGAGGATCTCGCGGCGCTCGCCGCGCAGCTCGGTCGCTTCACGTTCTTCGCCGGTGATCCCGAGCGCGCGAACGAGCGGATCGAGAAGGCGCTCCAGATCGCCGAGGCGCTCGATCTGCCGGAGGTTCTCTCACAGGCCATGACGACGAAGGCGCTGATCCTCTACTCGCTCGAGAGACCGAAGGAGGGCATGGCGCTGCTCGGCACGGCCCTCCACATCGCCCTCGAGCACGACAAGCCGTCGGCCGCTCTTCGCGCGTACAACAACCTCGCCGACCTCACCCAGAACTCCGATCGCTACGCCGAGGCGACCCGATACCTCGATGAAGGCCTCAGCCTGGCTCGTCGTGTCGGCAACCGGTACTGGGAATCCATCCTGCTCGGGTTCGCGTATCCCAGATTCGCCATGGGGAAATGGGACGAGGCCGCCGCGATGATGGGCGAGCTTCCACCCGAGTGGTTCTCTCACCTGCGCGCCGCTTTCAACCAGGGGTACGTCGCAACCGGCGTGATGCTGAACATCCACCGCGGCAACCTGGAGGATGCGGCCATCCACCTCAAGCGATTCGCAGGCCTGGAAAGGTCGGCCGATCTCCAGGAGAGGACCGAATACGCTACCGCGAAGGCGAATCTCCTCCTGGGACAGGGGAACGGCGAGGGGGCTCTACGAAGTGCCGAAGAAGCGATGGACGGCCAGCGATCTCTCTCGCTCTCTGATCACCGCGTGAAGGAGGCGGTCGTGACCGCCGTGGAGGCCGCGATGCTGCTGGGAGATCTGGAGAGGGCCGAAACCATCCTCGATGTGTTCCGCTCCCTTCCGACCGGTCGCCGAACGCCTTTCCATCTCGCGCAGTCGATGCGACTCGGGGCGAGGCTGTCTGCGACACGAGGGGATCTGGACGGCGTCGAGGCGGGGTTCAAAGGGGCGATCGGGTTGTTCAGAGAGATGGCGTTCCCGTTCTGGATGGCCGTCACCCTCCTGGAGCACGGGGAATGGTTGAATGCTCAACACCGAGCAGGCGATGCCGCGGCACCGATCACCGAAGCGCGGGAGATCTTCGAGCGCTTGGAAGCGAGACCCTGGCTGGAGCGCGTCGAGCGCGTGGGTGAGCCAGAAGTGGCAACACGCTGACGCCAGGCTGACCTTCACCGGACCGGTCATCACTCACCTCTCCGCGAGGATCCGCTGCACGAGCTCGAGGTGGGCTCCGAGGAAGTGCGGGGGAAGGTATCGAGTACGGACCCGTGCCCGGGCCGCGTGGCCGATCGCCTGTGCGAACCCCATGTCGCCGATCAGCGAGGACACTGCGTGGCCGAATGCCTTGAGGTCGGTCGCGTTGACGAGGAGCCCGCTCCTCCCGTCCACGATCTGCTCCTGGATCCCACCGACGCGGCCGCCGACCACGGGCCGCCGCTTCCACATCGCCTCGGCGACCGTGAGCCCGAATCCCTCCGCCAGGCTCTTCTGCGCCACGACGTCGGCATGCCGCTGGATCGCGTTCACGACGACGGCGTTCTCGAGGCGATCTTCGACGGGGAGGCTCAGGAGGTGCACGGAGGCGCGTCGCCTCGCGGGAAGCCTGCTCCATGCCGCGATGACCTCGGCGAGCACCTCCGCCCCTTCGGGATCGTCCGCGACGGAGGACGTCGCCGGCCCCACGAGCAACAGGTGCGCGTCGAGATCGCGCCGCACGTGTCGAGCGAAGCCGTGGAGGACTCCGACGTGGTCCTTCAGCCGATCCCAGCGGGAGACTTGCATCACGAGCGGCGCGTCAGGCGGCGCAGGTGCCTCCTCGACGGCGATCGCGCGGCGGCGCACCCGCACCACGCCGAGGTCGGGGAGCGCCACGTCGACCTCTTCCTTCGGCTCGAAGGTCGAGAGCACGCCGGCGGTGCCCAACACGGCCTCGATATCGGCGGGCTCGAGCTCGACGTTCTTCGCCGAGGTCGGATCGATGCACGGAGGGATCACTCTCGCTTTGCGGCGAGCCAGACCTTCCCAGATGTAGCCCCGGCGGGAGAAGACGAACGCGTGCGCCGGCTCGACCTCCCCGCGCAGGAAGTCCCAGGCCGATCGCACGACGTCCGTGGGTGCATCGACGCCCACGTGACAGACCCACACGACGCGGAGCCCCGCGTCGACCAGTGGTCCTGTGAGGCCTGCCGTCTGGGGATCATGGAGGATCGCGACGTCGCCCGGACGGGCCACGTCGAGGAGCGGGGCCAGCTCCCGGTGGATGACGCGACGGTACTGCGCTCGTTCCTCTTCCTCCAGCGGCCCGCCATCACCGAGCGAGCCGTGGAGCCTGTTGTGGATCCGCTTCGTCACCCGGAAGAAATCCGGGTCGCCCTCGAGGACCATCCAGCGACAGCGGATCCCGCATTCGACCACGTACCCGAGCAACTGGTGCAGCAATTCGGCCACGCCCCCGCCCTCAGAGGTGGAGTTCACGTGCCAGAGGGTGCGTCCCTCGAGCCCATCGGCGACGGCCTCGCCCGCCTTGCGGAACCGCTCGAGATGGGCCGGTCGGGCGAGCCCGTCCAGCCGAGCGATCGAACGAGGGTCGAAGGCCACTTCTCGCAGGGATCTCTCCTTTCGGGGTCGAGCGGGATGATGACAGGCCTCGGCCTCGGGGTGTCGGAAGGATGGGAAAGTGGAGGGCATGACGGACACCTGGGACGCGATCAGGACCCGGCGCAACGTCCGCCGGTTCGACGACCGCCCGATCCCGCCTGAGGACATCGACCGGATCGTGGCGGCGGCGGCCCTCGCGCCGAGCTCCATGAACGAACAGCGGTGGGCCTTCGTGGTGTGCCGAGATCGCGATCGGCTCGAGGAGCTCTCACGCACAGGCGACTACGCGGGTCACGTCGCGAGGGCCGCCGCCGCGATCGCGTTCCTCACGCCGCGAGCGGAGAAGGTCTCCGAGCGAGAGAGCATCGCCTTCGACCTCGGTCAAGCGGTGGAGAGCGCGATGCTCGCTGGCTGGGAGCTCGGGATCGGCAGCTGCCACGCCTCCGTCTACGACGAGCCGCGGGTCCGCCAGCTCCTCGGCTATCCGCACGAGATGACGTGCGACCTCGTCGTGTCCTTCGGCTACCCCGATGACCCGGCTTCGCTCGCACCACCCGGCTCGCGCGGAGGACGGAAACCGCTGCCCGGTCTGCGGCACGAGGAGCGCTTCGGAGGCTGAGACGCGGTCTGGCCCCCTGTCCCCGACGACCCAACGCAACCGGTAGCATCCTTCCCCACGGGTCCCCACCCACTCCCGGGGAACCGAAAGACCCTCGACGGGCGTATGTATGGGTCAACCGGGAGGAGGGTTCCGCTGACGGGCCAGCATGCGGGGAAACGCCAGGGTGTCGGGAGCCCTCTCTGGAGGAAAGCGCCGCTCGCGCTCGTCCGCTACCCGGGCCTCCTCGCCGCCGTCGTGGTCGGCGCGCTGCTCCTCGCTCTCGTCGCGGCCGCGTTCCCCTTGTTCCTCTCGCGCTCGGAGGGCGATCTCCTTCGCGCGAGGATCGCGGATCCCACGATCGGCCGGAACGGCGCCGGGCTCTTCTACAGCATCACGAACGTGGGCTTCCAGGAGAAGGCCCGGGGCGGGCAGGAGCTCCTGGCCGACCGGCTGGACGAAGCGTTCGGCCGGATCGCCGCGGAGGGCCCGAACCTCGGATCCCCGATCCGGTTCGTCCTCGGGGCCGATGCGCTCGTCACCCTCCCTGGGGGGGGAGAGCCTGCGTCCGGCCCGGTCGGCGGTCGGATCTTCTCCGGGACGGACGCGGAGAGGCACGTCGACGTGATCGCGGGCGATGGTTCGGACGGAGCCTTGGTGCCGGACTCGGTGGCGGACTTCGTTGGGGTCGGCCCGGGTGATGAGATCCAGCTGAACGGGGGGCCCGTGCTCCGCGTCGGCGGTGTCTATCGCGCCCTCTACAAGTCGCCGACGTCCGGATACTGGTCGCCCTGGAGCGAGCAGATCTTTCGTCAATGCCCTGACTGCCCGGAGCAGCCCCAATTCATCCTCGTCGGGCCTGAGGACGCGGTCCGGTTGACGCGCGAGCTGCACGATCCGGAAGCACGGGACGTGGACTACGGGTGGGTCGCACCGATCGATGACCTGTCACTCAACGTGGACGAGGCGCGCGACGTCCGGATGTACGCATCTCGCGCGCTGCGCCTGGTCACGGACCGACACACCCGGTTGGGTCGCCTCTTCGGGTGCTGCGGTCAGGGATACGTGGCGGGGCTGGGCTTCTTCGCCCATCGCCGAGACACGGAGTTCCGCTCGTCGATGCCGCTCGTACTCCATGAGGTCGATCGGAGGACGGCCACCGCCGCAGGTCCGCTCCGACTGCTCCTGATCGCGGGCCTCGGCGTGGCGGCAGCCGTGGTGGCTGCGGCCGCGGCGTTCGCGGTGGCCGGGCGACGCACCGAGGCGGCGTTCCTCCACGCCCACGGCTGGGGCCCTTTCCGGTTCGCCGGCAAGGCCACGGTCGAAGCCGTCATCCCGATCTGCTTGGGGGCGGCCGCAGGTTTCGTGGCGGCGTCGTGGCTGATCGCCACGTTCGGGCCGCCGGGGCCGGTGTCCCCGTCGGCCCGGACGGTCTCGATCACATGGGCCGTGGCCGCCGGCGCCGCCGGTCTGGTCGTGCTCGGCATCGTGTCGGGCGTCTCCTTCATCCGGACCTTCGAGGCCCACTCCTCGAAGCGTCGGCTCTCATGGGTGCCGTGGGAGATCCTGCCGATCGCCGGGTCGCTGCTCGTCTTGTCGAGGCTCAACGCCGGCGGCGCCCTGATCGAGGACACGCGCCTGAACATCCTGCGCCCCAGCGCGTTGCTCCTCGTGTTCCCGGTGCTCTTCGTCGCCGGCTTCGCGACACTCGGCGCCCGGATCCTCGTCGAGGTGCTCCGGAGGACGGGGTCTCGGGCCTCGGGCCGATCACCGGTCACCTACCTCACGTTCCACCGACTGACCGGACTCCCGAAGCTCACCGTGTTGCTCGTCGGCGCCGCCGCGCTCTGCCTCGGCATCTTCATCGACTCCCAGACGATGGTGGGATCCCTGCGGGCGACGGTGGACGCGAAGGCGGGTGTGTTCGTCGGGAGCGACGTCCAGGTTCTGATCGACTCGAACGCGCCGGAGCAGGAACGCTTCCCCCTGCCGATCACGCGCGCCTCGCGGGTCAAGTACGCGGGCTCGATGACGCCTGGGGGTGTGCCGTTCGACATGCTCGGTATCGAGCCCGAGTCGATCGTAGGCGCCGCCTTCTGGGACGACTCGTTCTCCGAGGATCCGCTCGAGGACCTCGTGGCTCGGCTGCCATCCGAGAGCGGCCCGTTGCCCGTGTTGCTGGTGCAGGGCGAGGGCGATCCCACGGGGATCGCGATCGCACAGATCGAGACGCCGATCGAGGTGGTCGGCCGCGCCGTTGCGTTCCCGGGCGTGTCCTCCGACGACCCCGTCCTCGTCGTGGATGCCAGCTCCCTCGAGCGTCGCCTCGGCGCGGGCGGGAACCCGCTCGAACGCCCGAGCGCCCGTTCCGAGTTTTGGATCGCGGGCCCGACCGACGAGGCGCTCGCGTCGGTCGGTGAGCTCGAGGCCTTCCCGCTCGGGACGCTTACGGCCGAGGAGGTGAAGGACGTGCCGTTCATCGCGGCCGCGATCGACACGTTCTCGATGCTGAACGTCCTCGGGCTCGCCGCCGCCGTGCTCGTGATCGGCGTGCTGGTCGTCTACCTGCAGGCGCGGCAACGGGCGCGGACCGTCTCGAACGTCTTGTCGACGCGGATGGGGATGCGGGACGGGCAGGCCCGGGCGGCCCTCGTGCTCGAGCTCGCCTCGATGCTGGTCGCGGCCTTCGTCCTCGGTGCGACGACCGGGGTGGTGGCGGGTCGCCTGATCGCCCCGCTCCTCGACCCGCTGCAAACGATCCCGCCGCCTCCGTTGTTCGAGGCTCCGGTCGCCGCGGCCCTCTGGACCGTCGTGGGTCTGGCCTTCGTGGCGGTCTTCGGCGGCTGGCTGGTGCATCGACGTGCGGCGGCTGTCGACCTGGGGGAGGTGCTGCGAGTTGCCGAATGAGATCGTCTCCGCCCGCTGCGTCGATCTCGTGAAGACGTATCGAACGCCGACCGGCGCCGTGCACGCGCTCCGCGGCGTGACGCTCAGCTTCCCGGCCGGGGTGCTCACCGCGGTGGTCGGGCCGTCTGGCAGCGGGAAGTCATCGCTCCTGCGGGTGCTGACCGGCATCGATCGGGCGACCTCGGGCGATGTGTGGGTCGGAGAGCGGAGCGTGGGCCGGACCTCGTCGCGCGGACTCCGACGACTCCGTCGGCACGTCGTCGGCTACGTGTTCCAGCGCCCGTCCGACAACTTCCTGCCGAACCTCACGATCGGCGAGCACCTTCAACTCGTGTCCGGGCGATCCAGCGTCGGAGGCGGCGTCGACATCCTTGAGCGTCTCGGAATCGGCCACCGGATCGATCATCGCCCCGACGAGCTCTCGGGAGGGGAGCAGCAGCGCGCAGCCTTCGCCCAAGCGGTCGCGGCGGGCTCCTCGGTCGTCGTCGCGGACGAGCCGACGGCCGAGCTCGACAGCGAGTCGGGGCAGCTCGTGATGGACGGCGTGCGCGCGCTGGTGGATAGGGGCGTGACCTTCGTGGTGGCGACACACGACGGCACGGTCCGGCGACTCGCCGACGAGGTCATCGAGCTCGATCACGGGCGGGTGAAGGGGACGCATCCGGAGCCGCCGGGCGCTCCTCCCACGGCGGCGGCGCGCTACTACGCGGCCGGCCGGCTCGCCGATGTCGATGTCGACGCGGCGGTGTCGGTGCGCGATCTGAGCAAGGTGTTCCACCACCACCGCGGCGATGTCGTGCACGCTCTTGAGTCGGTGAGCTTCGATGCGAGGCGGGGTGAGCTGGTGGGTCTCGTCGGCCGGTCCGGCTCGGGGAAGACCACGCTGCTCAACGTGATCGCCGGCTGGGAGCGGCCGAGCGCGGGCGAGGTGCAGTGGCACGAGCCCGTGGACGCGTCGTCGCCGGCGTGGTCCGCCGTGGCGGTCGTCCCGCAGAAGCTGGGCTTGATGGAGGAGCTCACGGTCGAGGAGAACATCGCCTATCCGGCTCGGCTGTCCGACAGCCTCGACGAGCGGTCGGACGACATCGAGGACCTGATCGGCCTACTGGGGATCGGCGACCTCCGGTCCCGGTACCCGCGGGAGGCCTCGGTGGGGGAGCAGCAGAGGACCGCCATCGCTCGCGCGCTGTCGGTGCCCACGAGCGTCCTGCTCGCCGACGAACCCACGGCGCACCAGGACACGGCGTCGGCGGAGCGGGTCTTCGCTGCGCTCCGCCGCTCCGCCAACGCGGGGACCGCCGTCGTCGTGGCGACCCACAATCCGGAGGTGATCCGCCACCTCGATCGCGTGCTCACGATGACGGATGGCCACCTCGAAGAGGCGCCTCGGAGCTGAACAGGACCTCTGCTATCGTGGCCCATCTCGGGCGCGTAGCTCAGTGGGAGAGCGCTTGCTTCACACGCAAGAGGTCGGAGGTTCAAAACCTCCCGCGCCCACGGAAAAGCCCCAGGTCAGCGGCCTGGGGCTCTCTTGTGCCTTTGCTTCGAGGCCGAAAGTGAAACGAAACTGAAACAGGATCAACGGGTGCAATTTACGTATTTGGAGTTCCGTGTCTTGCGCATAGATTGGTTCAATCGTGGTTCAGGTGGTCGGTTAGTCCCGCTATCGCCCCCACCCCGGAGAGGCGCGACAGGAAGGGGACCAGGATGCCTAGCAACGCGGCACTCGCGGCAGAGCTCAAGGCCGTTCGCGCCGAGCGCGACGAGCTGCGCCGGAAGCTCGGCGGGATCACGGACATCATGCGGACGGCGCTCACCCCCGTGATCAAGCCACCATCTCAGTCCGGATCGCTTCGTCCAGTTTGGTGGCAACGCTCCTGAGAGTCGTCCCAAAGCTCCCCGTAGACGTCGAGGGTGATCGAGGGCTTGGAGTGGCCGACCATCCGCCGCACGGCATAGACGTTGGCTCCGTGGGCCACGGCGAAAGATACAGCCGAATGTCGGAGATCGTTCACCCGTAGGCCATCGTTCACCTCAGCTCGTACCGAGGCCGGTGGCGAAGACCCGGCGCCGGAAGTTACACGAGACCGACCAGGACTCCGCACATCGCGGCAAGGATGACGAACCGGGTTCGGCGTCTCACGGGAGGAGTGTCACCCGAGCAACGACAAGGCCGAGGAGCTCTCCCGCTGACGTGCCGATGACGATCAACCAGATGGCGAACTCCTTCATCATGAGTCCGTCCCACCCGTTCTGGAAGCGGAGAAGCCCATAGAAGAACAGTGCGGCGCCGGCGAGAACGGCACCGACGAGGACGAAGATCACGGTCGAGCACTCACGGAACAGGATGCTAGATGCCCCGGCGACACCATGCCGACAAGCGTCGCGAGATCGCGGCCGCCCAACAAAGCGACCTGTGGCTCGGCGGAGACGATCCGTTCACATCTGTCAGTAAGCTGCCCGGCTACGTCTCTCGAGGGGGAACCACGATGCTCACGGAAACCCGAACCGCCGCCGCCCGCGCGGTCGATCTTCAGAAGGTCTACGGCGCGGGGGCGGCTGCCGTGGAGGCGCTCCGCGGCGTGTCCGTGGAGTTCGCCGCAGGCGAGTTCACGGCGATCATGGGCGCCTCGGGCTCTGGGAAGTCCACCTTGCTGCACATCATGGCGGGTCTGGACAAGCCCACCTCGGGCACGGTCTGGATCGGCGACCAGGACCTCACTCACCTCAAAGACAAGGATCTCACCGAGATCCGGCGCGACCGCGTGGGCTTCGTCTTCCAGGCGTACAACCTGGTGCCGACGCTCACGGCAGCCGAGAACATCACGCTTCCCAGTGACATCGCCGGGCACGACGTCGACAAGACGCGCTTCGACGAGGTCGTCGACACGATCGGGATCCGGGATCGACTCACGCACCTGCCCACGGAGCTCTCGGGCGGTCAGCAGCAGCGTGTCGCGGCGGCGCGTGCGCTCGTCTCGCGCCCGGAGATCGTGTTCGCGGACGAGCCGACCGGGAACCTCGACTCCCGTGCGTCCCAGGAGCTGCTCACGTTCCTCAAGGCCGCCGTGACCGACCACGGACAGACGATCGTGATGGTCACCCACGATCCCGTCGGCGCGAGCTACGCGGGCAGGATCGTGTTCCTCGCCGACGGTCAGATCGTGGACGAGATGCGGGAACCGACGGCGGAGAAGGTCCTCGACCGGATGAAGTTGCTGGAGACCTGATATGTGGCGCGCCGCGCTGAAGAGCCTCCTGGCGAGGAAGCTTCGCCTCGCGCTCACGGCGCTCGCGATCGTCCTGGGCGTCGGTTTCGTCGCGGGGACGCTGGTGCTCACCGACACCGCACTGTCCGCGTTCGACGACCTGTTCGGGGACATCTTCGCGAAGACCGACGTCGTCGTGCAGGCGGAGAACGCGTTCCAAGACATCGCGGCCGGCGGTGGTGGGGGAGGAGGCCAGGAGCGGAACCCGATCCCGGAGGATGTCCTGGGAGATGTCGAGGCCTTGCCCGATGTGGCCGCGGCCAACGGCAGCGTGGGCGGCTTCGCGCAGGTGATCGACCCGCAGACCGGCGAGGTGATCTCGGGCGGCGGCGCCCCGACGATCGGGAGCTCGTGGGACCCGGACGTCACCCCGTTCGAGCTCACGGGGGAGCCGCCGGAGTCCGACGACGAGGTCGTCATCGACGCGGACACCGTCGAGGAGGCGGGTCTGGAGATCGGTGACGAGGTGAAGATCGTCACACCGCTGGGAGTGGACCCGTACCGGCTGACCGGGGTCATCGCGCTGCCGTCCACCACCACGATCGGCGGCGCCACGGTCGCGTCGTTCGAGCTCGAGACCGCGCAGCGTCTCTTCGACCGCGAAGGCAGCTTCGATCAGATCTACATCGTGGCGCAAGAGGGGGCGTCGGCGGTCTCGGTCGCCGCGCAGGTCCAGGAGGTGCTCCCGTCCGGCTTCCAGGCGATCACTGCGACCGACGCCGCCTCCGAGCAGACGGAACAGGTTCGCGAGGGCTTGGGTTTCCTCCGCACGGCGCTGCTCGTGTTCGCGTTCGTCGCGTTGTTCGTCGGGGCCTTCGTGATCTTCAACACGTTCAACATCGTGGTGACGCAGCGGACCCGCGAGCTGGGGCTCCTGCGAGCGCTGGGTGCCAGCCGCGGACAGGTGTTCAGGTCCGTGGTCATCGAGTCCCTCGTGATCGGGCTTCTTGGCTCTGCCGTCGGGCTCGCCGCGGGGATCGGGCTCGCGGTCCTGCTCAAGCAAGGCCTCGAGCTGATCGGGCTGGAGCTGCCGCCGACCCCGCTCGCGATCCTGCCGACCACGATCATCGCAGCGTTCGTGGTCGGTACCGTCGTGACCGTCGTGGCGTCGGTGTTCCCGGCGCGTCGCGCGTCGCGCGTCTCGCCGATCGAGGCCCTGCGCGAGGGAACCGTCGCTCCGACCGCGTCGCTCCGCCGCCGTTCGATCGTCGGTGGGTTGCTCACGGCGGCCGGTGTGGCGGCGATCGCCGCGGGACTCTTCGGAGACGTACCCCAGCCCGCGGCGATCGTTGGCCTCGGCGCGATGTTCACCTTCATCGGCGTCGCGGTCCTGTCCCCGTTCGTGGCGAGGCCGCTCGCGACCGCGATCGGGGCCCCCGCGCGGAGTCTCGGGATGACCGGCCGCCTCGGGCAAGAGAACGCGAAGCGGAACCCGCGCCGGACGGCGTCGACGGCCGCAGCGCTGATGATCGGCCTCGGTCTGGTCGTGTTCGTCTCGGTCTTCATGACGACGCTGAAGGCGTCGGCGTCCGACACCCTCGACGAGACGCTGCGCGCGGATTTCATCCTCAGCGCCTCCGGGTTCCAGCCCTTCAGCCCGGGGATCGCCAACGAGCTGTCGGAGCGCGACGAGTTCGCCGCCGTGTCGCCGTTCCGGCAGGCAGGCGTGAAGATCGGCGGCGGCCTGACCTTCATCGCCGGTGTGGACGAGACGACGGTCGAGGACGTGGTGAGCGTGCCGATGGAGGCCGGGACCCCCGCAGCGTTGGCCGAGCCGGGGACGATCCTGATCCACGTAGGACCCGCGCGGGCTCGTGGACTGGAGATCGGGGATGAGCTCCCCGTTCGGTTCGCTCGGACCGGAACGCAGCAGCTGAGGATCGTCGGTATCTACACGGACAACCGCCTGCTCGGCGACTACACGATCTCGCTCGAGGAGTACGAGGAGAACGTCGCGGAGCAATTGGACTACCTCGTCTTCGTTCGGAAGGCGGACGGCGTCTCCCTCGAACAGGCGAGAGCTGCCTTGGAGGAGGTCGCCGGCGAGTTCCCGAACGTCGAGATCAGCGATCAGGCCCAGTTCAAGGCAGAGCAGGACCGGCTGATCGATCAGGTCTTCGGCATCGTCCTGGTGCTCCTGGTGCTGTCGGTGATCATCTCCGCGTTCGGGATCGCGAACACCCTCGCGCTGTCGATCTACGAGCGCGTCCGCGAGCTCGGGCTCCTGCGCGCGGTCGGTATGCAGCGAGGCCAGATCGGCTGGATGATCGTGATCGAGGCCGTGATCGTGTCCCTGCTCGGTGCCGTGCTCGGGATCGCGATCGGGCTCCTCTTCGGATGGGCGATGCAGCAGGCGCTGGCCGACCTCGGCGTGTCACGTTTGGCGATCCCGTGGGGCCTCCTGGTCGCGTTCGCGGTGATCGCCGCCCTCCTCGGGCTCGTGGCGTCGATCGCACCGGCGATCCGAGCCTCGCGGATCAAGGTCCTGGAAGCGATCTCCTACGAGTAGCGCCCGTCGGAGCGCCCGGACCCCACCGATATCATGGCGCCCGTGCCTCGACTGACCTTGCCGGACGGTGCCCACGTCGAGCTCCCCGAGGGGGAGCCGGTCGGCGCCGTGCTGCCACCGGAGGCGATCGCGGCGCGCGTCGACGGCGTGCTCCGCGACCTCTCGTACGTCCCAGATGCACAGGAAGCCGCCGACTCGACCGTCGAGCCGGTCGAGCCGGCGTCCGCCGAGGGGCTCCACGTCCTTCGCCACTCCACCGCTCACGTGCTGGCGCAAGCGGTCTGCCGCCTTTTCCCAGGGGCGAAGTACGCGATCGGACCACCGATCCAGGATGGCTTCTACTACGACTTCGATCTTCCGTCTCCGATCCGCGAGGACGACCTGGCCACGATCGAGAACGAGATGCGTGGGGTCGTCAAGGAGGACCAGCCGTTCATCCGGGAAGAGGCCAGTCGGGAGGAAGCCGGCGCGCGCCTGGAGGACCAGCCCTTCAAGCGGGAGATCATCCAGGCGATCGGGACGTCCGAGGGCGAGGTCACTTCGGGCGAGATCGTGTCGCTGTACCGCAACGACGGCTGGATCGACCTGTGCGAAGGGCCGCATGTGCCGTCGACCGGGCGTCTCGGCGCCTTCAAGCTGACCTCGACCGCAGGTGCCTACTGGCGCGGCGTCGAGACCAACCCGATGCTGACCCGGATCTACGGCACCGCGTGGGCCACCGAGGAGGACCTCGAGGCGCACCTGCATCGGCTCGAGGAGGCGGAGAAGCGTGACCACCGGCGCCTCGGGCGCGAGTTGGATCTCTTCTCCAGTCCCGACGAGCTGGGACCGGGCCTGTGGCTCTGGCATCCGCGCGGCGGGATCTTCCGGAAGGAGCTCGAGGACTGGGTCCGCAACCTCCACGCCGAGCGTGGCTACGACCTGATCGTGACGCCACACATCGCTCGCTCGGTGCTGTGGGAGACGAGCGGCCATCTCGAGAAGTACAAGGAGAACATGTATCCGCCGATGGAAGCGGACACCGGCGACTACTACGTCAAGCCGATGAACTGCCCGTTCCACGTGCTGGTGTACAAGTCGCAGGTCCGCAGCTATCGCGACCTGCCCATGCGTCTGTCGGAGCTGGGGACGGTCTACCGCCACGAGAAGGCGGGGACCCTCCACGGCCTGCTCAGGATCCGCGGCCTCACGATGGACGATTCGCACATCATCTGCACCCCGGACCAGCTGATCGACGAGATCCTTGGCGTCTTCGAGCTGACGCTCGAGGTCCATCGGACGTTCGGCTTCACCGATCCCCTCGTCGAGCTCTCCACCCTCCCGGTGGCTCAGTCGATAGTGGATGAGGCCACCGCCGCTCGCGCGACCGAGGCCCTGACGCAGGCGCTCGAGAAGAGCGGCCTCGACTACCGCGTCGCCGAGGGGGAGGGCGCGTTCTACGGCCCGAAGGTGGACTTCCACTTCCGCGACGCGATCGGCCGCCTCTGGCAGCTCACCACCGTGCAATGCGACTTCGCGCTGCCCGAGCGCTTCGACATGGAGTACACGGGCGACGACAACCAGCGACATCGGCCGGTGATGATCCACCGCGCGATCCTCGGGAGCCTCGAGCGGTTCAGCGCCGTGCTGATCGAGCACTACGGCGGCGCGTTCCCCCTGTGGCTCTCGCCGGAGCAGGTCAGGCTCGTCCCGGTGGCCGACCGGCATGTCCCGAACTGCCAGGAGCTCGCCTCCGAGGCGCGGGCGGCGGGTCTCCGGGTGCACATCGACGAGACGAAGGAGACCGTCGGGAAGAAGATCCGCGCGGCGCAGCTGATGAAGGCGCCGTACGTCGTGGTCGTCGGCGATCGCGACCTCGAGGCCGGCACGTTCACCGTCCGCGACCGGTCGGGGGAGGAGCACGCAGGCGTACCGTTCGATCGCATCGTGTCGACGCTCGCGGAGGAGGCACGGACGCGTGCCCTCAGCCAGAGCGCCTTCTAGACGGATGGGCGGCGCCGACGAGGGGCGCGACGGCCAGAAGCAGGCGCCATAGATGGAGCGCCTCTGGAGCCCGTGGCGCATGGAGTACATCCAGGCAGCGAAGGCCGAGCCGCCCGACGCACCCTGCATCTTCTGCCGGATCGGCGACGGCGAGGAGTCCGAGCGTGTCCTCGCCCGGGAGGACCTCGCATACGTCGTTCTGAACAGGTACCCGTACAGCCCGGGCCACGTCCTGGTGATCCCATCACGGCACGTCGGCGACCTCGAGGCCGTCGGCGACGACGAGATCCTGGCGCTCCAGCGGCTCCTCCAGCGTTCAGTGAAGGCTCTGAGGGAGGAGTACGCGCCGCACGGCTTCAACATCGGGATGAACTTGGGGCGGGTGGCCGGCGCCGGGGTTCCCGACCATCTGCACTGGCATGTCGTGCCGCGGTGGAGCGCGGACACGAGCTTCATGCCGGTCGTTGGCCAGACGCTCGTGCTGCCGGAGCTGGTCGAGGAGACGGCGAAGCGGCTCGCACCACGATTCTCGTCCGAAAGATGAAGCCCATACCTGCAGATCCTCGGCGTGAAGGCAAGGCCTTTACATCTTCACTGTGAAGCCATATCCTTCATATCGTGGAAACGCAGGAGCACGTCGTCGCGGTGTTGGGAGACGTCGTCGGGTCGCGAGGACACCCGGACCCCGAACGACGCCGAGTCTCGGTCGCCGAGGCGCTGGCGCTCGCGAACGATCGGCTCGCGCCGATGCAGCCGCTGACCCCTACGATCGGCGACGAGTTCCAGGGACTCTTCGCCGACCTCGTGTCGGCGCTGGAGGCGACGCTGGTCGTCCGGTTGGCGCTGCGAGGAGGGGTGGACGTGCGTTTCGGGATCGGATCGGGACCCCTGATCAGTTTCGGGGAGTCGCGCGCGCCCTTCAACCAGGACGGGCCCGCGTGGTGGTCCGCGAGGGAGGCGGTCGACCACGTTCGCGAGCTGACGCAGCGGCAGGAGTCGCCGAGGGGGCTCCGGACCCGCTGGGTCGACGCAGACGATGAGCGGTCGTTCCGCGTGGCCTCGGTCAACGCGTTCTTGCAGTGTCGCGACGAGCTGGTGGCCGCGATGGACACGCGCGATGCGGCGGCGATGCTTGGGCTGCTCGCGGACGACTCGCTGACGAGGATCGCGGAGGCGGAAGGCATCAGCGCGTCCGCGCTCTCGCAGCGGGCGATCCGGGGTGGCCTCTACGCGATCCGTCGAGCGCACGAGGAGCTGCGGGAGGCCGTCACGTGATCGCCGTTGGGATCTGGCTCGTGTCGATCGGGCTCGCGGATCTCGTGGCCGGCCTCTCGGGCGAGCCGAAGGCCGGTCCGAGGACGATCGGGGCGACCGTCACCGGCTTCGTCGCTCCGCTCGTCCTCGGTCTCGCGGGCGGTGCGACGACCCCGACGCTCATCCTCCTCACGCTCCTGACCGGCGTCACGATCGCCGTGTGGATCGTGCTGCGGCGGGATCCGTCGAGGATGAGCGCGCTCCGGGCGCTGGGCGCGCTGTTGTTCGTCCTCGCGGCCTTCGTGGCGGTGGCGCTGTTCGGAGCGGAGCCCGTCTCCAGCTTCCGGAACGAGCCGATCCTCGCGCGTGGCGTTCACCAGCTGCCGTTCCCGCTCGTGGCCGGCGCATCGCTGGAGCGGGCGCTTTTCGTCGCCGGCGTCCTGACGATGCTCTTCGCCACGAGCAACGCGATCGTCCGACTGGGGCTGACCGCGATGGGCACCAGGTTCTCGAACGCCGAGCAGCGTCTCCGTGGCGGCCGCGTGATCGGTCCCTTGGAGCGCGTGCTGATCTTCGGCCTTGGCCTGGCAGGCGAGGCGACCGCGGCGGCCCTCGTGATCGGGGCGAAGGGCCTGCTTCGCTACCCGGAGCTCAACGGGCTTCGGAACGAGCCCGGTGCGGCGGGACCGCCGGGTCGCACGATCGACGTCGTGACCGAGTACCTCTTGATCGGCTCGCTCACGAGCTGGCTGCTGGCGCTGTTCCCGTTGGTGCTCGTCCCGGTCTGATGTCCCGATCGACCGGTCGGTAGGCTCAGCGGGATGCCGATGCTCGACCTGTCTGACGGCGCGTCGCTCCATTACGAGATCGCCGGTGAGGGACCCGTGGTGACGTTGATCCACCCCGGGCTCTGGGACATGCGGACATGGGACCGAGAGTTCCTGACGTTCGTCGACGCCGGCTACAGGGTCCTGCGGTATGACGTCCGCGGGTACGGGAGATCCAGTCGTCCGGAGCCGGGGACGACGTACTCGCACGTCCGCGACCTCGACGCCCTCCTGGATGCTGTCGAGGTGACCCAGAGCGCGCTCGTCGGGTGCTCGATGGGGGGCGCGATCGCGATCGACTTCCTGCTGGAGCGTCCGGCGAAGGTCTGGGGGCTGGTCCCGGTGGCGGCCGGCCTGGGTGGCTTCGAAGCCACCGAAGAAGAAGAGGAGTGGTGGGCGCAGCGCGACGGGCCGATCGAGGCCGCGATCGAGGCCGGCCACCTGGAGCGCGCCCAGGAGCTCCGGCTCGAGATCTGGGCGCCGCTCGGCACCTCGGATGAACGGGGCGCTCGGATCCGACAGATCGCGTTCGACAACCTCCACGAGATCGTGATGGACGAGAGTGGCGAGGAGCAGCTGGACCCGCCGGCGGCACACCGGCTGACCGAGATCGACGTTCCGACGCTGATCCTCGAAGCCGAGCACGACCCTCCGGACATGAGGCGGCTCGCCGATCTCCTCGTCCACGAGATCATCGGATCAAGGAAAGTGGTCGTCGAGGGCGCCGACCACGTGGTGAACATGCGCCAGCCCGAGCGATTCGAAGAGCTCGTGCTGGCGTTCCTGCTCGACGCGAGCCCGCGCTGAGCGCGGCTGCGATGGCGCTATCTCTTGTGCGCCTCCTCGCGAGCCTGCTGGTACTCGTCGATCACCTTCTGCGCGAGGTGCTGCGGCATCTCGTCGTAGTGGGAGAAGTTCATCGAGAACGCGCCGCGCCCGCCCGTCATCGACCGGAGGTCGATGACGTAGCGGGCGACCTCACCCTGGGGCACCAAGGCGTTGATCACCTGCTTGCCGCCGCCGATCTGGTCCATGCCCTGGATCCTCCCGCGCTTGGCGTTCAGGTCTCCCATGATGTCGCCGGTGAACGACTCGGGGACCGTCACGGCGAGCTGCACGACCGGCTCGAGCAGCGCGACGCCACCCTGCTCGACCGCTTCCTTCAGCGCCAATGAGCCCGCGATCTGGAAGGCCATGTCGGAGGAGTCCACCGCATGGAACTTTCCGTCGACGAGCGTCACCTTGATGTCGACCATCGGGTTCCCGGAGAGCACGCCCTCCGACATCGTCTTCACGATGCCCTTCTCGATCGAGGGGATGAACTGCTGGGGGATGGCGCCCCCGAAGATCTTGTCCTCGTAGACGAACCCTTCGCCGCGGGGGAGCGGTTCGATCTCGATCTCGCACACCGCGTACTGGCCGTGGCCGCCGGACTGCTTCACGTGGCGGCCCTGCGCCTTCGCCTTGCCGCGGATCGTCTCCCGGTAGGCGATCTTCGCCGGCTTCGTCTCGACCTCGACTCCGAACTTCGCCTTCAGGCGCTCGATCTGCACGCCGAGGTGTGCCTCGCCCATCCCGTAGATCACCGTCTGGTGGGTCTCGTCGTTCCGGGCCACACGGAACGTCGGATCCTCCTCGCGAAGGCGCGCCAGACCGGTCGCGAGCCTGTCCTCGTCGCCCTTGGTCTTGGGCGAGATCGCGTACGCGAGCAGGGGTTCGGGGAGCTCCACGGGCGGGAGTTGGACGGGATCGTCCTTCGTGGCGAAGGTGTCTCCCGTGTGGGTGTGCGGCAGCTTGGCGACGGCCCCGATGTCACCCGCGGGCACCTCCGAGACGGATTCGTGCTCCTTGCCCTTCAGAGCGAACAGTTGTCCGATCCGCTCCTCCGTTCCCTGCGTCGCGTTGTGGACCGACGAGTCGGGACGAACCTTCCCGCTGAACACCCTGAACATCGTGATGTGCCCGACGAAGGGGTCGGAGAGCGTCTTGAACACGAAGGCGGTGAGGGGGCCGTTCGCGTCGGGCGTCCGCTCCTTCTCCTCGCCGCCTTTGCCGATGACGTCCAGCGGTGCGCGGTCCAGCGGTGAGGGGAACTCCTCGACGATGAAATCCAACAGCCGATCGATCCCGATCGCCTTGGACGCGGAACCCACGAAGACGGGTGCGAGGCGGGCGTTCGTGAAGCCGTCCTTCGCCCCTTGCGTGATGACGTCCTCGGGGAGCGTGCCCTCATCGAGGTACTTCTCGATCAAGGCGTCGTCGGACTCCGCCACCGCTTCGATCAGCTTCTCGCGAGCGGGATCTGCGATCGCGTGCACCTCGTCGGGCCACTCGGACTCCTCGGCTTTGGGGCCCGATGGGTACAGGTCGGCCTTCTCGTGGAGGAGATCGGCGATGCCGTTGAACTCCTGCTCCGCGCCGATAGGGAGCTCGAACGGAGCGACCTGGTTCCCGAAGGAGGACACGAGCTGGTCGAGCGTGCTCTGGAAGTCCGCGCGCTCACGGTCCAGCTTGTTCACGAAGATCGCGCGAGGGAGGTTCTCTTGGACGGCGAGCTCCCACGCGAACTCCGTCTGGACTTCGACACCGTCGACGGCTGAGACCACGACGATGACCGCGTCCGCGGCTCGGACCGCCGAGCGGACGTCGCCGACGAAATCCGCGGTCCCGGGAGCGTCGAGGACGTTGATCTTGGCGTCCTTCCACTCGATCGGGGCCATCGCGAGCGATACGGAGATCTGCCTGCGCTGTTCGTCGGCATCGTGGTCGGACACCGTGTTGCCGTCCTCGACGGTTCCCATCCGGGTGACAGCGTCCGAGGCGAACAGCATCGCCTCCAGCAGCGTCGTCTTCCCCGAACCCCCGTGCCCCACCAACAAGACGTTGCGGATGTCCTTCGCGTCGTAGGTCTTCAAGAAAGGCTCCTTCGAGGGCGAGGGGGCGGCAGTGAGGAGGAATCCTACAGAGTTGCTACGCTCGCCCGACCTGCGATGCGGAGCTTGCTGAGGTTCGAACGCCAGCCACCCGGCACCGCGATCACCCGCTCGGTCCTCGTGGCCGGCGGCGCGCTCGCGGCGGGAGCGGGATGGCTCGTGGTCGCACGTGAGGTCCGTCCCGCGGGCTGGGCAGCCGGCGCCTCCGGGGCGCTGCTCCTGCTCGGGGGTCATCGGGCCAATCACGGCGCCGGCGGTCCTACCGACCGGATGCTTGATGACCTCCTCGACCGGGCATGGGATGCCGCCGTGCTGTCGGGGATCGCATGGGTCGCGCGGGACGGAAGCTCGTCGGTGGCCATCGCGGCACTCGCCGCCCTGAGCCTGTCGTTCGTTGCGGGCTACATCCGAGCGCGTGGCGCGGCCCTCGGCTATTCGGTGGAGGAGCGGCACGTGACGCGAGGGGCGCGCTACGTCTTGGTGGTTGCGTTCCTCCTGTTCGGCTGGACCTGGGCGGTGTGGGTCGTGGCGGCGATGTCCGGGCTCGCTGCGGTCGTGCGGGCGGGGCAGGTCGCCCAGGAGGAAAGAGCCGCGTGAACGCTCGACGGGCGGCCGTCGAGACGGCGACATATCTGGTGTACCGCTTCATGAGCTGGCTCGGCCAGATCCTGCCGACGAGGAGCGGGCGATCGTGGTACGAGAGGGCGAGCCTGCTCTTCTACGGCCTCGCGTCCCGCGCCCGAGCGACCGTCGCCGCGAACCAGGCTCAGGTCCTCGGCCGCCCGACCGAGGACACGCTGGTCCAGGCCTCCACCCGCGAGGCGTTCGCCCTCTATGGGAGGTACTGGTTCGACACGTTCAACATCCTCGGCTGGAGCGATGAGCAGGTGCTCGACGCGTTCCGGTTCGAAGGCATCGAGCACGTCGAGAAGGGTTTGGCAGACGGCAAGGGGGTGGTGATCGCGCTGCCGCACACGGGGAACTGGGACGTCGGCGGCCGGGCGATGGGGATCCGCGTGGCGCCCGTGGTGGCGGTGGCCGAGCACCTGAAGCCCGACCGGCTCTTCGAGCTCTTCCTCGAGCACCGGCGCCGGCTCCGGATCGACATCGTCGACCTCGCGAGCGAGCACGTGGGCAGGCAGCTCACCCAACGGCTCGAGCAGAATCGGATCGTGGCGCTCGTGGCGGACCGGGATCTCTCCGGCGGCGGCGTCGAGGTCGAGATGTTCGGCCGCACCCGGCGGATGCCGGCGGGGCCTGCCCTCCTGGCGCTTTCCGCCGGAGCGCCGCTGATCTCGGGTCCGACCTACACCACGCGGGACGGATGGGTCGAGGTGCTGACCCCGGTGTCGATCGAGCCGACGGGTCGACGGAAGGAAGACGTCATCGCGCTCACCCAGGCCCTGGCCACGGCGTTCGAGCGAGCGATCGCCGCCGCGCCGCCGGACTGGCACATGTTCCAGCCCGCGTGGGACGCGTAGGTCGTCGTGCGGGTCGCGCTCGTCTGCCCGTACGCCTGGGAGGCGGCGGGCGGTGTCCAGGTGCACGTCAAGAACCTCGCGACGCGCCTGCTCGACCGCGGTCATCAGACGATGGTGCTGGCGCCTACCATCGCGACGCCCTCGGAGCCGTGGGTCCGCTCGGTGGGCCGGCCGATCCGGGTCTCGTACCAGGGCACGGTCGCACCGATCGCCCCGCTCTCGTACCGACGGACCCGGGCCGCACTGGACTCCCTCCGTCCCGACGTGGTGCACGTCCACGAGCCGCTCACGCCGAGCGCCTCGATGTTCGCGACGCTCGCCGCGAAGGTCCCCGTCGTCGCCACGGTCCACGCCTACCTCGACCGGTCGGTCGCGATGGAGCTCACTGCCCCGATCCTCCGCCGCATCTGGCGGAGGGTGACCCTCGGCGTCGCCGTCTCCGAGACCGCGGCGTCGTTCCTGCGACGCGCGGTGCATGACGCGGCGCTGGAGATCGTCCCGAACGGTGTGGATGTCGGAGCCTTCGCCGACGCGGAGCCCCGCGCGGACCTGCCGCCCGGACGAAGGATCCTCTGGGTGAACCGCCTGGACGCGCAGAAGGGCTTCCCGATCGCCATCGCCGCGCTCTCCAAGGTGCTGGCGGAGGTTCCGGACGCCGTGCTCGTGGTCGTCGGAGAGGGCAAGGATCGGGAGGCACTCGGGCTCCTGACCGAGTCGGCTCGGGCTCGGGTCGACATGCGCGGCGCCGTGCCCAACGAGTGGGTCCCCTCGTTCCACGCGGCGTGCGAGGCCTTCGTATCCCCGGCGGTGGGGCAGGAGAGCTTCGGGATCGCTCTGGTGGAGGCGATGGCGGCCGGTCTGCCGATCGTGGCTACCGACATCCCCGGCTTTCGGGAGGTCGTATCGGACGGCGTCGAAGGACTCCTCGCGCCGCCCCGGGACCCGGAGGCGCTCGCGGCCGGCCTGGTCCGTGTCCTGACGGAGCCGGAGCTGGCGGCGCGGCTCGGCGAAGCCGGCCGCGAGCGCGCACGTACCTTCGACTGGCCGATCGTCGTCGACCGCCTGGAGGAGCTGTACGGCCGCGCGATCGAGAGCGCTGGCTACGATAGGCCGAGATGAACGCCTTCTGGATCGTGCTCGGGATCGTCGTGGCCGTGGTGCTCGCCGGTGTCTGGATCTACAACCGACTGGTGACGCTGCGGACGCGCGTCGAGAACGGATGGTCGCAGATCGACGTCCAGCTCCGTCGCCGCGCCGACCTGATCCCCAACCTCGTCGAGACGGTGAAGGGGTACGCGGCACACGAGCGGGAGCTCTTCGAGCAGGTGACGGAGGCGCGGGCACGCTCCCTCGGGGCGACGGGCGTGGCGGACCAGGCAGACGCCGAGAACCAGGTCACCGCCGGTCTCCGCCAGCTCCTCGCGGTCGTCGAGAACTATCCCGACCTCAAGGCCAACCAGAACTTCCTGGCGCTTCAGGAGGAGCTCGTCGGCACGGAGTCGAAGATCGCGTACGCGAGGCAGTTCTACAACGATCAAGTGATGCGGCTGAACACGCTGATCCAGTCGTTCCCATCATCGATCGTCGCTCGCGCGTTCGGCTTCGAAGAGCGCCCCTTCTTCGAGATCGACGAGCCGACTCGCGGCCCCGTGCAGGTGGACCTCTCCTAGCCGTGTACGAGCAGATCGCCGCGAACAAGCGCAAGACCGCGATCCTCTTCGTGCTGGCCGTCGTCCTGCTCGGCGGTGTCGGCTATGCGATCGGTCTGCTCACCGACAGCGGCCCGGTGGGTCTGGTGATCGCGCTCATCGTCGCCATCGCGATGTCGGTCGGGTCCTATCTCTATGGGGACCGGATCGTGCTGGCGTCCACCCGGGCCCGAGAGGTCTCCAAGGAAGATGAGCCTCGTCTCCACAACATCGTCGAAGGGCTCGCGATCGCCGCCGGGATCCCGAAGCCGCGGGTGTGGATCGTGCCGGAGAGCGCCCCGAACGCTTACGCGACCGGGCGCGATCCCGAGCACAGTCATGTGGCGGCCACGCAGGGACTGCTCGAGTCGATGAACCGCGTCGAGCTCGAGGGGGTGATCGGCCACGAGATGGCCCACGTCGTCGACCGAGACATCCTCGTCGGCACGGTCGTGGCGACGCTCGTCGGGGCCGCCGTGCTCCTCGCGGAGTTCTTCATGCGGATGTGGTGGTGGGGCGGGTTCCGCGGGCGGCGGGGCGGCGATTCCGGAGGGGGTGCCGTTTCCGCGTTGATCTTCGCCGTCGGGTTCGTCTTGCTGATCCTGGCGCCGATATTCGGCCAGCTGATCCGCCTCGCGGTCTCGCGGAACCGGGAGTTCCTTGCCGATGCGCAGGGGGCCATGCTCACGCGCTATCCGCCGGGGCTGGTCGCCGCCCTGAAGAAGCTCCAGACCGCGCCGACCGCGATGCGGTCCGCGAACAACGCCACCGCCCACCTGTGGCTGAATCAGCCCTCGCGGATCGAGGGGGAGCGGCTCGGAGTGATGGAGCGCCTGTTCTCGACCCACCCACCACTATCGGAGCGCATCCGCCGCCTGGAGGAGATGTGACGTTCCCGTCGAGATGCCCTGGGGTGTTTGGGCAAGGCGAGGTGCGAGGTTAGTCTCGAACCTGGTCCCTGAGGAAGGGACCTTTTTCGTTCGCGAACAGGACAGGGGAGTCATCCAGTGGCGCTGACCCGACGAGGAAAGATCGCGATCGGCGTGACGTTGGCGGCCGTCGTCGCCGTGCTGGGCGTGCTCGCCTTCACGGGGAACGCGCCCGAGCCGATCCAGGAGATCGTGGACAAGGTGACTGGGCGGCCGGAGCCCTGCCCGCTCACGGGCGAGCTCCGAGCGGGAGGGAAGGGCGCGCCGGCGCGCCCCGTGCTGGCGGTGAAGATCGAGAACACCGACGACGCCTACCCACTCGCAGGGCTCGAACGGGCGGACGTGATCTACGAGGAGCCGGTCGAGGGCAGCATCACGCGGTTCGCCGCGCTCTTCCAGTGCCGGGAGGCTCCCCGGGCGGGGCCGGTCCGGAGCGCTCGGACGACCGACCCCAAGATCCTCGTCCAGTACTCGGACGAGCCGATCCTCGCGTACTCGGGCGCGAACCCCCAGGTGTCGGCCGCCCTGGAGGATGCGGGCGTCGTCTCCCTCACGGAGACAACCGCGAGCGAGGCCTTCTTCAGGGACGACTCGCGCTCGGCCCCGCACAACCTCTTCGTCTCGACGAACAAGCTGTACCGGATCGCGAAGGAGGAGGGCGCCGACCTCTCTCTCCCGGAAGCGCTCTTCCGCTTCGACGAGGAGGTGCCGGCACCGAGCAAGCCGAGGACGTCGGCGTCGGTGGCGTTCTCGTCCTTCAACGTCGTGGGGTGGGTCTGGTCGGAGGACCGCTGGGTCCGGCAACTCGACGGGGAGCCGATGCTCGCGGAGAACGGCAAACCGATCGCCGTCGACAACGTCGTGATCCAGGAGGTCGTCGTGACGGACTCCAACATCGTCGACGTGGCCGGGTTCCCCTCTCCGAACGTGAAGCTCGTGGGCCGGGGCCGCGCGTGGATCCTCCGCGACGGCCGCCTCATCGTCGCGCGGTGGCAGCGCTCGTCGCCGGGTGACGTGACCGTGTACGAAACGAAGGGCGGCGAGGAGATCGCGCTCGCGCCGGGGACGACCTTCATCCAACTGGTGCCCAAGGACGACGGCGAGGTCACCTTCGAGCGGTAGGCCGGGGCGCTTCCCCGCAGGTCGCGGCGGTACACTCGAACCATCCGAGCGCATCCGTGCGCGGCCGCCGACGATCACGAAGGAGTGGGAATGCAGCGCGAGACCGGCACCTTCACCGTGAAGTCCGGGCTGGCGGAGATGCTCAAGGGAGGCGTCATCATGGACGTCACCAACGCCGAGCAGGCCAAGATCGCTGAGGACGCCGGCGCCTGCGCCGTGATGGCGCTCGAGCGAGTGCCCGCTGACATCCGCCGGGACGGCGGCGTCGCCCGCATGGCCGATGCGACCAAGGTCGAGGAGATCCAACAGGCGGTCTCGATCCCCGTGATGGCCAAGGCACGGATCGGACACTTCGTCGAGGCGCAGATCCTCCAGGCGCTCGGGGTCGACTACATCGACGAATCCGAGGTGCTCACGCCGGCTGACGAGGAGTACCACATCGACAAGTGGGCGTTCAACGTGCCGTTCGTCTGTGGGGCGCGAGATCTGGGCGAGGCGCTCCGCCGCATCGCCGAGGGTGCCGCGATGATCCGCACGAAGGGTGAGGCCGGGACCGGCAACGTGGTCGAAGCCGTACGGCATCAGCGCACGATCCTCCACCAGATCGCCGAGGTCTCCCAGCTCCGGCCCGAGCAGTACGTCACCAAGGCGAAGGAGCTCGGCTCCCCGGTGGACCTCGTCCGGATGGTCGCCGAGCAGGGCCGCCTCCCGGTCGTGAACTTCGCCGCCGGCGGGCTCGCAACGCCGGCCGACGCCGCCCTGATGATGCAGCTCGGCGTCGACGGGGTCTTCGTCGGTTCGGGGATCTACAAGTCGGCGGATCCGGCGCCGCGCGCCCGCGCGATCGTGGAGGCCACCACCCACTTCAACGACCCGGAGATCCTGGCGAAGGTGTCCCACGGTCTCGGTGAGCCGATGCAGGGTCTGGAGATCGGCACGCTGGAGACCCGTCTCCAGGACCGCGGCTGGTAGGCCGCTCTGCGATGAAGACCGGTGTGCTCGCGTTGCAGGGCGATTTCCGCGAGCACATCCGGGTCCTCTCCTCGGTGGGCGCCGCGGCGATCGAGGTCCGTACCGCCGCGGAGCTCGCCGACGTCGATCGTCTCGTCATCCCGGGTGGTGAGTCCACCACGATCGGGAAGCTGGCTCGGGGCTACGACCTGGTTGAGCCCATCCGGGAGCGAGCCCGTGACGGCATGCCGGTCTTCGGCACGTGCGCGGGGATGATCGTGCTGGCGGAGCGGGTCGTCGACGGTGACCCGCTGCTCTCGCTGATGGACGTCACGGTTCGCCGGAACGCGTACGGTCGCCAGGTGGATTCGTTCGAGGCGAACGTGGATGTCGAGGGGATCGACCATCCCGTGCGCGGTGTCTTCATCAGGGCTCCCTGGATCGAGGAGGTCGGCTCCGACGTCCGCGTGCTCTCGACGTTCGAGACCCGCCCGGTCATCTTGCAGCAGGGGAATCTGCTCGCTGCCTCGTTCCACCCGGAGCTGATCGGGGAGACCTCGTTGCACGAGTACTTCCTCTCTCTGTCGAGGTAGGTGCGATGTCCGGCCATTCCAAGTGGGCGACGATCAAACGGAAGAAAGCCGCGAAAGACTCGAAGCGGTCGAACCAGTTCGCGAAGCTCCTTCGTGCGGTCGAGGTCGCGGCGAAAGAGGGAGGAGCCGACCCAGCCGCGAACATGACGCTCGCGTCTGCCGTGGAGAAGGCGAAGGCCTCCTCGGTCCCGAGCGACAACATCGAGCGCGCGATCAAACGCGGGAGCGGGGACGATGGCGGCGGCGCGAGGTTCGAGGAGATCACCTACGAGGGCTACGCGCCCGGCGGGATCGCACTGTTCGTGGAGACGCTCACCGACAATCGGAACCGGACGGCCCAGGACGTCCGGCACGCGTTCACGAGGAACGGCGGCAACCTGGGCGAGACGGGCTCGACCGGCTGGATGTTCAGCCGCAAGGGCGTGATCGTCGTGGAGAAGTCGGCGACGCCGGACGACGAGCGCCTGCTGGAGCTGGCGCTCGAGGCCGGCGCCGAGGACCTGAACGACTCGGAGAGCTCGTGGGAGATCGTGACGGACCCGTCGGCGCTCGCGGCCGTCCGCGACGCGCTCCGCACGGCAGGGATCGAGATCTTCTCGGCGGAGCTCACGATGCTGCCGCAGTCGGGGATCGCGGTGGACGGCGGTGAGGCACGTAGGGTCCTCCAGCTGATCGAAGCGCTCGATGACCTCGAGGACGTCCAGAACGTCTACGCGAACTTCGACATCCCGGAAGAGGTCATGGCTTCCCTTTGAGGGGGATCCGTCGAGTACATCGGTCGTTGCCCACGGTCCCGGTCCCGCCTACACTCGAGCGAACGGATGTTCGAGAGGCGCGTGCTCGGCGTGGATCCCGGCCTGGCCAGGCTCGGCCTCGCCATCGTCGAGGGGAGCGGCCGCAAGGCCGACCTGATCTGGGCCGGAGCAGTCGACACGGTGGCGGGTTCCGAGGAGTCCGAGCGTCTCCGGCTTGTCTGCGTCGCGGTGCGCGAAGCGATCTCGATCCACCGGCCGGCGTCGGTGGCCGTCGAGCGGGTGGCCTGGAACAAGAACCAAGTGAGCGCCCTCACGGTGGCGCGGGCCACGGGCGCCATCATGGTGGTCGCCGCCGACGCGGGACTCCCCGTGGCGGAGTACGGTCCCAACGAGGTGAAGATGGCCGTGACCGGGATGGGCAACGCGGACAAGCAGCAGGTACGCAAGGCGCTGATCAAGGTGCACGGGCTGAAAGAGGTGCCGGTCCAAGCGGACGCCGCCGACGCCGTGGCGGTGGCGCTCACTCACCTGGTAGGAGCCCGCATGCGGGGCCTCGCCCGACTGGGGTCGCGTTGATCTCGTTCCTGGAGGGTGAGGTCGTGGAGAAGGGCGCGACCCGCGTGGTGATCGGCGTCGGCGGCGTCGGCTACGACGTGCTCGTTCCCACCTCGGTGGTCGCCAAGCTCCCATCCCCCGGGAAGACGACGCGGCTGCACACGCGGATGGTGGTGCGCGAGGACTCGATGACGCTCTACGGTTTCTCCGCCGTCGACCAGCGAGATCTGTTCGACCTGTTGACCGGTGTGACGGGAGTGGGACCCAAGGTTGCGCTCGCGTTCCTGTCCGTGTTGCGCCCGGCGGCTCTCACGCGTGCGATCGTGAACGGCGACGCGGCCGCCTTGACCGTCGTGCCGGGCGTCGGGAAGAAGGTCGCGCAACGCGTCGTGCTGGACCTCGCCGAGAAGCTGGGCGGGGAGGCCGAGCTCCCATCGGAGGGAACGATGGGTGACGTGCGCGACGCGCTCCTTTCCCTGGGGCTCACCGCGACGGAAGCGGGCGAGGCGATGCGCGGCATCGAGGCGGACGGCCGTGAGGCGGACGACATCTTGCGCGAGGCGCTCCAGCGAGTGGGTCGCTGATGTCAGACGACGAGAAATTGCCCGGGAACGACCCGGAGCGCCCCGTGGACCCCGACGCGCTGACGGAGGAGGACCGCGAGTTCGACATCGCGCTCCGTCCGAGGACCCTCGGGGAGTTCGTCGGGCAGGAACGCGTGAAGGAGCAGCTGCACCTGCTGATCGACGGTGCCCGCAAACGCGGCGAGGGCGTCGACCATCTCCTTTTCAGCGGCCCGCCCGGCCTCGGCAAGACGACGCTCGCGCGGATCGTCGCGCACGAGATGGGCGCAGGGTTCCAGCCGACCTCCGGGCCGACGCTCGATCGCCCCAGCGACCTGGCGGCGATCCTGACGAATCTGGAACAAGGCGATGTCCTGTTCGTGGACGAGATCCATCGGATGCCGCGGCCGGTCGAGGAAGTGCTGTATCCGGCCCTCGAGGATTTCAACCTCGACGTCGTACTCGGGAAGGGGCCGACCGCCCGCTCGATCCGGCTGGAGCTGCCACGGTTCACGCTGGTGGGCGCCACCACCCGCCCGGGCCGGATGACGCTGCCGCTGCGGGAGCGGTTCGGCTTCTCGCCCCGGCTGGACTACTACTCGGCCGAGGACCTGTCGAAGATCGTGAGGCGCTCCGCCGGGATCCTCGAGGTGCCGGTCGCCGGCGACGCGGCCGCCGAGATCGCCCGGCGCTCACGCGGTACCCCACGGATCGCCAACCGGCTGCTTCGGCGAGTTCGCGATTTCGCCGAGGTGCGCCACGACGGTTCGGTCACGCTCGAGGTCGCCGCGGCGGGTCTGGAGGTCTTCGAGGTCGACGACAGGGGCCTGGATCGGTTGGATCACTCGATCCTCGAGACACTCATCGACAAGTTCGGAGGCGGCCCGGTCGGGCTCTCGACCCTCGCTGCTTCGGTGGGGGAGGAGACCGACACCGTCGAGGACGTGGTGGAGCCGTACCTGCTGCAGCTGGGGTTCCTCCGCCGGACCCCGCGGGGACGGGTGGCCACCGAGCACGCGTATCGCCATCTGGGTGCGTCGGTCCCCGGCACACTGCCGCTCTAGGGTGGCGAGGTAGACTCCCGGGTCCCCTCAATGGAGGTCTGCATGCTCGCCATCCTCGCCCAGAACAACCAAGCCAACCCCATCGTGGCCTTCCTTCCGCTCCTGCTGATGGGCGTCGTGTTCTACTTCCTGCTGATCCGTCCCCAGAGCCAGCGTCGTCGGGCACAGATGCAGATGCAGTCCGACATCGAGGTCGGCGACGAGATCGTGACGACGGCCGGCATCTACGGCACGGTCACCGACATCGACGACGACTTCGGCATCGCGACCATCGAGGTCGCCCCGGGCACCGAGATCCGCATGGCGCGCTCCGCTATCGCGCAGCGCTTGGTCGAGGACGAGGAGCTCGAGGACGAGGACGAGGACGAGGTGGAAGGGGCCGAGCCGGGGTCGTGAGCGACCCGCTCCAGCCTCGCGATCCGGAGGAACCCGCCGCCGCCGTCCGCCAGCCGGACGAGCCGGCTCCTCGGATGCCGGTCGAGCCGGTTCCGACCCGTCCGGCCCCGACCCCTCCGGGTCCCGGGGATCTCGCCACCGTCTCGCTCGAGGACGTCCAGGCCAACGAGGAGCTGTCGCTCTACATCGCCTCCGCCGATCGCGTGATGGAGGCCATGGGCTACACGGAGCACGGGTTCCGGCATGCGAACCTCGTGGCGAAGATCGCGTACCAGGTCTTGAGCCGCCTCGGATCCACGGAGCGGGAGGCGACCCTCGCGTCCGTAGCCGGGTACCTGCACGACGTGGGCAACGCGCTCGCCCGAGATGCCCACGGCCAGACCGGAGCCGTCCTCGTGTACCAGTCCCTCCGTGACTCGGTCCACGGAGCTGACCTGATGCCGGTCCTCGCGGCGATCGCGAACCACGAGGAGTCCGAAGGGGTTGCCGTTTCGCCGATCTCGGCGGGCGTGATCCTGGCCGACAAGTCCGACGTGCATCGGAGCCGCGTGCGGAAGTCGGGCCGGATCCAGCTCGACGTGCACGATCGCGTGAATTTCGCCGTCGAGCGGTCGTTCCTGTCGGTAGACTCCGACGCTCGCACCGTCAGTCTCGAGCTGACGATCGACACCGAGATCAGCCAGATCATGGAGTACTTCGAGATCTTCCTCGGACGCATGCAGCTCTGTCGCCATGCCGCCGAGCTGCTCGATGCTCGCTTCCGACTGGTCATCAACGAGGCCGAGCTGGCGTGAGGCGCAACCGCGCCCTCTGGGCGTCCATCGTCTTCGTGCTGGTGTTGGTCGGGGCGTCGCTGATCGGTTTCGTGAGCGGCGGTCTGCGGCCGACTCTTGGACTCGATCTCCAGGGTGGCGCATCGGTGATCCTCACCGCTCCCGAGGGCACGCCGCAAGACGTCATGGAGCAAGCGCTCGAGAACATCCGCAACCGTGTCGACGCTTTCGGCGTCGGTGAGCCGGACATCGCGCTGTCGGGCACCACGATCGAGGTGCAGATCCCCGGGAGCGCGAACGCCACGGTGCGACCGCGCGACGCGGATCTCTTCTGCCTGGAGGGGAACGATCTGTTCCACGGCTGCTCCGAGGACGAGGACGCGGTTGGGGACGTGCTGAAGAGTCTCGAGGTCCAGTCCCAGCCCTCCGAGGTCTGCGTCGTGGACGGGGACGGCGAGAACGTGGAGTGCTTCTCGAGCAGAGCGCAGGCCGACACCTTCCTCGCGGGTGTCCAGGTCGGACCGAAAGAGGCGTCGCCGAGCGGCTCCACCAGCCCTTCGGCCTCGGCTTCGCCATCTGCGTCGCCTTCGGCCGGGCCGTCACCCGCGGCGAGCGCCTACTGCCTGACCGCACCGTCGGGCGACCGGATCGGATGCTTCAGCAGTCGGGCGAAGGCACAAGACGCGAGGGACGCTTTGCAGATCGAGGTGACGAAGCGCACCTTCTGCGTGCTTCCCGCCCCGGCGGAGCCGCCGCCCACGCCGTCCGCGAGCCCTTCGACGACCGTATCGCCCTCGGCCTCGGCGTCGGGCTCTGCCTCCGCGTCGGCATCTGCCTCTCCGACTCCTGCCACCTTCGCGGACCTCGATCTGTCTGGGGCCGATCCCTTGCCCTGCGAGCTGGGAACACAAGAGGCGGCAGACGAGGCGCTCGCCGCGATCGAGGTCGTGCACGAACAGCAGCAGTTCTGCGTCGTGAGCTCCGCGGGCCAGGAGCTCGGGTGCTCGGTCGACCGCGACCAGGCGGAGGACCTTCGGCGGCAGTCCGGGCAGGAGCGTCTCCTTCGCGTGATCGGACAGACGGCTCGCCTGGAGGAACGGAGGGTCCTCGAGATCGTGCCGGGGTCCGACCCCAGGCCCATCACCTGCGGGACCGAGGAGGAGCGTGCCTTGCCCCGCTGTTCGTTCGACGCGCTCAAGAACGAGGAGGTCGTCTACCCCGGCCCCATCGGGAACGGCCAGGTCGCGAAGTACGTGCTCGATCAGGTGGTCATCAGCGGCGAGGACTTCGACAGCGCGAGCGCGGTGTTGAGCGGCCAGGGGCAGCTCGGTGCCGTCTCCTCGTGGACCGTCACGTTCGAGCTCGGCAACGACGGCGCCGAGCGATTCTCCGAAGCGACGACCCAGGCCGTGGGTGCCCCGCCGCCCACCGACCAGATCGCCATCGTCGTCGACCAGGTCGTGATCTCCTCGCCGACCGTCCAGTCGGCGATCACCGGAGGAAGCGGCGAGATCACCGGGAGCTTCTCCGAACAGGAGGCGAAAGACCTCGCGACGCAGCTGAACGCGGGAGCCCTGCCGGTCGAGCTCACCCGGCAGTCGGTGCGCACGGTGAGCCCGACGCTCGGCGAGGAGTCGCTCCGTCAGGGGATCATCGCCGGGATCGCGGGGCTGGCGCTCCTGTTCGTCTACCTGCTCTTCTATTACCGGCTGCTCGGTGTGGTCGCATGGTTCGGCATGACGATCTGGGCGGTGTTGGCGGTCGCCTTGATCTCGATCGCCGGAGAACAGGTCGGGTACGCACTCTCGCTCGCAGGCGTCGCCGGGCTCGTGATCTCGCTCGGCGTCACCGCCGACTCCTACATCGTGTTCTTCGAACGGCTGAAAGACGAGGTCCGCTCCGGGAAGTCGGCCCGTGCCGCCGTGCAGCCGGCCTTCGCGCGCGCGTACAAGACGATCGTCGCGGCCGACATCGTGGCCGGCCTCGCCGCGGTCGTGCTGTACCTGACGGCAGTGAGCTCCGTGCGAGGGTTCGCTCTGACCCTCGGCGTCGCGACGCTGCTCGACCTCTTCGTCGTCTACTTCTTCAAACGTCCGACGGTCTTCCTCATCGCGAAGAGCGAGAAGCTCGTGAACCTTCGTGGGTTCGGGCTCACGAGTGGCGTTGCCGCCGAGGCAGCGCGCGAGGGAGCGGGCCTGTGAACGTCCGCAAGGCGATCGACACCTATCGCGGTCACACGATCCCGCACGTTCGTTGGGTGGAGCGCCGGAACCTGTGGTTCGCGATCTCCGGTGTGATGATCCTGCTGTCTGTGGGTGGGCTGCTGTTCCGAGGACTGAACTTCTCGATCGACTTCGAGGGAGGCGCGCGGATCACCTACACGTTCGCGCGTCCGGTGAGCGCCGAGCAGGTTCAGGCGACCCTCGAGGACCACGGGATCGACGATGCGGAGATCCAGATCGTGAACGACGAGGCGGTCTCGATCCGGACGCCTTCGCTCACGGTCGAGGGCGTGGGCAGTGCGGAGGTGATCCGGCGAGATCTCGCCGAGCAGGCCGGTATCGACCCGGTGGACGTGAACATCGAGGACGTCGGTCCGACGTGGGGCGGCGAGATCTCCCGCAAGGCGGCGATCGGCCTGCTCGTCGTCCTGGCGGCGATCACGCTCTACATCACACTGCGCTTCGAGCTGAAGATGGCGGTCGGCGCGATCATCGCGCTCGTCCACGACGTCTTGATCACGATCGGCGTGTATGCGCTCACCGGACGAGAGGTCACACCCGAGACCGTCATCGCGGTGCTGACGATCCTCGGGTTCTCGCTCTACGACACGGTCGTGATCTACGACAAGATCAAGGAGAACCTCGAGACGCAGTCCCTGGTCGCGCGCCTGGGGTCCGATGGGGTGATCGACCTCTCGCTGAACCAGGTGTTGATGCGGTCGGTGAACACGTCACTGGTCGTCCTGTTGCCGATCCTCTCGCTGCTGCTGTTCGGCGGCGACACGCTGAAGGACTTCGCGTTCGCGATGTTCGTCGGCGTTGCGATCGGCGTCTACTCGTCGGTGTTCCTCGCGGCCCCGCTCTTCGCGGTGCTGAAGAAGCGCGAGCTGCGATTCCGCCAGCTGGAGCAGAAGCTCTCGGATCGGGAGCGCATCGTGGCGCGGCGGGCGGCCGCCCCCACCGCGGTCACGGGCGCGGCGACGGGCGAGGCGGCGGCCGCCCGCGCGACCGCGAGGACGGGTACTGTCGCGCAGCCACGGTCGAAGTCGAAGCGGCGCAAGCCGCCGGCCAAACGCAAACGGAGGTGAGGGCGTGGAGATCGAGCAGATCAAGGCGCTGATCCGGGATGTTCCCGATTTCCCCGAGCCCGGGATCGTGTTCAAGGACATCACACCGGTCCTCGCGCATCCGGACGCGATGTCGACGATCATCGACCTGATCGTCGTGCACTTCGGCCGTGGCACGGTCGACAAGGTGGTCGGGATCGAGGCCCGCGGGTTCATCCTCGCGGCTCCGGTGGCCTACCACTTCAACGCGGGCTTCGTCCCGATCCGCAAGGAGGGCAAGCTGCCCTGGGAGACGGTCGCCGAGGAGTACGAGCTGGAGTACGGCAGCGCCACGATCGAGCTTCACAAGGACTCCATCGAGCAAGGTGAGCGAGTCTTGATCGTGGACGACGTGCTCGCCACGGGAGGGACGGCGAAAGCCGCCGCGTCGCTCGTGGAGCGATGCGGCGGCGTGATCCGTGGGATCGCCTGCCTGATCGAGCTCGAGTTCCTGAAGGGGCGCGAGAAGCTGCCCGGCTACGAGCTCCACACGTTCATCCACTACTGAGCCGTGATGACGGTGTCCCCTACACTTTCCGGTAGGAGGCGAGCGTGGACACCACCGGGCGTGACGTGCAGGTTGGGCAGGAGCCGCAGCCGGCCACGCCCGAGCGTGGCCGGCGGCTCCCGGGGATCCCCCGGCCCCGCCTCCGACGCACCGACGCCGGCCCTCCCGACCTTCTCGCCCCGGTGCTGAAGAAGGTCCGCTCGTACAACCCTAAGGCCGACACGAAGCTGCTGGAACGTGCCTATCGGTTCGCCGAGGAGGCGCACGAAGGGCAGCATCGCCTCTCGGGCGAGCCCTACGTCGAGCACCCCGTCGCCGTGACCGGGATCCTCGCCGATCTCCGGCTCGACACCACGACCCTCACGGCGGCCCTCCTACACGACACCGTGGAGGACACGACGGTCGGGCTCGGGGACATCGAGCAGGAGTTCGGCAACGAGGTTGCTCGGATCGTCGACGGGCTCACGAAACTCGACAAGCTTGAGTTCCGGAGCGGCGAGCTCGCGCAGGCGGAGAACGTCCGCAAGATGATCGTCGCGATGGCGGGCGACATCCGGGTCCTGCTCGTCAAGCTCGCCGACCGTCTCCACAACATGCGAACGCTCGCGCCACTATCGGAACAGCGCCAGCGCAAGATCGCCAACGAGACCCTCGAGATCCACGCCCCTCTCGCCGATCGCCTCGGTGTCCAGGAGCTCAAGTGGGAGCTCGAGGATCTCGCGTTCAAGACACTGAACCCAGGCCCGTACCGTGAGATCGCCAATCTCGTCGAGACGCGCCGAGGCGAGCGTCAGAAGCTCCTCGAGGAAGTGAAGAGCGCCCTGCGCGCGAAGCTGAAGGAGCTGGGCGTGAAGGCCGACGTCGAGGGTCGCCCGAAACACCTGTACTCGATCTACGAGAAGATGGTGATCCGCGGCAAGGAATTCAACGAGATCCACGACCTCGTCGGCCTCCGCGTCCTCGTCCCATCGCTCCGCGACTGCTACGGAGCGCTCGGCGCCGTCCACGCCCTGTGGAAGCCGGTCCCCGGCCGCTTCAAGGACTACGTCGCGATGCCCAAGTCGAACATGTACCAATCGCTGCACACCACGGTCGTGGGTCCGAAGGGGATCCCGCTGGAGATCCAGATCCGCACCCAGGACATGCACCGAACCGCGCGGTTCGGGATCGCCGCGCACTGGCGTTACAAGGAGGGCGGCAAGTCTTCGAAGGAAGCGCAGGACATGGCCTGGCTCGGCCAGATGATGGACTGGCTGAAAGAGATGGCCGATCCGCAGGAGTTCATGGAGGGACTGCGGATCGACCTGTCGGGTGGACGGGTGTTCTGCTTCACGCCGAAGGGTGACGTGCAGAACCTGCCACAGGGCGCCACGCCGGTGGACTTCTCGTACTCGATCCACACCGAGGTCGGGCACCGCACGATCGGAGCCAAGGTGAATGGGAAGCTCGTCCCCCTCGACTACGAGCTCCGCACCGGCGACACGGTCGAGATCCTCACGTCGAAGGCGCAGGGTGAAGGTCCCAGCCAGGATTGGCTCCAGTTCGTGAAGACGCCGCGAGCCAGAACCAAGATCCGCCAGTGGTTCAGTCGCGGTCGGCGCGAGGATGCGATGGAGTCCGGTCGCGACGCCGTCAGAGGGTTCGTCCGCAAGCAGGACCAGATGTTCAAGCGGCTCGCGACCGAGCAGACGCTCAGGCGTGTCGCTGAGGACCTCGCCTACCCGGACCTGGAGGCCCTGTACGTGGCGGTGGGGGAGGGCCACGTGTCGCCGCAGTCGATCGTCGCGCGGATGTCGCGTCTGGTCTCCGGGACACCCAACGAGGACGTCACCGAGGTGCCGCTCGCCCGCCCCGTGAAGATCGGCAAGCCCGACGTCTCCAAGGGGGTCGTCGTGAAGGGTCTGGGCGACGTGTGGGTGAAGCTCGGGCGTTGCTGCACGCCGGTGCCGGGGGATGCGATCGTCGGGTTCGTCTCCCGGGGTCAGGGCGTCTCGGTCCACCGCGATACCTGTCCCAACCTGAGAACCCTGCAACGACGTGAGCCCGAGCGGATCATCGAGGTGGATTGGGCCGAGGGCAAGCCCACATCGTTCTCGGTGGCCATCCAGGTGGAGGCGCTCGATCGGACGCGACTGCTTTCGGACGTGGCGACGGTCCTTTCGGACAGCCACGTGAACATCTTGGCGGCGACGTCGAGCACCGGGCGGGACCGGATCACCCGATTGCGCTTCACGTTCGAGATGGCCGACGTGGCCCACCTGTCGTCGTTGCTGGCGGCCGTCAAACGCGTGGAGAGCGTGTACGAGGCCTACCGCCTCGTCCCGAGCTAGCCCATGGTGTCCGGCGACTGGGCCGGGTATTACGACGCGCAGGCGGGCCGCGAGCCGAGGGAACTGCTCCAGCAGGTCCTCGCCTCGTTCGATCGGGAAGAACGGGTGGGGAGCGCCATCGACCTGGGATGCGGCGACGGCACGGACACGGCGGAGCTGATCGCCCGCGGCTGGGAGGTCACGGCGATCGACGCCGAGCAGGATGCGATGAGGCGTGTCCTCGAGAAGATCCCGTCGGAGAGAACGCCGCTCCTCAGAACGATCGTGTCGTCGATGGAGGACGTGGCGATCCCCGACGCCGACCTCGTCTTCGCGAGCTTCAGCCTGCCGTTCTGTCGGCCCGCAGCGTTCCCGGGACTCTGGAAGCGGCTGCGGTCGTCGCTGCGCCCTGGTGGCCGGTTCGCCGGCGAACTCTTCGGTGATCGAGATTCGTGGGCCTCGGATCCTGACATGACGTTCCAGGATGCCCGGGCCGCGAAGAAGCTCTTCGACGGGTTGGAGGTGGAGTCCTTCGAAGAGGAAGAGGAAGACGGCGAGGCATTCGAGAGTCCGAAGCACTGGCACGTCTTCCATGTGATCGCCCGGGAGCCGACCGGGAGATGAGGATCGTCCTGCAGCGAGTCCTGCGGGCGTCGGTCACGGTGGACGGCGAGCGCGTTTCGGAGATCGGACGTGGGTACCTGCTCCTGGTCGGTGTGGGGCGCGGCGATCCCCCCGACGAACCCGAGCGGCTGGCGGAGAAGATCGTGAACCTGCGGCTGTTCGCCGACCACGAGGGCAAGACGAACCTGCCGCTCGCCGGCGTCGACGGCGCGATCCTCGTGGTGTCGCAGTTCACGCTCTACGCGGATCTCCGGAAGGGCCGGCGGCCGTCCTGGGGCGATGCCGAGGAACCGGAGATCGCCGCCGAGCGCGTCGAGGCGCTCGCGGACGCGCTCGAAGTACGCGGGGCGCGCGTCGCGCGAGGGGTGTTCGGAGCGATGATGGATGTCGAGCTGCTGAACGACGGTCCGTTCACGCTGGTGCTCGAGGGATCGTCGCTCAGCCCGACCTAGCGCCCCCGGTCCGTTGGCTCGGATCGACGGCGCAGGTTCGTTCGCCGAGCCGCCGACCGGCTGTCCCTCGGTTGCGCGCCACCCAGCGATAGAGCCGGTCGGTGATCCGGGGGAACGTCTCTGCGAGGAGCGCGACGGGGGCGCCCAAGGGCATGAGGCGAGCCAGCGGCCCGGTCGCGGCACCCCCCGAGTGCCGTCGCCCATCGGGCGTGACGAGGTGCCACGACGAAAGCCTGGCCTGCTCGCTCAGTTCGCCGAGGAGCCGATCGCCCTCATCGCTCTGGATCGGAGCGGCGCGAAGGTTCTCCCGCCGGTCCCAACGGAGAAGCTGGTCGAGCGCCCAGCGGCAGAAGCCGCACTCCTCGTCGTAGAGCACGACGTGTCGTTCCATCGCAGAGAGCGTACGGGCGGACGCGTGGGGTCGCCCGGTACGATGCCGCGAGATGTACTTGGACGTCTTCGACCGGAACCCGTTCGGCACCAACTGCTGGCTGCTCGCCGCCGAAGGAAGTGAAGACGCGCTGGTCGTCGACCCCGGTTTCGAGCCTGATGAGGTGCGGTTGCTCCTCGAGCGCGCCGGGAAGCGTCCGGCGGCGATCCTGCTCACCCATGCCCACATCGACCACGCCTACGCTGCAGGTGATCTTGCCGGTGACGACGTGCCGGTCTATATCCACCAGGGCGACGCCGTCGCGTTCGAGGACATCGATGCCTGGAACCCAGGCTTCGACAACCCGCTGACGCCCGTCAAGGATCTTCGTCGACTGGTGGGCGGTGAGGCTCTCGCGCTCGCGGGGTTCTCGATCGGGGTCCAGCACACGCCGGGACACACGCCGGGTCACTGCTCGTTCGTGACCGATGCCACGGTGCTCGTCGGAGATCTCGTCTTCGCGGGTTCGATCGGCCGGTCGGACTTCCCGAACTCCTCTCCCGAAGCCATGCGGGGAAGCCTCGAGTGGTTCCTCTCGCTGGACGACGCCGTCGAGGTGCTTCCGGGGCACGGCGCGCGAACGGTCGTCGGGCGAGAGCGAGTGTCGAACCCGTTCCTGGTGGGCCTGTCCTGATGGATCCTCGCCGATGGATCCGCGGCTGATGGATCTTCGACCACCTCGGGGCACTTTGGATCTGCTTCCCCCGCGGGGGAGCAGGATGCGAGGGCTCTACGATCGGGCGGCCGCGCTCGCGCGCCTCCATGGCTACCGGTACGTGGAGACACCGGTGTTCGAGGCCACCGATCTCTTCGCTCGGACGTCCGGCGAGACCAGCGACGTCGTGACCAAGGAGATGTACACCTTCCACGATCGCAAGCGTCGCTCACTCACCCTTCGCCCGGAGGGGACCGCGCCGGTGATGCGCGCCTACCTCGCGGAGATGCAGGAGCAGCCCTCGCCGTTCAAGGCTTACTACCTGACACGGATGTATCGATACGCGCGCCCGCAGGAGGGCCGCTACCGCGAGCATCGGCAGTTCGGCATCGAGGTGTTCGGCGCGGAAGACCCCGCGGCGGATGTCGAGGTGATCGCCGTCGGCGACGCGTACCTGCGGGGGCTGGACCTCACCCGGATCGAGCTCCAGTTGAACTCGATCGGTGACGAGGTCTGCCGGCCGGCCTACCGGGAGGAACTGGTTGCCTTCCTCCGTGCCAACCGGGAGCGTCTGAGCGATGAGCACCGGGATCGATTCGAGGACAACCCGCTCCGGGTCCTGGACTGCAAGGACGACGCCTGCCGTGCGGTCGCGCGCGAGGCGCCGAAGATCATCGACCGGCTGTGCGATCCGTGCCGCGGGCACTTCGACGGCGTGCAGGACGGGCTGAAGGACACCGGGCTCTCGTGGGTGATCGAGCCCACCCTGGTGCGGGGGCTCGACTACTACACGCGAACGGCCTTCGAGTTCGTGAGCCCGGAGCTGTCGCCGCAGCAGGCGACGCTCTTCGGCGGAGGCCGCTACGACGGGCTGGCCGAGGTGCTCGGCGGGCCGCACGTGCCTGGCGTGGGGTTCGGGATGGGACTGGAGCGGGTCCTGATGGCGATCGAGGAGGAAGGGCTCGCGCCGCCGGAGGAGCCCGGTCTCACGGTGTTCGTGGTGGGGCTCGGCGACGCCGGCCGCGCCCGGGCGCTCGAGCTCGTGCGCGAGCTTCGCGCGGCCGGCGTCGCGGCGGACACCGCCTTCGGGGACCGGCCGCTCAAGGCACAGCTCAAGATGGCCGACCGCACCGGCGCGACATACGCCGCGATCGTCGGGGAACGGGAGCTCGAGACCGGTGCCGTCACGCTGCGCCGGCTCGCGGACGGGGAGCAGGAGGACGTGGCGGCCGACGCCCTGACGGCAAGGCTCGGCGGGGGAGGCTCCCCGCGATGAAGGGAGGCGACAGCATCTACCGGACCGCGATGCGCACCCACGCGTGTGGGGAGTTGACCGCAGAGCACGTCGACGACGCCGTCGTCCTCTGCGGCTGGGTCGCCAGCCGTAGGGACCACGGCGGCGTCACCTTCATCGACCTTCGTGACCGCGAAGGCATCGTCCAGGTGGTGTTCCATCCGGAGGAGGCGGCGGACGCGCACGCGACAGCGCAGCGGCTCGGCTCGGAGGACGTGGTCCGCGTGACCGGCACCGTCCGGTCGCGTCCCGGAGGCATGGCCAATCCCCAGCTTCCCACGGGGGAGGTCGAGGTCGCTGCCGCATCGCTCGAGGTCCTGGCCGAGGCGGAGACGCCCCCCTTCCCGATCGAGGACCGGATCGAGGCGGGGGAGGAGCTTCGCCTCCGATTCCGGTACCTCGACCTCCGTCGTCCCGAGATGACCGCGATCCTTCGCATCCGTCATCGGATGAACGCGATCACGCGCGACCACATGGAGTCTCTCGGCTTCCTCGAGGTCGAGACGCCTCTGCTCACGCGCTCCACGCCCGAGGGCGCCCGCGACTTCCTCGTCCCCTCCCGCCTGTGGCCGGGCAGCTTCTACGCGCTGCCGCAGTCGCCGCAGCAGTTGAAGCAGCTCCTCATGGTCGCGGGCCAGGACCGCTACTACCAGATCGTCCGCTGCCTCCGGGACGAGGCGCCGCGCGCCGATCGGAGCTTCGAGTTCACCCAGTTGGATGTCGAGATGTCGTTCGCCGATCAGGAGGACGTGTTCGCCGTCATCGAGCCGTTGTACGCACGCTACGTCCGGGAGATCCACGGTGTCGATGTGCCGACCCCGTTCCCGCGGATCCCGTACGACGAGATGCTCTCGCGGTTCGGGACCGACAAGCCCGACCTCCGCTACGGGATGGAGCTTGCCGATCTCGAGGGCGTGTTCGAGGGAACCGGATTCAACGCCTTCGCATCGGTCCTCGCCTCCGACGACGGCGCGATCAAGGGCCTCGCCGCGCCGGGCGGCGGGCAGCTCTCGCGCAAGGAGCTCGATCAGCTGGTCCAAGACGCCAAGGGCCGCGGGGCGGCCGGTCTCGTGTGGATCGTCGTCGAGGCCGACGGCGTTCGTTCGCCGGTCGAGAAGCATCTTTCGGCGGAGGAGATCGGCGGCGTCCTCCGGGCGACCGGCGCCTCCGATGGCGACCTGGTGTGCATCGTGGCCGACCAGATCGGTCGTGTGCGGGTGGCGCTCGACGGACTGCGGCGGCACCTGGCAGATCGGCTCGGGCTGATCCGCGACGGCGAGTGGCGATACGTGTGGTACACGGACCCGCCCCTGTTCGACTGGAGCGACGAGGAGGGGAGATGGGTCGCCAACCACCATCCGTTCTCCGCCCCGGCGACCGATGACCTGGATCCGAAGACCGCGAAAGCGAAGGCCTACGACCTCGTCCTGAACGGGTTCGAGGTGGGTGGCGGCAGCATCAGGATCCATCGGCCGGCGATCCAGAGGAAGGTGTTCGAGGTGCTCGGTCTGGATGAGCCCGAGATCGACGAGAAGTTCGGTCACCTGATCCGTGCGTTCCGCTACGGCGCGCCACCCCACGGGGGGATCGCCATGGGTCTGGACAGGATCGTGATGCTGATGGCCGGCAAGGATGCGATCCGCGACGTCACCGCGTTCCCGAAGGCTCAATCCGGTGCCGACCCGCTGACCGGCGCGCCGGCACCCGTGGACGACGCTCAGCTCCGAGAGCTCGGCCTCCAGCTGCTGGGGCCGAAGGTCCCCGGCCGTCCGAAGGACTCCGAGGAGAGGGATCGAGGATGACGACCCTGAACGACGAGGACGTCCAGCTGCTCACGGGGAAGAACTTCGCGCACGTCGCCGTGATCAGGCCCGACGGGACGCCACACGTCAGCGTCACCTGGATCGATGCGGCCGAAGGCCATGTCCTCGTGAACACGGCGGTCGGAAGGGTCAAGGATCGGTACGTCCGCCGTGACCCGCGGGTGTCCGTGACGCTGCACGACGAGCAAGATCCCTACCGGTGGCTCCGGGTCGACGGGATCGTGAAGGAGTTCGTGACCGGCCCGGAGGCCGACGCCCATATCGACGCATTGAACCGCCGATATCACGACGGAGAGGCGTGGACGTACAAGCCGGGGCAGGAACGGGTGATCTACCGGGTCAGGCCGCAGAGGATCCTCAGGCGCTACGACGGATAGCGTTGCAGCGCAATCTGTCCGTCCATGGGTCGCCTCTGATCGTCCGGGCGCGGAACGGCGCGGAGCCTCGCTGCGGCCTAGGACTCGTGACGGTGCCTCCCTCGGTTTCGAGGGCCTATCATTCAATCCTCGGCTGGACGGAGCCGAGAACTCTACTCGTCGGAAAGGAATCCCTTCCCTATGGATCGACCGCTCGCGACGCGCATGCGCCCGCGCACCTTCAAAGAGTTCGTCGGGCATCATCATCTGCTCGGTGAGGGCAAGCCCCTCACCAAGTTGATCGACGGCGGGCACCTTCCCTCCATCATCCTCTGGGGTCCTCCCGGCACCGGGAAGACCACGCTTGCCCACCTGCTCTCTATCGCGGTCGGGGCCGACTTCCAACAGCTCTCCGCGGTGAGCTCCGGCGTCTCGGATGCTCGCCGAGTGATGGATCATTCGAAGACGACGCTGTTCCGTACCGTCCTGTTCGTCGACGAGGTCCATCGTTGGAACAAGGCGCAGCAGGAGATCCTCCTCCCCGCGATCGAGGACGGCTCGATCACGATGATCGGCGCCACCACCGAGAACCCCTATCACAGCCTCGTCAGCCCGTTGCTCTCGAGGTGTCTGATGCTCCGTCTCGAGCCGCTCGAGCCGAAGGAGATCCGCGGCCTCCTCGAGCTCGCGGTCGTCGACGCCGAGCGGGGGATGGGTGCGCTCGGGGTGACGCTCACGGACGACGCGCTGGACCACCTCGTCGAGCTGTCGGCGGGTGATGCGAGGGTCGCGCTCACCGCGCTCGAAGCCGCGGTCCTGCTCGCCGATGCCGGCGAGACCTTGATCGACGCAGCGCGGGTCGCCGACGCCGTGCAGAAGCGGATCGTGGTCTATGACCGCGGCGACAACCACTTCGACGTCGTCTCCGCGTTCATCAAGAGCATGCGGGGCTCCGACTCGGACGCGGCTCTCTTCTGGCTGGCACGGATGATCCAGGCGGGCGAGGACCCCCGGTTCATCGTGCGACGGATGGTCATCTTCGCCTCCGAGGACGTCGGGCTGGCCGACCCACAAGCTCTTCCGATCGCGATGGCCGCGGCGCACGCCCTCGAGCACGTCGGCTTGCCCGAAGCGCGCTTCAATCTCGCCGAGGCGGTGCTCTACCTCGCCAGGGCGCCGAAGTCGAACTCGGTGACGCAGGCGCTGGGCAAGGCGATGGCGGACGCGGACTCGACCGACCCCGTCCCACCGCACCTCCGCGACGCGCATTACACCGGCGCCGCGAAGCTGGGGCATGGCGAAGGCTACGAGTACCCTCACGACTTCGACGGTCACCACGTCGAGCAGCAGTATCGGCCCGAGCGGTTCGAGGACGCTCGGTACTACGAGCCGTCCGACCAGGGGCTGGACGTCGAGGTGGAGCCCGGGACCGGGGCGCCCGTGGGAGAGAGCATGGAGAGGCCGTCGCCGAAGTCGAGGCCGAAGAAGGACTGAATCGTCTCCGGAGCCCTGGGTATGCTGGGCGAACGCTCATGCCCACGCGAAGAAACCACGGAGGTAACGGATGACGCTCCTGGCACTCACAGGCGGCGAGACCGCCCTGATCGTCCTGGCCGCGTTCTGGGGACTGCTGGTTCTTTTCCTCTGCTTGGTGCTCCTGAACACCTTCAGGGTGCTCGAGGCAACCCGTCTCACGGTGGACGCGATGCGCGAGGAGACCGTCCCACTGCTCCGGGAGATCAAGGGTTCCGTCGAACGGACCAACGGTCACCTCGACCGGGTCGGTGGGGTCCTGGACTCCGTCGGGGGGATCGTCGGGCGAGTGGAGCGGCTCACGGGCCTGATCGAGCACGCTGCTGCGAGCCCGATCATGAAGTTCATCACCGTGGGCGCGGGTGTGAGGAAGGCCGCCGAATCCTTCGGCAAGAAGAAGAGGTCCAAGAGCCCGCCGGCATCGGGCGCGACGGCGCCCTGACATGCGCCGGAGCTTCTGGGTCGCCCTGGGCTTGGGCGCCGGCGCGACCGGCGCCGTCCTCACCTCTCGATGGGCCAGGCGCCAGGCGGACAAGATGAAGCCCGCGACGCTCGCTCGGGAGGCGAAGGGTGGACTGATGGACCTCTCCAAGCTCGTCGCCGAGTCGATCGAGGAGGGCAAGCGGGCGATGGAGGAGCGGGAACGGGAGCTGCGTGCGGAGCTGGACCCGTCGACCATGGACGAACCGGGTCCCGACGAACCGACCGCCGCCTGAGCTTCGAAGAGGCCGTCGGTAGACTCCGGTCGTGGAGGGGGATCGGATCCGCGAGCTGTTCCTGTCGTTCTTCGAGGAACGCGAACACAAGCGTGTCCCCAGCTCGTCGCTGATCCCACCGCTCGACTCCGGGTTGCTCCTCACGAACGCCGGGATGAATCAGTTCATCCCGTTCTTCCTGGGTCGAACGGAACCCGACAACCCCCGCGCGGTGACGGCACAGAAGGTCATGCGGACGAACGACATCGAGAACGTCGGGAAGGATGCCCGCCACCTGACCTTCTTCGAGATGCTCGGGAACTTCTCCTTCGGCGACTACTTCAAGGCAGATGCGATCCGCTGGGCGCACGAGCTCGTCACCGAGGGATACGGGATCGACCACGACCTCCTGTGGGTGACCGTGTTCGTGGACGACGAGGAGTCCGTCCAGGCCTGGATCGATCTCGCCGGGCTCGCGCCCGATCGGATCGTCCGGCGTGGGATGGTCGATGAGCACGGCGAGCCCGCGAACTACTGGCACACGCACACGGCGGGGCCGGCGGGTCCGTGCAGCGAGATCTTCGTCGACCGCGGCCCGAAGTACGGCCCGGAGGGCGGTCCGGACATCGACGAAGAGCGATTCATGGAGATCTGGAACCTCGTTTTCATCCAGGACCGGATCGACCAAGAGCTGCGATTCGTCGATCACCTCCCGTCGAAAGGGGTGGATACCGGATCGTCGCTGGAGCGCGTCGCGCTCGTGCTCCAAGGGGTGGACAACGCCTTCGAGACCGATCTGCTCCGTCCGATACTCGAGGTTGCCGAATCCCTGTCCGGCCGAACCCACGGTCACGATCTCGCCGACGACATCTCGCTGAAGGTGATCGCGGAGCACGGCCGCGCCACCACGTTCCTGATCGCAGACGGCGTACAGCCGTCGAACGAGGGACGCGGCTACGTCCTGCGACGGATGATCCGCCGGGTCGTGTCGCACGCGCGTCGTCTCGGGATCGAGCGTTCGGTGATGGATCCGATCATCGACGTCGTGGTGAACCGGTTCGGGGACGCCTACCCGGAGCTCCGAGAGAACGAGGCATTCGTGCGACAGGTGGCAGGCTCCGAGGAGGAGCGGTTCGCCGCCACGCTCCGCCAGGGGCTGGTGCTCTTCGAAGACGCGAAGACAAGGGCAGAGGAGGGGAGGGTCACCGGTGAGGACGCCTTCAAGCTCTCCGATACCTTCGGATTCCCCTTGCAGCTCACCGAGGAGCTCGCCGCGGAGGCCGGGCTCACCGTGGACACCGACCGGTTCGCGGAGCTGCTCGAGGAGCAGCGGGGCCGCGCCCGCGACGCCGCGAAGAAGGTACCGATCGGTTTGGACGCGGGCGCGGCCCCGCCGTCGACGTTCGTGGGCTACGACCACCTCGACTCCGAGGGCACGATCGTGTCGCTCCTCGATCCCGAGTTCCGCGAGCTGCCCGCGGCGGAGGAAGGCCAGCAGGTTCGCGTCTTCCTCGACCGGACGCCGTTCTACGCGGAGGGCGGAGGTCAGGTCGGCGACCGGGGACTGATCCGCACGCCCTCGGGAGTCATCCGGGTGACCGACACCGTCCCCGCGGGAGACCGTTCGATCGTCCACACCGGCGTCGTCGAATCGGGCGAGGTTCGTCCGGACGAAGAGGCACACGCCCAGGTCGACGCCGATCGCCGCGAGGCGACGGCCCGTGCGCACACCTCAACCCATCTCGTCCACGCCACGCTCCGCGAACTGCTCGGTGAGCATGCCCGACAGGCGGGCTCGCTCGTCGAGCCGGGCCGTCTGCGGTTCGACTTCCCCCATCCCTCCGCCGTGCCGCAGGAACAGCTGCAGGAGGCGGAGCTCATCGCCAACCGTCGCCTGGCGAGGGATGACGCGCCGAGCATCTTCGAGACCTCGATGGATGAGGCGAAGCGGCTGGGCGCCGTGATGCTCTTCGGGGAGAAGTACGGCGACAAGGTTCGCGTCGTCGAGATCGGTGACTACTCCCGCGAGCTGTGTGGCGGGACGCATGTGGAGCGCACGGGACACATCGGCGTGATCCGGCTCCTGCACGAGGGCTCGATCGGCGCGGGGATGCGCCGGGTCGAGGCGTTGGTCGGGCCCGATGCGCTACGCGAGATCAACGCCGAACGTGCGCTCCTGCACTCCCTGGTGGGCGCGCTCGGGAGCACCGACCCTCGATCGGCGATCGACCACGCCCGGAAGGTGATCGAGGAGAACAAGCGGCTTCGAAGCGAGCTCGGGAAGCTCCAGAGGGGCGATCGAGACGCGATCATCGCCTCGCTCGTCGACGGTGCCCTGGACGTCGAAGGCCTCGCGCTCGTCGTCTCGGAGGTGGCAGGGGAGGACGCGAGCGGCCTCCGCGAGCTCGCTCAGAAGGTCCGAGATCGACTCCAGGGGCGGCCGGCCGCCGTCGTCCTGGGCGGAGGGAGCGACGGCAAGGCGCAGCTGGTCGCCGCGTCCACGTCCGAGGCGGTGGCGCGAGGGGTGACCGCCCCCGAGCTCCTGCGGGAAGCGGCGAGCGTCATCGGCGGCGGAGCCGGCGGGAAGGACATCCTCGCCATGGCGGGCGGACGCGACGCATCCGCCATCTCCCAGGCGCTCGGCGGGATCCCCGCACGGGCTCGGGAGCTCCTTGCGGCCCGTTGACGTGTCCGTGTCGGATCATCCGGACCCCGGCTCCGCACCGGATCGCGAGACGGTCCTGGAGCCTGTCCTCGGCCCGGTGCTCGGCCTCGATCTCGGAGACGCCCGGATCGGCGTGGCGGTCTCGGATCCGGACCGCCGGATCGCGGTGCCCATCGGCACCGTCCACGTCGGCCAGCCACCGGGCGAGCTGATCGCCGTGGCCGCCCTGGTCCGGGAGCGCGGCGTGACGCTCATCGTGATCGGCCTTCCCCTTTCGATGAGCGGAGAGCGCGGCGATCGCACGGCCCACGCGGAGTCGTTCGCAGACGCGCTTCGGAGCGCCGTCGAGGTCCCGATCGAGCTCCACGACGAGCGGCTGTCCACCGTCGAGGCCGAGCGGGCGCTCGCGGCCGCGGGCATCCACGGCCGCGAGCGCCGCCGCGCCGTCGACGCCTCCGCCGCGGCGGTGATCCTCCAAGCGTGGCTCGATGGCCGGCCGAGCAACGGCTGAACGCGGGACGCCCAGTATCCTCGCGGTCATGTCGGCGGACCCGAGCCTCAGGCGGGCCGAGCGCGGCAGGCCCCCTCGCCGGCTGTCCCTCGTTGTCGCGCTCGTCCTGTTCCTCGGCGTCCTAGGAGGGGTCTGGTGGGCGATCCGGTACTACCAGACCTGCAAGGAGGCTCCTGCTGGGCCGGAGCGGTCGCTGACGTTCATCGTTGAGGACGGGTCGTCATGGACCAAGGCGATCGAGGACCTCCATGCCGAAGGGGTCATCCGATGCGGGGGGATCGTGGGGAACCTTCTCCTGAGAGGCACGGGCAAGGGAGACGAGATCCTGCGCGCCGGGGAGTACGAGCTGACAACGGGCATGACCCTGGACGAGGCGGTCGAGGTGCTCACGACACCGCCCCCGGAGATCCCCATCGTGGAACTGGTGATCCCCGAAGGTCTCCGCCTCACCCAGATCGCCGAGAAGGTCCACCAGGATCTCAAGATCCCCGCCAAGCGTTTCCTGGATGAGGTGCAGAGCGGCCGGTACGTGCTGCCCCCGTACCTTCCCGCGGGGGCGCCGAGTCCCGAGGGGTTCTTGTTCCCGAAGACCTACGAGTTCGTGAAGGCGGATGTGTCGGTTCGCCTCGTGGCCGAGCGGCTGCTCGAGCAGTTCGAGACGGAGGCCGCCGACCTGCCGTTCGACCGCGCGAAGGAACTGGGGGTGAGCCCGTACGAGCTCGTGATCATCGCCTCGATGATCGAAGAAGAGGCCGGGGTCGACCGTGACCGGAGGCTGATCGCGGGCGTGATCTACAACCGGATCGAACGAGACATGGCGCTCGGGATCGACGCGACGCTCCTCTACGACGATCCCACGCCCGACGGAGAGCTCTCCACGTCGGACCTGGAATTCGACAGCCCCTACAACACCCGTATCAACCCGGGACTGCCGCCGACGCCGATCGCGAGCCCTGGGGAGGAGTCGCTCCGCGCGGCCCTCGATCCGGCGGACACGAGGTTCCTCTACTACGTCCTCTGCGGTGCCGACGGGCACCATCGGTTCGCACTGACGAACGCGGAGCACGTCCGGAACGTCCATGAGTGCCTGGGCTGAGGTGCGGGTCGGCGGCGGCACGCACGTCGCCGGGATCATCGGATGGCCGGTCGCGCACAGCCTCTCACCGGCCATCCATAACGCCGCCTTCGCAGAGGTGGGCCTCGACTGGGTCTACGTATCCCTGCCGGTTCCGCCTCAGGACCTGCGAGAGGCGCTCGCGGGTCTCGCGCCACTAGGGTTCCGTGGGGTCAACGTCACGATGCCGCACAAGACCGAGGCCTCGGAGCTGATCGAGCGGGCGTCGGAGGATGCTCGGATCCTCCGAGCCGTGAACACGATCGCCGTCCGTGGCGATGAGCTGGAGGGACACAACACCGACGCCCCTGGCTTCGACCGGTTCCTCCGGAGGGACGCGGGATTCGATCCCGACGGCAGAACGGCGATCGTGTACGGGGCGGGCGGCGCCGCCCGGGCTTGCTCCCTCGCCCTCGCCCGAGCGGGGTTGGCCCGGCTCACGGTGGCGGCGCGCGACGAGGCCCGGGCGGCGCCGCTCGTGTCGATGATCGAGGCGCTCGATGTCCCCGTGGCGGTCGTGCGACCGAGCGACACCGGAGGGCTGGCCGCCGACCTGGTCGTGAATGCGACTCCGGTGGGTGGACCGGAGGGGGAACGGGCCCATCCCAGTCATCCGCGCCTCGGCCCGGACGTCCTCGTGATCGATCTCCTCTACGACCCGCCTTCGACGGATCTTCAACAGCGGGCGCGTGAGGCCGGGGCCACCGTGTTCGGAGGGCTCGGGCACCTGCTCGAGCAAGCGGCCCTGTCCTTCGAGCTGTGGACGGGGACGCCAGCGCCCCTCGAGGTGATGTCGGCGGCGGCACTCGCCGCTCTGGCCGAGCGCTGACGGTCCCTCGACTCAAGCGTCAGCCCAGCACGGTCGATGCCCCTCCCCAAAGGGATGAACGACTACTCGGCTCTCGCACAGCGGGTCTCGACGAGTTTCTCGGGGGTCCGCGGCTGTTTGATGCTGTCTCGGGATGGCATGGTCCTCGGCGCCCACCCCGAGGGCGACGCGGAGTCGCATCTCAGAGCTTCGTGGGTGCGGTTCGCCGCCGTCGGGGACCCGGAGCGCTCCTACGTCGAATTCCCGGATCAGATCTGGGCCTTCGTCCGCAGAGGCGGCTACTCGGCGTTCGCCGTCGCCGAGGCGGGTGTGCGACCAGGCGTGCTCGTGGACCTCCTCGAGCAAGCCCTGATGATCGGCGAGCAGGATCGTGCGCACGATCGGGAGACCATGCGGTTGCCCGAGTTGCCCTTCGCACCCTCCGGCAAGCCTCGGACCAGCCTGCACAAGCAAGAGCGTGCGGGAACTCCCGATCCGACGGAGCCCACGCTGCCGGCATCCGCGGAGGTCGCGACCTCGGACGAAGCCGGGGCAGAAGCGGATCTCCCAGAGGATGGAGCCGATCTCGGTGCACGTGCGGCCGACGGTGAGGTGTCCCCTCAACCCGGTCCGGAGGACGAGACGCCGAGCCGCGCCCACGGGAGGGAAGACGAGCCGGAAGTCGACCGGATCCTCCTCGCCAAAGAGTTCGCAGGGCTGCTTCAGGTCCCCAAGGAGGATGACGAAGCAAGCTAGGTAGCTCCATTTGCGAGATCCGCGGGCGGCAGACCTAGAACGAATGGACCGGCGATGACGACCGTGAAACGGAAGTCGAAGCAACTCGGGCAGATCTTGATCGAGCTCGGCCTCATCACGCCCGAGCAGCTCGAGACCGCCCTCGAGGAGCACCAGAAGACCCCCAAGGCTCTCGGCCGCGTATTGATCGACCTCGGAATGATCAGGGAGGCCGATCTCGTCCGCGCGCTCGCGGAGCAGGTCGGCCTCGAGTTCGTCGACCTCACCGAGGTGCAGATCGATCCCACCTCGACCGCGTTGCTCCCGGAGGCCCTGGCGCGCCGGTACCGGGCGCTGCCCATCGGTGACCGCGACGGGAAGCTGCTGGTCGCGATGTCCGATCCCGCGAACGTCTATGCGCTGGACGACATCCGGACGATCACGGGCCGAGATGTGCAGCCGGTGGTCGCCACGTCTGCGGACGTCGAACAGGCGATCGCGAAGTACGCGGGCCTGGACTCCCACGTCGAACAGCTCGCGGCGGAGGCGGCCGAGGGGAGCGAGGGGGAAGAGGTCGGCCTCGAAGCAGCTCTCGAAGACGCGCCGATCGTCAAGCTGGTGAACGCGATCATGTCGCAGGCCGTCGCCGAACGCGCCTCCGACGTGCACATCGAGCCGGGAGAGCGCGACGTGAGGATCCGATTCCGGGTCGACGGCGTGCTCCATGAGCCGATGCGCCCGCAGCCCAAGAACCTCCAGGGTGGGCTCATCTCACGGCTCAAAGTCATGGCGGACCTCAACATCGCCGAGAAGCGGATCCCGCAGGACGGACGCATCTCGATGAAGGTGGGCACGAGGCAGCTCGACCTCCGTGTCGCCACCCTGCCGACCGTCCACGGCGAGAAGGTCGTGATCCGAGTGCTCGACAAGAGCAACGCGCTGCTGGCGCTCGAGCAGTTGGGCTTCATGGAGGACTCCTACAACAGGTTCGAGACCGCCTTCCGCAAGCCCTACGGGGCGATCCTCGTGACCGGCCCGACCGGCTCGGGCAAGTCGACCACGATGTACTCGACCCTGAACATCCTGAACGAGGAATCCAAGAACATCATCACGGTCGAGGACCCGGTCGAGTATCGATTGGCCGGCGTGAACCAGATCCAGGTGAATCCGAAGGCGGGCCTCACGTTCGCTTCGGCTCTGCGATCGATACTCCGCGCCGACCCCGACATCGTGCTGATCGGTGAGATCCGCGACAAGGAGACGGCAACCATCGCGATCGAGGCGGCGCTGACCGGTCACCTCGTGCTGTCGTCGCTCCACACCAACGACGCCCCCTCGGCGATCAGCCGTCTCGTCGAGATGGACGTCGAGACGTTCCTCGTCGCCTCCGCGATCGACGCGGTGGTGGCCCAGCGTCTCGCCCGCATCCTCTGCGAGAAATGCAAGCAGCCATATCGCCCGGAGGAGGCGGAGCTGGCGCAAGCCGGATTCCCGGAGCACATGTGGGCGGAGATCGAGGGCGTGTTCCGAGCTCCCGACCTCCGGATCGCCAAGAACGACTGCAAGGCGTGCGCGGGCACAGGCTATCGGGGCAGGATCGGGCTCTATGAGGTGATGCTCCGAAGCGAAGAGCTCGAAAGGCTCACGGTGGAGCGTGCATCTGCCGATGCCATCAGGGATGTGGCCATCCAGCAGGGGATGCAGACGCTGCGTGAGGACGGTCTAGCGAAGGTTCGAGCAGGTGTCACGTCGATCGAGGAAGTCGCGAGGGTGGTGAAGTGAGATGAGCTCAGTGATCCAGCAGGAAGAAGACGTCCAGATCCCCGTTCCCGAGCTGCTCGGCGCCCTCCTCGAGAAGGGAGGCTCCGACCTGCACCTCACGGCGGGCTCCCCGCCGATGGTGCGGGTCCACGGTGAGCTCGAGCCGGCGGGCGACTACCCGTCGCTCACGCCGCGAGCGTTGCAAGGCATGGTCTACGCGATCTTGCCGCAGAAGCTGCGGGAGCGATTCGAGCAGGAGCTCGAGCTGGATATGTCGTATTCGCTCCCGGGACGGTCCCGCTTCCGCGTGAACGTGTTCCAGCAGCGCGACGCCGTGGGCGCCGTCTTCCGTGTGATCCCGTTCGAGATCAAGAATGTGGATGACCTCGGGCTCCCGTCCGTCGTCATGGACCTCGCGCGATTCCAGCGCGGCTTCGTGGTCGTCACCGGCCCGACGGGCTCGGGCAAGTCGACGACGCTCGCCGCGATGGTCGACATCGTGAACCGAGAGCGAGCCGGCCACATCATGACGGTCGAGGACCCGATCGAGTTCTTGCATCGCCACAAGACCTGCGTGGTCAACCAGCGAGAGGTCGGCGCGGACACGCACGGCTTCGCGCAGGCACTGAAGCACGTGCTGCGCCAAGACCCCGACGTGATCCTGGTCGGCGAGATGCGCGACCTCGAGACGATCGGAACCGCGATCACGGCCGCCGAAACCGGTCACCTCGTCTTCGCGACGCTCCATACACAGGACGCGCCCCAGACGATCGACCGCATCATCGACGTGTTCCCACCCCACCAGCAGCAGCAGGTCAGGGTGCAGCTGTCGACCACGCTCCAGGGAGTGGTCACGCAGCAGCTCATCCCCACGACCGACGGGCAGGGACGCGTCGCCGCCGTCGAGGTGCTCATCTGCACCCCCGCGGTCCGCAACCTGATCCGCGAGGGCAAGACCCACCAGATCTATTCATCGATGCAGGCAGGCGGCCGCTACGGGATGCAGACCATGGACATGGCTCTCGCCCAGCACATCAAGGCCGGCCGCATCTCGCAGCAGGTCGCCTTCGAGAGGTGCCACGATCCCGAGGAGCTCCAGCGGCTCATGGGTGGCTCGCTCTCGAGTGGCGCCTCCGACGGCTATGACACGCCCGTCAGCTCCTACGGGAGCTCGTCGGGCGGGATGTTGATGGGAGGCTGAGATGCCAGATACTTTCCAGTACAAGGTCCGTGACCGCACCGGGAACGTCACGACCGGCTCGCTCGTCGCCGACAGCGAGGCGCTCGTCCTCGCCCGCCTGCGCGAGCAGGGTTTCACGCCCCTCGACGTCCAGCGCAAGAAGCGGAGCATCGGACAGATCGAGTTCGGCGGCAAGAAGGTAAAGCTCAAGCAGGTCGCGATCTTCTCCCGTCAGTTCGCCACGATGGTGAACTCCGGCCTCCCGATCCTGCGCGCGTTGGCCATCCTGGCGGAGCAGACCGAGAACAAGGAGCTGGCGCGCGTCCTCAACGAGGCTCGTCTCGACGTCGAGCAGGGCTCGTCGCTGTCGGGGGCGATGGGGAAGCACGACCACGTGTTCAACAACCTCTACATCTCGATGGTGAAGGCGGGTGAGACCGGCGGCTCTCTGGATTCCACCTTGCTGGCCTTGGCCGAGATGATCGAGCGCGAGGTCCGGCTCCGCGGAAAGATCAAGTCGGCGATGACCTACCCGGTCGCCGTGGTCGCCCTCGTGATCCTCATCATGTCGGCGATGCTGCTGTTCGTGGTCCCGCAGTTCGAGTCGATCTTCAGCCAGCTCGGTGGGACGCTCCCGCTGCCCACGCGGGGCCTGATGTTCATGTCCGACAAGTTCCAGTCCTATTGGTACATCGTCCTCGGCGGAGCGATCGGCGGCCGGTTCTTCTTCCGCCGATACAAGAGGACGGAGAAGGGCCGTGAGGTCGTCGACGGCCTGAAGCTTCGAGCCCCCGTGTTCGGGCCCCTCTTCCACAAGACCGCGTTGTCGCGGTTCTCCTCCACCCTGGCGATGCTGATGAAGTCGGGGGTGCCGATCCTCCAGGCCCTCGAGATCGTCAGCGACACGGTGAACAACAAGATCGTCGGGAGGGCGATCACGGAGGTGCAGGTGTCGGTCCGCGACGGTGAGTCGATCGCGAAGCCCCTCACCAAGTACCCGGTCTTCCCGCCGATGGTCGTGCAGATGATCTCGGTGGGTGAGGAGACCGGGCAGGTCGACAACATGCTCGAGAAGATCGCCCAGTTCTACGACCAGGAGGTCGAAGCGGCGGTCGACGCCCTGACCTCGTTGATCGAGCCGATCCTGATCGCGGTCATCGGCGGGTGCGTGGGGGCCGCGGTCGTGGCCCTGTACATGCCGATGTTCAACATCATCAAGCTGATCCAGTAGAGCTCCGTCATCGCCGGACGGAGATGGTGGGCCGGTGGCGCCTTCGGCGCCACCGGCCCCCGTCGTTCTGGACCGTGCAGGTGACTCCCCATCTCCGGGTAGGTCGAAGGGTTTTTTCGATGTTCTTGCCCTGCACGGCTTCAGTTCGACTCCGACGGGGCCGACATCAGTGGAGAACGCGCACCGCAGTGGTGCGCAAATACCCAAGGAAGGGAGGCGAAGGCAGAATGCTCAAGCGTTTGCGTGAGCGTGAGGAGGGTTTCACCCTCATCGAGTTGATGGTGGTCGTTCTGATCATCGGCATCCTGGTCGCCATCGCTCTGCCGACGTTCCTCGGCGCCCGTGAAAGGGCGCAGAACCGGGCGGCTCAGTCGAGTCTCCGGAATGCACTGGTCGCTGCGAAGACGGCCTACACGGACACGAGCGACTACACGGGCGCTGACACGTCCGCAGAGCTCCTGGCCATCGAGCCGTCACTGACCTACAACGCCGCCGGCGGTGGCCTCCACTGGCCCGACCGTGGTGAGCGTTGCGGTTGCAGCTGCGACCCCGAACATCTGGTCGGCGGCCTCGCTGTCGGACTCCGGTGATTGCTTCTGGATCATGGACGACGCGGGTGCGGGCGGCACTGGGACCAAGTACGGCACCGGCGCTGTGTGCACCGGTACCGCTGCCGCGGCAGCGGCTGGCACCAGCTGGTAAGCCACGAGCGAACCAGGCACCAAGGCTGAAAGGGCGGCCCCTCGGGGCCGCCCTTTCCGCATGTCACCTCATATCGGGTACGGCGCAAAGCCTGGGGACCCTCAAGAGGGGGACAGAGCATGCCGAATCCATGAAGGAAGGTCTCTTCGAAGGGCAGAGCATGAGCAGGCGTCAGTCCATACGGCGGATCCGTGCGCGCCTCCAGGGCGAACGCGGGTTCACCATCCTCGAAACGGTCATCGCCCTGATGGTCGTCTTCGCCTCGTTGACCGCGCTCGCCTTCACGGCGTCGAACGGCTTCCGGTACATCGGCTACGGTCGCGACCGGATCCAGGCGACCGGGATGGCGAACCGCGTCATGGAGGACATCCGAGGCCTCGCGTACACGAAGATCACCGGCGGGATCCCGACGTCGGAGCTGACGTCCGATAGCCGGATCGTCAACTGCTCCGGCGAGTACCGATTCCAGTCCTGCGCCGGCGAGGAGATCGTGTCGTCGACGTTCGCCGCGGGCTATGACGCCGCGTGGCTCGTCCCGCACACGGACACGCTGACCGTCGGCAACCTCGACGTCACCTACCACACCTACGTGACCAACGACGCCCCGACCACCAACCCGTACCGCGTCACCGTGATCCTCGAATGGGCGAATGGAGCCATCGGCAGCGCCCCCAACAACTCGGTCAGGGTCCAGAGCCTCTTCTGGTCCCCGGACGGGTGCGTGAACTCGACCACCCACCCGTTCGCAGCTCCGTGCCAGCCGTTCTTCTACGGGCAGGTGGATTCCCCGCAGCCGCTCCTGAGCGTGACGGGTCAACTCTTCGACTCCGCGATCGATTTCGAGTCCCTGGAAGTCTCGCTCCCGGGGCTCGCCGCCACGGCCCAGGAGGAGCAGACGACCGACCTGGATGCGACGAGCACGCTCTCGGGCATCACGTTCGTCGACAGCGCCGGCGAGGAAGGTGTGGGGAACCAGCAGGTCAGGGCGGATGCCGACAACAAGGCGGAGACCGCGACGGGTGTGACGGGCGGCGGCACGACCACCGACGTGACCGCCGACACGCTCTCGAGGACGGTCGTCGGCTGCTGCGGTCAGATCGGGCTGAGCGCCACGGTCGCGGCCGGCGACCTCGAGGGACGGTCCGCCTCCGTGGATGCTTCGGGGGTCGACACCTACGCCTGTCCCACGACGGGTACCCGCGAGACCGATCTCCTGCCCTGCTCGAGCGCCCACAGCCGCCAGGTGGGGATCGCGAAGGTCGAGGTCTTCCACTCGCATGTGCTGGCGCCGGTCGGCGTCGCGAACCTGCTTCGGGTCGTCGGTCCGGCGACCAACACCACCGTGAAGATCGATCGCGACGCCGCGGGCGTCGGCGAGGACGGCCTGATCGACGTCGTCGCCTCGCGGACCTTGGGCACCGTCCAGCTCGGCGGGTTCCCGACGGCCGGCATGACCGCACCGACGGGGATGTCGAGCACGGCCACGAACGACACGAACTACTGCGTCCGTCTCGTGGGGTATTCGGATACCGCTCGTTCTCTCGCCGGAGAGAGCTCGTCCACGAACCCGTCGGCTTCGATCTCCGCCGGGACCTTCTTCTACTACAACGGTGCCGGGTTCTCGAGCAAAGCCTCGACGGACGCGACGCTGGACACCCTTACGGTGACATGCTCCAAGACCCAGGTCGTCGGTGTCTCCACCGCGACGTGGCGCGTGACGGTGATCTCCGGTGGCATCGCGCACGCGACGGCGACGACCGCGAAAACAGCCGATCCCTCAAACGCGCAGATCAGGTGGGACGCCTCGGCCTCGACCCAGCCGATCGAGATCACGATCCGGTACGAGTTCATCGTCGACGGCATCACGCAGATCAACCTGTCCGCAACCTTCGATCCCGGCGATCTCCTGGCGCGCGGGATCTACGAGCCGCCGCCGGCACAGCAGGGGGCGTAGGAGATGGCCCGGTTCCTCTGGATACTGCGCCGGCTCCGTGGCGAGCGGGGCATGACCCTCGTGGAGCTCGTCGTCGCGATGGCGATCCTGTCCATCGTGATGCTTGTCATGACCACGACGCTCACGAGCATCCAACGGGCCGTCGTGGAGGAAGACGTTCGGGGTCGGCTGAACGATCAGGCACGCCTGGCTCTGCAGTCGCTCGATCGGCTGGTCCGCTCCGGGAACATCCTGTACGACCCGGCCGACGAGACACTCGATCCGTACGGCGGTGCGACCGGATACATGTTCCGGATCTATACCCAGGCCGAGCAGGTCGAGGACGAGGACCCACGCTGCGCCCTGTGGCTCGTGAACGAGGAGGAGCAGTTGCTGTACCGGACGTGGCCGGTGCTCGATCCGGACGCTGCGTCGGACTGGAGGGTCGTCGCCGACGGGATCGTGAATCGTGATCTCAACCAACCTGCGTTCACGCTGGACTCCGCGGGCCGTACGATCGCCGTGAAGTTCCACGTCAATCCCGACCTCGCGGATCGGGCGCAGGCCACCCAGGTCGTCCAGGCATCGCTGACCGGTCGGAACACCTCGTTCGGGTATCCGGTCCAGCTCTGCGCAACGCTCCCGGACCCACTCATCTGACGCAGAGAACGAAGAAGGAGACACCCATGCTGAAGCGCCTGCGAGACGAGGAACGAGGGGTCGCGATGATCGTGAGCCTCGCGGTCGCCTTCGTCGTGCTGATCCTCTCGACCGTCGTGGTGGCGCAGTCGATCCACTCGCTCGACGCGAGCGGCTACGACCGCGAGCGCCTCCTGTCCGTCAACGCGGCCGAGGCGGGCACGAACCACTGGTACGCGTACCTGCAATCGACCCCGTCCACCACGATGGCCGCCGACGCCGGCTGCAACGCGACGACCGGCAAGCTCACGATCGGCGACGTCGTCCAGTCCGGGCCCTCCCAGGCTGCGTTCGATTCCGTCGGGACCTTCTACGCCGCCGACGGCTCCACCGCGATGAACTGCTCCACGTTCAGCGACACGAGCCTCCCTTCGTTCGTCAAGGTCGAGTCGACCGGGACGATCAACGGCGCCCCCGCGAGGACGATCGAGACGTTCGTCCGGCTCACCCCGAACTACGGTGGGTTCGGCGCCGCGATCCTCGCGGTCAACGGCACCACGTTCTCGAACAACTTCCAGATCAATGGGAACAGCGGCAACGACGGCGACGTGTACGTGTTGAACGGGAACCTGGTCATCGGGAACACCCCGCTCGTCTACGGCAACGTCTACGTGCCGACCGGTTCGTTCACGATGGGGAACAACTCGAACGTCAAGGGGAACGTGTGGGCCCGAGACGACGTCTCGGATCGACAACCCGGCAACCGTGGAGGGCGCCGCGCTCTCCTCGACCGGTGACATCTTCGGGAGCGGGACCGTCAGCGACGACGCGACCGCGGCCGGCGACGTCAACGACGCGACGCTCAACATCGGCGGCGTCGTCACCGAGTTCGTCAGCATGCCCGACGTCCCCACGCAGACGTTCCCGGTGATCGGGTACACGGCAGCGAACTGGACGAGCACCGGCTACTCGATCATCGACTCGACCATCTACGGATCCCAGGCGGGTGCGACGAACTGCGCGAAGGCGTACAGCTGGCTCAAGAACGTCTGGAACGGGAGCGCGTACACCAACATCGTCCTGCGGGTCACCGGTGGCTCCGCCTGCACGTTCACCCCGGGCAACGACAACCTCACGATCAAGGGGAGCGTCGCGGTCATCACGGACTGGGGCTTCAACCTGAGCAAGTCCGACTGGAACGGGACCGCCGGGGGCATCAAGAAGCTGCACTTCATCAGCATCGCGCCCGCGGCGACCTGTCCGGCCAGCAATCTCGCGACCACCAAGAACCTTACCGTCGCGAACAACACGAACTTCAACGCCCAGACCAACGTGTTCTTCTACACGCCCTGCACCGCCTCGATGAACAATCAGAACGCCTACATCGGTCAGGTCCTGGCGACGAACGTGTCGATCGGCAACCAGTACAAGATGACCTACAAGCCCGTCCTCGTCCCCGGGATCACCGGGGTCACCGGTTTCAAGCAGGACATCTCCTACATCCACGAATGAGGGCGCGCCTCAACCACGGCGGGGTTTCCTGCAGGTAGGTTCGGCCCCGTGGACGAGGCTCTGATCCGTGCGATCGTCGCCCTCCCATTCGGCCTGGTCGTGGGCAGCTTCATGACGGTCGCCGTCCATCGGATACCGAAGGGCGAGTCCCTCGTGCGCCCCCGATCCCGTTGCCCCGCGTGCGGAGCGGAGATCGGGGCTCGCGACAACGTCCCGGTGCTCTCGTGGCTGCTCCTTCGAGGCCGATGCCGACGATGCGGCGAGCGCATCTCCGTCGTGTACCCGCTCCTCGAACTGGGCACCGCCGGCCTCGTGGTGCTCGCGGCGATCCGCTATCCGAACCCCTGGCAGGCCGTCCTGGTCGCCGGCCTGCTCGCCCTGATGCCGGGCATCGCCTTGATCGACCTCCGGCACAAGATCATCCCGAATCGCCTGATGTATCCGGCGCTCCTGCTGTTCACGCCGACCATCCTGTTGGCCTGGTTCATCGGCGACGCGGCGGATCCGGCGCGCGCGGGCATAGGGCTCTTGCTCTACGGCGGGATCCTCTTCGTCGTCGCGGTGGTGTCCCGAGGGATGGGGATGGGGGATGTGAAGCTCGCCGCGCTGATCGGCCTGGTTCTCGGCTCGCTCGGCCTGCGATTCGTCGGTGTGGCGGCGGGCGCGGCGATCCTCTTCGGTGGCCTCGGGGGACTGGTCGCCCTCACGATGGGGCGAGGGCGGAAAAGCGCCATCCCGTTTGGCCCCTACCTCGCGGCGGGCGCGGTCGTCGCGGGCCTCTGGGGCGAGCCGATCGCCTCCTGGTACATCGGCCGCTTCCTCTGATCCGGACCACGCCGGATCGTCTCGGGATGGTGCCCCGAAAGACGGCCTGACCTGCGTCGAGGCAACTTCCTCCAGATGTTTGACTTCACGGGTTGTCTGGTGTTTCGTGAGCACCCTCAAAGAGGCAGGTGTGCTTCTGATTGCTCAGTGTGAGTGATGTGCTTCATGTGGCACATGAGACACAGGATGGAAGGCACGCCGGAGGAGCGTTGGTGGCCGGATCGAGAGCGTTCGTGACAGGTCGCCTCTTCACCGTGGCCGAGGTGGCCGCGGCGATGCGTGTGTCCAACATGACCGTCTACCGACTCATCAGATCGGGTGAGCTCCCGGCCCTCAGGGTTGGGAAGGGCTACCGGATCTTCGAGGCGGATCTCGAGCGTTTCCTCGAGGGTCGGTCCGTGCACGTGGAGGGCGGGTAGTGCCGAAGGCGAGGATCGGACTGGATGTCGGCTCGACCGCGGTCCGGGCTGCCGAGCTGACGGAAGGGTCGCCACCGACCGTGGTGCGTGCGGCGCAGGTGCCGCTCCCCGCCGGTGCCGTCGAGAACGGTGAGGTGCGGGACGTGCCGGCCGTGTCGGAGGCTCTGCGTGAGCTCTGGACCCGAGGAGGCTTCAAGTCGAGGAAGGTCTGGATGGGCGTGGGGAACCAGCGCGTGGTGGTGCGGGAGATCGCGCTGCCGACCATGCCCGAGAAGGAGCTTCGGCAGTCGCTCGGGTTCCAGGTGCAGGAGTTCATCCCGATGCCGGTCGACGAGGCGGTCCTCGACTACCACCTGATCGAGGAGAGCGAGATCGACGGTCGCCAGATGATCCGTCTGCTGTTGGTGGCGGCGCAGAAGGCGATGGTGGACACGCTGGTCGCCGCCGCGACGGGCGCGAAGCTCGAGCCGATGGGGCTGGATCTGGTCCCCTTCGCGTTGGTCCGGGCGGTCGGCGCGACCGGCGCGGGGATGGGACTCGAGAACACGCGGTGGCGAGGCTGTCGTCGACGTCGGAGCCCACGTGACCAACATCGTCGTGCATGCAGCCAGCGAGACGCGGTTCGTGCGGATCCTTCCTTCGGGAGGGCGCGACGTCACCGTCGCGATCGCCCGTGGTTTGTCCGTGGAGGACGAGGTCGCCGAGCGGCTGAAGCGCGGCGAGGCGGTCGACGGGAGCGAGGCGACACCCGCGCAGGCGCAGGAGATCGCGATGCAGCGCGCGACGCAATTCGTGGACGAGATCCGGTCGTCGCTCGAGTTCTACACCGCGCAGACCCAGGGTGCTCGGATCGACCGGCTGCTCGTGTCGGGGGGCGGATCCAAGCTCGAGGGGTTCATCGAGATCCTGCGGCAGCGGATCCCCGTCGCCGTCGAGCCCGGCCGAGTCTTCAGCCGTGTCGGCTCGCAGCTGTCACTTTCCGAGGACGCTCAGAACGAAGCCGAACCCGTGCTCGCGACCGCGGTCGGCTTGGCGATCCCGTGGAGCGGCTCATGAGCCAGGTCAACCTCCTTCCGCCGGACATCCTGGCAGCCCAGCGCCAACGGAGGCTGGCGGGCGTCGTTGCGCTCGCCGGTATCGGCGTCATCGGGCTCATCCTCGTGTTCTACGTCATCCAACTGGGGAACCTGAGCGGGGTTCGGAGCGACATCGAGGCTCAGCAGCAGTCGAACCAGAGCCTCCAGAGCGAGATCGATTCCCTCCAAGAGTTCGAGGAGCTCCGAGCCCGGGCGCAGGAGAAGCAAGAGCTCCTGGACTCCGTCTTCGCCAACGAGATCTCGTTCTCCGGCCTGCTCATGGACCTCTCGCGCGTGATCCCGAGCACCGCGGCCTTCAACGCGATGTCCTCCTCGACGCAGGTACCGACACCGACGGTGGGGGGGACCACCCTGCTCATCGGACGGATCGATATCGGGGGACTTGCCCTGGACTACGACACGATCGCCTCGTGGCTGACCCGACTCGAGCGTGTCCGGGGATGGGTCAATCCCTGGGTGACGTCGATCGCGGACGTGGCGGACGGACCGCTCACCTACACCTCGGGCGTGGATCTCACCACGGCCGTGGTGACGCCACGGGGACGCCAGGCCGAAGGGGTGACCGATGCAGGGTAGGCGTCGCGTGATCGTTGCCGGCGCCGGCGCCGGGATCCTCGCGCTCTTGCTGGTGTTGTTCCTCGTCCTGCCGAAGATGGCGGAGGTCACGGAGGCGCGGCAGGAGCTCGAAGACACTCAGGCGCAGCAGCAGACCTTGAGCGTGCAGCTGAACGCGCTCCGGCAAGCGCGGGACGAGGCCCCCGAGAACGAGGCTGCGATCCGCGAGGTCGACGGGATGGTGCCTCCGACGGCAGATCTCCCGGGGGTGCTCCGCCTCCTCCGGAACGCGGCGGCCGTCTCCGGCGTACAGGTCTTGAGCCTCACACCGAACACGCCCACGACGGCGGAGTCCGGCGGGTTCTCGAGCATCGCCGTCTCCGCGAGCGGCGAGGGTTCCTACTTCGCTCTCGTGAACTACCTGCACGAGATCGAGACCCTCCCTCGCGCGGCGACCGTGCAGTCGATCGACCTCAACCCGTTAGAGGGTTCGACCCTCACCTTCGCAGCGACGATCACGTTGTACACGAGCGATGTCAGCTCGGGACCGGGGTCAGAGCCCGGCCCGACCGAGCAGGGAACGATCCCGGAGGCCTGACCGATGGCGCTTTCTGCACGAGACCGACGGACCGTGACGATCGGCGGCATCGTCGTTGGCGTGCTTCTGGCCGGCTTCGTTCTGTTCTCCTTCCTCGGAGGCGGCGAGGAGCCGCCTCCGACCGCAGCGCCGCCGCTCACCCCGGGTACCGGGTCGCCGAGCCCCTCGCCGGGGGGAGGGGTGCCCCCGATCCAGAGCTTCACCGGGCGGGACCCCTTCTCCGTCCCGCCCGCCCTTTCCCCCTCGCCTTCGCCGACGATCCCAGGCGGCAGCGGGACCCCGTCACCGTCGAACGGCGGCGGAGGCGGGGACGGAGGCGGGGGATGGCTCGGGGACGCCTTCCCCGACGGCGCCCGGCGACGGCTCGAGCCAGAACGTCGGTGGATCCACGGTCGTCCTGCTCGACATCTTCCAGCGGGACGGGGCGACCCACGCGCAGGTCGAGGTCGACGGCACCGTCCACGACGTGGTCGTCGGAGAGCAGTTCGCCGGCGGAAGGTTCGAGCTGCGCTCGGTGGCCGGGAACTGCGCCACGTTCCTCTTCGGCGACGAGCGATTCAGCCTCTGCATCAACGCGCAGAAATAGCCCCGGCGACCCGCCCACGGGGGGAGCGGTCGCCGGCCGCGGGGGCGGCGCTCGCGCCGCCCCCGCACACTCCGAGCAGCGCGATGGGGTCCGATACGATGCTGCCGTGCTCAGGATGCTCACGGCCGGCGAGTCCCACGGTAAGGCGCTCGTGGCCGTTCTGGAGGGAATGCCGGCGGCCGTGCCCGTGGCTCCCAAGGAGATCGCGGGTGAGCTCGCTCGGCGCCGCCACGGGCACGGCCGCGGCGGGCGCCAACGCCTGGAGACCGACGCCCTCGATGTCTTGAGCGGCGTTCGTCACGGTCGAACCCTGGGGTCGCCGATCGCGATCACGATCCCGAACAACGAATGGGAGACCAAGTACCGGGACCTGATGGCCGTGGAGGGAGAAGGCGATCCGGCCGACCGGCTCACGCGCCCTCGGCCGGGTCACGCGGACCTCGCCGGGGCCATGAAGTACGGGTTCGACGACGTCCGCAACGTCTTGGAACGTGCCAGTGCTCGCGAGACGGCCGCCCGCGTAGCGATCGGGTCCGTCTGCAAAGCCTTCCTCGCCGAGCTCGACATCCGGATCGTGTCGCATGTGGTCCGCATCGGAAAGGTTTCGGTCCGAACGTCGGGCCGTCTCCCTGCACCGGAGGACCTCGATGCCGTGGACGCCTCGCCCGTTCGCTGCTTCGACGAAGGAGCGGGGGCGAGGATGGTCGCCGAGATCGATCGCGTCCGGAAGGCACGCGACACGGTGGGAGGCGAGTTCGAGGTGATCGCGTACGGATGTCCGCCAGGCCTCGGCTCCCACGTCCACTACGACCGCAAGCTCGACGCACGTCTGGCGCTCGGCGTGATGAGCATCCAGTCCGTGAAGGGTGTCGGCGTGGGTGATGGGTTCGCGTCGGCGGCGCGCTACGGCTCCTCGGCACACGACGAGATCGTGCGTCGCGCCGGTCGCATCACTCGGGCGACCGCTCGGGCCGGCGGGATCGAGGGCGGCATGAGCACCGGGCAGCCGATCCGGATCCGGGCGGCGATGAAACCCTTCTCGAGCGTGCCGAAGCCGCTCGCGACCGTCGACCTCGCGAGCGGCGAGGGCGCGGTCGCGATCAAGCAACGGACCGACGTCTGCGCCGTCCCCGCCGGCGGCGTGGTCGGGGAGTCCGTCGTCGCATTCGAACTCGCCAACGCGGTGCTGGAGAAGTTCGGGGGAGACGCGCTCCTCGAGACGCGGCGCAATCTCGACGCGTTCGTGGAGACGCTCCCGTGATCGTCTACCTGGTGGGCATGCCGGGAGCCGGCAAGTCCACGGTGGGTCGTGAGCTCGCGGGGCGTCTCGGGGTCCCTTTCCTCGACCTGGACGCGGAGATCGAGCGCGAGGCAGGGGCCGCCGTGGCGGACATCTTCCGGGACGAGGGCGAAGCCTCGTTCCGAGCGCTGGAGGCCGCCGCACTGGTGAAGGCCTCGATGCACGATCCGGCCGTGATCGCGTGCGGCGGCGGGGTCGTGTTGGAGCCCGCCAACCGGATCACCCTCCGCAACACGGGCGTCGCCGTCTACCTGGACGTGCCGCTCGACGAGCTGCGCCGTCGGGTGCAGCCGGCGTCGGATCGTCCGCTCATCAGGCAGGAAGGGGATCTCGAACGGTTGCTCGCCTCACGCGGACCTCTGTACCGGGAGTTCGCGGGCCACGTCGTCGACGGGAGCGGCGACCCTGGGGTCGTGGCGGCCGCGATCGTCGAGGAGCTCCGTTGGTCCGTGTGACCGTTCCCGTGCCGGGGCGGGCCTACGAGGTGACGATCGGACCGGGGATCCTCGCGTCGGCTGAGGGGCACCTGCCGGCGCTGCCGGGTGCGACGACCGCGTTCGTGATCTCTGACCGAGCGGTCTCCGATCTCTACTACGAGTCGCTCGCGAACGCTCTGGGAGACCGAGGCCTCGCCTCCGTGCTCCTCCTCGTCCCGGTCGGCGAGGAGGCGAAGTCCCTCCGAGGCTACGAGAGCCTCCTGCGGCAACTGGCGGGACGAGAAGCGCATCGGAACGACGCGATCCTCGCGCTCGGAGGCGGCGCGGTGGGTGACCTCGCGGGATTCGTCGCGTCCACCTACATGCGAGGAGTGCCGTTCGTCCAGATCCCCACGACGCTGACGGCGCAGGTGGATGCGGCGATCGGCGGCAAGACGGCGGTCAACCTGCCGGAGGGCAAGAACCTCGTGGGGACCTTCGCGCAGCCGATCGCCGTGCTGGCAGACGTCGACGTCCTCGCCACCCTCGACGAGCGGGACTTCCGGTCCGGCCTGGCGGAGGTGGCGAAATACGCGCTCACGCTGGATGATGAGCTCCTCGCCCTTCTTGAGAACGACCCTTCCTCCGTCCTCGCGCGCGACGTGGTCGTCATGGAGGACGTGATCGCCCGATGCGTCGCGGCGAAGGCACGGATCGTCGCGGAGGACGAGCGAGATGCGAGCGCAAGGCAGGTCCTCAACTACGGTCATACGCTCGGCCACGCGCTCGAGCGGCTCGACGAGTTCCAGGGGCGGACGCACGGAGAGGCGGTGGCCATCGGCATGGTCTTCGCTGCGATGCTGGCCGAGAGGCGCGGACTCGCGCCCGGCCTCTCGGCGCGCACCGAACGGCTCCTCCGGTCCCTCGGGCTGGAGGCTGCGAGGCCCCTGCCGGCCGCCGAGGACGTGCTCCGCTGCCTACGCCTCGACAAGAAGTACCGCGGTGGGGTGAGATTCGTGCTCCTGGAACAGGTCGGGCGCCCTGTCGTCGTGGATGGTGTGTCCGATGCAGAGGTGGGATCCATCCTGCTCGAGATGGGAGCTCCGGTATGAAGGTGCTGTTCCTGTTCGGTCCGAACCTGGGGGCCCTGGGGCGCCGGGAGCCGTCTCTCTACGGATCCGAGAGCATCGAGGACATCATGCGTGCCGTCGAAGAACGCGCCGCCGGCTTGGGCCATGAGGTCCCCTGGCGACAGTCGGATCACGAGGGGGATCTGGTGGGCTGGATGCTCGGCGCCGACGCGGAGGGCGTGGGCGCCGTCGTGATCAATCCGGGCGCACTGACGCACTACTCGTACGCGCTTCGCGACGCGATCGAGGCGAGTGGCCTCCCCGTGATCGAGGTGCACATGTCCAACACACAGGCGCGAGAGGACTTCCGTCGCCGATCCGTGGTCAGTGAGGTCTGCCGCGCGTCCATCATCGGTCTGGGGGCCGGTGGCTATCATCTCGCTCTGGAGGCGATGCCGTGGATCACCTGAGAAGAAGGAACCTGCTGACCCCACGCTGCGCGGAGCTAGGAGTGGACGCGCTGCTGGTCACGAAGCTCGCGAACGTCAGCTACCTGACGGGATTCTCCGGTTCGTCGGCGATGATGCTCCTCGGTCCGACTGAGTCCGTCTTCTTCACGGACGGCCGGTACGACGAACAGTCCCGGCACGAGGTGCCGGACCTCACTCGAGTGGCGTCGATGGAGAGCGTCGCCCCGGCCATCCGAGACCATGTCCGCCGCCTCGGTGTCGGGCGACTCGGGTTCGAACGCCACGCGGTCACCGTCGCGCAGCTGGAACGATGGCAGGAGCTGTTCGAGGGTGTCGAGCTGGCCGGTGTCGGCGAAGAGGTCGAGCGTCTCCGGTGGGCGAAGGATGCCGAGGAGCTCGCGCTCCTCCGCTCGGCGCAGGAAGCCACCGACGGCGCGTTCGAGGACATCCTGGACCTGCTCGTGGTCGGTATCACGGAGCGGCAGGCTGCGGCGCAGCTCGAGCTGGCGATGGCGCGACACGGCGCGGACGGTTTGTCCTTCGATCCGATCGTCGGCTTCGGGGAGCACGCTGCCGAACCGCACCACCGGCCGTGTCATCGCGCGCTCGCCGAAGGCGACCTGATCAAGATGGACTTCGGCGCGCAGGTGGGTGGCTATCACACGGACATGACCCGGACCGTCGCCTTCGGCGAGCCGGCGCCGGAGCTGCGCAAGGTACACGATGTCGTGGCCGCGGCGCAGCAGGCGGGGATCGACTCGCTGCGCCCCGGCGCGGCGGCGGGCGATGTCGACCGCGCGGCTCGCAGCGTGATCGAGGATGCGGGCTACGGGGACCGCTTCACGCACGGCCTCGGCCACGGCGTTGGCCTCGAGATCCACGAGGGTCCGTCGCTCCGACGAGACGGGGAGGACGTGCTGCCAGCGGGGGCGGTGGTCACCGTCGAGCCGGGTGTGTATCTCCCGGGCATGGGCGGTGTGCGGATCGAAGATGCCGTCGAGGTCTCGGAGGAAGGGCCGAGGGTGCTCGGCGTCTCCACGCGAGAGCTCATCGAGCTGTAACGACGGATGAGCGTCTCCACCAACGACCTGAAGAACGGGATGACCCTGGAGCTCGACGGCACGTTGTTCCAGATCGTCGAGTTCCAGCATGTGAAGCCCGGGAAGGGCGGTGCCTTCGTCCGCACGAAGCTCCGGAACGTCAGAACGGGCGCGGTGGTGGACAAGACGTTCAACGCCGGCGTCAAGGTCGGCCTCGCGATCGTCGAGCGTAAGGAGATGCAGTACCTGTATCCGGACGGATCCGACTTCGTGTTCATGGACCTGCAGACGTACGAGCAGCTGCACGTCCCGGGTACCGTCGTGGGCGAGGCGGTCAGATACGTCACGGAAGGCGGTCAGGCGATCGTCGCTACCCACGAGGGCGTGCCGATCTCTGTCGACCTTCCCGCGTCGATGGTCCTGTCGGTCAGGAACACGGACCCGGCCGCCAAGGGGGACACGCGCACCAACGCGCTCAAACCGGCGACACTCGAGACGGGAGTCGTCGTCCAGGTTCCGCTGTTCGTCGAAGAGGGCGACCAGGTGAAGGTCGACACCCGCTCGGGCGAGTACATCGAGCGCGTGAAAGCGTGACGTCGCGGCGCGAGGCCCGCCGGACCGCGATCGACATCCTCTACCAGGCGGACATCACCGGCGCGGAGCCGACCCTTGTGCTCGCGGAGTGGATCGAGGCAGGCCGCCCCGTCGAGTCGTTCTCCGCCGAGCTCGTGGAGGGTGTCGACCAGCACCTGCCGGAGATCGATCTGCTCCTCGAGGAGCACACGGAGGGCTGGACCGTGGCGCGCATGGCGGCGCTCGACCGGACGATCCTCCGCGTGGCGGTGCACGAGCTTCGCCACCGTCCCGACATCCCCCCGTCCGTCGCCATCAGTGAGGCGGTGGAGGCGGCGACGGATCTGTCGGCGGAGAGCGCGCCGCGGTTCGTGAACGGGATCCTCGGGAAGATCGCGAGCGAGATGCGGCCCGCGGCGATCGAGGATCTGGGGACTCCCTAGAGGGGCGACTCCGGCCGGCGCTCGTCTCCGTCCGGAGCGAGTCCCGGCGGGGGCGCCGCGGGAGCTGGTCCCACGCCTGAGGGGGGCGGCGCACCCATCTCCGTGTCGTCCGACACCTCGTTGCCCTCCTTGAGACCTTTCTTGAACTCTCCCGAGGAACGGCCCAGGTTCCGCGCGATATCGGGCAGCTTGCTCGCGCCGAAGACAACGGCCACGGCGAGCACGATCCATCCCCAATCAGGCATCTCAACTGCTCCTGTTCAGTTCGGTTGTCCACAGTCTACGCCGGGCTCCGCGGCCGGCCAGGGGATGGTTCGTTGCGCCGGGGGCCGGCGCCGGGGTATCCTCCGTCCGAACTTCCCCTTTAAGTCCGGTCCCGTGAGGCCGGGAAGGGAGCCGATCGATGCAGCACAACCTGCGCGCCTCCTCGACTGCTCGAGGGGGCGTTCCCGTGTGAGCAAGATCCTCGGCCCCGACGACGTGCGGCGTGCCCTCGCGCGGATCGCTCACGAGATCGTCGAGCGGGAACGGACCGACGGACTCGTGCTGGTGGGCATCGCCGATCGCGGCGACCACCTCGCGCTCCGCCTCTCGCGAGAGATCTCGAAGATCGAGGGGGGCGATGTCCCGGTGGGCGTCTTGGACATCACGTTCTATCGGGACGACATCGGACTCACCGCGGAGGCCCCGCAAGTCCACGAGACCAGGATCCCGTTCGACATCTCGGGTCGCACGGTGGTGTTGGTCGACGACGTCCTCTACACGGGTCGGACGATCCGCGCGGCGATGGACGCGCTCACGGATCTTGGCAGGCCCCGCCGGATCCGCCTGGCCGTGCTGGTCGACCGCGGGCATCGCGAGCTGCCGATCCGGGCGGACTTCGTCGGGAAGAACGTACCGACGCACCTCGGCGATGACGTCCGCGTGATGGTCACGGAGGTCGACGGCGAGGACGGCGCCGTGGTCGAGGAAGGATCTGCCGGAAGGACGCTCAAGGGGGCCCCGGCCATCGCCGGTCACGAGGAGAGCGCGTGAACGAGCACCTCCTGTCGATGCACGACGTCAGTGCGGAGGACGTGGTCCGGATCCTCGACACCGCCGAGTCCTTCCGGGAAGTGGGCACGCGGGTGATCAAGAAGGTCCCTGCCCTTCGCGGACGGACGGTCGTGAATCTCTTCTACGAGAACTCCACCCGGACCCGGATCTCGTTCGAGCTGGCGGCCAAGCGCCTGTCGGCGGACGTGATCAACTTCGCCTCCGGGGGCTCGAGCGTGTCCAAAGGGGAATCGCTGAAGGACACCGCGCTCACCCTGCAGGCGATGGGCGCGGATGCCATCGTGATCCGGCACTCGTCCTCCGGCTCTCCGTATCAGCTCACGAAGTGGGTGCGCGGCCACGTGCTGAACGCGGGAGACGGCACCCACGAGCATCCCACGCAGGCGCTCCTCGATCTCTACACGATGCGCGAGCGGCTCGGCCGTCTCGAGGGCCTGCGGGCGGCGATCATCGGTGACGTGCTGCACTCACGGGTGGCGCGGTCGCTCTCGTTCGGCCTCGTGAAGATGGGCGCCGACGTGACGCTGGTCGGTCCTGCGACCCTGATCCCACCCGACGCGCCCGCGTGGGGTGTCGAGGTCAGTCACGACATCGACGAGGTGCTGCCGAAGCTCGACGTCTGCTACCTGCTGAGGGTGCAGACCGAGCGGCAGCGCCTCGAGTACTTCCCGTCCGTGCGTGAGTACGCGCGGCTGTTCGGTCTGAACCGCACGCGGGTCGGGCTCCTGCCCGAGGGGTCGTTGATCATGCATCCGGGGCCGATGAACCGAGGCGTCGAGATCGACTCCGATGTCGCCGATCTGCCGCAGAGCGTGATCGAGGACCAGGTCACCAACGGCATCGCGGTCAGGATGGCGCTGCTGTACCTGCTCCTCGGGGGGCGGCGTGCGGAGTCGGGGGACGAGGCGCCTCGTGGCTAGCTCCGAGATCCTGTTCCGAGGGGCTCGCGTGGTCGACCCGGCGGGTGGTCGCGACGAGGTCGCGGACGTGTTCGTACGGGATGGGGTCGTGGCGGACGTGGGACGAGGCCTCGACGCCGCATCGGCGGAGAAGATCGACGGCGACGGACTCATCCTTTCGCCCGGGTTGGTGGACATGCACACGCATCTCCGTGAGCCCGGTTTCGAGCAGAAGGAGACCGTGGAGACGGGGACGCGGGCGGCCGCGGCCGGCGGCTACACGGCCGTCGCACCGATGGCCAACACGGACCCCGTGGCCGACGACGCTTCCGTGATCGCCGAGGTCCGAGCCGCGGCCGCGCGCGCCGATCTCGCCGATGTGTTCCCCGTCGGGGCGATCACGAAGGGACTCGAGGGGGAGGTCCTCGCCGAGATCGGCGAGATGGTCGCCGCCGGGGTCCGCGTGTTCAGCGACGACGGGCGGTGCGTACCCACCGCACGGACCCTCCGGAACGCGCTCACCTACGCCCGAGCGTTCGACGATGTGGTCCTGGCGGAGCACTGTGAGGACGCCTCGCTCTCGTCGGGCCAGCAGATGCACGAGGGGTTCAGTTCCTACTCCTTGGGCCTTGCGGGGCAGCCGGCCGCCGCCGAGGACGCGATCGTCTTCCGCGACATCGAGATGGCGCGCCTCACCGGCGGCCGGCTGCACATCTGCCACCTGTCTTCGGCACGATCGGTGGAGCTGGTGCGGCGCGCGAAGGCCGACGGCCTCCGCGTGTCGGCGGAGGTGACACCGCATCACCTCGTCTTCACCGACGAGGACCTCCATTCGTACGACACGAACCTCAAGGTGAACCCTCCGTTCCGGTCGGCGGAGGATCGAGAGCAACTCCGGAAGGGGCTCGCCGACGGCACGATCGACGCGATCGCGACCGATCACGCTCCGCACGCGGTGGAGGAGAAGGAGGCGGAGTTCGATCGCGCTCCCCACGGCACGATCGGGCTCGAGACGGCCCTCGCCGCCGTGTTGACGCAGCTCGTGACACCGGGCCTGCTCACCCTATCGCGGGCGCTGGAGACGATGTCGTCCTCCTCGGCTCGCATCCTGGGCGCGAGGGATCACGGCGGTCCGATCGAGGCGGGGCGACCGGCCAACCTCATGCTCTTCGATCCCGAGGAGCACTGGACCGTCGAGCCACCGTTCGTGTCGAGATCGAGGAACAGCGCCTTCATCGGGAGAGAGCTGGTCGGGCGCGTCCGGTACACGGTGCGGCACGGGGTACTCACCGTGTCGGAGGGGAAGGCCACTCGGTGACGGCGGCACCGGCCACGCTCCTGGCCCTGGAGGACGGGACCGTCTTCCGGGGCTCGGGGTTCGGGGCGGGGGGCGAGTCCTTCGGCGAAGCCGTCTTCAACACGGGGATGGGCGGATACCAGGAGGTGCTCTCGGATCCCTCGTACGCCGGGCAGATCGTGACGATGACGGCTCCTCAGCAGGGCAACTACGGCATGCACGGCGGCGACGAAGAGAGCGGAACGATCCACGTCGCCGGTTTCGCGGTGCGCGAGGCCTCCCGGCGAGCGTTCGGCCCAGGGACCGATGGCACCCTCGATGAGGCCCTCGCCTCGGCCGGCGTGGTCGGGATCGAGGGGATCGATACGCGGAAGCTCACCCGCCGGATCCGCGATGCCGGTGCGATGAGAGCCGCGATCTCCACGATCGATCTCGAACCGTCCTCGCTCGTCGCCCGGGTGAGGGACACGAAGGGGATGGCCGGGGCCGACCTCGCGCGGACGGTCACGACGCGGGAGCCGTACGAAGCGAGCGCGATGGTCGGCCCCGCGGACACGTCACGGGGGCGAGTCTTGCGGATCGCGGTCTACGATTTCGGCGTCAAGCGGAACATCCTGCGGATGGCGGCGGCGACCGGCTTGGACGCCACCGTGGTCCCCGCGGAGACACCCGCCGCCGAGGTCGCCGCCGGCGGTTTCGACGGCGTGCTCCTGTCGAACGGCCCGGGCGATCCGGCGGCGACCTCGTATGGGGTCGCCGCCGCGACGGGGCTGCTCGGCCGGCTCCCGCTCTTCGGCATCTGCCTGGGCCACCAGTTGCTGGGCCTCGCCCTCGGAGGCCGGACGTACAAGATGGCGTTCGGGCACCGAGGGGTGAACCAGCCGGTCCGGGACACCCGGACGGGCGAGGTGCGGATCACCAGCCACAACCACGGTTTCGCGGTCGATCCCGCGGCGTGGGAACGGGGTCCGGATGGATCTGCCCAAACCACGTTCGGCCGGGTGGAGATGAGCCATCGCAACCTCAACGACGACACGCTCGAAGGACTCCGATGCCTCGACGTCGCGGCGTTCTCCGTCCAGTACCACCCTGAGGCGGCGCCTGGGCCACACGACGCTCGCGGGTTGTTCCAGGAGTTCCGGAGCCTGGTCGAGGTGGGCCCCTGATGCCCAGACGGAGGGACCTCTCGACGATCATGGTGATCGGGTCGGGCCCGATCGTGATCGGTCAGGCGTGCGAGTTCGACTACTCAGGCACGCAGGCATGCAGGGTCCTTCGGCAGGAGGGGTACCGGGTCGCGCTCGTGAACTCCAACCCGGCCACGATCATGACCGACCCGGAGTTCGCCGACCGGACGTACATCGAGCCGCTCACGCCGGAGTCGGTGCTCGCCGTGATCGAACGGGAACGCCCCGATGCGCTGCTGCCGACGATCGGGGGTCAGACCGGGCTGAACGTGAGCGTCGCGCTCGCCGAATCAGGAGACCTCGAGCGTCTCGGTGTCGAGTTGATCGGCGCGAGCCTGGAGACGATCCATCGAGCGGAGGACCGCAGCCGATTCAAGGAGACGATGACGAAGGCGGGTCTGGACGTGCCGCGCGCCGGGATCGCACGCGCCCTCGAGGAGGCGCTGGCCCTCGGGGACGAGATCGGGTTCCCGGTGATCGTCCGGCCGTCGTTCACGCTCGGCGGGGGAGGGAGCGGATTCGCGGCGTCGCGTGAGGAGCTCACGACGCTTGCGCGGCGCTCGCTCGTCGCGAGCCCCGTCTCCGAGATCCTTGTCGAGGAGTCGATCGCTGGCTGGAAGGAGTTCGAGCTCGAGGTGATGCGCGACCACGCCGACAACGCTGTCGTCGTCTGCTCGATCGAGAACGTCGATCCCATGGGCGTCCACACCGGGGACTCCGTCACCGCTGCGCCGCAGCAGACCCTTTCGGACCGCGAGTATCAATCGATGCGAGACGACGCCCTCACGTGCCTGCGAGCGATCGGCGTCGAGACCGGCGGATCCAACGTGCAGTTCGCGGTGGATCCTGTCACCGGGCGCCGGGTGCTGATCGAGATGAACCCTCGCGTGAGCCGTTCGTCGGCACTCGCCTCGAAGGCCACCGGGTTCCCCATCGCGAAGATCGCGGCGCTGCTCGCCGTCGGCTATCGGTTGGATGAGATCCGCAACGACATCACGGGCGAGACGCCTGCATCGTTCGAGCCGACGCTCGACTACGTGGTCGTCAAGGTTCCGCGGTTCGCCTTCGAGAAGTTCCCGGAGGCGAACGCCGTGCTCACCTCGACGATGAAGTCGGTGGGCGAGGTGATGGCGATCGGACGCACCTTCAAGGAAGCGCTCGGGAAGGCATGGCGAGGTCTCGAGAAGGACGGCTCGGATCTCGGGGCCGCGTACGTCGCGGCCTCCCACGGCGACTCGCTGGCGGCTCTTCGTGCCGGAGGGGAGGGCCGGTTCCACCTGATCGAGAGGGCGTTCGACGCTGGCCACACGGTGGACGAGATCGCGACGGCGTCGTCGGTGGACCCGTGGTTCGTCGACCAGATGGCGCAGACGTGGGAGCACGCCGAGGACCTCCGAGGGACCTCGCTTGGAGCGCTCGAACGTGATCGCCTCCGCGGCGCGAAGCGTGCCGGCATGTCGGACGCCCGGATCGCACGGGAGACGGGGTCGGCCGAGGTGGACGTTCGTGCTCGGCGCGAGGAGCTGGGCCTCCTCCCGGTGTTCAAGTCGGTCGACACCTGCGGCGGGGAGTTCCCCGCGCAGACGCCGTACCACTACTCCACCTACGAGGAGGAGTCGGAGGTCGATCATGCCGACCGTCCACGCGTTGTGATCCTTGGCGCCGGTCCCAACCGGATCGGGCAGGGGATCGAGTTCGATTACGTCTGCGTGCATGCGGCGTTCGCCCTGGAGGATGCCGGGTTCGAGTCGGTGATGATCAACTCGAACCCGGAGACTGTTTCCACGGACTACGACACGTCGAGTCGGCTGTACTTCGAGCCTCTGACCGCCGAGGACGTGCTCGCCGTCTGCCGCGCGGAACGGCCGGTCGGTGTGATCGCGCAGTTCGGTGGCCAGACGCCTCTCGAGCTGGCACGGATCCTCCAGGGGGCCGGGTTCACGATCCTCGGGACCTCGCCGGATGCGATCGACCTCGCCGAGGACCGGGGCAGGTTCGCGATGCTCCTTCAAGAGATGGAGATCCCCGCCCCGCCCCACGGAGAGGCGCGGACGATCGAGGAAGCTCGCGTCGTCGCCCGGCGGATCGGCTACCCGGTCGTCGTCCGGCCTTCGTACGTCCTCGGCGGACGTGCGATGGAGATCGTCTACGACGACGATGAGCTCGCGACGTTCGTGCGATCGGCGGCCGAAGCCTCCCGCGAGCACCCCGTCCTGATAGACCGCTTCCTCGAGGGTGCGATCGAGGTCGACGTCGACGCCGTGTGCGACGGCGTCGACGTGTTCATCGGCGCGGTGATGGAGCACATCGAGGAAGCGGGTGTGCATTCCGGCGATTCCTCGTGCCAGATCCCGCCGGCGACGCTCTCGGACGACGAGCTGGATCGGATCGAGGACATCGCCCGCCGCCTCGCGCGCCGGATCGGTGTCGTGGGCCTCCTGAATCTGCAGCTCGCGGTCAAGGACGAGAAGATCTGGGTCCTCGAGGCGAATCCTCGCGCGTCGCGTACCGTGCCGTTCGTGTCCAAGGTGATCGGCGTGTCGCTCGCGCGCATCGCCACCCTCGTGCTGGCGGGCAAGACCCTGGCGGACCTGGAGGCCGAGGGGCTGCTCCCCGCGGATGCCGGTCACTACCGCCACCTTCCCTTCACGTCCGTGAAGGCGGCGGTCCTGCCGTTCGGCCGGTTCCCGGGTGTCGACACCGTGCTGGGTCCCGAGATGCGCTCGACCGGGGAGGTCATGGGGATCGACACGGATCCCGGTGTCGCCCTCGCCAAGGCCATGGTCGCCGCCGGCCACGCGCTCCCGACATCGGGAACCGTGTTCGTGAGCGTGGCGAACCGGGACAAGCGAGCGGTCGTGTTCCCGGCGAAACGTCTCGCCGACCTCGGCTTCGGGTTGCTCGCCACGACCGGGACGGCGGGGGTGCTGCGCCGCGCGGGCATAGCGGTCGAGGCGGTGGCGAAGGTGAGTGAGTCCCCGGACAACGTCGCCGACATGATCCGCGCGGGCCGCGTCGACCTCGTGATCAACACGCCGTTCGGACGAGGGCCGAGAACCGACGGCTATCACATCCGGACCGCGGCAGCCGCGGCAGGCGTTCCGTGTCTGACGACGATGCCCGGCGCGTTCGCGGCGGTCCGCGGGATCGAGGCACTCCTCGCGGGGGCGACCGAGCCCATGTCGATCCAGGAACACCATGCGCGCGCGCGGGCGCGGCCGGTCCAGGAGCGACTCGGCTTCGAGGCGGGCCGCGCCCGCGCGCGCGGAGGTGGGGTCGCGTGAAGCGGGTCCGCGCCGAGGTGCTCTCGAAGCGAAAGATCGGCGCCTACCACCAGCTGACGGTCGTGGCGCCGGAGATCGCGGAGAAGGCGAGACCGGGCCAGTTCGTCGCCGTCCAGATGCCAAGGGGCAGAGAGTTCCTGCTGCGGCGCCACCTCGCGATCCACGACGCGTCCCGCCGCGGAGGCTGGGCGGGCACCTTGGAGTTCGTGATCGACCCTGTCGGGCCGGGGACTTCGTGGCTCACCTCGGCCCGAGCTCACTCGTTCCTCGACCTGATCGGCCCACTGGGGAAGGGGTTCTCGCATCCCCGTCGTCTGACGAACTGCCTCCTCGTGGCCGAGCACCACGGGGCGGCAACGCTCTACTTCCTGGCGCAGGAGCTCGTGGCCGGAGGGAAGCGGGTCGACATGGTCATCGGTGCCGACACGATGGAGAGGGTTCTGAAGCCGATCGACGCGAAGCGGTTGTCGCAGACCGTCGCGATCGTCACGGCCGACGGCACCCTCGGTGACCGGGGGGACGTGATGGATGCTCTCCCGGAGGCGGCCGAGCGGAGCAAGGTGCAGGTGGTGTACGCGGCGGGTCCCGCGCGCACCCTCGAGCGTGTCGCGGCCTTCTGCGGGGAGCGCGGACTCCCGGCGCAGATGGCGCTCGAGGAGCAGATGGGATGCGGTTACGGCCTGTGTCATACGTGTGTCGTCCCGGTGGCGCGGAAGGACGGGAGCGGCTACGACAACCTGCGGGCCTGCATCGAAGGGCCCGTCTTCAATCCGGCCCGAGTGCTGTGGGATCGATGGCTGGGGGAACGCCCCACGATGCTGCCGACTCCTCCCGAAGGGTTGCCGGTCGTCCGGTCGTGGCCGGGATGAGATGCAGGACCGATCTCAGGTTCAGTCCGAGGCAACAGCCGCGGGAGGAGTCAGGGAAGGGGCCGGTGAAGCGCAGGGAGCATGAGTCGTGAAGCGCACGCTCTCGGTCGACCTCGGCGCAGGACTCGTGCTGCCCACACCGATCTTGATCGCCTCGGGATGCGCCGGCACCGGTCGAGAGCTGAGCGGACTCGTCGACCTCCGGAAGGTGGGCGGCGTGGTGAGCCGGAGCATCACCCTCGAACCTCGGAAGGGATCCCCGCCCCCACGGATCGCGGAGACACCGTCGGGAACGGTGTGGACGACGGGGCTCCAGAACCCCGGGATCCACGTGTTCGTGGACGTGGAGCTGCCACGCCTCGCGAGAGGCGGTGCGCCGGTGATCGTCTCGATCGCCGGCGGCTCCCTGGAGGAGTACGTGCGGCTGATCGGTGCCCTGCAGACGCGACCCGAGGTCGCGGCGGTCGAGCTCCATCTATCGGGACCGGACGAGGAGCTTCGGCGCCACGTGCTGGGTGAGCACCTCGACCGGACCGGCGAGATCGTCGGCGCCGTGGCCCGGATGGCCTTGGTGCCTGTTTTCGCGAAGCTGCCGATGGCGGCGTCGGACCTGCCCGAGCTCGCCCAGGCAGCCGTGAGGGCGGGCGCGCACGGGCTTACGATCGGCGGGCCCCCGGCGGCGCTCGGGGTGCGGTCCGCGACGTTTCGTCCCGCGCTCGGCGCGGTCACCGGATGGATGTCGGGCCCGGCCTTGAAACCGCTCACGCTCCGAGCGGTCTTCGAGGTGGCGCGCGCCGTGCCCGACGCCCCCATCATCGCCGTGGGCGGTGCCCGCAACGCGGAGGATGCGGTGGAGATGCTCCTTGCGGGCGCTTCGGCGGTGCAGGTGGGGACGGCGGTGCTCGTCGACCCCGCATCGCCGGTCGAGATCGCGCGAGGCGTCGCCGGCTACCTGAAGGGGAAGGGCCTGGCGTCGCCGCAGGATCTCCGAGCTCGCCTGCGAGTGCCGGCGGGGTTCCGGACGGCCGACGAACCGTGATCCCACGCCCGGCTGATCCCCTCGTGGCCGCCCTCGACGTGTCCTCGGTCGACGAGGCGGAGCGGCTCGCAGCACTCCTCTCGCCGCACGTCGGACTGTTGAAGGTGGGCCTGGAGCTCGTCTGGGCGGCAGGGCCTGCGGCCGTGCGCCGCATCGCAGCGCACGGACCGGTCTTCGTCGACTGCAAGCTGCACGACATCCCGCACACCGTGGAGCGGGCGGCCGCCAATGTCGCGCGGATCGGCGTGGCGATGCTGAACGTCCACGCGCTGGGAGGCGAGATCATGATGCGGGCCGCGCGGCGGGGCGCGGAGCGCGGCGCCGGAGAGGCAGGCGCGGACGTGCCACTGGTGGTCGCTGTCACCGTCCTGTCCAGTCAGGCCGGGGAGGGCCTCGCGAGCCCCGCGTCGCTCGCGTTCGAGGCGAAGGCGGCGGGGCTGGACGGCGTGGTCGTCTCAGGCGAGGACGTCGAGGATGTCCGCGAGGCCTGCGGTGAGGAGTTCTGCCTCGTCGTCCCGGGCATCCGCCCGGCGGGCTCGAACGGTCACGATCAGGTGCGGATCCTCACGCCGGCCGAAGCGATCGACAAGGGAGCCGACTACCTGGTGGTCGGACGCCCGTTGACGGAGGCGCCCGACCCCGTCGGTGTCGCCCAGGGGATACTCCGAGACCTTCGTTGACGAGACCTCGTTGACGCACCGGCCGATCGCGGAAACCGCAGGCCACACGCGATGCGGTCGCTTGTCACGCCGCCGCGACCCGTGCATATACTCGCGCCCTCACGCCTTCCATCGATGATCTTGGCCACCGAACAGAAGGAGCATTGGCATGGCACTCCCGATCCTCACCCCGGAACAGCGCGCGCAGGCCCTCGCGAAGGCTGCGGAGGCGCGGAAGAAGCGCGCGGAGCTCAAGGGAGAGCTGAAGTCCGGGAAGCGGACGCTGGGAGACGTGCTGATGCGGTCGACGGAGGACACCGTCGGGAAGATGAAGGTGTCGGCGGTGCTCGAGTCTCTTCCCGGTGTCGGCAAGGTCCGGGCCCAGAAGCTGATGGAAGAGCTCGACATCTCGGCCAGCCGTCGTGTTCGGGGATTGGGCGCGAAGCAGCGCGCGCAGCTCCTCGACCGCTTCAAGAAGTAAGCCGGCCATCCGCACCGGGAAGCTCTTCGTCCTGGCCGGCCCCTCGGGGGTGGGGAAGGGCAGCATCGTCCGGAAGCTGGTCTCCCGCGACCCCGAGGGGCTCTCGCTGTCGGTCTCGGTGACGACCCGCGCCCCCCGGCCGGGAGAGGTCGATGGGGTCGACTACTTCTTCATCGACGACGACGCGTTCGACCGGATGATCCGGGCGAGTGAGCTGCTCGAATGGGCCGAGGTCGTCGGGCACCGATCCGGCACGCCCCGTGGCTTCGTGGAGGACCGGCTGGCCGCCGGCCGGGATGTGATCCTGGAGATCGACGTGGTCGGCGCGTCCCAGATCCGTGATCGCGTCCGAGGCTCGATCCTCGTGTTCATCGAGCCGCCGTCCATGGAAGAGCTCGAGCGACGCCTCCGCGGGCGGGGGACCGAGACGGAGGAACGGATCCGTGTCCGGCTCGAGACGGCGGCTTGGGAGATGGAGCAGCGCGACTGGTTCGACCACGTGGTCGTGAACGACGACCTGGAACGAGCATCGGCGCAGGTCGCTGCTATCATCGAGGCATCCCGCTCCCAGTCCCCATGAAGCGCTGAAAGAAGGCCTGTCTGTGATCGAACCGAAGATCGACGACCTGCTCGCTGCCGTGGATTCCAAGTACTCGCTGGTGATCCTCGCGGCCAAACGAGCGCGCGAGATCAACTCGTACTACAACCAGCTCGGCGAGGGCCGGGGCGAGTTCGTGCCACCCCTGGTGGAAACCGGCTTCTCGAACAAGCCGCTCTCGATCGCCCTCGAGGAGATCGCCGAAGGGAAGATCGACTACGAGCGACCCGAGGAGCCAGAGGCCGAGTAGGGACCCGCTCGCCGGGCGACGGGTGTTGCTCGGTGTCTCCGGCGGGATCGCGGCATACAAAGCGGCGCTGGTCGCCCGTCTGTTGAAGGCCGCGGGCGCGGACGTCACGGTCGTGCTGACAGAGGCCGCCACCCGGTTCATCGGCGCCGACACGTTCGCCGCACTGACGGGGAAGCCGGCGCACACGTCGCTGTGGGAAGGACAAGGCGAGGTCTTGCACGTGCGGCTCGCACGCGAGGCCGACGTCGCGGTGGTGGCGCCGGCCACGGCGAACATCCTGGCCAAGCTCGCTCACGGTCACGCCGACGACCTCCTCTCCGCGACGCTGCTCGAGGCGACGTGTCCCCTGGTGATCGCGCCCGCGATGCACTCGGGGATGTGGGAGCACCCGGCGACGCAGACGAACGTCGGGATCGTGCGGGAGCGCGGCGTCATCTCGGTAGGACCCGCCACCGGCCCGCTCGCGCACGGCGACGAGGGGATCGGCAGGCTGGCCGAGCCGGGAGACATCGTCGCTGCGGTGCGAGGAGCCCTCGGAACGCAGGACCTCGCCGGCCGCATGCTGCTGCTCACGTCGGGCCCCACCCACGAGCCGATCGACCCGGTGCGCTTCGTGGGGAACCGGTCGACCGGGAAGATGGGGGCTGCACTCGCGGCCGAGGCTGTCGGCCGCGGCGCGGCCGTGACCGTCGTGCTCGGGCCGGGGGCGTCGGTGCCGGCGGGTGTCGAAGTCGTTCCCGTCCAGACCGCGGAGGAGATGCGCGAGGCCGTGCTCGCACGGTTCGACGAGGCCGACGCGGTCATCATGGCTGCGGCCGTCGCCGACTTCCGTCCGAAAGCGATGGCCGACTCGAAGCTCAAGAAGGACGCGGGCGTCCCCGAGCTGATGCTGGAGCCGACGCCGGACATCCTCGCGGAGCTGGGGGAGCGGCGCGCAGCTCAGGTGCTCGTCGGGTTCGCGGCCGAAACCGAAGACCTCGAACGGGCCGGCCGCGGCAAGCTGGAGTCCAAGCACCTCGACCTCGTGGTGGTCAACGTCGTGGGCCGCGAAGGCACCGGCTTCGGCGCGGACACCAACGAGGCGATGCTGCTGGCCGCCGACGGTGAGGACGTACCGCTCCGCCGCTGGACCAAGCGAGAGCTTGCCGGCGCCGTCGTCGACCGAGTCGTGGAGCTCCTCGAAGCGCCTGCGACGGGCGTCGACCCGCCCGCTAGACTCGCGCCCGCATGAGCGGGTCTTACCTCTTCTCGTCGGAGTCCGTCACCGAAGGTCATCCCGACAAGCTGGCCGACCGGATCTCGGACTCGATCCTGGACGCGATGCTGGGTGAGGACCCGCAGTCGCGTGTCGCGTGCGAGACGCTCGTCACGACCGGGTTCGTGATGGTGTCGGGCGAGATCACCACGGATGGTTGGGTCGACATCCCGTCGGTGGTCCGCGCCGCCATCACGGATGTCGGCTACACGAATGCCAAGTTCGGCCTCGATGGCGAGACCTGTGGCGTCGTGACCGCGATCCAGGAGCAGTCGCCTGACATCGCTCGCGGCGTGGAGGACTCCTTCGAGCACCGGGAGGGCCATTCCGGCGACGAGCTGGACATGCTCGGCGCGGGCGACCAGGGCATGATGTTCGGGTTCGCGTGCCGCGAGACCGAAGAGCTGATGCCGCTCCCGATCGCGATGGCGCACCGGCTCTCACGGCGTCTGGCCGACGTCCGCAAGGCGGGCGTCGTTCCGTACCTGCGGCCGGACGGCAAGAGCCAGGTGTCCATCCAGTACCGGGATCACAGGCCCGTCGGGGTCGACTCCGTCTTGATCTCCGCGCAACACCGAGAGGAGGTCGACATCGAGACGCTGCTGAAGCCGGACGTCATCGCCGAGGTGATCGATCCCGTGCTGCGAGAGTTCCCCGAGATCGACGCCAGTCGGATGAAGCCCGCGATGGTGAATCCCACCGGCCGGTTCGAGATCGGAGGGCCAAAGGCGGACACCGGGCTCACCGGACGCAAGATCATCGTCGACAGCTACGGAGGCATGGCGCCCCACGGAGGCGGGGCCTTCAGCGGCAAGGATCCGACCAAGGTCGACCGGTCGGCCGCGTACATGGCCCGCTACGCCACGAAGAACATCGTCGCCGCCGGACTCGCGGACCGCGCCCAGCTGCAGGTCGCGTACGCGATCGGCACGGCGCATCCCACGTCGATGAACCTCGACACGTTCGGGACCGAGCAAGCCGATCCGGACGAGATCCTCGACGCGGTCCGTGAAGTGTTCGACTTCCGACCTGCGGCGATCATCCGCGACCTCGACCTCTCCAGGCCGATCTACGCGGAAACCGCGGCCTACGGTCACTTCGGGCGCAAGGAGTTCCCCTGGGAGGGGACGGAGCGCGCCGATGACCTCCGCCGGCTCGTCGGCTGACGGCCTTTCGGGCCCGGTCGGCGTCTGCGTCGATCGCCCGCTGCTATCACTCGACAGACCCTTCACGTACCACCTGCCCGCGGAGCTGAACGCGGGCGTCGGCTCGCTCGTGCAGCTGCCGTTCCATGGGCGCGCCAGCCGCGGCTGGGTCCTCGGTCCCACCGACGATCTGCCGAGGAAGATCCTCGCCGTGAAGAAGGTCGTGTCGCCGGTCAGGTTCTTCGACGAGCGCCGGCTCGCGCTGTTCCATCGGGTGAGCGAGCGGTACGTCGCGCCGCTCGCGTCGGTGATCGCGCGGGCGGTTCCCCCACGGGTGGCGTCGGAGGAGGTGGGGTGGCGTCGGTCTCCCGATGGAGACCGTACGAACGCACGGGGCGTAGATCCGCGACCCGGGGTCGTGCTCGCCGGCTATCGGGGCGGGGATCGATCGCTCGACGCGATGGACCGCGGCCAGGGAGCCTTCGTGGCGCGGCCCGCCCCGGACGACGAGCAGGCGTTGGCGGTCGATGCGGTGGCCGCATGCCTCGCCGGCGGTCGCCGGGCCATCGTCCTCGTACCGGAGGCGGTGCCCGTGCCTGCGACGGCGTCCGCGCTGCTCGACGCCTTCGGTGATCGGGCGGCGCTCTTCCTCGGAGGAGGCAAGCGGTCGCGGTACCGAACGTGGCTCGAGATCGCTGCCGGCCGCTACGAGATCGTGATCGGGACGCGCCCCGCGGTCTTCGCGCCCGTGGACAGGTTGGGTCTGATCTACCTCGCGCGGGAAAGCCATCCCGCTCACCGGGAGGACCGCGCCCCCTACTACCACGGCCGTGACGTCGCGCTCGAACGCAGCCGTCTCGAGAAAGCCGTTTGCGTCCTCGCGGCCGCGTGCCCGTCGGCGGAGGCATCGGCGCTCGGGCTGCCTCTCCTGGAACCAGCCGTACGACGCTGGCCCCCGGTCGAGGTGGTCCGTCCGGGGCCGGCAGGTCGGGCGCCCAGGCTCGTCAAGTCGCTCGCGACCACACGCCGCGGATTCGTCTTCTCGCCGCTTCCCGGTTACGGAGTGGCTCAGGTCTGCAGGACATGCGGGGAGGCGGCAGCATGCGCCTCGTGCGGCGGGCTGCTCCGCGCCGCCGAGGGGGCGGTGACCTGCGTCGTCTGCGGTGCCCCCGGGCGCTGCCGGTCGTGCGGTGGCACGTCCTTCGGGCTCAGACGCGGCGGCGCGGAGGACGTCGAGGAGTGGGCCGGCCGCGCCGCCACCGTACCGGTGCGGCGGCTCCGTGCCGATGAGCCCGCTCGCTTGCCGGCGAGGGACGAGATCTTGGTCGGGGGACCGGATGACGTCCGGGACCTCGGGCCTGGTGACCTCGATCTCGTGGCGATACTCGACGCGGATCTGGCCGATCGCAGACCCGGGCTCGCGGCGCGTGAGCGGAGCCTTGCCACCTGGATGGAGGCGGTCGGCTGGGCGCGCCCCCGTGGGCGGGCGATCGTGCAGGCGTCGAACCCCGGCGACCCCGTCGTGCAAGCCCTGGTCCGCGGGAACCCCGATCGCTTCCATGCGGACGAGATGCGGAGACGGCGGGAGGCGGGGCTACCGGTCGGCGCCGCCGTGTTCCGGGTCACGGGGACCGCGAACCTGGAGGCCGAGCTGCGACCGTTCGATCCCTCGACGCTCCTCGTCTCCGTTTCGGAAGGGCGGACGGTATGCTTGCTCGCCCTCGACCCCGAGCGGGTGAGGGCGCTCGGGACGAGACTCCGTGAGCTCGCAGCCGACGGTGTCATCGAGCGCGTCGAGGCCGAGCCGCACCTGTAGTCCGTGCCTGTAGCCGTACCTTGAGCTGTACCGGGAGAGAGACGATCGTGATCCTGCGCATCCGAACGCTTGGCGATCCGGTCCTGCGCGAGCCCGCGAAGCCCGTGACCGACTTCGGCCCCTCGCTGCGCAAGCTGTTCGACGACATGGTGGAGACCATGATCGCCGCTCCCGGCGTCGGCCTCGCGGCGCCTCAGGTGGGGATCTCGAGCCGGCTCTTCGTGTTCGACGACGGCGAAACCGGCCCCACACTGATGGCCAACCCCGAGCTGTCCGATCCGGTCGGCGAGCAGCTCGAGGACGAAGGGTGCCTCTCCATCCCCGGCCCGTACTACGCGACGCCGCGTTTCGCCCGTATCCGGTGTAGCGGCCAGGACGTCGAAGGCAAGCCCCACGAGGTGGTCGGGGAAGGCCTTCTCGCGCGGATCTTCCAGCACGAGACCGATCACCTCGACGGGATGCTCTACATCGACCGGCTCGACGACGCCGGTCGGCGTGACGTGATGTCGCAGCTCCGGCGGATCGAGATGGGACTCGCCGAGCCGAGGCGCCCCGCGGGGGACTGACGGCCGTATCCTCGCGGCATGCGGGTCGCGTTCCTCGGCAACGACACCTGGTCGGTCCCACCCCTCAGGGCTCTCGCCGACGCGCAGGACATCGACGTCGAGCTCGTCCTCACGAACCCGCCGCGTCCCGCGGGGCGAGGGTCGCAGCTGACGCCGACCGCCGTGGCGGACGCGGCCGGCGAGATGGACCTTCCGCTCCTCGAGGTGGACCGGGTCCGAGACGGAGCGGGTTTCGAGGCCCTCGACTCGCTGGACCCGGACGCGATCGTGGTCGTCGCGTACGGCGAGATCCTCACGCCGGACGTTCTTGACATCCCGAGGCTCGGCGCGCTGAATCTCCATTTCTCGCTCCTCCCTCGCTGGCGTGGAGCGGCGCCGGTACAGCGCGCCATCCTCGGAGGTGATGAGGCGACGGGTGTGACCGTGATGTTGATGGATGAAGGTCTGGACAGGGGCCCCATCCTCGCGTTCACCGAGACGACCGTCGGTTCCGAGGAAGACGCAGGATCGTTGGGTGCTCGGCTCTCGGAGATCGGTGCGCCGCTCCTGGTCGAGACGCTCCGGGGGTTGGACGAGGACGCGGTGGAGCCCCGGTCCCAGGACCACACCGTGGCCACGTATGCGCCGAAGCTCTTGCCCGAGGAGAGGGTGATCGACTGGACGGGGCCGGCGGACTCGATCGTCAGGAGGGTGCGGGCCTTCGCCCCGGATCCGGGAGCGGTGACGACGTTCCGTCAAGGACGGCTGAAGGTGCTCGTCGCGCGAGCGCATCCCGAGTCCGGTGGCGGTCGGACGATCGCGGATGCGACTGGTCCCGGTGCGGTGCTGGGTGGGGACGGCAACCCGCGGGTCCAGGGATGGCCGGGTCTGGTGGAGCTCGTCGAAGTCGCGCCGGCGGGGCGAAAGCAGATGTCGGGGGCGGAGTGGGCACGCGGGGCGCGGATCGAGCCGCTCGAGCATCTCGGATGAGCCCGAGCGCCCGCGAGGTCGCGCTCGAGGTCGTCCGCCGCGTCGCCGACGAAGGGGCGTACTCGAGCCGCGTGCTCCCGGCCGCCCTCGCACGGTCCGGTCTGGACGAGCGCGACCGCGCGCTCGCCACCGAGCTGGCCTACGGGACGCTCCGACAACTCCCGGCTCTTGACGACGCGATCGGCGCGCGCGCCGCGAGACCGATCACCCGGATGACGCCGGGAGCGCGCGCCGCGCTTCGACTCGGCGCGTACCAGCTCCTGCATACGCGGATCCCGGCGCACGCCGCGGTCGGTGAGACCGTCGGACTCGTCGTCCCCAGGGAGCGTGGGTTCGTGAACGCGATCCTCCGCCGGCTGGCGAAGGAGCCTCCCGGCGACCCTGTGGGCGGGGACGATCGCAGGGTCGGCCTTCGCACCGGGATGGCGCCGTGGGCCGTGGCGGAGCTCCGGAAGATCCTTGACATGGATGAGGTGGAGAGGGCCGCGCTCGCGTTCGGCGAGCGCGGCCTCCTCACCCTCCGTGTGAACACGTGTCGCGTCGGCGTCGACGAGGTGGTGGAGGCACTCCGCGAGGTGGGGCTCAGACCGGAGGTGGGCGGCGTCCACCCTGAGTGTGTCCTGCTCCCCGGCGGAGATCCCACCTCGCTCCCGGGATGGGAGGCCGGCTGGTTCGCCGTACAGGATCAGGCCTCGGCCTACGTCGTGGAAACGCTGGCACCGAAGACCGGCGACCGGGTCTTCGACGCATGCGCCGCGCCAGGTGGGAAGACGGCTTTCGTCGCGTGCCGGGTCGGCGGAGATGGCCGGGTCGTCGCCGGGGACCTCAACTACGACCGCGCCGCCCGTATCCCCGCCGCGCTCGACCGGCTCGGGGTCCGTGGCCTCGTCCTCGCGCAGGACGCGATCCGTCCGGCAGCGCATGGCCCTTTCGACCGGGTCCTCGTGGACGCCCCCTGCTCGGGGATCGGCTCCGCGCGCCGGCGGCCGGAGTTGCTGTGGCGAGCGCGTCGAGAGGAGCTCTCCCGTCTGGCGAAGCTCCAGGTCGCGATCGCGGCCGCCGGCGCGGACCTGCTTCGGCCCGGCGGCCGGCTCGTGTACTCGGTGTGCACCTTCCCCAGGGCGGAGACGGACGCGGCGTGCGACGCAATCCTCCGCCATCGTCCCGATCTCCTCCCGATCGAGACACCCGGACCGGGGGGCTCGCCTCCCGCCCAGCGACACCGCCTCTGGCCGCATCGGCACGGCACCGACGGGATGTTCGTGGCGGCGTTCCAGAGGTCCGACTGACCGCTCCTGCTCGTGCCGGGGCTACAATCCGCCCCCTATGGGGAAGTTGGCGGCGTCGATCCTCGCAGCGGACCTCGCCCATCTGGCCGACGAGGTCAAGCTGGTCGAGCCCTATGCCGACATCATCCACGTCGACATCATGGATGGCCACTTCGTTCCTCCGATCGCCTTGGGCGCGGTATTCGTTGCCTCGCTTCGCCCATGGACCGACCGTGTTCTCCACGGGCATCTCATGGTGGACGCGCCGGAGGCGTACTTCGAAGAACTCGCTGACGCCGGACTCGACGTCGTCTCGTTCCACCACGAGGCGGTCGGCGACCCCGTGCCCGCGATCGCGAGGGCGCGGGCTGCGGGCATGCGCACCGGCCTGACGCTCAACCTCGAGACACCGGTGGAGGCCGCCTTCTCCTACCTGGACCAGATCGACGATCTGATGCTGATGAGCATCCGCCCGGGATGGAGCGGCCAGGCGCTCAACCCCGATATCTACCCTCGGATCGAGGCGGCCCGGCGCGAGGTGGATCGGCGGGGTTTGGCCGTCGACATCGAGATCGACGGCGGGGTGAAGGTCGAGAACGCCCAGCTCGCCGTGGATGCGGGCGCGACGGTGCTCGTGTCCGCCTCGGGGATCTACCAGGCGCAGGACAAGGTGGAGGCGGCGCGGGCGCTCGCAGGGATCGCGGCCCGCGGCAGGAGCGCACAGCCCGTCCGTGAAGGGACGCGCTGATGGCCGAGTCGATCCTCGTCGTCGACGACGACCCGGACATCGCCCGGTTCGTGGAGGTGAATCTCCGATCTGCGGGCTACGAGGTCTCGGTGGCAGGCGATGGTGAGGAGGCGCTCGAGCGAGCGACGGAGATCCGTCCCGATCTCGTGCTCCTCGATGTGATGATGCCGCGCCTCGATGGGTTCGAGGTCGCCCAACGTCTGCGGAAGAATCCCCAGACGGCCAACACCAGCATCATCATGCTGACGGCGAAGGCGCTGTCCTCGGACAAGGTCACGGGCCTCCAGTCCGGCGCGGACGACTACATCATCAAGCCGTTCGACCCGATCGAGCTGCTGGCGCGCGTGAAGGGGACCCTGCGGCGGGCCAAGGAGATGCGCAACCTCTCGCCGCTGACGGGCCTGCCGGGCAACATCCGGATCCAGGAGGAGATCGAACGGCAGGTCCGGGAGCACCGGGCGTTCGCGGTCCTCTACGTGGATCTCGACAACTTCAAGACCTACAACGACAAGTACGGTTTCGTCCGAGGGGATCGCCTGATCCAGGGTACTGCCAGGATGATCCAGGATGCCGTGATGGCGAACGACCCCGACGGGTTCGTGGGTCACGTCGGCGGGGACGACTTCGTGGCGATGGTCGAGCCGGACACGGCGGAGGATGTCGCCAAACGGGTGTGTGAGCGGTTCGATCAGGACCGGTCCCTCTACTACGAGGATGAGGATCTCGATCGAGGTTTCGTGCGCATGGAGGATCGGAAGGGCGTCGAGCAGGACATCCCGCTCGTGACCGTGTCGGTCGGGATCGCGACGACCTCGAAACGGGCCTTCGCTCACTATGGGGAGGCCGTGGCCGTCGCCACCGAGATGAAGCAGTTCGCCAAGCGGGACGGCGGTTCCTCCTACGCCGTCGATCGACGCGCTCCCTAACTGTTCCACGCCTCCGCGGCATCGCGGCCCTAGGCGCAGTCATATACTGGCCGAAAGCCTGTTTCCGGGGCGGGGTGAGAATCCCCACCGGCGGTGACAGTCCGCGACCCCTCGCGAGCCACGCGTGGGTGGACCCGGTGCGATCCCGGGACCGACCGTGATAGTCGGGATGGGAGGGAACAGGCGCGGGAGCCGCCGCGTGCGGTTCCGCAGCGCCATCCCAACCCGTGTCCCGCTCCCGGAGAACGGAGGAGCGTGGACAGGGAGCGGCACATGCGACGAGCGTTGGAACTCGCCGCGCGGGGGTGGGGGCGCGTCTCGCCCAATCCTCTGGTCGGTTGCGTGCTCGTCCGCGACGGCCGGGTCGTCGCCGAGGGTTGGCACGAAGGTCCCGGTACCGAGCACGCAGAAGCCATGGCCCTGCGGGTCGCCGGAGATCGCGCCGCCGGGGCCACGGCCTTCGTGACGCTCGAGCCTTGCGACCATCACGGCCGCACCCCGCCGTGCGCCCGGGCGCTGATCGATGCTGGCGTCAAGGGCGTGATCGCGGCCACGGGGGATCCGAACCCCATCGTGGACGGCAGCGGGTTCCGAGCGCTTCGGGACGCCGGTCTGACCGTCGAGGAAGGACTTTTCGGCGAAGAAGCGATCCGGCAGAACGTCGCCTTCCGTGCGCATGTCCGCACCGGGCGGCCGTTCGTGATCCTGAAGATGGCATCGTCCCTGGATGGGAAGGCCGCCGCTCGGGACGGGTCTTCGAGATGGATCACCGGGGAGGATGCGCGGGCGGATGTGCAGAAGCTACGTGCGTGGTCCGACGCGATCGTCGTCGGCTCAGGCACGACTCTCGCCGACGACCCGCAGCTCACCGTCCGCGATCCGGCCTTCGCGTCGGCGCGGCCGCCGATCCGTGTCGTCGTGGACCCGTCAGGCCGAGTGCCGGGTGACCGGCGAGCGTTCGATGCGGCCGCGCCGACGCTCGTGGCGACGACGGAGCTCGCGACCACGTCGAGGCGACAGGAATGGGTGGACGCCGGAGCGGATGTGGCGGTGCTCGATCGCGACACGACCGGCGGCGTCTCGCTGCCGGCGCTGGTCGAGATGCTCGGCAAGCGCGACGTGCAAGGTGTGTTGCTCGAAGGCGGTCCCACCCTGGCCTGGAGCGCCGTTCGCGATGGAGTCGTCGATCAGATCGTCCTGTATCTGGCGCCGATGCTGGTCGGCGGTCAAGGGTCAGCAGGGTGGCTCGCCGGAAGCGGATTCGCCCCGATAGGACGAGCCGCTCCCGTCGACATCGTGTCGATCATCCACGTGGGGCCGGACGTGAAGGTGGTGGCGGATGTTCACCGGGATCGTTGAGGAGCTCGGACACGTCGTGTCTCGGGAGGGGTCGCGGATCGTCTTCCGATCGCCGATCGCTGCCTCAGACGCGGCGATCGGCGATTCCGTCTCGATCGATGGCGTGTGCCTCACGGTGGTCGCCCTCGACGGCGACGAGCTCTCCTTCGACATCTCCCAGGAGACGCTCGACCGAACGAGTCTCGATGCTCTCCGCTCCGGCGACGCCGTGAACGTGGAGCGACCGGCAACCCTGGCCTCCCGTCTGGGCGGTCACGTCGTCCAGGGCCACGTGGACGGGATCGCGCGGGTTTCGGCCGTCCGGTCGGAGGTCGACGGGGGCGCCCGGCTGTCCGTCCGCCTTCCCGGACCCCTCCTGCGCTACGTGGTCGAGAAGGGGTCGATCACCCTCGACGGGGTGAGCCTGACGGTCGCGGAACTCCGCGGCGACGTGATCGACGTCGCGCTGATCCCGCACACCCTGGTCGCGACGACCTTCGGCGCGGTCCACGAAGGCGATCCCGTGAACGTGGAGGTCGACGTGTTGGCGAAGTACGTGGCGAGGAACATCGAGAGCTTCATGACCGACGGCGATGCCGTCGAGTCCGGAAAGGAACGAACGGCATGAGCGCGGTGACGGAGGAGAAGGTCTTCGCCTCGATCCCGGAGGCGATCGAAGAGATCCGGCAGGGCCGCATGGTGATCGTGGTCGACGACGCCGACCGGGAGAACGAGGGCGATCTGATCATCGCGGCGGAGCGTGTCACGCCCGAGGCGATCGCCTTCATCGTGCGGCATACGAGCGGTGTGATCTGCATGCCCGTGGTCGGTGAACGGCTCGATGCGTTGGAGATCCCATTGATGGTCGCCGCGAACACCGACACCCGCGGCACCGCGTTCACCGTCTCCGTCGATGCGCGCTCGGGAGTCACGACCGGCATCTCCGCCGCCGATCGGGCTCGCACGATCCGGACGATCATCGACCCCGCGACGCAGCCCGTGGATCTCTCGCGTCCCGGTCATATCTTCCCGCTGCGGTATCGCGAAGGTGGTGTCCTGAAGCGAGCCGGACACACGGAGGCTGCCGTCGACCTCGCGCGTATGGCGGGCCTCTACCCAGCCGGCGTGCTCTGCGAGACGGTCAACGAGGACGGCACGATGGCGCGGCTCCCGGATCTGGCGGCCTTCGCTCGGATGCACGGCTTGAAGCTGATCTCGATCGCAGATCTGATCGCGTACCGGCGGCAGCATGAGATCCTGGTGACGAAGGTGGCGGAGGCGAACATCCCCACGGAGCACGGCGACTTCCGCTCGATCGCGTACGAGAGCATCGTGGACGGTCGGACCCACGTCGCGCTCGTGACCGGCGACATGAGCGACGGCGCGGACGTCCTCACCCGCGTGCACTCCGAGTGCCTGACGGGCGATGTGTTCGGCTCGCTCCGATGCGACTGCGGCGAGCAGCTGGAGCGGGCGATGGAGATGATCGGGCACGAGGGGCGCGGGGTGATCCTCTACATCCGCGGGCACGAGGGTCGCGCGATCGGCATCGCGCACAAGCTCCGCGCGTACGAGCTCCAAGAGCGCGGCCGTGACACGGTCGAGGCGAACCTCGAGCTCGGGTTCCCGGTCGACCAGCGTGACTACGGGATCGGCGCACAGATCCTGTACGACCTCGGGGTTCGGTCGATGCGACTGCTTACGAACAATCCGGAGAAACGGGCGGGGCTCGAGGGGCACGGACTCGTGATCAAGGAGCGGCTCCCACTCCAGACCGACCCGACGGCGCAGAACGTCGGTTACCTCCGGGCCAAGAGGGAGAAGCTCGGTCACCTGCTCGACCTGCCCGAGGCCGACGCGGAGGCTCGGGCGTGAGCGTGATGCGAGGAGAGCCGGTTGGCGAGGGGCGTCACGTCGCCGTCGTCGTCTCGCGTTTCCACGAGCATGTGACGGCCAACCTCCTGGAAGGAGCACTCGAGGGTCTGAAGGAGCACGGCGTAGCCGAGGAGGCCGTGGACGTGGCGTGGGTTCCGGGCGCGTTCGAGATCCCGATCGTGGCCCAGCGCATGGCCGCCACCGGGGCCTACGACGCACTGATCTGCCTCGGGGCAGTGGTCCGCGGAGAGACCGCCCACTTCGAACTCGTCGCCGCCGAGGCGGCTCGCGGGGCGGCGGACGTGAGCCGTGAGACCGGGATCCCCGTCATCTTCGAGGTCTTGGCGACGGAAACGCTCGCGCAGGCCGAGGCGAGAGCCGGAGGGGCGCACGGCAACAAGGGCTGGGACGCTGCACAGGCCGCCCTCGAGATGGCGGACCTGCTCGACGTGCTGCCCAAGGAGGAGGGTTTGCGATGATCGTCGAGAAGCCTTGGGGTCGCGTGGTGACCTACGCGCTGAACCAGCCCTCGTCGGTTCGGGTGATCACCGTCGAGCCCGGCCAGGAGACAAGCGTTCACTATCATCGGATGCGGGACGAAACCTGGGTCGTGCTCGACCCCGGACTCACGATCGAGATCGGCGATCGAGCGGTCGATGCCGAGCCGGGCGAGGAGTTCGTGATCCCTGCGGAGGAGGCTCATCGGATCCGCTGCACGGGTTCCGGCCCGGGACGCATCCTCGAGGTGGCGTACGGCTACACGTCGGAGGACGATTCGCAGCGGCTCCAGGATGCGTACGGGCGCTCACTCGAACCCGACTGGTGAGGCCGTCGACAGGCGTCGGCATCCCCCTATACTCTGGCGCACGTGTTCCGCCGTGATCCGCGACAAGCACCGGCCGGTCCGGTGCTTCGTGTTCGAAAGGAGTGATGCGGGGTCTCGACCGAGCCACGCTTGAACGAAAGGATCCGATCCCCCCAGGTGCGACTGGTCGGCCCGGACGGTGACCAGATCGGGGTGGTCGCGACCCAAGAAGCGCTGCGGATGGCACGCGAGGTCGATCTCGATCTCGTCGAGGTTGCTCCGCAGGCGAACCCCCCGGTCTGTCGGATCATGGACTACGGCAAGTTCAAGTACGAACGAGACATCCGTCAGAAGGAAGCTCGGAAGAAGCAGTCCCGGACCGAGCTCAAGGAGATCAAGTTCCGTCCCAAGATCGACGCTCACGACTACGGGACCAAGAAAGGTCACGTCGAGCGGTTCCTTCGGGGCGGGCACAAGGTGAAGGTGACCATCATGTTCCGAGGACGCGAGATGACCCACACGGAGCTCGGACGCAAGATCTTGGACCGGCTGGTTGGGGACCTGGGTGAGATGGTGACGGTGGAATCGATGCCCAAGCAAGAGGGGCGGAACATGATCATGGTGATCTCGCCCAACAAGCGATACATGGAGCAACTCGCTCGAGCGAAGGCGACCGAACCGGAGCCGCAACTCGAGCCCGAGGCATCACCAGCGACAGAGCTCGAGCCGGAGCCAGCGCTCCAGCCGGAGCCAGCGCTGCAGCCGGAGCCGGAGCCGGTCGCCACGGCGAAGGCGGCCGAGACGGACGAGGGATGAATCAGATGCCGAAGAACAAGAGTCATCGAGCCACGGCAAAGCGGTTCCGGATCACCCGCAAGGGCAAGGTCTTGCATCGCAAGGCCACGGGCAATCACATGCTCACGAAGAAGTCGTCTTCGCGGCGCCGCCGAGTCGAGGGCATGGCGGAGGTCGGTTCGAAGGCTGACGCCAAGACCGTGAAGCGGTTGCTGGGGGAGTAGAGGATGGCTCGCATCAAGCGCTCGGTGCACGCCAAGAAGAAGCGCCGCCAGATCCTGGAGGCTGCCAAGGGCTACACGGGTAGCCGTCGGAAGCGGCTCCGTGTCGCCAAGGAACAGGTCATGCATTCCGGCATGTACGCCTACCGCGACCGCCGGGACCGCAAGGCGCAGTTCCGCCGCCTGTGGATCACGAGGATCAACGCCGCCGTCCGTCCCCACGGGATGTCGTACTCACGCTTCGTGAGCGGCCTCCACGCCGCCGGCGTCGAGGTCGACCGCAAGATCCTCGCGGACCTCGCGGTGCACGACCCCGGCGCCTTCGCACAGCTCGTCGAGCAAGCCAAGGCCTCGTCTCCGAGCGACTCGTAGCGCAACGGCGATCGGACCCCGCGTACACTCCGCCCGTGCGAGGGGCACCGTGCTGACATCGGCGAAGAATCCGAAGGTCGTCGCGACGGTCCGTCTGAAGAAGCGAGCCCTACGCGAAGAGGAGCGGTGCTTCCTCGTCGAGGGCGCGCAAGCCGTGGCAGAAGCCCTCGCGGAGGACGGTCGCCTCCTGTCGCTCTTCGTGAGCGATGATCTGGATCCGCTCGCCGTGCGAGCGAGGCAGGCCGGCGTCTCCGTCGAGCAGGTGAGCGATCGGGTGATGGAGCGACTCACCTCGACCGTCACGCCTCAAGGTGTCGTGGGGATCGCCCCGTTCGTGGACGTGCGTATCGACGACCTGATGCCGCCGGGGGTCGTTGCGGTGCTCCACGAGGTGCGTGACCCGGGCAACGCCGGCACGATCCTTCGGTCGGCGGACGCCGCCGGAGCCGCGGGAGTCGTGTTCGCCGGAAGCTCGGTGGACGCGTACAACCCCAAGAGCGTGCGCGCGTCTGCCGGATCGATCTTCCATGTGCCCGTCGTGCGGGATGTGCCGACGGAAGAGGCGGTGGCGGCTCTTCGTGCGAAAGGCTTCGCCGTGGTCGCGATGGATATGTACGGCGATGAGGATCTGTTCGAGGCCGAGATCCCCGCCTCATCTGCGTTCGTCTTCGGGAACGAGGCCCATGGACTTCCCTCCGAGATCCTCGAGGCGGCGGACCACCGCGTGCGGGTACCGCAGGCGGGTCGGGCCGAGAGCCTGAACCTCGCCGCGGCGGCCACCGTGTGTCTGTTCGAGTGGGTGCGCCGCGGTCGCGCGTCGGCCGAGACGCTGGAGGCGCTGGTCGCGACCGCGGCGCACGACGTCAGGTCTCCACTCACTGCCATGAAGGGTTTCGGCTACGCGCTCGGCAAGCGATGGGTGGATATGACGGACGGCCAGCGCGATCTGATGCTCAACGGGATCGTCCACGACGCCGATCGGATGGACACGATCGTCCGGCAGCTCGTCGACGCCGCCAAGGTCATGAGTGGCCGGTTCGAAGCGTACGTAGAGCTCACGGACGCTGCCGACCTCGTCCGCCAGATCGCCGATCAGCAGAGCCGCGATCCAGAGCACCCTCCGATCGAGTGGACCGGAGACGGAGACAGGGTGCTGGTCGACGCCGGCCGTCTCAAGACGACCATCCTCGCGTTCGTCGAAGCCCTCGTGTGGTGGGGGGGCGAGGGTCCTATCGAGATCGGCAGCGAGGTCCGCGGAGGGCGGCTGCTCGTGTCGGCATCGCGCGACGCGGGTACCCCCGCGACGGACGTCGACGCGCTGTTCGAGGCCCGCAGGCCTGGCACCGGTGGTGGTTCCAAGATCGGGTTGTATGTGTCGCGCCGGGTCGCGGAGGCGCAGGGCGGGCGTGCATGGGGCGAGCTGACGGACGGCCGTCTGGCGTTCCACGTAGAGCTGCCGATCGCAGGTCGCGACTCCCTCACGCCGTAGACTCGGCGAACCTCTATGGACGCCCAGCAGATGCTTCGGTCGCTCGACCACGAGCGCGAGCGGGGTCTCAAGGCTTTCACCGAGGCGAGCACGATGGAAGAGCTCGAGGCGGCGCTGGTGGCGATCCTCGGTCGCAAAGCACCCTTCTCCGAAGTGCAGCGGGCGGTTGGTTCCCTCGAGCCCGACGAACGCAAGTCGGTCGGCCGAGCCGTGAACGAGACGCGGGCCGCCCTGCAGCAGGCGGCCGATGCGCGCCGAGCCGGGCTGGAAGCCGTTGCCGAGGAGGCGCTCCTCGTCGCCGATCGGGTGGATCTCTCGCTGCCCGGCAGGCGACCCAGACCGGGATCGCTCCATCCCCTCTCGCTCGCCGAGGATGCGATCGTCGACGTCTTCCTGCGACTCGGATACCGGGTCGTGGAAGGTCCCGAGATCGAGGACGAGTGGCACAACTTCGATGCGCTCAACATCCCGCCGGATCACCCCGCGCGGACGATGAAGGACTCGATCTACGTGAACATCCCCGGCCATCCCGAGCTGCTGCTCCGCACGGAGACGTCCTCGGTGCAGATCCGAACGATGCAGTCCCAGCCCCCGCCGGTGTACATCGTCGCGCCCGGACGCGTCTATCGGCGTGAGACACCCGACGCCACGCACCTCCCGGTGTTCCACCAGGTCGAGGGTTTGGTCGTGGACGAAGGGATCACCTTCGCCGACCTGAAGGGGACGCTGGATGCCGTTGCGCGCGCCCTGTTCGGGAACGACCGGGAGACGAAGCTCAGCCCGGCGTTCTTCCCGTTCGTGGAGCCCGGAGCCGAGCTGGCGGTGACGTGTATGCGATGCGACGGCGTCGGCTGTCCGGTCTGCGGGAACGGATGGATCGAGCTCCTCGGGTGCGGCATGGTGCATCCGCAGGTCCTCGAGAACTGCGGGTACGACGCGGAGAGGTACACGGGGTTCGCGTTCGGGCTGGGGATCGACCGCGTCGCGATCCTGAAGTATCGGATCCCCGACATCAGGTTGCTGGTCGAGGGCGACATCCGGTTCCTGGCGCAGTTCGGAGCGAACCCATGAGGGTGCCCCTGTCGTGGCTCCGGGAGTTCGTGCCGGTCGAGCTGGACGCGGAGGCGCTCGCGGAGCGGATCGACCCGCGCGGGATCAAGGTGGAGGGGATCGATCGCCCTTGGGCCGGGCTCGAGGGGGTGGTGGTTGCGAGGGTGCTCGAGGTCCGCGACCACCCCAACTCCGACAAGCTCTGCGTCGCGACCGTGGATGCAGGGCAAGGGCCGGTCCAGGTGGTGGTCGGCATCCGGAACATGGCCGCAGGCGATCTCGTCCCCTGGGCGAAGCCCGGCAGCCGGGTCCCGATGCTCGACGCGCCCCTCGGATCGAAACCCCTCCGTGGCGAGGTGTCGAACGGGATGCTCTGCTCACCGCGGGAGCTCGCGATCTCGCATGAGCACGAGACGGGGATCCTGATCCTCCCGGACGAGCTCGCTGTCGGGGCCGATCTCAAGTCGGCGCTCGGCCTCGATGACGCGGTGCTCGACATCGAGGTCGAGCCCAACAGACCGGATTTCCTCTCCGTGTACGGGGTCGCCCGCGAGACGTCATCCATCTTGGGCCTGCCGTTGGCCGAGCCGGAGATGATCCTCGAGGAAGACCCGGAGCGGGCGGACGAAGTGGCGACCGTGGAGCTGCGTGCACCGGAGGGCTGTCCCCTCTACCTCGCGCGTGTGCTCCGGAGCGCCTCGACGGGCGCGACGCCTCTGTGGGCGCAAGCGAGGCTCACGGCCACGGGGATGCGGCCGGTCGCACCGATCGTCGATGCGACCAACTACGCGATGCTGGAGCTGGGCCAGCCGCTGCACGCCTTCGACATGCAGCGGCTGTCCGGCCCCGGGATCGTCGTCCGCCGGGCGGTGGCCGACGAGCGACTCGTCACCCTGGACGGCGTGGAGCGGGAGCTCACCGAGGAGGACCTCCTGATCTGCGACCTGGAGAAGCCGGTGGCGATCGCCGGCATCATGGGCGGCCAGACGTCTGAGGTCTCGGACTCCACGACCGACGTCCTCCTCGAGAGCGCCTACTTCACGAGGACCGGGGTCATCAGGACCGCGCGACGCCTCGAGCTGCACTCGGAGGCTTCGCACCGCTTCGAGCGAGGCACCGATCCCGAGGGCGTGGACCGGGCCGCCCGCAGGTGCGCGGCGCTGATCGCGGCGTGGACCGGTGCCCGGGTGCTCGCCGGCGCCGCGGAGGCGGGCGGCCCGCCCGAGCGCCGCTGGGTCTCGATGCGCGGCTCCCGCGCGACCGCGCTCCTGGGCTATCCCGTCACCCCGTCCGACGCGGCCGCGGTGTTCGATGCACTCCGCATGACGCATCGGGAGGAGTCCGACGTCGTCGACGTCGAGGTCCCCGGCTACCGGGTGGACATCGAACGAGAGGTGGACCTGATCGAGGAGGTCGCCCGGATCCAGGGGTACGAGCGCGTGGGTGCCACGATCCCGCGGTCGCCGGAGCTCGAGGGTCTGCCCGAGGGATATGCGTTCGCACGCCGCATCCGGAACGCCCTCGTCCGCGTGGGTCTCCGCGAGGCCAAACCTCTCCCATTCGTGTCCGAAGACGACCTCGTGCTCATGCAGGATCGCGATGCGATCCCGCTGGCGAACCCGCTCCGCGCTGAGGAGGCATGGCTCAGGACGCGTCTGCTCCCGGGCTTGCTCCACACCGTCGCGCGGAACCAACGCTGGGGGGTGGGATCCGTGTCGATCTTCGAGGTCGGCACGGTCTTCCGGACGGCCGATCCGGTGGCGGAGCGGCGGCAGGTGGGGCTCGCCCTTGCCGGCGCGGCGGGAGAAGGTTGGACCTCAGACGACCGGGGATCCGACGTGCTGGACGCTCGCGGCGCCGTCGAGGCGCTCCTCGAGGATCTCGACGTGGAAGGGTGGGCGCTCGGCGAGCCGCTCGGAGAACCGTTCCACCCGGGGCGGTCGGCCCGGATCCTCCTCGAGGGTCGTGCCATCGGCGTCATCGGCGAGCTTCACCCGCGCACGGCGGCGTCCCTCGACCTCGAGGGACGGGTCGCCGTCGCCGAGCTCGAGATCGAGCCTCTGCGGGCGGCCGCCCCCAGGAGCTTCCGGCTCGTCGAGGTCCCTCGATTCCCGCCGATCCGAAGGGACCTCGCCTTCGTGGTCGACGAGGATGTCCCTGCCGGAGCGATGCAGGCGGCCCTCGAGGCCGCAGCCGGCGAGCTCCTTGACCGTTCCCTGCTCTTCGACGTCTTCCGGGGCGGCGTGATCCCCGAGGGTCACAAGAGCCTCGCGTTCGCTCTCGAGTTCCGGGCACCCGACCGCACCCTGACCGACGAGGAGGTCGAACCAGTGGTCGACACCGTGGTCGATCGCTTGCGGTCGGAGCTCGGGGCCGAGCTCCGGGCGTGAACCGAGCAGTGCGAGAAGGCGTCCCACTAGACTCCGACGCGATGCGCCACTACCTGAGCGTCGACGACCTCTCCACGCCCGAGTTGCCCCAGATCCTCGAGCTGGCATCCGAGCTGAAGGCCGACCCGTCCCGGCACGCGCAGGCCCTCTCGGGTCGCTCGATCGCTCTGATCTTCGAGAAGCCGTCGACCCGAACACGCGTGTCCTTCGAGGTGGGCATCGCTGAGCTCGGTGCCCAGGCCGTCGTCCTGTCATCGGGCGAGCTTCAGCTCGGTCGTGGCGAGACCATCCAGGACACCGGACGCGTGTTGTCTCGCTACGTGGACGCGATCGTCCTGCGGACCTTCGAGCAGGAACGGCTGGAGGTGCTCTCCACGACGTCCACCGTGCCGGTCGTCAATGCGCTCTCGGATTTCGAGCATCCATGCCAGGCGCTCGCGGACCTCATGACGATCAGCGAGCAGCAGGGAGAGCTCTCGGGCAAGGTTCTCGCCTACTTCGGTGACGGCAACAACGTGGTGCATTCCCTGCTGCTCGCCGGGACGAAAGCCGGGATGACCATCCGAGTCGCGACCCCGCCCGGGTTCGAACCGATCCCTCAGGTCGTGCACCGCGCCGAGGAGATCGCGGCCGAGACGGGCGGCGAGGTCGAGCTCACGCACGATCCGGAATCAGCCGCGATCGGAGCCCACGTGCTCTACACCGATGTCTGGACCAGCATGGGCCAGGACCTCGAGACCGACGAACGCGCGCTCGTGTTCCCCAGCTACCAGCTGAGTCAGAAGCTCGTCGACCTAGCGGATCCGGAGGTCATCGTGCTCCACTGCCTCCCGGCCCACCGAGGCCAAGAGATCACCGACGAGGTGATCGACGGACCGAGGTCGGTCGTCTGGGATCAGGCCGAGAACCGGCTCCATACGCAGAAGGCGCTGCTGCTCCGCCTCTTCGGCGTAGCCTGAGGCGATGCCCCGGGCGAACGACGCCGTCGAGGCCATGCTCGTCGAGTACGCCGACCTCCTGTCGATCCTGTTCGACGACCCGTACAAACCACGCGCCTACGAGAAGGCCGCCCGCGCGGTGGGTGGCTACCCCGTGGATCTCGAGGGGAAGGACCTGCCCGAGGTCCTGAAGATCCCCTCGGTGGGGCGCTCGATCGGGGAGAAGATCGAGGAGTTCCTCACCACGGGGACCATGGCCGAGCTCGAGGCCCTCCGAGAGAAGATCCCGGCCGGCGTGCGCGACATGATGGCGATCCCGGGACTCGGCCCCAAGAAGGCGATGGTGATCTACCGGGAACTCGGTGTGGGCTCGGTTGACGAGCTCGTGGCCGCGATCGACGAAGACCGGGTCGCCGCACTCCCGAGGTTCGGAGCCAAGACCCAGGAGAACATCGCACGAGGGATCGGCCAGCTGCGGTCCGCCGGCGGGCGGGTCAAGATCGACCTGGCGCTCGGCGTGGCAGAGGTCTTCATCGACGTCCTTTCGTCCCTGCCTCAGGCCCGCCGCGTTGCCTACGCCGGCTCGCTCCGGCGGATGAAGGAAACGATCGGCGACGTCGACCTCCTCGTTGCCGGCGCCGACGCACCACCGGTGATGGAGGCGTTCGTGACGCATACGTCGGTCGCCCGCGTCCTCGCGCATGGCGACGCGAAGTCCTCGATCTTGACCGAGCTCGGGCTCCAGGTCGACCTCCGGGTCGTCCCTGAGGAAGCCTGGGGAGCCGCGATGATCTACTTCACCGGCTCGAAGCCGCACAACATCCGGATCCGCGAGATGGCGGTCCGCGCCGGCCTGAAGCTGAACGAGTACGGCCTCTTCGACGCGAAGAGCGGCGACCTGCTCGCCGCCGAGACGGAAGAGGACGTGTACCGCCGACTGGGCCTGGCCTCCATCGAGCCGACCCTTCGCGAGGATCGTGGCGAGGTCGAGGCGGCGCTGGCCGGCGAGCTCCCGACGGTCCTGCTCGAGAAGGACCTGAAGGGGGACCTGCACACTCACACGAACCTCACGGACGGGCTCGCGAGCCTTGAGGAGATGATCGCCCGGGCGGCGGATCTCGGATACAGCTATTTCGCGATCACCGATCACGCGCCCAACCTGTACATGCAGCGGATGACCGATGACAAGATCCTCGCCCAGCGCGACCGCGTGAGGAGTCTGCAGTCGAAGTATCCGAAGATGACGCTGCTTCACGGCACCGAGTTGAACATCGATCCGGACGGGAACGTCGACTGGGATGGTGACTTCCTTGCGGGCTTCGACCTCACGGTCGCCTCGGTGCACTCGCATTTCAATCAGTCCCGTGACGAGATGACGGGTCGTGTGCTGCGCGCGATCGAGAACCCGTACGTGGACATCATCGGCCACCTCACCACGCGCCAGATCGGGAAGCGTCCGCCCGTCGATATGGACCTCGAAGCCGTCTTCGAGGCGGCGGGCCGCACCGGGACCGCTCTGGAGATCAACTCCCACCCGGACCGCCTCGACCTGTCCGACGAGCACGTCCTGTGGGCGCGGCGGCACGGCGTGCGCTTCGCCGTCGACACCGACGCACACGCCGTGCCGCACCTGGACCACCGTCGCTTCGGCGTCGGCGTCGCGCAGCGCGGATGGCTCACGAAGGAAGACGTGATCAACGCGTGGCCGCTCCGCAAGCTGCAGCGGTTCCTCGCCGGGGGACGTCCGTGAACGGTGCCCGTCTGCCTCGGTCCTTCTATGCGAGGGCCGCGACCGAGGTCGCGCCGGCCCTGTTGGGTCACGTCTTGGTGCGCGGGCAGCCGAACGGGACCCGTGCGGCGGCACGCATCGTGGAGGTGGAGGCGTACGGCCCGGACGACCCGGCGAGCCACGCGTTCCGAGGCTTGACGCCGCGGAACGCGGTCATGTTCGGACCCCCCGGGCATCTGTACGTCTACTTCACCTACGGCATGCACTTCTGCATGAACGCCGTGACTGGACGAGCGGGTGAGGGCACGGCGGTGCTCCTGCGAGCCGGTGAGCCACTGGAGGGCATGGAAGGGATGCGCTCACGGCGCAGCCGCGAGCGCATCCTCGACCTGTGTTCGGGACCTGGACGGTTCGCGCAAGCGTTCGCGGTGTCGCGCTCGGAGGATGGGATCGACCTCGTGCAGGGTGATGACCTCTGGGTCGAGCGAGGGTCGCGCTCGGAGCCGATCGGAAGCGGGCTCCGCGTCGGCGTCCGCGAGACGACGCGTTCCTGGCGCTACTGGCTCGAGGGGAACGCTTTCGTCTCCCGGGGGAGGCCCGGCCCACCTAGGCCGAAGACGACTCCTCGGGTTCGGTCCACGACACCGTGATCGTCACCGTGCTCGTCTGATACGCGTCCGTCCCGGCCGAAGGGTTCTGGTGGATCACCGTGCCGTTGGGTTGTGTGGAGGGTGCCGTCGTGACCTCGACGTAGAAGCCCGCCTCGGTGAGTCCCTCGATCGCGAGCGCCTCCGAGGTCCCGATCGTGGACGGGACGGCCACCCGCTGCAGGGTCGATGGGGTCGTGCACACCTTCGTGGGTTCGGTCTCAGCGATGAACTCCAAGGTCTGGATGTTCTGCGGGAGCGTGAACGGATTGGGGAGGCAGTACGGTTGCTGACTGGCGTCGACTGCGACGGAGACGGATCCCACATCGGGGTTGGGGAACTCCATCACGGGGATACCCCGAGCCGCCTCGAGCATGAGGAGCCGCCAGATCTGTGCGGGCCAGGTCCCGCCGTAGACGGTGATCCTCGTCCTCGGGGGCTCCATCCGGAGTTGGCCGTCCGGATACCCGATCCAGATCGCCCCGACCATCTGTGGGATCGCGCCCACGAACCAAGCGTCCGCGTGATCCATCGCCGTACCCGTCTTACCGATCTGAGGACGCCCGATATTCGCGGCGGTCCCCGTCCCGTACAGCACGGCCTCGTGCAAGATCTCGTTCGCGACCGAGGTCACCTGCGGGTCGAGCACCCGTTCGGGGGTCGTATCCGCCTTCCAGAGGATCGCGCCCCGGGCGTCGGTGATCCGTGAGACCGGTACGGGTCGGACCCGGAGACCGCCAGTCGCGAGCGTTCCGTACGCCGACGCCATCTCGAGGGTGTTGACTTCGTTCGTCCCGAGGACCGCGGACAGGAGGGGCTTCAGCGACCTGCGCGGGTTGCTCACGCGGCGGCAGCACCGGAGCCCCATACGCTTGGCCACCTCGACGACCGTTTCCGGCCCCACGCGGTCGATCAACTGCGCGTACACGGTGTTGACGGAGTGCACGGTCGCGGCACGGAGTGACATCGCGCCGAATCCGGCTCCTTCGGCGTTCGTGACGTCCCAGACGCCCCCACCCTCGAGGGGGACCTGCATCGATGAAGGGGCGGCGAACGTCTCCGACGCGGACAGACCGCTCTCGAGCGCGGCCACCAGCGCGAACGGTTTGAACGCGGACCCTGATTGCCGTCCGCTCCCTCCCGACGCTGTCGCCAGGTTCACCCGGCCCGCATCTCGGTCCGCCCAATAATCGCGTTGTTCCCCTCCGACCATCGCGAGGACGAATCCGTTCCGGGGGTCGAGGACGGTCACCGCGGCGGAGGGGTCCTCCGGGTACGAAAGAACGGAGTCGACCGCGCGCTGGGACGCCGCCTGGACACCCGGATGGAGCGTGGTGTGGATCCGGAGCCCGCCCGTGAACAGGAGCTGGTAGCGATCCTCGCGGGTCTCGCCGAAGGCGGGGTTCGAGAGGAACCACTCCTTCAGATAGTCGACGAAGTACGGGTAGTCGTAGCGGCCCAGCGCCGACGCTTGGTAGAGGCGGAGCGGCTGCTTGCGAGCGTGCCGGCGCTGAGCCGCCGTGATCATCCCGAGCTCGTACATGAGCCGGAGGACCACGCGTCGTCTCCCCAGGCCGCGGCGTGGATACTCGTACGGATCGAAGTGCCCCGGGCTCGTGATCAACCCAGCCAAGAGCGCCGACTGCGAAAGGTCGAGTTTCTTGGCGTCGGTATCGAAGAACGTCCGGGCGGCCGCCTGGACGCCGTACGCTCCCTTGCCGAAGTAGACCGTGTTCAAGTAACGCGTGAGGATCTCTTCCTTCGACAGCCGATCCTCGAGCTGCCAGGCGAGCATCGCCTCGCTGACCTTGCGAGAGATCGTCCGGTCGGCGCCCGTGTACAGGTTCTTCACCAGCTGTTGGGTGATCGTCGAGCCGCCCTCTTCGATGCTGCCGTCTCGGAGATTCACGTAGGAGGCCCGCAAGATGGCGCGGCCATCGATCCCGTGATGCAGGTAGAAACGGCGATCCTCGATCGCGACCGCGGCGTCGCGGATCCATGACGGGATCTGCGACGTGGGGA
>CAWJFY010000009.1:0-656219 GCA_963842295.1 uncultured Actinomycetota bacterium | reverse complement strand
GACCTGCCCTTCGCGGCATCATCGAAGGCGCATGGGTGGAACCGGTGTCCTCGCTCCGGGACTCGATCTGCGCAACGCGCTCGGCGCGTGCGCGAGGATCGGACACGGCAGGGTTCCCTCCGCTCTCTCCACCGACCTCCTCGGGCAACTGCGCGCCGAGATCGACAAGGGGCCGTTCCGGCCGTTCGGCGAGTCGTTCGGACCGGTCCGCCAGCAGATCGACGGCTACGACGTCGCGGTCCCGGCGTCTGAGCTCCCGCTGCTGACGGCGCTCTGTCGCGAGCTCCGAGTCCTGGTCCGATCCCAGGGAGGCGGTCTCCGTGGCCTGGCCACCTGGGCTCCCAACGAGGTCGGCGTCGCGCACTATGTTCCAGGCTCGATCGGCATCACGCCGCACATGGACGGGAAGTGGTACCGCCGGATCGTCATCGTGGCGACCGTGTACGGCCGGGCGCCGTTCGCGATCTGCGGTTCGCGGGATCCGGAGGACATCCTCGACCGCTGGATCACGGGTCCCGGCGACCTCGTCCTGATGCGTGGACCTGGTCTCGCGGGCGTTCGCGACGGCCGTCCTTTCCATCTCGTCGAAGGTCCCCGCCGCGGGGAACGTCTCTCGCTCGGCATCCGGATGTCGCGGAGGCCCCCGGCTCCCTCCTGAGGTCGCGACGACGCTCTCATCCGTTCCTCGCTGAGGCCGGGGAACGGGACGACGGTGCCGCCAACGGCGTCGAGATACGACGTGTCCAAGGATGAAGGCGCCTGAGGCGAGGAAGGCGCAGCCGACCGGAACGGCGCGGACGGGGACTGACGGCTCCGCTCCGGATCGCCTGTCGCGCAGGCATCCCGACCTGGCGATGCCGTGCAGCCTCGCTCCCCCGCGGTCGACGGCCGCCGACCGGCCGTAGATGGCCGACGTGAGAGCATCTACGGCGAACGCGTGGGGTCAGGCGTACCCAGGCATCGGTACTATGTCGAGATGAGACGGACGACTCGTACTTTCGTGCTGGGCGCGGTCACGTGCGCCCTCCTCTTGCCTGCACTCCCCGCACTCGCGCGCTGGGAGGGACGCGTCGTCGCGCAGGACAGCACCACCTATCCGAACACGCCGATCCCGGACCCGACGGGCATCGCGTACAACGGCCGGAATCACACGTTCTACATCTCTGACGCGGAGGTGGACGAGACCCCCTCGCTCTGGAGGAACAAGAACCTGTTCATCGTCGGCAGGGGAGGCGGCCTCATCGCGGCCAGAAGGCTGAAAGGGACGACCGAGCCCGAGGGTATCGCGTGGTGGGGGGCGAAGCGCTTCCTCTTCGTCGTCGACGACGACCAGGACTTCATCCTCCGGTACGGACGAGGCCGGGACGGTGCGATCGGTACCGCCGACGACAAGGTCAAGAAGCTGATCAACACCCGGCGCTGGGGTTCGCTGGATCCCGAGGGACTCACGTTCGTCCCCAAGGGGCACCGTGCTGATCTGGGTGGACGCCACCGACCAGAAGGTCTACAAGCTTCGCCGGGGCAGGGACCGCATCTTCGGCACCGCGGACGACACGATCGCGCGGTTCGGAACGGCGAGGTTCGGCTTCACCGAGGCCGAGAGCGTGGCGCACAACCCTGCGACGAACCACCTGTTCATCGTGAACAGCAACGTGAACGAGATCGTCGAGACCACGTTCAAGGGCGTCATCGTGAGGAAGATCTTCATGCCGAGCAGCGTGTGCCCCCCGGCCTGCAACCTCTCCGGTCTCACCTTCGCGCCGGGGACAGACGGCTCGCCCCGCCGGTTGTATCTCACGGACAAGGGGGTTGACGGGGACTTCAACCCGGATCCGAGCCAGGTCAACGACGGACAGCTCTACCAGATCCGGTTCGTCAACGTCCCCTAGCGGGTGACACGGGCACGGCGCCGGAGCCCCAGCTCCCGCCGCGGGACTGAATCACCTCGCGAAGAGCATCCAGCCGATCGCGAGCCCGCTGATCGCGACGATGGCCATGAGCACCATCCCGATGAGTCGCTCGAAGACATCGAGCATGATGCCACGACGTCGGCACTCCGCCTCCAGCACTTGGTGCGCGGCGGACGGTAGATCCCGATCCTCGTACCTCATCATGATGTACAGCGCGCGGTCCGAGAGGACGGAGGGGTCCGGCGGCGGCGCTTCCCTGAGAGATGCCTCCCACGCCGCCTCGTGGAACTCGAACGCGCTCATGTCCGCGCGCACGATCACGGAGTCCGCGTTCCTACTCATCGTGCCTTCCATCGATCTCGCGTCACCGCCCCCGCCTCGTCGGTATCTCTCCGATGGAGTTTCGAACCCCCTTCCTGAAAGGAGACTGAAACCCGGGAGGGGGTATTGACCTACCGCAGATGATGGGGTTTCTTCAGGAAAGGTTCAGGTTGAGCCGAAAGGATGTACGCGGAGGGAACGCGAGAGGAGACACATGCGCGTGCTGGTGGTCGAAGACGAGAAGCGGCTCGCCGCGGGGCTCAAGAAAGGATTGGAGGCCGAAGGGTTCGCGGCCGACGTTGCATTGAACGGGACCGACGGGCTCTGGATGGCTCGAGAGAACCCCTACGACGCGATCGTGCTCGACATCATGCTGCCCGGGCTCAACGGGTACTTGGTCTGCGGAACACTCCGAGAAGAAGGGGTGTGGACGCCGATCCTGATGCTGACGGCGAAAGACGGGGAATTCGACGAGGCCGAGGCCCTCGATACGGGCGCGGACGACTACGTGACGAAGCCCTTCTCCTTCGTCGTCCTCGTGGCGAGGCTGCGGGCGCTGATCCGTCGAGGCGCCGGGGAGCGACCCGCCGTCCTCGAGTCGGGAGATCTTCGATTCGACCCGGGAGCACGGCAGGCATCGAGGGGCGAGACCACGATCGAGCTGACGGCCCGGGAGATGGCGCTCCTCGAGTTCCTCCTGCGCCGGAAAGGGGAGGTCGTGTCCAAGACCGACATCCTCGAGCACGTCTGGGACTACGACTTCGAAGGAGATCCCAACATCGTCGAGGTGTATGTCGGGCATCTGCGGAACAAGCTCGACCGTCCGTTCGGTCGTACCGCGCTCGAGACGGTGCGCGGCGCCGGCTATCGATTGGCGGCCGACGGTGGGTGATGGGTCCTCCCCGCAGGGCCGCCCGATCCGAGAACGCGCGGGTTCGATCCGCGTGCGAACGACCGCCGCCGCCGTGGTGGTCGTGGGCGTGGCTCTCGTCCTGGCCGCGGTCACGATGGTGGCACTACAGAAGCGGTCGCTCCGGGAGCAGGTGGAGGCAAGCACCGACCTCCGCGCCGGATCGCTGGCGGAGCAGCTCAGCTCGAGTCCGCACGCGGACCTCGCGCCGTTCGGAGACCCCGAGGGGGATGAAGAGTTCGTCCAGATCCTCGACGCGAGCGGAACGGTCGTCCAGGCGAGCCCGAACGTCGCCGGCCGCCAGGTGGTGGTGAGGCTCGACCCCGAGGAGACGCGGATCATCGGACCGCGTTCTCCGCCGGACCGAGAGCCCCTCGACGAGCCCTTCCTCGTCGTCGCGGCCTCCTCGTCCGGTCCCGACGGCCGGTTGACGGTGATCGTGGGGCGGAGCTTCGAGATCGTGGCCGAGGCGAGTAGCTATCTGACCCGCGTGCTCATGATCGCCATCCCGCTGCTCCTCCTCGTGGTGGGTTTCGTGACATGGCGCGTCGTCGCGCGCGCGCTCTCGCCCGTGGACGCGATCCGCGCGGAGGTGGACGCGATCTCGAGCCGAGAGCTCCACCGCCGGCTCCCGACGCCGGGAGGGAACGACGAGATCTTCCGACTGGCGGCCACGATGAACCGCATGCTCGCTCGGCTCGAATCGGGCCGACTGCGAGAGCGCCGGTTCGTCTCCGACGCCTCGCATGAGCTCCGCTCACCCGTCACGACCATCCGTCAGCATGCGGAAGTCGCTTTGTCGCACCCCGAGCAGACCAGCACCGAGGATCTGGCGGAGATCGTGCTGGATGAAGACGCGCGGCTCCAGCGGCTCGTCGAGGATCTCCTGCTGCTCACGCGGATCGACGAGGGCACGCTGGAGCTTCCGGCCCAGCCGGTCGACCTCGACGACCTCATGTTCGAGGAGGCCGCTCGACTCCGAGGGGCGACCTCGCTGAAGATCGACGTCGGAGCCGTATCGGCGGGGAGGGTGCGGGGCGACCGCGAGAAGCTCGGGCGCCTGATCCGAAACCTCACCGACAACGCCGCTCGGCACGCGCGCACGACGATCGCCCTCTCTCTGGCCGATCGGAACGGAGAGGTGGTGCTCGGCGTCGACGACGACGGGGCAGGGATCGACGAGGCGGAGCGAGAGCACATCTTCGACCGTTTCGTCCGTCTCGACGAGGCGAGGGATCGAGATTCCGGCGGCAGCGGACTCGGGCTGGCCATCGTTCGAGAGGTTGCCGCGTTCCATGGCGGAACCGTCGTGATCATCGAGAGTGGGCTGGGCGGTATCGGGTTCGAGGTGCGCTTTCCCCGCCATCCCGACTGACACCCCCAGGGTCGTTCAGCGGGCGTTCAGCGGATGGGGTCTAGGTTCCAGATATATGCCTGCGAAGAGATGGTGGTGACGATGCCGGCTTCGGATGTGCTGCTCCACAGCGCATCTCACCGTGCGGCCCCCTCCGACGTGACGACCGAGGAGGCGATCCGGGCTCTCTTCCCCAAGCGCGTCATCGAGCGAGCGCAGCGGGCAGCCGGCGACGTCGATTCCGACGCGAGCGCCGGACCGGAGCTCTTGGCCGACCACATGGAGGACAGGTGCCGGATGTTCCTCGAGCAGCTCCGATGGCCCGAGGGTGTGCGGTGCCCGCGCTGCGATGCGAGGAAGGGGATCTCTCGGATCGAGAGCCGTGGCCAGTTCGAGTGCGGCGCGTGCGACTATCAGTTCAGCGTCCGGGTAGGGACCATCTTCCACGCCTCACATCTCCCCCTATGGAAATGGTTCCTCGCCGTGTACCTCATCGGTGGATCGCAGGATGGGATCTCGGCGAACCAACTCGCCCGCATGCTCGACATCTCCTACAAGACGGCGTGGTACCTCACCCATCGTGTCCGGGCAGCGATGAAGGATGACGCTTCCCCACCGCGGCAGGAGGTGTCGGAAGCCGATGAGATCGTCCGAGCGCGGATGGGACACAAAGGAAAGCACCTGTCGGCGCTCCAGGACGAGAAGACGTTCCACGCGAGGAATCGCGGCAACCGGTACGTTTTCCGCGACCTGGTCTCGCGCTTGATCGGCGTCGAGTCCATGCCGTACACGCAGCTGATCGCGAGCGCGTGATCTTCTCCTGAGCTGAGCGCCCGGCCCGGGCGGCCTGGTCACATTCCGGGCGACGAGTACCTCGTCAGCTCGGCGGGTCCATCCACGATCAGCCCGATGCCCGATGCGTATACCTTCTCCCCGGTGCTTCCATCAAGGGGGCTTCCGTCGCGCATCGTGACGGTGTCCTCGAAGGTTCCGGCAGGCACTTCCGTGGTTGCTCGGAGCGCGATCACCTTGGCTTGGTCCTCAGCGATCCCAGGTGCGATCTCCTGCTGAAAGGCAAGCCCGACTTCCAACGACGGCGGCATGAAGATCCCGGGGTGATTGTCGCCCTCTCCGGCGCGCCAGGTTCCGAGATGAGATGAGATGTTGCCGGCCGCGTCGTAGATGTCTACGTCTTCTCCGAAGTAGCACACGGTCCCATCGGCCGCCTGTGCGAAGAAGTTGCGAGAGATCTCGACCACGCTCCCGTTCTCGGACTCGAACTCCTCCACGACGCGAGTCTCGACACCAGCGACCGTCTCTGTCTCGTCCAGCGACGATGATCCGAACCAGCAGATGCGCTCCACCTTCCTCACCCTCCAGGACCACTCGCTGTCCCGACCGGCAGCGGGAAGTACGGATTGTCGATGTCGAGCGAGAAGCGGCCGGATGCTTGGTCGCAACTGCCGCCGTCCACCAGGTTGTCGTATCCCTTGAACCCACACGCCGAAAGGACCAGCAGGGTCGTCGCCCCGACGACCCGCCCCACGGGTGGGCGGACGGTGACCATGCGCGGGACTGTACGCGCCGGATCTGAACAGCGGCTGAAGATCCTCCTCCTCAGGAACGTTGCTCGGCAGGTTGTGTGAGTCCATACACACTCGCGTGTGCCTCCATCGCGTACGCCTCCGCCCGTACCTCCGCCATCGCTTCCGCGTCGAGCTGCCGGATCTCGGCGAGAACGAGGACCTCCCGCTCCTTCTCGTTAGTGCCTCGCCAGTCCACCCGGACATTGCCAACGCCGGGCGCGTAGAACTTGAGCTGGAAGGCACCGGGCTTGCGCGGCTCGAACTCCTCGATCACCAGGACGTCCGTGTAGCAGTCGACGGGCACGCACGTCTCCTGGCCCGTCCTGTACACCCTTCCCCAGTCCTCCCAGAAGTACGGAGGTGGAGCGTATCCCTCGGAAAACGCCGGATCTCCTTTCCGCGGCTCCGCGGGCATCAGGATCCCCGCCTTGGCGCCGTCGAGATAGCCGACGAGCCAGGGGGCGGCGCCCTCGAACTGTTCCCCGTCGAAGATCTCCGGGTACTGACCGAGGTGCCAGATGGCCCCGTCGATGTCTTGGGCGAAGAACATGAGCTCCTTCTCCTCCAACACGCCTTCTTCGTTGTAGTCCCGGTCCCATCCGACGAGCGCCCGGACGCCGGCGATCGTCTTCGTCAGATCGGTCACCGTGAACACGACGCCATGATCGATCCGTTCGCCGTCGTCGACGGAAGATCCCCTGTAGACGAACTGCGTGCCGGGTTCCATGGGGAAGTACGGGTTGTCGATATCGGCCGAATCCGGGCCGAAGTTCGCGGGATCGAACCCATTCCCGTTTACGGGGTACGGCGGTGAGTACGCGGCGTCGGTGAAACCACCCGCACTGGGGATGGAGACATCTGTCGGGGTCGCGCCGACGTTCGACCCAGCGACGGCATTGTTCCCGCAAGCGGCGAGTGCGAGCACGGTCAGCATCGACGCCGCGATGAGGATGTGGAGGCGCATCTCGATCACCTCACGATCCGAACTGCATGGGGTTGGGGACAGGACGTCCCCACGCGTGTTCCGGGTAGCACGGTGCTCAGTGCTCTCGCAACGCGGAGGGGGAGCACGAACCCTCGTATCACCAGGCTCGACCCCGCGATCGACCACATCACGATGGGGAACCCGACGCGATCGTGTCCGTAGGGACACGAGGCACGCGAGGCACGGCGGTTGGCGCCGCTCGAGACGAACCGTGTCTTCAGTGGGAGATGAGCTGCCGCAACGGTGGTCGTATCACCGCGTGGCAGCCTCACCTTGGCCCCTATTCCGACGCATGCCGCTACGGTGACCAACCCCGCGGGGGGGGATCACCCCCCGAACAGCCGGGGTCGTTGAACCTCCGCCATCTCATGCCGCTCTCACGGCGCTGCTGGGATCGGGACCGCGCTCTGCGGCTTACCGAACCGGAGATAGAGGGCCGGGACGACGAACAGGTTGAGCAGCGTCGCGGTGATCAGTCCTCCGAAGATCACGATCGCCATCGGGTGCTCGATCTCGTTGCCCGGGATCTGCCCGGCGAGGATCAGCGGGATCAGCACCAGTCCCGTCGTGAGGACGGTCATCATGATCGGCACGACCCGCTCGCGGGCCCCCTGGATCACCAGCTGCGGACCGAACGGCACGCCCTCGAAGCGCTCGAGATGCTGGTAGTGGCTGATCAGCATGATCCCGTTCCGCGCGACGATCCCGAGGACCGTGAAGAAGCCGACCAGCGATCCGAGGGAGATGATCCCTCCGCCGAGGTAGGCGGCGATCACGCCGCCGATCAACGCGATCGGCAGCGTGGCGAACGACAGGGCGGCGAGCCGCCAGCTGGCGAACGACGCCTGCAGCAGGAGGAAGACCCCCAGCGCCGCGACGATCGCGAACAGCCGGAGGCGGGAGGACGCGGCCTGGCGTTCGGCGTACTCGCCGAGCAGCTCGGCATGGTACCCGAGCGGCCACTCGACGTCGTCGAGCTCCTCCTCGAGGTCGCCGACCACCGATCCGAGGTCGCGATCTTCCACGTTCGCGCTGACGTCGATGCTCCGGAAGAGCCCCTCGTGGTGGATGTCGTTGGGCGTCGGCGCCATCTTGACCTCAGCGACGTCCTTGAGCCGCACGTGCTCGCCGGAGGGCGTATCGATCAGGAGGTTCTCGATGTCGGTCAGGTTCTCGCGGGTCTCCGGTGTGCTCCAGACGTTGATGTCGTAGGTCTGCCCCTGACGGAAGATGTCCCCGACCTCCTCTCCCATGATCAGTGTCGAGGCGGACCGGCGGACGTCGCCGGGTTTCAGACCGAACGCACGGGCATCGTCGAGGTTCACCTCGATCTGGATCTGGGGGATGTCCTCGACCGTGTCGACGAAGGGGTCGATCACCCCCGGGATGTCGCCAAGGATGCCCTCGATCTCGTTCGCCTTCTCCTGGAGCACGCCGAGGTCCTCCCCGAAGATCCTGATCACGATCGCGTCGCTCGACCCCGTGAGCACCTCCCTGATCCGCTCCTTCAGGTACGTCTGCACGTCCCGATAGATGCCCGGGTACGCTTCGACGGTGTCCTGGATCTTCTTCAGGGTGGCGTCGTAGTCCACCGAGGGATCGACGCTCACCCAGTTCTCCCCGAAGTAGATCCCATAGGGCTCGTCGGAGTTGAGCGCCTGGCCGATGTGGGAACCGGCGTTGCGGACGCCGGGGATCTCGAGGAGCTCGCGGTTCACCCGGATCGTCGTCCGGACCTCTTCGGGTCTCGAGATGCCCGGCTTGCCGAGCCAGTGCATCAGGAAGTCGCGCTCCTTGAAGGAAGGCAGCAGATCCTGTCCCAGCAATGGGACCAGCGCGACGCCGATCATCGCCGTGACGCCCACGGCCACGTACGACCGCCGGGGGCGGTAGATGATCTTCGACAGCAGGAACTCGTATGCACGCTGCAGGGGCGGGACGAGCGGCGAGACGCGGTGCTGCAGTGACTTCCCGCTCCGGAAGAAGATCAAGCTCAGGGCCGGGGTCACGGTCAGCGCGATCACCATCGACACGAGGAGCGCCAGCGCGTAGGCGCCCACCAAGGGGCCGAAGAAGGAACCGGAGAGCCCTTCGAGCGTGAAGATCGGCACGACAGCCACGACCTCGATCAGGGTGGCGTACACGATCGCGCTGCGGACCTCCATCGACGCCTCGAGGATCACGCGTGCCGTCGATTTGGTCCCACCTTCCTGACGATGCTCGCGCAGACGACGCACGACGTTCTCGATATCGATGATCGCGTCGTCGACGATGTCCCCCAGGGCGATCACCAAGCCGGCCAGCACCATCGTGTTGATCGTGACGTCCATCCATGCGAGGACGAGCCCCGCGCCGACGAGCGACAGCGGGATCGCGGTGACGCTGATCAGCGCCGTACGCCACTCGAAGAGGAAGGCGCCCAGCATCAGGATCATCAGGAGCGCCCCGATGATCATGGCCTCGCTGAGGTTGTCGATCGCGTTCTCGATGAAGGTCGCTGGCCGGAAGATCGTGGGGTCGAGCGTGATCCCGGGCAGGGCCGGGCGCAGGTCCTCGATCGCCGCATCGAGGCCAGCCGTGACGTCCGCGGTGTTCGCCCACGGCAGCTTCTGAACAACGAGCAACAGGCCCGGGCCGTCGTCGATCACGCCGTCGCCCATCAGCGGGGGCGTCGTGGTGACGACGTCGGCCACGTCGCTCAACTGGATGACGTCGCCGCCCCGCTTGACGATCGGGATCTGGGCGAGGTCCTTCGCGGTGATGATCGGGATCGCATGGCGCACCTGCAGTCGCGTCTGTGCGGTGTCCAGGAACCCACCTCGGCCGATGAAGCCGCCTTCGGAGAACCGCAACAGGCCGGAGTCGATCGAATCCGAGGTGACGGTCATCACCTCTTCGAGGGTGAGGTCGTGCTTGCGGAGGAGCTTCGGGTCGACCTGGACCGCCGGCATCTTGATCCGCTCGCCCCAGATCAGGACGTTCGCGACGCCCGGGACCCGGAGCAGCTTCGCCCGCACCTTCCAGTACGCCGTCATCGACAGGTCGATCAGGGAGTGCTCGTCCGAGGTCATGCCGATCTTCATCACGCGGCTCGTCGCCGACAGGGGCTGGATGATGACCGGCGGCGCCGCCCAGCGGGGGAGCGTCGGCGCGATGGTGGCGATCCGCTCGGCGACCAGTTGCCGGGCGGTCAGGAGATCCGCGCCGCGCTTGAAGATCATCTCGATCTGGGAGAGCTGCTCGACGGACTTCGAGCGGATCACGTCGAGCTCGGGGACGCCGTTGAGCGCCTGCTCCATCGGGATCGTGATGAGGGACTCCACCTCCGTGCCCGAGAGGCCCAGGGCGAGCGTCTGGATCTCGACCCGCGGCGGAGCGAATTCCGGGAAGACGTCCACGGGCATGTGGCGGAGCTGCTGGACGCCGAAGAACATCAGGGCGGCCGCGGCCGCCGCGACGATGAAGCGGAACTTCAGGCTCGATCCTACGATCCATCGCAACATCGCCGCGTCCGTCCTTTCCCGCTCGTGTTTCCTGTCAGATCCCGAATTCGGAGCCGATCAGCTCCGGGACGCCGATCGAGGCGACCTTCGTCCCGGCGGCCGGACCGTCACGCAAGAACGCCGACCCGTCGTCGTACCGGTCCACCACGACCAGTTCCCGGACGAAGACGAGGGCTTCGGGGTTCGTGTAGACCCACTCGTCCCCGTTCACGTCCACCCACACGGCGGACTCGGGAACGACCGTCAGCGTCCCCTGGTTCGCCACCGGGATGGTGGCCAACCCGATCCGCTGCGCCGCGTCGTCGGTGAGGATCACGCGTGAGAGCTCGGACCCCTTGATCGGCTCCACCGCGGCGGGCTCGTACCCCGCCTCCTCCTCTTCTGCGAGGTCCTTGCAACCGGTCAGCAGGAGCACGGCGCAGAGTGGTGCCAGCCATGCGAGACGACGCCCACGACGCATCGATCCGGCCTCCATCCTCAACCTCCGCTCACCGGCTCGACCTCGACCGGCGTCTCGGGCAAGAAGATCAGCTCGTCGGCAACGGTGTCCCGCTTCGCGACGAACCCATGCATCCGGTAGAGGGGCGGCAGCACGAAGAGCACGAGCAGCGTGGAGGCCACGAGGCCGCCGATCATCACGATCGCCATCGGACGAACGATCTCCATCCCGGCGACGTCGCCCATCACGAGCAGGGGCGCGAACGCGACGATCGTGCCCAGTGCCGTCACGACGGTCGGGATCAGCCGCTCCTGCGTGCCTCTCAGCACGAGCTCGTCGCCGAAGGTCTCGCCTTCGTCGCGTTCGAGGTACTGGTAGTGCCTGATCATCAGCACGACGCTGCGGCCGGTGAGCCCCAGCACCGCGAGCATCCCGGCGAACGCCCCGAGTCCGATCGTCCCGCCCGCGATGAGCGCGGCGAGGATCCCGCCGACGAGCGCAACCGGGAGCGCGGCGAACGCGAGGATCGCCAGTCGCCAGCTCGTGAACGCCGCCTGCAGGAGGAGGAAGATCGCGAGCGCCGCGGTGATCGCGACCCCGAGGACCCGCGAGGGGGAGGCGTCGGAATCCGTCGCCGCGCCGCGGACCTCCGCGTGGTGCTCCAATGGGAACTCCACGCCAGCGATCGCTGTGTCGACGTCCGCGAGCACGGCGCCCGCGTCGCGACCTGCGATGTCGGCGCTGACGTCGACGTAGTTGGACACGGCTTCGTGCCGGAGCACGGTCGGGTTCTCCACGACCCGAACGTCGGCGACCTGGCTCAGGCGGACGTGGTCCCCTCCAGGCGTGTCGATCAGCAGCTGCTCCACGTCGGCGGTCGACCGCCTGATGTCGGGGGAGCCCCACACCACCACGTCGAAGACCTTCTGCTCCTCGAAGAGGTTGCCCACGGGCAGGCCGGCCAGGAGGATCGCCGCCGCACGACGCACGTCGCCCGGCTTCACACCGAACCGCTGGGCGCGCTGGAGGTCCACCTCGACCTCGATCGTCGGCTCGCCCGGCACGGTCTCGACCGCCGCCCGCTCGATCCCCGGGATCCCTGAGAGCGCGCTCTGGATCTCCTCCGCCTTCGCTTCGAGGATCTCCGCGTTGCCGCCGTAGACCCGGACGACGACGTCCCGATCCCGTCCCGACAGGATGTCCGCGATCCGCTGTTCCGGATACGTGGTCACCCGGTGAGCCAGTTCGTCGTGAGATGAGAGCACCCGTTCGATCGAGGCAACGGCCTCGTCGTGGTCGGCGGACTCGTTGATGTTGAGCCAGATCTCGCCGCTGTTCACGTTGACGATCTGGTCCGAGTGCACCGCACGTCCCACGTGGGCGGCCACCTGGTCGACGCCTGGGATCGCGCCCAGCTCGTCCACGACCTCGGCGGTGGCTTCGTTCATCGCGGGGAGCGAGGTTCCCGGAGCCGCATCCCACCGAACGAGGAGGTCGCTCTCCTTGAGCCTGACGGACGGGTCGCGGTCGAGGAACGGGAACGTCATCGAGTCCGGCCACCAACGCCACGCCCATCGCGCCGTACGCCCACCGGGGACGCCGGACGGCCCTGGTCACGCTCGACTCGTGCCGTCCCTTGATCCAGCGGACGACCGGGGACTCCCGTGGTTCTGACGGCTTGGAGAGGAGCATCAGACCCAGGCCGGGAGTCAGGACCAGCGCGACCAGCATCGAGGCGCCGATCGCGAGCAGGTACGAGACGAGGACCGGGGGCAGGAAGGCCCCTGCCTGGCCGTCGAGGAAGAAGCCAGGGACGACCGCGGCGATCACGATGAACGTGGCGAAGAGCAAGGAGCTCCGCATCGCCAGCGAGGCATCCAGCACCCGCCGCCACGCGGGCGAACCGGCGCCGCTCTCGGCGCGCGTTCTCAGCCGTTCGGCGATCTGATGCACGTCCGTGACGGCGTCGTCGACCAGGATCCCGAGCGCCATCACCAGCCCGGCGAGCAGCATCAGGTTCAGCGTGACGTCGCGGACCATCAGGATCGTGCCGGCGACGGCCAACGAGACGACGATCGCGGCGACGGCGGTGACGACCGTGCGCCACGATGCGAGCAGGAGCACGAGGACGACGATGAGGAGGAGACCCCCGATCGCCAGCGCCATCGCCACGTTGCCGGTGGACGTCTCGACGTAGTCCGCCGGTCGGAAGAGGGAGGTGTCGACCTCCATCCCACCGAGTCCCTGACCGAGCGAGTCGAGCGCTTCCTCGACGCCCTGCGTCACCTCGACGGTGTTCGCATCCGGGAACTTCTCCACGACCAGCATCAGCCCGGACTTGCCCTCGGGGAAGACCGCGTCACCGATCAGTGGCTGGTGGTCTTCGACCAGTTCGGTGACGTCGCCGAGCAGCACCGACCGTCCATCGACGATCACGGCGTTGCCCTCGTCGTCCTCGATCGGGATCTGTGCCAGGTCGTCGGCGGTCTTGATCGGGTTCTCGTGACGGATCCCGAAGCGCTGGTTCGGCGTGTCGATGAACCCCGCGGTTCCCGGTGTGGACGCCTCGAGGAAGGTCAGGGGTGAGGACCAGAGGGAGTTGCCGGTCGTGTTGATGATCTGCTGCAGCGTGAGGTCGGCGTCCCGAAGTCGATCGGGGTCGACGAGCACCTGCAGCTGTCGGTCGCGGAATCCCCAGATCGAGACGTTTGCGACGCCCTGCACCCCGAGCAGGCGCGGAGCGATCGTCCACTTGGCCAGCTCGGACATCTGGATCGGCGGCATCGTCTCCGACGACAACCGGACCGAGAGCACGCGACTCGTGGAGGAATAGGGCTGGAGCATCTGCGGCGGCGCCGAGACCCCAGGGAGAGCCACGGCCGCCTCGGAGACCTTCTCCTGCACGACCTGTCGGGCGTCCAGCAACGCGGTGCCGGGCTCGAAGACCATCACCACGGACGAGAGCCCCGGCAGTGACTCCGAATGGATCTCATCGACGAACGCGATCCCGTTCAGCAGGTCCTGCTCGAGGGGAACCGTGATGAGCTGCTCGACCTCGGTGGCCGAGAGCCCGAGAGCCTCCGTCCGGACCTCCACCATCGTGGGACCGAACTCGGGGAGCTGATCGACCGGAACGCTCCCGATCTGGGTCACGCCAACCGCGACCAGCCCAACGGCGAGGGCCACGAGAAGGCGCCGGAACTTCAGACTCGACGCAATGATCCTTCGCATCATCGACAGAACCCTCCCTATCCGTGGCCAACCGGGTGTGATGGACGGGGCTCTCGCCCCTTCCGCGTTCGTCCCGTGAGTACAGTGCGAAGCGTAGGGCGACCTGTACGAGGTAAACATGCGCCGTCTGCCGTACCGGCCGTACCTCAAGGCGGATGAGGCGGTGCTCGGCGAGTGTCAGGCGACCTCGACGAGGATCGTGTGGTGGCCCGTCGCGCCGTCTGGGAAGGGAGCGGCTCGGCCCGCCGTCTGGGTCTCGCCATCGCCGTCGGTCGCACGGACCGTCAATGCGTGCGAGCCCGGCGCCGCGTCCCACCGATAGACCCATTGCCGCCAGGTGTCGATCGTGTCGGCCGTTCCGAGCTCTGCTTCCTCCCAGCCGCCCGCGTCGACGCGCACCTCCACGCGTTCGATCCCCCGGTGCTGGGCCCACGCCACGCCGGCGACGGCCACGGGGCCCGGCGCGAGCCGCGCCCGGGAGACCGGCGTGTCGATCCTGGACTGCGTCTTGACCGGAGCCTCCTTCGCCCACCCCCGTTCGATCCAGTAGGCGTCGTAGGCGTCGAGCGTGGTGAGCTCCAGCTCGACGAGCCATTTGGTGGCGGAGACGTAGCCATAGAGGCCGGGGACGACCATCCGCACCGGGAAGCCGTGCTCGAGGGGCAGGGGTTCCCCGTTCATCGAGACCGCGAGCATCGCGTCCCTGCCGTCCGTCGCGACGGCCGTCGGGGTGCCGATCGTGAATCCATCGGCGGAGCGGGACACGATCTGCGTGGCGTCCGGCCGTACACCCGCCTCGTGGAGGAGGTCTGCGAGCGGCGCGCCGATCCAGCGGGCGTTCCCCACGTACGGCCCGCCCACCTCGTTCGAGACGCAGGCGAGGGTGATGTCGCGCTCGATCATCGGCCTGGCGAGGAGCTGGTCGTAGTCGAGGGCGATCTCGCGGTCGACCATCCCGTGAACCCGGAGCTTCCACGTGGTCGCGTCGATCGCGGGCACGAACAACGCGGTGTCGACCCGGTAGAAGTCCGGGTTCGGCGTCAGGAACGGGGCAACGCCGGTCACGCCGAGGTCGGTCCCGTCCGGGGGCGGCGGCGCGGCGTCCGTGGGTTCGGGGATCGTCGCGGCCGCTCTCGACGCCGCGGCATTGGAGCGACTCGCGAGCAGCCGTCCGAGACCTCCGGAGACCGCGGCGACGCCGGCGACCGCGACGCCGGTCCGCAAGAACCGCCTGCGGTCATAGCCACGCATGGTCGGCGAGGGCACAGGCTCCTTCTCGGAAGTGCCTCGCGTTCTTCCGGGCAGCCCGGCCGCTTCCCGAAGCCTCCGGTAGGCGACGACGCCCACGAGTGCGCCGACGACCGACGGGATCGCATCCGCGAGGTCGTTGGCGGGCCGCGTGACGGCGGCGGCCGCGCCGATCGCCCCCAGGACCACGCACCCCACGATCCCGAGGCGCGGCCGCCGCACGGACGCCGCTCCGAGCAGCGAAACCGCGATGGTGAGCACGGCCCCGATCCCGATCAGGAGGGCCAGCTTGTCCTGTTCGCCGAAGGTCCGGATCGCGAATGACTTCAGCCACTCCGGACTCGCGTCGACCGCGGCTCCTCCCACGGCGACGATCGGCGAGGAGCCCGACCCGAACAGGCCCGTGAGGAGCTCCGCCGTGCCGAGCGCGACACCGGCTGTCAGCACCCCGATGGCCGCCCCAACAGCCCAACGATGACCGGTCACCTTCGTGACAGCCTGCTTCTCACCCACCTCCACCGGTGTCCCCATACCGTCTGACGTTACGACTCTCTCGGGAAGGGATCCCTGTTCGTGTCCAGGCGTCGCGGGATAGGCTTCGCGGAACGCCCCCACAGGAGGTTCGGATGTCTCGTCGCATCGTTGCTCTGGTCGGCGCGCTCGGCTTGGCGATCCTGCTGATCCCATCCGTGGCGGCGGCGAGCCCGGTCACCGTGAAGGTGATGACCCTGAACATCTTCTACGGAGGCGACGAGTGGAACCTGGAGACGGGGCAGTGGTGCCTGCGCCCGGCCGGTTGTCAGGAAACTCTGCGGCATGTCGTCGCGACGATCGAGGCAGCGGACCCCGACATCATCGGCTTCCAGGAGGGAACCGCGAACGAGTGCGTGCTGGCCGACAGGCTCGGCTGGTTCTGCGAGCCGCGGCTGCAGTTGATCTCCCGCTTCCCGTTGATCGATCCTCCCGGAGCGAACGGCGTGTATGCCCTCGCGGAAGTGACGCCCGGCCGGTTCGTCGCGATCTCCAACGTCCATCTCCCGTCCGACCCCTACGGCCCGTACTGGGTGCGCGACGGGGAACCGCGCGCCGTGGTGTTGGACCTCGAACGCTCGACGCGCCTCCCCGCGATCCAGCGGGAGCTCGCGGTTCTGCCCGGCCTGGCGGCCAGCGGGATGCCGGTGTTCCTCACGGGCGACTTCAACTCTCCCTCGCATCACGATTGGACGTCCGCGGTCGATGCCGTGCGAGAAGAGGTTCGCTATCCGGTGGTATGGCCCGTGTCGAAGGCCCTGGCCGACGCCGGCTTCCGCGATTCCTACCGCGAGGTGCATCCGGATCCCGTCGAGGTGCCCGGATTCACCTGGACACCTCCCGGAACCTTGGAGTCGGTTCCCGACGAGGTGCACGACCGGATCGACTGGGTCCTGGTGCAGGGTCCGGCGGAAACCACCGGGACGAAGCTGGTCGGCGAGGCCGGTGGTCCGGACGTCGACGTGGAACGCGATCCCTATCCCACCGATCACCGTGGCGTCGTGTCGACCTTCCGCGTCATGCCCGCGGATCCGGCACCGTTCGCGGCGTCCGCGGCGCGGCGGGTCTTCGTCGGCGAGGACCTCACCGTGCGGTTCCATGGGCCGGGAGCCCGCGTCGTCGTGGTGCGCCCCGGTGAGGGACCGACCGCTGCACTGGCGTCGCGATCGACCGGAGGAGCTGCCGACGGCGACCTCACCTTCTCGACACGCGGTCTCGAGCCCGGCGCGCTCGAGTCGCTCCTGGTGGACGGGGACGGCACCGTCTTGTCCCGCAGCCCGTTCTGGCTCTACCGGGCCGGGGCGCCACCGAGCGTCCGGACGACGAAGATGGTCTACGAGGTCGGCGAGCCGATCCGCGTGCGGTGGCGGGCCGCGCCCGGGTACCGGTTCGATTGGATGGGGGTGTTCGCGCCCGGGCGCGGCCCCGGCAAGAACGCGGCGAACTGCAACGCGGGAACCTGCGGCAACGGGCACTACCTGCTGTACCACTACACGGATGCGCAGATCCAGGGTTCCGCCCTCATCGGGCCGGCGTCGTTCGCGGGCTATCGGAGCTGGCCGCTGAAGGTCGGGAGGTACGAGATCCGGCTCCTGATGGATGACGGGTATCGCCTCCTCGCCATCTCCAACTCGTTCAAGGTGGTCCGCGCCAAGACATAGATCCGGCGAGGCAGCCGGATCCCTCGACCCTCCGATCTCGCGCGCCGGCCCTTCACCCCCAGGTGACGGCCGGCGCGCTACGGTTGTCGCCGAGAGATGTCTCCTGTGCTCATCCTCGTGGCGGTGGTCGTCGTGATCGCCGCCGTCTACCTGTTCGGTCTCAAGCCCGAGCCGGCTCGTGGGCGCCGACCTGCTCCCGCCATCCTTCGTCGTCGTTCCCGATGGCGGAGGATCCTGCCCGCCCTTCCCCTGGTGGCGGCCGTCGGCTGCCTCGCACTCGCGTTCACGGGTTTCCGCTTCAACGTTGAGGAGACGGCACCGACGATCGTCCTCGTGATGGACGTCTCGGATTCGATGGACGCCACCGACGTCGCCCCGAACCGGCTCGCGGCGGCTCGATCGGCCGCGGGCGCGTTCCTGGGTGAGCTGCCTCCCGAGTTCCGCGTCGGCCTCGCGACCTTCGCAGGCGAAGCCGAGCTCGCGGTTGCTCCCACCTCGGACCGCGACGAGATCGTGAACGCACTCGGCGAGCTCAGCACCTCGCGAGGGACGCTGATCGGCGATGGCCTCAGTGTGGCGCTCGATGCGATCGCCGAGATCCGGCAGGACGCTCAGGACACGCCTGCCGCGGCGCTGCTGCTCTCCGATGGCCGCGACACGGGGAGCCAGGTGTCGCCCGAGGAGGCGGCGGAGCGGGCGAGCTCACTCGCCGTCCCGGTCTTCACGGTCGTGGTCGGGCAGGTGGTGGAGGGGGACGACAGTGGGGCGGACCGCGCGACGCTGGAGGCGATCGCTCGGATCAGCGGCGGAGAGACCTTCACCGCCGAGGACGCCGACCAGCTCACCGCCCGCTTCGAGAACATCGGTTCGGCGCTGTCGGTCGACCTCGTCGTGGAGCCCGCCACCACCCCGTTGGTGGTCGCGGCGATCGGTCTTACCTTGCTCGCGGGCATCTTGCTCGTGCTCACTCCGCGCTAGGCGGCTCTGCGTGGCGACGGCCGCGTCACCCACGGTTTCCTGTCCTCGGGTCGCGGGAATGACCCTGGTGGGCGGCTCGACGCTGCCCGTCTCCGACGTGAGGAGGAGCCATGGCACAACAGGTGAAAGAGCTCATGACCGAGAGGCCGGTCACCCTGGACAGGGATGCTTCGCTCGCGGAGGCAGCCCGTCTGATGCGCGACCGAGGTATCGGAGACGTGATCGTGGTTGACGGTGAGGATGCCGAGGGCATCGTGACGGATCGGGACATCGTGATCCGTGGGGTGGCCGAGGGCGCGGACCCCGAGACGACCCGGTTGGGGCAGGTCGTCAGCCCGGAGCTCGTCTCCGTAGCCCCCGACGACCCTGTCGAGCGTGCCATCCAGCTGATGCGAGAGAAGGCCGTGCGCCGCCTCCCCGTCCTCGAAGGTGGGAAGCCGGTCGGCGTGCTGTCGCTCGGTGATCTCGCCGTCGCGCGAGAAGGCGACTCGGTGCTCGCCGACATCAGCGAGGAGCCCCCCGATGCGTAGCGCCGTTCCCGCCTACGCGAGGAGCGGGGGTAGCCGATGCATCCCGCCGTGCTGATCCACCACGGGAGCGCCGAATCGAAGGACGGGGAGGACCGCATCGAGCAAGCCGTGAGGAGGATCGAGAAACGGCTCGACGACGCCGGGATCGGTTCGACCGGATCGGCGTAGCCCAGCCGTCGGTTCGCGGAGCCGGCGGATCTCGCTCCGAGTAGGAGCTCACCCGTACGGGTATCTCGGTTCGGGGAGGACTTGGATGAAGGAGCTCATGCTCGATCGGTCGACGGTTCGGGACGGGGGAGCGATGCCGCGCGCCCGGGGGGCGTTCAGCGAGGAGATCATCCATCTCCTCGCGGGGGGCGGGGCCCGCGCTGAGCGACCATGTACGCCCGAGGACCCACTCGGCGACGACGATCTGCATCTGGCCCTCTATCTGGCCTACGAGCTGCATTACCGGGGCCTGCCCGGGGTCAGTGACGAACTCGAATGGGACCCTCGGATCCTGGCGGTCCGACACGAGCTCGAGGCCGCGTTCGAGGCCGGGCTCCGACGCGCGATCGGGCATCGGGAGGTCGAGGGCGGCGACGTCGCAGAGATCCTCCGCCGGATCGCGGCACCGCCTGGCGATGACTCGCTCCCATCGTTCGTCGAACGTGAGGCAACCCTCGAACAGGCTCGCGAGTTCTTGATCCACCGGTCGGCCTATCAGTTGAAGGAAGCCGATCCGCACTCGTGGGTGATCCCGCGGCTGGAGGGCGCCGCCAAGACGACGGTGATGGAGATCCAATACGACGAGTACGGCAGCGGCGATCCCGCCTGGATGCACTCCGAGCTTTTCCGCGGCACGATGGTCGCGGCGGGACTCGACGGCTCATACGGGGCGTACGTCGATCGGTTGCCCGGACTGACCCTGGCCACCGTGAACCTGATCTCGTTGTTCGGCCTCCATCGCCGATGGCGCGGAGCGCTCGTCGGTCATCTCGCCGCGTTCGAGATGACGTCGAGCCTGCCGAATCGTGCCTACGGGAGGGGGTTCCGCCGTCTCGGGTTCGACGCGGAAGCGACGCGCTTCTTCGACGAACACGTCGAGGCCGATTCCGTGCACGAGGTGCTCGCGTGCGACCTCGCGGTCGAGGTCGCCGCGCGCGAGCCGGCCCTCGCCGCAGACGTGGTCTTCGGAGCTTCGGCGCTGGCGCTCCTCGAAGGGCGAGCTTCGGCCGCTCTCCTACGAGCGTGGCGCGAGGGGAACTCGATGCTGCTCGACGGCCCCGCCGCCCCAGCGTGAGAGGCCATCTCTCCTACGTCCTTCCGCTCCGGTCCCGCCCCGGAGACGGGGGGACGGAGGAACTGACCGAGTACCTCGAGTGGCTGGCGGAGCGCGTCGACCTCGTCATCGTGGATGGCTCGGAGCCCTCCTCGTTCCTCGCGCACCACGATCGGTGGGCTCGACTCGCGTCGCACGTCCCTCCGGCCGACGACATCCGGTACGCGAACGGGAAGGTACGCGGCGCGCTGACCGGACTCCGGCTCGCCGCGCACGAGCTCGTCGTCATCGCGGACGACGACGTCCGCTATGACGAACAGGGTCTCGAGCGGATGGCCCAGCTCCTCGCCGGCGCAGACCTCGTTCGCCCGCAGAACTACTTCGATCCGCTGCCCTGGCACGCTCGTTGGGACACCGCGAGGATCTTGCTGAACAGGGCGGTCGGGAGCGACTTCCCGGGGACCCTCGGTGTCCGTCGCTCGTTCCTCCGCTCGCTCGGCGGGTACGACGGAGACGTCCTTTTCGAGAATCTCGAGCTGATCCGGACCGTGACGGCGGGCAGAGGGCGTGTCGTCGACGCACCGGCGCTGTTCGTCCGTCGGCGACCGCCGACCTTCGCGCGGTTCCTCGAGCAACGTCCCCGACAGGCGTACGACGATTGGGCACAGCCGATCCGATTCGCCGGCTTCCTCGCCGCCGGACCGGCCGTCGCTGCCGTGGCTCAGCGTCGACCCCGCGGTCTCCTCATCGCGGCGGGGTGCGCGATCCTGGCCGCGAGCTTCGGGCGGTTCCGCAACGGAGGCCGCGAGGTCTTCGATCGGCTCTCGCCTCTCCTCGCTCCGCTCTGGATCAGCGAGCGGGCCGTCCTCGTGTGGCTCGCGCTGATCCGGAGGCTCGTGGGCCGTGGGAGTCCCTACGCCGGGGCGTTCATCCGCCGGGCGGCGAACCCGCCCCGGGTCCTGAGGCGGAGGCTCCATCCACCGCTCTCGGGCTGAAGGGCACGATCTTGTGGGTGCCGTCGCAGAATGGCTGCGCGGCGGAGCGGCCGCAGCGGCAGAGCGCGTTGACCCGTCGGCGGGTCTGGACCTCCCGGCCTTCCTCGTCCATCAAGCGGAGCGGGCCTCGCACGAGCAACGGGCCCTCCGGAGTTACGCGAACGACGGCGACCCGATCGCGCGGTTTCATGAGGAGGGCTTCCGCGCGGAAGCCCTACCGCCTTTGCGGCCAGCCGCCTTCTTCTGAGCGGTGGTTCCGCCCTGGTTCGTGGCCCGTCGGCGCACACCCGAGCCCGACTTCTTGCCTCCTCGGCTGGATGCTCCTGGGGAATCCGCGATGCGCGCCGCCCGCTCCTTTGACATGCCCTTTTCCTTCAAGGCCTCGTATTGGTCCTCGTTCTTCACGCTCGGTCTCTTGTCAGGCGTCGCCGGTCACCTCCATCGACCTCGCTCGTCCCTCATCTCATCAACGCGCCTCGACTTCGCGCTCCGCGCCATGTTGGTCCTCGATGCAGAACCTGGCGGCCGGTCGAGCGGCCAACCGTTCCGCGCCGATCGGCTTGCCGCACGCCTCGCACGTCCCGTAGGTGCCGTTCGACAGTCGTGCCGTCGCGTGGTCGACGTCGACGAGCTGCGCCTCGATGTCCTGGACGATCGACAGGTCTCGGGATCGCTCGAACATCTCGGATCCGGCATCGGCGATATGCCCCCCCGTGCTGGGATCTCCCGTCGGTTCACGTTCCGCGTCCTCGGTCGCCTCCGTCAGGCTTTCCTTCAGACCCAGCAGACGTGTTCGTTCCTTCTTGAGTAGTTCTCTGTCCCTGTTCACATCAGTCATGCACTCGCCCTCCCGATCAGATCGCCTCGCAGTCTCGGGCGCCGACAACCACCGTTCCGACGGCGACATCGCCGGACCCAGGATCACCGTGACCCGGCCGAGACGGCCGGGTCACGGGCCACTCTCGAAAGAGCGCGTCCTCTCGAGGTCTACGTGTCGTGTGAGTGAGTCGTGTCGTCGTGGTCGGTGTCCTCGACGCTGGTCGAAGCGGCCACCGTGCGGGTGGTAGGGAAGAAGCCCCCGATCAGCGCCAGGACGCCACCGGCGAGCACCAGCCAGAGGCCTATGCCGACGTCCTGAAGGGAGTCGAGGGAGCCGTCACGTCCGAGCTGGATCACGACCAGCGTGAACGCCACGAGCGCGACCGCTCCGGCGAAACGGGTGAGCCAGCCGCCCTTGAACGCCAAGCCCAGGATGATGACGGCTCCGCAGATCGCGGTCACCAGACCGGCGGAAGAGAAGAACCCTGCCGTGCCAGCGTCGGTCTCCCAGTAACTCTGCACCGCGAGCGCGGATCCATCCGTGCCTTGCGCCCATTCGAGGAAACTGCCGGTCAGTAGGAGCACGGCGGCTCCGACGGAAAGGATCACGCGTACCGCGAGCCAGGGCGAGGGCGCCTCGCTCACCGCCTTCGTCTCCGTAGCGCTCACATCCGCGTCGTGGTGCTGATGGATCGCACGCATGTCTCGGCCTCCTTCCGGCCTTCGTCTGGGGTGGGCTATACCCAGCACTCGCGAGGTCCAATCACCCCCAGGTGCGATGCTTCCCAATGTTCCTCAGGCGGGTAGAGGAACGCGGATACGAACCGTCTCGCCGATCTCGGCGTCTGGGAACAGCGCTCGGATCAGCTCGAAACGCCCGGTCCACCCCTCGAGAGCGACCGGATCGGCGCCGTCGGGAGCGCGGACGCCTTCGGCGCGAAGCTCGAGGTCGACCGCTTCGGACGAGACCTCGAATGTGACGTGATCTCCGTTCCCGGCCTCCACCGCTCCCGAGAAGAGCTCCGAGGCGGCCAACCTGAGGTCGTCCCGGACCGCTTCGGGGATGCTCGAGCGCTCGACGACGGAGCCGACGAAGATCCGGACGATGAGAGCGAGAGCGGGATCGCTCGCGACGCGCAGACGTGAGCTCGGCACGTGTCGGTTCCCGATCAGCTCTCCGGGATCTCGTCGGTGCTCGCGTACAGCGTGAGAACCCGATCCAGGCCGGTGAGGTCGAGGAGCCGGCGGAGCCCCGAGCCCTCGGGGGCGGCGAGCGCGAGGTCCCCCCCGCGCTCACGCAGATGCTTGAGGCAGGCGACGATAGCCCCCAATCCCGACGAGTCGATGAAGCCGAGCCCGCGGAAATCCACGATCACCTTGGGCGGGTCGGTGTCGCCCGCTGCCTCGAGGACGGACTCCCGGAAACTGGGCGCGGTATAGAGATCGAGCTCGCCGCCGACCTCGACCACGGCCCAGTTCCCGTGCGTGCGCCTGTCGAGGGTCAGGTCCAAGTGAACGTCTCCTAGCGTCGGGTACCCGATGAGGCCCCGCTAGTATAGGTCGCCACCGTGACCGAGCTTGCGACCACCGTCTCCGCCGAGGTCCCCGCGACGCCTGGATTCGTGCAGGTCCTTCGGAACGTTGCCGCGGGCGTTGCCGCCCGAGAGGACATGCCGATCGACCAGATCGAGGAGGTCCGGCTCGCCGTGACGGAAGCGGCTTCGCTTCTCCTGGAGGAAGCGGAGGAGGCCACCTCTCTTCGGATGACGATCGGTCGGGATGCGGATGCCCTGGACGTCACGTTGACCTCGGACGGCCAGGTGGACCCGTGGCCCTCAGACAACGCGCTGGCTTCATGGCCCTGGCTCGTGGTCAAGGGCCTGACCGATGGGATCCGGGCGGAGAGGCGCGACGGCGAGGGTCCGTCGATCGCCTTCACCAAACGCCTCGAGCGTGTGGGTCGGTGAGCGAAGGAACGAAGCCGTCCCGGTCCGACGAGGAGATCGCCAAGCTCTTCCAGCGGCTGCCCGATCCGGCCGCGAGGGATGAGCTCGCCAAGGAGTTCCTTCCGCTCGCCGAATACTTCGCGCGGCGCTTCTCGGGCAGGGGCGAGCCGGTCGACGACCTCACGCAGACCGCGTCGCTCGGGCTGCTGAACGCGATCGACCGGTTCGATCCGGAGCGCGGCGTCCCCTTCTCCACGTACGCGGCCGCCACCATCGTGGGCGAGCTGAAGCGCCACTTCCGCGATCGAGGCTGGGCGCTCCGAGTACCCCGGAACGTGCAAGAGACCGCGATCCTCGTGAACAGGACCGTGTCGACGATGTGGCAGGATCTGGGAAGGGCTCCGACGGTCGCCGAGATCGCCTCGTCGGCCGACATCGGACAGGATGACGTGCTCCAAGCGCTCGATGCCTTGCAGGCCTATACGACGGACTCGCTCGATGCGCCGACGGCGGACGCGACATCGAGCGCGGCGGAATCGATCGGGAGCGAGGATAGGAGCTTCGAGGTCTCCGAGGAATGGCTGAGCCTCGCGCCGGCGCTCCGCGACCTCCCCGAGCGAGAGCGCACGATCCTGTACCTCCGGTTCTTCGAGGGGAAGACGCAGACGGAGATCGCCGAAGAGCTCGGGATCTCGCAGATGCATGTCTCCCGGCTCGTCTCGCAGTCCCTGGAGAAACTCCGGCAAGCCGGGGGGATGTGATGCGGGAGCGAAGCCTCCTTGCCGTGGATCCGATTCCCGGGGTTCACTGCCGGGTAAGCGAGGAGCCGTGACCGACGAGCGGACCGAGGAACGCTCTCACGAGCAGCAGACGTCCACACCGGATCCCGATGAATCGCCCAAGGAACGGGTGGACCGCGAGCTGATCGAGTTGTTCAACGGCCTCCGGGTGATCCTGCCCGGCGTTCAGGTCCTCTTGGCGTTCCTGCTCACCGTCCCCTTCTCGAGTGGCTTCGACAAGGCCACGTCGACCGACCGGATCGTGTACTTCGCGACGGTCCTCCTCACCGTGGCGGCCATCGGTGCGCTCACGATGCCGGCCGCGTACCACCGCATCCGATTCCGCCAGGGCGACAAGGAGCAGATGCTGCACATCTCGAACGCCTTCGCGATCGCGGGGCTCGTGCTCCTCACGTTCGCGATGGCGAGCGTGGTCTTCCTCATCACGAACGTGCTCTACGGAGTGGGAGTCGCAGTGTCGGTCGCTCTGGTGGCCCTGGCCGTCCTGGGGTTCACGTGGTTCGCGGTGCCGTTGTTCCGGAAGGTCGAGGACGCGCGCTGACGCGCGACTTCGGCCGGCCAGAGGGGAGATCGACGTCTGGAGGAGCGGAGGAACCTACGGCGTGTCCCCGTCGGGGCCGCGATCTCGGAAGAGGTCGGGTTCGCTCTCCTCATCGATCGCCGGCTCGGAAAGCGGGTGCTGCGTCTCCGAAGGCTCGGTCCCCGGATCCGGCGACTCCAGGCCGGCGAACGACCCGACGAGGGCGCCGTAGAGGAGCCCGGCGATGACGCCTCCTAGGACGCAGGCGGCGATCGCGCCCGCGCGCCCTTCGAACGCGAAGAGTCCGATGAGCAGTCCAAGGCTTCCACCGACCAGGGCGCCCAGGATCAGTCCGGCCGACAGTCGGCCCTTCAGGCGCGGTTCGAACCCTTCGTGAAGCGTCTTCCGATCGGTCATCCGTCCACTCATTCCGGGGATGGGGCCGGGCCCGCCCGCGCGGAGGAGCGGACGGGCTCGGACTCGTTCAGAAGAGGCTGACGCCTCCGGGACCGATCAGCAGTCCGACGATGACCAGCACGATGCCGGCCAGAACGCCGCCGCGCACGATGCTGACGACCCCCATGATCACCAGCACGACGGCGAGGATCCAGAGGAGGGTGGCGGCTCCACCCGTGAGCGCGAGCATGCCTGCCATGGTGAGCTCCTTTCTTACGTGAGCTTCGGGATCACGACCCCGACGACGAACGCCACGATCGCGAGTGCGTCGAGCGCGACGATCGAAGCGAACAACCAACCGTGATGACCTGGGCGTGCGGTGTCGTCGAGAAGATCATGATCCTGCGGCGCCCGGTTCGCTTCCCGACGCAGAGCCGTGTCGTCGCGTATCGCCATCACGTCTCCCAACGTTCCCGGTCCACCGAGCGTCCAAACGCGATGACGTCGAAGCGGATCGACGCGACAGCGTGCGGCCGAGCGATGAGCCCTACCCCGGGGTGAGATGGAAGAGGCGCGGGGCCGCGTTCGCGGCCCCGCGCCTCCTGCTTCTCTTCTGCGAAGGGTTAGACCCCTGGAGACTTGCCAGTCGACTTCCCAGTCGTACCGGTCGTACCGGTCGTACCGGTCGTCGTGTCCGTGGTCACGTCCACAGAGGTGCCGTTCCCATTCGATCGAGTCATCGACCGGGTCCAGTCCTTGATCTGCTCGTAGCGGGCACGTCCGGCCTTGGCGCCGAGGACGTAGGCGCCGCCCGCGAGGACGAGCCACTTCATGCGCCCCGGTCGGCGGGTCTTGGAGAGGGCAGCGAGGGTCTCCTTGGAGCGCCCCTGCGCCTCATCGAGGTCTTCGCGGAGCTCGTCCACGGCCTCGCGCAGCTCGTCATTCTCCTTCGCCAGCTTCTCCACGCGATGGTCGAGCCAGCGCTCCTTGACCATCGACTTGGCTTCCTTCACCGTCGTCGGCTGCTTCATCTGCAGATCCCCTCCTCGGGTCGAGCCGTTATCAGCTCCCTTACCCAAGACGGCCGGAAGCTACCCTCAACTAGAGCCGCTTCGCGACAACGAGAGCCGCATCGTCGCGTAGCTCGCCGCGGGGATCGAGCAGTGTGCGCTCGACCGTCTTGACGATGCCGGCCGCGTCCTCCGTCGCAGCGGCGACGAGCGTGGAACGAAGCATCGATTCGCCCTGGTCGGGGTGTTCGACCGAGAGCTCGGTGAGCCCGTCGGTGAAGAGCGCGATGGTGTCTCCCCGGTGGAGCTCCGCCCGTGTCTCGTGGAGCGAGACGTCCGCGAACAGACCGAGCAGCGAGCCCGGGGTGCCGACCGTTCCCAGGGAGCCATCGGCCCGCACCAGGATGGGAGGGGGATGTCCGCCCAGGCAGGTGGTCACGATGCCGGGCCCGTTGGAGAGCTCCAGCCTGGCGACGCACACCGTGCAGAAGCGATCTCCCATCAACTCGCTGTCGAGGAGGAAACCGTTCAGGAGCCCGAGCACCTCGGGAAGAGGACGAGAGTCGTCCTCGCGGGCGAGGCTTCGCAGGGCGATCCGGGTCATCCCCATGATCGCGGCCGCCTCTGGACCTTTGCCACACACGTCGCCGATCGCCAGGTACCACACGTTCCCGTCGCCGAAGACGTCGTAGAAATCGCCCCCCACCTCGTCACCCGAACGAGACGGGCGGTACATCGTCGCGATCTCGAATCCCGGGACGTGCGGTAGGGACATCGGAAGGAGTGCTCGCTCCAGCGCAGTCGCCATACGATCGCGCTGGTCGAACGAACGGGTTCGCTCGATCGTGACGGCGAGCGAGTCCGCGATGCTCTGGAGGAAATCGGCGTCGTCTTCGCCGAACGCTCCCGGTTCCCGAGAGGAGGCGTGAAGGACGCCCACCACCCGACCGCCCACCCGCACGGGCACACCGACGTACGATCGGCGTTCCTTCAGGGCGCGGCTGACCACGTCCTCATCGGTCAGCTCGTCGATGACGAGTGGTCGCCCGGAGGCGGCGATCCGGCCCGAAGCACCGGCGCCGATCGGGATCGTGGTGTCGCCACCCTCCTCCTCTTCGACCCCGATCCTCCCCCCGATCCGCAGCTCCTGACCGTTATCCGACAGCAGGAGGAAAGAAGCTCCGTGCGCCAGGACCGCGTCGCGAACGACCGGCAGCACCCTTTCCACCAGCTCGTCGAGCCCGGTGGCCGCGTTGGCTGCGTCGCTCACGGCTTGGAGCTTCCGGAGACGATCCTCCGCGTGCTCGGCGGTCGCCCTCGCACGACGCTCGTACTCGCCCGAACGGATGCGATGGAGCGCGATCGCCGCCTGATGAGCCATCGAGACGAGGAGGCCTCGCTCCTCCGGGGGAACCATGTGCTCGCGTTGGAACCCCAGGCTGAGTGCGCCCAGCACCTCAGATCCGAGAGCGACCGGGACGCCTGCGAACCCACCGAAGCGCTGGTCTCGTTCGATCCGCTCCACGATCGGGAAGCGAGCGAGCAGCTCACGTCGCGTCTCGACGAATATCGGCCGGCCGGTCCGCACGATCTCGGGGCCGGGGGCGGGCGTGTCGATCGCATGATGCCGCCAACCGGCGACGAGGGGATCGTCCGACCGGGAGGCTGCGATCACGCGCAGGGTCCCTGGGTCGTCGTCGGTTCGCACCGTGAGGCCGCCGGCGTCGGCGCTGAGCGCCTCCATGGCGGCGTTCACCGTCGACTGCGCGACCTCCTCGGGGGTCATCGCTCCCGCGAGGACCTCGGTGATCGTCTGCAGCCGATGGAGCCTGTTGGCCGCGAGACGCTCACGGCCGAGGGCCGTCGCCCGTTCGTCGTCGGACCGACGGAGCTTCCCTGAGATCACGCCGGCTCCTGCAGCCGCGATCAACCAGAGGAAGATCGAGAATTGTGTTCCCGGTTGGAAATCCGTCACGAGCGGCACGAAGACCATCCCACCGACCAGGCTCACCAACGCTCCCGCGATGGGACCACACATGATCGCGGCCGCGACCGACAGCAAGGCCCCGAGACCTCCCGGCACGCCTTCGAAGCTGCCCGGAGCTTTCTCCGCGAAGGCGAGCATGACGGCGACCTGCGCGAGGAGGAAGCCGGGGATCCAACGCGTGTTCCAGATCCACGGCGCCAGCAGCGTCCGGGCGCGGAGCCAGCGGACGCGTGGCGGCTGTTCCGGTGAGAGGTTCGTGTCGTCCATGAGCCCTCAGCCGACCACGTCGATCTCGAACCACACTTCGTTGCGATCCTTCGCGATGACCCCCCACCGATCCGCGATCCGATCCACGAGGTACAGACCCCACCCGGAGCTCTCCGAAGCGGTCGGCAGCCGGGGGTCGGCGATGAAACCCGCTCCGGGGTCGGAGACCACGACCCGAACGCGCCGGTCGTCGGTCTTCAGCAGTAGCTCGACCTCCGGGACGCCCTCGCGCGGCGCATGTCGGACGGCGTTCGAAACGAGCTCGCTCACGAGCAGGGTGGCGTCTTCGAGGATCCTAGGTGGCACCGCGCTGCCGAGCTCGTCATTCACGACCTCTCGCGCCCGCGAGGCGGCCTCAGGGGCGAGCTCGAAAGTCGCTCGGTGTTCCATCGTCCGACATGGTCGCCCGCCGGCATCCCCTCAGGCAACCCTTCCTTCCGATCTCGAGACGCCGAAGAGCGGGATCGCGCCGCGGGACCGGCGTTGCAGCCCGGAGCCCGCGGTTCGTTCGTTCCGGCTCAGGCCTCATGTCCGTCCCGCGATCCTCCGATATCCAGTGCGGGTCGGATCGTTCCCGGAGGAAGCTGATGCGGGTCGAACAGAGGCGCGCGTGTGCGTCTTGCGGTTCGGAGAACGCGCCGGACGCCGGCTTCTGCTGGCGATGCCTCGTGCCGTTCGCCCCTGTTCCGCCCTCACCGGGTGTGGCACCCGGCAGCCCGAGAGCCAGGGTGCCGCCCGCACCTGTTTCGTGGTCGCCGCCTCCGCAGGCTCCCGGAAAGCGCGGGATCCCGCCGAAGGTCGTACGAGGGATCGTCTCGCTCGCCGCGGCGATCGCGGGGTACTTCGGCGTCCAGTACCTGATGGCTTCGAGCCTCTCCCTTCCTGAGACCCTGGCGGGTCGCGAGCGGCTGAGCGATCCGGAATCTCAGCGGTTCGAGCGATACACGGCAGACGAGAGCGATCGGTACGGCATCGATGCCGAGGGAGGTGTCTACGGCTCTCCTCTCACGCCTGAGTTCTTCGTCATCCTCGTCGATGCCGCTGCTGCGGAGACCACGGATCAACTGTTCGATGCGCTCGTCATGGGGTTCTCGCAGGCGGGCGCCGTGGTCGACGAAGCCGATGCGCGGAGCGGGACGCGACGCGGAAGCGACTATCGATGCGTGGGGGCCGTTGCGGGTACCGAGACGGCCATCGCATGCATGTGGCGTGATGACGACAACGTCGGGATCGTCCTGGAGATGTCGGAAGATCTCCGGGCCACACGGCGCCTCCTGTGGACCGTGCACGACACCGTCGTGGGCTGAACCACGAAGCGGAACTAGCGGCGGTGATTCCGGAGGGGCGTGACCCGCTCCATCGGGCGATGCGACCAGCAACGTGTGCCGTCGTTGTACACGGAGAGCACGGTTCGGCAGCCGGGGGCCTCGCAGGTGCGCCCTTCGTCGAACCGAGGGACCGGTGGCCCGTCTAGCGGTGACTCCGTTCGCACGGATGTCGGTTCCAGTTCGACGGACAGTTGCATCGGATACCTCCCGTTTCTCGTCTTCAGCTGGCCGTTTTGGCTGGCGGTCGGATACCCGAGACCCACCCCGGCCAAACGCATTTCGGCCGAGGTGTGCCGGTCGAGCAAGCCGGGTACGACCAAGAACGGATACGGAGCTGGAAAAGCCGATCGGGAGGGATGCCGCATGCCTCAGCAAGCGTGGAGCGAGAAGCGTGAACGCCAGTACCAACACATCAAGGAAGGTCTGCGGGAGCAGGGGCGTTCCGAGGACACCGCGGAGGAGATCGCGGCGAGGACCGTGAACAAGGAACGGGCTCGCTCGGGTGAGGCAGGGACGGCGAGTCGCACCTCCGTCGAGGACATCTCGTCCGGGCGCCGCGGTGGGTTGCGATCGCATCGAGGACCCGGCGGACGTACCTACCGTCAGCTCTACGAAGAGGCGAAGGATCGAGGGATCGACGGGCGCTCCCGGATGTCCAAGCAGCAGCTCGAGCGAGCTCTCGAGCGACGGAGCTGACCGAGTGATAGTCAGGGACGGCCGCATCGGCGGCGCCCAAGACCTGGAGGTGACCTCATGATCGCGACGATCGCAGCGGTTCGGAACGTGCGGCGCGAACCGGAGCCGGAGCCTCAGCCCCCGCAACCACCCGAGCCGGGTCCGCCCGTGCCCCAGCCCGATCCGCAGCCCCAACCCGTCCCACAACCCCCACCCGACCCCTCTCCTCCGCCGCCCACTGGGGGTCGGTGACTCGCAACCGCCGGGAGGGCGGGTTTGCGGTCCATGCTGCCTTGGGTACCGCATGATCGTGGTCCTCGACATCGATCTTCGTCTCAGGCCGAACGTGGAGGCGCCGGCTGAGGCACGCAGGAGCCTCGAAGCCCTGCGGCCCTCGCTCGACGACCTCTTGGTGGACGACGCGGTGCTGCTCGTGAGCGAGATCGTGTCCAATAGCGTCCGTCACGCCAGTCTCGACGCGAACGACGCGATCGAGGTTCGGATCCGCGGCTCGCGCTTGATGCTGCATGTCGACGTGATCGATCCGGGGCCGGGATTCGATCCGGGACACCTTCGGCCTTCCACGGAGAACGGAGGTTGGGGGCTCTGGCTGCTCGACCGGCTCGCAACCCGCTGGGGGGTCGAGCGGAACCACGTGACGAGGGTGTGGTTCGAACTCGTCTCCTCCGTTTCTCCCGCTCGGGCCGCGGGTACCTGAGAAGCGACCGAGAAGAGGAGGTGCCCCATGGGGGAGAAGACCGACAAGGCCAAAGGCCACGTCAAGGAAGCCGTCGGCGATCTGACCGACGACGAGCGGCTCGAACGTGAAGGGAAGCTCGACCAGGCGAGCGGCGACGTGAAGGGCGCGGCAGAAGACGCCAAGGACAAGGTCGGCGAAGGCGTCGACGCAGTGCGGGACAGGTTGCGGGACGACGACTAGTCGAACCCGACCCCTCCGATCGAGGCGCGCCCCCGGTTGAACACCGGGGGCGCGCCGATTTGCGGAACGGGCTCATCGGCGCGAGAGTGAGCGGTTCGGCCGGCGAGAAGGGGGACGCAACATGTCAGAAGACGACGGCAACGGGTTCCATTACACCGGTCTCCATGCATTCGCGTTCGTGGAGCACGTTGATGAAGGGACGACCCCTGAGGCGGTCGTGACGGAGGTCCTGAACCTCGGAAGTCCTCCGGACGGTCCGGTCGTATTCGCATCCACGTTCGTCGGGAACTATGTGGCGTTCGTCCACGTTCGCGCCGAGGACCTCGCCGCCCTTCAGGACACGATCGACAGGGATCTTTGGCCCGCCGGCGTCCACACCAAGTGGTCCGTCGAGAGCGACTACTACCGTGAGCACACCAACGCCGGCGCTGTGTCGATGGGAGCCAAGCGCAAGTCTCCCCAACTGATCGCGCTCTCGCAGATCCGGGTCCAACGTGGGCGCATCGGATCCGTCCTCAAGGCGCTGCGGCCGATCGACGGATTCGTGGGCGCGTCGGTCGTGTCCGGGGATTTCGACATCTTGCTACAGACCGGAGGAGACACCTTCGATGACGTCGCGGCAACGTTGAACGAGGTGCAGAAGGTCGACGGCGTTCTCAGGACGTCTACGGCGTTCGCTGATGGCCGGAGGAGGGGAACGAACTCCGGATCGTCGTGAGCCGGCGCCGCGCTTGGTATGCCGGCACGCTGGCTCGCTTCGCCTCGTATCGCTCGACGGCCGTTCGGAGCGAGCCGGCCGCGTCGTCGACACGGCCGGCCGCTGCGAACGCTTCGGCGAGCCAGCGATGCGCCTCGGCCTGCAGCAAGACGAAGTCGGTCGAGTCGGCGATCGCCGCTGCTTCCTGCCCGAAACGCACCGCGCCCGCCGGATCGCCGCCCGCGATCCTCGTCCGCGTTCGCACCGATCGCCAGGCAACCTGTACCTCGAGGTCGTCGGGAGGGGCCTCGCGCGCCACCTCACTGACGAGGAGGTCGGCTTCCTCGAACCGGTCCATGTCGCAGAGCACGTCCGCCAACGCATACGCGATCTGTAGCGCGTTGTTCGTATCACCCTGATCTAAGAAGAAGGCGTGCACCGAGCGGAGGAGTCCTTCCGCCTGGTCGGGGCGGTCTTCGCGCCGGGCGATCTCCGCCTGGATCGCCTTGGACATCTCGAGCCAGCGCCGCTGACCGAGGTCGGCGGACGTCTGCCGCGCCCGTTCGGCCGCCCCCCGGGCATCGTCCGGTCGTCCCACCGCCCAGAGCATCATCGCCTCGTCCAGCAGGATCAGCGTTTCGGCCAGGCGATCGTCCTGGAGTTGAGCGCGCGTCGCCGCCAGGCGTTCGAGTCCCTCGTCCAGGGGGACCCGCCCGCGGTGGAGCGCGTACGCGATCAGCGGAGCGGCCTCGGCGGCTGCCCGCCTGCTGCCGCTGGATCGAGCGTGCGCCAGCGCTCGCTGGGCGGCATCCAGCATCGCCTCGGCATCGCCTTCCACCCAATGGATCGTCGCAAGGTCGGCGAGCGCCGCCGCGAGGTTCGCCTCGTCCCCGGCCTCCTGGAACCGGCGCGCCGACCGCTCCACCACCTTCCGGAGCACGTCTGCGGGCGTCGCCCCCGGGTCCAGGAGGAACCTGAGCATCGTCTGCTGCAGACGCGCGCGCTCGGCGAGGACGCTGTCGTCACCCGGCGCGAGCGTGGCGAGCAGCTCGGCAACCGGGGCTTCGGACCGCTCGATCTCGCCCGCGAAGAAGAGAGCCTCATGGAGGTCGGCCAACACGGCCGGCCGGTCGGCGTGGGCACGCGGCAAGAGCGCGGACGCTCGCTCGAGGAGCCCGGCGGCGGCGCGCACGTCGCCGCGGGCGGCCGCTGCGCGGCCGGCCGCGGCGAGGTGCGCGCCGGCTCGTTCGCCGAGCTCGCCCGTTCGAGCATCCACCCCTCCGAGTTCGGTCACGGCCCAGTGCGCCTGCTCCAGGTGGTAGCCGACCTGTTCGTCGCGAGCTTCGCCGTCCGGCTCGCTCCCGAGCTGTTCGGCGGCGGAGGTGTGCAGCCGGACCCGGAGGGACTTCGGGATCGCGTCGTAGGAGGCCTCGCGCGTGAGGGCATGGCGGAAGCGGTATCCCTCTCCCGGTGTCTCCGGATCGGCCACCACGAAATCGCGCTGCGCGAGGTCTCGCAACGTTGCGCCCACATCGATCGCATGGCCGTCCGGCAGGAGTGCGTCCACCTGTTCCTGTGCGAACGCGAGTCCGAGCACGGCTGCCCGCTCCAGCACCTGCCGGCTCGGAGGCTCGAGCCGGTCGATGCGTGCGGCCAGGAGCGCCGAGATCGTCGGCGGGATCGCGATCCGCGACAGGTCGCTCGGTGTGGCGTCCGGTGCGATCGCCCCCTCCTCCTGGAGCATGGTGACGATCTCCTCGAGGAAGAACGGGTTGCCGTCCGCGACGTCGGCGATCGTGTCCTCGAATCCCTCTGCCGAAGACACGAGCAGGTGGCGGGCGAGCTCGCGGCTCGGTTCCGCGGCGAGGGGTTCGAGCTGGAGGGTCACGGCCCCCGGCGTCCTCCCCCACGTCGGTCGGGCGTTCAGGAGCTCCTGGCGTGCGAGACAGAGCAAGAGGATCGGGGCGTCGCGAGCCCATTCGGCGAGGTGCTCGAGCACGTCCAGAAGGGCCGGGGCTGCCCACTGGACGTCGTCGAGCGCGAGCACAAGGGGCCGGCGTCGAGCCAATGCCTCCACGCAGGTTCGTATCGACCACGCCGTTTCCTCTTGAGTCGTGGTGCCAGGCGCGAATCCGAGCGCTCTCGCGACTCCCTCGGCGGCGAGGGTGCCTTCAGGATGATCCGCCAGGAGATCCCGGATCTTCTCGACGGCGACCCCGGGCTCGGCGTCGGGAGCGAAACCCGCGGCCTGGCCCACCACGTCGATGAGCGGTCGGAGTGCGCTGCCCTCGCCGTAGGCCGGGCACCTGCTGTGGAGCACGGTGTTGGCCTCGGGGTGACTTCGGAGGAATTCGGCCACGAGCCGTGACTTCCCGAGTCCTGCGCTCCCTATCAACGTCACCGACCGGCATCGGGCGGTGGCGACGTGGCTCGCGAACGACTCATGCAAGAGTCGAAGCTCCGTCGTTCGGTTGACGAACGGGGGCTCCGGGCGCGGCAGGTTTTCTCCCACATCGATGACGTCGAGGAGCCGGTGCGCGGTCACGGAGCCCTCGAACCCTCGGAGTTCCTCGAGCGCGACCGGCTCGGCGGTGATCGCATTGCGGGCGATCCCCTTCGTGATCCCGTCGAGGAAGATCTCGCCCGCAACGGCATTCTGCTCCAGGCGGGCAGCGAGGTTCACCGGCGTTCCCATCACGAAGGGTTCACCGGTGCTCCGATCGCTCGCGACGACGTTGCCGGTAGCGATCCCGGTGCGGATCGCGAGTTGCACATCCCACCGGCGGAGGAGTTCCTCGTTCGCGGCGTCGATCATGTGTCGCATGTCCCACGCCGCCCGGACGGCGCGCAGCGCGTCATCCTCGTTCGCGCGCGGGAAGCCGAACACGGCCATGACGGCGTCGCCGATGAACTTCTCGATGTGGCCGCCGTGGCGGCCGATGGCGGTGCGGGCTGCTCCGTAGTAGTCACCCATCACGCGATGGAGGGTCTCTGCGTCGAGTCGATGAGCGAGGTCGGTGGAACCGGCCAGATCGACGAACAGGATCGTCACCTGGCGGCGTGATTCGGTCGGCTCGGGCGGATCGAGCGGCCGGCCACAGGACAAGCAGAAGCGCGCGTGTTCGGGGTTGTCAGCGGCGCACGCCGGGCAGGACGGCACGGGACGAAGCCTACGGTGGCCCGAGACCCCTTGGGGCGGATGGAGCTCCTGAACCAGGGTCACCCCAGCGGAACGTCTGCGACCGATCCGCTCGTAGAGTCCTCCCCGGCGATCTTGGCGCGACGGCCAGGCGGGAGCCGGCCAAGAGGTGGGTGCTTGGAGATCTACGACGCGATCGTGATCGGCGGTGGCCACAACGGGCTGACCGCCGCCTTCTATCTGGCGCACGCCGGGCTCCGCACGCTCGTGGTGGAACGTCGGGAGTTCGTCGGGGGGGCTTGCGTCACCGAGGAGATCGCTCCAGGGTGTCGTGCCTCGACCACCTCCTACATCGCCTCGATGCTCCGGCCCGAGGTGATCCGCGATCTCGGTCTCGAGCGTCACGGCCTGCGGATGATCCCGTGCGAGCCCGGTCTGCAGGCCGCGTTCGAAGACGGCACGATCGTGCCCTGGTGGACCGACCACGACCGAGCGGTGAAGGAGTTCGCATCCAGCATCTCCGAAGCGGATGCGGCCTCGTTCGACCGCGTCCACCGGCGGCTCCACGGGCTCGCTCGATACCTCCAGCCCTTCTTCCTCGAAGAGCCGCCCAACCTGTACGCGCGCGGATGGGCGAAGGTGCGGGAGGGGAGCCGCGCTTGGCGGCGGTTCCGGAAGATCACCGGCGACGAGCTGGCGGATCTGGTGCACTTCACGACGGGCTCGCTCGGGGACTTCGTCGAGCGGCATTTCGAGACCGATCGGATGCGCAGGATGTACCTCGCCAACAACGTGTACGGGATGCACGCGCCGCCGTACATGCCCGGCACCGCGATCGGGTTGCTGTTCCATCTGCTGTCCGGCGGTGCCGACGGAGTCCAGGGCTTCTACGGCCACGTGATCGGGGGGATGGGAGCGATCACCCAGGCGATGGCGGCGGCCGTCCGCGAGGCAGGGGGGGTGATCCGTGTGTCCTCGCCGGTGACGCGCGTCCAGGTGCGTACCGGTCGCACGAGCGGCGTCGTGCTCGAAGACGGAGAGGAGCTCGAGGCGCAAGTGGTGCTGTCCAACGCGGATCCCAAGCGCACGTTCCTCGGCATGATCGACCCCGCCGAGCTGCCGGCGGGATTCCGCGACGACATCTCCGCGATCAAGATGGCCGGCCCGTGCGCCAAGGTGAACTTCGTGCTGTCGGCCGAGCCCGTGTGGACGGGGATGCCCGAGGACGCGGACGCCAACCGCCGCTCGCTGGCCACGTTGGTGCCGACGCTCGAGGAAGCGCAGAAGATCTACGACCGCCATCGCGAGGGCGAGATCCCCGACAGGCTCTGGGTCGACTGCGTGACGGCCTCGAACGTGGACGACACGCTCGCACCACCGGGTGTCCACGTGATGACGGCGTTCGTGCAGTACGTCCCTTTCGAGTTGAGGCAGGGTTCCTGGGACGACCGGAGGGATGAGCTCCTGAAGAAGGTCGTGGCGCGGATCGAGGAACATGCACCCGGTTTCCGCGGAACGATCGAGGCGGCGCAGGTGATCACGCCGCTGGATCTGGAGCGGACCTACGGATTGACCGAGGGGAACATCTTCCACGGCGACCTCAACATCGGACAGCTCTTCTCGATGCGGCCGACGCCGGCCTGGTCGCGCTATCGCACGCCGGTGAGGGGTCTCTACCTCTGCGGGGCGGGCGCGCACCCGGGCGGAGGAGTGACGGGCGCTCCCGGCTACGGGGCGTCGCACGCCGTCTTGCGTGATCTCCGGAGGGGACGGCGAGGACGGCGGGGCTCGTGGCGCTGAAGGTTCCGTGCCCGAACTGCGGGTGGCGCTCCTCGAGCGAGTTCGCCTGGGGTGGCGAGCTCCGGCCCGTGGCCGCACCCGACATCGAGTCCGAGTTCGCGCGGGTCTTCCTACCGGAGAACGTGGCCGGTCCGCAGGACGAGCGCTGGTTCCACCTCCTCGGATGTCGGCGCTGGATCACGGTGTCGCGCGACACGACGACCAACGAGGTCCGATAGGTGGGCGGGACGCTGCGGCTCGGCCGGAAGCGTATCCCGGTCGAGGAGGGCGACACGATCGCGTCGGCGCTGTATCGGGGGGGTATCCGGACGTTCTCGCGGTCCCTCAAGTATCACCGCCGGCGGGGCCTCTACTGCGGAACCGGCGAGTGTCCGAACTGCCTCATCACGGTCGACGGTGTTCCCGGCGTCCGCTCGTGCGTGACGCTTGCACGAGACGGGATGCAGGTCCGCCGGGAAGGCGGGTGGCCGTCGGCGGAGCGAGACGTCCTCTCGGTCCTCGACCGGCTGCACGTGCTGCTGCCCGTCGGCTTCTATTACAAGACTTTCATCCGGCCGCGATGGATGTGGACCATCGCTGACCGGGCGATCCGGCGGACGGTCGGGCTCGGTCGCCTGGCGGCCGGCCCGGTCGCGGCGAGCAGGTCGCGGCACCTTCACTGCGACGTGCTCGTCGTGGGTGGGGGCCAGGCGGGCCGGGCGGCCGCCGGGGCGGCGGCCGCCCGGAACGAGCACGCGGTGCTGTGCGACGAGGGCGAGCTGGCGGACCCACCGGAAGGGGTCGAGGTTCTGGCCCATCACGCGGCCGTCGGCGTGTACGAAGGACCGATGGTCTCTCTCGCTTCTCCGGACGGGCTCGTCCAGGCCCACCCGAAGCGATCGGTGATGGCGACCGGCGGCACGGAGGTGCACCCCGTGTTCCCGGGGAACGACCTGCCCGGGGTGATGCTCGGTCGCGCGGCAACGGGGCTCGTGCGAAGAGGCGTGATGCCGGGCCTGAGGGCGGTGGTCGTGGTGGGTCACGAGGAAGCGGTCGATCACCTCGAGGTGCTCCGGTCTGCCGGCGTTCGCATCGCCGCGGTGCTCGTGCCCGGATCGCTCGCGGGCCGCATCCCCGAGGGGGTCAGGACGTTCGTCGGCGCGGACGTGCTGCGGGCGGAGGGGAAGGAGCGCGTGCGGTTCGCGGTCCTTCGTGACGCCGAGGGTGTGACCCGCGGTATCGGCTGCGATGTGCTCATCCTCTCGACCGGGCTCTCGCCACGGGACGACCTGGTTCGGATGTCCGGACCGGGTGAGCCCGTCGAGGCCGTCGGCGACGCCGCAAGTGCGGCGTCGCCGACGGCGTCCCCCGTGGCCGGCTACGTGTGCCTGTGCGAGGACGTGTCGGTCGCCGACCTGGAGCGGGCGTGGGACGAGGGCTACCGCTCGTCGGAGCTGCTGAAGCGCTACACCACGGCCACCATGGGCCCGTGTCAGGGGGCGATGTGCGGCCGCCACCTGGCGGCGTTCGCGTCGGCGCGGGGCGCCGCAGCGAACGCCGCCTCCCGGACGACGGCGCGCCCGCTGGCGCGGCCGACGCCTCTGGACATCCTGGCCGCTCCCGTCCACGAGGTGATCGAGAAGACGACCTCGCTCCATGACGTGCATGTCGCCGCCGGCGCGCGGATCGGATGGTCGGGTGCGTGGCTCCGGCCCTTCGGCTACGGCGATCGCGAGCGGGAATATCGGGCCGTCCGGGATCACGTCTCCGCGATGGATGTGGGGACCCTCGGCAAGTTCCTCGTCGTCGGGCCCGACGCGACGGCCCTCGTCGAGGCGTCGTTCCCGACGAGGATCGACGATCTCGAGCCCGGCCGCGCCCGTTATCTGCTCGCACTCGACGAGGCGGGATACGTCTTCGACGACGGGTTGTTGTGCTCGCTGGGTCCCGAGGGCTGGTACCTCACCTCGACGTCGGGCGGCGCCGATCGGATGGAGGCCTGGCTGCGCGACCGCGCCGACCGGCTCGGGCTCCGCGCCCATGTCCTCGATATGACGGCGGAGCGCGGGGCGATCCTGGTCGCCGGGCCGCTGTCGCGAGAGCTCCTCGCCGGGCTCACCGACGACCCGATCGATCGGGACGCGTTCCCCCATATGGGAGTGCGGGAGCTGACCGTGGCCGGCGTCCCGTGTGGTGCGATCCGCACGGGTTTCGTCGGGGAGGTCGCGTTCGAGCTCCACCATCCGCGTTCGCGCGGTCCGGAGCTCTGGCGCGCGATCGGGGAGGCCGGAGCCCCTCTCGGGCTCGTGCCCCACGGTCTCGACGCACTGGAGGTGCTCCGGCTGGAGAAGGGCCACCCGTATGTCGGTCAGGACACGTTGCCCGACGACACGCCGGCCAAGCTCGGACTCGACTGGGCCGTCCATCCGGGGGAGCGGTTCACGGGCAGACCAGCGCTCGAACGCCTCGCCGGGATACCGCTGGAGCGGAAGCTGGTCGGCCTGGAGTTCGATCGAGGCGATGCGGAGCTCCGGGGCGTCCCGCTCCTGTCGGACGGATGGATCGCCGGGCGTGTGACCTCGGCCGCGAGGAGCCCGGTCCTGGATCGCTCGATCGGTCTCGGCTGGATCCGGCGCGCGCCGGGGGGCGGGTTCCCCGACGACCTCCGTGCGGATCGCGTCGCCGTCCGCGTCGTCCCGACCCCGTTCTACGACCCCGAGGGGAACCGACTCCGTGGATGAGCTCTGGAGCGTGCATGCCGGCGAGGAGGCCTGCGACCTCGCGATGCGTGCGCCTGGCGCGGGCCGCGTGGCATCGGACGAGGTGATCGTGCGCGGGTCGATCGCCGAGGACATCCGTCGGGCCGTCCGCACCGTCGATCCCGACGCGCAGATCCGAGAGGCGACCGAGGGCTGGGCGGAGATCGTCATCGACGGTGGCGACGCGCGCGACGTCTTCGCGCGACTTTCGGAGCTCCAGCTCCCGGACGGGCCCGGCTACGTCCAGGGGGACGTCGCTCGCGTCGTCGCCCGCGTCTTCGTGGATGAGGATGTGATCCGCGTGTTGGTGCCCGCCTACTGGGAGTCGCACCTCCGACGGCGTATCGAGGAAGAGGTGCCCGTCCCATGACGGGACTCTTCCGCCGCCGGACGTACCTCCCGCAGCGCGAACTTCGCCGGTCCTACGACGTGGTCATCGTGGGTGGGGGTGTGAACGGCCTCTCGCTCGCGTATCACTTGGCCGCGAAGCACCGGATCCGCGACGTCGCGGTGATCGAGCGCTCCTACATCGGGAGCGGGGGGAGCGGCCGCAACACGCAGGTGCTCCGGGCCAACTACAACACGCCCGAGACGGTGCCTCTGTACGCCGCGAGCCTCTCCATGTACCGGACGTTGTCGCAGGAGCTGGGCTTCAACGTCATGTTCACGAACCAGGGCGAGCTCGATCTCTGTCACACGGAGGATTCGCTGCAGGTCGAGCGTGAGAAGTCCGCGCTGAACCGCGCGCTCGGTGTCCGGACCGACATCCTCGGACCCGACGAGATCCTGGAGGTGTGCCCCTTGGTGGACCTCAGCGGCGGCGGCGAACTGCCGGTGCTCGGTGCGTCGTATCACCCGCCCGGATCGTTCGCGCGGCACGACTCCGTGGTCTGGGGCTACGCGCAGGCTGCCGCCCGGCGAGGAGTGGACGTCCACCAGGGGCTCGAGGTGACGGGTGTGCGGATCGAGGGTGGCCGCTGCGCCGGCGTCGAGACGCCGAAGGGACCGGTCGCGGCGGGACATGTGGTGAGCGCCGTCGCGGGATGGTCGTCCCGTGTGGCCACCATGGCGGGGGTCCGGCTGCCGCTCGTCACCCACATGCTCCAGGCGTTCGTCACCGAGCCCTACCGGCCGGTGTTGCGCGGACTGGTCTCGTCGATGGATCTCACGATCTATGTCTCCCAGACGGCCCGCGGGGAGCTCCTGGCGGGCGCTGAGATCGTGCCGTACAGCACGTACTCGACGCGTTCGACCTTCGAGTTCCTCTCTGAAGCCGCCAAGCGCTCCGTGATGATCCTCCCGTTCATGGCGAAGGCTCGCGCGATGCGCCAGTGGGGCGGGCTGTGTGACATGTCACCGGATTCCTCGCCGATCCTCGGTCCCACGACGCTCGATGGGTTCAGCGTGATGTCGGGCATGGGCACATGGGGATTCAAGGGGGCCCCGATCTTCGGCGCGACGATGGCCGAGTACGTCGCGACCGACCGGGTGCCGGAGTTGATCGCGCCGTTCGCACTCAGCCGCTTCCGAGACGATCGCATGGTTCCGGATGCCGCCTCGGCGGGTACGCATTAGCGGTCTGCACGAGGGAGAGGTGGATGCGACAGCTCGAGCTGAGACGGCACGCGAAACGCGATCCTGACGCCGACCGCCTTTCGGCCGCCGGGCGCGCGCAAGCGGAGGACGTGGGGCGGCGATCGCCCGCCCGCTACGACGCGGTCTTCGTCTCGCCCGCGGAACGCGCCGCTGAGACGGCAGCCTGGATCCTTCGGGGATCCGGGCAGCAGCTGCCCGAGCACGACGTGATCCCCGGCCTGGCCGGCAAGGACGCGACCGAGGGCAGTCCCGAGGGGATGGCCGAGGGCGTCCGGACGCTCCTGGCGGCGGTGCCCGAGGGCGGGATCGGGCTGGCCGTCGGACACACTCCCTTCGTCGAGCGGGCGATGACCGGCTTGACCGGGCGCGAGCCGAGCTCGTTCGCCGAGTGCGAGGGGATCCGTGTGACCCTCCACGATGATGGCCGCCTCGAGGTGGAGGAGATCCGGCTCTAGCTCGCGGGACGGGTCACGTTCGCCACGTCCGCATCCAGGAGCCTGATGAGGTCCGCGGGATCGAGGTGGAGGTTGACCCCGGCGGCTCCGGCGCCGATCGCGACCAGGTCGCGATCGGCGATGGTCGCGTCGGCCACGACGGGCCAGGTCGTGGCGGACGCGAACGGCGTGATGGCGCCTCGCTCATAGCCCGTCGCCTGCTTGGCCTCTTCCGGATCCGGGAGTGAAAGCCGGCTGACACCGAGGTGCGCGCGCAGCAGCGGCCAGTCGATCTGCCGGCCGGCGGGAACGAGGACCAGCACGTAATCGCCGGCGCTGCGCCGTACGACGATGGTGCGGATCAGCTGGCCGACCTCGATCCGTTGCAGGACGGCGCTCTCCTCGGCACTGCTCGGCCGCTCGGTGTGGACGACGCGGAACGGCACGCCCGAGGCCGCGACCTCACGGATCGCCGCCGTGTCTTCGGTCACGTGTCCCGGAGCTCCGCGTACGCGGGACGGATCACCCGATCGAGCATCTCCACCCGTTCGTCGAACGGCACGAATGCCGATTTCATCCCGTTGATCGTGAGGCGCGCGATCCGATCCCATCCGATGCCGAACGTGTTCACGAGCTGTTCGAATTCTTGCGAGAGCGACGTCGCGGACATCAGGCGGTTGTCGGTGTTCACCGTGACCCGGAATTTCAGGTCCATCAGGAGCCCGATCGGATGCTCCTCGATGGACTTCGCGGCGCCGGAGTGCACGTTCGAGGTCGGGCAGAGCTCCAGGGGAACACGGCGATCGCGGACCAGATGTGCCACGCGGCCCAGCCGGGCCTCGCCGTCGGATCCGAGCTCGATGTCGTCCACGATCCGAACGCCGTGGCCGAGGCGCTCCGCGCCGCAGAGCTGCAGGGCCTCCCAGATCGAGGGAAGCCCGAAGGCCTCACCGGCGTGGATCGTGAGATGGAAGTTCTCCCTGCGAACGTGATCGAAGGCGTCGAGGTGGCGGGTGGGTGGGTTGCCGGCTTCCGCCCCGGCGATGTCGAATCCCACGACCCCTTGATCCCGCCAACGGACGGCCAGTTCGGCGATCTCGAGCGAGCGAGCCGCCGTCCGCATCGCCGTCAACAACGTGCCGATGCGGATCCCGGTTCGCTCTGCACCTTCGCGGAACCCTTCCTGGACGGCCTCGACGACCTCGTCGAGTCCGAGCCCGCGCTCGAGGTGCTGCTCGGGCGCGAAACGGACCTCGGCGTAGACGACGCCGTCGGCGGCGAGGTCCTCGGCACATTCGCGCGCCACGCGCGCGAGCGAGTCCTTCGTCTGCATCACGCCGACGGTGTGCGCGAACGTCTCGAGGTACAGCAAGAGGTCCTTGCGGTCGGCGCCCTGGGTCATCCAGTCGCCGAGCTCCCCCGGGTCGTCGGTCGGCAAGTCCCGGTAGCCGGTCTCCTCGGCGAGCTCCACGATCGTGCCGGAACGGAGCCCGCCGTCGAGGTGGTCGTGGAGGAGGACCTTCGGGACTTCTCGGATCTGTTCGAGCGTCGGAGTCACGACCGGATGATAGGGGTGGGTGCCCAGTCCGCAGGTGACCTGATCAGGACTGTTCGAGGTGGCTGTACGTGATCCTCGCCGTGACGAGTCGACAGTCACCGGCTGCCCCCGGGAGGTCTTCGTTCATGGTGAACGAAGACTCGTGCTTCGTATGCGCGGTCTTCCGGATCGAGGGGGGACATCCCTCGACGGTGTCGAGCACGAAGCTCGCGCGCTCGATACGTTCGCCTGAGGCGAGACCCCATCGCCAGTACACGCTCACCCGCCCGCCCTGGCAGAGGACCTGAAGGCTGCTGCTCCGGTAGACGATGCAATCACCTCCGAGGACGAGGGGCGTGACCGGCCCGACGTGGTGATATGCCTTCGCCGTCTTCGACCTCGTCGTCGTCGCCCGGTACGTGCGGGCGATCGTGACATTCACCGCTTTCGAAAGGGCGGGTGCCACGACCCCGTCGTCCGCCCAGATCCGAACGAAGTAGCTGCCCTTCCCGAGGTTGTCGCCGTTGTCGTTCGTGCCGTCCCAGATCCAGTTCCTGTTCCCCGCCGTGAAGCTCCCTAGATCGTCGTTACGAACGAGGGCGCCGCAGCACTTCCCCGCGCCGTTCTGTCTGAACACGCGTGCATGCACAGCAGCGTCGGCGGCGAGGTTGAACCTGACGTTCGTGGTGTCCTTGTGTCCGTTGTCGATCCAGGGGAAGAACGGGCTCGGCGTCGCAGAGACGATCGACACGAGTCGCGGCCGAAGGATGAAGGACGCCGTGATGCTCGGCTGACCGTTCCGATTGACGAGCACCTCGTAGGGCTTGTCCGACACTGTCCCCAGCGCCGTCCATGAGAACGACCTGATCTGAGGCGACGGGTGGCTCGACGGGTTGATCGCGAAGTACTGCAGTCTTGATCACCGCGCCGCCTATCGGCCGGAGGCGAACTCGGAAGACGCCCGAGGGGTCTCCGGGAGCGAAGTCGAACCGGATCGATGCCGGGCCGCCGAACGGGGAATAGAACTCGGTGTTCCCATCGGGGAACGTGATGGTCGTGTTGTAGGTGGCCGCTCGCCGGCGCAGCCGTCAGGAGACCGAGCGCGAGCGCCATCGCGGCGCCCAGGGGGAGGAAGCGCGTTCGCATCCCCTAGTCATCGGCATCTGAAGCTTGGATATCGAGCAACGGAAGACCTAGGCCGCCGCCGGCACCGGAGGGCGGGCTTTCTTCGAACTCGGCGCGGACCCCGAGCAGGCGCACCGGGCGCTCGATCGCGGGGAAGCGAGCGAGGGCCGCCCGGGCGCCCGCCGCGATCGCGCCCGGATCGCCGGTGGGTTCGGGAAGCGCGATGCCTCTCGTCTTCGTGATGAACGGGACGACCCGCACCTTCACCACGACTCGAGCGGCAAGACGTCCTTCCTTGCGAACGTCCTCCGTGGTCTCGGATGCCAGCCGGTCGAGCTCGCGGAGGACCTCTTCCTGGGTCGCGAGGTCCCGCTGGAAGGTCCGCTCCCGGCTCACGCCCTTGGGGATCCAGGGGGCGTCGCTCACCGGGCTCGGGTCCTCGCCCCTGGCGAGCTGCGCGAGCCACGGACCCGTGCTCGGGCCGAACGCGGATGCGAGCTCATCGAGGTCGGCCGTGGCGAGCTCGTCGACCGTGCCGATGCCGATCGCCGCCAGCCTCCTGGCGGTCTTCGTGCCGATCCCCCAGAGCGCATCCGTTGCTCGCGGGCCCATCAACGCGGACCACCGCTCGGAGGTCAGCGTGAAGACGCCGGCGGGCTTCCCTTCTTCCGTTGCGATCTTCGCCTGCAGCTTGTTGTCACCGATGCCGATCGAACACCAGAGCTCGGTGCGATCAAGGACACGCTGCTGGATCTCCCGTGCGAGGTCCTCGGGCCGGTGCGACTCGACCGCGATGAACGCCTCGTCCCACCCCATCTCCTGGACGACGAAGCCGAACGAGCGGAGCGCATCCATCACCCGGCGGGACATCTCGAGGTACGTGGGGGCGTCGACGGCGAGGAACACGCCGTTGGGGCATCGCTTCAGGGCGGTGCGAAGCGGCATCCCCGATCGGACGCCGAAGGCGCGGGCCTCGTACGAGCAGGTGGAGACGACGCCGCGCTTCGTGGGGTCACCGTCGCCGCCCACGATGACCGGTCGGCCGCGGAGCTCGGGATGCCGAAGTACCTCGACGGCGGCGAGGAACTGATCGAGGTCGACGTGGAAGACGAACGACGCCACTGTCCCTCAGGCCGCGCTCGCACTGTCGAGCGCGGCCTGGAGCCTCTGGACGGGCCCTTTCAGACCGTGCTCGTCCGCGAACGCCTTCAGGGCCGCGTCGTCCCGGGCGCCCGACCATACCGTGAGGGGAGCGACGGAGTTCACGGGGACGAGCCGCCGCATCGCGTCGAGGTACTCGCTCGCCTCGAGGATCCTTGCGCGAAGCGCCGGCTTCCCCTTCAACGGGCCCGGTCGCGGATGGACCTGCGCGGCGTCGGCGAGAAGGTCGTCCAGAGAATCGTAGGTGTTCACCAGTGCCAGTGCGGTCTTCTCGCCGACGCCGCGCACCCCGGGGAGGTCGTCCGACGGATCTCCACGGAGGATCGCGAACTCGGCGTACCGCGACGCCGGCACGCCGTACTTCGCGAGGACGCCGGCCTCGTCGTACTCGGCGAGCTCGGAGACACCGCGCACGGTGAACAGCAGCTTCACCACCGGGTCACGCACCACCTGGATCAAGTCACGATCGCCCGAGACGATCTCGATCCGGTCGGTCTCGTCCGCCTCGACGCAGAACGCCCCGATGGCGTCCTCGGCCTCCCATCCTTCGGTCTCGGCCTGGAGCAATCCCGTGCGGTCCAGGACGCTTCGCAGCAGCTCGAACTGCTGCGTGATCGCCTCGGGCTCCGGTGGGCGGTTGCCTTTGTAGCCCGGGTAGATCTCCGTCCGGGCCACGGGCCGCCAATCGTGGTCGTAGACATGGACGACCTCGTCGGGGCGGCGCGTCGCGACGAGGCGAGTGACCATGTCGAGGTACCCGTGGACCGCGTTCACGGGCCTGCCGTCGGGTGCTTTCACGGAGTCCGGCATCGCGAAGAAGGCCCGGTAGGTAAGGCTCGAAACGTCGAGGAGTAATCTGTGCACCGGGCTCACCTCTCACGCTACGTTCGACTTCGTGAGAGCAGCAGCGTACGTCAGGATCACCCGCCACTGAGCCGCCGTGCCCGGTGTTTCTCATATCGGTCCACCGGGGATCGGGCTCGATAAGATCGCTTGGCCTTGGATCGAAAGGAGAGGCTATGGCTATGCAGGCGCGGATCAGCACGATCGAGGGTGACGCAAGCAAGATCGACGACGCGGTCAAGATCATCAGCGAAAGGATCCTGCCTGCCCTTGCGGGCTTGGAAGGGTTCACCGCAGCCAACTTCTTGGCCGACCGCTCAGCCGGCAAGCTGGTGGCCGTCGCCTTCTACCAAGACGAGGCCGCCCTCGAGAGAAGCGCCGAAGCAGTCAAGCCGATGCGAACCGAGGTGGCCGAGGCGATGAACGGCAAGGTCGTTGGGTTCGAGTCCTACGAGCTGGTGGCGCAGAGCTGGTAAAGGGCGGGATCCCGAGCTCGCGACCTTTTGGGCGACTCGCGTCGGACAGCGACGCTGATCGCGAACACCAGATGGACGAACCCATCGGGTGAACGTCTCCGTCTCGACTGCCTTCAGGTCCACCGTCCCCGGGAGTCCGGTACATCAGAAGCATCTCGACGTGTCGAAGAGGACTCGGTGGTCATCGCACACCGAGCCAACGCCCGGCCGCATCGGATGTGGCACCCTGGGCCCTCCGCCCGGAGAGGATGTGACCATGGACTGGTACCTCCCGCTCAAGCTCGTGCACGTCCTGTCGGCGATCGTCGCCGTCGGGACGAACGTCACCTACTTCGTGTGGCTCGGGGCCATGAGGGGTCGTTCACAGGCTGAGCAAGGGTTCGCGCTTCAGACGATCAAGGCGCTGGACTCACGACTCGCGAATCCGGCGTACGGGATCCTCCCGCTTACCGGGGTGATCATGATCCTCGTCTCGGACGGGGTCGAGCTCACGACGTTCTGGATCATCGCCGCCATCGTCCTGTACGCCCTGGTCGGCGTGATCGCCGGTGTGTTCTTCGCGCCGTCACTCCGCCGTCAGACGGAGCTCGTGGCGACGGACGGACCGACTTCTGGAGCCTACGAAGCCGCGGCCCGTCGCACGCGAACGACCGGTCTCATCACGATGCTGCCCGTCGCGGGGATCCTCTACTTGATGGTGTTGAAGCCCACCCCGTAGGCGGACGTCAGATCCGGTCGCGTTTCTTGGGCGTCAGGCTCTTGCCGACGAGCACGATCCCTCCCGCCGCGAGCGTGACCAGGCCACTCACCAGCAGAACCACGATCAGCATCACCGCGAGCGGGCTGGGGCGACCGTCCCCGATCATCTCGACGAACGCGTAGATCGAGAGCGCGATCCAGAGCAGGAACGCGATCACCCAGGCAAGCAACGTGAAGAACGTGAGCGAACCGATCGCAACCAGCAATCCGGTGCCGGTCCCTTCGGGGAATCGCGCCATGACGACAGCCTAGCCGTGAGGCGGTGCTAGCGTCGGCGACGACATGGAGGCATCCCGCGGGCGAGTGGCCTGGCTCGCCGGTCGCGGCGGCCGTGGCCGGGTTCCTGGCCGAGGCCGTCGTCGCCGCGGTTCCCGGATCGCCCCTGCAACCGATCCTGGCGCCGGGCGCCGAGCCGGGCGGACCGTTCGCTTGGGTCGCGGAGGCGATCGGGCTGGATCGTCTCGGGGGCGCACTCCCCATCGCGTCGGTGCTCGGCGTGGTCGCGGGCATGGCCGGCTTCCTTCTGCTGCTGCGAGCCGCGTGGCGAGGGGAGATCACGATGCGCGTCGCGCTCGGGCTCTCGATCGCCTTCCATCTCGCGATCGTGCTGCTGCCGCTGCTGATCTCGCGCGACGTCTATTCCTACATCGCGCACGGGCAGATCGTGTCGATCCACCACGCGAACCCCTACGTGGAGACACCGGCGGACTTCCCGAGTTTCCTGACACGGGAGCTCGTCGGGCCAAGGTGGGTGGACACGCCGTCCGTCTACGGTCCACTGTTCTCGCACCTCGCGGGCGTCGTGACACGGACCTCCACTCGTCTCGACACCCTCGTCGACGCGTTCCGGTTGCTCGCGATCGCGGCGAGTTTGGCCACGACGATCGTCATCGGGGTCGTGGCTCGTCGTGTCCGACCCTCCCGAGCTGTCTTCGCCGTCGTGGCGTTCGGCCTGAACCCCGTCGTGCTCTTCCAATCCGCCGCGAGCGGCCATAACGATCTCCTCGTCGCGCTGGCGATCGCGATCGCCGCGTGGTGCGTGGTCCGAGATCGGACCCTGTGGGCGGTGGGCATCCTCACGTGCGGGGCCCTGATCAAGGCGACGTTGTTCCTGCCGCTCTTGCTCCTCGTCGTCTGGGTGGTCTGGCGGCGACCCCCTGATGAGCGGCTTCGGGTGGGGGCAGTGAATGCGGGGATGGCTCTCGCGATCGTCGCGATCGTCGCGGCGCCCTTCTTCCAGCTGCACGATCCGACGCTCGGGATGCTCGAGCTCTCTGCGCACGAAGGATGGCTCGCACCCTCCAGGTTCTTCCGGCGTGTCCTCGACGCCGTCAGCGGTGACACGCTGGGTGTCGTCGCACGCGTCGCGTTCGCGTCGGCGCTCCTGGTCGCTGTCGTCTGGCTCGTGCGGGCGGTAGCCCGGGCGGCGGCGTCCGGCCGACGCACCCCAGAGCTCCTCGGCGGCTGGGGCTGGGCGCTGCTGACGCTGACGTTGCTCGGTCCCGTGCTGCTTCCTTGGTACCTCGCGTGGTCGCTGCCGCTGATCTGGATCCTTCCGCGGTCGCCGCGCACCGCTCTGATCGTCCTCTCGAGCGTGCTCGCGCTGTCGCAGTGGACGGCCGAGCCGCTCCGTTTCCCGGAGGCGTACGAAGTGAACGTCCTGGTCGGGCACTACGCGCTTACACCCATCGTGATCGGTCTGCTCGTGTGGTTGGCGCTCGATCTACGCAGGCGCCTGACGATCCCGCTTGCGCTTCACGACGAGGAGGGCGAGGCCGCCGAGTCCCGCCAGGGCCGAGGCGGCGAGCGCGACGCCGAGTCCCGCCAGCCGTAGGCCGAGCCGGTCGAGCACGACCGCTGCGACCGTGAGCGCGGCGGTGCCGAATGCCGGCGCCGTCGCGATCACGACGACGAGCTCGTCGAAGGACGCGCGTGCGTAGCCGAGACCCAGCACCGTGAGCAGCGCCAGGATCCCGGCGGCGGCCGCCGCGATCCCGCTGGGAGACGACGGGCCCCAAGCGAGGGACTCCCTTCCTCCCGCGAACTCGGGTGTCGGGAAGCCTGGCTCGGATGCCAGCAGCCCCGGTTCGAGCTCGAAGAGTCGCGGATGGGTCGCCGCGTCCGACCCTCGATAGAACGGCGCGATCACGAAGACAGCGGGCACCGGAGAGCGCGGGATGTCCGCGAACGTCAGCTCGGAAAGGGCGTCGTATTCGGCGTCCCCTCGCTCGGTGGGATGTCCGTCGAAGAAGTCCGTGGCCGTTCCCACGAACACGTAGACGTCGCGCGCGCGGCTCGGGAACGCAGCCGCGCGCCCGATGTTGGCCGCGCGCGAAGCGAGGAAGCTCGCGGTGTTGTCCTCGTCGTCGATCAGGAACACGATCGGGGTCCCCTTCGGCGTGGAGACGCCCGTGACGATCGACACCGTCTCCACGAGCCCGGCTTCGTCCGGGGAGATGAAGGGCCTCTGCCTTCCCCACGCGAGGAGCGCTCCGACGATCATCCATCCACCGAGGAGGACAACAGCCGCGTGGGCCAGCCACGTCCTCGCGCTGAGCCGGCGATGCACCCACACGAGACCGAGCGCGGCGCCGATCGGGACGGCGAATCCGAAGGTGACGAGCCGATCCGGAGGGAGCCATCCGGTCGCGTAGCCCACCGGGATGCCGATCGTCATGACCGCGAGCCACGAGACGAGGAACCTCTGGAGGAACCCGTCGGCGGTCGTGGAGCCCGCGACCGCGAGAGGGACCGAGATCCATTGCACGTAGCGCGCGGCTCGGAGTCGGAAGCGCTCCCGATACGCGTCGATCAGCTGCGCGTCGAGCCCCGCCCGCCGGAGGTACCCGTCCTTCGAGGTCTCGGCGTCGATGGGACCTGGACCCGCGATCGTCGCGAGCACCCCCGCGCCCGCGACGAGGCCGCCCGCCGTGACGGACAGGGCGATGTCGCGGGCCTCGTCGCGGGCGCCCGCTCGCCATGCGAGCGCGGCCGCTCCCAGGAGCACGACGATCGCGTGCACCAAGAAAGGTGGATGGGCCAGGCCCCCTCCTGCGAGCAGGAGCGCCGCGGCCCACCACCTTCGCCGGGATCCTGCGAGGCACGCGGCCGCCGCCAGGAACGTCGTCGCGAGCACCAGGTTCGCGAGGTACCCGGCGACCAGGTGAACGGAGAAGACGCCCGCGAGGAGCCCCGCGAGCAGCCACGCCTTCCCGGGGATGCCGCCGGCGGCGCGCACCAGCGCCGCGGCCGCCGCCCCGACCGTGACGCCGAGAGCTGACGAAAGACCCGCCGTGATGGCGGAAGCGTTCAGCTGGAGCGTCCCGGCGAGCGCCGCCGCGAGCGCAGGTGCGCCGGGCCGGCTGCCCACCATCGACAGTCCCTCGCTCGCCCCCACTCGCGCCCACCAGAGATACACGGGCACATCCGGCCCGACCCCGAACCGGTACCCGTCCGCGATGTATGGCCACAGCATGACGACGAGGAGCAGGACGCTGAGACCCCCGAGCCAGGCGAGATCCCGGCGGCCGCCCTCCATGCGCACGCGCTTAGCCGGTGGCGGAGAAGACGCCCCGAGCGTCGACGGTCGTCACGCCTTCGACATCGATGAGCAGTGAGCAGGTGAAGATGCCGCCCATGTTGTCCGGCAGCGCCGGTGTGATGGTGATGCTGCATTCCCCTGCGGTCGAGGAGAACTCCACCCGCCCGTTGGGCCCGACGACCGTGAACGACAGCGCGCGATCGGCGCTCGTCTCAGCGCGACTCAAGAACGACGTGCCGGAAAGGCGAAGCAGCTGTCCCGACGTGCCCTGCCACGTGATGTCCATCGGGGCAGGTGGCGGCGCCCAGACGGTCGGCGATGCGACCCTCGTGAAGCGAACGTCGAGGGTGAGATCGCCCGAGATGCTGAGGGTCGCAAGGCCGGCGTCCAACCCGCTCTCCGGGCCCGGCGAGCCTGTCGCGCTGGGCGAGGCGCTTGGGGAGGGCGAGTCGTCCTGCGGAGGCGGCGAGACGCTCGGCCCGCGACCGACGCCGGTCGTGGTGCATGCGGCCGCGAGCATCGCCAGGAGGGCTCCGAGCAGCCGGGTCCTCCGCCACGTCCCGCGCATCCCGCCGAGCCTACCCCACGGTTGCCGAGACCTTCGGACGCACGATCGTGGAACGGTGTCGCTCGTCCGAGTCGCTCGGATGCTCACTGCTAGCATCGCGGGTCATGCTGCCCCGCGAGCTTGTCGAGGAGGTGCTGCGCGCCGCCCGACGCCGCGGTGGATCCTTCTCCGAGCTCTTCGTCGAAGAGCGAACCTCCACGTCGATCCGGTTGGACGACGGAAAGGTCGAGGAGCTGACCAGCGGGCTCGATCGCGGCGCGGGGGTCCGCGTCGCCTTGGGCACTTCCTACGGCTACGCCTATTCCAATCGACTCGACCGCGACTCGCTCCTCCAGGCGGCGGAGGCGGCGAGCGCCGCTCTGAAGCAACGCGAACCGGGCACGGTCGTCGATCTCACCGTCAGGGAGGGACGCGGCGTGAACCGGACGGACCAGCCGGCCGGCGCGTTCCCCCCCGCCGACAAGGTGGCCTGGTTGCGCGAGCTGGACGCAGCCGCGCGCGGCCTGAGCCCGGAGGTCGTCCAGGTCGTGGGGATGTACGGGGATTCGCTTCAGAGGCGCCTCATCGCGACGTCCGACGGCCGTTGGGTCGAGGAGGAGCGGCCGCGCATCCGGCTCGTCACCCAGGTCGTGGCGGCTCGCGACGGGACGATCCAGACCGGGTTCTTCGGCCCGGCTGCCTGCGCAGGGGTCGAGCTCTTCGATCGCTACAGCGCCACGGCGATCGGCGAGAAGGCGGCCCAGCGCGCCGTCACCATGCTGGATTCGATCCCCGCGCCGGCAGGCGAGATGGCGGTGGTACTCGCCCCGGGCATGGGAGGTGTCCTCTTCCACGAGGCGGTGGGGCACCCGCTCGAGTCCGACGCCGTCGACAAGGAGGCGAGCGTCTACCGCGGGCTCATCGGCACGAGATGCGCAAGTGAGGTCGTCAATGGAGTTGACGATGCGACGATCCCGAACGGCTGGGGGTCGTTCGACTTCGACGACGAAGGGGAGCCCAGCCAGCGGACGGTGTTGTTCGAAGCCGGCGTACTCCAGGGGTATCTGTACGACAGACTCCGAGCCGACAAGGACGACGTCGCGTCCACGGGCAACGGGCGACGCGAATCGTACGCCTCCCCGCCGATCCCGAGGATGACCAACACGAACATCCTCGACGGCTCGGACCGAGCCGACGGGATCATCGAAGACACGGACGCGGGTGTGTACGTCACGTCGCTCGGGGGCGGTCAGGTCAATCCCGCGAGCGGCGACTTCGTGTTCGGATGCTCGGAAGCGTTCTTGATCGAAGGCGGGAAGGTCACGACCCCCGTGCGCGGCGCCAACCTGATCGGGCGCGCGATCCAGGTCATGTCCGCGGTCGACGCGGTCGCCGACGACTTCGACACCTGGGAGGGCGTCTGCGGGAAGGACGGGCAGCAGGCTCCGGTGGGGAGCGGCTCGCCCACCGTTCGGATCTCACGGATCACGGTCGGAGGGACCGGTGCCTGATCTCGGCGATCTCTGCCGAGTCGCCGTCGAGGCTTCGGAGCCGGGCGAGGCCGTCGAGGCCTACGCCGAGGAGTCCCGCCGGACGGAAGCGAGCGCGCTCCGAGGTGAGGTCGAGGGTCTCGAGTTCTCTGAGTCCCGAGGCGTCGGCGTCCGGGTCATCCGCGAGGCCAGACTGGGCTACGCGTGGGCCGCTGACCCGGACGCCGACGAGGTCCTCGACATCGTCCGGCGAGCGCGGGAGAACTCTGCGCTCGCCGCGGCGGACGAGCACAACGTGCTCCCGGAGCCGGCGCGGTGGACGCCGATCCCGGAGTTGTTCCGGGATGCCTCGGCCGCCGTTCCGACAGGAGAGAAGACGCGTCTGGCCCTCGACCTCGAGGCCCGCGCGATCTCCCGCGATCCGCGGGTCACCAAGATCGACGAGGCGCAGGTCGGGGACGCGGTTTCCAGGGTCGCGATCGCGTCGACGACCGGCGTCGAGGCCGAGTACCGGCGGACCGACGCGTGGTGCCTGGCCGTGACCCTCGCGGTCGAAGGGGACGAGACCCAGACCGGGTTCTCGTACCGGATCGCGCGCGGGCTCGACGAGCTCGACTGGGAGGCGGTCGCCGACGAGGCGGTGGAACGGGGGGCTCGGATGCTCGGCGCCGCCAAGCCGGCCACCGCCCGCGTCCCCGTCGTGCTCGATCAGTTCGCTGCGATGTCGTTCCTGGGCGTCCTGGCGGGAGCGCTCTCCGCCGACGCCGTGCAGAAGGGAAGGTCGTTGTTCGCGAACCTCGCCGGAGAGCCCGTGGGGTCGGAGCTCTTCACCCTCGTCGACGATGGAACGAACGTCGAGGGGCCGGGGGCGGCGCCGTTCGACGACGAAGGGGTGCCGAGCGGCCGGACGGAGCTCTTCACGAAGGGAGTGCTCAACGGGTTCCTGCACAACGCATACACGGCGCACAAGGGCGGGACCGCATCGACCGGGAACGGCAAGCGCGGATATCGATCCCCACCCAGCGTCGGGACCTCGAACTTCTACCTGGACGCCGGTGAGACTCCTCGCGACGAGCTGCTCATGCGAGCCGATGGGGGCGTGCTGATCCAGGACGTGAGCGGCGTGCACTCCGGGGCCAACCCGATCAGCGGGGAGTTCAGCGTCGGGGCGACGGGGCTCCGGATAGCCGGCGGGGCACTCGGGGAGCCGCTCCGGGAGATGACGATCGCGTCGACCCTACCGGAGATGCTGAAGGCGATCACGGGGGTGGGCGACGATCTGCGCTTCTTCTCCTCGGTAGGGACGCCGTCGGTGCTCATCGGCGAGATGACGCTCGCGGGCGTCTGATCCGGCGCGTTCAGACCTGGAGGAGGCCCTTCGCGGTGAGCACCACCCCGACGAGGGCGATGCAACCGGCGGAGATGACGGGCGCGAGTCGCACCAGACCTGCGGGGAGCCGCCCGTTCGCCACGTGACGAGCGCGGATCGCGAGTGCTCCCACTGCCACGAGTGACGCCGCGAGGCCGACGCTGAATCCGGCGATCAACACCAGTCCGAGGGCCGTTCGGCCGATCGACACCGAGCCGAGGAGCACGACGAGCGCGCTCGGCGACGGCAGGATCCCACCGGCGAACGCGATGGCGATCAACCCGCGTCGGGAAAGGGGTCGTGCCGGATGTGGATGTTCGTGCCCGTGCTGACGCCGCTCGGAAAGCGCGTGGAGCCTCGAGACGAGGAGGGCGGCGCCGAGGCCCAGGGCGACCAGGCCGGAGGCGAGCCCGAGCCACGGATAGACGCGGTCCGGCGCGAAGACCCGCTCCGCCGAGAGCACCAGCACACCGAGTCCGAGCACCGACGCCGTGTGCATCACCGAGACGGCAGCCCCGACCGCCATCGCATGTCGAAGCGTGCCGGCGCTCCCCACCAGGTACGCCCCGATCAGCGACTTCCCGTGGCCCGGACCCAGCGCGTGAACGGCCCCGACACCGATCGCGGCCACGATCATCAGCGCGACCAGACCGGCCGAGAGATCGGGACGAGAGGCGAACCCGGCGAGCAACCCACCGCTCGTCGGTTCCGCTGTCGCGCTCGCTGGTTGCGCCGGGAGCGTGGGGCCGCCCGGCCGGAACGTGAGGCTCGCAGAGCGGACATCGGAGGGACGGACATCCTTCGGATACGACCGGAGCCGGTGGCTGAGACTCTCGGCCCGGACGTCGGAACGGACGATCGTCGTGCCGTCCCCCGCGGCAGTGACCTCGTGCCAGCCGAGCCGGTCAGGGTAGTTCGAGTCTTCGAACACGAGGTGGTGGGCATCGCTCGCCGCGACTTCGAGCGGAAGACGCAGGTGAGTCGGAGCGTCGGCAGTCCCGCCTGTCCCTCGGGCAGGGAGAACTCCGACGAACGCGTCACGAGCCGAGCGGGGGCCCCGTCGATGTCCAGACGCAGCCCCGCCCGCACCCCCTCGCAGGTGTCCTCTCGGTATCCAGCCTTTTCGTCGGATGAGAGAGCGCCATCGCCGTCGGCATCGATCGCCCCCCGCTCCTGGAACGCAGGGATCTCAGCCATGTCGACCACATAGTCGACCACCACCTCGTCGGCGCGCAGGACGAGCGACGCGGACGTGTTGATCGTGAAGTTGCCGAGAGGGTGCGCGAGGGCGAGCGCCGGGACCGAAAGCACGCCGAGGACGAGGATCGAAACGAGGATGATCCGTCGCCGACCGCTCACGCTCCTGCCTCCACTCGTGCCGCGTGCGGGATGGTTCCGCCGCGTCCCGGCCTGGATTCGCGGGCCGGGCTGATTCGGATCACTCAGAGTGACTCCGAGCCGCCGGACCCTGTCGTACCGGCACGGTATGACCATTGGCGCGCCGGATTAGACAGGTGACCCTTGAGATGCAAGGATTCCCGCCGACGATCACCAGGTGGGAGCGCTCCTCCGAGGGATCGGAGGGCCCCCCTTGAGCAGAGGGAGGGTGTATGTCTGCCAAGTCCGACGAGCAGATGATCTCCGAGAAGGTCGCGCCGGTCCTGGTCGCGAGGACGCTGGGACCCTTCGACCTCGTCGTGATCTTCGTCGCGATCGTGCTGTTCATCAACAACGCGGCCGGCCTGCAGTTCGCGGGGCCGTCGGTGTTCATCTTCTGGATCGTCGCGTTCGCGACCTTCCTGATCACGGGAGCGTTCGTGACGGCCCAGCTCGGGCGGATGTTCCCCGAGGAGGGCTCGCTCTACGTCTGGACGCACAAGGTGCTCGGTCCGTTCTGGGGATTCTTCGCCGGCTTCGTGGCGTGGTGGCCAGGCCCGATCTCACTGGTGTTCATCGGGATCCTGTTCGCGAACTTCCTGCAGCAGGCCGCCGTGTTCATCAGGCCGAGCTGCGAGTTCCCCTGCCTCTTCACCGAGAACTGGCAGATCGGCGTCGTCGTCCTGGTCGTGATCTGGTTCAGCGCGCTGATGTCCTACTTGAAGATGCGCGTCACGCAGAACTACGTGAACGTGCTGTTCTGGTTCTACGCAGGGGCGATCTTCCTCATCGGGTTCGCCGGAGTGTGGTGGCTCCTGCAGGGCAACCCCGCCGCCACGGACTTCGGGACGGGGTGGGACCCCTTCCAGGGTGAGTCGATCGCGCTCGGCCTCCCCGCCAACCTCACCTTCTTCTCGTTCGCGATCCTGGCGCTCCTTGGGATCGAGACGCCGCTGAACATGGGCGCCGAGGTGACCGGCGGCGAGAAGGCGATCCGCACCTTCCTGCTCTGGGGCTGCCTGATCGTCATGGCCGCGTACCTCTGGGCGACATGGGGGAACATGGTCGTGATCGAGGCCGGCGGCGCGAACGGGACCACCGGCGGCGCGGAGACGGTCGGCCTCGCGCTCGGGAGGTGGACCGGCGCTGCTGTGTCGTTGGTGATGGCGTGGGTCGTCTTGACGGTCGCCGTCGTCTACAACTTCTCGTTCGGACGCCTGCTGTTCGTGTCCGGGATGGAGAAGCGACTGCCGCACCAGATCGGCAAGGTCAACCGGAACAAGGTGCCGGCGAACGCGATCTCGCTCCAGAGCGCGATCTCGACGATCCTCGCGGTCCTCGTGTTCTTCGTGCTCGGTTCGGGCGAGAGCGACCCGTACAGATACTTCTACGCGCTCTACGCCGGGGTCACGATCGTGTGGTGCATCTCGACCGCGCTCCTGTTCCTGGACATCTTCTTCGCGAAGCGAGCCGAGCCGGAGCGCTTCGAGCGTGAGCGGAGGGCCCCCCTCGGCTGGTTGTTCGTCTGCGGTGCCGTCGGGTTCGTGATCAACATCGCCGCGGTGCTCTTCATCTTCGTGGGCTCGTGGTACCCGAAGTCGGATTCCAACCCGACGGGTTGGGAGCTGGCGGACTGGAACGTCTGGATGGTCGGGTTCACGGCGGTTTCGGTGATCTCAGGCATCGTGATCTGGTTCGTGTCGCAGTCCGCGAGACGCGGCAAGTCCGACGAGCAGCTGATCCAGGAAGGGCTCGCCGACCGCGAGATCGCCGAGGATTCGGCGCCGGCCTGATCGTCGATCGTCCAAGGAGTGAGGACCGCCGCCCCTGCTGGGGCGGCGGTCCCTTCTCGTCACCCGCCGATGCCGTGCAGTCGCCGACAGGCATCCGCGAGGACCAACCTGCCGAGACGCTCGGCGTCGCTCACCGAGACGTAGTCGCGCTCGACGAACCGTTCGAGAACGCGCTGGAGCGCCGATCGAGCGAGCAGGGCGGACGCCCAGAACGCCTCCGGCTCGCCTGCCTCGTCCGAGCCGTAGAGGAGCTTGGCCGCCGGGACCGTCCCGACGAGCATCTCGAGCCCCCACTCGACCTGTCCCCAGGCCCACGGGATCAGCTCCGAGAGCTCGAGGTAGACGTTCGGCAGGACCGACGCGATGTACGCAGCCTCGCGTACCCACGGGTACCCCGAGTGCACCAGGACGACCGGTTGATCCTGGACGTCGACGAGGAGCGGGAAGATCGACGCCGGGCCCGCGTACGCGAGGTTGATGTCCGGGTCGCCGCCTCCGCAATGGAAGTGGAACGGCCGGTCGTTCGCCTTCGCCACCGCGAGCGTGCGGCGGATCAAGAAGTCGCGGACCGGCTTCGCGTGCTCCCTCGTTTCCGCCCAGTCGTCGTCTCGCCAGCGCGCGAATGCCGCCTCCGCCTCAGAGGAGTTCGGGTCCCCCACGTCGAGACCCGTCCGGTAGGCGACGATCGACTTGTACGCAACACAGTTCGGGTCGGCCGCCGCCGTGGTTGCTTCGTTCTCGACTCCGGAGACCAAGTCCTCGAACGATCCGTCGCGATGTTGGAGGATCCAGGGCTCCAGTCGGGTCACGCGGTGGACGGTCGCGCCGATCGTCGACGCGAACTCCTCCGCCGGGATCGGCGGTTGCGGGAACCCTTCGTCCGAAAGGATGGCGACCACGCCGGCCGCATCGAGGAGTCCTTTCGTGTACGCGACCGGATCGGCGCGGAGGGCGGCATCCCTGGCCCGCGTGACGGCCTCCCGGGTGGGCTCGCACCCGAGGTGTGACGCGAGCCATCGGTGGAGGGCGATTCCGAACACGGTGGACTCCGTGAAACCGTCCGCGATGGCCCACAGGTCGTCGTGGACGCGGGAGGAAGAGTGGAACGACTCGCCCAGGAACATCATCCGGGTGTCGAAGCCCTCGGACCCCTTCGCCAGGAGATCGTCGAGCCGGTAGGGGTGCGTGTGGGCGTCGACGATCTCGACGCCGGCGAGATCGACGCCGGCCATCAGTACCGCCACCGATGGGCGCGGACGACGTCCTCGGGATCCTGGTCCTCGAAGACGTCGCGTTCCGCGCGCCTGGTCGCGAGGAACGAGTCGAAGAGCACGTCGCCCATCGCCTCGCGGAGCATCGAGGCCTTCTCGAGCTCGCGGATCGCGGCGCCGAGCGAGTCGGGCAGCTGGCGGATCCCCATCGAACGGCGACGACGGGTGGGGATCGAGGCGGGATCGTCGCCGACGGGATCGGGGAGCGAGAGCTCGCGGTCGAGCCCGTCGATCCCCGCGGCCACGATCGCGCCGAGGGCGAGGTAGGGGTTCGCGGCCGGGTCCATGGACTTCACCTCGAGGTTCGCCGCGTCCGGCCGGCTCCCGACCATCCCGGTCACGAAGCGGAGGGCCGCCTCGCGGTTCTCCCGTCCCCAGCAGGCCCACGGACCGCTCCAGCGGTGGGGTTGGAGTCGCTCGTAGCTCGGTACGGACGGCGCGGTGATCGCGGTGAGCGCGGGGAGCGCCTCGAGCACCCCCGCCGTGAACGCCTCGGCCTGACGCGTCATACCCTCGGGACCGCGTCCTCCCTGGAACAGGTTCTTCCCCTTCCGATCCCACAGGCTCAGGTGCAGGTGGTTCCCGTTGCCGACCCGTCCGGCGAAAACGACGGGCGCGAACGACGCGACGTACCCATGGTTCCGCGCGACGGCCCTGATCGTGTGGCGCACGACGAGGTGGGTGTCCGCCGCGGCGATCCCGACGCCATGCGGCACCGACACCTCGAGCTGCCCGGTCGAGTACTCCGGGTGGAACTGCATCACGCCCGTACCCTGCTCCTCGAAGGCTCGGATCAGCGCCGTGGCGAACGGTTCGACGTCGACGAGCGCGATCGCGCCGTAGGCGGGCCCGGTGTGGGCCGGCGTCGGGTCCGCCTCGTCCGGACCGAGCGCGGCGCGATGGCCGAGGAAGAACTCGATCTCGTAGCCGCCGCGGAGCTCGAGACCGTGGCCGGCGAGGCGCTCGAGCATCGTCCGCGCGAACGTGCGGGGGCAGCCGGGGTACGGCTCTCCCTCCTGATCCAGCTGGTCGACGGGCGCGATCGCCCATCCTGGGCTCGCGGCGAGGGCGACCGTCTGGGCCGGATCGGGCATCAGCCGGGTGTCGCCGGTCGGTCCACCGATGTGCGGCGAGGACGTGATCTGGTCGTCGACCTGGAAGACCGTGAAGACCGGGGAGAGGCCGATCCCGAACTTCACCGCGTCCTCGAACCGACGGAGCGGGATCGTCTTCACGAGGGTGACGCCGGAGTTGATCACGATGGCGAGCGCGACGGCCTCGACGCCGGAGGCGGCGAGGCGTCGCGCGGTCTCGGCGGCGGACGAGGAGGCGCTCCCTCGGGCCTTGGATCGCGCGGCCGCCATCGACTCAGAACAGCTCCATATACTCGGTCCGCTCCCAGTCAGACACGGAGTCCCGGAACCGAGACAGCTCGTACCGGCGCATCGTCGAGTACGCCGTCACGAAGTCCTCGCCGAAGAACTCCTTCGAGGCCGGGTCCTCCTCGAGCGCGTCGAGTGATCCCTCGAGGTCGAGCGGCAGCTTCTCGAAGGAGTCATCCTCCTCGGCGGGCAGGCCCGGTTTCGACGGCTCCGGGACCGGCAGCTCGTCCTCGATCCCGCGGAGACCGGCTTGGAGGAGTGCCGCGCCGACGAGGTACGGGTTGGACAGAGCGGAGGGCGCCCGATACTCGACGTGCTTGTTCGCCGGGCTGCCTCCCTTCACGCGAACCAGTGCGGAGCGATCCTCCATCCCCCACGAGATGTTCGAAGGACTGAACGTGTGTGGGCGCCGGCGCCGCAGGCAATTCACGGTGGGAGCGATCACGGCGTCGATCGTCCGGGCGTATCGCAACTGGCCCGCGATGAATGAGCGGCATGCGTCCGTCATCCCCTGAGGGTCGTCCGCGTCGCCGAACGCGTTCTCTCCCGAGTCGCCGTCCAACAGCGAGATGTGCGTATGGCACCCGCTGCCGGCGGAATCGGCCCACGGTTTCGTCATGAACGTCGCGAGGTAGCCGTCCTGCTTCGCGATCTCCTTCACGCCGTTCTTGAACGTGAACGCGTTGTCCGGACCGACGAGCCCACGACCGGGCGCGAAGTTGATCTCCCACTGCGAGCCGGCGTACTCGCAGTTCGACGTGATGATGTCGACCCCCACCTGCGGCATCTCGTCCAGGATCCGGCGGATCGTGGGGACGTAGTCGTTCCGCAGCGTGTTGAAGATGTGATACCCGGAGAACAGTGGCTCGTGCGTGTCCCCGGTGAGGAGGTAGAACTCGAACTCCGACCCCAGGAGCGGTTCGAAGCCCATCGAGCGGGCCTTCTCGAGTGCCTGGCGGAAGACGTGCCGCGGCGTCGCGGCGAGGGCCGTGCCGTCGTACCACTGGGCGTCGCAGATGAACCGCGCCGTCCGGTCGGCCCACGGCAGCACCTCGGCCGACTCCGGGTCCGGGAACAGGAGCTGGTCACCGTACCCGACGCTCCTCGTGGTACAGGGTGCCTCCGACGACGTCGGAGCGAGAGTCGAGCACGCTCGTCCCGCCGTACATGTTCAGCCCGCGCTCCGCGTAGTCGGAGGCGTGGTGCGATCGGGATCGTCTTCGACCGCGAGATGCCGTGCATGTCGGGAAGCTCGAAACGGACGAACCCGATGTCCTGCTTCTGCCAGCCCTCCAGGATCCCCTTCACGTCGGCCATCGATCGGCTCCTCTCGATGCGGGTCGCCGCCGTCGGTCCCCTCCGACCGCACGGTGCCCGGAGTGCTGGGTTATACCGTGGCGGCGTGCTGGCCTGCAACGGATGACCTCCCCTAGGCTGGTGGGCGGCGCGGGCGCGCGGGTTGCCGTACGCTTGTGCGCCGAGCCGGGGGTCGGTGCCCGGCGGTCGGTTCCCGAAGGAGGGCCCGGTTGGAGCAGACGGCGATCGGAAGCGACCGGACGCACGTGCTCCCGCTGGAGTTCGGTCGAGAGATGCCCGTGGTCGTCCGCGGCGAGGGCGTCTGGATCGAGGACGCCGCGGGCCGCCGATACCTGGACGCGATGAGCGGTGGCTCGATGGCGGCGACCCTCGGGCACGGCCGGAAGGACATCATCGCCGCGGCTCAGGCCCAGGCGGAAAAGCTCGCCTTCGTGCACAACGAGCGCCTCACCAACCCCGCGCAGGAGCGGCTCGCGGAGGAGCTCGTCGCGATCGCGCCGGAGGGGTTCAGCCGCGCCCGCTTCACGGTGAGCGGTGCCGACGCCAACGAGATGGCGATCCAGATCGCGCGGAGCTATCACGTCGAGCGTGGCGAGCCCGATCGATGGCAGGTGATCTCGCCCGCGCAGGCGTACCACGGGCCGACGATGGAGACCCTCGCGCTCACCGGGCGCCCCGGACTCCACGGACCCTTCGGTCCCTACTTGCCGAAGCACCTGCACATCCCTCCGAGCAGTTGGCGGTTCGACCCTTCCGGCGAGGCGGCCCTCGAGGCGCTCGACCGCGCGCTGGACGAGGCGGGTCCCGGGAACGTCTCTGCGTTCTTCTGCGAACCCATCAGCGCCGCCGCCCTTCCTGCCTACACGCCACCGGTGCGATTCTGGGAGGGCCTCGCCGAGCGACGCGACCGCCACGGCTTCCTCGTGTGCTTCGACGAGGTCGTGACCGGGGTCGGACGCACCGGTGAGTGGTTCGCAGGAGCCGCCACCGCCTGCACGCCCGACATCATCGCGACCGCCAAGGGACTCGGCGCGGGCTATGCGGCGATCGGCGCCGTCCTGGTCCGCGGGCATGTCTACGAAGCCTTCGCCCGAGGTTCCCGACGCTTCACCCTCGGCCACACCTGGGACGGTGCGCCGCTGGCGTGCGCGGTGGGCCTCGCCGTCCTCGACGCGATGCGCTCCGAGGGTCTGGTCGAGCGGGTGCGTGACCGCGGAGCCGAGCTCCTCCGCGAGGTCTCGGACGCGCTCGCCGGCATCCCGCTCGTCCGCGAGGTCCGCGGCCACGGTTACCTGCTCGGCGTGTCGTTCGTCGATCCACGCGACGGCGAGTCGTTCCTGCCGCCGGAGCTCCGGGTCGGGGCGAGGATCGATGCCGAGGCGTTCGATCGCGGCCTGATCGTGCTCTCGACGCAGCCGACGCGCGACGGCTACGCCGGCGACCAGACGCTGTTCGCGCCCGCCTTCACCGCCACCGATGAGGAGCTTCGCGAGATGGTCTCCCGTTTCCGTGACGTCGTCCACCACGTGGCCGCCGACGTCGAGTCCGAACTGATGGGCTCCGAGCCGGTCACGTCGACACCAGGCGGAGGTCAGCGATGAGTTTGAGGGCATTGATCCTCCAGCACGAAGAGCCGACGCCGCCCGGCCACGTCACGGATTGGCTCGCCGAGCAGGATGCGACCGTCGACGTCCTGCGGATCGACATCGACGACCGCGAGGTCGATCCCACGGACCACGACCTGATCGTCTCGCTCGGCTCCGAGTTCGCCGCGTTCGACGACTCGAAGGCATTCGTACCCCGAGAAGCGCAACTCTTGAAGTCGGCGGTCGACGCCGATGTCCCGGTGCTCGGACTGTGCTTCGGCGGTCAGATGCTGGCGCGCGTGCTCGGGGCCGACGTGTTCCGCGGCGAACGTGCGGAGATCGGTTGGCTGCCCGTGCGGAGCACGGATCCGGAGCTCGTGCCCGACGGGCCGTGGTTCCAATGGCACTTCGACTCCTTCACCCTGCCACCGGGTGCGACGTTGATCGCCGAGTCGGACGCCGGCCCGCAGGCGTTCGTCGCCGGCCGGAGCCTCGGTTTGCAGTTCCACCCGGAGGTGACGACGCAGATCATGGACGATTGGGTCCGGGCGTATCGCCACGAGCTCGATGGAGACGGGGTCGATCCCGACGACCTCCTCGCGGAGACGAAGCGGCTGGCCGACGAGAGCCGCCGGAACGCGTGGCAGCTCTTCGAGCGATTCCTCCGCGATGTTGCCGACCTCCCATCGAAGGGGCGCGGCACGGAGTCCCCCTCGGACCGGCGAACCGGCTGACCAGGGCCGAGGACAGAGCATGACCGCGACGGGGATCGGATCCGATGACACGCGGGTCTTCCCGCGGTTCCTCGACCTCGCCGCGCCGAGCATCGAACGCGGGGACGGGGTGTGGCTCACCACCACCGACGGGCATCGGATCCTGGACGCGTGCTCGGGTGGTGCGATGGTGGCGTGTCTCGGCTACGGCGTGCCCGAGATCGTCGCGGCCGCCGCCGAGCAAGCCGAACGGCTCTCGTACTTCTACAACCACCACTTCACGAGCGAGCCGCAGGAGCGTCTCGCCGATCGGCTGCTGGAGGTCGCCGCGCCGGCGATGGCCCGCGTGCGGCTCGTGTCGGGAGGCTCCGAGGCGAACGAGACGGCGCTCCAGCTCGCCCGGCTGTATCACGTCGAGCGAGGGGAGACGGCGCGCTGGCGAGTGATCTCCCCGGCGCAGTCGTACCACGGTTCGACGATGGGAACCCTGGCGCTCAACGGTCGCCGCGCGCTCCAAGAGCCGTACACGCAGTACCTCGCGTCACACCTGCACATCCCGCCCTCGACGTGGCGGTTCGACCCGACGGGAGAGGCGGCCCTCGTGGAGCTCGACCGGCTCCTGGAGGAGACCGGACCGGAGACCGTGGCCGCGTTCTTCTGCGAGCCGGTGGGCGCGGCTGCCCTGCCCGGCTCCTCGCCGCCGGATCGCTTCTGGGAAGGCCTCGAGGAACGGAGGGAGCGGCACGGGTTCTTGATCTGTTTCGACGAGGTCGTGACCGGGATCGGCCGTGTCGGGAGCTGGCTGGCCGCGGATCAGCTGCCGATCCAACCGGACATCGTCGCGATCGGGAAGGGGCTCGGGGCGGGCTACGCGCCGCTCGGAGCAGTCCTGTGCCGTGAGCACGTCTACGACGCGATCGATCGCGGGTCCCGCGAGTTCGACCTCGGGCACACCTGGGACGGGGCGCCGTTGTCGTCGGCCGTCGGCCTGGCCGTGCTCGATCTTCTGGATCAGCGAGGTCTCGTCGAGCGTGTTCGTGAGCGTGGCCCCGGCCTTCGGGACGAGCTCGAGGCAGCCCTCGAGGGATCCGAGATCGTGCGAGAGGTTCGGGGGAGAGGCTTCCTCCTCGGAGTCGAGCTGGTGGATCCTCGGGACGGCGAGTCATTCCTCCCCGTTGAGCTCGACGCCGCATCGCTCGTTGACGACACTGCCCTTGACCTCGGGCTCCTCGTGACGTCGACCCATCCGCAGGCCGACGGCTTCGCCGGGGACCAGACGCTGCTCGCGCCCGCGTACGTGAGCACGGACGAGGAGCTCGCGGAGATCGTCGATCGCTTCCGGGCCACGATCGAGTCGGTCGAGCGGTCGATCAAGGGAGCTTTGCCGGCCGCGGGCGCGGGATGAGCTCGGTCGGCGGTTTCGGCGGTTCGTCGGGGGAGCGCGGCGCGGAGTTCGTGCTCCTCGCGATCCCCGACATGAACGGTTCCCTCCGCGGCAAGGCGCTGCGCCCGGCGGCGTTCGAGGCCGCGGTGCAGCACGGAACGGTGATGACCGACCTGATCATCGGGCTGGACCCGGTCGACACGCCCATCACCGACTACGAGCGGTTCGGGATCCGCACCGGCGCGGCCGACTTGCTCCTGACCCCCGACGTGGACACCGTCCGCGAGCTCGCGTGGCGTCCCGGCTGGCGGGTCTGCCTCGCGACCCCGGCATGGCCGGACGGTTCGCCGTGCGACTTCGCCTCGCGGGAGGTGTTCCGCACCGTCGTGGGCGACATGTCCTCGCTCGGCTACGACGTGATGGCGGCGATCGAGTACGAGGTTCGGATCTGGGACGAGCGCGGCGAGCCGCTCTCAAGCGGGATCAGCTACAGCCTGAACGAGATCGGCCGCTACGACCGGTTCGTCGACGCGCTCGTGGGCGCCCTCCAGGCGCTGGACGTCGAGCTCTCCGCGGTCCACACGGAGGCGGGGCCGGGACTCCTCGAGCTCAATCTGGCCCCCGGGCGCGGACTGGCCGCAGCCGACGGTGCGGCGCTCGCGAAGTTCGCGACGAAGCAGGTCGCGGCATCGATGGGCCTCCGTGCGAGCTTCCTCGCGAAAACGGTGCCCGGCGAGGAGGGCTCGAGCGGACACGTCCATCTGTCGTGCTGGGACGGGGAGACGAACGTTTTCGCGGGCGCAGCGGTCGACGATCCGCTGCCCGATCCGCTCGGCGCCGCGATCGCGGGCGTGCTGGAGCACCTGCCGGCCGCGTCGCTGCTCATGAATCCCACGATCAACTCGTACAAGCGGCTCGTCCCGGGCTGGTTCGCGCCCATCAACGCGACCTGGGGCTACGAGAACCGGTCGTGCGCCGTGCGCGCGATCCGCTCCGCGCGTCCCGAGCTCTGGCGGTTCGAGTGCCGACGCCCCGGCGCAGACGCCAACCCATACCTGGCCCTCGCCGCGATCGCCGCCTCGGCGGCGGACGGGATGCGGCGGAAGACGAAGCCGCCCGAGCCCATCGAGGGAGACGCCTACGCGCGCGACGACCTCCCCGAGCTCCCCGGATCCCTCGAGGCGGCGATCGCAGCCTTCGGAGAGGACGAGGGCCTCCAGCGCGCGCTCGGCGTCGGGTTCAGCGACTACTACGTCACGTCACGTGCCTGGGAGCTCAAGGCATGGCGCGAGACCGTCACCGACTGGGAACGCGACCGGTACGACCGGTCAGTCTGAGGAGCCCCGTCACTCCTCGCTGAAGTAGATGTTCTTCACCTCGGTGTAGAGAGCGGCCGCGTGCATCCCCATCTCGCGACCGATCCCGCTCTGCTTGTAGCCCCCGAACGGCGCCTCGGTGAACACGCTGCTCGAGGAGTTCACGCTGATCACACCGGTCCGGATCGCCTTCGCGACCCTGATCGCCCTGCCGATGTCACGGGTCCAGACCGAGCCGGACAGCCCGTACGGCGTGTCGTTGGCGAGGCGGATCGCTTCCTCCTCGGTGTCGAACGGCAACATGCACGCGACCGGACCGAAGATCTCCTCGCGGGCCACGCGCCAGGAGTTGTCGACGTCGGCGAGCACGGCGGGGGTCAGGTAGAAGCCCTCACGGTCGAGCTGCTCGCCGCCCGTGGTGAGCCGCCCTCCTTCCTCCTGGCCGATCGCGAGGTAGTCGAGGGCCGTCTGTCGCTGGCCCGGGCTGATCAGCGGCCCCATCTCGGTCGCCTCGTCGAGGGGATCGCCGACGCCGATCGCCTCGGTCGCCTTCGAGAACCGCTCGACGTACTCGTCGTAGATCGGGCGCTGCACGAACTGCCGGGAGCGAGCGCAGCAGTCCTGACCCGCGTTGTCGAATACGGACCACAGCGACTTCGGGATCGCGACGTCGAGGTCGGCGTCGTCGAACACGACGTTCGCGGACTTCCCCCCGAGCTCGAGCGACACCCGTGTGATGTTGGCGGCGGCCGTCTCCATCACCTTCTTGCCCACCTCGGTGGAACCGGTGAACCCGATCTTCGCCACGCGCGGATCCGTGATCAGCGCGGTGGCCGTCGTCGCGCCGGGGCCGGGAAGCACGCTGAGCGTCCCCTCGGGGAGTCCCGCCTCCATCAGGAGGTCGGCGATCGCGAGAGCGGTCAGCGGCGTCTGCGACGCGGGCTTGAGCACGGCCGTGTTCCCGCAGGCGAGCGCCGGTGCCACCTTCCAGTTCGCGATCACGGCGGGGAAGTTCCACGGGCTGATCAGGACGCACGGCCCGACAGGCTCCCGCAGCGTCACGTCGAGGCCTGGTGGCACGATCGGGATCGTCTCGCCGAAGATCTTGTTCGCCGCGCCACCCCAGTACTCGTAGGTGTTGGCCACGATGTCGATCTCGGCGCGGGCTCCGCCGATAGGCTTGCCGCCGTTGCGCGCCTCGAGCGTCGCGAGCTCCTCGGCCTTCTCACGGATCAGGAACGAGGCCTTCGTCAGCACGTGTCCCCGCTCGCGCGCGCTCATCCGGCGCCACGGGCCGGTCTCGAACGCTTCCACCGCGACGTCGACCGCGCGGCTGGCATCCTCCGGCGACGCCTGGGCAACCTCCCAGCCCGGCTTCCCAGTCGAAGGCTCCACCACCTCGGCGGTCGCGCCGTCGGCTGCCGCCACCCGCTCCCCACCAAGCATCAGCAGTTCGGTCATCGTCCCCTCCGTCGAAGCACGTCCTGGATCGAGGCGCCAAAGACTAGTGGATGCCGCGAACGCCCTCTTCGGCGCTAGTCATGACACACCTACCTCAGGTGGTCGCATCGCGGATGTTCGCGAGGATCAGGACGAGCACCACCGCCGCCACCGCGACCCGGTACCAGAGGAAGATCATGAAGTCGTGTCGTTTCAGGTACCGGAGCACTCCCCAGATCACCACGAAGCCGCTGATCGCCGACGCGACCATCCCGGCGACGAACTCGGCGGCATGACCCTGCAAGCCGGTCTGCGCGAGGTCCACCGCCTTGTACGCGCCGGCCCCCGCGATGATCGGCAGGGAGAGGAGGAAGGAGAAGCGTGCGGCCGACTCACGGTCGAGACCCATCGCACGTGCGGCGGTGATCGTCACGCCCGAGCGTGAGACGCCGGGCTGCAGCGCCAGCGCCTGCGCCGTCCCGAGCAGCAGACCTTCCTTTGGACCGATGGAATCGAAGGGTCGATCGCTGCGGGCGCGGCGATCGACGATCACGAGCAGGAGGGCGAACGCGACGAGCATCAGCGCGATCAGCAGGGGTGCCCCGAGCTTCTCCTGGATCACGTTCTCGAACAGGGCGCCGGCGATGGCGCCCGGGATCGTACCCACGACGAGGGCCCACGCGATGCGTGCATCCTGCGTCGACATCTGGCGCGTCGCGATCGATCGGAACCACGCGCCCAGGTACCGCGCGACGTCGTGCCGGAAGTAGATGAGGGCGCCGATCAACGTGCCGACGTGGAGGGCCACGTCGAAGGATTTCTGCACGTCGGTATCCCCGATCAGCATCCATCCGAAGATCCAGGGCACCAGGATGAGGTGCCCCGAGCTGGAGACCGGTGCGAACTCGGTCGCCCCCTGCACGAGGCCGAGGACGATCGCCTGCAGGATGCCCACACGGTCCTTCCTTCGGAGAACGGTCGGCCAATGCTAGCCGTCGGCCGTCACCGGAACGGTGAACGACTCGCCCGGCACGAGATCGCCGGGTCCCCGCACCGCGATCGAGAGCGTCGCGAAGGCGGCCGCGAACGCCAGGCGTTCCGCGTCCGTCGGGGTGACGAGGAGCACGAGCCCGATGTCCCCCGACGAGGGGGAGGCGGCTCCGAAGGAGTCGCCGCCTCCCCGGTGCACCGCGAGCACCTCGAGCCCTTCGCCGGTCACTTCCGAGTGGGCGCCGCCTCCGCCGAAGGTGGCGATCACGTCGACCAGGTCGCCGGGTTTCACACCGACCGCGCCGCCGATCGGGACCTGCACGGCTCGCATCCCCGGCGGGACCAGCGAGGATGTCGGCCCGGAGTGCGCACCGGCGAGACGTAGGGACGTCACGATCTCGCCCGCCGCGATGTCCGCGACCGCGATCCGCCCCGTCGCCCGGGCGATCTCCCGGATCGCGCCGGGCGGAGCGAAGCGCGACGGCACCGTGACGACCTCCAGGATCCCCTCCGCGAGAACGGCTCCCCTTGCCACGTCGTCGACCGCAGCCACGACGGCGACGGGCGGTCCGCCGTCCGGGCGAATGGTGTCGAGCCGCCGCGCGTACGCCCGCATGACCAGTGCAGCGGCCAAAGCGCAGGCTACGGAGACCGTCAGCAGGACGAACGACGACCTCGGCAGCTTCCGACGGAACAGCACGCGCGCGACCGTAGCCGGACCACGCGGCGTCCGCTGTGACACCGGTCACTCGACGGGACGCAGACCGCCCTTCTCGCCCTTCGGGCCGCCCAGCGGTATCGTCTTCACGCGGAACTCCTCGAGGGCGTCCTTGCCGACGATGGTCGCGACCGATTCGCGCACCCGGTCGGCGAGCTGAGCCGGATCCTCGCCGGTCACGAATCGGAGCTCGACGGTGACGAGCGTCTCGCCGGCCATCATCCGTGTCCTGTGCCGGCGAGCGCCGTGGCGCAGGGACACGTCCGTTCCGGCGGCACCTCCGGGATCGCGGCGAACAGAAGGTCACGGAGCTTGTCGATGTTCTCACCGAAGACCTTCAGGACCTCCTCATGCGTCACGGGTGGGATGTCGTCCACACCGACGTCGTAGTCGGTCACGAGTGCCACGTTCCCGTAGCAGAGCTCGAGCTCTCTCGCCAGGATCGCTTCGGGGAACTGCGTCATCCCGATCACGTCGGCCCCGATCTGCGCGTACATCCGAGACTCCGCCGTCGTCGAGAACCTGGGTCCCTCGATCACGACCATCGTGCCTCCGTCCCGGTATTCGATCCCTTGCGACGCGGCGGTCCTGAGAAGGGTCTCACGGAGCGTCGGACAGTACGGCTCGGCGAACGACACGTGGGTGGTCTGCGGACCGTCGTAGAACGTGTTCGTCCGGGTCTTCGTGAGATCGATGGCCTGGTCGCTGACCACCAGCGTCCGAGGAGGGATCTCTTTCCGGAGAGATCCCGCCGCGCAGGGCCCGAACACCCGCGTCACGCCGAGATCCTTCAGCGCCCACATGTTCGCTCGGTACGGGACCTTGTGGGGAGGGAAACGATGGTCCGTCCCGTGACGGGGGAGGAACGCGACCTTCCGATCGCCCACCGCGCCGATCGTGATCGGCGCGGCGGGAGCCCCGAAAGGCGTATCCATCTCCAGGGTTTCGGTGTCCTCCAGGAAGTCGTAGAAGCCCGATCCCCCGATCACCCCGATCTCGGCTCTGGCTTCCGTCACGACGCAGCCGGCTCCTTCTTCGTCGACTTCGGTGGCTTCTCCGGGGAGCTTCCGGTCGGGGAGTCCTTCGAGTCCGCCGACGCCTTCTTCGGTTCGCTGGTCTTCTCGCCGGTCTTCTCGGCGCCCTTGTCTCCGTCGCCCGTCGCCTCGCCCGATCTCTTCGCCTTCTTCCCGTGGTCGGTGGAGTAGAAACCCGATCCCTTGAAGGAGATCGCGGGCGGTGCGAACACCTTCCGCAGGCTCCCGCCGCACTCGGGGCACATCGTCAACGGCTCGTCCAGCATCGACTGCACGATCTCGAAGGTGTGGCCGCAATCACGACATGCGTACTCGTAGGTGGGCATCTGACCAGGCAGTCTACCCGTGGCCATGTTCCCGGCTGCATCTTTCCGGCGACGCGAGTACCGTTGCGCCCGTGAAGGTGCAGAACGCCGTCATCCCGGTGGCGGGCCTCGGCACGCGGTTCCTGCCGGCGACCAAATCGACGCCGAAGGAGATGCTCCCGGTCGTCGACACCCCCGCGATCCAACTCGTGGTCGAGGAGGCGGTGCGCGCGGGTATCACCGACATCCTGATGGTGACCGGGAGAGGGAAGCGATCGATCGAGGATCACTTCGATCGGTCCTCCGAGCTGGAGCACTTCCTCGAGGCGAAAGGCAAGTTCGACGAGCTGAAGCAGGTGCGCGCGATCGCCGAGCTCGCGAACATCTACTACACGCGCCAGCGGGACCCGCTCGGCCTGGGACATGCCGTCGCGTGCGCCGAGTCGCACATCGGCGACAAGCCGTTCGTCGTGATGCTTCCCGACGACCTCGTTCGCCCCAAGACGCCGCTGCTCGACCGGATGATGAAGATCCACGAGCGCTACGGCCGGAGCGTGCTTTCGGCGATCGAGGTCGCCCGTGAGGACGCCTCACTCTACGGCATGATCGAGCCCGAGCCCGTCGAAGAGGACCTCGTTCGGATCGTGTCCATCGTCGAGAAGCCGTCGCCGGAGCGATCTCCCTCCAACCTCGCCGCGGTCGGCCGGTACGTCTTCACGCCGGAGATCTTCGCTGCGCTCCACGAGACGCAGCCCGGTCACGGGGGCGAGATCCAGCTCACGGATGCGATCAACCTGCTCGCGCAGGAGCAAGCCGTCTACGCGTTGAGCTTCGAGGGTCGGTTCGACGTCGGGAACAAGCTCGATTACCTCCGGGCGATGGTCGAGCTCGCGCTCGATCGCGACGATCTGGGCCCGGATTTCAAGGCGTACCTGGCCGAGCTCGCTCGCCGCGAGAAGCTCAGCTGACGGTCGTGCGGCAGACCCCCGCCTAGACTGGCCGGGATGTCGGCGCAGCCACACGTCCACGACCACGACTCCGCGGAAGGCCTTGTCTCCGTCGAGGAAGCCCGAGAGCGCGTGCTCTCCCAGGTGCAGCCGCTCGCACCGCTCCGGCTGCCGCTGACGGACGCCTACGGATGCGTCGTGTCCGAGGACGTTCTCGCGACGCACGACCTTCCCGAGTTCGCTTCTTCGGCGATGGACGGGTTCGCGGTGCGCGCCTCCGATGTCGCCGGAGCGACACCCTCGCACCCACGCGAGCTGAAGATCGTGGGCCGGGCGCTGATCGGACACGAGCCCGAGGGGACCGTCGGCGCCGGCGAGACGATGCACATCGCGACGGGCGCGCCCGTCCCCGCCGGCGCCGACGCCGTCGTGCCGATCGAGAACGCGGTGGTCGAGGGCGACGAGCTGGTTCGGCTGCTGGATGGCCCTGAGCCCGGTACGCACGTCCGTCCGCGCGGAGAGGACGTGCACGAAGGAGATGTCCTGATCCCGGACGGGAAGCGCCTCGGCACTCCCGAGCTTGGGCTCCTCGCCAACGCGGGGCATCCCACGCCGTTCGTCCATCCGCGTCCGCGCGTGGTGGTGCTTTCCACGGGAGACGAGCTCGTCCCGCCGACCGAGACCCCGGGGTTCGGACAGGTGAGGGACGCCAACTCCTTCATGATCTTCGCGGCGCTCCGTGAGATGGGCGCGATGCCGGTGATGGCGGGCATCGTTCGAGACGACGTCGAGTCGCTCCGGGAGACGATCTTCAGCTTCGAGATCCAGGCGGACGCGTTCGTCTCCTCGGGCGGTGTCTCGGTCGGGGAGCGCGATGTGGTGAAGGCGGCGTTCTTCCGGCGTGGCGACGTGGACTTCTACAAGGTGGCGATGCAACCGGGTATGCCGCAGGGATTCGGTCACGTCGAGGGGAAGCCGTACTTCGGTCTGCCCGGCAACCCCGTGAGCGTCTTCGTGAGCCTGGAGGTGTTCGTGCGTCCGGCGATCCTGAAGATGATGGGGCGAAGCCACCTGTTCCGCCCGGAGGTGACGGCGACGTTGACCGACGAGGTCCGGGGCCCTCGCGGGAAGCTCCAGTTCGCGCGGGTAGAGGTTCGGCGGGACAAAGGGGACTGGTCGGCCACCCCCACCGGGGCCCGAGGGTCGAATCTGATCTCGACGGTGGCCCGCGCGAACGGATTGGCGATGATCCCGGCAGGGACCGACGCCGCCCCCGCCGGTTCGCACGTGAAGGTCATGTTGTTCCGTTCTGCGGAGGACTGACGCGATGATCGGAGGCGGCTACGAGCGAGGACGTCTCGAGGCAGAGCTCTCGGCCCGCATGGTGGAAGTCGGCACGAAGGAGATCACCGATCGCGAGGCGGAGGCCGAGTGCGTGGTCACGTTGACGCCGGAAGCATGTGCCCAGCTCGTGGCCGGGACGCCGAAAGGTGATCCGATCGAAGCAGCACGTGTCGCGGGCTTGATGGGCGTCAAGCGAACGCCCGACCTGTTGCCGTTCTGTCATCCGATCGCCGTCACCGGCGCGGAGGTGCGAGTTGAGCCGGATGAGGCGAGTGGCCGGATCCGGGTCTGGACGCGTGTGCGAGCGAAAGATCGCACCGGCGTTGAGATGGAGGCGTTGACGGCGGCAGCCGTCGCCGCGCTCAGTCTGTACGACACGGCGAAGGCGTTCGACCGAGCCGCCCGGATCGACGGCCTGCGGCTGCTCTCGAAGTCCGGGGGCAAGTCGGGCGACTACTCTGCTCCTCCGCGTTGACCGATGTGTCAACAGCTTCATGACTCGGACCCAGGTCTTCATCGGGAACGGCTATGGTCCCGGCGACGGTGAAGATCGCGCCGGGATGGTCAACTTCTTGGCGCGTTCGACATGGCGCAGCCGAGCGACGGAACCTGGAGAAAACTCCTCGGATCACATCGATGTGATTGAACACCCCTACATGTGGTACTACGTTGCTAACCCAGCCTAGATGTTGTGTCGCACCGGGATCGACAGAGCGGAGGCTGGGCGCATTGGATTGGCTGCTCCTTGCGGCTCTCGGCATCATGTGGGCCGCATTCCTGCTACCGCTCACGGCTCGACGCCGATCGATGTCGGCGTCGGTCGAAGAATTCGAACGTAAGATGGAGTTCTTGGCGCACGCGGAAGTGAACGGCACCACCGGACGTTGGATCGTGACGCCCCGCAAGGGGGCTCGCTTCATCGGCGACGCTCAGAGGCGCCGGGCGAGGGTCCGCGACCGACGCCGTCGCGTCCTGGTCTTCCTGATCGAGGCGATCGGCGTGACGTTCTTGATGGGACTCGTGCCCCCGCTCCGCGTCTTCTGGAACCTCACGGTGGCGCTCGCCGTCCTGCTCGGAGCCTATGCGTGGATGCTGATCTCGCTCAAGCACCGCACGATGGCGGACCCGAGCGACGTGGCGCGGAACGCGCGCGTTCCGCGCGACCGTGCGGCCGCGTTCGCCGCCCGGTATGTCATCGAGGGTCAGAACGGACGCGCACGCGAGATGTTCAACGGCCTCGAGGGTCTCGGGGAGAGCGATCGGGTGCACGTGGTGGTCCGGCCCGCCTCCGACTTCACCGGCTGAGCTCCGTCGTGGACCTCTCCGAACTGGCCCGCTCCATCCAAGCCCGTCTCGACGCGAAGAACGCAGCTCGCGAGCTCGCTCTTCCCGCAGCGCGCCGGTCGATCCGCGCAAGTGCCAATGCGATCCGAGCGATCCACCGGTTCGAGTTCGAGACCGCGAAGACACTCATCGCCGAGTCTCGCGCCGCTCTGGATGAAGGGCTCGCCGCGGTCGAGGAGCACGCGGACATCAGACATGCGGGCTACCTGCAGGACGCACAGAAGGAGTTCGCAGAGGCCAACATGACGCTCGCGCTGGTCACCGGCGCCGACCTGCCGGGTCCGACGGAGCTCGACGTGGAGGACGCCGCCTACCTGGGAGGGATGTCCGACGCGATCGGCGAAGGGCGTCGCCGGCTCCTGGATCTGCTGAGGGGTGGCGAGGTGGCGCAGGCCGAACGCCTTCTGGAGGCGATGGAGGAGATGTACGGCGTCCTCGTGACGATGGATTATCCGGACGCGATCACGATGAACCTGCGACGCGCAACCGATGTGTCCCGGTCGTTGATCGAGAAGACGCGGGGCGATCTGTCGATCTCGGCGGTGCAGAAGGACCTCCGTGACGCCCTCGACCGTCACGCCGCCGATCTTCGCGGAAACTCCTAGTCCAGGTTCTCGGCGGCCGAAACCGCTCTGTTACGCTGCGCGGTGTTCCGGGGGTGTAGCTCAGCCCGGTAGAGCGCTGCCTTCGCACGGCAGAGGCCAGGGGTTCAAATCCCCTCACCTCCACGAGAAGCCCGCAGGTGGGAAGGGGATCTTCAAGCAGGCAGCGTCCGGCGGGTGGAAGGAACGGATGTCCGCCAGCGGGTCGTTGAACCGGAGGTCGAGGCAGTCAAGAATCGGCACGTCCGGAGCCGATAGCGGATGCAACGCCCCCAAGAGGAGGGTCCTTCATGCGCTCTGACCGCATCAACTTCCTAGCTGTCGTCACGGCTGTCGCAGGGCTGATCGGCTTCGTCGGTGTCTATGCGAAATGGTTCAGCTACTCGTATCCGGTCAACGGCGGCGTGATCACGGTCTACGTGGACGGGACGTGGGACACGACGGGGGCGGTCGCGCTCGCCGGCGGTCTCGGAGCGCTGATGTTCGGCTGCGCGTACATCCTGCTTTCCGATCCGGCGATCCGGCGAATCACCGCCCTTCTGATGGTGATCTCCAGTGTCGTGCTGCTGCTCGCCTCGGCGATCGGCTTCACGCGCGTGGCGGAGGCGATCGGTCCTTCCCCGTTCCTGCCGGGCGCCGAGGGGACGACGGAGTTCCAGGCGACCGTTGCCATCGGCCTCGGAATCTCATTCGTGAGCGGGATCCTCGCGACGACGGCATCGGTCCTCCTGGTCGGCCGGCGCGAGGCGGGCCTCGAGGACACGGACACCCCGGCACCGGAAACGGTCTGACGATGTGAGTTCGCCGGCGTGCGGGTAGCCTTCCCGCCCGCATGGAGCGCACCGCATCCCAGTTGACGTGGTGGGTCCGGCCCGGCCTGGAAGTCCGGGCCGGCCGCCTGGCGATCGCCGGCCGCGACGCCGAGGCGATCGCTCGCGAGCACGGGACTCCCCTGTATGTGCACGACCTGGTCCGGGTCGAGGAGCAGGCTCGATCGCTGCAGGGTGCGCTCGAACGAGCGGGGCTCCGGCACAGGGTCCGGTTCGCTCTGAAGGCACAGCGGGAGCCGGCCTTCCTCGCTTCCCTCCGATCGCTGGGGACGCCCGGAACCCGCGAGAGCGTCGGGATGGACGTGTGCTCCCCGGGCGAGCTCCGTTGGGCGCTCGACCACGGGTGGGAGCCCTCGGAGATCAGCTACACCGGGACGAACCTGTCCGCGCGCGACCTGGATGCTGTTCTCGATGCCGGCGTGCATCTGAACGTAGATCTCCTGACGCAGCTCGACAGGGTCGGGAGGCGCGCCCCGGGGTCGATGGTCGGCATCCGCATCAACCCCCGGATCGGGGCCGCCTTCTCAGGCGGGGGTCAGTCCTACGCAGGGGAGCGTCCCACGAAGTTCGGGATCTATCCGGAACAGCTCGACGGGGCCCTCGACATCGCCCGCAAGTACCAGCTCGTGATCGACACGGTGCACGTGCATGCGGGCTACCTGTACCTCACCGACGCGTTGCCGGTCGTCGACGAGACGATGCGACGCGTGGCAGCTGCGACCAGGATGCTGATGGAGGCCGGCTGTTCGATCGTCGAGGTCAACACGGGAGGGGGTCTTGGCGTGCCCTTCCGGCCCGGCGACCGGCCGCTCGACCTCGACGCCTGGGCGGCCGTCCTCGCCCGGCATCTCGGACCACTCGACGTCGTGGTGGGGACCGAGCCCGGCGAGTTCCTCGCGAAGGAGTGCGCGGTGCATCTGGCCGGGGTGGTCAGCGTCGAGGATCGCGACGGGACCACGTTCGTCGGCCTGGACACCGGCTGGAACGTGATCAACGAGCACTTCGTGTACAAGATCCCGTTCCAACCGATCCTGTGCCGTGCGGCTGACGCCGAGCCTGTCGAGGATGTCACGGTGGCGGGTCATATCAACGAGGGGAACGATCTCTTCGCCGAGGACCACCCGATGCCGAGGGTCGAGGAGGGAGACATCGTCGCGATCCCGAACGTGGGCTCGTACAACGCGTCGATGGTCTCGGTCCATTGCCTTCGTCCCGAGCCGTCATCCGTCTTCTTCACCGACCGGACATGAACGATCTCGCGGTTGCCGAACGATGGTTCCGTGCAGAGCGGGTCACCGATGACGTCGTCCTGCTCGTGGAGGATCACCTCGACCCGTTCTTCGAGTCGAACGTGTGGCACGTGCGAGGTCGCGATAGGGACCTCGTCGTGGATACCGGGAATGGGATCGGCGATCTGCGCGCAGAACTCCAGCAGCTCGTGGGTGGTCGGCCGGCTGTGGCCGTCGCCACCCACGACCACTTCGACCACATCGGCGGGCTGCACGCTTTCGACGAGCGCTGGTGCCACGCGGCAGACGCCGATGGGATCCGCGAGCCCGACGGGCTCGCGCTCATGCGGGCGGACTTCCGGCCGGGACTCGAGGACGAGATCCGCTGGTACGGCTACGAACCTCCCGAGCGCGTGGTCACGGCGCTGCCTCGCGATGACTTCGACGTGTCCGGCTGGCGGACGCCGACCACGGAACCGACAGCTCTCCTCACCGACGGGGACATCGTGGACCTGGGCGATCGCGCCTTCGAGGTACTGCACGTCCCGGGGCACACGGCCGGCTCGATCTCGCTCTGGGACCCCGTCGCCGGGCTGCTGTTCACGGGCGACACCGCCGCGCTCGACGACCCGTTGCACGCGGAGGATGAGCACGCATTCGTCGCTTCGCTCGCCCGGCTCCGCGAGCTCAGGGTGGAGCTCGTCTGCGCCGGCCATTCACGGCCGTTCGGTCGTGACGAGCTGAGGAACCTGATCGACGAGCAGCTCGTCGCGCGCGGCTAGGGACCTCGGGGGTCGCGTCACGCGGTCATGCGAACCGCAGGGTGAACACGGCATCGGCGCCCGACCAACCGTCGAGGCCGAATCGGACGACGAGCGATCGGCAGGAGCCGTCCCAGCCCGCGTCGGTTCTCCACTGGAGCAACAGGTGCCCGGGGCCGTTGATGTGGGTCCGCACGTCGGCGGTCGCGTCGGGCCCGATAGCCTTCCCGGTCTCACAGTTCGCCGCTCGCACGAACGGATACCCGTTCGCGAACATCGGGCCATGGGGCCTTGCGCCCAGCTCGAGGATGATCGGGATCACCCGTCCGGCCGAGAAGACGGCGTGGTTCGTGATCGGTCCACGGATGTCTTCGAAGACGACATACCGGTGGGTCGCTTGGCCAGTGTTGCCCTCCATATCGGTACCGGTGACCGTGAACGTGTGCGAGCCGAGATCGTTCGGGACGATCGCGCCGTCGGCGACCGGCCCCTCGCACGTCGCGAGCCCGGAGCCGCCCGCCTCGTCCGAGCAGACGTAGTCGGCGACCATGCGCTCGCCCTCCGTCAGCACCGAACCATCGCGTGGGGAGACGATGGTCACGACCGGCGAGGTGACGTCGTCCGCAGCGAACGGCTCCAGCCTCCCCACTCGGTTCGTACCGGGCGCGCTGAACCAGATCGCCCCGTCCGGCCCTGTCGCGATACCGGTCGGCGACGAGCCCTCGCCCAGCGGGATCTCGATGATCCGGCCTCCGAGGCTGATCCGGCCCACGGCGTTGGCGGCGCTCTCCGTGAACCACAGGGCTCCGTCGGGGCCTGCCGTGATCCCATTGACGCCTGCGCCAAGGGTCGGGGCCGCGTACTCGGTGAGCCCGCCGTCCACGGTCATGCGTACGATGTTGTTCGCCGCCCTCGCCGTGAACCAGAGGGCGCCATCCGGGCCGAGGGTGATCCACTGGGGACCTTGTGCGCTGGTCGGCAGGGGGAACTCCGTCATGACGCCGTCGACCGTGATCCTCCCGATCGCGTTCGCCGCGGTCAGGGTGAACCACATGGCCCCGTCCGGCCCGGTCGTGATGCCCAGAGGTGCGGCCCGAGGCGTGATCGTCTGCCACTCGGTGATCTCCCCGTCGAGGGTGATCCGCCCGATCGCGCTGACCCCTCGTTGGGCGAACCACAGGGCGCCGTCGGGACCGGCCGTGATTCCGGTCGGCGTCGACAGGTCGCGGAGAGAGAACTCGGAGAGTTCCCCGCCGCCGGTAAGTCTTCCGATGCGACTCGCGTTGTGCTCCGTGAACCACATCGCCCTGTCGGGGCCCAGCACGATCGCGTACGGGTCCGCACCCGACCCCAGGCTGATCGGCGACTGTGAACCGCCTGGGGCGATGCGCTCTATCTGCGCGGCGAAGCGATTCGCCACCCACGTCGTCCCGTCGGGCCCCGCCGCGACTCCCTGCGGGAACGAATCCGTTGGGGTGAGGTCGAACCATGTGGGCTCGGCGGCGGCTGCGGGTGCGCCGGTGGCCGCGCAGAGCGAGGCCACGGCCACCAAGGCTGCCGCGGCAACGATCGATACGCGGTGCCTGCGTCGTACCACGTTTCAGGTATCGGTTTCGCTGCAGGACCGGCGTACCGGCCAAAGGTCGGTAGCGTCCGCATCGAGGGGGAGGCTGAGAGTATGCTCCGCCGATGCCTTCGGCCGACCGTCTCATCGTGATCGCCGGCCGCCTCGTGGACGTCGTCGCCGGCGACGTGCTGACGGATCGTGCGTTCGTGCTCGACGGCGACCGGATCGAGGGCGTGGTCCCGGCTTCGGAGGCGCCTTCGGGGACGCCGACCATCGACCTCTCGGCCCGAACCGTGCTGCCGGGGCTGATCGACAGCCACGCGCACCTGATCGGGGAGATGGACGATGGTCAGGGCTACGCCTCCCTCGTGAACCGCTCCTCGGCGCAGGAGGCTCTGACCGGTGTGACGAACGCCCTCGCCACCCTGCTCGGAGGCGTGACCACCGTGCGAGATGTCGGGACGTTCCACGCGTTCGTGGATCTCGCGCTCCGAGAGGCGATCGAGGACGGCAGGATCCCCGGTCCGCGCATGATGTGCGCCGGCGCCTACGTGACCTGCCCGGGGGGCGGCGGCGACATCACGGGTCTGCCGCCCGAGGTACCCGTGCCGAGCGAGCTGCGGGTGGGCGTCTCCACCGGGCCCGACGAGGTGCGAGCGAACGTCCGGCGCATCTTCGAGGCCGGCGCCGATTTCATCAAGGTCCTCGCCACCGGTGCCGTCCTCACATCCGGGACGGACCCCGGCAGGCCCGAGCTGACCGAGGAGGAGATCCGAGCGGCGGTCGAGGAAGCCGAGGCGAGAGGAACGCACGTCGCTGCGCACGCGCACGGCGCGGAGGGCGCGAAGCGCGCCATCCGCGCCGGCGTCCGCTCGATCGAGCACGGGTGCTTGATCGACGATGAGACGATCGATCTCATGGTCGAACGGGGCACCTATCTGGTCGCCGACATGTTCGACGGCGACTGGATGATCCAGGAAGGTCCGCGGCTCGGCTACTCGGACGAGGTGCTTCGCAAGACGGAGATGACCAACGACGCGCAACGGGAGAACTTCGCAAAAGCCGTGAAGGCCGGCGTGAAGATCGCCTTCGGGACCGACTCCGGCATCTATCCCCACGGGATGAACGCGAAGAACCTCGCGTTCCACGTGCGTTTCGGTCAGACGCCGATGGAGGCGATCCAGAGCGCGACCGTTGTCTCCGCCGAGCTCCTCGGGTGGGAGGATCGTGTCGGGTCGTTGCAGCCTGGCCGATTCGCGGACCTGATCGCGGTCGACGGCGACCCGCTGGACGACGTGACGGTGCTGGAGGACATACCGTTCGTGATGAAGGGAGCAGAGGTCATCAAGGGCTGATCAGCGGTACCAGCCCGTGTCGGGTGCTCGATCGGTGACCCCCGTGAGACCCGCACCCCCGGATGCCACGATCCTCCATCGGATCCGCTTGTCTCGGTCCAGGTCGCTGCGAGCCACGCCCCACCACGCCAGGAACGGGTCCGCGTCGCAACGCGCAGCGATCGGAGGCCCCGTGAGCTCGTGCACATCGCAACTGATCATCGACAGGTCCCTGACCATCGTGACCATGACGAAGTCCGCTCCCGGTCCTCCGCGGGTGTCCAAGAACACACGGAGTCGGTAGTCGGGGCCGAGCTCGCCGCGGACCTCGATCCGGAGCCGCCAACCGGGATCGCCCGTCCGGAACACCCGCTTCGTCGTGGAGTGGACGTCCGGCGCGATCTCGAAATCGTCGGGATCCCGGTGCGTCACCGACCAACCGAACGCCGGCTGTGCCATCGCGACCAGCGCGATCGTGGAAACGACGATGGTGCAGGCTCGGCTTCGCACGGCTCGATGTCTCCTCTCGCTCGCCGGCTCGAGGGCCAAGGGGCCGAGGCTCCCATGACATCGCGCAGGGGTCAACAGCCGACCGGTCGCCCCTCGATGGTCTGCGATGATGTGCCCCGCCGACCGAGGAGCGAAGCGAGGAGCAGAACGATGTCCGAAGACCGCCCGATGTCATCCGCCGAGATCGTCGAGAAGTCGAAGCACTACACGCTCTATGACTGGCAGGCGCAGTCCAAAGCGTCGCCGATCGCGGTGGACCGCGCCGAGGGGGTGTACTTCTGGGACGTCGACGGCGCGCGCTACCTCGACTTCAACTCACAGCTCATGGGCGTCAACATCGGGCACGGCGACAAGCGCGTGGCCGACGCGATCGCTCGCCAGGCGGAGAAGCTCCCCTACATCTCGCCGTTCATGGCCTACGAGACGCGGGCCCGGCTCGGCGAGAAGCTCGCCACGCTCTGGCCTGGCGACCTGGAGAAGACCTTCTTCACGCTCGGGGGCGCCGAAGCGAACGAGAACGCGATCCGCATCGCGAAGGCGTTCACAGGCCGCCAGAAGATCCTCGCCCGCTACCGCTCGTACCACGGCGCCACCTACGCCACGGTGAACCTGACGGGTGATCCGCGTCGGTGGGCGAACGAGAACCCTCCGATGCCGGGGATCGTGCACGTGCTCGACCCGTATCGAGGGACGGCTCGCGGAACGGAGCCCGCTGCGACGGCGCTCGCCACGCTCGAGGAGACGATCGAGCTCGAGGGACCGCAGACGATCGCGGCGTTCATCCTCGAGACCGTCACCGGGACGAACGGCATCCTGATCCCGCCGGACGGCTACCTCGAAGGTGTGCGAGAACTCTGCACCCGCTACGGGATCGTGTTGATCGCCGACGAGATCATGTGCGGGTTCGGTCGAACAGGCGAATGGTTCGCGGTGAACCACTACGACCTGGTGCCCGACCTGATGACGGCCGCGAAGGGCCTCACCTCGTCGTACCTTCCGCTGGGAGCCGTGGCGATCAAGCCGGAGATCTCCGCGCACTTCGAAGAGCACGTCTTCTACGGCGGGCTCACCTACAACTCGCATCCGTTGTCGTGCGCCGCGGCGATCGCGGCGATCCAGGTGCTCGAGGAGGACGACCTGGTCGGGAACGCGAAGCGGCTCGATCCCCTGATGCGCCGGCATCACGAGGAGCTGATGGCCAAGCACCCCAGCGTGGGTCGTGTTCGCAACATCGGCCTCTTCGGCATCATCGAGCTCGTCAAGAACCGGGAGACGATGGAGCCACTGTCCCCGTTCAACGTCGTGAACGAGACGATGCAGGCCGTGAACAAGGGGCTTCTCGAACGGGGGCTCTTCACGATGATCCGCTTCAACGGGATCATGACGAACCCGCCGCTCTGCATCACGGAGGAGCAGCTCGAGGAGGGCTTCTCGATCATCGACGAAGTGCTCGATGTCGCCGACCGCGCGGTGACCGGCTGACGCGATCGTCAGGCGCCGATGGCGGCCCAGCGTTCGGCCCAGGTCGAGAGCCCGTCCATCACGACGGCGAGGTCCCGCCCGCGTTCGCTGAGGCCGTATTCGATCAACACCGGTGTCGAGGGGGTCACGGTCCGAGTGACGATGCCTGCATCCTCGAGCTCGCGGAGCCGTTCCGAGAGCAGTGTGTCCGAGATCTCCGGGATCGCGTCTCGGACGGCTGAGTAGCGGCGACGCCCATCGAGCAGCACCCACACGATCTGGGGCGTCCAGCGCTTGCCGACGAGTTGCGCGGCTCGCTGGAAGCTCTCGCATACCGTCCGGTCCTCGTCCACGCAACCATCCTATCCGGAGTTCCCCACCTATCACTGGCAACACCGGAATACTGAGCATCCATCCCTCCGTTGGAGGAAGAGTTGGAGACCGATGAGAGGGGAGATGCCGAGATGGCAGAAGCGGTGAAGGAGATCGGGGGCGTCCAACTGCCCCCCGCGGGGAAGTACGAGCTGGATGTCGCGCACACGGCCGTGGAGTTCGTCGCCCGGCACATCCTGACCAAGGTTCGTGGTCGGTTCACCGATTTCTCCGGCTCGATCCAGATCGCAGACAACCCCGAGGAGTCGAGCGCCGAGGTCGAGATCAAGACCGCGAGCATCCAGACCAACACGGAGCAGCGGGACCAGCATCTGAAGAGCGACGACTTCTTGAACGTCGAGAAGTGGCCCGTGATGACGTTCCGGAGCACGGCTGTCCGGCACACGGGTGGGGCCAGGTTCGAGCTGGACGGCGAGCTGACGATCCGCGACGTGACCAGACTGGTCACACTCGAAGGCGAGTACCTCGGCACCGAGACCAACCCGTCTGGTGCGACCGTGCTCGCGGCGACGGCCAGGACCGTTCTGGAGCGCGAGGACTGGAACGTGAGCTGGAACATGGTCCTCGAGACCGGCGGGTTCCTCGTGAGCAAGAGGATCGACCTGGAGATCGAGGTCGAGGCCATCAAGGTCGGCTGAGCCGATCACGGGAGCTTTGCGGGGCGGCGGCGCGGCAGCGTCGCCGCCCCGCATCACGTCGGGACCGGGACCGGTCCCGAGGCGCCCGGCTCGTACTCGATCAGCTCGAAGGCCCGGTCGTAGCGCACGAGGACGTCGTCGGCGACCCAGAGCTCGCTCGTCCAGCCGCTCTCGAGCGCTGTGTACCGCCACCGCTGGCTCTCGAACCGACCCACCGGCGTCTCGACGTGGTCCCGGCCGAGCAGCTCGTAGCGCTGCCTGACGATCGTCGGCTCGACCGTGACAGGCTCGAGGTAGACGACGTCGATCTCCGTGGTCCCGTCGAGTCGCTTCGCCGTGATGGCGTTCATCGCGGGGGTCAGGTAGTCGAGATGCCGGTCGGGAGCCCACTGCATCTCGATCGGTGAACCGTCGCGGATGCCTGTCAGCGATCGACCGCGCGGTTCGAGCATGATCGAATGGGCGCCGGTCTCGATCCGGGCGCGGACGATCCGCCAGGCATCGTCGACGGCCACGTCCACGATCTCGCCGTGTGGCGTCGGCTCATCTCTGAGGATCCCGGAGACGTATCGCCAGCCCATCGGGCCGGGCGCGCTTCGGAAGTCCTCCGTGCCCACCACCTCCCCGCTTCGGCCTCGCACCGCGTAGCGACCCCGGGGCACGACTCAGACCTGTGGTTGGAGCCCGAGATCCCGCGCGATCACGAGGCGAAGGATCTCGCTGGTGCCTTCGCCGATCTCGAGCACCTTCGCGTCGCGGTAGGCCCTGGCCACCGGGAACTCCTCGGTGTAGCCGTAGCCCCCGTGCACCTGGATCGCTTCGCGGGCGACGTCCACCGCGGTTTCGCTCGCCTGAAGCTTCGCGATCGCGGCCTCGGTCGTGTACGGCTTGCCCTGGTCCCTCAGCCAGGCGGCGCGGTAGGTGAGCAAGCGTGCGGAGTCGATGGCAGCCCGCATGTCGGCGAGCTTGAACGCGATGGCCTCGTAGGCGCCGATCGGGCGGCCGAAGGCCTCCCGTTCCGTCGCGTAGGCAACGCTCGTATCGAGGCACCCCTGAGCGAGGCCGACCGAAAGCGCCGCGATGGAGATCCGGCCGTCGTCGAGCGCCGCGAGGCACTGCGCGAGACCCTTGCCACGCTCCCCGAGCAGGTGGTCCTCCGGGACGCGGCATCCGTCGAACGAAAGCTCGTGCGTGTCGCTGGAGCGCCAGCCGAGCTTCTTGTACCCGGGGCCGACCGTGAATCCCCGCGCGTCGGCGGGCACGAGGATCGTGGACACACCGTTGGCCGACCCTTCCTCGGTTCGGCAGGCCACGACGACGAAGCCGGTGATCGGCGTGCCGCTGTTGGTGATGAAGGCCTTCGAGCCGTCGATCACCCACTCGCCGCCGTCGAGTCGCGCCTTCGTCCGGAGCGCGGCTGCATCGGACCCGCTCCCGGGCTCCGTGAGGCCGAACCCCGCCACCATCTCGCCGGCGGCGATCGGCGGAAGCCACCGCTGCCGCTGCTCATCGGTGCCGTACCGAGCGACCATCCCGCCGGCCAGGCCGGAGGCGACCGAGACGGTGACGGCGACGCTCGCATCGGCACGCCCGAGCTCCTCGATCACGAGCGCCCAGGTGATGGCGTCGGCACCCAGGCCACCGTAGGCCTCGGGGATCGGAACGCCGCAGATGCCCAGCTCACCGAGCTTCTTCACGATGTCGAGCGGCGGTTCCTCCCGCTCGTCCCGCTCGCCGGCGCCAGGGGCGATCTCCTCTGTCGCGAACTCGTGGACCAGGTCTCGCACCTGTCGTTGCTCGGGCGTGAGCTCGAACTCCATGCGGTCGAGATTACCGACTTCCGGTCCGGGGTCCCATGCGAGAGGATGGGCGCGTATGAGCGATGTCGTGACCGTCGATCCGCTGGAGGGAGGCCGCGAGGCGTACGCGCGCCGTGCCTGGCCGGATGCCTACCGGCTCCTTCTGGAGGCCGACGGCGAGGGCGGGCTCGATCCGGAGGATCTCGAGGCACTCGCCAAGTCGGCCTGGTGGATCGGGCTCGCGACGGAATCGATCACGGCGTTCGAGCGCGCGTACGCGCTCCACCTCGAGCGAGGGAACCGCTCGATGGCCGCCATGATGGCGCTCACGCTCCGCCGGGAGTACGGGGCGAAGATGGCCGGCTCCGTTGCCAAAGCGTGGCTGCACCGCGCCGAGCACCTCCTCGAGGGCGAGCCGGAGGCCGTCGCGCACGGCTACCTCGAGATCGCACATCGTGAGCTCGACTTCGACCGCGGGAACTTCGACGGAGCGCTCGCGCACCTGGATCGCGCGAAGGAGATCGCCTCGCGGTTGGACGACACCGACCTGCCCGTCTGGGTCGCGATCAGCCGCGCGGAGGTGTTGGGGACGTCCGGAAGGCTCGAGGAGGCGTTCGGCTTGATGGAGGGGGCCGCGGCAGTCGCCGTCGGCGGCGAGCTGGGCCCGTTCACGACCGGCGCGGTGTTCTGCGCGGTGATGTCCGTGTGCCGCGAGACCGCGGACTATCGGCGCGGCAGCGAGTGGGCGGAGGTGTCGAAGCGCTGGTGCGAACGGCAGGACATCAGCGGCTTCCCGGGGATCTGCCGCGTCCATCGGGCCGAGTTCATGCGGCTCACTGGTGCGTGGGCCGACGCCGCCTCGGAGGCGGAGAAGGCATCGGACGAGCTGCAGCGCTTCCATCCCGCGATGGCGGGAGAGGCGTTCCACGAGCTGGGCGAGATCCGGCTCCGCATGGGCGACCTCCAGGGCGCGGAGGACGCCTTCGGGCAGGCCCAGGCGCTCGGATCGGAGTCGCAACCGGGGAAGGCGCTCTTGCTCCTGGCGCGAGGTCGCACGGACGCCGCGGCGGCCTCGATCAAGGGAAGCCTCGAAGAGATCACGTGGAACAAGCTCGCGAGGGCCCGGTTGCTCCCTGCGCAGGCGGAGATCGCGAGGATGCTGGGCGATCTCCCCACTGCAGAGGCCGACGCGGCGGAGCTCGCGGTGATCGCCGAGGAGTTCGGGACGCCGGCGATCAGAGCCGCCGCGGCGCACGCGGCCGGTCTCGCCGCCCTCCTCCGCGAAGACGCCGCCGATGCGATCGAACGGTTCCGTGACTCCCGGCGGCTCTGGCGCGAGATCGACGCGCCGTACGAAGCGGCGATCTCCACGGTGCTGCTCGCGGAAGCGCGATCGGTCGCGGGGGAGACAGAAGCGGCCACGCTCGAGCTCGAGGCGGCCCGGGCAACGTTCGAGCGGCTCGGCGCGACGCCTGACATGGCCCGGATGGATGCCCAGTTGGCCGGGCCGGCGACCCCTTCGAGCTCCCGCGAGGTCCGCACGTTCATGTTCACCGACATCGTGGGATCCACCGCGTTGGTCGAGGCGATCGGGGACGAGGCCTGGCACGACCTCCTCCACTGGCACGACGAAGCCTTGCGCCGCTGTTTCGCGAGCAACGAGGGCGAGGAGGTCCATCACACCGGTGACGGTTTCTTCGTGGCGTTCCCGGACGCCCGCGCGGCGCTCGCCTGCGCCATCGGGATCCAGCAGACGCTCGCCGGACACCGCCGGGACCACGGGTTCGCGCCCCAGGTCCGGATCGGCGTCCACGGGGCGGAGGCGACGCGCGTGGGTGACGACTACGAAGGAGCGGGAGTGCACGCTGCCGCGAGGATCGGTGCGCTGGCGGAGGGCGGCGAAGTGCTGGCCAGCGTCGAGACCGTCGACGGCGTGAGCAGCGTGTCTACCGGTGAGCCCCGTGAGGTCCCGCTCAAAGGCTTTGCGAAGCCCGTGCGGGTCGTCGCCCTCGACTGGCGCGGCACGTCCTAGGGAGTCACGTCGCCGCCCGACGGCGCGAAGCCCTCGATATCGAGGATCGAGCCCTCGCGGTCGGACGCGAGCACCGCGCGCACCCGTGCGCCGATCGTCGGTTCGCCGTCCACGTCCAGCAATCGGTGGAGCAGCGCCGTGTCGGCCCCGTCGAGGCGCACGAGTCCGTAGATGACGACCCGGTCCAACGGACGGTCGTCCACGTCGACGCGGGCGATCGTCCACGAGAGCAGCTCGCCCTCGGGGCCGCACTCGACGGACGGCTCGAGCTCGGCGAGGCATCGTTCGCAGAAGATCCGCGCCGGTAAGTACGTCACCCCGCACTCGTCGCACCGCGACCCGAGGAACGCACCTCGGTCCCGCAGGGCTTCGAAGAACGCCGTGTTCCCGACCCCAGGCGTGTACCGGAAGGAGACCGAGAGCTCGCCGGGGATCTTCGTCCGGCTCATGGCGCCGTTCCGACCGGCCGGGCCTCCGCCGCGACCGCGACGAGCTCTCGACGGACCTCGGGGTCGAGCGGCCGGAAGTAGACGATGTCGAGGATCGAGCCCGCGCGATCCTCTCGGGGTTTCCAGACGGCTTCGACCGCCATCCCCGCACGGACGTCGTCGGGCGCGACCTCCCCGAGCAGGTGGAGGAAGCCGCCCTCGCTCGTCCCGTCCAGGCGGATCACGGCCGGGATCTGCGGCACCTCGAGCGGCTGCATGTCCCACGTCACGTGGCAGATCGAGAACGTGTCGACGGTGCCGGTCTGCGGCACCTCCGTCCAGCCATCCGTGGGACGGAAGCAGCGCTCGCAGAACTTCCTCGGGGGCACGAGCGTCCGGCCGCACGAGACGCACGTGGTCGCGAGGATCCGCTGCTCGCGCAAGCCATCCAGGAACGCCCCGATCGCTTCGCCCGCATCCCAGTCGTAGAGCGTGTCCAGCCGTTGCTCGACCGCGCCCGTTGCCGAACGGAACTCCTGCTCGGATAGGGACGTGGCCCTCGGACTCAGCGGCGGGGACGCCGTGGCCGTCGTGAGCGGCCCGCCGTCGTTGCCCATCACGACGACGGTCCCGACCTGCATCAGGTCGCCCCAGGCCTGCGCGACGCCGCGCTCGGGGGTACCCGGGACCTGCCGGGCGCCGGCCTCGCCCCGGAGCTGCCAGATAGAGCTCCGCGATCTTCATCAGGCCCGCGGCGGCGATCGGATTGCCGACCCCGAGCAGTCCGCCCGACGGGCAGCACGGGAGGTCTCCGTCGCGGGCCGTGACGCCGTCGGCAGCTGCCTCGGGCGCCTTCCCACGGTCGAACAGCAGCAGTCCTTCCAGGTGGTGGAGCTCCTTGTAGTCGAATGGGTCGTAGGGCTCGGCGACGTGGATCTCCTTCCGCGGCTCGTTCACGCCGGCCATCCCGTAGGCCATGCGCGCCGCGTTCTCCACGTACTCCGGGTACGCGAGGTCCCGGTTCGTCCAGTACGTGGAATCGAGGTTCCAGCCGACGCCTTGTACCCACACGGGCCGGTCGGTCAGCTTCTTCGCAGCGTCCTCCGACGCCATCACGATCGCGACCGCGCCGTCGGAGATGGGGGAGACGTCGAGGCGCTGCACCGGCCACGCGAGCGTCTCGCTCGCGAGGACGTCTTCCACCGTGATGTCCGCCTGACCCAGGAGCGCGGCCGGGTGGTCGGCCGCGTTGCGCTTGTTCTTGACCGCCACCTGGGCGATGTCCCGCTTGTCGAGGCCGTACGCCTGCATGTACCGCTGCATCTCCAGCGCGAAGATCCAGAGGAGGTTCGGGCCGAGCGGCCGCTCGAGGATGTTGTCGAAGATCGTGAGGAACGCGCCCTGCGGATGCGGCTGGCAGGAGGACATCTTCTCCTCGGCCACGCACACGACGACATCGGCCATGCCGGAGGCGATCGTGTACCAGCCCTGGATCGCGGTGAAGACGCCGCTCCCGCCGCCGACGTAGGTACGGATGTACGGCTTCGCCCACGCGCCAGCCCCGTCGGCAAGGTAGTCGCCCTTCCGATGGACGCCGTCGAACGCGTCCGGCGCGCTGGTCAGGCACACGGCGTCGACGTCGTCGAGCTTCAACTCGCAGGAGGCCAGGGCATCTCGAGTTGCGATCCACGAGAGCTCCTTGCCTGTCTCCTGCGCACGCCGGACGAACTTCGTCATCCCGGCGCCCACGACGGCCACGCGCGGGCTCATCGGCGCATCACCGCGACGGCCGCGGAGGTCGAGGGAACCCCTCGCCAGGATTGGGCCACGCCGACGCGGGCGTCACCCGCGCGGAGCCGTTCGATGCACGCGAGCGCGCGGGCGAGGCCGTTCGCCTCCCGGAGGTGGCCCTCGCCGAGCGCGCCGCCGCTCGGGTTGACGCGATCCGGGTCGAGCTCGGCGAGTCCGAGGGCGTCGAGGTGCTGGAGCTGCTTGTACGCGTAGGTGTCATCCACCTCTGCCACCTCGAGATCCGACGGAGCGATCCCCGCGCGGTCGTACGCGGCCCGGGCGGCACGCTCCGCGGCGGCCGCGCGATCCCAGTCACGGCTCTCGACGGAGGGTGCATCCTGGCTCCAGCCGACACCGTCGATGAAGACCGCGTCCGCCGGCGCTCTTTCCTCGCCGGCGAGCACCAGGACCACGCACCCGTCGGCGGACTCTGCAGCTTGTTCTCGGGTGAGCGGGTCGAACAGTGGGGTGGGATCGTGCACATCCGCGTACGAGGCCCGTGGGTTCTTCCTCGCGTGCTCGCGGTTGCGCGCCGCGACCTCGATGCATTCGGTCTCCGACCGGCCGGACACGTGAAGCCAGCGGCGCATCTCGAGCCCGGCGAGTGCGGTCGCCGACACGCCGAGCGGCCTGTTGAGGACCGGATCCATCGCGAACCGATCGATCCTGCCCTCCGACACGATGTCGCTCGCCTTGGAATGCGATTCGACGGCCACGGTGGACGCCACCCCGCTACGGATCAGCATGATCGCCGTCGCCACGCCGAACAGCCCGTCGGAGGCCACGGTGTGCACGGGACGTTGCACCGCGCCGAGCTGGTCGGGGACGTACTCGTCGAAGATGCTCGTGCCCTCCTCGATGTCCTCGGAGCAGCAGACGAAGGAGTCGATCTCGCTGCGAGGGTCGAGACCGGCATCGGCGTAGGCCTGCTGAGCGGCCAGGAACATGAGCTCCTTGTAAGAGATGCCGGCGGTCGTCGGGGAGAAGCCGGACCAGCCGACCCCGGCCACAACTACTCGGAGCCCCATGGCTCCATGTATATCGAAGGTGGAGGGCTTCGCGCACCCGGCCGCCGGGTGGGTGCAACGAGCGGCGCGCGTATCGTGGGCGGCGTGACCGACATCATCTGGTCGCCCACCGACGAGTACGTCGAGCGCGCCAACGTCACGCGTTTCATGCGCGCCCACGGGATCGAGACATACGAGGATCTCGTGGAGCGCTCCGTCGCCGACGTCGCCTGGTTCTGGGACGCGGTGGTCCGCGACCTGGGCATCGAGTTCCTGGCGCCTTACGAGCAGGTGCTCGACGTCTCGCGCGGAGTGGAGTGGGCGACCTGGTTCGGCGGCGGCCGGGTGAACCTCGCGGACCAGTGCGTGGACCGCTGGGCAGCGGCGACGCCGGAGGCGCTCGCCGTCGCCTGGGAGGGCGAAGACGGTGTGGTGCGGAGATGGTCCTACGCCGACCTGCGTCGCGAAACAGACAGGCTGGCTCGAGCGCTGCGCCGCCTCGGCGTCGAAGCGCGCGACGCCGTCGGGATCTTCCTCCCGATGCTCCCGGAGACGGTCGCCGCGGTGATGGCATGCTCGAAGATCGGGGCCATCTGGGTCCCGATCTTCAGCGGCTTCGGGACCGACGCGGTCGCCGTTCGGCTGGAAGACGCCGGCGTGAAGGTTCTCCTGACCGCCGATGCCTTCGTGCGGAAGGGACGCGCCGTTTCCCTGGTGGAGACGGCGCGCGGTGCCCTCGCCCGCGTGGACACGGTCCGCGCGACCGTCGTCCTGCGTCACGCGGGCGAGGGCGCTGTCGGCGATGAGCACGACTGGGCGGAGCTCGTCGCCGGCGAGTCGGACGATCCGCTGCGCTCGGAGCCTCTCGAGAGCGAGCACCCGCTGTTCATCGGCTATACGAGCGGCACGACCGGCCGACCCAAGGGCGTCCTCCACGTCCATGGGGGCTTCCTCGTCAAGATCGCCTCCGAGGTCGCGTACCAGGTGGACCTGCACCCAGGGGAGGTGCTCCATTGGGTGACCGACCTCGGCTGGATCATGGGTCCGTGGGAGATCGTGGGTGCATTGGCCGTGGGATCGACCGTCTTCCTCTACGACGGAGCTCCCACCCACCCGGGAGCGGACCGTCTCTGGTCGCTGGTCGAGCGCCACGAGATCACGGCACTCGGCGTCTCGCCGACGCTGATCCGCGCGATGATCCCCTCGGGGACCGACCACGTCCGCCGACACGACCTTTCATCGCTCCGGATCCTCGCGTCGACGGGCGAGCCGTGGAATCCCGACGCGTATCTGTGGCTGCACCGGGAGGTCGGGGGATCCAGACTTCCCATCATCAACCTGAGCGGGGGCACAGAGGTCGGCGCGTGCTTCCTCTCGCCGCTGCCGATCTGCGAGCTGAAGCCGTGCACGCTCCGAGGACCCGCGCTCGGCATGGATATCGACATCGTGGATACGAACGGGTCGCAGGTCCCGGCCGGCGAGGTGGGCGAGCTCGTCTGCCGCCAGCCGTGGCCCTCGATGACGCGCGGCATCTGGGGCGACCCCGAGCGCTACCTCGATACGTATTGGCGCCGCTTCCCCGGCATCTGGGTCCACGGCGACTGGGCCACGAAAGACGAGGACGGCTTCTGGTTCCTGCACGGCCGCTCGGACGACACGCTCTCGGTGGCGGGCAAGCGACTCGGCCCCGCGGAGGTCGAAAGTGCGCTCGCTTCCCACCCAGCCGTGGCGGAGTCGGCTGCGGTCGGCGTACCCAACGCCCTCAAAGGGGAATCGATCTGGTGCTTCGTCGTTCTGAAACCGGGTGTGGACGCCGAGAGAACCCTCGCAACCGTGCTGCGCAACGTCGTCGCGGACCAGTTGGGCCGGTCGTTCTTGCCTTCGAAGGTCGTGTTCGTTCCCGACCTTCCCAAGACGCGGAGCGCGAAGATCGTCCGACGGGCGATCCGTGCGGTCGCCCTCGGTGAGGACCCGGGAGACATCTCGAGCCTGGAGGACCCCAACTCGCTCGAAGGGATCCGTCACGCTCTCGGCTCGTAGCTCCTTGCGGCCGAGCACCGAGCTCCGAGCTCCGCGCGTCGACGCCGTCGACTTCTGACGCGACCGTAGACTGCGGCCCACGATGCGAGTGGCGGTCTGCCAGATGCGGTCCGGCGGCGACGTCTCCCTGAATCTTTCGGGGGCACAGGCGCTCCTGGAAGAGGCGTCCGAGAGCGGAGCCGACATCGCGCTGCTCCCGGAGTTCTTCGCCTTCCTCGGGTCGGACTCCCATGCCCGAGAGGTGGCCGAGCCGCTTCCCGGAGGAGCGGCATCGGCGATGCTGTCGCGGGTGGCTCGAGAGGAGCAGATCTGGATCCTCGGCGGAAGCGTCCACGAACGGGACGGCGATCGGATCTACAACACCGCGCCCCTCTTCGACCGGACGGGTGAGCTCGTCGCCCGGTACCGGAAGGTCCATCTGTTCGACGTCGACCTCGACGGCCAGCCGCCCTTCCGCGAGTCCGCGACGCTCACACCCGGCACCGAGCTCGTCACTCATCCGGTCGAGGACATGCGGATCGGTCTGTCGATCTGCTACGACCTCCGGTTCCCCGAGCTGTTCCGTGGGCTTATGGCCCTCGGCTCCGAGCTGATCGCGCTCCCCGCACAGTTCCAACACCTGACCGGGGTCGCGCACTGGGAGGTGCTCCTGCGGGCGCGTGCGATCGAGAACCAGTGCTTCGTGGCCGCGGCGGCACAGTGGGGCGAGTTCGGGTCGCCGGGGGAGTCCCGTCGCTCCTTTGGTCACTCGATGATCGTGGGGCCTTGGGGCGACATCTTGGTGCACGCGCCAGAGGAAGGGTCAGGCGTGTGGACCGCCGAACTGGATCTCTCGGAGCTCAGGCGGGTCCGGAAGGCACTCCCCGCGCTCGAGCATCGTCGGCTTGGCCTCATCTGCTGATGCGCCGTGAGCTCGCCGGCGGCTACGAGATCGACGACGATCGCGGCCGCGTGGACGTGGACTCCGTGCACCGGTACCTGTCCGAGGAGGCGTACTGGGTCCGCGGCCGCGATCGGGCCACGATCGAACGGCTCGTGCGCGAGTCGACCCGGGTGATCGGCGTGTACCACGGTGACGAACAGGTCGGGTTCGCGCGGGTGATCTCGGACGGGTCGAGCATGGCGTGGCTGGGCGACGTGTTCGTGGTCGCGGAGCACCAGGGGCGCGGTCTCGGCGTGGAGCTCGTCCGGGAGGCCGTGGAGTACCCCGAGCATCGCGACCTTCCCTGGTACCTCAACACCCGGGACGCGCATGGGCTCTACACGCGCTTCGGGTTCGAGGCGCCGAGCGACAGGACCATGGTCCGCTTCCGGCGGGACTGATCACGAAGCCGGAAGATCCTCGGGCCGGTCGACGTCGGGAGGTGCGCGGAACGGAACCGCGACCTCCTGGATCCACTCGGGGTGGGAAGCCATGAGCGCCCGCGCACCGATGTCGCCGTGGAGGTGCCCCGCCTCGGCGTAGACCTCACGCGAGAGGAGGGCCGGGCCGGGTCCGTCCGCGTACGCGATCCGGACGATCCGGTCCCTGGAACGCTCGAACGCGTCGATCATCGCGCGAACCTCTGCATCGGTGACGCCGGGCTGGTCGGCGAGCAGGACCACGGCTCCCTCGCTGTCGTCGGAGAGCGCGTGAAGACCTGCGGACAGTGAGGACGACTGGCCGGTCCCGTGATCGGGGTTGAGAACGAACCGGCCCTGTGGAGGGAGCCGGAGGGCTCGCTCCACCGCATCGGCATCGTGCCCGGTGACCACGACGAGCTCGTCGACCCCGGCGGACGCCAGCGCGTCGATGGCGTACTGGGCGAGCGGCTTGCCGTGGTGCAACGCGAGTTGTTTCGTGCCACCGAACCGGGTGCCCGAGCCGGCGGCCAGGACGATGCCGGAGATCATGACCCTTCGCGCCGTCCGAACAGCCGGGAGAAGAACCGCTTGATCGCCGCCCATAGGGCGCGGAGGCCCAGGCCGAACCCGCCGACCGCCTGCGGGGTCGTTCGCGGCGCCGGGTTGCCCGGGGCCGGCGTCGTCTCGTCGGCGGTCGTCATCCCAACGGTCGCGTCAACGGTGGGTGGGTCGGCGGCCGTGCTCTCCTCGTTCAGCTTCGACTCGAGACAGTCGGCGAACTGCTTCGTCAGCAGCTTGGAAACCTCCGGCAGGAGGCCTCTCGACAGCTGCGCGGCGGCCCCGGTGATCGTGATGTCGGAGCGTATGTGCACCGTGGTGCCGTCGTCGCCGGCGGGCTCGAGCCACGACTCCACTTTCGCGTTCGCCACTCCTTTGCCACGCTGCTCGGTGCCCTTCGCGGAGAGCGTCGCGCGGTGCGCGACGTCGTCTCTCTCCTCCATCACGACGGTGCCGCTGAAGGCCATCTGCACCGGACCGAACTTCACGTGGACCTTGCCCTTCCAGGTCCGGTCGTCGACGACCTCCGTCAGCTCCGCACCGGGCATGCACGGGGCGATCCCCTCGACATCCTGGATGAACGCCCACAGGCGATCGACCGGTGTGCGCACCGTGAAGCTGTCCTCGATCAGCACGTCGCCGCTCCGGGTCGGCTCATCGGGTCAACGAAACGTACGCGGCGGGGTCGGCCTCGAACGACGCCTGGCAGCTCGCCGAGCAGAAGTAGTAGGTCCGACCGTCGTGGACCATCGTGAAGCGGGCGCCGGCCACCTCCACGGTCATCCCGCACACGGGGTCGATCTCCTCGTGTGTGGCGATCGGCGTCTCCTCGACCGCTGGTCGCAGCTGCTCGGCGGCTCGCAGCTGGACGATCTCCGCGAGGATCGCGACCGCGATGTCCTCCGACGGGATCGTGCCGAGGTCGAGCCCGGCTGGCGCGTGCACGCGCGCGAGCGCCTCGTCCGAGACGCCGCGATCCCGGAGATAGCCCAGCACCGAGTCGGCGCGCTTCCGGGAGGCGATGAGGCCGATGTACGAGGCCGGCGTCGCGAGGGTCTGTTCCAGTGCGGCTTCGTCGTAATGGCCCTGCGTCGCGACGACGACGAACGACCGTTCGTCGACGCCGGAGAGATCCAGCGTGGTGAGCGTCCGATCCGCCGAGGGATGGTCGCCGGGATCGCCGCCGTCGTCCACAGCCAGGCTCCGCCATCCCAGCGCGCCGGCGAGCGCGGTCAGGGCGATCGCCGCCGGCGACCGGCCGATCGCGACGAGCTGCGGCTGCGGCAGGACCGGTTCCACGTGCACCTCCATCGCCCCCTCACTCTGGCACGCGATCGGCACCGTCACGACGCCGTCGCGCTCGTGCCCCGCGAGCTCCTCCGGGGGGCCGAGGAACAGCAGTCGCGGCGTCCCTTCCTCGAGTGCCCGGCGAGCCTCCCGGACGACGGTCGGCTCGGCGCACGCCCCACCGAGCCAGCCGTGCACGCGGCCCTCTCCGGTGATCAGCGCCGTCGCGCCCGCCTTGCCCGAGGACGGCGAGCGGCGCCACACGACAGTGGCCAGCACGAAGGGCTCGCCACGTTGGCTCAGCTCGCTGGCGAGACGCAGGATCTCGGGCTTCATCATCCATCCTCCCGCCATCCGCCGGGAACTGGGTCTCAGGCCGTCGCCTTGGCTGCCTGGATCGCCTCCCAGACCTTCGCGGACGTGAGCGGCATGTCGATGTTCTTCACGCCGAGGGGCTGGAGCGCGTCGATCACCGCGTTGACGTAGGCGGCAGGGGAGCCGACGGTCGCCGACTCGCCGACGCCTTTCGCGCCGATCGGGTGATGCGGCGACGGCGTCACGGTCTCTCCCAGCTCGAACTTCGGTGTCTCCCATGCGGTCGGGATCAAGTAGTCCATGAAGTTCGTCCCGATCGCGTTGCCGACCTCGTCGAACGTGATCAGCTGCATCGCCGCGGTGGCGTACCCCTCGGTGAGGCCGCCGGTGATCTGCCCCTCGACGATCATCGGGTTGATCCGGACGCCGCAGTCGTCGACGGCCACCATCCGCTTGACCTCCCAGACGCCGGTATCGGGGTCGACCTCGACCGAGACGGCGTAGGTCCCGAACGGGAATGTGAGGTTCGGCGGGTTGTAGTAGTAGACGCCTTCCAGCCCGGCCTCCATGTCCTCCGGGTAGTTCGTGTACGCAGCGAACGCCACCTCCTGGATCGTCTTGACCTGATCGGGCGCTCCCTTGACGGAGAACGTGCCGGCCTCGTACTCGACGTCCTCCTCGGCGACCTCGAGCAGGTGTGCCGCCAGCTTCGTCGCCTTCTCCCGGACGCGGCGAGCGACCATCGCCGTTGCCGCGCCGGACGTGGGCGTGGACCGGGACGCGTACGTGCCGAGCCCGTACGGCGTGTTGTCCGTGTCGCCGTGCATGACCTTGATGTGCTCTGGCTGGATGCCCAGCTCGCCGGCGACGATCTGGGCGAACGTCGTCTCGTGCCCTTGCCCCTGCGTCTGGCAGCTGAGCTTCAGGATCGCCTTCCCCGTCGGATGGATCCGGAGCTCGGCGCCGTCGTTCATCTTCACGCCGATGATGTCGTAGTCCTTCGCCGGTCCGGCCCCGACGACCTCGGTGAACGAGGCGATGCCGATCCCGTGGAGCTTGCCCTGCGCGCGCGCATCGGCCTGTTCCGTGCGGAGCTGGTCGTACCCGACCATCTCGAGCGCCTTGTCCATGGCGCCGTGGTAATCACCGGAGTCGTAGACGAACCCGGTCGCCGACGTGTACGGGAACTGGTCCTTCTCGATGAAGTTCTTCCGCCGCAGGTCGACGGGGTCCATCCCGAGCTCGTAGGCCGCGTTCTGCACCAGGCGCTCGATCAGGTAGGACGCCTCGGTCACGCGGAACGAGCAGCGATACGCGACGCCGCCGGGCGCCTTGTTCGTGTACGCCCCCTCGGCCGAGACGTGCGCGGCCGGCAGGTCGTACGAGCCGCTCACGATGTGGAAGAGGCCGGCCTTGAACTTCGACGGCTGGGCATCCGCGTAGAACGCGCCCTCGTCGGCGAGGAGCGACGCCCGCAGCCCGAGCATCGTGCCGTCGCTCTTCAGCGCGAGCTCCCCCCGCATGTGGTAGTCGCGCGCGAAGCCGGTGGAGATCAGGTTCTCGGAGCGGTCCTCGATCCATTTCACGGGGTGGCCGAGCAGGAGCGAGGCGGCGGTGGCGACGACGTAGCCGGGATAGACCGGCACCTTGTTGCCGAAGCCGCCGCCGATGTCGGGCGACACGATCCGGATCTTCTCCTCCGGGAGGCCGGCGACCAGCGCGAACACCGTGCGGATCGCGTGCGGCGCCTGGGACGTCATGTAGATCGTCGCCTGGCCCGTCGCGGGGCTGATGTCCGCGATGCAACCGCACGTCTCGAGTGGCGCCGGGTGACTCCGGGGGTAGAACGTGTCGAGCGAGACGACGACGTCGGCATGCGAGAACGCGGTGTCCGTCGCCTCCTTATCGCCGGTCTCCCAGGAATAGACATGGTTGTTCTCCTGGCCTTCCTTGTCGGTCCGGATGAGCGGTGCGCTGTCTTCGAGCGCCTGCTGCGGAGTCGTCACCGCGTCGAGCGGGTCGTAGTCGACGTCGATCAGCTCGAGCGCGTCCTTCGCGACATAGGGATCGTTGGCGACGACCGCCGCGACCTCCTGTCCCTGGAACCGCACCTTGTCGGTCACGAGGACCGCTTGCGTGTCCCCCGAGAGCGTCGGCATCCACGCGAGGTTGTGCTGCGCCATCAGCTCGCCGGTGACCACCGCGACCACGCCGGGGAGCGCCTGCGCCCTCGACGCGTCGATGCCCTTGAGGTTCGCATGGGCGTACGGGCTCCGCAGGATCGCCATGTGCAGCATCCCCGGGAGGTGGATGTCGTCGATGTAGTTGCCGGCGCCGCGGATGAACCGGTCGTCCTCTACGCGGCGGACGCTGTGTCCGATCCCCCGGATCTCTTCGGTCTCGGTCGCCATGGTCGTGTCCTCTCTCGTTCAGGCTGTCGCCGGCTCGGTGGACGTGGCGGCTGCCTGGATCGCCTTCACGATGTTCGTGTAGCCCGTGCAGCGGCAGATGTTGCCGGAGATCGCCCAGCGGACGTCCTCGTCGCTGGGGTTGGGATTCTGTTCGAGGAGAGCGGCGCCCACGAGCATCATCGCCGGCGTGCAGAAGCCACACTGCAGCCCGTGATGCTCCTTGAATGCCGTCTGGACCGGATGGAGACCGTCGGCTCGCATCATCCCTTCGACGGTCGTCACTTCGCGACCGTCGGCCTGGACGCCGAACATCGTGCACGACTTCACCGGCTGACCGTCGAGGAGGACGGTGCAAGCACCGCAGCTGCTCGTGTCGCACCCGATGTGGGTGCCGGTGAGCCCGAGCTGCTCGCGGATCGCGTGGACGAGGAGCAGTCGCGGTTCGATATCGATCGTCTTCTCCACGCCGTTGATCGTGAACGTGATCTGCATGGTCGCCTCCCCTCAGGCCGCGCCGGCCATCTCGGCCGCGGCCGCCAGGCCTCGGCGCACGTACACGTCCACAACGTGGCGCTTGTAATCGGCAGAGCCGCGAACGTCGGTGCTCGGTTGAGCCGCCTCGGCCGCGAGTCGCCCAGCTTCCGTCCACGCGTCCTCGCCTGGAGAGGCGCCGGCGAGCGCCGTCTCGGCAGCCTCCGCCTTCAGGTTCGTGAGCCCCACCGACGTGAGGCCGATGCCGGCGGTGCCGATCGACCCGTTCTCGAGCGTGAGGTAGATGGCGGCCGCGACCGTTGCGAAATCCCCGACCTTGCGCTCGAGCTTGAGATATGTCCCACCGGAGCGTGAACTCGGTGAGGGAACTCGGACCTCGGTGAGCAGCTCGTTCGCGGCGATCGAGCTCTGGAACGGGCCTTCCGCTAGGGCGGCGGCCGCGATCTCGCGCTCGCCATCGCTGCTGCGAACGACGACCGTGGCCCCGAGAGCGAGCATCACCGATCCCAGGTCGCCAGAGGGATCGGCGTGCGCGAGCGATCCGCCGATCGTGCCGAGGTTGCGCACGATCGGGTCCGAGATCATCGGCGCCGCCGCCGCGATCGTCGGGTACCGGTCTTTGATGACGTCGGAAGCGGCCAGTTGGTTATGGCGCACCAAAGCGCCGATCCGGAGGAGCCCGTCGCGCTCCTGCAGTCCGTCGAGACCGGAGATCCGATTCACGTCGATGAGTCTGGCCGGAGCCGCAAACCGGAGCTTCATCAGGGGGATCAGACTCTGGCCACCGGCGAGAACCTTGGCGTCTTCGCCGTGTTCCGCCAGAAGCTGTAGCGCTTCCTCCAGCGTGTCCGGGCGGTGGTACTCGAAAGGTGCAGGGAGCATCTCGTGAACCCCCAATCTCGGTATGGGTCGCGCTTCGGGGGCGACCCGACCCTAGTGATACGGCCGCGGAACCAGCTCAGCCTTGCGGGGCGACGTCATCCTCCCCCCGGTCGGCGTGACCGGCAAATCGGTCTCGGTGTCGCGGAGCGTCGGGGTATCGTTCGATGCACCTCGAGGGGGTCAACGTGAGTGAGTCATCCGTCGGCAGGTTCGAGACGTTCGACGCGAACGAACGGTTCGTGATCGTGAGGGACGACGAGGGCTACGGGGTGTGGCGGCTGGACGATCTCGAGGACGGCGAGCCGATGGAGCGATTCCCCGACGACGAGCGAGGGTACGAAGCTGCGGCTTCGCGCTGGAAGGAGCTCAGCGCCGGCGCCCTCCGGAACGTATGGCTGCGGCGGTTGAGGTGGGTGATCCTGGTCTCGGCTGTCATATGGGTGCTTTCGTCAGGCATCTCCGCGCTCCTGTACCTGCAGGTCGGTGCCACCCTGTTCGAAGGGACCGGGCTGTTCGACACTCTCGTTCGGTGGTCTCAGCTGATCAGCCTGGTGGCACAGCCGTTGACGCTCGGTGGGTTCGCCGTCTACGTCGTGTTCTGGCTGGAGACCAGGCGAGGCCGCTAGGCCCTTCCGTTTCCCTGGCAAGGCGTTCGGGTATCAGCCCGCCGTGGACTTCAGGAAGGGAGCCAAGCTCGACCCCACGCAGGTCGAGGACCGCCGCGGGATGCGAGGGATGCGCGGCGGCCGGGGCGTGGCCGTCGGCGGCGGTGCCGGGGTCGTGGGCGTCATCGTCGTGCTTCTGTTCACCCTGCTCGGAGGCGAAGGGATCGACCTGAGCGCGCTCCGGTCGCTCGAGGGCGTGATCGCAGGCGGCCAGCAGCAGCAGGGCGAGGTGATCGAGGAGTGCAAGACCGGCGAGGACGCCGAGAAAAGCCGTGACTGCCGCCTGATCGGGACGGTGAACAGCATCCAGGGCTACTGGAGCCAGGCTCTGAACGGGTATCAACCGGCCGTGACGGTGTTCTTCTCCGACGTGACGAGCACCGGCTGCGGCCAGGCCACCTCCGACGTGGGTCCCTTCTACTGTCCCGCGGATCAGAGGGTCTACGTCGACCTCGGGTTCTTCCGGGAGCTGCAGGCGCGGTTCGGCGCCGAAGGCGGTCCGTTCGCGGAGGCGTACGTCCTGGCGCACGAGTACGGGCACCACGTGCAGAACCTCATGGGCACGCTGGACCAGATCGGCGGCGATCGAGAAGGCCCGCAGAGCGCCGCCGTACGGGCGGAGCTCCAGGCCGACTGCTACGCCGGGGTGTGGGCGGCGAACGCGGACGAAGGGATCCTGGCCTCGTTCACGGAGGAGCAGATCGCGCAGGCGCTGGATGCGGCTGCCGCGGTCGGCGATGACCGCATCCAGGAACAGATCCAGGGTCAGGTCAACCGCGAGTCCTGGACGCACGGCTCCTCGGCGCAGCGCCAGAAGTGGTTCCTCACGGGATACCGCACCGGCGACCCGAACGCGTGCGACACCTTCTCCGGCCCGGTCTAGCGCTACCGCGCCTCCGTGCCCGGCCGGGGCCGATCGTGGATCGGACCCGGCCGGTCCCGCAGGAACCCGCCGGCCCTCTGCCGTTTCACCGCCACGACTTCCGCGATGATCGCCTGAGCGATCTCCTCGGGTCCTTCGCCGCCCAGGTCGAGGCCGGCCGGTCCGTGGATCCGCTCTCGGGCCGCGTCGGCGATCTCAACCCCTTCGTCCCGCAGCTCCATCAGTAGCCGCTCCGTCCGGGCGCCGGGACCGAGCATCCCGATGTACGCGGCCGGCGATCCGAGCAGCGAGCGCACGTACTCCTTGTCCCGGAGGAAGTTGTGGGTCATCACGACCGCGAACGTGCGCTCGTCGACGCCCGCCGCCTTCGCCGCATTCTCCGGTTCGTCGACCGCGACGAAGCCGGTCGCCTCGGGGAACCGTTCGCGCGTCAGGAACGCCTGACGGTCGTCCACGACGGTCAGGTTCCATCCGAGCACGGACGCCGCCCGGACCAGCGGGATCGCATCGTGACCGGCTCCGCACACGATCAGTCGAAGAGGCGGGTCGAGGACCTCGACGAACGCGCGGACGCCGTCCGCGAGCGTGCGAACTTCCGACCGTTCTTCTCGGAGCAGCGCGGTGGCCGCCCGCACGGCGGCCGCATCCGTCGAGGCCTCGCCGAGGGAACCGTCCGCCGTGCCGTCCGGCCGAACGACGAGACGTGCGCCCGGCTCGACGTCGACGCGGGACGACTCGACCACCGTCACCACGCTGATCGGCCTCTCCTCCTCTAGCGCCGTTCGCAGCGCGCCCGCGACCTCGGCGGCTCTTTCCGCCGGCTCGATGAAGACCTCGATCGCGCCGTTGCACCCGAGGCCGAGGCCCCACACGGCGTCGTCATCCGCGGTGAGGTCCCATCCGGCTAGGCGCGCTCGGCCCTCGTCCATCACCACGCGAGCCATGTCGGCGACATCGCCTTCGAGGCAGCCGCCGGAGATGTTGCCGACGGGCGAGCCCTCTTCCGGCACCAGGAGCCGCGCCCCAGGCCGCCGGTAGGTCGAGCCTCGCACCGCGACGATCGTGGCCAGCGCCATGCGCTCTCCCCTCGCGGAGAGCGCCTCGATCGCGGCCAGGACCTCACCGATCTCGCTCACATGTGGATGCTACGCCGACGCCTCGCGCTCAGGTCGGGCCATCCGCAGTCGATACATGGGGGATGAACGACGAGTTCGTGTTCGGCGAGCCATCGAAGCATCCCGCGCGCCTGGGGAGATCGAAGCCGCCGCGCCCGGGGAGATCGAAGCCGCCGCGCGTGGGGAGCTCGTTCGGCCCCAAGCTCGTGTGGATCGTCGGCGGCCTTGTCGTCGCTGGGGTGCTCGCGTTCGTGTTCCTCCGCGGTGCCGACGAGGCCGGCAAGGAGATCGCGGGCTCCCAGTCCGAGGCCATCTCCCAGATCGACAGTGCACACGACGCGGCGGCGCAGGGCACGATGGGACGAGCCGTCCTGGTTGCCCTGAACCTCCGCGCGGAGAACGGCACTTTCACCTCGAACCCCGCGTCACTCTCCGCATTCGACCCCGAGCTCGGATTCACGTCCGGACCTTCCAACGATCCGATGACGATCTCCTACTCGGCGGGCGCCGATGGGTTCGGAGCGGCGGTCCTGTCGGAGTCCGGTGCGTGCTGGTGGGCCAAGATCGATACGAACAGCGTGACCACGTACGGAAGCGGCGCGCCGTGCACCGGGAGCGCGGCCATGGCGGCCTCCGATCCCTCTTGGTAGTCGATCCTCGAACGTCCTAAGCCGCACGATAGGAACGGCCGATACAGCGGGGGATGGACGACTCCTTCGCGTTCCGGACCGACGTGCCGCTTCGCAGACAGGTCGATCCCACGTTGGTGAAGGCGGGGATCTTCAGCACGCTCGTCGTGCTCGGGATCGGACTCTTCGCGAGTTGGATCGTGGCGAGTGAGCGGGCAAGCTTCGCGCGAACCGATGACCGAGTGCGGTCAGACGTGACGATCGCAGGGGTCGATGGCGGAGCGGACGCCTCGACGGACGCGGACGCCGTGGAAGCCGCGGGGCTGGCGCTCATCGCGGCGAGGGCGGCGTCCACTGAGCATGGAAGCTTCTTCGACGCCGGACCCGCGCAGCTGAGCGCGCTTCAGCCCCGGTACACCTTCGTGGACGGGCCCTCCACGTCGCCCAGGATCGTGTCGGTCGCCTCCACGGCCGACACGTGGGCTGGTGCGGTCCAAGGTGCCGACGGTACCTGCCATTGGATACGAGCCACGAGAGCCGGCGACATCATTCGAGGGACGGGGGCGGAGTGCACGGGTGCAGCCGCGCTGAGACCCCCAGCTCGCCGGCGATAGACTCGATCGCGCTCCTCGATTCGACCGCTTCCCGGCTCGGGTCTACACTCCGGCTGCTTGCCCGTCCCCGATAGGAGGCTCCCGTGACGCATGTCTCGGTCACCGTCAACGGGGCGATGCGTGAGGCCGACGTCGAGCCACGCACGCTCCTCGTGTACTTCCTCCGCGAGACCCTTGGACTCACCGGCACGAACGTCGGATGCGACACCTCCAGCTGCGGCGCCTGCACGGTGCTTCTGGATGGCGAGTCGGTGAAGTCGTGCACGTTGCTGGCCGCGCAAGCGGACGGCCGCGAACTCACGACGATCGAGGGACTGGCGGAGGGAGATGGGCTCCACCCGCTCCAGGAGTCGTTCCATCGGAACCATGGACTCCAGTGCGGCTATTGCACGCCCGGGATGCTCATGGCAGCGGCGAGTTACCTGAAGGAGAACCCGACCCCCAGCGAAGCAGACGTGCGGCTGGCGCTCGAGGGCAACCTCTGCCGCTGCACCGGCTACCAGAACATCGTGAAGTCGATCCTCGACGCGGCCGGGTCCATGGCCGGCGCCGGGACTCGAGGGGGCGCGTGATGGCGACCACCGAAACGTTCATCGGCCAGCCGGTCCTCCGCAAGGAGGACCCGGAGCTGCTCACCGGCCAGGCGAGCTACATCGACAACTGGACGATGCCCGGGATGCTGTGGATGGCCCTGGCTCGCCCGCCGTACGTGCATGCGACGATCGATGGGGTCGAGACGTCCGAGGCGGCGTCCATGCCGGGCGTCGTCGGTGTGTACACGGCGGGTGACCTCGAGCTCGGCGCGCTGCCGTTCGTGTGGCCGATCACCGAGGACATCAAGGTGCCGGTGCACTATCCGCTGGCGTCGGACAAGGTTCGATTCAACGGCGATGCCGTCGCGGTGGTGGTCGCCGAGACGCGCGAGCAGGCGCTCGACGCCGCGGAGGCCGTCGCGGTCACGGCGACGGAGCTGCCCGCCGTCGTCGACATGGAGGAGGCCGCGAAGGACGAGGTCATCATCCACGACGACCTGGGAACGAACTCCGTCGTGCACTGGATCCATGGCGGTGGAGGCGATCAGTCGGTGTTCGACTCGGCTCCCGTGATCGTCCAGGAGCGCTACGCGCAGCCGAGGCTGATCCCGAACGCGATCGAGGCGCGCGGGTGCCTCGCCCACGGTGTCCCTGCGATGGACGAGTGGACGCTCGTCTCCGCCACCCAGATCCCGCACATCGCGAAGGTAACGCTGGCGGGCACGACCGGGATCCCCGAGCAGAAGCTGCGCGTGATCGCGCCCGACGTGGGGGGCGGGTTCGGATCGAAGCTGAACGTCTACGCGGAGGAGGCCCTCGCGCTCGGCCTCGCACGGAAGCTCGGGCGGCCGATCAAGTGGATCGAGGGTCGTCGGGAGAACTACGTGGCCACGACCCACGGTCGTGGCGTGATCCACGATTGCACCATCGCGGGGACCGAGGACGGGAAGATCCTCGGGATGAAGTTCGTCGAGCTGGCGGACATGGGCGCGTACTTCCAGCTCCTCACCCCGGGGATCCCAGAGCTTGGCGGCTGGGTGTACATGGGTCCGTACGACCCTGAGGCGTACTGGTATGAGTTCACGGGGATCGTCACCAACACGACGCCGACCGATGCCTACCGAGGCGCCGGACGCCCGGAGGCGACGTACGTCGTCGAACGGCTCGTCGACACCTTCGCCCGGAGGGTCGGCAAGGATCCGGTCGAGGTTCGCAGGATGAACTTGAAGCCGGCGTTCGCAGAGGCGACGGCGGCCATCTCCGGACTGAGTGTCGACTCTGGGAATTACGAGCCCACACTGGACACGGCCCTTGGGCTCGTCGAGTACGACAAGCTCCGTGCGGAGCAACGCGACCGGCGGGAGCGTAGCGACACCAAGCAGCTCGGGATCGGTCTGTCCACCTACATCGAGATGTGCGGATTGGCGCCCTCGAACATCCTGGGGGCGCTCCGGTATGCCGCAGGGGGCTGGGACGGCGCCACGATCGAATGCCTACCCACCGGCAAGGTGCTAGTGAAGACCGGCACGTCGCCGCACGGTCAGGGGCACGAGACCACGTGGGCGCAGATCGTGGCGGACGGGCTCGGGGTGACGCCGGACGACATCGAGGTCCTGCACGGCGACACGCTGATCACGCCGCTCGGCATGGACACCTACGGATCGAGGTCGGTGTCGGTCGGCGGTCCGGCGCTCCACTTCGCGATGGAGAAGATCAAGGCGAGGGCGCGGACGATCGCCGCCCATGAGCTCGAGGTCTCCGAGGACGACCTCGAATGGGGCGACGGTTCGTTCCACGTGGCCGGCGCTCCCGACAAGGCGAAGACGATCCCGGAGATCGCGTTCTCCGCGTGGCACGCGCACTCGCTACCCGAGGGCACCGAGCCTCACCTGAACGCCACGGCCGTCTACGACCCGCCGAACTTCACGTGGCCCGCAGGCGCGCACATCTGCGTCGTCGAGGTCGACACGGACACTGGCGCGACCGAGATCCTCAAGTACGTGGCCGTCGATGACTGCGGCACGGTGATCAACCCGATGATCGTCGACGGCCAGATCCACGGCGGCGTGGCCCAGGGGGTTGCCGAGGCCCTGTACGAAGAGGCGATGTACGACGAGTCGGGCAACCTCATGACCTCGACGATGACGCAGTACCTCGTCCCGACCGCGGTCGAGATCCCGGCGATCACGACCGACGGTTCCCACCAGACGCCGTCGACAACCAACCCACTCGGCGTGAAGGGGATCGGGGAGGCCGGGACGATCGCGGCGCCGCCGGCCGTGATCAACGCGGTGATCGACGCCGTCTCGCATCTCGGCGTGACGGCGATCGAGAAACCGGCGTCCCCGGAACGGGTCTGGCGAGCGATCCAGGAAGCGAAGGACCAGCGAGGGGGGACAACATGATCCCGGCGGCGTTCGAGTACGAGCGCGTCGATTCCGTCGAGGCTGCGATCGCGGCGCTACAGGCCGACGACGGCGCGAAGCTCCTGGCCGGCGGGCACTCGCTCCTGCCGCAGATGAAGCTCCGGTTCGCGATGCCGACGAAGCTCGTGGACATCGGACGTCTCCGCGACCTGTCCTACGTCCGGGAGGACGGCGACGGCGTCGCGATCGGGGCGCTCACCAGATACCACGACCTGGAGGCGAGCGACGCGCTCCGGCAGCTCTGCCCGATCGTGCCGACGGTCGCCGGCCAGGTCGGCGACCCGCAGGTTCGGCACATGGGGACGATCGGCGGCTCCGTGGCGCACGCCGACCCGGCCGGCGACATGCCTTCGGTGCTGCTGGCCCTCGGCGCGACGTTCATCGCCGCGGGGCCGGGCGGGAGCCGCGAGATCGCGGCGGGCGACATGTTCCCGGGGCTGTTCCAGTCCGCGCTCGCGAACGACGAGGTGCTGACCGAGATCCGCGTGCCGAAGACGGCCGGCGGATGGAGCTATCAGAAGTTCACCCGGCGGGCAATGGACTGGGCGGTGGTCGGGGTCGCCGCCGTTCGGATGAACGGGAGCGCCAACGTCTCGTTGACGAACATGGGGCTCACGCCGATACGGGCGAGTGGCGTGGAGGAGGCGCTCGCGGGCGGGGCCGACCCCGCGACCGCCGCCGAGCGCGCCGACGAAGGGTCGGCCCCGCCGTCGGACTCGTTCGGCTCGGAGGAATATCGGCGGGCGCTGTCCAAGGTGCTCGTGCGCCGAGCCCTCGAGGAGGCGCTGGCATAGAGCCCGAGCGCGCGTCCCCTCGTGTTCGTTTGATGGCCGCGGGCGAGGGTATGCATGCCCACGACTTCCGAACGTCTGTTCCGCATGCCCGGAGGAAGGGCGGAGAGGGGGAAATCGTGCAGATGGGACCGGAAGGGCAGACATGGGAGACCCCGCAGACGGCGGGTGCGCCGACGGCGGCAGGACCGGAGGCGCCGTCGACCAACGGCGCCCGTGGGACGAGACCTTTGCTCCGATCCATCGCGTCGGACATGTCCGTGCTGGTGACGAAGCAGATCGAGCTCGCGAAGCAGGAGATCGGAGAGATGGTCGCCACGCGAGCCAGGGCCGTGGGTGTCTTCGGGGCCGCCGCCGTGCTGGGACTGTTCGTGATCGGTTTCCTCGGGATGGCGGGCGCCGAGGCGCTCGATCTCGTCCTTCCTCGTTGGGCGGCGATGCTCATCGTCGCCGCCGTGTTCGCGGTCCTCGCAGCCGTCGCCATCGTGGCGGCCCGCGGATGGCTCCGCTCGAGCGCGTCAAAGCCCGAACTCACCCAAGAGTCTCTGAAGGAGGACGTCCGATGGGCGAAACAGCAGCTGAAACGATGAAGGAGATCGACGCCACCAGGAACCGCCTGGACGGCGAGCTCCGACAGCTCGAAGGACGGTTGCCCGCTGCGGCGAGGCATGCGAAGCGCGCGGCCGCGGCGGCCGTGGGTGTGGGCATCCTGGGGATGGGTACGAGGTTCGCGCTCCGCCGAAGAGGCAAGAAGGAAGGCGACCGCCGCGTCCGCGACCTCGAGAAGCGGCTCGCGAGGCTCGAGCACCGCCTCGACGACTGAGAAGCAGCCGCCTCTGTTCCACGATGCCCGCCGCCGCGAGGGCATCGTTTACCTGAACGAAACACGCCGGTCGTCGATTCACTCGTCCCGATGGCTGATAACCAACCTGTCCACAGCGACGGGGGGTTGGGATGGGGATCGACACCGGCGACACGGGGTGGGTGCTGGGGTCCGCGGCACTGGTGCTATTCATGACACCGGGGCTGGCCCTGTTCTATGGAGGCCTCGTCCGCTCGAAGAACGTCCTCGGCACGATGATGCAGTCCGTCGCCGCGATCGCGATCGTCTCGGTCGTGTGGCTGCTGGCCGGGTACACGCTCGCGTTCGGACCCGACGTAGGAGGCGTGATCGGCGGACTCACGCACCTCGGGTTCCGAGGCGTGGCCGAGGTGCCACACGCGCTGGCGCCCACCGTCCCGCATTCCGCCTTCGCCTCGTTCCAGATGATGTTCGCTGTCATCACACCGGCCCTGATCGCCGGGGCGTTCGCGGAGCGGGTGCGCTTCGGTGGCTACGTCGTGTTCGTCGCCCTGTGGTCGTTGATCGTCTACGCGCCGCTGGCGCATTGGGTCTGGGGCGGCGGGTTCCTGGGGCTCGACGGGATCGGGGCGCTGGACTTCGCAGGGGGGACCGTCGTCCACATCAGCGCGGGAGCTGCCGCGCTCGCCGCGGCCCTGTACGTCGGGAAACGTCGCGGCTATCCGCGTGGGAACTTCGCGCCGCACAACGTACCGATGGTGGTTCTGGGGGCGGGGATCCTTTGGTTCGGGTGGTTCGGCTTCAACGCGGGGAGTGCACTGGGTGCGAACGGGCTCGCGTCCTCTGCGTTCCTCGCCACACAGCTCGGTGCCGCGGGCGCGATGATCGGCTGGCTCGTCCCTGAGCGGCTGCGACACGGGAAAGCGACCGCGGTCGGCGGGGCGACTGGCGCGGTCGCGGGGCTCGTTGCGATCACGCCGGCGGCGGGGTTCGTCGCACCGCTGCCGGCGTTGGCGATCGGGCTGGTCGGAGGAGCGGTGTGCTTCGCCGCCGTGGAGCTGAAGTCGCGGCTGGGCTATGACGATTCACTCGACGCCGTCGGAGTGCACATGGTGGGCGGGCTCGTGGGCGCTCTCCTGACCGGCGTGTTCGCCAGTCTGGCGGTGAACGCGGCCGGCGCCGAAGGAGGGTGGATGCAGGTCGGTCGCCAGGGTGCGGCCGCCGGGATCACGCTCGCGTTCTCGTTCGGTGCGACCTGGATGATCCTCAAGCTGGTCGATCGCGCCGTCGGATTCCGGATGCCCGCGGAGACGGAGGAGTCGGGTGTCGACCTCGCCGAACACGGCGAGGCGGCCTATGCGTTCCGCGAGCACGGCCGCCAGGCGATCCCTCCTCTCGAAAGGATGACCGACGAGGAGTTGGCCGAGATGCGAGAGCGGCTCGTGCTGGAAGCCACGGCTCGAGTCCTCGAGGCGATCGAAGCCGGCCAAGGCCGCCAGACCTGATCCGGCGCGGAACTCCCCTGTGGCGAAGCGTCGTTGACGCGGGGCCGCCCGCCCGATTGCATGGGGTCCCATGAACCTCCTCGCACAGGTCGACGAGGCTGTCGACTGGTTCGCCGAGCCCTGGGTGAGGATCCTCATCATCTTCGTCGCGGCGATCCTGGTGACCCTGGCCTCGCGCCTGATCGTGAACCGGTTCCGGAAGCGACTTGAGGGCACGGCCAGCATCACGCAGGAGCTGAACCTCCAGCGTGCGACGACGCTTACCGGGGCTCTGTCCACCGCGCTGATCGTCGTGATCTGGGCTCTCGCGATCCTGATGGCGCTCGGGGAGCTCGGTGCGAACATCGCCCCCCTCCTTGCGAGCGCCGGCGTGGCCGGCGTCGCCCTCGGCTTCGGCGCCCAGAGCCTCGTGAAGGACACCCTCTCCGGCTTCTTCATCCTCCTGGAAAACCAGTTCGGCGTGGGAGACAACCTCGAGATCCAGACGCCTTCGAACAAGGTCATGGGGCGAGTCGAGACACTCACCCTCCGGGTGACAAGCCTCCGAGCTTTCGACGGGGCGCTGCAGGTGGTCCCCAACGGGAACATCGTCGTCGCCAGCAACAGGTCGAAGGGATGGGCGCGCGCGATCATCGACGTCCGGGTCGCCTATGGGGAGGACGTCGAACACCTGCGCGGCGTCCTCGAGGAGCTGTTCACCGAGCTCGAGGGCGACCGGACCCTCTCGGAGTGGATCCATGAAGCGCCGAGCGTGCTGGGCGTCGAGCGCATGGGCAACGACGCGCTCGTGATGCGCGTGATCGCCGACACTCGTCCGTCGAAGGTGATGGACGTGGAACGCCTGCTCCGCGAACGGATCACACGGCGGCTCGTCGAGCGGGGGATACAGGTTCCCGTCACCCCGGTGGCACCGGCCTCCTCCGGACTCGACGGCCGCTAGCCGTCGGCGATCACCACCGCTTCCCAGGGCTCGAGCACGAGACCACCCTCCACCTTCTCGCCCTGCCGCGCACGTTCGGTCCCGAGGAGCACCTCGGCGGTGCCGACCTCGACTCTCGCGGGCGCATCGGAATGGTTCACGGCCACCATGGTTGCTGTTCCTCTCCGCCACGCCCAGATCCCGGCCGGTGTCTCGAGGGCTTCGTACGACCCGGAGCGCAGACCCTCTCGTTCGCGGCGAAGGCCGATCAGATCCCGGCACAGGTGGAGGATCGAGTTCGGGTCCTCCCGCTGATCCGCGACGTTCCGGGCCGCCGCGTCACCCATCGGGAGCCATGGCTCGACGTCGGCGCTCGAGAACCCGCCGTCGCGCGCCCACTGCATCGGCGTCCGGCCTTTGTCCCTGCCCGGATCGTCCGGCCAGTGGCGGATGCCGACCGGGTCCTTGAGCTGGTCGCGGGGCACCTCGACGTTCCTCATCCCGATCTCGTCGCCGTAGTAGAGGAGCGGCGTGCCTCGGAGCGTGAGGAGCGTGAGGAGCGCGGCTCGGGTGCGTCGTTCATCGCCGTCGCACCACCGGCTCGCGAAGCGGCCGGCATCGTGGTTCGACCCGTTCCACAAGGGCCACGCGGCCGCGGGCAGCACGGCCTGGGTTCGTTCGACGATCTCGCGCATCTCCTCGCCCGGCCTCGAGAAGACGAACGGCACGTTGAGCGCGAGGTGGAGCTCGTTCTCGCCGTTCCCGTAGAAGCGCCCGAGCGCCTCGAGGTCGAGCACCCACGTCTCGCCGAGGAGGACCCCCCGGTAGACGTCGGCGATCGTCCGCCACCGTCGCAACACGTCGTGTGTCTCCGGGCGATTCATACTGAAGTCCGAGCGCAGACCGTGTCGGCGGATGCTCGGATGGTCCGTCTCGAGAGCGACGCTGTCGTCTCGAAGCGAGCGATCCTTCACGAGCGCGTGTGCGACGTCGATCCGGAACCCCGCGATGCCCCGGTCGAGCCAGAACCGCACGATGTCGTCGAAGGCGTCGTTGACCTGGGGGTTCCACCAGTTGAGGTCCGGCTGTTCGGGGAGGAAGTTGTGGAGGAAGTACTGGCTCGTGGCATCGTCCCACGTCCAGGCCGGGCCGCCGAACGACGATCGCCAGTTGTTGGGCGGTGACCCGTCGGGCCCGCCGTCGGCCCAGACGTACCAGTCGCGATGCTCCGCGGTACGGCTCGAGCGCGCGTCCACGAACCACGGATGCCGATCGCTCGTGTGGTTCGGCACGAGGTCGATCAGCACGCGGATCCCGCGATCGGCGGCCTCCACCACCAAGCGATCGAGATCATCGATCGTGCCGAAATCCGGATCGACATCGGTGTAGTCCGCGACGTCGTAGCCCCAGTCCGCGTCCGGGGAGTGGTTGATCGGACTGAGCCAGATCCCGTCGATGCCGAGCCACGACAGGTGGTCGAGATGCTCGATCACCCCTCGGAGGTCGCCGTGTCCGCTCCCCGTCGAGTCGGCGAAGGAGCGTGGATAGATCTGGTACAGGACGCCGTCGCGCCACCAACGTGACGCGCCGACGTCCGGATCGGACGGCGGCATCCGAGCAGCCTAGCGAACGGCCGTCGGGCCAACGTGCGGTTCCGGCTCGCGTCGCACAGACTCTCTCGATGGCGACCGCCGGCGATCAGCGCGCCCTGCGCCGAGCACGGGTCGGGGTGACGACCGCGTTCGCGGCGCACGCGGTGCTGTCCGGCCTCCTCGGGCCGTGGATCCCAAGCATCAAGGCCCAGGCGGGACTGGACGCCTCCGGGCTGGGGATCGCCTTGACGGGCTTCGCGGTGGGGCTGCTCGCCGGGACCCGTCTTGCGGACCCGGCGATCCGACGATGGGGTGGTCGGCGGGTCGTCCGAGGCGGTATCCCGGCGATGGGTGTGGGGTTCGCGCTCCTGCCGGCGGCAGGTGAACTCGCGTCGCTCACCCTCCTCTTCCTCGGCATCGGGCTGCTGGCGGGCTTGATCGACGTCGCGATGAACATCGAGGCGGTCGCCGTCGAGCGTCGGTTCGAACGCCGGGTGATGTCGGCGATCCATGGCACGTGGAGCGTGGCGCTGTTCGTCGGCGCCGCGCTCGCCTCCGCGGGGATCGCCGCCGGCGTGCCGATCGAGATCCACCTCCCGATCTCGGCCGCGGTGGTCGTTCTGCGTGAGCAGCGTGTTCATTCGGTGGTTGCCGGAGGGGAGGGAAGCGCCAGAGGAAGCGACAGCCGAGAGGGCGGAGGCTGCGAATGTCCCCCGCAGGAACTCGACCCGGGTCCTCCTCCTGCTGTGCCTGGTCGCCGGTGGCTCCTTCCTCGTGGAGGGGATCGCGGTCGAATGGAGCGCCGTCTTCCTTCGCGAGTCGGTGGGCGCCGACCCGGGCGCCGCCGGGCTCGGCGTCGTCGCGTTCTCGGCTGGGATGGCGCTGTCGCGCTTCGTCGGGGATCGCCTCGTCGCGCGGTTCGGACAACCGGCCGTCGTTCGGCTCGGCGCCTCGAGCGCGTTCGCGGCGCTCGGCGCGATGCTGATCTTCCCTCGTCTTCTCCCGTCCATCGCCGCGCTCGGGATCGTCGGCCTGGGCCTCGGCCCGGTCGTGCCCCTCGCGTTCCGGACGGGCGGCCGGACCTATCGCCGCGGTCACGCGAGCGCCCTGCCGCTCGTGGTGACCGCCGGCTACGCGGGCTCGATCGTCGGACCCCTGCTCGTGGGCTTCATCGCCGACCTGGCCACCCTGCGGATCGCGTTCCTCGTGCCGGTCGCCGCCTGCGCGGTGTCGGCCTTGGCCGCGGGAGCGACCCGCGATCGCTGAAGCGAGACCGGTCAGACGACCGTGCCTGCGATCGTCACGTCCGCCCCCTCGGGAGCGGGCGCCACGACGTTCCCGTCGATCTGCCGGCCGTCGACGAGCAGGGACGTGATCCGTCCAGTGACGCCGACGGGCTTGCCGACGACGATCCGGTACGTCGCACCCCGGAACCGACGAACGGCCCGGAACCCGTCCCACGCCGAGGGCAGGCAGGGATCGATCCGCAAGCCGTCGTGCTCGGGACGGATACCGAGGATCCATTGGGTGATCGCCACGTAGTTCCACGCCGCGGAGCCCGTGAGCCAGGAGTTCTTCGCCTCACCAGGCGTGGCCGCCTCCTTCCCCGCGATCACCTGCGCGTACACGTAGGGCTCGCACCGGTGGAGGTCGGAGAGGTCCTCCCTCGCGGAGGGATTGATCCGCAAGTATCGCTGGAGGGCACGGTCGCCGTTGCCGACGATCGTCTCCGCGATCGCGATCCACGGGTTCGTGTGGCTGAACACCCCGCCGTTCTCCTTGTGCCCGGGCGGATAGGAGCTGATCTCACCGAGCTCGACGTGGTAGCGGGAGAACGCGGGCGCGAGCAGGACGAGGCCGTGCGGTGTGGCAAGGTGCTCGTCGACGGCGTCGAGAGCGCGAACGGCGCGGCCGTCGTCCAGGCCGACGCCGGCCATCACGCCCATGCCCTGCGGCTCGATCCAGATCCGCCCCTCCTCGTTCTCGGCCGAACCCACGGGGTGACCGAAGAAGTCGTACGCCCGCCGGAACCAATCGCCGTCCCAGCCGTGCTCACCGATCGCCCCGATCATGCGCTCCCGCTCGCTCCGGATGCGGCTCGCATCCTCCGACGACCCGCGGAGCTCGGCGAGCGACGCGAGCTCCTCCGCGGCGAGAACGAACAGCTCGGCGATGAACACCGACTCGGCGACCCCACCCTCCCGGTTGGGGACGGTCTGGAAGGACTCGCCGGGTTCCTCCGAGAACGCGTTCAGGTTGAGGCAGTCGTTCCAGTCCGCCCTGCCGATCAGCGGGAGGCCGTGCGGGCCGAGCCGGTCAGTGGTGTAGGCAAGCGCCCGACCGAGGTGCTCGTACAGGGGCGTCTCCGATCCGGGCTCGTTGTCGTACGGGGCCGGCTCATCCAGGATCTGCCGATCGCCGGTCTCCTTCACGTAGGACGCGACCGCGAGGACCAGCCAGAGGGGGTCGTCGTTGAACCCCGAACCGATCGCGTCGTTCCCCCGCTTCGTCAGCGGCTGGTACTGGTGATACGCCCCACCGGTCGTGAGCTGCGTCGCTGCGAGGTCGAGGATCCGCTCCCGAGCCCGATCCGGGAGCATCTGGACGAAGCCCAGCAAGTCCTGGCATGAGTCGCGGAATCCCATCCCACGGCCGATCCCCGTGTCGAAGGACGAGGCTGATCTGGACAGGTTGAACGTCGCCATGCACTGGTACGGGTTCCACACGTTCACCATCCGGTCGACGTGCTCGTTCGGCGTGGAGACCTGCACCACGTCCAGGAGCTCCGCCCAGTGCTCACGCAGCCGTCCCAGAGCGGTCTCGGCCTCGTCGGTGCGCAGGTATCGCTCGATCACGGGACGCACGGACCTCGTGTCGATCGTGCCCGACCCGGCGGGATGGAACTTTGACGCGGGCGGGTTCTCCGCGTAGCCCAGGACGAAGGCGACCTCGCCGGTCTCGCCCGGGGAGAGCTCCAGCCGCACGTGGTGGGAGCCGATCGGCGCCCAGCCGTGCGCGATGGAGTCGCTCGAGCTCCCGCGCTCGACGGCGAGGGGCCGGTCCCACCCTCGGTACGGGCCGAGGAAGCTGTTCCGCTGCGTGTCGAAGCCGGCGATCTCCTCGGAGCAGGCGAAGTACGCGAAATGGTTCCGCCGCTCCCGGTACTCGGTGGTGTGGTAGACGATCCCGTCGACCACTTCCACCTCCCCGGTCGAGAGGTTCCGCTGGTAGTTCGTCTGGTCGTCCCAGGCGTCCCACAGGCAGAACTCCACGGCACTGAACAGCGAGAGCGCGGCCGCCGTGCCCCGGTGATTCGTGATCCGGGTGCGCCAGACCTCGAGCGTCTCGCTGAGCGGCACGAGGTAGAGCGTCTCTGTCTCGATCCCCTTCGTCCGGGAGCCGATCACCGTGTAGCCGAGGCCGTGGCGACACTCGTAGTCGTCGAGGTCGCCTCGCACCGGTTGCCACGACGGCGACCAGAACGCCCCGGAATCGGCATCCCGCAGGTACAGGCAACGATTGCCCGTGTCGGTGGGCGCGTTGTTGTACCGGTATCGCGTCAGCCGCCGGAGCCTCGCGTCCCGGTAGAAGGAGTATCCGCCGGCCGTGTTCGAGATGATCCCGAAGAACTCATCGCTCCCCAGGTAGTTGATCCACGGCAATGGAGTGTCGGGGCGCGTGATGACGTACTCGCGAGCCTCGTCGTCGAAGTGGCCGAACCTGGTCAAGTGCTCTCCGCGGCCTGCCGTTCCTTCGCCTTCTCGATCCGGCGCTCGGCCAGGTGATCCGCGACGCCGAGGCATGTGAAGGGAAGCGTCGGCGCGAGCAGGAGTGTGACATCGCCCGCGACGCGGATCATGAGATAGACGTACACCGAGACCGCGAGAACCCCGATCGCACGCGCCTTCCACGCGTCATCGCGATCGGCCCGGAGGGCAGCGATGCCTCCCGCCCCCACCGCGGCGACGAGGCCGGTGACCGCGTCCGCCGCGATCGCCGAGACCGGGATCCCTATGACGAGCGCGAGGCCCATCCCTTTGACCGCGGCCCCGGGAGCGCGAGGGTGCTCCGAGAGGAACGCCAGGACGATGAAGATGAACGGGATCAGCGCGAGCCCGAAGGCGATGAACGGTCCGGCCGGGGGGGCGTTCGGGCTGTCCGACGCTACGGAGACGAGTCCCGCCAGCACCGACCAGTACGAGGGGACCAGTACGAGCGTCGCCACGGTGATCGCGCGCCATTTCCTCCTCGGGGAGAGCGGGCTGAGGCCAGCCGGGGAGGATCTCCGTCGCCGGATCACTCGGCTCAGCCCTTGACGGCGCCTGCGGTGAGCCCCCGCACGAAGTACCGCTGCAGCGAGAAGAACACGACGAGCGGCAATGCCATCGAGATGAACGCCGCCGCGGTGAGGAGGTGCCAGTTCTCCCCGCGCGATCCGACCAGGTTTGAGAGTGCGATGGTGAGGACCCGGACCTCCTCCGTGCCACCGAGGAAGACGTACGCGACCAGCAGGTCGTTCCACACCCACAGGAATTGGAAGATCGCGAACGCAGCGAGTGCAGGCACCGACAGCGGGATGATGAGCCGCCAGAAGATCGTGAAGTGGTCGGCTCCGTCGATCTTCGCCGACTCGATGATCGAGGAAGGAAGGGAGCCGATGTAGTTCCGGAGCAGGTAGACGGCGAGTGGCAGCCCGAAGGCAGCGTGAGCGAGCCACACGCCGAGGAACGTCCCCACGAGGTCGAGGTCGGGGAAGATGTACCGGCCACCGATGATCGCACCGTTGTTGTAGAGGCGGAGGATCGGGATCAGCGCCATCTGTAGCGGAACGACGAGCAGAGCGACCACAGCGATGAACATCACATACCGACCCCGGAACTCCATCCAGGAGAAGGCGTACGCCGCGAACGCGGCGATCGTGATCGGGATCACGGTGGCCGGGAGCGCAACCGCGAGGCTGTTGAGGAACGCGTTGCCGAGCCCTCCCGCGTCGAGCGCAAGGCTGTAGTTCTCGAAGGTCCATTGGCCGGCTCGGAACGGGTTCGCGAACACCGTCCACCACCCGGTGGAGTCCACCAGCGCCTCCGGACGGAACGATGTGATCAGCACACCGAGCGCGGGGATCAGCCAGAGGATCACGACGGCCAACACCGTGATCCTGACGAACCATCCGGCGCCGCGTTCGTCGCCGACGGCTGGGCTCCGCGGTGACGTATCCTGCGGCGTCGGCGCGACGGGCTCGGCCACGCTCATCGGATCGCCTCCTCTTCACGGAACCGGCGGACGTTGACGATCATCACCGGGATGATCGCCACGAACAGGATCACTGCGATCGCCGCCCCACGTCCGTCGTGATTGCTGATGAAGAACCAGTCGATCATGCGTTCGGCGATGACCTCGGTGCCCCTCGTCTCGGGGCTTCCCATCACGAAAACGATGTCGAAGACCTTCATCGCGTTGATGACCATGTAGGTGGACACCACGGCGATCGTGGGGAGGATGCTGGGAATCATGATGCGTCGGAACACTTGGAACTCCGATGCGCCGTCGATACGCGCAGCCTCGATGATCTCATCGGGGATCGATTTGATCGCCGCCGACAGCACCACCATCGCGAAGCCCGTTTGCATCCACACCATGATCACCATCAGGAACAGGTTGTTCCACGGCTGGAGATCGAGCCACGACACGGGCTCCTGACCCAGTCCGATCATGACCCCGTTGAGCAGTCCGATGTTCGATCCGAATCCTGGAGGCCGGAAGCTGTAGATCAATCGCCAGGTGATGGCGGCGCCGGCGAAGGAGATCGCCATCGGCAGGAAGATCATCGACTTGGCTACGGCCTCACCCCGGCGGAGCCGATCGGCCAAGGTTGCGAACGCGAGTCCGATGGAGACACCGAAAAGCGGCACGATGACGATCCATCCGAACGTGTTCCGGATCGCGCGGAGCATGCTCTGATCCGTGAAGACGAACTTGAAGTTGTCGAGGCCGACGAAGCTCTCTCCCCGTGCGTCCTTCAAGCTCACCAGGATCGTATTGATGACCGGGTAGATCAGGAAGACCGTCAAGATGACGAGGGCAGGGCCGACGAAGATGTACGGCCGTACCCCCTCCCGATAGCGCTCCGGCAGGAAGTCGACCACGCGGTTCATCCCCCAGTAGAGGAAGAACACGCCTCCCACGCCGACGACGATCGCCACACCCACGACCATGAACCGGTTCGCGTCGGCGTCCCGGAGGAAATCGAAGGTCGCCCACAGGATCACGAACCCGACGATCGGGATCGCGAGCGCGCCGATGACCCGCAGGAGCGACGCCAGGACGGTCTGCGCGCCTGACGGCGGAGGCTCCGCGAGGACCCCGGCGTCCGTCCGCTCATCGCTGGATGTCTTCACGCGCCCTCGCCTTCTCGGGACGTGGGTGGGAGCGGCCGCTCTCGGCCGCTCCCACCCGCGCCGTCGTCGGAGCCAGGTCCCTTCCGGCTATTCCGTCGGCCAGCTCGCCTCGATGTTGTCGAGAACGGTCGGGAGTGAGTCGCGTCCGTCCTGCATGTACAGCATCATCTCCGTCCAGAACGAGCCGGATCCGACCTGCGGTGGCATCTGATCGCCGGCGTCGAAACGACCCTCGCCGGACTCGAGGCCCGCGGTCAGAACCTCAGAAGCAGCCGCGAGGATCGGGTTGGGGTAGCAGTCCGGCCCCACGTCCACGTTCGGAGAGATCCGAGAGCTCCCCGGCTCCGTGCCCATCGCGCATTGCACATCCTCGGCCATGAACCGCTCGAGGAAGTCCACGACCTCGGGGCGGTTGGAGAACACCACCGCGAGCTCGCCGGCGAAGAGCGGGCCGCCCGGCGTCTCGACCTCGGGGAAGGGGAACCAGTCGTAGTCCACTCCGGCCTCGGCGTTCTCAGGGAAGAACGCGGTGATGAAGCTCGCCTGGCGGTGCAGCCAACAGCCGGGCGGGTCCTCGAACATCGGAGCGGGGGCGTCGCCGAACGCGATCGCCGGTGTCTGGTCGGCCCCGCCGAGGACGTACCCTTCGCCGAACATGACGTCGCCGAACAGCTCCCCGGCCTGGGTGACCTCAGGGCCGTTGAACGGGATCTCGTGGGTGATCCACTGGTCGTAAGCGTCCGGCCCCGCCGTGCGGAGCATGATGTCTTCCATCCAGTCGGTGGCCGGCCACCCCGTGTCGCCTCCGGACTCGAAACCGACGCACCACGGCGTCCCGCCGTCGGCGACGATCTGGTCGGAAAGGGCGATCATCTCGTCCCACGTCGTGGGGACCTCGTAGCCGGCGGCGTCGAAGTCGTCCTTCGGGTACCAGACCATGCTCTTCAGGTTGATGTTGGTCGGGATTCCGTAGTGCTCCCCTTCGAACTCGCCGAGCGACACGAAGTACTCGCCGAAGGTGCTCTCGATATCCGCGATGTCGAAGCCCATGTCCTCGAGGGAAACGGCGTTCCCTGACGCGGCTTGCTCCTGCACGGCTCCGGGTTGCGGTACGAGGACGACGTCGAGGGTCCCTCCCTCGGAGCGGATCTGGATCTGCTGCGCGACGTCGTCCACCTGCTCGAACTCCGCCACGTATTCCACCTCAGGGGTGATCAGGTCGTCGGTGATCGACTGGAGAACGGTGTTCTCCTCGGGCTCCAAGGCGTTCATCACGTTGACCGTGCCCTTGTCCTCCGTCTGGTTGCCGCCACCGGTTCCGTCACTTGGCTCCTCGGCCGAGCACGCCGCGGCGATCATCACGATCACCACCGGCAGCGCGAGCATCCGCAACTTCCGCATCGCGATTCCCCTCCCTCTGTCGTTGTGTCCCTTCGCTGGTCGCCTCGCCATCCATATGCTCCTACGACGAAGGGGAGCCGTTCGGCTCTCGGTCGCCGCCGTAGATACCCTGACCGTTCTCCGGATCGAAGAAATGCATCCGGTGCACGTCAACGACGAGTTCGAGCGGCTCGCCCTTCCTCACCTTCGTCCTGGGGTTCAGACGGGCGAGGAACTCGGACTCGCCCGCGACGGCTCCTCGCTCGACGGCTTCGAGCGCTTCCTGTCCCACGTCGCCCGCCAGCTCCTTCGCGTCCTCGGTCATCAACGCCGGCGCTTTGATCATGAAGTGCACAAGCACGTCGGCGCCCAGCGCCTCCTGGAGGAGCACGGCCGAGCTGATCCGGTGTTCGGCCGGCGCATCCGGCACCAACTCGGCGTCCTCCATGTCCTCCGGACGGATACCGACGATCACTTGCTTCCCTTCGTAGCCCTTCAGCTCCGGACGGGATCCGAAGACGTCGTCTGGGACCGCGAGCCGGTAACCGCCGAACTCCACCATGAAGGATCCGTTCGACCCGGCGAGCGTGCCCTCGACCATGTTCATGGCGGGCGAGCCGATGAAGCCCGCGACGAACAGGTTGTTCGGATGGTCGTAGAGGAACTGCGGGGCGTCGACCTGCTGGAGGATGCCCTTCCGGATGACGGCTACCCGATCGCCCATCGTCATCGCCTCGACCTGGTCGTGCGTGACGTAGAGCGTCGTCGTGGAGAGGTCGTGCTGGATCCGGGCGATCTCCGATCGCATCTGCACGCGAAGCTTGGCGTCCAGGTTGGAGAGCGGCTCGTCCATCAGGAACGCCTTCGGTTCCCGCACGATCGCGCGTCCCATCGCGACCCTCTGTCGCTGCCCACCGGAAAGTGCCGCGGGCTTCCGCTCGAGGAACTCCTCCAGGCCCAGGATCTTCGCGGCCTCGATCACGCGCCGGTCGATCTCATCCTTCGGGAGCTTCCGCAGTTTGAGGCCGAAGGCCATGTTGTCGTAGACCGACATATGCGGGTACAACGCGTAGTTCTGGAAGACCATCGCGATGTCCCGTTCCTTCGGGGGCACGGTGTTCACCACGCGATCGCCGATCGAGACCGTGCCGTCCGTGATCGATTCGAGCCCGGCGACCATCCGAAGCGCTGTGGTCTTCCCGCACCCGGAGGGACCGACGAGCACGATGAACTCTCCGTCTTCGATGCTCAGGTTCAGATCCGAGACGGCGCTTGGCCCACCCTCGCCATAGACCTTCGTCACGTGGTCGAGCACGATCTCCGCCATGCGCCCTTCCTCCGCTAGTGCTCTAAGGCATCCATTCAACCCCACGAGGCGGGTGTCCGTCGAACCGGCCAAGCGGGCCACGTTGGGTCCCGTAGCATGGGGTGCCGATGGACGGCCGCTTCGCTTCGGTGGACGAACTCCAGGCTCAGTTGGGTTCGCATGCCTACCTCGCCGACCGGGGTCTCGCGACCGCGATCCACCTGGCGCTTTCGCTCGACAAGCCGCTCTTGCTCGAAGGTGAGGCCGGTGTCGGCAAGACCGAGGTGGCGAAGGTCCTGGCCGAGCTGCTGGGACGCCGGCTGATACGGCTCCAGTGCTACGAGGGGATCGACGCGTCGCAGGCGCTCTACGAGTGGAACTACGCCCGGCAGCTCTTGGCTGTGAGGGCGCTGGATGCTTCGGAGGCCGAGCGACACGTCGAGGATCTCTTCGGCCCCGAGTTCCTCGTCGAGCGGCCGCTGCTCGAGGCGATCAGGGCGGGCTCGGGGGCGGTCCTGCTCGTGGACGAGCTGGACCGCGCCGACGACGAATTCGAGGCCTTCCTGCTCGAGATCCTTTCCGAGTTCGCGGTGACGATCCCGGAGGTCGGGCAGGTCGTGGCGGAATCGCCGCCGGCGGTGGTGGTCACGTCGAACCGGACGAGAGAGCTGCACGACGCGCTGAAGCGGCGGTGCCTGTACCACTGGATCGACCATCCCGGGCTGGATCGTGAGGTGGAGATCGTGCGAGCGCGCGCCCCGCACGTCGGCGAGGCGCTCGCCCGCGACGTGGCCGAGGCGGTCGCCCGGTTGCGTTCGCTCGATCTGGCGAAGCTTCCCGGCGTGGCAGAGACGATCGACTGGGCCAACGCGCTCGCGTTCCTAGGTGCCGATCGACTGAGCTCTGGGCTGGCGCGCGACACCCTGGGTGCGGTCGTGAAGGATCACGAGGATCAGGAGCTGGTGACGCCGCGGCTCGCCGAGGTCGTCGGCGACCGGGATGGCTGAGCCCGGTTCCGCCCAGCCGCTCGAGCCGCTGGTCGCCTTCGGAAGGGGATTGCGGGCCCGAGGCTTGCCCGTCGGCACGGGCCGCATCCTGACCTTCGTCCGGGCGGTCGCGGCGCTCGGTTTGACCGACCGCCTCTCTCTCTACTGGGCCGGCCGCGTCTCGATGATCGGCCGGAAGGAGGATCTGGCTGCCTATGACCTCGCGTTCGAGGACTGGTACCGGTCACTTCGCTCGACCGAGGATCTGAAGATCGAGCTCGACCTGCCCTCCTTCGCGCGTCAGGGGGCCGTGTGGGGAGACCAACCGGACGACCTGGATGTCCGGGCGGGAAGGACCGCCGCCGAATGGCACGGGCTCACCGAGGACGATGAGGCGCCCAAGGCCGGCGACGAGGCCGCGATCCGTATCGTCGCGAGTGCCGTCGAGGTGTTGCGATCGAAGTCGTTCGCCGACCTCTCCGAGGACGAGCGCGAGGAGGTCGGCAGGTTGATCCGGGCACTCGCGGTGGCGCTGCCGAACCAGCGGACGCGCCGGACGCGCCCCTCGCCCAAAGGCGCCAGGTTCGACGTCCGTCGCACCCTGCGGCGGTCGCTGCGGACGCGGGGGGAGCCGTTCGAGCGGGCGTGGCGCGACCGCCGCGTCCGCGGCCGGCCGCTCGTGCTGATCCTCGACGTGAGCGGCTCCATGTCGCCATACGCGCGGGCGTTGGTGCAGTTCGGCTTTGCCGCGATGGCGGCCGGCCGGCGTGTGGAGGTGTTCTGCTTCGGCACACGTCTCACCCGCGTCACACGAACGCTCCGCACGAAGGACCCCGACCGCGCCCTTCGCGAGATCGGCCGGACGGTAGCTGATTGGGAGGGCGGCACTCGGATCGGGGAGTCACTGAAGTCGCTCCTGGCGGGGTGGGGCCAACGCGCAGCGTTGCGTGGAGCGGTCGTTGTGCTGTGCAGCGACGGGTTGGAGCGCGGGGATCCGGAGATGCTCAGGGTTCAGATGGCTCGGTTGGGGCGGTTGGCGCACAAGGTGGTGTGGGTGAACCCGCTGAAGGGGTCGCCACGATACGAGCCGCTCGCGCGTGGGATGGCGGCGGCGTTGCCCTCCGTCGATGTGTTCCTCTCGGGGCACAACCTCGAGAGTCTGTCGGAGCTCTCCCGGGCACTCGCCTAGCGGGTTTCGTACCCTCATCGGCGATGGCCATCGACGACGTCATCAGGGCATACGAGGACGAACTGGGACCCGAACCCTTGCCGCGTCCGAACCGAGGATTCTGGGTCATCGCGGGGACGTTGCTGGTCGGCGGACTGTTCTTGATCGTGGAGATCTTCGCGAACCGGCCGCTCGCGAACTCGATCGGGCACGCGCAGGACACGCTGCGTCGAGCCCAGGCGGCCGCCGAGATCGTCCAAAGCCGCACAGGTTCGTTCGAAGAAGCCGATGCCGTCGCTCTCGAGGAGGACGTCGCGGACCTGTCGTTCCGGCCGGCGGCCGAAGCGTCCGTCGGCCTGAACGATGTGAGCGTCTCCGCGTCGGAGACCGTATGGGCAGCGGCCGTCCAGACGCGCCCGGGCGCCTGCTTCTACATACGCCTCGGTATCGGTGCCGACCCTCGCTACGGCGCCGGAACGGAGTGCACCGGCGAGGTCGCGCTGCTCGCGGTCGACCCTCGCTGGTAGGCCGTCACCGCGATCGGGGCGCAGCGGCGTCGAGCAGCTCCACGGGGTGGACGACGTCGACGGTCGTGCCGATCTCTCGCAGGCCAGCCAGGAGTTGCATCGTGCAGCCGGGGTTGCCGGAGGCAACCAGGGCTGCACCTGTCGAGGCGACCGCTTGGGCCTTCTCACGCATCAGCCGCCCGGACATCTCGGGCTCGGTCACGTTGTAGATCCCGGCGGCGCCGCAGCAGCGGTCGCCGTTCGGGATCTCTACGAGCTCGAGGTTCCTGATCGCGCCCAGCAGCTCGCGAGGCTGCCGATGGATGCCTTGTGCACGCAGCGCGTGACACGCGTCGTGGTACGCGACGATCGTGGACTCCGGGAGCGAACCGGCGTCGGCCCGGAGCCCCTCCTCGTGGAGGAACGCCACCACATCGCGCACGGGAAGGTCTGGCGCCCTCGACGAGGTCGCCGTAAGCGGCCATGTGCGCGCCGCATCCGGCCGCGTTCACGACGACATGGTCGACCCTCGCGAACGCCGCCGCGTTCTTCTTCGCGAGCGTCCGCGCCGTGTCGAGGTGGCCGTTGTGGGCCGCCAGGGCACCGCAACACGTCTGGTCGCCCGGGACCACGACGCGCCAGCCGTTCCTCGCCAGCACCCGGATCGTCGCGAGGTTCACCCGCCGGAACCAGAGGCCCTGCACGCAGCCGGACAGGAGGGCGACCGTCCCTCGGAGCTCACCCTGCGGCTCCGTGCTGCGGGGTAGCCGTCCCGCGGCCCAGGCCCCGCGCGGGATCAACGATCGCACGCGTCGAGGGAGGAAGGGACGCGCGACGGGAGCGAGCGCACCCGCCACCCGGGTCAGGGTGGGCGACGGTAGGACCACGTCGAGGCCGACCCACCGCACGAACCGAGCGCGCCTCGAACGGAGCGGTTCGATCTGCGTCCGCGCCGCCTCCATCATCCGGCCGAACGGCACGTGCGACGGACAGACGTCCTCGCAGGCGCGGCACACGAGGCAGAGGTCCATGAACTCCGCGAACGTCCCGTCCGTCGCCGCGCGGCCCTCGTGGACCGCCCGCATGGCCGTGATCCGGCCGCGTGGCGACGCCGACTCTTCGCCGGTCAGCCGGTACGTCGGGCAGTGCGGCAGGCAGAGACCGCATGCGACGCAGGCGTTCAGATCCGCCTGGGACGGCGAGTCACCCGGAGCCCATCCGGCCTCCCAGTCGACCTCCGGCCCGATGAACCGAACGCCGTCGGGAAGGTCGGTGCCGAGAGGCTTGGTGTCCATGCCACCCATCATCTCGCGGCAGGCTGGACGTCGGGCACGTTGCGCTCCCGGTCGAAGGGGAGCGCGACGGCGGGATCCGCTCCGTCGATCTCTCGCGCGAGGCGGTGGCCGTCGAAGATCGCCTCGGAGATCATCCGGGGCGCCACGCAGTCGCCGATCCGGTAGACGGCCTCGATCTCCGCCACGTCGAGCGCATCCGGGTCGTCGAGAAGCTCCCGGTACAGAAGGTCGTCGGAGACTTGCTGCGTCACGAGCACGATCCCGTCCGTCTCGAGCGACCACGGCTCCTCGAACTCGTCATCACCCGACGCCAGGCCGGGCTCGACCGCCAGGACCGTCACGCCACGGTGCGCCCTCACGCCCAGCTCGTGGAGGTGCTGCCGGAGCATCGGGCCCTCGAGCGTCAGGTCGGAGATCGGGGAAACGACATCGAGCGAAGTGACGAGATGGGTCTCGAGGCCTTCGTTCGCGAGGAGCTCCGCGATCCCAGGCCCGACGAAGTACCCCTCCGCGTCGTAGACGACCACGCGGCGACCGGGTGGCCGCTTCCCGTCCATCACCTGCTCGGGCGTAAGCACGTGCGGGAGTGAAGGGGAGGCACCCCAGATCGGCTCGTGCGTCGACGACTGCAGTCCTTCGCCGGACCACCGCGAGCCGGTCGCTACCACGACGAGCTGCGCCCCGTAATCGCGCACGTCCTCGGCCGAGAGCCGACGCCCGGTCACGACCTCGACGTTCCGGAGCTTCGAGAGCATCACCTTGCGATGGTCCACGATCCGTCCCCAATCGCCGAGGGTTGGGAGCCTCCGCACCCATCGCATCCGTCCGCCGACGTCGTCCGAGGCCTCGACGAGATGCACGGCTTCGAACCCACGCCGTCCGAGCGTAACCGCGCACTCCATGCCGGCCGGGCCGGCGCCGACCACCAGGACGCTTTTCCCGGCGTTGGTTGCCCGCTCGAAGCGCTCGGGGTGCCAGCCGCGACGGTGCTCCTCACCCGCGGTGGCGTTCTGGATGCACCCGAGGTGTCCGAAGCCGTCCACCTTCATGATGCAGACGTTCGAGCCGGTGCACTCCCGGATCTCGTCGGTGCGACCCTCGAAGATCTTCTGCGGGAGGAACGGATCGGCGATCGACGGGCGTGCGGCGCCCACCAGGTCCCACGCGCCGCTGCGCACGATCGAGGCCATGCGGTCGGGGCTGGTCAGCCGACCGACCCCGACGATCGGCTTCGCGGTCGTCTGGCGTATCCCGCCGGTCCACTCGAGCTGGTAGCCCTCGTCGAAGTACCGAGACGTCCCCGAGTCCTTGCTCCAGTACGCGATCGAGCCGACGTTCACGTCCCAGAGATCCACAAGGTCGTCAGCGAAGTTGATGAACTCCAGCGCCTCTTCGAGATGGATCCCCGCCGGCCCCAGCGCTTCCACCGCGATCCGGGTCACGACCGCGCAATCCGCGCCGACCGCGTCGCGAACGCCCTCCAACGTCTCCAGCCAGAACCGCGCGCGATCCTTCAGTGCTCCGCCGTAGCCATCGGCCCGCTTGTTGTAGAAGGGCGAGAGGAACTGCATCGGCAGGTACGAGTGCGCCCCGTACACGTACACGATGTCGAACCCACAATCCCGTGCCCGCACGGCCGCGTCCGCCCAGCCGTTCACCACCCTGCGGATATCGGTCCGCTCCATCTCCTTGGGCACCACGTGCGGCTCCAGGTCGGAAGCGAGCTGGCTCGGGGCGATGGACGGAAGACGCGTCTGGCTGTTGGGCGCGTGGGCGCCGCTGTGGTGGAGCTCAAGGCCAGCCAGGGCGCCGTGCTCGTGCGCAGCGTCCGTCATGAGGCGCAGCGCCCGCATGTCATCTTCGTCCCAGAATCGAGCCGCGATCAGAGGCGCCTCGTCGGAGTCCGGGGAGAAGGGTGCGTACTCGGTGCAGACCGCCGCCCAGCCACCCTCGGCTTTCACGCCGCGGTGCGCGGCTTGCGTCCACGGCTTCTCGGTACCGAACCCGGAGCAGTGAGGGACCTGGTAGAAGCGGTTCCGCAGCGTCTTCGGGCCGATGCGAACCGGTTCGAACAAGATCTCGTGGTTCGGGTCCACTGACGCCCCCTTCGTTCCGCCGGACCGTAGCAACTGGGGCGGCGCTCCGTGCCCGACTCCGCCCCCGAGGTACGGTCGATCCCGATGACGGCCGTGATCGAGGTCGAGGGACTCCGCAAGGAGTACCGGCGGTTACGTGGGACCCCGACCGTCGCTCTCGATGGTCTGGACCTCGAGGTCCCCGAAGGTGGTGTCTTCGGGTTCCTCGGTCCGAACGGCGCCGGCAAGACGACGACGATCCGATGCCTCCTCGGCCTCGTTTCCGCTTCGGCTGGGAAGGCCCGCATCCTCGGAGCCGACGTCCCGCGAGGTTTGCCGGCGGTGATCCGTAGGACGGGATCGATCGTGGAAGCCCCCGCGCTCTTCCCGCGATTCACGGGCCAGCGGAACCTACAGATCCTGGCGAGGATCGACGGCATCGCTCGCGATGCCGTCGATGCCGCGCTCGATCGCGTCGGGCTCACGGCCCGCGCGAACGACATGGTCAGGACCTACTCCCTGGGGATGAAGCAACGCCTCGGCATCGCCGCGGCGCTGTTGAAGGACCCCTCGCTGCTGATCCTGGACGAGCCCGCCAACGGTCTCGATCCCGCCGGGATCGTCGAGGTGCGCGATCTCCTGCGGAGCCTCGGCGCCGAGGGCCGGACAGTGTTCGTCTCGAGTCACATCCTTTCCGAGGTCCAGCAGGTTGCCGATCGCGTCGCGATCATCGCACGAGGGCGCCTCGTCGCCGCCGGCTCCGTGCACGACGTGCTCGCGTCCGGCCGCGGAGCGCGCATCGCGGTGCGCGTGCCCGACCTCGAGGCGGGCCGGCTCGCACTCGTCGATGCGGGGATCGCCGCGACCATCGAGGGTGATCTGATTCGAGCGGCCGTCCCACCTGAGGACGGGGAGCGCGTAGCGAGGGCCCTCGCAGCCAAAGGCGTCTATCCGTCGCTCCTCCAGCCGGACGAAGGCAACCTCGAACAAGCCTTCCTGGAGCTCACCGGCGACGACCACCAGGTCGGCGCATGAGGGGTCTCCTCGCTTCCGAGCTCCTGCGGTTCCGGTCGCGCCGCTTGGTCGCTGTGCTTCTGGGAGCTGCGCTTGGCGGGTGCGGGGTGGGAGCCGTGATCGCCGGCTGGCAGTCCACGCAGCCAACCGAAGAGGTCCGCGCGGCAGCCCGGGCCGAAGCGGAGCAGCAGTTCCGCTTCTGCATGAGCGGATCCGCGGAAGAAGATGTCAACGGATCGCTCGAAGAGTTCTGTCGTGAGAACGCCGGGAACGCCACCAACTACATGCCGTCGCACCTCGCGCTCGCCGAGCTCCCCCAGATCCTGGAAGGGATCTCCTCGCTCACCAGCATCCTCGGCCTAGTCGTCGGCGCATCCGTCGTCGCTGCGTCCTGGCAGACCGGGACCATCAGCACGATCTTCACCTGGGAGCCGCGACGGCTGCGATGGTTCGGAGCGAGGATCGCGGTCGTAGGATCGGGCGTCTTCGCGATCACGCTCCTGATCGTTGCCTTCCTCTCGGCGGCGCTCGCTGTCGCCGCCGCGTTGAGAGGATCCACGGAACTCACGGATGGCTGGTGGCGTGATATCGCGGGCACTTCGCTCCGGATCGCGGTTCTCGCGGCCGTGGCTGCCCTCATCGGCGGGGCGGTCGCCGCGATCGGACGGCACACCTCCGCAGCGCTTGGGGCGGTCTTCGTCTACACCGCCGTCCTGGAAGGGCTTCTCCGGGCTTTCCGTCCGCTGTGGAGCCCGTGGTTGCTGGGCGACAACATCGTGAGCTTCGTCGGCTGGCAAACCACCGAATTCGGCGTCGTGTCCGGGTCGTACGTTCTCTCACCGGGCCGGGCGTTGTTCGTGATCCTCGGCTATGTCGCGATCACACTCGCGCTCGGGTTCACCTTCGTTCGCATCCGCGACGTGCAATAGGCCGGATCGCTGCATCGGCGGGTAGCTTGAGCCCACGAACGCGACGAGGAGGGGCGACATGCAGTTCCTGGTGGTGGCGCGGGACGGGACGGACGAGGGCGCGTTGGAGCGCCGGCAAAGAACAAGACCGACCCACCTCGACTCGATCCGTCCACTGGTCGACGCCGGCAACGTGCTCGTCGGTGGGGCTCTCCTGAACGAGTCCGGTGGGATGATCGGTTCGATGCTGCTCGTCGAGTTCCCCGACAGGGAGGGCGTGGACTCCTGGCTCGCGGGGGACCCCTACGTCACGGACGGGGTCTGGCGAGACATCGAGGTGCACCCGTTCCGCACGGCGGTGGGCGCCTGGCAACCGTAGGCCGCGGTCAACCCGTCGCTCTGACCGCGAGGATCGCGATGTCATCCCTCGGCTCACCCTGACCGTGGGCGAGGACCGCTCGCTCGATACGGTCCACGATCTCGGCCGCGGAAGCTCCCGCAGCACCCTCGAGGACGGCGGTGAGCCCATCCTCACCGAACGCGCCCTGCACGCCGCGCTCTTCTGTGACGCCATCGGTGTACAGGATCAGCGTGTCTCCCGGGGCCAGCCTGAGCTCGTCTTCGGCCAGCCGCGCGTCCTCGAAGACGCCCAAGAGGGCTCCGGCTCCGCGGATCCAGTGCAGGGAGCCATCGCCGCGGAGGACCAGGGGAGGCGGATGGCCGGCGACGCAGATCCACACGATCACCTGATCCTCCTGCGGACGCAGGCGAGCGGCGATCGCGGTGCAGAACTGGTCCTCGGAGGTTTGCCGCCCGACGGCGGCGTTCACGGTCGAGAGAACCCGCGCCGGGGCGCGTTCGCGGATCGCCGCGGCGCGGATCGTGTGCCGCACCATCCCCATCAGTGCGGCCGCGTCGGGCCCTTTGCCGCACACGTCGCCGAGCGCCACCGTCCACTCGCCGCCACCGATGTCGAATGCATCGTAGAAGTCGCCACCGACCTCGATGCCTTCGCCCGATGGTCGGTACCGGGCTGCGAGGTCGACACCATCGATGGGCGGGGGGTCGGGGGGGAGCAGGCTCTGCTGCAGCGTCCGAGCGATGTGGTCCCGGTCGCGGTACAGCCGCGCATTGTCGATCACCAGCGCGATGCGCGCGGCGAGCGTCTGAGCGACAGCGAGGTCGGCCGAGGAATAGATGTTGCCGGACTCGGCCCACACGTACGTCATCGCGCCGAGGGTCCTGCCGCGAGCTGCCAGCGGCACGATCATCACCGAACGGAGCTGCAGTTCGCGAACCAGGCCCGTCACTTCATGATCGTCGATGGCGGCGATCATCTCCTCGCTGATCTCGGGGACGAGCTCGGCCTGACCGGTCGAGATCACGTGGCCGACGCCGGTTGGCGCCGAGAGGTCCGGGGGCCGGCGCCGCCGGAACTCCTTGGCGAATGCCACCTTCTCCGGGTCCACGTGCGCGACGGCCAACGAACGGATCGAACCGTCCGGCTCCAGGAGCTCTACGGTCGCCCAGTCGGCGAGCTGAGGAACCACGAGGTCCGTGACCGCGGCGAGGGTCTTCGGATAGTCGAGCGACTCCGCGAGCAGGCCGCCGGCTCGCGCGAGCAACGCGAGCCGCCCTTCCGCGAGGCGTCGGATCTCCTCCGAGCGAGCCCGCTCAAGTGCCTGCGCCCCTTGTCTCGCGGCGCCCAGCATGAACCCGACATCCTCCGCGGTGAACTCCCGGGGTTGATCGAAGCTGAGGGTGAGACCACCGATCGCGCGGTCTCCCATATCGAGAGGGATCGAGGCCGCCGCCGCGGGCAGCTGTTCTCGCGCGAGCCCCGGGTATCGGGCGAGCCACGTGTCCCGATCGGGCATGAGGACCGGTTCGTTCCTGAGGACCGCGTCCCCGATCGGGGTGTTGGAGTCCAGCGGGAAGCGTCGCCACCGTTCGATCATGTCGGACTCGTGCCCCCGCCAGGCGACGGTCTCCAGGGCCGTGCCATCCTGCGAGCGCAGGACGACCGCTCCACGAGAGGCCTCGAACGCCGTCGAGGTCTGCCCGGCCAGTACCTCGGCGATCACGGCGACGTCGGTCGCTCCCGATAGCGCTGCCGTGATCGCGTAGAGGTGGGACATCTGCGTCGCTTTCCGTTGCGCGCTTCGCTCGGCTTCCTTCTGACCGGTGATGTCGCGGAAGAGGTTGATCGCGTATCGCACTCGTCCCTGCGCGTCGAAGGTGGCGGTGGCTTTCACGATCGACCAGAACTCATGCTCATCCCGTCGGTCCCGCACCCGAAGCACGGCCTCCGCCTCTGGCTCACCCGCGAGGACCCGACGGCCGGGAAGCTCGTCCACGGGGAACGGCTCGCCGTCTTCGTTCAGCATCACCCAGTGAGCGAGGCGCTCTCGCGGATCGGCAGCCAGGAACTCGTCGACCGATCCGTACCCGGACATCCGAGCGGCCGCGAGGTTCGCGTACACGACCCTGCCCTCGGCATCCTGGATCGTGATGCCGTCGGCCGCGCCGATCGTCACGAGCTCGAGCGTGTCTCGGGCCTCCTCGAGTGCGCGGGAGAGCGCGCGCGCGCGTTCCTCAGTCTGTTTCCGATCGGTGATGTCTCGGGCACTGGTCGACATCCCGCTCACTCCGCCATCGCTGTCGTAGATCGGCGAGATCGTGAGCGCGACGTCGATCCGTCGGCCGTCCTTGGCCATCCGGACGGTCTCCTGGTCGCGCACATGCTCGCCAGCCATCGCACGCCGGATGTTCTGGGTCACCTCGTCGCGGTGATCAGGCGGCGCAGTGAGTTCCACGTGTTTCCCGACGATCTCCTCGGCGCGGAACCCGTAGAGCCGCTCGGCCGCGGGGTTCCAGCTCTCGATCAGACCATCGGCCGTGACGCTGAAGATCGCATCGTCGGAAGACTGCACGATCGCTGCGAGCCGGCGTTCGGCGACCGTCGACCCGTCCCCCTGGGCATCGACAGAGGAGGGCGCCGTGTGGATCTGGCCCCCGAGCCGTTCCTCGGTTCGATCGATGTCGTCCACCCGCCACTTCCTCTGCGCGAGGCAACCCAAGGATATGGGTATCGCACATCCAGGGAGGAGCCGTCACCCGTCGCTTCGCTAGGCTCGGAGCGATGACGGAGGCGAGGCAGCGGCGATTCGGCCGGACGAGCGACGCCGAGGTAGACACCCTCACGTACGGCGGCTACCTGAAGCTCTCCGAGCTCCTCTCGATGCAGCAGCTCCTCTCCGATCCTCCGGTGCACGACGAGCTCCTGTTCATCGTGGTCCACCAGGCCTACGAGCTCTGGTTCAAGCAGTTGCTGTTCGAGCTGGAGTCGGTCCGCGATCGTCTCTTCGCCGGGGACACCGAGCGCGCGCGTCATTACTTGACCCGGATCCACGCGATCGAGCGCGTCCTGATCGAACACATCGAGGTCCTGGAGACGATGTCGCCGCAGGACTTCCTCGCCTTCCGCGACCACCTGGCGCCGGCGTCGGGGTTCCAGTCCGCCCAGTTCCGGGAGATGGAGTTCCTCAGCGGGCTGAAGGACGAGCGGCTCCTCCGGGACCTCTCTGCCTCGGCGGAAGAGCGAGGTCGTCTTCAGCGCAGGCTCGCCGAGCCGACGCTCTGGGACGGCTTCTGCGCGCTCTTGGAGTCGAACGGTCTGCCGATGCCGGCGGAGGACGAGGAGCGGCGGTCTGCATCCTTGGTGGCGATGGCGCGTGAGCAACAGGAGCTGTTCGCCGTCTCGGAAGCCTTGCTCGACCACGACGAGAACGTCGCGCGATGGCGTTCGCTCCACGTCTTGATGGTGGAGCGCGAGATCGGAGCGAAGCGGGGGACGGGTGGGTCCTCGGGCGTCGGATACCTGCGGACGACCCTCGACAAGCGGTTCTTCCCGCAACTCTGGGGATTGCGCGGCGATCTCTAGAGGACCCTCGCCGTGCGCTGGCCGAGGTGTACCGTCGGAAACGCCATGCGGTGGATCCGGTTCGTCCTCACGTCGATCTTGCTGCTCGGGGCGTGTACGCAGCCCTCCCTCGACGAGACGCCTCCGTCGGGATCCGGTGACCCGACCGGGTCCCCGTCCGCCGCCGCCGCCGGCGCTCGGTTGCCGGACGGGACGCCGCTGCCCGCGGGATGCATCGGCGGCGCCGATGCATCCCACACCGTCGCCTTCGTCGCCGACGGCCGCGCATGGGCCCTCGACCCCGACGACGGCGATCTGGGCTGCCTGTTCCCTGTCGAGGATGCCGGTCCGTTCGCGTGGGGACCGCAAGGAGATCGCGTCCTGCTGGACGGGTTCGAGATCCGCGGTATCGGCGGCGATGCGCCGGACCTCCCGGCGATCGACACCTCCGTGAGCGCCTTCGACTGGGGGCATCCGCTGGGTCTCGCGGTGGTGTTCGCGGACGTGAAGGGCATCCCGAGGAAACGGTTCGTCGATGACGGTCGCCTGGTCAGGCTCGGATCCCTTCCTCCGGGGAAGTACCTCCAGGTGGCATATCACCCGAGCGGTCTGGCGCTGGCATTCGTGGTGAGGACATCGGACGGTCAGGAGATCTGGCTCTCGACGAACGAAGGCGAGGATCCCCAGCGTCTCGTGTTCTCCGAGCGGGGGACCGAGTTCACCTCACTCGCGTTCTCGCCGAACGGGAGGACGCTCTGGTGGACGGCCCAACACGAGGAGGGCTACCCAGAGCTTCATTTCATGAAGCTCGAGAACCGGACCGGATTCGGTACCTCCTGGCGCGGCACCGAAGGGGCGGCGGCAGCCGGCCTCCGGCTCGCTCCGGCCGGATCCCTCCGGGCACTCACCGAGGGCACGACCTGCGAGGAGCGCACAGCTCTCGTCCTGTCCCGAGGAGAGACGCGAACCGCGATCCCCGACGAGACGCGACCCACGGAGGCGCTGGGGTGGCTCGACCGAACCACGTTGCTGGTGGCCGCCGGCGGCTGCGGCGAGCCCACAGACCTGTTCGCCGTGGATGGGCTCGGCCTCGACGCGGCGGCGGCGCTGGTCATCGACATCGAGATCGCGGCACCGCGGACGCAGGTCACGAACCCACCGCGGACGGTGCCGGCTCCCAACCCCGAGGAGGAGCCGCCGCCGGACGGGGTCGGCTGATAACGCCCGAGGGCGGCCGGTCTGGCCGCCGAGGATCGCCGACCACGCTCGGTCGGTTCCCCGTCTTGATGCTCCCGTACGCACGTCGCTGTCGGATTTGACTGGCCCTCCCTCGCGGCGTACACCGGCAGCAGTCGAGGGAAAGGGGCAGACCGATGCCGACGGATCTGGGCGTGACCGTCGAAGACAGTCCCGGTGGACTGGCCGACGTCGGGGAGGCGTTGGGCAACGCGGGCATCAACATCGAAGGTCTCTGCGGCGTCGGGTTGGGCGATCGGGGCGTGATCCATCTCCTGGTAGATGACGCCGCTGCCGCGCGGGCCGCGCTCGAGGGCGCCGGCTTGACGGTCGAGAGCGAGTCCGAGGCGATCGTGAGCGAGATCCCGGGCGAAGTGAGCACGCCGGGCACGATGGGCAGGATGGCGCGAGCGGTGGCGGATGCCGGCGTCAACATGCGGGCCGTCTACCTCGCGACCAACAACAGAGCCGTGGCCGTCACCGACGACAACGACAAGGCGCGGGCCGCGCTCCAGATGTAGTGCTCGATGTGGTGCTGAGGCGGCGCCTGATCCTGCCGGATCAGGCGCCGCCCGCGGACCGCTCGGACGTTCGTTCCGCGCCCTCGAACCGCAGCAGCATCAACGAGTGCGCCACGAGATTCAGGGCCTCGCGGCGCACCACCCTCGTGTGACCCGTCCTCGCGGTGTTCAGGACCTCGCGCCACTGGCCGTTTCCCTCCAGGTGCGGCAGCGTGACCTTCCTCGAGCGCGAGCCGCCGTTCAGCAGCAACAGAACCGTGTCACCCCGGATCAGACGGCCACGTTCGTCACGCTCGTCCGTCGCCCGTCCCGCGATCAACATCCCGAGGAGACGGTTCTCGGGATCCGCCCAGTCCTCGCCGGACATCTCCGCGCCGTCGGCACGCACCCACATGACGTCCTTGCGGCGTCCGCCGTCGAGCATCCCGCTGAAGAACGAGCGCCGCCGCAGCACCGGGTTCGACCGGAAGATCTTGAGGGTTTCCCGGGTGAACGCGAGCATGTCCTGGTCGCGTCGTTCCCAAGCGAACCAGCTCAGCTCGTTGTCCTGACAGTAGGCGTTGTTGTTGCCTCGTTGCGTGCGTCCGATCTCGTCGCCGCCGAGGAGCATCCGAACACCCTGTGAGAAGACGAGCGTGGCCATCAGGTTGCGCTTCATCCGCTGGCGGATCTCGACGACCTCCGGCTGATCGGTCGGGCCTTCGACACCCCAGTTGTGGGAGAAGTTCTCGTCCGTCCCGTCCTTGTTGCCTTCGCCGTTCGGTTCGTTGTGCTTCTCCGCGTGGGTTACGAGGTCCTGCAACGTGAAGCCGTCGTGGGCGGTCACGAAGTTGACCGAGGCGTAGGTGTTTCGGCCGCTCGCTTCGTACAGGTCGCTGGACCCGGACAGCCGGAACGCGAGCTCCGGGAGCTGCCCGGGATCGCCTCGCCAGAACTTCCGCACGCAGTCCCGGTACCTGCCGTTCCATTCGGCCCAGCCCACGGGGAAGTTGCCCACCTGATAGCCGCCGGGCCCGACGTCCCACGGCTCGGCGATCAGCTTCACCTGTGAGAGCACCGGGTCCTGCTGGATGATGTCGAAGAACGTCCCGAGGCGGTTCATCTCGTACAGCTCCCGGGCCAGGACCGGCGCCAGGTCGAACCGGAAACCGTCGACGTGCATCTCGAGCACCCAGTGCCGGAGGCTGTCCATGATCAGCTGGATCGCGCGCGGGTGCAGCATGTTGAGGCTATTCCCGGTGCCCGAGAAGTCGGTGTAGTAGCGGGCGTCCTCGGGGGACAGGCGGTAGAACGCCTTGTTGTCGATGCCCCGGAGCGACAGCGTCGGACCGAGGTGGTTCCCCTCGGCGGTGTGGTTGTAGACGACATCGAGGATCACCTCGATGCCGGCGCGGTGCAGGGTCTTCACCATCGACTTGAACTCGTAGACCTGCTGTCCGACCGTGCGCGTCGCGTAGCTGTGATGGGGAGCGAAGAACCCGATCGAGTTGTATCCCCAGTAGTTCGACAGACCACGCTCGACGAGGACCCGGTCGTCGACGAACTGGTGCACGGGCATGAGCTCTACGGCGGTGACGCCGAGCGACCGCAGATGTTCCAGGACCGGATCGTGTGCGAGCGCCAGGTACGTGCCCCTGATCTCCTGGGGGATCGTCGGATGGAGCTTCGTCAGACCCTTCACGTGCGTCTCGTAGACCACGGTGCGGTTCCACGGGGTCTCGGGGCGTCGATCCTCGCCCCACGTGAACGCGGGGTCGATCACGACGCACTTCGGCATCGCGCCGGCACTGTCGCGCTCGTCGAAGGAGAGGTCCTCATCGGGATGTCCGATCTCATAGCCGTACACGGCGTCGGTCCACCGGACGGGCCCGCTGATCGCCCTCGCGTAGGGGTCGAGGAGGAGCTTGTTCGGATTGAACCGATGGCCTTCGCGAGGTTCGTAAGGCCCATGCACCCGGTAGCCGTAAAGGCGGCCGGGGCGGACGTCGGGAAGGTAGGCGTGCCAGAGGAGGTCGGTCCGGTTGGTGAGCGGGATGCGCTCAGCCTCGATCGCGTCGTCCGGCCGGTCGTACAGGCAGAGCTCGACGCCGGTCGCGTGCTCGGAGAAGAGCGAGAAGTTCACCCCTTCGCCGTCCCAGGTGGCGCCCTGCGGGTAGGGCGACCCCGGCCAGACGCGGATCGTCACGACGCCCCCGGCCGGAGGAAGACGGACGCGAGCGGGGGGAGCACGATCTGCGCGCTGTGAGGCCGTCCGTGCCAGGGCACCGACGTCGCCTCCACCTGGCCCAGGTTGCCCATGCCGGACCCCCCATACACCTCGGCGTCGCTGTTCAACGCCTCGTGCCAGGCACCGCGGGTCGGCAGTCCGATCCGGAACCGCTCGTGCGGCATCGGGGTGAGGTTGAGGGCCACCGCCACCACGTCCCGTTCGGACGGACCCCGCCGGAGGAAGCACAACGTGCCTCCTTCGGCATCCGATGCGTCGATCCACTCGAACCCCCGAGGTTCCACGTCCAAGGCATGCAGCGCAGGCAGGTCGCGATGCAGCGCGTTCAGGTCGCGCACCCACCGGATGACACCGCCGTGCCGAGGGTCCTCACGCAGGTGCCATTCGACGCTGGCATCGTGATCCCATTCGCTCGGCTGGCCGAGCTCGCCGCCCATGAACAGGAGCTTCTTTCCGGCCTGCGCCCACTGGTAGCCGAAAAGGAGGCGCAAGTTGGCGAACCGTTGCCAATCGTCGCCGGGCATCTTGCCGAGCAACGAACCCTTCCCATGCACGACCTCGTCGTGGGAGAGCGGCAACACGAAGTTCTCCGAGTACGCGTACACCTGCCGGAACGTGAGCTCGCCGTGGTGGTACCGCCGATGGATCGGCTCGCGTCGCAGGTACTGCAGCGTGTCGTGCATCCAACCCATGTCCCACTTGAACCCGAATCCGAGCCCACCCACGTCCGTCGGGCGCGACACCATCGGCCACGCGGTCGATTCCTCGGCGAAGGTCTGGGTGCCCGGGTGCTCTCGGTAGACGTCCTCGTTCAACCGGCGGAGGAACGAGACGGCCTCGAGGTTCTCGCGACCACCCTGCACGTTCGGCAGCCACTCGCCTGCCTTCCTCGAATAGTCGAGGTACAGCATCGATGCGACGGCATCCACCCGCAGTCCGTCGGCGTGGTACGTGCGGAGCCAGTGATCGGCGCTGGAGAGCAGGAAGCTCCGGACCTCGTTCCGGCCGTAGTTGAAGATCAGCGTGTGCCAGTCGGGGTGATACCCGCGACGAGGATCCGCGTGCTCGTACAGGTGCGTGCCGTCGAAGTACGCGAGGCCGTGCTCATCGGCCGGGAAGTGGGACGGCACCCAGTCGAGGATCACGCCGAGACCCCGTTGGTGCAGATGGTCGATCAGGAACATCAGGTCCTGGGGGCTGCCGAACCTGCTCGTCGGCGCGAAGTACCCGGTGGTCTGGTACCCCCAGGAGCCATAGAAAGGATGTTCCATCACGGGCAGAAGTTCGACGTGGGTGAAGCCGAGGTCGAGCGCGTGGTCGGCGAGCTCGACCGCGACATCGCGATACCCGAGCCACCCGCCGTCCGGCCCTCGCCGCCAGGAGCCGAGGTGGACCTCGTAGATGGACATCGGCCCCGAGAGCCTGTTCCGGTCGGTGCGCGTCGAAAGCCAATCGGCATCCCCCCAGTCGTAGGAGAGGTCCCAGACGACCGAGCCCGTCCGGGGAGGCGTCTCCGCGCGGAACGCGAACGGATCGGCCTTGTCCACGCGGAAGCCGGCGTGGCGGGAGCGGATGTGGAACTTGTAGACGTTGCCCGTGTGTGCGCCTTCGACACGCCCGGACCAGAGGCCGGATGAGTGGACGGGCTCGAGGAGATCCGAACCCGTGTTCCAGCCGTTGAAGTCGCCCACGACCGAGACCTGCTCGGCGTTCGGAGCCCACACGGCGAAAGAAGTTCCGTCGGGGTGCGGGTGGGCCCCCAGTTTCTCGGCGAGTCGGCCGTGCGTTCCCTCTCCGAAGAGATAGAGGTCGTCCGCGGTCAGAGCCCGGTGGACGGTGGTTCCGGTCACTTCTCGCCGGCCTCCGCCTCGCGACGGACGCGGTCGATCCGGTCCAGCGCCGCCGTGACCTCCGGGCGTTGCTGGAGCTCTTCGAGGGTCCACGGGTAGCGGCGACGCCAGTTGAGGCGTTCCGGTCCCGTGCCCGGGACGTTCTGCGGGTCCGACTCGAGCAGGAGGTCGCCGAGCGAGGCCATGACGATCGCGGCCCGGCTGGCGGCCAGGCGCTCCAACGAGGCCTCCAAGGATGCGCGGGGATCCTCGCCGTCGGGATCGGGCGGGAGCCCCGGAAGCGACGCGGGGAGCGCGCCCCGCACGCCGCGTCGCGCCTCGAGGATCCGCTCTGCCTCGTCGTGGTCGATCAGGCCGAGCTCCTCGCGGAGGGGGACGTCGGCCCCGCGCCAGAACCCGGCCCAGGTCGGCATGTCGTGGGTGTTCAGGGCGGCGACGGACTCGGCCGGTGGCTCGGGGAGACCGGCAGTCCCCGCTTCTCGCTGCGCGACGTAGGTCCGCAGGAGCCCGTGCGCCTTCATCGCGGGACGGACGTTGCCGGGCACGGTGCCGAGATCCTCGCCGGCGACGACCGCCCCGGCCTCGTTCGCGGCGATCGTCAGCAGGGCGTACCACTCCTCGGCCCGGTATCGGACGTAGACGCCTTCCTTGGGCGAGGCGCCGCGGGGCACCCAGTACAGGCGGTGCAGCCCGATCACATGGTCGATCCGGGCGACCGCGGCGTATCGGAACAGCGTGCGGAACACCTCGTCGTGGTAGCGGTAGCCGGCCTCCCGCGCGCCGTGCGGATGAGGCGGAGGAGCCCCCCAGTCCTGTCCCTGCGACCAGAAGGCGTCGGGCGGGGCGCCGGCGGCGACCTCAGGCGCGAACGAGTCACGTTCCCGCCAGACGTCGTAGCCGGCGCCGTTCACTCCGATCGGGAGATCGAGCATCAGCCCGCCGGCTCTCGCGCGGCCGGCGGACTCCGAAAGCTGCTCGGCGGCCACCCATTGGGCGAACAGGTGGTACCGGGCTCGGTCGTCATCGACGGCCTCCCCGGAGAGCGAGCCATCCCGTTCGGCATCGGGCCAGGCACCCCACCACGCCCCGCGCCGCTCCGCCTCCGCCCGGAACCGGGCGTAGTCGGCGGCACGCGGGTTCGCGGCGAACTCCGCGAGGCCGGCCGGGAGGGTGCCCCGGAACGCGTGCTGCGCCAGGGGGTCGAGCACCCGCCGCTTCGCGGCGGCCACGGCAGGATGATCGGTGAGCTCGGCTTTGTGCAGTCGAGTCACCTGTTCGCGGAACGTGGGATCGTCGAGCACCTCGCGGGCCTCGGCGCATCCGTCGAGACCGGGGGCGCGGGTCACGTCGATATAGGTTTCGTTCCAGAAGAGGCGGCTCGCCGGCGAATAGGGACTCGGCTCGACCATCGGCTCGTCGAGGAACTGCGCGAACAAGGGGAGCGTCGCCGCGACCGATCCGCCCAGATCGTCGATCCATCCTCGGAACGCTGCCAGCTCGGAGAAGCTCCCGACGCCCCAGTCGTCCTCGGAGCGGAGCGCGTAGAGCGGTGCGAACGCGCCCCACCACCGACCGTCGGGCTGCGGGCACCTCCGTGGCGCCGAGAGCACGAGTGCCCGGACCGGTCCGCCGGCGGTCTCCATCCACAGGTGGTGTCTCCCGGCGGGGAGCCGCCGGGCCAGTGGGAGCCGCGCCGGCACGAACCCGACCTCGGGCGGAGCCTGGACGCTCGGCCTCACCCCTTCCCACTCGTCCGGATCCTCGCCTTCGGGGGTGAGCGCCACACGTACGTCCCTCTCGGCATCCGAGGTCGGTACCCGGGCTTCCACGTGGGACAGGCGCCCGTCCCACACGACGATCACGGGCTCGAGCGGCCGCCGGGCGAGCTCATCCCTCCGAGACTGCAGCGCGCCGGGCGCGTCGCGGAGCGACGCGACCGGCGCCCCCATCGCACGGAGCACGGCGATCGTGCTGTCGACGCCGGCGCGCACGCGCTTCTTGAAGACGTTCGAGTAGGACTCCTGCACGCCGTAGAGATGGGCCAGCTCCCGCAGCGCTCGGCGTTCGTCGCTCACGGGCCCTCGTCCAGCAGGTCGAGGACGCCGCGAACGGGCACGGGGAGCCAGTCGGGACGGTTGTCGAGCTCGTAGGCGATCTCGTAGACGGCCTTGTCGAGCAGAAGAGCGTGCAGCATCCGACGTGTCTCTTCCTCCGTCTGCGGCAGGAGGGGGCTGTCGCCCGCGACCTCGAAATAGTGGTCCAGGAACGTGGCCGAGACCCAGTGGGTCCATGCATGTGCCCAATCGGCCAGCGACACCCTCTCCTCCGGCGAGAGGTCCTCGACCCATGGGGACCGCATCGCGGTGCGGGTCGCGTAGTCGAAGGATCGGAGCATGCCGGCAACGTCCCGGAGCGGCGAACGCTTGATCCTCCGCTCGCTGAGCGGTCTCGCAGGTTCGCCTTCGAAGTCGATGATGATGAAGTCCCGGCCCGTCCACAGGACCTGGCCAAGGTGGTAGTCGCCGTGGACGCGGATCCGTTGCCCGCTCGATCTTCTCCCCGGTGACGACGGCGTAGCGGGCGAAGAGCTCGTCCTGGCGTGCGAGCAGCTCTTCGACCTCGGGTCCGACTTCGTGGACACCCAGGCGGCGAAGCGTGGTCACCGCCTGCGAGCGCATCGACTGGTACAGCGAGCGCTGGTACATCCGCGTGATCGGCTCGGGCGCGAACACTTTGTCGTCCGGGCGCGAACCGAGTGCGAGGTGGAGCTGCGCGGTCCGGCGCCCGAGGAGCCAGGCCGAACCGAGGAAGGGCCCGATCAGGTCGTAGGTGAGGAGCGACGGGAGCTCGCCGACCATGTCCATCAGGGAGTGCTCCACGCGGGGGACCGGCTGATCCGCCGGAAGGGCGAGCGCCCTCTCGAACGACTCCTGGATCGCATCGAGCGAGTACGCCCACGCGTCGCCCTCGTTCTGCACGTATCCCTGGAGGATCGCGACCGTCGAGCCTCCTCCTCCGTCGGGAAGCTCGATCGCGCCGGCGGTCGGCGCGGAGTGCCGGAAGACGGTGCGATCCGTCAGGAACCGGCCCACCTCGAGCTCGGGGTTGATGCCCTCCTCGACGCGGCGGAACAGTTTCAGCACGAGCCGGTCGCCGAAGGTCACCGACGTGTTGCTCTGATCGCCCCAGCTGAACTGCGGCTCGAGCGCGCCCTCGCCCCGGAGCCGCACGAACCCCTCGGCCCGTGTGCCGACGAGACGTCGGCGCTGGCCGCGCGCCACCCGCCTGCGCTCGATCATCTCGAGGAGCGCCTCGGCCAGCGCCGCGTCCCGGAGACCGTCTACCAGCAGCCATTCGCCGTCGGGTGTCTCGACCCTGGCGATCACGTACTCGGGGCCGATATCCTCGCCGTCGCGCCTGCCCGCGAGCGGGAGGGCGTACGTGGCGGGCTCCCCTTCGGTGAAGGTCACGTCGACGAACGTGACCAGGCCCTTGAAGCCGTCCCGCTCGGCGCCAGGGATGCGGATGGTGTCCGCGATCGACACCGTCGAGATCTTCCTGCCCTTCGCGCCGAACCATCGCTGTCGGACGAGGAACCGCGGCAACGACCGCTCCAGGGCGCCTCGCGCCGGTTCCGCCAGCACCGCGTCCCACGATCCCGCCGACGTGAGCGTGGGGACCGGCGACGTCGCGATCTCTTCCTCCCGCTCATCGGGCTGGAGTCGGAACCAGAAGTACCCGTACGGTCCGAGCGTGATGAAGTAGGGGAGCTGCCCGATCCGGGGGAACTCGGTCGGGCCGAAGAGCTCGACGGGGATCTGGCCATCGAAACGGGACAGATCCAGCTCGACGAACTGCGCGCTCCGCGAGAGGTTCGCGACCACCAAGGTCCGGTCATCGCCGAACGTGCGAAGGAAGGCCACCACCTTGCGGTTCTCCGGATAGAGGAACTCGATGTCGCCGCGCGAGAGCGAGGGTGAACGCCGGGCCGCACCGATCAACCGTCGCATCCACCACAGCAGCGAGGAAGGGTTGTTCTGCTGCGCCTCGACGTTGATAGCCGAGGGGTGGTGCTCGGGGTCGGCGACCAGCGGCAGGTACAACCGCTGGGGGTTGGCGGCCGAGAAGCCTGCGTTGCGGTCCTGGTTCCACTGCATCGGCGTCCGCACGCCGTTGCGATCGCCCAGGTAGATGTTGTCCCCCATGCCGATCTCGTCGCCGTAGTAGATGACCGGGGTGCCCGGCAAGGAGAACAGCAGCGCGTTCATCAGCTCGATCCGGCGCCGGTCGTTGCCGAGCAGTGGAGCCAGTCGCCGTCGGATCCCGAGGTTGATGCGCGCCTGCGGGTCTTCCGCGTAGACGCGGTACATGTAGTCGCGCTCCTCGTCCGTCACCATCTCGAGGGTCAACTCGTCGTGGTTCCGCAGGAACGTGGCCCATTGCGCGCTTTCGGGGATCGTCGGCGTCTGGTTCAAGATGTCGATCAGCGGGAACCGGTCCTCCATTCGGTTCGCCATGAACATCCGCGGCATCAACGGGAAGTGGAACGCCATGTGGCAACGATCGCCGTTGCCGAAGTACGCGACCGCATCCTCCGGCCATTGGTTCGCCTCGGCCAGGAGCATCCGGTCCTCGAACTTCGCATCGATGTGGCGGCGGAGGTCGGAGAGGAACTCGAGCGTCTCTGGGAGGTTCTCGCAGTTGGTCCCTTCGCGTTCGAACAGGTAGGGGACGGCGTCCAGGCGCAAGCCGTCCACGCCGAGCGAGAGCCAGAAGTCCACGACATCGAACATCGCCTCGCGCACGCGTGCTTCGTCGAAGTTGAGGTCAGGCTGATGGGAGTAGAAGCGGTGCCAGTAGTACTGCCCTGCCACGGCGTCCCACGCCCAGTTCGACGACTCGAAGTCCCCGAAGATGACGCGAGCCTCCGGATAGCCCTCCGGCGTGTCCGCCCACACGTAGAAGTTCCGCTGCCACGAGCCGGGCTTGGCGGCGCGGGCACGCTGGAACCACGGATGCTCCTCCGAGGTGTGGTTCATCACCACCTCGGTGATCACGCGCAGATCCCGCCGGTGCGCTTCGCGCAAGAAGGTCCGGAAATCGCGCATCGAGCCGTAGGCGGGATGGATCTCCTTGTAGGCGGCGATGTCGTACCCGTCGTCGCGTAGCGGGGACGGGTAGAAGGGGAGCAGCCAGACGGCCGTCGCGCCGAGGTCCCGGATGTGATCCAGTCGCCGGACGAGGCCCGCCAGGTCGCCGACACCGTCCGCGTTGCTGTCCTGGTACGCGCGGACGTGGAGCTCGTAGATCACGGCGTCCTGGTACCAGTGCGAGGCCGGCGCCCCGAGCGTCACCGGGCTCGCGGTTTTCCGTGTCATCTCGACGGGCGCCGTCACGGCGTCCGTGCGGGCACGGGCCGTCACGGAGCGGGGCTCCTGGAGGGCTCGACCACGAGCACATGCCCGGGCTGATGCGCGGGGTGCAGCTCCACGAAGTTGCGGGCCCCGGTCCATGGGAAGGACTCGCCGCCGAGGAGATCACGAGCGATGAACGACTCATCCCACGCCATCCCGAGCTCCGGCATCCTCAGGTCCACCCACCCGGACCGGGGATGCACGGGATCGATGTTGACGATGACGACGACCGGATCGCTCCCGTCGGGGAGCGTCTTGCTATACGCGATCAGCTGGTCGTTGTCCGTCGGGTGGAACCGCAGCGTACGGTCGTGCCGCAGGGCCGGGTGCTCCCGGCGGATCAGGTTCACGCGGGCCATCAGCTCCCGCATGCCGCTGGCCGCTGCCGCCTTCCGGAAGCGCAGCTGGTACTTCTCGGAATCGCGGTACTCCTCCGAGCCCGGCTCCCTCGGCTCGTGCTCCATGTGCTCGAACGCCGGCCCGTAGATCCCGTAGTTGGCGCCGAGCGTCGCGGCCAACAGGTACCGAAGCCGGAAGGCAGGCGGTCCGCCTTCTTGCAGCTCGTCGGTGAGGATGTCGGGGGTGTTGGGCCAGAGGTTGGGTCTCAGGAAGTCGCGGGCCGGACCCTGCGTGAGCTCGGTCAGGTACTGGGTCAGCTCGTCCTTCGACCGCCGCCACGCGAAGTAGGTGTAGGACTGGTCGAACCCGATCTTGGCCAGTCGCTCCATCACGCGAGGGCGCGTGAACGCCTCCGACAGGAACAGGACGTCGGGATGGTCGCCCTTCACCTCCGAGAGCAGCCACTCCCAGAAGGTGAAGGGCTTCGTGTGGGGGTTGTCCACGCGGAAGATCGGCACCCCTTTCTCGACCCAGAACAGGACCACGTCGAGCAGTGCTCGCCAGAGCCCCTCGCGATCCTTCGTCTCGAAGTCGAGAGGGTAGATGTCCTCGTACTTCTTCGGCGGGTTCTCGGCGAATCGGATCGTGCCGTCGGCGTGGTGCGGGAACCAGTCGGGATGCTCCCGCACCCAGGGATGATCGGGAGAGCACTGGAAGGCGATGTCGAGAGCGAGCTCCATCTCATGAAGCTTCAGCTCGGCCAGCAGGTGTTCGAAGTCGTCGAACGTGCCGAGCTCCGGGTGGATCGCCGTGTGCCCGCCGGCCTCCGATCCGATCGCCCACGGGCTCCCCGGATCGCCGGGACCGGCGGTCGCGGAGTTGTTCGAGCCCTTGCGCTTGGTCTCGCCGATCGGATGGATGGGCGGGAGGTACAGGACGTCGAAGCCGAGCTCCGCGATGTCCGGCACGAGTGCCGCGGCATCGCGGAGCGTCCCGTGCCGATCGGGATCGGGCGAGGCCGAGCGCGGGAAGAGCTCGTACCAGGCGCCGTGGCGCGCGCGCTCCCTTGCGGCGACCAACACGTACTCAGTGGAGGCTGCGGCGCCACGGCGCCGGTCCGCGTGCGTGGCCATCAGGTCGTTCAGCGGTGTGGAGGTGGCGAGCGCCGTCGCCTCGGCGAGATCGCGTCCGCGGAGGCGCGTGACCGCCGCCGTCAGGCGGTCGGCCTCGTCGGCGGCGCCCGCGGCGCGTGCGCGCCGCGCGGCGCCGCCGACGAGCCTCGCCCCTTCCTTCAGTTCGGCGGCCACGTCCTGGCCCGCCGCCAGCCACTTCTCGAGATCCGAGCGCCACGTCGCCCACGGATCGATCCAGCCCTCGACGCGGAACCGGTACGTTCCGCGCTCCCGGATCGCCACCTCGGCACGCCAGTGGTCGTTCCCGAGGGGAACCATCGGCGCCTCCCGCCAGTCGGCATCTTCGTGGCGGACCAGCACCCGGGCGGCCGGCAGGTCGTGACCGTCGGTGAAGACGTCGGCTTCGAAAGGCACGATGTCCCCGACGGAGGTTTTCGCGGGGAAGAGTCCGCCCTCCACGGCGGGCGACACCTGCTCGATCACGATCCTCGTCAGCTGCTTGCCCGTCTCGACTCCCCTCTCACGTATACAGGTTCGGAGCCGGGTCGGCCGACGATGGGAGGATGAAGTTCATGACTCGGTTCGCCTCCATATCGGTCGCGCTCGCCGTCGTGATGGCGGCATGCTCGCAGACACCGGCCGTCGAGCGCACCGAGGCTCCTCCGAGCGTTGCCCTCAGGGAGATCGCGACCGAGCCGCCGGCCGTCGTGACGGGGTCGATGACCCCTGAGGCAGTCGCACCCGAGGAGTCGCAGCCACAGCGCTTCGAAGGCGGCGTCTCCCGGATCGGGCCGGCGCTCCGGCGAGTGCTGGTGGGCCGGAGCTGGCACCCGGGGTGCCCGGTTCCGATCGCGGATCTGCGTCTCGTTCGCGTCAGCTACTGGGACTTCCGCGCTGAGGTCCGGACCGGTCCGCTGGTGGTTCACGAGATGGTGGCCCACGACATCTTGTGGGTCTTCAGGCGGCTGTTCCGCGCGAAGTTCCCGATCAAGCGTGTCGTCCTTCCCCCGAAGTACCGGCCCCCGCGCCCGCAGGACTACTGGAACATGCACCCGACGAGTCCCACAGGAGCCTTCAACTGCCGACCCGCGACCGGGAGCACGTCGTTGTCGCACCACTCGTACGGCTGGGCGATCGACATCAATCCCTTGCAGAACCCCTACGTTCGGAACGACGGCACGGTGCTCCGTCACATCGCGAAGCCGTACCGCGACCGGTCGCTTCACAGGAAAGGGATGATCCACGAGGGAGACATCGTGGTCCGGTCGTTCGCGCGGATCGGCTGGGAGTGGGGCGGGCACTGGAGCACCCTGAAGGACTACATGCATTTCTCGTTGACGGGAAGGTAGCGGCCCTTCAGAGCCGAGGTCGTCTCGAGCCAACGTCTCGAGCCCCAAGGGGAACCTTGCGTGGGAGATCGCCCTGCTGGCCGTCGTGGCGATGCTCACGCTCGCTCGGCGCCGCAACGTCACGCGGCTCCCTGACGACTCCGAGGCACTCGATGTCCGTACCATCGTTGGGGTGATCGGACGGCGCGCGCATGATCCGAGGGGGCGTGGGCGATGTCACATGGCTTCGCTCGCTGTCGTCGCGGTCATCCTCTCCGGTGCGTGCGGGGGTGCCGCCACGCCACCGGACCCCTCGGATCCTCCGAGTCCTTCCCCGAGCGTCCGTCCCTCCACCACATCGCCGATATCGCCTGCGCCCGATCTGGCCGATGTTCGGATCCGTTTGGTGCAGGTGGCGATGTTCGAGCAGCCACTCGCGCTGGCTGTTCGACCGGGCGATCCCGGGCTCTACGTGGCCCAGAAGACGGGGGAGGTGATGGCCATCCGCAGCGGTCGCGTGGATCCCATCCCCGTGCTGGATCTCACCGAGCAGGTCTCGCTCGGCAGCGAGCAGGGGCTCCTCGGCCTGGCGTTCTCACCGAGCGGACAGCGCCTGTACGTGAACTACACCGACACGAACGGCGATACGCGCGTTTCGGGATACGCGATGCGGGAGAGGCGGGCGGATGTGGCCACGCGGCGCGATGTCCTGTTCGTCGATCAGCCGTACTCGAACCACAACGGAGGCAACCTCGTGTTCGGTCCGGACGGGTACCTCTACATCGGGCTCGGCGACGGGGGGAGCGGGGGCGATCCACTCGGCAACGGCCAGTCCATGACGACGCTGTTGGGCAAGATGCTCCGAGTCGATCCCGAACCGCCGGGCGAGCGTCCGTACGCGATCCCACCGGACAACCCGTTCGTCGATCGCCCCGACGCACGTCCGGAGATCTGGGCGTCCGGCCTGCGAAATCCGTGGCGATACTCGTTCGACCGCGAGACCGGCGACCTCTGGATCGGGGACGTCGGTCAAAGCGCCTGGGAGGAGGTGGACTTCCAGCCGTCCGGCTCCTCGGGGGGTGAGAACTACGGCTGGAACCTGATGGAAGGGGGCCACCGGTACGGTGTCGAGGAGCCGCCGGCGGATGCCGTCCGTCCCGTTTTCGAGTACTCCCACGACGACGGCGGCTGCACCGTGACCGGAGGATACGTGTATCGGGGCGAGTCCATCCCCGATCTGTACGGCGCATTCGTCTTCGGCGACTTCTGCCTCGGTGAGCTCGAGGCTCTCCGTTTGAGGGATGGTCGCGTGATCGATCATCGGGTGCTCGGCCCCGTCGTCCCCAACCTGAGTTCGTTCGGAGAGGACGCCCGAGGAGAGCTCTACGCGATGTCCCTCGGGGGAGCGCTGTACAGGCTGGGACCCCGACCCTGAGGGATCCCCAGGGCTAGACTGCTTCACCCGAGACAGGATCGCTCGAGTCACTCAAGGAGGCAGGATGAGGCGGATCGTGCTCCTCGCGCTGACCGTGGTGCTGGTGGCGTTGCCGCTGAGGGCGGAGGCGTTCCATCGACCCACCAGCTACTGCAGTTCCACCGGCGACATCTGCCAGAGCACGACGAAGGTGAACGGCATCCGTCGGCTTCGCATCACCCTGTTCGCCAAGTACTTCGACCGATACAGGCTCTGCGTGAGAGCTCCCGATGGCTCCCGGGCGTGTCACGCCTTCGAGATCCGAGCTCAGGGGTCGAACTTCGGCTCATCTGTCCGGTGGGGCCTGAACTTCCCGCACGAAGGCCCCGGTGCGTACGTGGTGACCTGGTGGACCGGGGGGAACCAGGTAGGACGAACGTTGGGCTTCCACAAGAGGTACCCGGCTTGACCCGGCCGTTCCCCGATCGCCGCGCACGTCGTCTCTGAGAAGGAACCGGAACACGCGCCTCGCGCCCTCGGGCGCTTCGTCGCGCAGGGTACGCTCCGGGTCCGATGTCGGAGCGGATCCGCCCTTCGCAGAAGGCCGTCTCGTTCACGGAGTCCGTGATCCGTGAGATGACGCGCCTTGCGATGGAGCACGACGCGATCAACCTCTCGCAGGGATTCCCCGACTTCGCGGCGCCCGAGGAGGTGAAGGAGGCCGCCCGCAAGGCGATCGCCGACGACATCAACCAGTACCCGATCACGTGGGGAGCCGAGGGATTCCGCGCGGCACTCGCGAGGAACTACCGAGAGCGCTACGGGATGACCTGGGTCGAGGCCGGTCGCGACATCACGGTCACATGCGGCTCGACCGAGGGGATGATCGCCGCGATGCTCGGTGTCCTCGACCCCGGCGACGAGGTCGTGGTCTTCGAACCGTTCTACGAGAACTACGGTCCCGACACGATCATCTCGGGCGCCGTCCCCCGGACGGTGACGCTCCACGCGCCGGACTGGACGTTCGACGAGAAGGAGCTCGCGGCAGCGTTCAACGAGCGCACGCGCGGGATCGTGATCAACACGCCGAACAACCCGACCGGGAAGGTGTTCTCCCACGAGGAGCTGGCGGTGATCGCAGGCCTCTGTCAAACGTGGGACGTCGTCGTGTTCACCGACGAGATCTACGAGCACATCCTGTACGACGGCGCGGTCCACGTGCCGCCCGGGGCGGTGGCGGGACTCGAGGACCGAACGGTCACGATCAGCGCGCTCTCCAAGACCTACGCGGTCACCGGTTGGCGCGTGGGATGGGTGGTGGCGCCGGCGCCGCTGTCCCGGGGAATCCGTTCCGTCCACGACTTCCTGACCGTCGCGGCGCCGGCGCCGCTGCAGGAGGCCGGCGAGACCGCGCTCGGCCTGCCGGAGGAGTACTACCGCAGGACAGCCGACGAGTATCGCGAGCGCCGGGATCTCTGGATCGAGACGCTTCGCGAGACCGGCTTCGGAGTGGAACCGCCCGCGGGCGCCTACTACGTGATGGCCGACATCTCGGGTTTCGGGTACCCCGATGACCTGCGATTCGCTCGGCACATGGTCGAGGACGTCGGCGTCGCGGTCGTACCGGGCTCATCGTTCTTCTCTCGACCGGAGCTGGGCGCCCATCTCGTCCGCTTCGCGTTCTGCAAGAAGCTCGAGACCCTGAAGGACGCCGGTGAGCGCCTCCGCGGACTCCGACCTCGCGACGTTCGCTCCTGATCAGAGGCCCCAGAATCGGCCTGGTGCGAGGATCCCGGCAGGGTCGAACGTCGCCTTCAGTCGTCGATGGACCTCGATCGCGGCGACGCGCGCGTCGCCGAGGCCGCCGGGACCGCGGATCACCGGCGCGATGCCGCCGGCCTCGGCGACGCGCCGGCGGAGCTCGATCAGGCGCTCGCCGTCGTCGGGAAGGCCCACCCACGCGACCCCGACGCCCATCAGGGCGCGCCACACGGTTTCGCCGTCGAGGACGGCCTCGAGCTTCGAAGGCGGGACGGCGACCTCGACGAGGGTCGGTGCCGCGACACCTTCGGAGCCTTCGACACCCCCGTCTTCGATGACCCTCACGTTGCCCGCCGCGCGCCGAACGGCCTCAGTTTGCTCCTCGAGCTCCTCGAGCCAGCCTTCGAGGGCGATCTCGACCCGCTCGGGCGTCGCGACGACGGAGGAAGCGAGCGGCACGGCATCCAGCAGTGTGCGCCCCGCTTGCAGACCGCCCTCGGATGTCGTCACCACCCGCCTCGCCTTCGGCAGCGGCCTCACCTTGACGGCGACCTGCACGATCGCGCCGAGCGTCCCCAGGGAGCCCGTCGCCAGCCGGTGCAGGTCGTAGCCGGCGACGCTCTTGACCGTTCGCGCGCCGCTCCGCACGAGCCTCCCGTCGCCGGTCACGAGCTCCATCTCGACGATGGTGTCTCGGAGGGGACCCATGCGGAGGCGGCGAGGTGATGACGGTGCGGTCGCGATCGTCCCACCGACGGTGGCGTCGTCGGATGCACCGGAGGGCCACTCTTGCCGTTGTTCGCCGAGCAGTCTCCGCAGCTCGCCGACGCGCATCCCTGCCTCGACGACGGCCAGCATCTCGGCGGGCTCATACGCGATCACACGATCGAGACCCGACGTCGCGAGCTCTCTGTCGACCTCGCACGGATCGCCCTTGTCCGCGTGCGTTCTGCCGCCGACGATCGAAACCTGCGTCCCGCGTTCGCTCGCGGCGTGGAGCGCCTCGCGTACCTCCTCCTTCGAACGCGGCTCGATCAGATCCACGTGTCCTCCGGGATGGTGGTGCTGACATCGGCCGCGTCGCCGATCCCGGCCGTGTCCGTCCCCGCCACGGCCACCGCGAAGTCTCCGCAGCGGGCGCCGTCGGGCAGGACCTTCTGCGGATTCATCCGTCCCGATGGATCGAACGCGCTTCGGACGCATGCCTGGGCCGCAAGGTCGTCGTCGGTGAACACGAGTGGCATGAAGTCACGCTTCTCGAGCCCGATGCCATGCTCGCCGGAGAGCGATCCTCCGGCGTCGACGCAGAGCCGGACGATCTCCTCGGACGTCCGGAGCACTCGCTCCAGCACGCCCGGCTCGCTGCGGTCGAACGACAGCAGGGGATGGAGGTTGCCGTCGCCCGCATGGAACACGTTGGTGACGGTGATGTGTTCGCGCCGGCAGATCGCGTAGACGCCGGACAGAACCTCGACCAGCTTCGTTCGAGGCACCACGCAGTCGTGGAGGTGGTAGTGGGGCGCGATCTGCGCGATCGCGCCGAACGCCGACTTGCGGCCCTTCCAGAGCAGGGCGCGCGCATCGGGCGACTCGGCCACGCGGATCGAACCGACCGCGTGTCCTCGGGCGGCTCCCTCCACCTCGCGGGCCTCCGCGTCGACCCCCGCCGCGATCCCGTCCACCTCGACCAGCAGCACGGCGGCGGCGTCCGTCGGATAGCCCGCGTGTGCGAAGGCTTCGACCGCGCGAACGATCCCCTGGTCCATCATCTCGAGCGCCGCGGGCACGACCCCTCTCGCGATGATCGTGGAGACGGTTGCCGCGCAATCCTCGACGGTCGCGAAGTCCATCAGCATCGTCCGGATCGCCGGCGGCTCCGGTGTGAGGCGCACGCACGCTGCGGTGATGAGGCCCACCGTTCCCTCCGCGCCGACGACGACGCCCCGGAGGTCGTACCCGGCCGCCTCGGGACCCTCGGAGCCCACCCGGGCCACTGTCCCGTCGGAGAACGCCACGTCGAGAGCGAGCACGTGTGCAGACGTGACGCCATAGGCGAGGCAGTGCGGCCCGCCCGCGTTCGTCGCCACGTTGCCGCCGATCGACGACACCTGCTGGGAGGAGGGGTCGGGCATGTAGGTGAAGCCCGTCCCCTTGAGCGCGGTGCCGAGATCGAAGTTGAACAACCCGGGCTCGACCCACGCGAGCCGATCCTCGGGACGGACCTCGAGGATCCGGTTCATCTTCGAGGTGACGACCACGAGGGCATCGCCGATCGGCGTGGATGCACCGGCGAGTCCCGTGCCGCTCCCTCGGGGCACGAGGCTCAGGTCGTGTGCGGCGGCGGCCCGGACGCATGCGACCACGTCATCGGTGGAACGAGGGAAGACCACGAGCCCGGCGGAGCCCTCGACCATCGAAGCGTCGCGGGCGTACAGCCGGAGGGCGAGGGGATCCGACAGGACGGCGTCGGGGCCCAACACCTTCTGCAGCTCGCCTCGGGCCGCGTCCAGGTCCGCCATCGGTGGCTAGGGTAGGCGGGGATGGCCACCTGGGCCGAGTTCGAACGCGCCGAGCCACAGCTGGCGGCGTTCGGTCGTGACCGGTTGGACGGGACGGTGTGCTTCCAGGCCACGCTCCGGCCCGACGGCTCGCCGCGAGTGCATCCCGTCGAGCCGTGGGTCGCGGCGGGCCTCCTCCTCGTCCGGTTCCGCGCCCGGAGCCCGAAGGTCCGCGAGGTGGCGCGCGATGCCCGGTTCGCGTTGCACTCGCCGATGGACAACCCGGACGGGATCGGCGGGGAGTTCCTCGTGAACGGTTGGATGGAGCAGGTCTCGCCCGCGCATCCCGCCGCGCGGCGGTTCGCCGAGGAATCCTCGGAGCCGCTCGCCTTCTACGCGCTTTCGGTCGAGGAGGTGGTCGCCACCACCTACGAGGGGCCGGATCTCGATCCGGTCTATCGCCGCTGGCGCGTGGGCGATCAGGCGACGCGGCCGGGAGACCCGTCGGGCGCCGAGAATTCGTAGCCGGCCGTGGCCCATGCCTCCATCCCGCCCTCGACGTTCGTCGCGTCGTAGCCGCGGGCCTGCAGCATCACCGAGGCGAGCTCGCTCCGGTTGCCGCTCCGACAGATCACGGCGACGGGCTTCGCGATATCCAAGATGTCGGTGCCGACCCCGGCCATGACATCGTTCAGCGGGATGTGGAGGGCGCCCTGGATGCGACCGGCATCCCACTCGTCTTGCTCGCGGCAGTCGACGAGCTGGATGTCGTCGAGCGACTCGTGGACGCCTTCGACGGTGCTGAGATCGGCCATCGATGCGATGCTAGCAGCGGCCGCGCGAACGCTTCAGCCTCCACTCGCCCGTTCGAACGCCGCGTATGCCTCGCGGCCGAACAGCACGAATCGGACCTCTTTCACCTCGGTGTCCGCGGTCCTGACCGCCTCGATCGCGACCGGCGCCGCCTCGTCGAGCGGGTATCCGTAGACACCGGTGGAGATCGCCGGGAAGGCCACCGTTCGGGCGCCGAGCTCGTCGGCGATCCGCAGCGACTCGGCATGGCAGCTCCCGAGCAGCGCGGAGCGATCCTCGCTCGTCGAATGGATGGGGCCGACCGTATGGATCACCCATCGAGCGGGAAGCGCGCCTGCGGTGGTCGCGACCGCGCTCCCGGTCGGGAGGCCGTCCGGCCACTCGGTCGCGCGGATCTTCCGGCACTCCTCGAGGATCGCCGGACCGCCCCGATGGTGGATCGCGCCGTCCACGCCGCCGCCCCCCAGCAGTGTCGAGTTCGCGGCGTTCACGATCGCGTCGACGTGCTGCTCCGTGATGTCGCCTTCGAGGAGGACGATCCGGGGCATGCGGCTATCGTAGGTCGGTGATCGTCTGCCTCGCCGCGAACCCGTCGGTCGATCGGCTCTTCGAGGTCGAACGCCTCGTCAAGGGCGATATCCACCGACCGTCCAGCTTCGTGCAGGTCGCAGGCGGCAAGGGGTTGAACGTGGCGCGCGCGGCACGTGCTCTCGGCGCCGACGTCTGTGCGGTCGCGCTCCTGCGGGGCCACAGCGGACGGTGGTTGCAGGAGGCGCTCGCGGCGGAAGGTGTCGAAGGTGAGTTCGTCTGGACCCACGGGGAGAACCGCTCGTCGCTGTCTGTCGCCGACCGGGAGACCGCCGGGCTCACGGAGTTCTACGAACACGGCGCCGTCGCCCCTGACGCGGCATGGGTCGAGCTGACCCACGCCGCGGTCACGCGGTGCTCGCCCGGCGTCTGGCTGACGATCTCCGGATCGCTCCCACGAGGCGCTCCTGCCGAGGGGTATCGCGACCTCATCGAGGAGGTGAAGGACACCGGGGTGCGCGTCGCGCTCGACTCCGAGGGCGAGCGCTTGAGCCTGGCGCTTACGGCAGGTCCCGACGTGGTCAAGCTGAACGTGGCGGAGGCGAGCGAACTGCTGCGCGTGCCCACCGCGCGCCGGGATGACTCTCTCGCGGCCGCGTCGAAGATCCGCGACATGGCCGGCGGCGACGGGCATGCCGGGATCGTCACACGGGGATCCCAGGGTGTGATGCTGGCGGCGCCGGACGGCACGCTGTACGAGGGTGTGCTGTACGTGCGAGGGCGCTACCCCGTGGGCAGCGGTGATTCGTTCCTCGCCGGCCTCGTCACCGCGCTCGAACGGGGGAGTGATTGGGAGGACGCGCTCCGCGTGGCGCTGGGGGCGGGCGCTGCCAACGCGGAGCTTCCCGGCGCCGCCAAGCTGGATCCGTCCAGAGCCGAGGCGCTCGCGGAGCAGGCCGACGTCCATCCTGTCTAGTCGGTGCGTGTCCAGAGGCTGCGTGAAAACGATTGGGCGTCCTTCCGCGAGCTTCGCCTCCGGTCGCTCCTGGACAGCCCCGAGGCGTTCGGCTCCACGTACGGAGAGGAGTCATCGCGGACCGAACGCGCGTGGCGAGACTGGGCGGCAGGTCGGTGGCGGGGCGGGATCGCCGCCGTGTTCGCCGGCCGCGCAGATGACGGGAAAGCGGTCGGCATCTCGACGGGCGTGGAGTACGAAGCCGAACCTGGTGTGGCGCATGTGTACGCGATGTGGGTGGTGCCCGACTCCCGCGGCGCGGGCGTCGGGCGCGCGCTGGTCGACGCCGTCGCCGACTGGGCCCGCGACCGCGGGTGCGACCGGCTGGTCCTTTCCGTGACCGAGTCGAATCAGACCGCGCGTCGCTTCTACGAGGCGTGCGGGTTCGAGGACACGGGGGAGCGCAAAGCTCTCCGAGAGGATCCGGGGCTACAGACGCTGAGCCTGGCGAAGCGCCTGTAGGCGGGTGAACAGCGCGTCGTCTGCCAACGGGTCATCCCGTCGAGCGCCCTCGTTACACTCGCCCGCATGAGGAGACCGGCCGCCGCGGGCATCTCGCCCGCGGCCGCCGTCCTCGGTCTTTTCCTCACGTTCGGTTTGATCGTCGCATCGTTCTTCCCGTTCCTCTCCATCTACTTCGCCGGACGTGGCTTCGACCCGAGCCAGATCGGGTTCCTCCTCGGAGCGATGGCGGCGGTGAGGATCCTGGCGATGCCGATCTGGGGGCATGTGGCCGACACACGGATCGGGCGCCGGCGGGCGCTACAGCTCGGGCTCGTGGGGATGGTCGTATTCGCGATCGTCGCGTCCGTGCTCGACTCGCTCGTCGGGGTCGCGTTCGGTGCCGTCGGGATCGCGCTGGCGATGGCGGCCTCGGGCCCGAACATCGATGCCCTCGCTCTCGTCCAGCTGGGTGAAGAGCGGATGGCGGACTACGGCCGCATCCGTGGATGGGAGAGCCTGTCGTACGCGGCGGGGTGTCTCGCGTTCGGTTGGTTGCTCGACCTCTACGGCGTGTCTCTCGCCCTTCCCCTGTACGCGGCCGCGGGCGCGATCATGCTCGTCTGGACCACGGTCGCCGTCCGTCCGGACCGTCCGAAGGAGCCCGTGCGGCACGGGCGGTTGGGCGCGGTCGGCGCGGTGTTCCGCACGGCGCCTCGGATGTGGGGCTTCCTCGTGGCGACGCTGCTCGTCTGGACCGGCTTCAACGGCGCCTGGAACTTCGTGGGTCTGAAGATCAACGAGCCGCTCCTGATCGGGGTCGGCACTGCCTTGGGCGGGTTGACAGAGGTGGGTGTCATGCGGCTCTCCTCGCGCCTGCATCGGCGGCTTGGTCTCCGCAAGGTGTACGCGCTCGGATGCATGGTCTACGCGACCGGGTTCCTGCTCTGGGGGCTCGTCGAGAGCCGCACGATCGTGTCGCTGCTCGCCGTCTTCGAGGGAGCCGGCTTCTCGCTGCTGTTCACGACCTCGATCCTGGTGGTCGGGAAGCTGTTGCCCTCCTCGCTGTATTCGACGGGCAACTCGATAGGCGCCATGGTCGGCTTCGGGATCGGTCCGATCATCGGGGCGGGGCTTGGCGGCGTGGTCTACGGACGGCTCGGATCCACCACCCTCTTCGTGGGCTCCGCGGTCCTCGCGATGCTCGGAGGTGTCGCGGCGATGGTCGCGCTCCGGACCCGGGAGCTCGACACCCCCCTTCAAGAGCCGCTTCCTCCCGGCGATGAGGTCGTTCCCGAGCCCGGCCGGCTCTGACCCGTCTCTACCAGCGCGCTTTGCAGCGGAGTGCTTCGCCGTGACACGATGCATCTTCGCCAGCCCCACCGGGAGGTGGCACCTGATGTCAGACAACAAGAACGGCGACAAGAACGGATCCGAGGAACAGCCGCTCTCCGGCCTCGTCGAGAAGGCCAAGGAGGTCGGCGGCACCGTGGCCGAGAAGGCCGGCCCCGCGATGGACAAGGCCAAGGAAGTCGGCGGCACCGTCGCCGAGAAGGCCGGCCCCGCGATGGAGAAGGCCAAGGAGGTCGGTGGCACCGTCGCCGAGAAGGCCGGTCCCGCGATCGTCAAGGCCAAGGAGGTCGGCGGCACCGTCGCCGAGAAGGCCGGCCCCGCGATGGAGAAGGCCAAGGAGGCCGGCGGCACCGTCGCCGAGAAGGCCGGCCCCGCGATGGAGAAGGCCAAGGAGGCCGGTGGCACCGTCGCCGAGAAAGCCGGTCCGTTGGTCCACAAGGCCAAGGAGGTCGCCGGCACGGTCCTCGACATGGTCGGCCCCGCGATGGAGAGAGCGATGGAGTCGGCGACCGAGTTCGTCGAGAGGACGGTCGACAAGGCGAAGGAATTCCTCGCGAACGACCACGAGGACACGAAATGAGGGGGATCTAGATGGTCAGCGCGTACATCCTCATCCAGACCGAGGTCGGGAAAGCGGCGCAAGTGACGCAGCAGGTCCGTGACATCGACGGCGTCGTCGCCGTCGATCCGGTCACCGGTCCCTACGACGTCATCGCGCGAGCGGAGGCGGACGATCTCGACGGGCTGGCCAAGGGAACCGTGATGCCGATGCAGGAACTGGACGGCATCACCCGAACGCTCACCTGTCCGGTCATCCAGTTGTGACTCGCGGGCGAAGGCCCGATCCCCGATGACCGTCAAGGTCCGGCGAGACGCCGAGATCTCCGATGTGGACGGCGGTTGGTTCCGGGCGCGCTGGCATTTCTCCTTCGACACCTACCACGACCCCGGGTACATGAAGTTCGGCACACTCCGGGTCTTCAACGACGACCGCCTGGTGCCGGGCGCGATCTGGCCGATGCACCCGCACAAGGACATCGAGGGCCTCACCTATGTGGTCGAGGGCTCGTTCCGTCATGAAGACGACGTCGGCGGGCCGCCCGGGCCGTTGCTCGCAGGATCCGTGCAACGGATGACGCTGGGCCGCGGGGCGTGGCACTCCGAGCAGAACGCCAGCGAGACGGAGCCGATGCGATTCATCCAGATGTGGATCATGCCGGCCGAGCTCGGCCTGGAGCCGGGGGTGGAGCAGAAGGTGTTCACGGTGCAGGATCGCACCGATCGGCTCCTTGAGGCTATCAGTGGCGAGGGCGGAGACGCCGTGCTCGTACACCAGGACGCGCACGTGTTCGTCTCGCGCTTGACCCCGAGTGTCGGGGTCTCGCATGAGCTCGTCACCGGCCGGGGCGTGTACCTCTACATCATCGAGGGTGACGCTGACGTCGCCGGCGAACGTATGACGACCGGCGACGCCGCGGAGATCTGGGACGAGCCCTCGATCCCGATCCGCGCGAACGCGGCGACCGAGCTGATCGCGGTCGACGTGGCGCTCTCCTGATCAGTCGGCGTCAGCGATGATCGGGAACGGGAGCGCGATCGGGTCGTAGGACGCCGACCTGCCCTCTTCGTCGAAGCGGTCCATCCCCCAGCCGGAGACGTCGGCGACGTCGGTTTCCTCTTCGAGCGCCAGGTCGGCGCCGATCTTCGCGACTCCCGGTCCCCACATCATCCCGTGGCCTACGGCGGTCGCGACGGTGACGCCGGGAAGCGCCGCGCCGTCGCTCGTCGACACCGGTCCAACGACTGGGAGGTGATCCGGGCAGTACTCGATGGTCGCGGCCCACGCCTTCCGGATCCCGAGACCCTTCGCGACCGGCACGAAGCCCTGCATCCGCCTTTCCATCTCGCGCAGGTACGGCCAATCGACCTCCTGCGCGGGTCCCGGCGCCTCATCTGGGTTCGACATGCCGAAGAGCAGCCCGCCCTCCTCCGGTCGCCAGTAGAGGCCGACCTCGTTCTCGAACACCATCGCCTGTCGCTCGACATCGAAGGCTTCGTGCGGCTCGGTCACGGCGACCTGATGCCGGACCGCGCCGACGAAGAACCGGGCGCCGACGAGTTTCCCGACCGCGCGAAGCGTCGGGCCGCCGGTGAGGAGCAGGCGTTCGGTGGCGATCGTGCCCTCGGGGGTCTCGACGCCGATCACCGTGCCATCGTTCCGCGAGCGGACGCCGAGGAACGGCGTGCGCTCGCGGAGCTCGACCCCGGTTCGCTGCATCGCGAGCGAGTACGCGCGCACGTTCCGCGGCGGGTCGACGTACCCATCGCCGGGTGCGTACGTCGCGCCGCGGAACGTGCGCGGATCCAGCGTCGGGTTGAACGCGGCCGCTCCCTCCGCGTCGATGTAGCGGACGTCGAGGCCCACCTCGTGCTGCATCTGGACGCGCGCGATCGCGTCGCGTTCCTGCGTGTCATCCGTCGCGAGGATCAGGTAGCCGAGCTCGCGGAAACCGCTGTCGGTCCCGTAGCGCTCCCGCTGAGATCGGTAGAAGTCGATCGACCACATCCCGAGGGCCACCGTCTCCGGCGTCCCTGCCTGCGCTCGGACGATGCCGGCCGCGCGCGAGGACGCGCCCTGGCCGGCTTCTCCCTTCTCGAGGACCACGATGCGTTCCGCACCGAGCTCTTTCGCGAAGACCGATGCCCACCCACCGATCGTGCCCGCGCCGACGACGACGAGATCGGCCGTGTCTGGGTTCGGCATCCATCCCTCCGGTCGGAAGAGGCCGAAGTCTAGGCGATGCGTACAGTGGCTCGGATGCAGCTAGGCACGGATGCTTCGCCGATCGATACGCGGGTCCCGCCGCCACCCGTCGGTCGGAGGATGCTCGTCGAGGAGATCCTCGTCGTGTTGTCGCTCTCGATCCTGGCGCGCGTGGCGTTCGCGATCCTCTCGATCGTCGAGGCGCCGATCGCCGGCGTCGTCGTCGCGGCCGCGGATCAATCGAACGCCTTCGTGCGACAGCTCCTCGGGTTCGTCTTCGGTCTCGCGCCCGTGTTCCTCGTGGTGCACCTCGTCCGCCGAAGCGGGGAGGGCATCGCCGTCGTCGGCCTGGAGTCCGATCATCTGGCTCGAGACGTCGCACGCGGGGCGCTGTTGTTCGTCGTCGTGGGCATCGCCGGCGTCGGCGTGTATCTCGCGGCCGTCGAGCTCGGCGTCAACCGGTTCGTCGTGCCGACGCCTCCGCTCGGTCACTGGTGGACGGTCCCGGCGCTCTTCCTCAACGCGGTGGAGGCCGGCCTGGTCGAAGAGGTGATCGTCCTCGGGTACCTGGTCACGAGGCTGCAGCAGCTTTCCTGGTCACCCATCCTGGCGGTCGGGGCGAGCGCCGTCCTCCGAGGCTCGTACCACCTGTATCAAGGCTTCGGCGGCTTCGTGGGGAACCTCGCGATGGGACTCCTGTTCGGATTCCTCTTCCTGCGGTGGGGGAGACGCACCTGGCCGTTCGTGGTCGCCCACGCCATGCTCGACATCGGCGCCGGAGTGGGCTTCATCCTCTTCCGTGACTCGCTGCCCGGCTTCTGATCTGGGCCGCGCTGCGCTCTCCCGGCGGATCGCGGTATCATGACCGTCGGGATATATCCCCGAAAAGACCGATACCCCGGCAAGCGAGCCGGGGTTTCGTGTTTCCGGCCCCGTCCGGGACATGGAGCTCCGGGCCGCGGCCGGGGTTCCGCGTTCTCAGTTCCAGCCCGGGAACCAGACGATCAGCTTCTGGTGCGCGTCGGAGATCTTCATCCACGTGAGGACCGGCCAGAACCAGATGAAGAGTCCCACGGCCGCCGCCACGACCGCCCACGCGATCGGCCGATAGGGGTGCCAGACGGAGACCGCGGGCCGGCCAGTCTCGGGATCGGTCGCCACCGCCCCACCACGTTCACGAACGATGAGCCTGGCATCCGACAGGTCCCGGAGCATGTACACGAGCCCGAGCACCAGGAACGGCGTGAACGGTGCCACGTAGAAGAAGAACTGAGGGCGCGCCACCAGCAGCCAGGGCAGGTACTGGAGCGCGACGGCCATCAGGAAGAACCCGGGCACCCAGTCACGCTTCCTCCACCAGGCGAACGCGAGGTACGGCAACGACCAGATGCTCCCCCAGAACACGACCGGATTGCCGATCGCGAGGAGCTGCCGGATGGAGGGTCCGAGGTCCTGCCACGTCAGGGGCACCGGTCGTGTCATCACGAGCCATGTCCACGGGCGGGAGTAGCCGTAGTGCGTCGGCGTGAGCACCCCGGTCTCCGGATCCGGCGCGAGGGTCTTCAGCTCGAACAGGTGGTACCTCGCGACCCGGAGCTGTTGGTCCAGGAACTCGCTGAGCTTCCAGTCGAAGTGATGTAGCCAGGGGAGATACGCCACCAGATACACGGTCGCCGGGATCAGGATGAAGGCGACGACGAGGCCGAACGTCTCCTGTGCGAGCGCCCGACCGAGCGCCCGGCCGCGCGTCGTGTCGCCGCGGAGGCGTCGTGACGTCTCCCACGTCAAAGAGATGACGATGGCGGCGAGCATCCCGAGACCGCCCGACCACTTGACGGCGACGGCCGCGCCGAACGCGACTCCGGCCGCGAATCGCCATGGACGCCACATCGGAGACGGGATCGGGGGATCGGCGTCGTCCGGGCCGGCGGGGGGCCCGCGATGTGTCCGCCGGTCGATCCATCGTCGGTCCAGCACCAAGAGGAGGAAGCCGGCCACGATCCACAGCTGGAGGTGGATATCGAGCAGCGCCTGCCGAGAGAGCACGACGCTCAGGTGTTCCAGGGCGAGGAGGAGTCCCGCGAGGAACGTCCACAGAGGGCGTCCGAAGAGAAGCTGCGCGATCAGGGCGACGCCGGTCACCGCCAGTGTGCCCGCGATCGCGGAACCGACCCGCCACCCGAAAGGGTCCATCCCGAACGCCTTGATCCCGAGTGCGATCGTCCACTTCCCGAGGGGCGGGTGGACGAACGAACCCACGTCCCACTCCTGCTTGCGGAATGACCGCTCGTTGGGTGAGTCGATCTCGCAGACCGGGTTGGAGCCTCCGACGTAGATGCAGGCCGCCTTCGCGTAGTAGTTCTCGTCGAACACGAGCATCGGCGGGCTGGACAGGCCCCACAATCGGACCAGGGCCGCGATCGCCGTGACCGCGAGGATCGCCACCCAGGGGTGGTTCAGCCGTTGCAGGAGAGGTGACTCGACGCGATGGGCCACTGGGGCCAGCGTACCGAGAGAACCACGTTCGGCCGCCCTCAGCGCGCGCGATCCTTGAGCCGATAGACGAACTGAACGCCCTGGAACTCATCGGTGAGCGAGGCGCTCTTGTTGTCGACGAGCCCTGCGTCGAGCCCGAGCCTTTGAACCGCGTCGAATCCGAGGTCGGACGCGACCGAGGAAGCCTTCTTCGGCCACGCGACCCACAGCCGGCCGGCGGGGTCGAGCCCGGCCGCGAGCTTCGCGAACCGGGCACGCAGCTCCCGCTCCCGGGTCACGAAGAGCAGGACGACATCCATCGCGGTGCCCGCGCGCCCGAGGCGCTCGACGCCCGTCGGCAGCGGACCGAGGGCGGCGTCGAAGCCCTCGGGCGTGCCGGCCATGTACACCCGGGCGCCTTCGCGGATCCCGAGCTTCTTCGGCAGCGGAGTGCCCGAGTAATCCTTGTGCGGCTGCGGCATCCGGCTCATGGTAGGCGGAGGCGAACGTGGGACCATCGCCACGTGGGCGGCGTCCTCTACCTCGTCGGCACGCCGATCGGGAACCTCGGCGACCTCTCGGACCGAGCGCGCGAGACGCTGGCATCGGTGGCGGTCGTCGCCGCGGAGGATACGCGGCGCACCGGCCGCCTGCTCCGGGGGCTCGACATCCGCAAGCCACTGGTGTCGATGTTCGAGGGGAACGAGGACGAGCGCGCCGCCGAGCTCATCGAGCGACTCGACGGGGGCGAGGACGTCGCGGTCGTCACCGACGGAGGCATGCCGAGCATCTCCGACCCCGGGTACCGGGTGGTGCAGCTCGCCGACGAAAGAGGCGTCGACGTGCGTGTGATCCCGGGCCCGTCGGCCGCGATCGCCGCCCTCGTCGTCTCGGGGCTCCCGACCGACCGTTTCGTGTTCGAAGGCTTCCTCCCGAGGCGGGCCGGCGATCGCGGCCGACGGCTGGAGGCGCTCCGGGCCGATCCGCGGACGATCGTGTTCTTCGAATCCCCACGTAGGGTGCACACGCTGCTCCGCGAGATCGTCGCGAGCTTGGGAGATCGGCGCGTGGCGGTCTGTCGTGAGTTGACGAAGCTGCACGAGGAGGTCCTCCGGGGGCGCGCCGGGGACGTCCTCGATCGCATCGGAGAGCGGGAGTTGAAGGGCGAGGTCGCCGTCGTCGTCGAGGGCGAGCATCATCCGGACCCCCCCGACCACGCGGCGCTCCTGGGCGAGGTTCGGCGACTGATCCAGGAGGGCATGCGGACCCGAGACGCCGCTCGCGCCGTGGCGGAACGCCACGGCGCGAGCGCCAACGAGCTCTATCGGGCGGCGCTCCCGGAAAACTGATCCACCCGCGGGGACAAGGATCGTTCTCCGACGGAGCGCCTTCCTTACACTGCCTGCATGCCCGAAGCGACTCCCCCGCTCCGGCCTCCCGGTGCGCTTCCCCCACGACCCGAACGACCGTCTTCTCGAGCGCCGCTCCTCGCAGCCTTCGTCGTGCTGCTCGCTCTGGTGGTGGTCCTCGGAGTCCTTGCGGGCATCTCCCTCCTACGACAGACGGCCGATCCCTCCGGCCTCGCCGTCGGGTCCGGCGCGACACCGTCTTCGAGCGCGGCCCCGACCGCCCCGCCTTCGCCGACGCCCACGTCGACCCTTCCGCCCAAGCCGGACGGCTCCTTCAGGTTCCTGGAGCGGGTCGGTGGCGCCCCGGTCCGATGGGATCCGTGCGAGAGGATCACGTATGCGGTGAACACGCGCGGGGTGACATTCCCCGTGCGAGCCGACCTGAAGGAGACCCTCCGTCGCGTGACCGAGTCGACCGGGATCGAGTTCAGGTCGGTGGGGACGACCGAGGAGACGTTCTTCCGCGCGTACCTCCGCATGCGCTATCGAGGCGTGATCCGCAAGGCGGCGCTCATCTTGATCTGGGTCGATCATGACGATTACCAGGCGATCCTCCGTCGGCTGCACGATCCTCGTCCGTCGATCGCCTTCGCCAAGACGATGGCCGGCCTGTATGCGAACCAGGACCAGTACTTCGGCGGGATCGTCGTGGTGGACGCGGGCGCGACGGCGGGTCGTGGCTTCGGCGGCCGGTACGCGCATGGCTCGGTTCTCCTGCACGAGCTCGGGCACATCATCGGGCTCGACCACGTGAAGGATCCCAACCAGCTCATGTATTCGGGGCCCCATACCCGCGTTCGCCTCCGCGATTTCGGGCTAGGTGACCTGCAGGGCCTCCGACTGCTCGGCAGGGACGCAGGCTGCCTCGATTGACCCCGGTACGATGACCGGCCATGGGCGGGGACGTCTTCTTCATCACGACGCCGATCTACTACCCGAACGACGTGCCCCACATCGGACACGCGTACGATGCGGTCGCCGCTGATGTGATCGCACGGCACCACCGTCTGAGGGGTGAGGAGGTCTTCCATCTCACCGGCACCGACGAGCACGGCCTGAACATCCAGCGAAAGGCGACCGCCGCCGGTGTCGACCCGCAGCGGTGGGTGGACGACATGGAGCCGAAGTGGCGGGATGTCTGGGAGCGGCTGGACATCGCCTACGACGATTACATCCGGACGACCGAACTCCGGCACAGGGAAGCGGTAGTCAAGTTACTTGACCAAGTGTATCGGAACGGGCAGGATGACATCTACCTGGACACCTACGAAGGCCTCTACTGCGTCTCCTGCGAGCTGTATTACGCGGAGGGGGACCTCCTGGAAGGGGGCCTCTGCCCCATCCACGAGCGCCCGGTCGAGCTCATGAAGGAGCAGAACTACTTCTTCCGGCTCTCGGCGTACCGGGACCGCCTCCTCGAGCACTACGAGCGGCGCCCGTCGGCCGTGGAGCCCGAGGTGAGGAGGAACGAGGTGCTCTCGCTGATCCGGAGCGGTCTCCAGGACTTCTCGATCAGCCGCACCAACTTCGACTGGGGCATCCCGCTCCCATGGGACCCGGACCACGTCTGCTACGTCTGGTTCGATGCCCTGACGAACTACATCACGGCTGCCGGCTACGGGTCCGACGAGCAGCGGTTCCGGAGGATCTGGCCCGCGAACATCCACATGATCGGCAAGGACATCCTGCGCCAGCATGCGATCTACTGGCCGGCCATGCTGATGGCCGCCAACGTCGAGCCGCCCGATCAGGTGTGGGCGCACGGCTTCCTCACGGTCGGCGGCAAGAAGATGTCGAAGACGAACGCCACCGGGATCCACCCCTTCGAGCTCCTCGACCGGTTCGGCGTCGACTCCTATCGCTGGTACTTCCTGCGCGAGGTTCAGTTCGGCCAGGACGGATCGTTCTCTCTCGAGTCCATGGTGGACCGCCACAATGCCGAGCTCGCGAACGGGATCGGAAACCTCGCGTCGCGGGTCTTGGCGATGCTGCGCTCCTATTTCGACGGGGAGGTTCCCGAGCCCATTGCCGCGGGCGCGGAGTCCGACCTCCCCGAGGTGATCGCCGAGGCGGCTCGCCGATACGACGAGGAGATGCTCGCCGTGCGACCGACCGCCGCGCTCGGCGCTGTGTACGACGTGGTCGTGCGGGCCAACCGCTACATGGTGGAACGATCCCCTTGGACCCTCGCGAAGGACCCCGCCAGGAGGGACGAGCTCGGGTCGATCCTCTACGCCTCAGCTGAGACCCTTCGAGCGCTCACGATCCTGATCTCCTGCGTCATGCCGAGCGCTGCCGCCCGACTCTGGGAGCAGCTCGGCATCGAGGAAACCCTCGAGTCACAGAGGGTGGCCCACGCGGGGGCTTGGGGCGGGATGGAGCCAGGGACGAAGACCACCAAGGGCGAGGCCCTCTTCCCGCGGGTCGACTCGGAGGATTAGGCGGCCCGGCCCGGAGGGTTGGGCCCGGCCGGATGTTTCACGTGAATCCCCTCGCATGCACCGGAAGTTGAGACCGCTTATCATCGCGCGCCGATGGGCCGACCGAACCCTGAACTCCCGGTGCAGAGGGGGGTGGTGGACACCCACTGCCACCTGTTCCTCGTGGATCGAGAACCTTCACTCGTGGTCGAGGCCGCGAGACAGGCCGGCGTCGAGCGACTGATCTGTGTCGGCGTAGACCCGGCGACGTCGGCCCGCTCGCTCGAGATGGCCGACTCGATCGCAGGGATCTTCGCGACGGCCGGGATGCACCCCCATGACGCGGAGCTGTTCGATGCCGCGGCGGGAGCCAGGATCGAAGAGCTCCTCCACGACCCTCGGGTGGTCGGGGTCGGTGAGTGCGGCCTGGACTTCTACCGGATGCGATCGCCCGTCGAGGACCAGGTCAGGGCGCTGAAGGCGCACATCGCGCTCTCCAACGAGTCGGGAAAGCCCATGGTCGTCCACGTTCGAGACGCGTGGCCGGATGTCCTTCGAGTGTTGGATGAGGGTTCGGCAGAACACGTCGTGATCCACTGCTTCAGCGGTGACGCGACGATCGCGAGAGAGTGTGCCGAGCGTGGCTATTGGATCAGCTTCGCCGGCAACGTGACCTATCCCAAGAACGAACATCTGCGCCAAGCGGCGCGCGCGGTGGATATCGACCGCCTCCTCGTCGAGACCGACTCACCGTTCCTCGCTCCGCAGACGCTTCGGGGCCACGACAACGAGCCGGCGAACGTCGTGTTCGCGATCGCCGAGGTCGCACGAGTGCGCGAACAGGATCCACGGATCGTTGCCGAGGCCACCTCGCGCAACGCGGCGACGGCGTTCCCCGGGCTTTCGTGACCCGAACGTACGTTCGGTACGCAAAGGTTGCAGTGAGAGTTGAGGGTTGCTAGCGTGCGTTTTCCACACAAGCGATGAGGCCCGGTCCGGCGCCGCCGGAGGAGCCGCGTCCTCGAGGAGTGGGAACGACAGATGGGTGACGATCGGATCACGACCCCGAGCGATCCTCGGGTGTCGCGTGTGATGACATCATCGAAGGGTCGTTCCGTCGGTGTGGGGGTCTGGATGGTGGACGGAGCGGAGAGGCCTGGTCGGAAGCGCTCGAGCCTCGCCGCCGAGACCTCGGTTTCCGCCGAAGGCGTCGGGACATCTTCGGCCGCGTCCGTGCGGGTTCTCGCGTTCGGGGAAGGTGCGCGAGGGCTCGACGAACACGGAAACGGACGGGGAGCTCCTCTCGGCCATGGGGATCGTGCCCGTCGCTGACGTCGTCTGAACACCATCCAGCGCCCCCCTTCACGTTCGGTCCCGGGCCATCGGCCCGGGACCGAACCGTTTCCCTCTGACTACGCTCCCATCGTGAACAGCCACACGGGTTCGTCGCTCGGCGCCGGCGCGCTGCGGGCGTTGGCCGAGCGGCACGGCATCCGGCCGAAGCGAACGCTCGGACAGCACTTCCTGATCGATCCGAACCTGGCGAGAGCGATCGCGTCCGACGCCGGGGCCGGTCCCGGCGATCGGGTGGTCGAGATCGGTGCCGGCCTCGGCTCGCTGACGCGAGCGCTCGCCGATACCGGCGCCGAGGTGCTCGCCGTCGAGGTCGACCCGTCGCTGATCCCGGCGTTGGAGGAATCGGTGTCGGGACTGCGTCGCATCCGCGTGCTGCACGCGGACGCGACGGATCGCGAGTGGCAGCACGAGCTGGGCGAGGACGACGACTGGGTGCTCGCTGCCAACCTCCCGTACAACGTCGCGACCCGCCTCGTGCTGGACACGCTGCGAGACGTCCCACAGGTGCGCCGCCTCATCGTGATGGTCCAGCACGAGGTGGGGGAGCGCCTGGTCGCAGGCCCCGGCGAGTCGGCGTACGGGATCCCCAGCCTGCGCGTTTCCTACCGGGCGGAGGGAACGCTCGTGCGCCGGGTGCCGCCCTCGGTCTTCTGGCCGCGCCCCAAGGTGGAGTCGGTGGTCGTGCGTCTCGTGCGGCGGGACGAGCCGTCGGTGGGGGTCGACGAGGAACTCCTCTGGAGGGTGGTGGACGCGGGGTTCGCCGAGCGGCGGAAGACGATGCGGAACGCGTTGCGGCGGCTCGGGGTCGACGGCCGGGATGCGGGCCATCTCCTGGAAGGGGTCGGGGTCGCCCCGTCGGCGCGCGCCGAGACCCTCTCGCTCGGGGACTTCGCGCGGATCGTGGAGGCACTCCCAGTTCTGGCGCCACCGACATGACGGAGCACGGGATGGTGGCGTTCGAGTCGCCGGCGTACGCGAAGCTGAACGTCTTCCTCCGGGTGCTCGGGCGCCGCGACGACGGATACCACGACGTCGAGACCCTCCTGCTGCCGATCTCGCTCGCCGATCACGTCACGGCGGAGTCCGCCGACGAGCTGACGCTGTCGCTCGAGGGTCCCGCCGCCGGAGGCGTGCCTGTGGACGACACGAACCTCGCGCTGCGCGCCGCCCGCGCCCTGGCCGCCGAGGCCGGCGGCGCTCAGACGTGGGGCACGCAGATCACCATCGAGAAACGGATCCCGGTGGCCGCCGGCCTCGGCGGCGGTTCGGCCGATGCCGCCACCACCCTCCTGCTGCTCGACGAGTTGTGGGGGACCGGGATGGGTCGCGACGGCCTCGCGCGGCTGGCGGCTGAGGTCGGTTCCGACGTCCCGGCGATGCTCCTCGGGGAGCCGGCGTACGTCCGCGGTCGCGGGGAGATCGTGGAGCCGGTGCTCCTGCAAACGACCACGTGGGTCGTGAAGCCCTTCGCGTTCGGCGTGTTCTCGGGAGACGCCTACGAGTGGTGGGACGAGGGCGCGGCGACGGGGCCTGATCCGGGAGCGCTGATCGCGGCGGCGGAGGCCGGCAACGACGAGCTTCTCGGGAGCGCCCTGTACAACGACCTCCAGGGCCCCGTCGCCTCGCATCATCCGGAGATCTCGGAGACGGCCTCGGCGTTCGTCGACGCCGGTGCTCTGGGTGCCGTGATGAGCGGCTCGGGTCCGACGGTGGTTGCCCTGTGCTCGTTCGCATCGGCGCAGGACGTGGCCGATGCCGTTCCCGGTTCGTTCGTCGTGGGTGTGCCGCCGAGGGTTCCCACGCCTGCGAGAATCGATCCCGACCCTTCCGGGGTGGTCTAACGGCAAGACACGGGCCTTTGGAGCCTGGTATGGAGGTTCGACTCCTCCCCCCGGAACGTTGCCTCACAGGGAAGTCCAGGTCAGCCCTTCGTTGCCACTCGAGCTGACATCAGGGGTCAGCGGCGCGCAAGACACTCAGGTCGGATCCGGGAGGCTTGGAAACACTCGGCGGTCGCAAGATGGCGTCGCTGGCAGATCGAGGAGGATCACGTGTGCGTCGTGACATCGTCCGCATGCTGAGGCGCGGGAGACCTGGCCACCGTGCCGGCGGGCCGCAGGTCGAGCCGCCGAAGCAGTGTCGCATTGATCGCGACGACGATCGTCGAGACGCTCATCGCGAGCGCCCCCGCCGCGGGCGGCAGCACCACGCCCGCCCAGGCCAACGCCCCGGCTGCCAGCGGGATCGCGACCACGTTGTATCCCACCGCCCACGCGAGGTTCTGGGCCATCTTGCGGTAGCTCGCTTTCGACAGGCGCCGGACCGAGACGACGCCGCGTGGATCGTCGCTCGCGAGGACGACGCCCGCTGACTCGATCGCGACGTCGGTGCCGGCACCGATCGCGATGCCGACGTCGGCCCGTGCCAGTGCGGGTGCGTCGTTCACGCCGTCTCCCACCATGGCGACGACGAGCCCCCGCTCCTGGAGGTCGCCGACCACGGCGTCCTTGTCCTCCGGCAGCACCTCCGCCAAGACCTCGTCGACGCCGAGGTCGTCGGCGACGGCTTCGGCCACTTGCCGCGCATCGCCGGTGATCATCACCACGCGGATCCGTTCGGCGTGCAGCGCACGAACGGCATCGAGCGACTCGGGCCGGATCTCGTCCTCGAGGGCGACCATGCCGATCACGCGACCGCTTCGCACGACCGTGAGCACGGTCGCGCCACGAGCCCTCCATTTCGAGACGTCCTCGGAGATCTGCCCAGGCACCTCGAGTCCTCGCTCTCGCAGCAGGGCGGGACCGCCGACCTCCACCTCGGAACCCTCGACCACGCCCGCGACTCCGCGACCGGCCATGGAACGGAAGTCCGAGACGGTGGGGATCTCGCCGTTCGTCCTGGCCGCACCGGCGATCGCGTGGGCGAGCGGGTGCTCGCTGTTCGCCTCGACGGAGCCGGCGATACGGAGGACCTCCTCGGGCGACACGCCGACGCCCACGACATCGCGCACGAAGGGGGTGCCTCTCGTGAGCGTCCCGGTCTTGTCGAACAGCACCGCGTTGACCGTCCGCATCCGTTCGAGGGCAAGACGGTCCTTCACCAGGATCCCCGCTCGCGCCGCCACGCCCGTGGAGATCGCGATCACGAGCGGGATCGCGAGCCCGAGCGCATGCGGGCACGAGATGACGAGCACCGTCACGGTTCGCTCGATGGCCTCGCCCGTATCGCCGATCACGCTCCAGACGACGAATGTCACCACACCGGCCGCGACCGCGACGTAGAACAGGACGGCGGCGGCTCGGTCGGCGAGCGCCTGGGCTCTCGATCGGGAGGCCTGCGCCTCCCTCACGAGGCGTTGGATGCCCGCCAGCGCCGTGTCGTCGCCGACGGCTTCGACCCGGATCCGGACCGCACCGTCGGTGGCCACGGTGCCGGCGACGACCCGGTCGCCCGGCTCGTGCGTGACCGGCTTCGACTCTCCCGTGATCATCGACTCGTCGAACGCCGCCGTCCCCTCCACGACCGTCCCGTCCGCCGGGACGCGCCCGCCCGGTCTGACGAGGACGAGATCGCCCGGTTGCAGCTCGGCGACCGGGACCGTGTGGGTCATCGAACCGTGGATCACCTCGGCGTCGTCCGGCAAGAGGGCCGCGAGCGCCTCGAGCGCGCCGGAGGCCTGCCCGAGCGCTTTCATCTCTTGCCAGTGCCCGAGGAGCATCACGTCGATCAAGAGAGCGAGCTCCCACCAGAACTCGAGATCGAGAGCGCCGAACTCGGATGCGACGCTCGCGACGAACGCGACAAGGATCGCCAGTGAGATCAGCAGCATCATGCCCGGTTGCCGGTCGCGGATCTCACGGACACCGCCACGGAGGAACGGCATCCCGCCGTAGATGAAGACGATCGTCCCGAGGATCGCCGGGATGCGATCGGAGAGCTCGAACGTCGGAGCCCGGAAGCCCAGCCAGTCCTGCACCATCTCGGACCACACGAGCACCGGGACCGTCAGCAGGACGCTCAGCCAGAAGCGGTCGCGGAACATCGCGACGCTGTGTCCCGCGTGCTTGTCGTGCGCCTCGTGCCCTCCGGCGCTGTGGCCTCCGTGTGTCTCGTGAGGCGTGCCGGACACCGGACCGTGATCCGTATGGCTCTCGCCGACGCGCTCCTCAGCGACCTCCGACATCCCCTCCGCGTCCGTGGGGGGGCCATGATGGTGATCTCCGTGTTGATCGTGGTTCATCTCTTGACTCCTGCCACTCCCGATAGACCGAGACGACTTCCCTACATGACCACATCCTTGCCGCAGTTTCTTCCCACACCTGGGCAGGTGTGAGAGCCATCGTCGCGAGACGAGGCCGGCATCCTCCTCGGGCCATCTCCGACTCGGAATGGCAGTGCGCCATGCGTCGCGGCCATGTGGGACGATGACGCGGCTTCCGCGTGCCCCCGACGAACGACGAGGCCTGAAGGACAGACGTGAGCACCGTACCCAGACGTACCTCCCGTTCGCTCGCCGCCGTGGTGCTCGCCGCGGGCAAAGGCGAACGACTGAAGTCGGGTACACCCAAGGTCCTCCACCCGGTCTGCGGACGCCCCCTCCTATGGCACACCCTCCAGGCGGTGCGCGCAGCGAAGCCCGAGCGGGTCATCGTGGTGATCGGCCACGGAGCCGACGACGTCCGCGATGCCGTCACCTCCTGGGGACTGAAGCCCGCGCCCGTCTTCGTCGAGCAGGCCGAGCAGCTGGGGACCGGCCACGCCGTCCAGCTCGCGGAGAAGGCGGTGGGCAAGGTGGACGACGTCCTGGTCGCCAACGGCGACTTCGACCCGATCACCCCCGCCGACCTCAAGAAGGTCCTGGCCACGCACCGCCGCACAGCGGCTGCGGTCACGCTCGGATCGACCGTGCTCGACGAGCCGGGCGGGTATGGACGGGTCGTCCGCGAGGGGTCGCGCGTGATCGACGTGATCGAAGGGCGGGATGCGACTCCGGTGGTCCGAAGGATCCACGAGGTCGCGACGAACTGGATCGCCTTCCGGCGCGATCTCCTCTTCGCGACGCTTCCGCTCCTCGATCGCGAGAACCGCCAGCGGGAGTACTACCTCAACCGCGCGATCTCGATCCTCCTGGACAAGGGCGAGCGGGTCGATGCCGTCATCTGCGACACCGGCGGGATCCTGGGGGCGAACACACGCGCCGGCGTCGCAGCGCTGGAGGCGCTGCTCCGCAGGCGCGTGAACGAGTCTCACATGGCGGCGGGCGTCAGCCTGATCGACCCGGCCGCGACCTACATCGACGTCGAGGTGAGGATCGGGCGAGACAGCGTGATCTACCCCAACACCTTCGTGGAGAGCGGCTCGCGGATCGGCGCCAGGTGCACGATCGGCCCGTCGACCGCGATCGCCCGCTCTCGCGTGGGTGACGGCTCCGCGGTATGGTTCGCCGTCGTCGAGGACTCCAAGATCGGGAAGGCCTGTGAGGTGGGACCTTTCGCGCGACTTCGCCCAGGGTCGGTCCTCGAGGACGGAGCCCAGATCGGGAACTTCGTCGAGGTCAAGGCCTCGCGGATCGGGAAGCGCTCGAAGGCGAAGCACCTCGCCTACATCGGGGACGCGAAGGTCGGAGCCGGGGTGAACATCGGAGCCGGGACGGTGGTCGTGAACTACGACGGTTATGAGAAGCACCCCACCGTGATCGCCGACGGCGCGAGGATCGGGTCGGATACGATGCTGGTGGCGCCGATCAGGGTCGGCAAGGGCGCCGTGACGGGAGCGGGCTCGGTGATCACGAAGGATGTGCCGGACGGCGCGCTGGCCGTCGAGCGCACCGATCAGAGGAACGTGAAGGGCTACCGGAAGCGGACCGACGCGAAGCACGGGTCGAAGGGGAAACGGTAGGGGGCGACCGTGGAGATCATCACCAAGAAGCGGATGATGCTGTTCTCCGGCACGATCCATCCGGCGCTCGGCAGCGAGATCGCCGAACACCTCGGGATCCCGGTGAGCCACAGCGAGCTCCGGCGCTTCGCATCGGGAGAGATCTACTTCCGATCTGAGGAGAGCGTGCGCGGCGCGGATGTGTTCGTCGTGCAGTCGCACTACGAGCCGGTGAACGAGGCGTTGATGGAGCAGCTGATCATGATCGACGCGATGAAGCGCGCATCCGCCAAGAGGATCAACGCCGTGATCCCGTACTACGGCTACTCGCGGCAGGACCACAAGGCCCTCTCTCGCGAGCCGATCAGCGCCAAGCTTGTGGCCGACCTGCTCTCGACGGCCGGCGCCGACAGGGTGATCTCGGTCGATCTGCACTCCGGACAGATCCAGGGCTACTTCGACTTCCCGTTCGATCATCTGACCGCGTTGCCGATCCTTTCCGACTACTTCAAGGACGAGCTGGGGCTGCACGGCGACAACCTGGTCGTGGTGGCCCCCGACGCCGGGCGGATCAAGACGTCGGAGAAGCTGCGCGAGTACCTCCATGCGGACCTCGCGTTCCTCTACAAGCGAAGGTCGCGGAAGGAAGCCCACAAGATCGAAGAGATGGCCGTCGTGGGTGAGGTCGATGGCAGGCCGTGCGTGATCGTGGACGACATGATCGACACCGCCGCGACCATCTCGAAGGGCGTCCAGGTGCTCGCGGAGATGGGGGCCGGCCCCATCTTCGTGGGAGCGACCCACGGCCTGTTCAGCGGCAAGGCTCGCCAGCTGCTGGAGGAAGCGCCGATCGAGCAGGTCGTCGTCACGAATACCGTGCCGATCACGGAGGAGCGGACGTTCGCCAAGCTGAAGGTGCTGTCGATCGCGCCCCTGATCGCGAACGGTCTCCGCGCGGTGTTCGAGGACTCGTCGGTCTCCGAGATCTTCGGCGGGGACAACCAGGTCTAGTCGACCGGCAGCCCGAGCGTTCGGAGCTCCTCGGGCGTTCGCGGGGAGAACAGCCAATCGCGGAACGCGGGGTGGGGCACGATCCGCCGCCCCTCCTCGAGCCGGGACCCCGTGACGAGGTATCGACGCAGGTCCGCAGCGGCGAGCAGTTCGTCGAGGCGTGCGCCGTCGGCTTCCGGAAGCACCTCGCAGAGGACGTCGGGACGGAAGGTCCCGAGGAATCCCTGACCGGCTCCGAACACCGCGTCTTCCGTGCCCTCGACGTCCACCTTCATGATCACCCGTGCTCCGGCGGGCAGGAGGACCCCCACCGAATCGAGCGACCGGAACGGAACGACCTCACCTTCCTCGAACCGCATCCTCGCCGAGTAGAACGAGGGGAGTGCAGAGCCTCCTTCGCCCGAGGGCACGCGGATCGTCGTGTCGGGGTCGCCGACCCCTTCGCGATGCACCACGACCCGATCGGCGACACCGTTGCGGCGCAGGTTCGCCTCGAGGGCGTCGGCCACCGCAGGCACGATCTCGAACGAGTGGGCATGGAGGCCCGGCGCGATCGCCATCGTCGCGAGTGTGAAGAGGCCCGTGTAGGCGCCGACGTCGAGGAACTCATCAGCCTCGCGCGCGAGCGCGGCGACCGTATCGAGCGCCAGACGGTCGTGCGCCTTCGGGCGCCGGCCGCGCCCCCAGAAGAGCTCCTTCGCGTTCTCGCATCGAGCCGGGTCGAGCATCACGAACGTCGCGCCGCCGACACGCCCCTCGACCTCACGTTGGTTCGCCGGTGCCGGGAGGCGTCCCGACCGCAGCGATGGCACGAGGCGCGTGACCAGCCTTATGAGCGAATTCGGGACCGACAGGCTCAATATCCGCTTGACGTGGCGCTTCAGGCCGAACCAGCTCTGGCGTCGACGGCGATCCTCCATCCGCCCATCCTGCCACCCGCTCGGTTCGTGTGAGTCGAGCCGGTCAATCCAGGCAGAACGTGGTCACCCGCGCGATCACGGGGTTGATGTGGTCGAGCTGTCCCGCTCGGAGCGCGAAGGCGGAGGCCTCTTCCTCCGTCTCGAAATACACCGCGATGCCCTGTTCCGCGTCCGTCCCGAGAGCCGTCGCTGACCCCTCGTCGCAGGCGAGGTCGCCCGGGAACGCCTCGATGCCGAACTCGGCAAGGAGCTGGGCGCTGACGTCGTCCGCCTCCGCGGATCCGGCGGCTCCCACCCACGGGTACACGGCCCAGAATGTGCCCCCGTGGACGGGATCAACCGGGTTGGGCTCAACCATGTCGGGCCCCGATACACCCCAGCCCATCCCTTCCTCGAAGAGGACACCCTCGTCGGAGTCGAGGTACTCGAAGATCCCTCCGTCCTGTGCCGGCAACGCGATGGCGCACACCCTGCGGTCGGGATCGGTCCAGCCGGCGGGTCCCATCTGGCACAGGAACTGGGATGGCGTGTTGCGTCCGCTATCGCTCGTGAACCGGATCTCAGCCACCTCCGTCGGGACAGATCCAACGACCAACGCGAGATGAGCGGTGTTCACCACATGCAGCGATGGCTGATCGCCGGCGAGTGACGTCTCCAGGGGTCTCGGGCAGAGCGGCCCGTCGCCCGCACCGTCGACGTTGACGCGGATGCAAGCGCTTCCGTCTGCGAAGGCGCCGGTGAACCGGGCGATCCATGTCTGGTCGAGGGATGTTCCCGACAGCTCGACGATCTCCCCGCGCGGCTCTGCGACAGGCGAGGGATCGACACCGGTGTGGAACGTGTCCGCGTCACGCAGGAGCGAGCGCAGGGCAGCGAACGACCCGGCCGCCACGAGGACGGCTATGGCAGCCGACCCGAGGACCGTCCCCACTTGATGTCGCCGGCCGCGCCGCAGCACTCGTTGCGTCGCAGCCGCCGGCGTCGCGACCGGCGCTTCGCCGGCCTTCTCGCGGAACAGGTCGCGGAGCTCGCGCTCGATGTCCGTGGTCATCCGTCCTCACCTCTGATCCCTTCGCGGAGCGCGGCCGTCGCGCGCGCCGTCAGCGACTTCACGGCCGCCACCGAACACCCCAGCGCGTCCGCCGTCTCTCGTTCCGACAGATCCTCGTAGTAGCGCAGAACGAGCACGGCCCGTTGTCGTGGCGGCAGCGTTGCCAGGCGGCGCCACATGTCCTCGCGCCCCGGGACGTCGGGCAAACCCGACGCCCCCACTCGCTTAGCCCTTCCGATCTCCCTCGACAGCCATTCACGTTCGACGCGCAGGCGCCGGAGCCGGGATGAGTGGAGATTCACGATCGTGCGACGCAGGTATGCGTCGAAGGCCTCGCGGGCCCGCAGATGCCCGAACCGACCCACGCATCTGACGAAGGCGTCCTGCACGAGGTCCTCGGCGTGTGCACGATCACCGGTTAAGAGGAAGGCCAGGCGATTCGCCGCGGGAACGTGTCGGACGTAGAGGTCCGCCAGCTCACCCTTCGGCTCGATCACCGCCGTTCCCTCCGATGCCTTGGCCTGCACGAGTGTTCGCGCCATACCTCAAGAGACGCACGGGGCGCTCGAAAGGTATCGCCGCATCTGGGTCAGTTCTCGTCCGCAGTGGGCAGCTTGTGGAGTCTCGGGCCCACGCAGTCGTCGTGGAGGGGCAGCTCGAAAGGCTCCAGGGGATCCTGCTCGAAGTCGAAAAGGTAGCTCAGGTTGAACGCGTCCCGATCCCGGTGGGTGAGCTGGGACAGCCCCCAGTTGTCCTCGATGAACCGAAGGACGCTCGAGAACTCGCCGAGCTGCGAGTCGATGTAGCCCGGCTTCGCGTACGGGCTGATCGTGAGCAGCGGGACCCGGAAGCCGAATCCGAAGTCATCGACCTGCGGTGGCGGGACGTGATCGTAGAACCCGCCGTAGTCGTCCCACGTGATGAAGATCGCGGTGTCCTTCCAGTACGGGCTCCGCATGACCGCGTTCACGATCTCCGTCGTCCAGTTCTCGCCGTGGCAGAAGCTCCACTCGGGGTGCTCGCTCAGCTCGTAGCGAGGGGTGACCCACGTGATCGGGGCGAGCCGTCCGTCGTCGACGTCGGCGACGAAGTTGTCGACCGGGAAGATGTGCCGCTGCCAGATCTCTGGGTTCATCCGCACGCGCTCGATCGCCGAGAACGCGGACCAGACGTAGCCCCGCTGATCGTTCCACGCGGCGTAGTAGCCCCACGGGATCCCCGCGCCGTCCAGGAGGTCCGCCTCGGTCTTGAAATCGAAGCACGGCGGCACCTTCTCCACCTGCCCCTCGCTGTCGACCACCTCGACGTAAACCTCTTCCAGCGTGTCGCACCCCCACGACTTCGCGAGGCCGGTCTCCTGGGTGAACAGCGTCGCGCGAGCTTGGTCTTGGAACGGGTTGTGGTGCGACCCGCCGGACTGGGCCGCGATCGTATAGAGGTGGTTCGGGAACGACGGGCCCTGCGCGGATGCGAAGAAATTGTCGGACAGGGCGAACTCCTCGGCCCATCGCCAGTAGTTGGGGAGGTCTTCGCGACCCTCCATCTGCGTGTACGCGAAGCGGTCTCCGATGTCGTTGCGCGCGAACCTGTTCATCCGTCCCTCGTTCCAGGACTCGATCGCGCAGTCGTAGCAATGGGGGATGTCGTCGGGCAGTCGGTCGGGCGGAGGCGTGAGCGGCCGCAGTTGGTCGCCGTCGTATCCCTCGGTGACGCCGTTCACGCCCGGGAACCGACCGAAGAGGTGATCCGTCGTCCGGTTCTCCTTGATGACGAATACGACGTGCTTGATCGGCCATCGCGTCTCGAACGAGGACGCATCGGTGCGTTCGGGTCTCCCGGGCGGGAGCAGATCGGGCGTGTCTCTGGCCCGGGGCGGGTCCTGACAGACCGCCGCGAGCAGGACGAGGCTCAGTGACGCTGCGGCGGCACGGGCGAGTTGCATCGAAGCGGGATGCTACGTGAGCAAGGCTCCTCGCCATCGCGAGGCGGAGCCGACGACGCCGGTCCTTCCGGCGGCGCTGGTACGATGAGCGGCCGAGTCGATCCCATCGAAAAGGACCTCTGACCTGCCATGGAAGCGATACTCAAGGCCGAACCACGGAGCGAGACCGGGAAGGGACCCGCACATCGTTTGCGCGCGTCGGGCCGTGTGCCCGCGACGCTGTACGGAGCCGGGGTCGAGGCGACATCGATCCACGTGAGTGCGCTCGACCTGCTTCACATCTTCCACGCGATGGGTCAGGCGAGCGTCCTCGTCGACCTGAAGCTCGATGGCCAGGAGTACCTCACGATCGCTCGCGAGATCCAGCGCGACCTGATCCACAACCGCTTCATCCACGTCGACTTCATGGCGGTCCGCCGCGACGAGAAGATCACCGTGAACATCGAGCTCCACGAGATCGGCGATTCGGTCGGTGTGCACGCGGGCGGCGTCGTCGAGCACCACCTCCGCGAGGTCGAGGTCGAGAGCTTGCCGGCCAACGTTCCTCAGCGGATCGAGTTCGACATCACCTCATTGAAGATCGGCGAGTCCCTTCGCGTGGGTGATCTCACTCCGCCCGAGGGTGTCGAGTTCCTGACCGACCCCGACACGATGGTGCTCGCCGTGGTGGAGCCCGCGATGATGGACACCGAGCTGGACCTGGCGGTGGCGGGTGAGGAGGCCCCCGAGGCCGCGCCCGAGGAGGAGGCCGCCGAGGGCGAGGTGCCCGAGGGCGAAGAAGGCGAAGAGGGCGAAGCTGCCGAGGGCGAGGGCGGGGAGGGCACCGGATCCGGGGAGGGTGCCGAAGGCGAGTCCAAGGCCCCCGAGGGGGACGGCGAGAGCTAACCGATGGCCTGGCTCGTCGCCGGCCTCGGCAATCCAGAGGATCGCTACGCGAGGACCCGGCACAACGTCGGTCGCATGGTCGCCGAGGACCTCGCCCGCGAAGCCGGCGAGCGATTCCGGAAGGTGCGGTTCCTGCCCGTCGAGGTGGCGGAGATCCGGCTCGGTGACGAACGTGTCCTCCTCGCGCGTTCTACCCGATTCATGAACGAGTCGGGTCCGTCGTACGCCTCCCTCGCCAAGAAGCACGGGATCGAGCCATCCCGGCTCATCGCCGTCCACGACGAGCTGGACATCCCGGCCGACACGCTCCGCGTGAAGCTGGGGGGCGGCAACAGCGGGCACAACGGGCTGCGGTCGCTCGATCAAGCTCTCCGCAGCCCCGACTACCTGCGGATCCGCGTCGGGATCGGCCGCCCGCCGGGGAGGCAGGATCCGGCCGACTTCGTACTCCAGCCGGTGGCCAAACGGGACGAAGGGGATCTTGCGCTCGTCGTGGGTCACGCGGCCGACGCCGTCCGGGCACTGATCACGGACGGCGTCGAGCGGACCCAGGACCGCTTCAACCGCTCCGCTCCCAGCCCGTAGGGCGAACGGGGGACTTCAGCCTTCAGCCCAGCCGACCCGGGCCGATACAGAGTGCATGGCGCGACGTCTCCGTTGGGTGAGGCGTGGCCTTCTTCGAGGCCGCCCCCTCCTGCTGCCCAGGGCCGGCACGCGCTCTCTGGACGAAGGGGTGGTGACCGATGGCGAGCGGGGATGAGACACCGTCCGTTCGCGTCGCCCCCCGGCATCGCCGCCGCCACGTGCTTCGAGCGTACGAGCTGCTGCTGTCGCTCCCCCTGCTGGCCTATCTGGGCTACACGACATGGCAGGCGCCGAGCGGATTCCTCGACTGGAGGCTCCTGGTGTGGTTCGGGGCGATCGCCCTCGTCCACCTCATGCCCATACCCCGGAGGATGCCGTTCCCCTTCAGCCTGAGCTTCCCCCTGGAACTCTCTGTCGCGCTGCTCTACCCGCCGCCCGTCGCGGCCGTGATCGTGTTCGCGGGGTCGATCGATCAGGAGGAACTCCGTCGCGACCATCCTCCGCTCACGGTCGTCTTCCGGCACGCGCAGCTCGCGCTTTGCGTGCTCGCCCAAGGGACGATCTTCCACAGCCTGACGGACCTCAACGACCGGTGGTTCGTGGTCGGCTCGGTGGTCATCCTGGCGGCGCTGATCGGCTACGCGATCAGCACCATGGTGACCGCCGAATGGCAGACGCTTCGATACCGTCATCGCCTCGATCACGTCCTCCGCGCGATGCACGAAGGCGTGATGGCGGAGTTCCTGCTGACGTACCTCGGTCTCGCGCTGTTCAGCCTTCTCGTGGCGAAGACGACCTCGACCGAGACCATCGGCCTGTGGGCGATCGCTGTGTTCATCGCGCCGCTCGCGTTCGCATGGCAGATGTTGCACCGGACGCACTCGCTGGAGCTCGCGACCGAGGAGCTTGCCCGGAAGCAGGCAGAGAACGAATACCAGGCGCTGCACGACCAACTCACCGACCTCCCCAATCGCTTGCTGTTCCAGCGGAGCCTCGCGACGATGATCAAGGAAGCCGAGCAGCGCGGCGGCAAGTTCGGCGTGATGTTGATGGATCTCGATCACTTCAAGGAGATCAACGACGCTCTCGGTCACGATTTCGGTGACAAACTCCTCGCGGCGATCGGGCCGCGGATCGCCCGATCGCTCCGGGACGGTGACCTGATGGCACGGCTCGGCGGTGACGAGTTCGGTGTCCTCCTCGCCGACCTTCCGGACGACGAGACGGCCTCGGTCGTCGCGGAGCATGTCGTCGAAGGCCTCCGGCGGCCGATCCGCGTGGAGGAGCTCGATCTCGACGTCTCCGGAAGCGTGGGGGTCGCTCTGTATCCGACGCACGCGGAGGATCCCGACATGCTGCTCCGCCACGCGGATGTCGCGATGTACGCCGCGAAGGAATCGGGCGTCGGCTTCGAGATCTACGACGAGATCATCGACCGGTACAAGCCTGAGCTCCTGACCCTCGTGACACAGGTGCGCCCCGCCATCGAAGAGGGCCAGTTCCGGATGTACCTCCAGCCGAAGGTCCGGCTCTCCGACGGCAGGGTCGCCGGCGCCGAGGCCCTGATCCGCTGGGAGCATCCGACCCTGGGACGATTGTCTCCCGCCGACTTCATCCCGATGGTCGAGAAGACCGTGCTCCTGAAGCCATTGACCTATTGGGTGATCGAGGACGTCGTGCGCACTCTGCGGTCGTGGGCCGACTACGACGTCCGTCTGCCGGTCGCCGTCAACCTGTCCCCACGAAGCCTGCTCGACCAGAACCTTCCCGGGCTCGTGGGTGGTCTCCTCGAACGCTTCGACGTGCCCGCCTCGCTCCTGCGACTCGAGCTGACCGAGAGCTTCCTCGTCGCCGACTCTGGCCGATCCGACGCCGTCCTCAACGAGCTGTCCTACCTCGGAGTGGGCCTGTCGATCGACGATTTCGGGACCGGGTTCTCCTCGCTGTCCTACTTGAAGAGGCTGCCGATCGAGGAGCTCAAGATCGACCGCTCATTCGTGTCGCACATGCTGGATCGGGCAGAGGACTTCACGATCGTGCGGGCGACCGTCGAGCTGGGCCGCAACCTCGGGCTCCGGGTCGTGGCGGAGGGCGTCCAGGATCGAGCGACGTTCGACCGGCTCGGGGATTTCGGGTGCGACGAGGCGCAGGGCTTCTACATCGCGAAGCCGCTCGAGCCCGAGGCGTTCTGGAGTTGGCTGTCCGCCCGCGAAGCGGAGTTCCACGTCGAAGGCGAGCCCGTGACCGCAGGCGAGCCCGCGACTTCCGAGGAGCCCGCGACCTCCGGCCGCGCACGCGGAAAGCTCCGCGCCGTCTAAACTCCCACACCGGTGCCCCGTCGCGATCGCGACCGGGGCTGTTCGTGTTGGTGCGGAGGAGGTGGGATGACGCTCCGGGAGGTCCTCGACGTGCTGGTCGGGTCGCCGCCGTTCGAGCGGCTGCTACTCGAACGCGCCCGCCCGATCGTGGCGAAGGCCGACGCGGGAGAGGACTTCCTCCTTGCAGGACTGGCCGTCGCGCTGGATGCCCCACTCATGGTCGTCAGTCCCGGTCCGAGGGAAGCGGAGGAGCTGACGTCGGAGATCGGCGCGTACCTCGGGCCGGAGAACGTCGCCCTCCTCCCGGCGTGGGACGCGTTGCCGTACGAGGGGATGGACCCGGCGCCCGAGGTCGCGGCCCGAAGGGCCGACGCCATCGGGCGCCTCCGGTCGGCCGATGGGCCGTTCGTCCTCGTCGCTCCGTACCTCTCGGCGATGCAGGCGGTTCCGCCGAGCTTGGGCACCATCCGTCCCCTGCAGCTCGCGGCCGGCGTGGAGATGGCCCCGGACAGACTCGCGGAGCGGCTCTCGGAGCTTGGATACGTACGCGTCGACGTCGTCGAGCACCGAGGAGAGTTCGCCGTCCGAGGAGGGGTCGTCGACGTCTTCCCCGGTGTCGCCCGGAGGCCGGCTCGGCTCGAGTATTGGGGTGACGAGATCGAACGGCTCCGCGAGTTCTCGCCGTCGACCCAGCTCTCCACGAAGCAGATCGGCGCGATCGAGGTCTCACCCGTGCGGGAGCTCCTGCCCGACGACGAGCTCCGGTCGGTCGCGGCAGACCGTGCCCCCGGGATGCCGGACCGGTTCCGCGACGGACTCCAACGACTTGCCGACGGGCTCCGGTTCGAAGGATCCGACACGCTCGCTCCCTTCCTGTTCGAGCACATGCCGACGCCGGGCGGGATCCTCCCGCCGGGTTCTTGGGTCGTGGTGACCCAAGCTCAACGCACGTTCCAGCGAGCGGCGCAGACGCACGCGGAAGCCGAGGTGCTCGCCGAGGCGATCGGATGGCCGGGCCCGATGGTGCTCTCTCCGCTCGAAGGCGCGATCGACGGCCATGTGCAGCTTCGTCTGACGGAGTTCACGGAAGGGATCGATCTCGGTATCTCGAGCTGGGGAACCGCGGAGGGGAACGCGGCGGAGCTCGCGCGCCGTCTCGAGCGGGCCGCGACCGACGGCACGAGGATCGTGCTCGTCGGCCGCGGCCACGGCTCGCTCCAGCGCGCCGCCGAGGTCCTGGGCGACCTCCCGTTCGAACGGATCGAGGCGACGCTCACCTCCGGCTTCCGATTCGAAGCCGGCCGTCTGGCCGTGGTCACCGAGGAGGACCTTTTCGGTTCCCGGCGCCACACGCGGTCGGCGCCGAGGTTCGCCAGCAGGGCGACCGGTTCCATCGCGGACGAGCTGGAACCCGGCGACTTCGCGGTCCACCGCATCCACGGGGTCGGTCGATACGGGGGCGTCGTCCACCGCGAGCTGGCCGGCGCGGAGCGCGACTACCTCATCCTGGAGTACGCGGGCAACGACAAGCTCTACGTGCCGTCCGAGCAGGTGGGCATGGTGGCGAAGTACCTAGGCGGGGACGCACCCCGGCTCCACCGTCTCGGCGGGTCGGACTGGGCACGCGCGACCGCGAGGGTGAAGCGCGCCGTCAAGGACATGGCCGGCGAGTTGGTTCGTCTCTACAGCGCCCGCATGGCCGTCCCCGGGCACGCGTTCGGTTCGGACACGCCCTGGCAGCTCGAGCTGGAAGACGCGTTCCCGCACGAGGAGACGCCGGATCAGGTGACCGCGATCGACGAGGTGAAGGCGGACATGGAGCGACCGGTTCCGATGGACCGCCTGATCTGTGGCGACGTCGGGTTCGGCAAGACCGAGATCGCCGTTCGCGCCGCCTTCAAGGCGGTGATGGACGGCAAGCAGGTCGCCGTCCTGGTTCCCACGACGTTGCTCGCGGAGCAGCATCACGTCACGTTCAGCGAGCGGTTCGCGCCCTATCCGGTCAAGGTGGCGATGCTCTCGCGTTTCCTGTCGCCGGCGCAGCAGAAGGACGTCGTCGCGGACCTGGCCGCCGGCCGCGTCGACGTCGTGATCGGCACGCACCGGTTGCTCGGCGCCGATGTGTCGTTCCGGGATCTCGGCCTGCTGGTCGTCGACGAGGAGCAGCGGTTCGGTGTGGCGCACAAGGAGCGGCTGAAGCGGTTCCGGGCGCACGTGGATGTCCTTACGATGACGGCAACACCGATACCCCGGACGCTCGAGATGGCGCTCACCGGCATCCGACAGATGTCCACGGTCGACACGCCGCCCGAGGACCGGCAGCCCGTGCTCACGTACGTCGGCGGCTACGACGAGGGACTCGCGCTCGGTGCGGTCCGTCGAGAGCTGCTCCGCGAGGGCCAGGTGTTCTGGGTCCACAACCGCGTCGCGACGATCGACAGACAGGTCGCATGGCTACAACGAGAGCTGCCCGAGGCACGGATCGTCATGGCGCACGGGCAGATGGACGAGGACACGCTCGAACGGCAGATGGTCCGGTTCTGGGATCGCGACGCCGACGTCTTGGTCTGCACCACGATCATCGAGTCCGGACTCGACGTGCCGAACGCGAACACGTTGGTCGTCGACAGGGGCGACAAGCTGGGCCTTGCGCAGCTCTACCAGCTCCGGGGGCGCGTGGGCAGGAGCGGCGAGCGCGCGTTCGCCTACTTCTTCTTCCCACCGGTGCGGGAGCTGACGGAGGAGGCCCACGAGCGCCTGTCGACGATCTCACGTCACCAGGCACTCGGGTCCGGGTTCAGGATCGCCCTCCGCGATCTCGAGATCCGCGGCGCCGGCAATCTGCTCGGCGCGGAGCAGCACGGGCACATCGCGGCTGTGGGCTTCGACGCCTACTGCCGGATCCTCCAGCAATCGGTCGCCGAGTTGCAGGGGCGGCCGATCGCCGAAGAGAAGGAGCTCAGGATCGACCTGCCGGTCCGAGCGTTCGTGCCCCCGGGCTGGGTGGCGCAGGAATCCCTGCGGTTGGAGCTCTACCGGCGGATCTCGCTCGCCGCGGATCACGATGGGCTCGATCGGATCAGTGAGGAGACCGTCGACCGATACGGTGCGCTTCCTCCAGAAGTGGAAACCCTGTTCGCGGTCGCATCCCTTCGGGTCACGTGCCGCAACTTCGGCGTCGAGGAGGTCTCCACCTACCGGGAGCAGGTGCGCGTCCGGCCCGTCGATCTCCCGGATGCGATGCGCCTCGACCTGACGGAGCGGGTGCCGGGCGCCACCTTCCACGAGGCGAAACGAACGCTCAACTTGGCGCCGGAGCGGGTCGTGGGCAACGAGCTCCCTGGATGGGTGGAGTCGCATCTGCGGGCGGCCCTCGGCGACACCGTGTCGATCGGTGAAGAGGTGCGCCGTTAGACTGCTCGCTCTGATGTCCGCTTCCCGCACGGTTCGCGTGCTCCTCGTGGCTCTCGCGTTGTCCGCCTGCGGCCTCAGCAAGCCCGAGGTGGCGCGTGTGGGCGACCAGGACATCGAGGACGCGGACCTTCGACACGCCGTCGACATGCAGAAGGCCCTCGCGGATCTCCAGGGGATACCGTGTGGAGGCGAGCCCGTCGCCGGAGAGGGGCGAGGGCGCCGCCTGCAACCGAGCCGCGCTCTCCGGTGAGCTCCTGTGGCTGGCGGTCGCCGGCTACGCCGACGCGAACGGCATCGCCCCCGCCGCGGGTGGGGCGGAGGAGGCCGTCTCGCAGCTCGAAGCCCAGTTCGGCGCCGATGCAGTGAAGCAAGCGCTCGGAGGCCACGACGTGACGCGGGATGACCTCCTCGAGCTCGGTCGCAGGATCCTGACGCTCCGCGAGGTACGGACAGCGGTCGCCGAAGATCAGATAGGGACCGCGGAGCTCCGGGCCCAGTACGAGCAACGCTCGCTCGAGTTCACGATCGTGGAGGCGAACCACATCCTGGTCGAGACCGAGGCAGAGGCAGACAACGTCTACCGGCGCGTGCGGGACGCGACGGCGGCTCAGTTCGTCGCGCTGGCGCGCACGGTCTCGACCGAGCCCGGCGCCGCGGAGAGCGGCGGGGAGCTCGGCAGTGCCCCCGCGACGCAGTACGCGCCCGAGTTCGCCGACGCCGCCGCCGCGCTCGAGCCGGGCGAGATCTCGCGACCTGTCCGGACTCAGTTCGGCTGGCATGTGATCTACCTGGTCGACAAGGAGGTCACCCCGTTCGCAGAAGCGAGGGAGCAGCTGGTCGAGCCGCTCGCCGACCGCGAGTTCCAGGGCTGGTTGACCGACCGCGCCGAGGAGCTGGGCGTCGAGGTGAACCCGCGGTTCGGGCGATTCGCACCCGACACCTTCTCGGTGGAGCCCGCCAGGAGCACCGATCCGGAAGGTGACGCCGCCTCCCCCTCGCCGTGACGGCCGATCGCCTGGATCCGGCGCCGTACGTCCCCGAGGGTCCCGTCCCCTCCTCCGAGGAGGGACGCCGCCTCCTCGATCTGGTGAAGGTGATGGCGCGCCTTCGCGGGCCGGGCGGATGCCCATGGGACCGTGAGCAGACGCATGAGACCCTGGCGCGCCACTTGCTCGAGGAGGCGCACGAGCTCCTCGAGGCGATCGACCTGGGGGACTCCGACGCGATCCGTGACGAGCTGGGCGATCTCCTCCTCCAAGTGGTGTTCCACGCGCAGATGGCTTCGGACGACGACCGCTGGGACGTCGACGACGTCGCCCGCCGGCTCGTCGAGAAGCTCGTCCACCGTCACCCCCACGTCTTCGGCGACGTGGAGGTCTCCGGAGCGGACGAGGTTCTGACGAACTGGGAGCAGCTGAAGGCAGAAGAGGCCGGTGGGCGTACCGGAGTGGAGGACGAGATCCCGGCGACACTGCCGGCCCTCGCGCGCGCCGCGAAGGTCCAGCGGCGAGCGGCCGGATGGGGCGTCGAGTGGGCGAGTCCGGAGGCCGCGGTGGCCGCGCTCCGTGACGAAGTCGCGGCGCTGTCCGGGCGATCGGATGACGCGGAGCAGGAGATCGGCGAGATCCTGTTCGCCACCGTCGCGGCCGCGCGTCAGCTCGGGGTCGATGCCGAGAGCGCCCTTCGGCGGACCACCCGCGGATTCGCCGACCGCTACGAGCGCTTCCTCTCGATCGCGGAGGAGCGTGGGCTCGACGTGGCGTCGGTCCCGGAAGACGAGGTTCGCGAGGTGTTCCGAGAAGCGCGAGACAGCCCGGAGTCCGTCAGGCCCGAGTGAAGACGGCGAGTTGCCAGACCGCGCGCACACGGGAAGCGTGCACGCGCTGGAACCCGGCGGTCCCGATCGTCCGGTCGACCTCATCGAGGTCGTGGACGAAGGCTCGGAAGCCGAGGAACTTCCGCCTCCGGATGGCGAACCACAGGTTCGAGATCGCGACCGAGACCCGATTGAACAGGCCCATGATCCCCGTGTGCACCGGTGCTGTGTAAGCGTAGACCGCACCGGTGGCCCCGAGTGAGTTGGCGAGCAGCTGATCGACCTTGGGGTAGCAACACAACACGCGATTCAGTGCGACGACGTCGTGGGGGACGAGCGGTTCCACCGAACCGTCGCCGACGGCGAACGAAGCCCGCTCCGCGAGGCCTCGCTCGGCGGCCAGCGATCGAGCTTGCACGATCGCGCCGGCGGCGAGGTCGATGCCGCTCGCCTTCTCCGCGCCTCGCTGCAGCGCCGAGAGGGCGAGGTCGCCGCTGCCGCACCCCACGTCGAGCACGGTCCTGCGTTCGAGGCCCTGCCGCGCCAGAGCTTCGAGCAGCCGGCCCGTGATCGGAGCGCCGACTCCACGCTTGCGGGCCCGTGAGGCGCTGTGCACAGCCCACTCGTCGAAGCAACAGGGTTGAGGCAGTTCCTCCCGATCCATGGAGCCAAGTGTCGTCCGGCGTCGGCTCGTCGGCAACCGCATCCCAGGTCCTCGCGGTTCATGAGCCGCCTGCCGGCGAGTCGTGTCGGCCTTCGAAATCCCGGGCTGCGGCCCCTCGTCCACTACGATTCAGAGCCCGATGTCTCTGATCGACTCCGTCCGCGCGCGCGAGATCCTCGACTCACGTGGGAACCCCACGATCGAGGTGGACGTGTCGCTGGACGACGGCGCCTTCGGCCGCGCCGCGGTGCCGTCGGGAGCCTCGACGGGGGAGCACGAGGCCCTCGAGCTCCGCGACGGCGAAACGGCTCGGTTCGGCGGGAAGGGGGTGCTCAGAGCGGTCGCCAACGTGCACGACGTGATCGCCCCGGCCCTCATGGGGATCGACGCCTACGAGCAGCGATCGACCGACCGCATGCTGCTGGAGCTCGACGGCTCCGATGACAAGTCGACCCTCGGCGCGAACGCGGTCCTCGGGGTTTCCCTCGCCGCAGCCAAGGCCGCGGCAGACTCTCAGGGACTGCCGCTCTGGCGTTCTCTCGGAGGCCCGAACGCGCACGTCCTGCCCGCGCCGATGCTGAACGTGATCAACGGCGGCGCGCACGCGGACAACGAGCTGGAGCTCCAGGAGTTCATGGTGATGCCGGTCGGTGCCTCGTCGTTCTCCGAGGCGCTCCGATGGGGGGCCGAGTGCTTCCACGCGTTGAAGGGGATCCTCCACGATAAGGGGCTGTCGACGGCGGTCGGCGACGAGGGCGGGTTCGCGCCCCAGCTCGCGACCGGCGCCGAGGCCCTCGAGCTGCTCCTGCAGGCCATCGAGGCGGCGGGATTCGAGCCCGGCGGCGAGATCGCGCTCGCGATGGATCCGGCGATGTCGGAGCTCGAGAACGAGGACGGCCGCTACGGCCTCCAGGGCGCCGATCGAACGGCGGATGACCTGATCGAGTTCTGGTCCGGTCTCCTCGACCGCTTCCCGATCGTCTCGATCGAGGACCCACTGGGAGAGGACGACTGGCAAGGATGGGCGAAGCTGGTCGAGTCGCTCGGTACGCGGACGCAGATCGTCGGAGACGACCTGTTCGTCACCAACATGGAACGGTTGGAGCGCGGGATCCGGGAGGGCTGCGCCAACGCGATCCTCGTCAAGGTGAATCAGATCGGCACCCTCACGGAGACGCTCGACGCGATCGCGTTGGCGCAGCGGAGCCGGTTCGGCGTGGTCGTGTCTCATCGGAGCGGCGAAACCGAAGACACGACGATCGCCGACCTCGCGGTTGCCACGAACGCGGGGCAGATCAAGGCGGGAGCCCCTTCCCGCGGTGAACGCACCGCGAAGTTCAACCAACTCCTCCGCATCGAGGAGCAGCTGGGCGACGGCGCTCGTTACGCCGGCGCCGAACTGCTTGGTGGGGGCGGCGGGTAGCCCGTGCGCACGGCGGCTTCTTCCCCTGCCGTCGCGGCCGGCACCATCCGGACCCGAGACGCAGCCCCGCGACGCCGGCGCCGCCGCGCGCGCCTGACGGCGCGCGCGACCATCCTGTTGGGCATCATGATCGGCGTGCTCGCGCTGTCCGTCGCTCCCGCTCAGATGTACTTCGAGCAGACGGCGGAGCTCGCCCGCTTCGAGCAGCAGGCAGATGCCCTCGAACGAAGGAACGAGGGGCTCGCCGCTCGCGCCGAGCAGTTACGGGATCACGCCTTCCTCGAGCGGCTCGCGCGGCAATGCCTCGGGATGGTCAAGCCGGGTGAGATCGCGTTCGTCGTGGTGCCGAAGGAAGGTGCCCCGGCGCCACCTCCTGAGTGCTGATCACTATGCGGCGTCCCTCGGATCGAACCTGACCTCGCCCGCTTCGGCGATCATCCGGTAGCCGATGCGCCGGTACAGGGCGTTCGAGGTCGGGTTCTCGAGGTCGGCATACAGGAAACAGAGTGTTCGACCCGTGTTGAGCAGCCAGCGACTTTGCTCGGCGACGAGCGTCGTGGCGTAGCCGCGGCCGCGCAGCTCAGGCGGCGTATACACGGGGCCGATGCGCATCCCGTTCGGTGTCGCGCCCCCGTACCCCGACACCGACACCGGCCGACCGCCGTCCTCCCAGAACCACAGGCCCGCGTCGTCGGTCGACGCGAGTCGAGATTCCACGAAGCGGATCTGACGCTCCGTCTCGTTGTCCTCCGGCAGGGCCTCTTCCGCGAAGGAGAGGATCCACGGGATCACTTGGTCCCGGTCCTCGGGAGTCACCGGACGCGCGGAACCGGGAGCTGCCGGGACGGGCAGCACTTCCCGCAGCTCGTAGACCCCGTGGCGAAGCACACGCGTGGCATCCAGACCGTTTTCCGAGGTCCACGCTCCGACGAATGCCTCGAGCTCGGGGATCGCCGCGATCACGCCGGGGAGCTCCTGCCTCTCCTGAAGCAGTCGGTCGATGAGCGCGTCCATCGCCGCTTCGTTGGAGGGCTGCGCGAGCACGAGGTTGAGCGGATGTGTGCGGAGCGCAGCTCCGGTCACATCGTCCGCTTCGGAGACGACCCACAGATCGAACGCCTCGTACAGATCCGGGCGCTGGATCAACGTGGTGGAGATCCCGAGGAGCAGGTTGTGGCGTGCTTCGTCCTTCAGCAGATAGGGCGTGGCGGCGTCCCGGAACGCGACGGGATCGTCGAAACGTCGGACCAACATCCGGCGACGGTAGCGCAGGAGGCGGGCCGCGAGTAGGGGTTGACCATGGTGACCTGCGGGTTCTCGACACCCTCCCCATTGACGCCCCGGACCGGTTCGCGCACACTGGCCCCTGTCGCGCGGGTTGGCCGCGCCTCGAACGAAGGGACTGCTCTCATCGCAGAGATCGAAGTCGGCGCGGTGATCGACGGCACCGTCGCCCGCATCACCCCCTACGGGGCCTTCCTCCAGCTCGAAGACGGACGCCTCGGGCTCGTCCATATCTCGGAGGTCGATCGGAACTACGTGAAGGACGTCCACGAGCACCTCCGTGAAGGTGACGTCGTCCAGGCGAAGGTCGTCGCCATCAAGGAGGACGGCAAGATCGATCTCTCGATCAAGGCGCTGCAGGACCCGGCTCCCCCTCGGGCTCGCCGTGGGTCCGATCCCGAGTTCGAGCAGATGCTGAAGAAGTTCATGCGTCAGTCCGAGGAGCGGCTCGTCGACTACAAACGCGCGGTCGAGCACAAGCGCAAGTAGTCCGTGAGCGACGAGCTCCGGGCAGCAGATCTCGAGGCCGTTCGTCAGCAGCTCGGGCGCGAGCCCACGACGCCGTTCTCCGTGATCGCCCGCTGCACGAGTGGTCACCCGCTCGTGATCCGCAACCAGCCGCTCGACGCCGAAGGCAAGCCGTTCCCCACCATCTACTGGCTCACCTGCCCGGATTCGGTACGCGCCGTCTCGCGCGTCGAATCCGAAGGATGGATCGCACGACTCGGCGACGACGCGGCGACCCTCTCGCGTGTCGAGGAGGCACACCGAGCGTATGCGGCGGAGCGCGGGGAGGTGCTCCCCGGTGCGGAGCGATGGGGAGGCGTCGGCGGGACGCGTCAGGGCATCAAGTGCCTGCACGCCCACTACGCGTACCACCTCTCGGGCGGGGATGACTTCGTGGGGCGTTGGACGGCCCAACGGATCGAGCCCGTCCATCAGGGCGAAAAGGGACGGGTGGCGGCGATCGATCAGGGCACGAACTCGACCCGGCTCCTGGTGATCGAGTCGCGCGATCCGGGCGAGGATCCGCTCGAGATCAGCCGCGACATGCGCATCACGCGCCTGGGGAAGGGGGTCGATCGCACGGGGCGGCTCGATCCCGATGCGATCGAGCGGACGATCCGCGTCGTGGCCCGGTTCACGCGTCGAGCTCGAGCGCTGCGCGCCGAGCGCATCCGTCTCGGGGCGACCAGCGCCGTTCGCGACGCCTCGAACAAGGAGGAGCTCTTCGGTCCCTTTCGAGGGCTGATCGGCGGCGAGCCGGAGGTGATCGACGGCCAGCGAGAGGCGGCGCTCTCATTCCTGGGAGGCACCCGAGGCCTCGATCCAGATCTGGGGCCGTTCCTCCTCGTCGATATCGGGGGCGGATCCACGGAGCTCGTATCCGGACGAGAACCCACGGTCGCGGAACACGCCATCTCCACCCAGATAGGCAGCGTCCGGCTCACCGAACGCGTGCAGCCTGCCGACCCGCCATCCGAAGACGATCTCCGGGTATTCGCCGCGGAGGCCGATCGGGAGCTGGCTCGCGTGGAGGAGGCGGTACCGGTCGGGGACGCTCGCACCATGGTCGCCGTCGCGGGCACGGCGACCACCCTGCAGGCGTGCGCGCTCGGACTCGAGCGCTACGACCCCGATGTGATCCACCGTTCGACCCTCACGCTCGCCGCCGCCGAGCGCACCGTCCGGGCTCTCGCCGCCATGACGAACGAGGAACGCGCAGCGATCCCCGTGATGCCGAAGGGAAGGGGTGACGTGATCGTCGCCGGCGCCACGATCCTCGTGCGCGCGATGCGACGGTTCGGGTTCGAGGAGGCGATCGTCAGCGAGACCGACATCCTCGACGGGCTGGCACTCGAGCTGCTGGACGTCCGGTAACCTCGACCGCCGATGTCGAAACGGAGCAGGGATCGTCAGCTCGCGAAGCTCGCCGCGCGACGGCAGGCGGAGCGCGACGCAGCCATGCGCCGACGCAACCTGATCACCGGCATCGTCGCCGGAGTGATCGCGCTGGTCGTCGTGGTCGTGGGTCTGGGTGTGCTCCTGGGAGATGAGACGGACTCCGCGTCGCCTTCGGCCGCCCCGACGACCAGTCCGTCGGCCGCCCCTTCCGCGTCCGCCGAGCCGGGCACGCAGACCGGGACGGTCACGCCGACGGAGGCCACGGAGTCCGGCGAGGTGGCGTGCGGCGCGGAGGCGCCCGCGAAAGCCGGGAAGCCGAAGCCCCAGTTCGCGGGTCCCCCGCCGCTCGCGATCGACCCCAAGGCGGCGTACAAGGCCACCATGGTCACCTCCTGCGGGACGATCGTGATCGAGCTGGATGCGAAACGGGCGCCCCAGACGGTGAACTCGTTCGTCTTCCTGGCGAAGAAGGGCTACTTCGACGGCCAGTACTTCCACCGGCTCGATACTTCGATCGACGTGATCCAGGGCGGCGACCCTTCCGGCACCGGGGCCGACGGTCCCGGATACGCGATCCCCGACGAGCTCAAGCCGAACGCGTCATACACGCCGGGCACGATCGCGATGGCCAACGCGGGCGCGAACACCGGCGGCAGCCAGTTCTTCATCATCACCGGTCCCAACGGGGCGAACCTCGACGGGAATCCGAACTACACGATCTTCGGGAAGGTCGTCGACGGCCTCTCAGTGGCCCAACAGATCCAGGCCCTGCCGATCGTGGACCCGAACGCGGCCGACCTCTCCGGCCAGCGGCCGGCGAAGGCCGTCTACATCGAGAAGGTCACGGTCAGGAAGACCGGCGGAAGCGCGTAGCGGCACCCAGATCCGCATCCGCGGATCGGCAGCGTAGGCGGCCTCTCGTCGATCCTGGAGCAGGACCATCGTTCCTCACCGCGACGCTGGACAGCGCGATCTCGCCATAGGCGAGATCCTGCCGGGTGCCCGGGGTGGGATTCGAACCCACACGCCCCTTCCGGGGCAAGCGCTTTTAAGGCGCCGTCGTCTGCCTGTTCCGACACCCGGGCTGGCCCGATGCTAGCGCCCAGCTAGGCCGACCGGTACTCAGGTTGGTCCTCCGGATGACCGATACAGGCGAAGTGAGAGACGAACGTGGATTCACACTCATCGAGCTGATGACCGTCATCTTGATCGTCGGCATCCTCGTCGTGATCGCACTTCCCACCATGCTGGGAGCACGGATCCGCGCCTACGACGCCGCCGTGAAGTCGGACGTCCGGAACGCGTTCGCGGCCGAGAAGGCCTACTACACGGACACCCTCACCTACACGACCAACCCCGCGACGATGACGGCGATCGAAGCGGCCATCACCTACCTGGACGGAGACACGCCGCTGATCACCGGAGTTGCCTACCTCCACCTCCATCCCGTCCCGAACGAGATCTTCGTCTCGGGGATGAGCAAGTCGGGGACCTGCTTCTACCTCCGAGAGATCGACGGTGGTGGGGCACGGTTCGCCTCGGACGCGGCGTGCGGCGTGGCCGACACCCAGACCTACGTCGCGAGCTGGTAGTGGCGCTCAAGGGCCGATCTCCACGCCCACCCATAGGATCGCTTGAACATTCCCAAGGCGGTGAATCTCGCATGGGTGCCCCTGCTCGCAGGTTGCCTTCTCCGCATTCGACGGAGGCACCCCTGGCTGCGTTGTTCACCGTCACGATCTTCCTCGGTGCCGCGCTGTTGTTCATCCTCGAGCCGATGTTCGCGCGGATGGTCCTTCCACTCCTCGGTGGCAGCCCGGGAGTCTGGATCACGGTGGTTCTCGTTTTCCAGTCGCTGCTCCTAGCCGGATACGCCTACGCGCACCTCTCGGTATCGCGTATCGGTCCGCGCCGACAGTCGGTGCTCCACATGGCCCTGGTCGGCATCCCCATCCTCCTCCTGCCGATCGCGGTTCCATCTGGTTGGACGCCCCCGGCGCAGGCGAACCCGGCATCCTGGTTGATCGCCGTGATGGGAGTGTCGGTGGCCCTCCCTTTCCTCATGATCTCCTCGGCGTCTCCCTTGCTCCAACGGTGGTTCGCTGCAACGACCCACACCAGAGCGCGCGACCCGTACTTCCTGTTCCGCGCCAGCAACCTCGGGAGCATGGTCGGGCTGCTCCTCTACCCCCTGTTGCTTGAACCCACGCTGGGACTGGGCGGACAGAGCCGGCTCTGGTCGGCCGGCTACGTGCTGCTGACGCTCCTCGTCGTCGCGTGCGCGGTGGTGGTGTGGCGCTCCCCTCGCATGGCGGAGGAACCGATCGGTTCGCCCGGTGGCGCCGCACCGGAAGCGGTTGCGCCGACCGCTGCTCGTCGCGGGCGATGGCTGGTGCTCGCGTTCGTGCCGTCCAGCCTCATGCTCGGGACCACCAACTTCCTCACCACCGACATCTCACCGATCCCACTCCTGTGGGTGCTTCCGCTCGCCATCTACCTCATCTCATTCGTGATCGCATTCTCTCCGCGCTACCCGCGGAGGCGTGGCCTCGTGACGAAGGCGGTTCCGTTCCTCGTGCTCACCCTCGCGGCGACGTTGTTGCTGAAGGCGGCCGGACCCCTCTGGATGCTCCTCTCTCTCCACCTCCTCGTCCTGTTCCTCGCTTCTGTCCTGTGTCACGGGGAACTGGCGATCGACCGTCCACCACCTCGCTACCTCACCGCCTTCTATCTCTGGATCTCCTTCGGGGGTGTTCTGGGTGGCGCCTTCAACGCGATCGTTGCGCCGCTGGTGTTCAACTCGTTCGTCGAGTACCCCCTCGCGATCGCCGCCGTGTGCATGCTGCTGCCATGGCCCGAGTCACGGGCGTCGGAGAAATGGTCCAAAGCGCTGGACGTCGCGATCCCGCTCGGGTTGGGGGCCGTCGTCCTGGTGGCAACCTCCCTTACTCGGGACTCCGACGCGATCGGGCCACAGGTCGTCGTGGTCGCGATCCTCCTGCTCGTCGTCTTCAGTCTCCGTGCCCGCCCGATCCGATTCGGGCTGGCCGTGGGTGTGCTCATCCTGGCCGGCGCGATCCCCGAGAGCGAGGGCAGAAGCGTTCTGGTGCAGGAGCGGAGTTTCTTCGGGGTCTACCGCGTGGTGGAGGACGAGAGGCCTGTGAAGGGCCGCCTGTTGTTCGACGGAACGACGCTGCACGGTGCGCAGAGCCTCGATGCGTCACTTCGTATGGAACCCACGACCTACTACACGACCACGGGGCCGGTCGGGGACGTGTTCGCGGCGTGGACCGACAGGCCGTCGGGGGCGCAAGTCGGTGTCGTAGGACTCGGGACTGGGAGCCTCGCCTGCTATGGAGCGACAGGGGAGAGATGGACCTTCTTCGAGATCGATCCGGTCGTCGAGCAGATCGCCGAGGATCCCTCGCTCTTCACCTTCCTGCGCGACTGTCCGAGCGAACAGCGCGTTGTGCTCGGGGACGGCCGGCTCTCTCTCCGCCGGGCGGGGCCGGGGTCCTTCGACATGCTGATCCTCGATGCGTTCTCCTCGGATGCGATACCCGTTCACCTGATCACGCGCGAGGCGTTGGCGCTCTATCGCTCCAAGCTGGGTCCGGACGGGGTTCTCCTTTTCCACATCAGCAACAGGTACCTCGACCTCCACCCCGTCCTCGGGACCCTGGCCGAAGACGCAGGACTTTCGAGTCTGGCGAGAGACGATGACTCCGTGACCGAAGCCGACCGACAGGTCTGGAAGACGCTCTCGAGTTGGGTCGTGATGGCCCCCGACCTCTCCGCGCTCGGGGGTCTCCGCGACGACGCCGACTGGTATCCGTTGGCCGCCGGTGAGGACCTCTGGACGGATGACTACTCCGATGTCTTCGGCGTCGTGAACTGGGGCTGAAGCCCAAGCCGACGACCCTCGACGTGGGCACGGGTGGAGAAGCCGATCATGCGCCGCCGACGCTCTCGATCAGATCGGCGGCGAGTTGCGTGCCTTTCTGATCCCGGATCCGGTCGCCGAGCGCGTCCAGGTTCGAGCGGAGGGTCTCGTCGGCAAGCAGACCGTCGACGGCGCCGATGAGCTCGTCGTCGGAGAAGGCGTAGGTGGCGAGCCGCACGCCGTAGCCGAGCTCGTGCATCCGCTGCGCGTTGTCGTACTGGTCCCAGAACAGGGGAAGGACGACCATCGGCTTCCCGAAGTGCAGCGACTCCGTGACGGTGTTGTTCCCCCCGTGCGTGATCACGAGGTCGACGTCCGGGATGATGCTCGTCTGCGGCACTCGAGCCTCCCCCCACATGTTGTCGGCCAGCTCGAACTCGTCCCCCCGCGGACCCTTCGACACGATGTACCGATGGCGCGTCCGCGAAAGCACCTCGACGAGCCGGCGCATCAGGTCGACGTCGGCCGATCCGAGCGACCCGAGCGACAGGTAGACGAGGGATCCATCGCCGTCGAGGACAGGTTCGGGCACGGACCACGGCTCCTCGGTACCGCGCACCGAGGATTCGAGCCGATGCCAGGTGGGGGCGAGTGGCAGCGTCCGAAGGTAGTCGGCAGCGTCCGGATAGATCGAGAGGTTCAGATGGTCCGACTCGTGGATGAACTCAAGATCCGGGAGAGCGGGTGCACCTTGTTCGAGCATCCACTCGTTGAATCCCGACCAGAGCTCCCGATGTGTCCTGTCGTACTCCGCACGGAACTCCTCCCACCCGGATGCGTCATCGATCGGGTAGCCGCTGAAGGTTGGGGGCAGATCCGGATCCTTCATCTCGAGGGGGTTGCAGCTCATGATCCGCACCCACGGTGCCCCGTGCGTGAGTAGCGCCGGGAAGCCGCTCACGTTGTCCTCGACGATCACGTTTGGCTGCGCTCTGGCCAGGATCTCACGGAGCTGTGGCTCGCAGTACCTCGCGCCGTCGATCAGCGACGCCCAGACCGGCCTGATGAAGGTGTCCAGCTGTTGGATCGTCGGTTTGCGGAACTCGGGGGCCGTTTCGGTGATGAAGTCGGTCCAGAACTGGCCGGCATCCTGATCTCCCTCAGCTGGCGGTGCGAGGTCGACGAGGTCTTCCTCGAAGCCGAGTGGCTCGAGCCTGCCTCTCCACGAGGCTTCGGCCGCGAAGACGACGCGGTGCCCTCGCTGTTCGAGGATCTTCCCGATGCCGATGCAGTTGTTCGTCGGTCCGTAGGCGCTCTCGGGCATGAAAACGACGGTCAGCGGCTCGGTCATGGGTCCTCGCCTTCTCCTTCGCTCTGGTTCGTGGCTGCGTGCTCCTGGTCCCGGGTGACGATGGATCGGCTGCCTCGCGTCATCCTTACACTCCGCGATGTGCCCGCTCAACGACGCGCGAGCGACCTGGAGGGCAGGGTTGCATCCACGAACCCATCCGAGTTCCTGCCCGCCCGTCTTGCGATGGGCCGGCAACCGCTCGAGGCTCCCCTGTTGGTCGATCAGCTCGATCTCGGTCTCGGTCGTTGGCTGCTCGTCCTCGAGGACGCCTCCCGATGTTTCACGTCGGCCCTCGTGGAGGAAGGGGAGGGCTTCCGTCGAGCGCGTTCGGGAGACGGCATCGCTGAGGAGCTCCTTGCGCGAGCCGTCACGGGTCGCGGGAGCGAGCGATCCACGTTCCGTCGGCTCGGGGCGGTCGCCCCCTGGAGGGGCGAGAGGCCGATCGAGGTGTATCAGTCGAACGAGTCGATCGTCGTGGGGGGCAAAGCCGTCGTGAAGCGATTCGTGTGGATCACGCCGGGCAACGAACGACCCATGCTGCTTCCGGCTCATCTCGAGGCCGCCGGGTTCGAGGAGATGCCGGCTCCGCTCGGGAACGCCTCCTGGCGGCATCCCGACGGGGTTGCGCCCCTCGCCTCGATCGCCACGTACCTGCCCCGCGCCCGAGACGGCTGGGACTGGTACGTCGAGCTCCTGGAGCGATCGTTCGACGGTCGATCCGCCGACACGATCGAGCCGGCCGCCGCGCTCGGCGCGATCACCGCCCGCCTCCACGTGGCGCTCGCAACTCCGACGGACGTGCTGCCGGCGCCGGCGGCGGCGGCCGGCGAGCACTCCGTCGCCGAATGGCGAAGGAACGCGGAAGCCGACCTCGATGCCGCCCTCTCGGCGAACGACGGCGAAAGCTCACGGCTCCCAGTACGCGCGGAATGGATCCGCGAGGAGCTCCTCGAGCTTCGGAGCCGAGAGACCGTCACGATCCCGATCCACGGCGATCTTCACGTCGGTCAATTCCTCAGCTGGGAGGGTGGACTCGCGGTCTCGGATCTGGACGGAGACCCGCTCGATCCCGCCACCCTCCCCGGCCCTCCGGCCCGCGACGTGGCCTCCCTCGTGCAGTCTCTCGACCACGTGGGCAGGATCGTGCAACGACGGCGAGGGGGATCCGTGGCGGGGTGGATCAGGGATGCGTCCGGGGCCTGCCTGCAGTCGTATCGGAGCGAGCTCGCCGATCATGGAGCCTCCTCCTTGTTCGACGAGCCACTGCTGCGTCCCTTTCGCGTCGCCCAGGAGCTCCACGAGCTCATCTACGCGGCGAGGTATCTGCCCGGATGGCGCTACGTTCCCGATCGCGCGCTCCCCGCGCTGCTCGAGGAGTCGAGGTGAGGCGGCTCGCGCTCGCCGTCGGCTTGGCGGCCTGTGTGGTGGTGCCGTTCCTGGTGTTCCTCGGGCGCTATGCCGTGAATGGAACGGGGGTCGCGCCTGCCGGCAGCGACACGTCGCAGCATGTCTGGCGATCCGAGGTCGTGGCGGGACTCGGCCTCGCTGCCCTCCCCGCCTTCGAGGGACGAGCGCAGGCACTGAACACCAACGCAGATCGTCCGGGGTTGCCGCTCGTGCTCTCCGCCCTGTCGGCCGTCACCGGCGCCGAAGTCCGCGATCTCGCGTACGTCTTTCCGGCTGTGGTCGCGGCCGCCATCGCGCTGGCGGCCGCCGCCCTCGCAGGGGCGATCCCTGGTGTGCCCGGATGGGGGATCGCTCTCGCAGGGGTGGCGACCGGAGCCTCCGTCCACGTGGCGCTCGCCGCGAACGGCTACCTCGACCAGCTCCTGGTCGAGCCGTTGCTGCTGATGGCCGGCGCCGCCGCGCTCCGCGCGGCCGGCGGCGGCCCGGGGCGGGCACTCGGTGCCGCGGCGCTCCTCGCGGCGTGGCTCGTGCATTGGCAATTCGCGCTCCTCTTCGCAGTGCTCCTCGGCGTGCTGGCGCTCGCGTGCCTGCCGGCGTCGCTCCGCGATCGCCGGCGGGGTCGCCCGCTGGCCTCGACCGGGTCCGGGCGCGTGGGGACGACCGTCGCGGCAGGCGCCGGCCTCGGTATCGCGGCGCTCCTGCTGGGGACACCCGGGATCCCACGCGCGCCGATAGGTCTGTCGCGCCGTTCGGTGGACCGACACCTCTCGGATCAGCTCGCTCGCTACCGGCTCCCCGCGGCTGCGGGTGCCGCAGCGATGGGCGGCGCGTGGCTGGCCACCGGCGCCGGTGACTCGCCACGGCGTCGCGCTGCTTGGCTCCTCGTCCCCTGGGCTCTCGTCCCGGCCGCCGTCGCCCTCGTCTACGTCGCCGGCCGCACCGTGCCGCTGCAACGCGCTCTCTCCTTCGCGCTCGCGATCCCGCTCCTCGGCGCGCTCGGCCTCGTGGCTGCGGTCGGTTGGGTGCGAGGAAGGCTGGGGGCGGCCGCCGCTGCCGCCGCCGCTCTCCTCGCGATCGTGGCGTTGATCTTCTCCGTGACGTTCGCATGGGAGACCTGGCGGACGAGGAAGCCGTGGAGCGAGGACCGACCTCTGGCCGAGTTCCACACGCTGGGCCGGTACCTGGCGGATGCCGATCGTCCCGCGATCGTCGTGGTGGACGAGCCCAGGGCGGAGGGCGACTTCGGGACCGTGCCGGTGATGCGGCGGATCCGAGCGGAGCTCCCCGCCTCTCTCGTTCTGGGCTCGACGGTCTATCTCGGCGACCCCGAGCTCCTCGTCGAGGGGCGACCGACCCTTCGTCCGGACGTGTCGGGCTTCGACGATGTCTCCCGGGAGATCTGGCGAGCGGCTCGTTCACTGCTGCCGCACGATCCGATCATCGTGATCCTCCGATCCCATCTCGCCGGCTTCGCTCGAGCGGTCGATGCCCACCCCGAGTGGAAGACGAACGGGTGGATGGCCGTCGTCTCGGGTCCTCCGCCACCGCCCGCGCGACCCGTCGCTCCGGAGCGACCATCGGAAGCGTCGCTCGTGGCCTGGTCGGTGTCCTCGCTCGCGGTGATCGCGCTCACGGGTGCCGGCTGGGCGATCCGTTTCGGAGGGGGGTCACTCTCGATGCGGGTGGCGCTGGCGCCCGCTACGGGTCTCGTGGCGCTCGTCGTTGCTGGGCTCCTGGCAGAGCGGCTCGGTGTGCGGACGGGCGGGCCTGGCGGGCTCGTGGTGGTGATCGTCGTGGCAGCGGCGGGAGCGATCGCCGCCATCACCCACCTGCGGTCTGAGCCTTCGGGGTGATCCACGATGCGCTACCTCGGCTGCGGGAGTGGACGACCCCGAACGATCGGGCGCCTGGTGTACCGCTAGGCGTGGACGATCACCGGCGTGCCGTACCTCAGCAGAGGAAGCAGCCGGTCGAGCGTCGACTCGGAGACGCGGACACAACCGGCGCTCACGCTTCGACCGATCGACGACGGGTTGTTGGTGCCGTGGATCGCGAGCTGGTTCCCACCCGACCAGCCGGCGGGAAGGCGAGGCTGGATGCCGCTGATGCCGAACGCGAAAGAACCGAGGGCGCTGCCGGCTGAGAACGGCACGCGGTCGGTCACGAAGTATTCGCCGATCGGGGTTGGCGAGGAGGACGACCCGGTCGCGCCGGGGGCTCGGAACAGGACCTTGCCGAACTTCCGAACGGTGACCAGGTGCTGCGAGAGGTCGACGTCCACCTGCACGCGGGTCTCGTCGCGCACCAGGCCCCGGAGTCGGATCCAGCCTTCACGCCGGGGCCACGTATAGGGGAGCTCCACGAGCCCCCATCGACCGTCGGCCGAAACGGTCTCGACCCATGCGACGATCGGGAGGCCGTAGTACTTGGACCCCGCCGGAACGACGCCCACCTGTGAAGAGTCTGCCGACGGACGGCCGAAGGCAGGAAGCGTGCGAGGCACGCGCACGAGCACGTTCGTCCAGCGGGCGTTGCGCTCGGCCATCCGGGCGATCCGGGCCGGGTCGGGGCGGCGATCACCGGACGACGGTGGCGCGAAGCCGCGTGGGCGGCTCGGCGCATCGGCCACGAGGGCCTGACGGGCGGGAAGGTCGAGCGCGCCGGCCTGCGCCCCGACGATGTTGGCCGCCATCGGCGTGACCAGTCCCAGCGTGACCGTGAGGATGATCGCGAGCCTCGAGTGGTGGTGGTATCGCCGCATGCTCTGCTTATCGGCGGTGCCCGCCGGGTACCTAAGTCGAGGTAGTCGATTGCCCGTCCTCCTGAGCTCGCCGTAGGCTGGGGAATGGTTGCGCTGGGCGCTGTTCGCTCTTCGTAGGCAGGCCAGGACGGGATGGCCGGAGGAAGTAGCCAGAGCGGGACCGAAGCCGGCGTGCAGGAGCGCCGGAGGGAAGGAAAGGAGCGGGGTTCGGGATGGAGCATCCGATGCGCGAAACTGCCCGAGAGCTGGTCGCTCCGGGGAAGGGGATCCTGGCGGCGGACGAGTCGAGCGGGACGATAGAGAAACGCTTCGACCAGATCGGCGTCGAGTCCACCGAGGAGAACCGGCGCGCGTATCGACAGCTCCTGTTCTCCACACCGGGACTCGGTGACCACATCTCCGGCGTGATCCTGTTCGACGAGACGATCCGTCAGTCCGCCGATGACGGGACGCCCCTGACCGAGTTGCTCGAGAAGACCGGCGCGATCCCCGGGATCAAGGTCGACACGGGAGCGAAGCCCCTCGCCCTGTTCGAGGGTGAGACCGTGACGGAGGGGCTCGACGGCTTGCGCGAGCGACTGGCCGAGTACCGTCAGCTCGGCGCCCGGTTCGCGAAGTGGCGGTCGACCTACTTCATCGGCGACGGACGGCCGACCGACTTCGCGGTGCTCGCCAACGGCCACGCGATGGCGCGGTACGCAGCTCTCTGTCAAGAAGGCGACATCGTGCCGATCGTGGAGCCGGAGGTTCTGATGGACGGCGATCACGACATCGCCGCATGCGAGGACGCGACCGGGCGCGCGTTGCGCGCCCTCTATTCGCAGATGTCCGATCATCGCGTCGATCTCGCGGGGACGCTGTTGAAAGTGAACATGGTGGTTCCCGGGAAGGGTGCTGCGACGCAGGCCGACGACGCCACGATCGCGCAGGCCACCCTGCGCACGCTCCGGGCCCACGTCCCAGAGGAGGTGCCGGGGATCGTCTTCCTGTCCGGCGGGATGACGGACGAGGAGGCGACGAGCAGACTGAACGAGATCAACCGGTTGGGCGGCGCCCCGTGGGAGATCTCGTTCTCTTACGGGAGAGCGCTGCAGCAGGGTCCGCTCAAGGCATGGCGCGGCGACGCCTCCAACGTCGAGGCGGCGCAGGCGGCGCTCGCGCATCGCGCGCGGATGAACGGGCTCGCTCGCGACGGCGAGTGGTCGTCGGCTATGGAGGGATCGGCCGCCTGAGCGAGTCCCGAGCCGCGAGGGAAGGCGGCTGAGGCCGAGGACGGTAGGGTCCGGCGGATGAGGATCCTGTCCATCGGCGGCACCCGGTTCTTCGGACGCGCCTTCGTCGAGGAGGCGGCGCGGCGCGGTCACGAGGTGACGGTCTTCCACCGCGGCGAGTCCGAGCCTGAGGATCTCTCGCGGGTCGAACACCTCCACGGCGACCGGAAGGACGGACTGGAGCTCCTAGCCGGGCGATCCTGGGATGCGGTTCTGGATACCTGCGCGTTCGTGCCGCGGGAGGTCAGGAACCTCGCGGCGGCGATCGGTGACCGCATCGGGCACTACACGCTGGTCTCGTCGCTCTCGGTCCATCCCGACGACCTCCCGGTGGGAGCCACGGAGGAAACACCCACGCATCAGCCTCCGTTCCCGGAGACGGAGGAGGTGACGGAGGAGACCTATGGCCCGCTCAAGGTCGCGTGCGAGGTCGAGGCCGCCGCTGCGTTCGCCGGGCGGCTCCTCGTGATCAGGCCCGGTTACATCGTGGGGCCGCACGATCCGACCGATCGCTTCACGTACTGGGCGCGCCGGGCGGCGGCAGGCGGCGAGATGCTCGCCGCCGGACCGCCGGATGCGCCGATCCAGGGGATCGATGCGAGGGATCTCGGCACCTTCGTCCTGGAGCGGGTCGAGGCGTCCGACACGGCCACCTACGGCGTCGTCGGACCGGCAGAGCCGGCGACGACGGGCAGCGTTCTCGAGTCGGCTCGGGTCGCGGGTGGCGCCGACACCACCTTGGTCTGGGCCGATCAGGACTTCGTGCTCGGGCTTGGTGACCAACATGAGACCTGGTTCCCGATGTGGCATCCGCACCTCCCCGGGTTCCACGCCTACGACGCGGGGAAGGCGATGGCTGCTGGGTTGCGACCGCGTCCTTTCGACCAGACGATCGCCGAGACGCTCGCCTGGGATCGGCAGCGTGGGTTGCCGCCGCTCAAGGCGGGGCTCACCCCGGACAAGGAGCGCGATCTCCTGCTCGAGTGGAGTGCTCGCCGGGGGTGATCCCGAGCGCCTACTACTGGAGGTCGCGTTCGATCGTCCGCTCCCAGCGCCGCTCGGCGATCCGCTCGTCGCCTTCGTAGACCTCGAGCTCGATCGCCAGATGCCAGTGCTCGGGATCGGAGCGAAGGGTCGCCCGCGACTCCGTTCGCACGGAGACGTCGTCCCAGGACAGCGCGAGCGTGGCACCCGCGGTCGCCCGGCTGTTGCCGGGGTCGTGCGAGCCGGCCGTGATCTCGCCCCAGTAGTGATCGAACCCCTCTGCGAGGCCGTTCCTCCCGCGAACGCCGCCGTGGTCGATCGCGACGGTCCGCTCGCGCGCCAGGACGTCCTCTCGGATCTCCCATCGCACCTGCTCCGGGAGCGACGGCTCCGGAGCGCCCTGCTCGAAGCCGGGCGGTGGCAGGATCGGCGGTCCCTCCAGCACCGGCAGGACCAGCGTCGAAGCAGCGCGATCGATCTCGATCGTGCCGGCGAAGGGCGGGGGCCACGTTGACGGGAAATCGCTGCCGGCCAGGTCGAGCCGGATCGTGTGTCCGGGTTCGAACACGTACGACGTCGCGTCCAGCTCGATCGTCGCCGTCACCGACCCGCCCTCGGGGAGCGGTTCGGGGTGTTCGTGCGAGGCCCGATGCGCGAGGTTCAGGATCCCTCGGGTGACCATCGCTGAACTTCCGTTCGGAGCGACGTCGCAGAGCTTCGCGGAGACGAACGCCACGGGGACCGATGCGGCGACGGAGAGCTCGACACGCGGGCGACCCATGATCTCGGTCTCCTCCGCGACCGGCCAGTCGTATACGAGCGAGAACGCCTCATCCGGCCGTTGGTCCCACGGCAGTCCGAACGGCAGGGTCGCGGCGCACCAGATCGACGCGGTCACGCCCACGTCGCCACGGATGTCGAGGACGTCCTTCGTAGACGAGTCCCCGTTCGCGGTCTCGTCCGGATCCACCCCGTGAGTGCCAGTCGCGGAGTCGAGCCGGCGGTGCTCCTCGGCCAGTCGGGCGGGTGGCCACGTTGGCTCGGCTCGCCACTCGCCGGCGTAGGTGTCCACGTCCGGGGTCGGGTCCGTCCACCGGCGGACGAAGACCGAGATCGGCGGATCCACGTCGATGCTCGCGTCGCCGCCGAGCCACCGATGCCACCAGTCGATCATCACCGGGACGTGGTCGATCCTCGGTCCGGGCATCGACAGGCGCGGGCTCATGTGGCTCCACGGTCCGAAGAGGATCTTCTTCGGGCCCTGCAGTCGCTCGAACGCGCGGAACGCCATGTTGCGATACCCGTCCGCGTGGCCGGCGATGACCAGCGTGGCCGCCTCGATCGCGCCGTAGTCGAAGAAGACGGAGCCGTGGCGCCAGTAGTCATCCTCGTTCTGGTGCTCGAGCCACCCGAGCTCCCACGGATCGTTCGCCTCGATCCGACGGTGCCATTCGTCCCGCCAGCCCTTCCCGTAGACCGACGGAACCGGGGGCAGGGCGATCAACGCGACCATGTACGCCGGGTAGTCGAGGAAGTCGATGCCGCGGCGCGCGCCGCCACCGTAGTGGACGTCGTCGGTGTAGCGACGGTCTGTCGCGTAGATCGGGATGATCGCTTTCAAGGCCGGCGGGCGGAGCGCGGCGACCTGCAGTGAGTTGAACCCGGAGTACGAGGTCCCGTACATGCCCACGTTGCCGTTCGACCAGTCCTGCTCTGCCAGCCACGCGATCGTCGCGACGTGGTCCTGGAGCTCCCGTTCGGTGTACTCGTCGACCGCATCGCCCTCGGACGAACCGGTGCCGCGGACGTCCGCTCGGCAGACCGCGAGGTTCCCCTCGTCACACAGCCGGCGGTAGATCGCCGTCGCGTCCGAGAGGTCATCCTTCCGATAGGGACGTGCCTCGAAGACGACCGGCCACGGGGGCGGCGTCTCTGGGAAGTGCAGGGTGAGCGCGATCCTCACCCCGTCGTCCATCTCGATGGACCGGAACTCGTCGGGCATCCGCGAACGGTACCTGCCGAGCCGCTTCCAGGACATGACTCCCGGCCAGTGCATTTGACGGGTGTCGGCGTCGCGCGGGAAGGTGACGTTCCCCCGAGAAGGAGGTTGTGCATGCGAGCACGCTTCTGGAGACGCGCCGCGATCGCGCCTGTGGCCGCGCTCTCGATCGCGACGATCGCTCCCCATGTGTCGGCCGTCGCGCCGTTCCTCACCTCGACGCCAGCGATGCTGACGATCGACGCGTCAGCTCCGGCCGGAACGAAGGTGCTCCCGATCATCAGCGTGGGAGATTCCGTCGGAGGCTTCACGTTCGAAGGGATCCCCGATGGGATCGGCGCGATGCCCGGTTCGGGCGGCAACACGGAGGTCTTCGTCAACCACGAGCAGTCGAGGGTGCCGTTCGCCGGCTTCGCCGACTTCGATTGGTCCTCGGTGTCGCATCTCACACTCGCACCGAGCGGAGGCGTGCTCGCGGGATCGGAGCCGCTTCCCGACTCCGCCGGCTTCCAGCGGTTCTGTTCGTCCACGATGGCCGGCCCGGCCGATGGCTTGTCTTCGTACCTCTATTTCACCGGCGAAGAAGCCCCGGAAGCGGTGACGGTTCCAGCCGGCGCTCCCTACGGACCGGATCCTGCTTACGCTCCTGAGAACCTCCGGCAATCCGGGTACGCCGTTGTCTTGGATCCCGTCACGGGTGCGTACACACAGGTCGCCGGGATGGGCCGGCACAACCACGAGAACTCGATGGTGCTACCGGGCGCCTGGGACAAGATCGCCGTCATCTCCGGTGACGACACCTTCACCGCCCCGTCGTCGCAGCTGTACCTCTACCTGGCGGACGACGAGGATGCGATCTGGGCCGACCAGGGGAACCTCCTGGCCTTCCGAGTCACCCATAAGAACGGTGTGCGGGTCGCCCCGGGGAACGCGTTCAACGGCGCGAACGACTACGGCGATGTCGCGGCGGGCGACCATCTCCAGGGTCGCTTCATCCGGGTCCCGGCTGCGATCGCTCGAGGGACCACCGCCGTGCCGCCGCAGGACGCACTCGAGCGCTGGTCGAACCGCAACAACGTCTTCCAGTTCATCCGCGTGGAGGACACGGCGTACGACCCGGACGTCCCGCTGGGACAGAACCCGGTGATGTACTTCTCCGACACCGGCAGTAGCTCGGCGGTCCCCGATCCCACCACGGGTCGCCTCACGGCCGGGACCGGCGGCACCTTCGGGAACGGCCGGATCTTCAAGATGACGTTCGCGAAGCAGGACCCCCGGCGGGTCGTCGACTTCTCGATCGTCCTCGACGGGAACGCTGCGACGAACCCGCTGGCTCCCGCGCCGGCGATGAGGAACCCCGACAACCTCGGGATCAGCTCGAACTCCTTGATGATCCAGGAGGACGTCAGCTCCGCTTTCGAGTCGCGGGTCCTCCGGCTCGACCTGAGCACCGGCGCCGTGTCCATCGTCGGGCGGGTCAACACCACCGGGTGGGAGAGCAGCGGGATCGTGGATGCGTCGGACTTCTACGGACCTGGCGCGTGGCTGCTCGACGTTCAGGCGCACTCGATCTTCGTGGAAGGTCCCACCTTGATCGACGGGATCAACTACAAAACCGAGGGTGGTCAGCTGCTCCTTCTGACCGTCCCCGGAAGCTGAATCCAGGCGGGGCTCGCCGCGACGCGGCGAGCCCCGCCTCTCACTGGCTGCGACGGCTAGTGTGCCGACATGACCAAGGTCGGACACGGTCCCATGCTCGCCAAGCTCGAGCCCGACATCCCGCGAGGACCGGGCTGGACCTACGAGCCGAAGTGGGACGGGTTCCGCACGATCGTCACGGTTGGCGACGAGATCCGGCTCGAGAGCCGCGACGATCGGCCGATGATGCGATTCTTCCCCGAGCTCGTCTCACTCTTGGACGAGCGCCGCGACGGACCGTTCGTCGCAGACGGGGAGATCGTCCTCGTTCGGCCGGGACAGCTCTCGTTCGACGAGCTGCAGCTACGGCTGCACCCCGCGGAGTCGCGCGTACGCAAACTCGCCGCTGAGATCCCGGCCACCCTGATCCTCTTCGATCTGCTGGAGGAGGACGGTGAGGAGCTCGTCGGGAAGCCGCTCGCCGAGCGGCGGGAGCGATTGTCCTCTCTCAGCTCCCGGCTACGCCTCGGCCAGGCGCCTCAGGATCTCGACGAACTCGACGTCGGGCCCGACCTTCTCCTCACACCGTGGACCGACGACATCACGGTGGCGGAGATGTGGTTCGCGGACGAGGCGGGGCTGGGCCAGGACGGCATCGTGGCCAAGAGAGCCGACCAGCCCTACCTCCGGGGCTCACGGGGCTGGGTGAAGGTGAAGCATCGGCGGACCGCGGACTGCGTGGTCGGCGGATACCGGGTCGCCAAGACCGGGGATGGCGTGGCTTCACTCCTCCTCGGCCTGTACGACGACGAGGGCAACCTCCACTATGTCGGGCATACGTCCTCGTTCAAGGCGAAGGAACGCCGCGAGATCCGCTCCTTGCTGAAGCCGCTCGAAGGGAGCGAGAGTTTCGCCGGCGCACGTGCGCCGGGTGGGCAGAGCAGATGGTCGGCCGGCAAGGACACCGCGTGGGTCACCGTGGAGCCGAAGCTGGTCTGCGAGGTTGCCTTCGATCGGATCCAGAGCGGACGCATCCGACACGCGGCGACGTTCCTGCGGTGGCGCAGCGACCGGGCGCCAGAGAGCTGCACCTGGGCTCAGCTCGGTGAGTCGCCGCCCGACTGGGGCTGACGCGCCCGCCAGGGAGGTTCGCTCCCCTCCGGCCACTCGATCCCCTCCCACGGGTCGTAGTCCACCTCGAGGGCCTCCTGAGCAGGTCGATCGGCCTCCGGGACGTTCCTGAGGTTGACGCGGATCCGCGTCCACGTAGTGCTCCGGCCTCGCATGGGATCGACCATGACGTCGGCGGGCTCGAGGTGCGGGACGACCTCCGGGTGCCGTGCCTTCCATCGTTCCAAGCCCTCCTTCGCCTCACGCTCGGTCTTGGCGCGCGCGATCTCGATCAGCGGCATCCGGGTGCGGCGCCGCCCGGTCGGCCCGCTCCTCTTGCCGGGCGCGGGCGGTGGCACGGTGCCCTCGGATGCCTGGTCCTTCTCGCGTCGTCTCGATGGTTGGGCGCGCACGGGCTCGCCCTCGGCTTTCGGGAAGTGCGGCGGGTACGGCGCCTCGCCCTGTCCTTCGGCAGCCTGACGTTCCGAGAGCTCGAAGACCGACTGGAGCGTGCCCACGTGGTCGTCGATCGCGGCTCCGGGATCGCCCAGGCTCCGTAGCCTGCCGGGGACCGTCCGCATCGTGAACGCTTCCGGTTCTCCGTCCGGCACCTCGTCCCACGCGAGGGGTGTCGACACCCGCGCGTCCGGTACCGGTCGGACGCTGTACGCGGAGGCGACCGTTCGGTCGCGAGCGTTCTGGTTGTAGTCGAGGAACACGCCGTGGCGCTCCTCCTTCCACCACTTCGTCGTCGCCATGTCGGGGACGCGCCGTTCGACCTCGCGAGCGAGTGCGAGCGCCGCCCGGCGGACCTCGGTGAAGGTCCACTCCGGGCGGATCCGGACGTTCACGTGGATCCCCTTCTTTCCGCTGGTCTTCGGGAAGCCGACGAGTCCGTGCTCCTCCAGGACGTCCTTGGTCACCATCGCCACCTGTTTGACCCACGCGAACGGGATCTCGGGCATGGGGTCGAGGTCGAAACGCAGCTCGTCGGGGTGGTCGACGTCGCCGGCTCGCACGGGCCACGGATTGATCTCCAGGCACCCGAGCGTCGCCGCCCACGCCAGATGGGCGGCGTCCGCCATCACCGGCATGTTCGCGGTTCGCCCGCTCGGGAACGAGATCAGGGCGGTCTCGATCCAGAGTGGGGCGCCTTTCGGCAGCCGCTTCTGATAGAAGCCCTCGTCGCCGGCTCCGTCGGGAAAGCGGTGCAAGGTTGTGGGTCGGTCGCGGCATCCGATGAGGGCAGCGTCGGCCACCTCGATCCAGTACCGGACCAGGTCGAGCTTGGTGATCGGCTCGCCGGGGGCGTCGGGGAAATAGACCTTCTCGGGATTCGTGACCCGGATCTCCCGGCCCGCGACCTCGAGGGTCTCAGCCTGTGTCGCCACGCGACCACCGTACCCGCGCGGCGTCTCCTGGGTCTCGCTCGTCGGTCGCTACGCTGGCGTCCATGATCTCGTCGGATGTCCCAGAACGTGGGGGGTGGCATGACCCCTGACGTGATGGAGACCGAACGCCTCAGGTTGCGCCCCTTCGCGTCCGATCTCTCCGACCTGGACGCGCTCCACGAGATCCAGTCCGACCCGCATCACATGCGCTTCTACCCCCACCCGTTCAGCCGCGAGGAGTCCCACGCCTGGATCGAGAAGTTCATCGAGTTGCAGGAGCGGTGGGGTTACAGCCTGTGGGCGATCGAGGACCGCGAGACGGGGGAGTTCCTCGGCAACTGTGGCCCGGCGCCGCAGATGGTCGACGGGGTTGAGGAGGTCGAGCTCGGCTGGTCGGTCACGCCACGCCGCGCACGTCAGGGGATCGCGACCGAAGCGGCCGCGGCGTGGCGTGACCGGTGCCTGGGGCCGCTCGGCATGGATCATGTGATCGCGCTCGTCCGGCCCGAAAACGTCCCGTCGCGCGGCGTCGCGGAGCACATCGGCATGTCCCTATGGAAGGAGGCCCGCCACGGGAGCCTGGGCTGGATCCACCTCGTGTACCGCGTGCAGGCTGTCGACCGGCGGCGGGTGGCGGGTGCGGTATCAGCCAGCGATCCGCGGAGATGACCGCGTTCGCCAACGCCTACCCGGCGGCGACGCCTTCGCCGACCGGTGGTGGCGCGAATGACCGGATGAGCCGCTCAGGATCCTCCCCGCGCTGCTCGATCCGATCTCTATCGGACTGGCCGAGGAATCGACCCGCCTCCACGATGTACGGGATCCGTTCGGGATCCGATCCCATGAGGGATGCGCCGATCCAATCGGCGGCGACCGGGTCGTCCGCGAAGACGAGGACGCCGGAATCGACCGGTTCGCCGGAGATCGGTCCGTTGCCCTCCATCCCCACGATGCCGTCGACGATCGCGTAGGACGGTCGTACGGCGCCGGCGACGTCCAGGATCGACCGTTCGATCCCGGCCCAATGCAGGATGTTCTTCGGCCACCCGTACACTCGACCCGGCAAGGTTCCGAAGAGGTTCTTCAGCGACAGGGTGACACCCGCCCAGTGATGCGTCTTCATCTTGGGCATCGAAACCACCACGTCTGCGTCGAGCACCGAGGTCGGGAGCCACAGCTCACGGAGATCCGTGTACCGAGACCTCAGCGTCACTCGACCGATCGCGGCGGCGTTCAGATCGATGAACGGAGCATCCACGGCCGCCAGTGCCTCGCCCAACCCGGAGCGCGTCACCACGTCCTGCACGTCCCGGCGATGACCGGGCCCTTCGGCGACCCGTACCGAGGCCGCGCCGAGGCGCCTGAACGCCAGCACGGTGGCCGCGATCAAGCGGGGCTCCGTGTTGATAGCAGTGCTCGGGTCGAACTCGATGAGGTTCGGCTTCAGCAGGACGCTCGCCCCACGGACGTCGGCTCCGATGGCGCGGAGGCCTTCGAGGACGGTCGCCTCAAGTGGACCGTCGTAATCGGAGGCCGTCAGGACCGCGACGTGCGCGTTTCCGCTGGGGGGGAACGCGGCCTCATCCCACGGCGGAGGTTCCCGGAGGAGCGTTCGAAGACCCAAACCGCCCGCGGCCGCCACCGCCGCACCAGCGGCGGTTCGCCGAAGGAACGTTCGGCGATCGAGGGGACGGCTCATGCGCCTGCCCACGGCGATCGGGCTCGCATCGCGAGTGCGGCCCATCCGAGGGCGACGCCATCGCCCAGGAGCCGGGTGCGTTCGACGAGGTGGCTCAGCGTGGTCCGCACGGCCTGAGCCTCGCGCGCCCGACCGTGTTCGCGGAAGGCCACGAGTGCGGTCGCGAGTGAGAGACCGCCCGCCGACTCCACGCGCCACAACCGACCGAGCGAGCGCAGGCCACGAGCCTCGAGGTCGGCATCCAGGCCGGACAGACCGATCAGCGCGATCGCGGTGGTCTGGGCGAAGGGAGGCAGATCCTCTCCAAGCACCACGCGGTTCCCGTAGTTCCATCCACCTCCCACGGATTCCCGATCGCGAAGCAATGCCACGGCATCTGCGATCCGTGGAGACTCGGGCCTGGCCACTCGCAGGGCCCACAGGGCTCGCGCGGTGGGCTCGACCCATGACGCCGTCCCACGTGCCCACGCCCAGCCGATCGCCGATGGATCGATCGGGACCGCGGAGCTCGACCCGACGCGACGCCCCTGAGTCGACTCCAGGTGGTCGAGGGCGAGCTCTCGCTCGGGGCCCGGACCGAGCGCGATCGCGCCCAGACCGGTCGCCGAGTCGTTCACGTACGGTCCGGCGTCGATCGAGAAGGAGCCGTCATCGCGCTGATGCTCGGCGAGCCACTCCCTCGCTCCGGCGTCGTCGAAGGCGAGTGCGGCCAGCGCCGTGGGCTCGGGCTCGCTCGGCTGGTCGACGTTCGGGCCGAAGCCTCCATCGGGGTTGCCGAGGCGAGCGAGCAGTTCGGTGGCGTCCGCTGGCATGTCAAGCATCATCGGCGCAACGCGGCGCCGCCTTATTTCAGGTGACCTCGATCCGATCTATCACGACGTCGTCGATCGGACGGTCTTGCGAGCCGGTGGGGACCCCGACGATCGCCTCGACCACCTCGTAGCCCTCGGTCACTTCGCCGAAGATGGTGTGCCGGCCATCGAGCCAGGGCGTCGCGGCGACCGTCACGAAGAATTGCGAGCCGTTGGTGCCCGGTCCCGCATTGGCCATCGCAAGGAGTCCAGGCTTGTCGAAGCTCGGCCCGCCGGGGGGTACCTCGTCCTCGAACTGATAGCCGGGCCCACCCATGCCCGTCCCGGCGGGATCACCGCCCTGCACCATGAACCCGGGGATCACGCGGTGGAAGATCGTGCCCGGATAGAGGGCCGCCGACTTCTTCTGTCCGTCGCGCGGGTCCTTCCATTCCTTGGTCCCCGTCGCAAGGCCGACGAAGTTCTCGACGGTCTTGGGTGCATGATCCGGCATCAGTCGCACGGCGAAAGAACCCTTGTTCGTGTGGATCGTCGCTGTGGGCACGCATCCGTCCTTTCTGGTTTCCCGTTCTGGCTTCGGGTCGCGGAGCCCGCGAGTCTAGCCACCTGCCTCGAGCAACTGGTCGGCGAGATCCTTCGTGGTGGTCACCGGAAGGCGACAGGCGAATCGCCTGCACACGTAGGCCGTCGGGAGGCCGTCGATCTGCGGACGATCGCGGAGGAGCGCGACGGCTTCACTCGCATCGTGGTCGTCGGGTCCGCCGACCGCGAGGACGGTGTTCGGGAGGAATCGGGCGGCCAGGACTTCGTCGGCGAGGGCCGTGGTGGCGGGCTCCTCCATCGACCCGACGATCGCGACCTCCCTCGACGGACCGAGGGAAAGGTCCAACGCCGACAACGCGTGTCCGAACCCGGTGGGTGCCCTCCCGAGGACGTCACGGACCACCCGGAGGGCCGAGACGCCGATCCGCTCGAGCTCCGGGTCCCCGGTCAGAAGCGCCATCCGCTGGAGCACGTCGGCGGCGGCGGAGTTCCCGGAGGGCACGGCGTTGTCGTAGAGCTCCTTCGGTCGGATCACGAGGGGGTCGACGTCGATGCCGGTCTGGAAGAACCCTCCGTCCTGATCGGCGAAGAGCCTGACGAGATCGTCGACCAAGCGCCTGGCCTCGCGGAACCAGTGGAGCTCTCCGGTCCTGGAGAACAGGGACAGCATCGCGGATGCGAGCAAGGCATGGTCGTCGGCGTAGCCCGGACCGCCGGGAGAGCCGTCCCGCCAGGAACGAAGGAGCCTGCCGTCGGCTCTCCGTAGGTGCTTCAGGACGAACTCGGCCGCGGCCACCGCTGCTTCCGTGAAGGTGTCGTTGCCGAACGCCCTTCCGGCCTCGGCGAACGCCTGGATCGCCATCGCGTTCCACGCGGTCAACACCTTGTCATCGGTCGCGGGCCGCACGCGATGTTCGCGCTCTTCGAACAGGACCCGGCGGGCCTCCTCGGGGTCCACCCTCTCGGAGCTCGTTCCGTCGAGCTGCTTCAGGACGTTCGTCACCCCGTGTTCACCGGCCCAGTTGCCGCCCGGAGAAGCACCGAAGGCCCTCGCGGCGTCCTCGCCCACCAGGCCGTCGAGCTCGTCCCAGGACCACGTGAAGAATTTCCCCTCGACACCCTCGGAGTCGGCGTCCTGGCTCGAGAAGAACCCGCCTCCAGGATGTCGCATCTCGCGGAGCAGGTACTCGAGGGTCTCGGTCGCGATCCGGCGGTAACGATCCTCGCGCGTGACCAGCCAGGCACGCGCATACAACTGCGCCAGCTGAGCGTTGTCGTAGAGCATCTTCTCGAAGTGGGGGACGAGCCACGTCGCATCGGTCGAGTACCGAGCGAAGCCGCCTCCCAGCTGGTCGTACATGCCCCCGGCCGCCATCCGATCCAGCGTGGTGGTCAGCATCGTCAGGGCGTCGGGCGCTCCTCGCAGCGCCATCCGCAAGAGGAACTCGAGTGTCATCGGCTGGGGGAACTTCGGCGCCGACCCGAACCCGCCCCAGGTCTCGTCGAACGCTCGGCGCAGCTCTGCCAGCGCCTGCGTCGTGATCTCTTCGGTGAGCGGCTCGGGCGAGGCAGTCTGCGACGCGGCGCGTGAGATGGCGTCGACCACTCGTCCCCCCTGCCGTTCGACGTCCTCACGCCTTTCCCGCCAGGCGTCGTCGATCCCCTCCAGCACCTGGCGGAACGACGGCAGGCCGTGGGCCGGCTCCTTCGGGAAGTAGGTGCCGGCGAAGAAGGGCTTGCCGTCGGGCGTGAGGAAGGCGGACAGGGGCCACCCCCCTTGCCCGGTCATCGACTGGACGGCATCCATGTAGATCGCGTCGAGGTCAGGTCGCTCCTCGCGGTCGACCTTGATCGGCACGAAGTTCGCGTTCAAGAAAGCCGCCGTGCCCTCGTCCTCGAACGATTCACGCTCCATCACATGACACCAGTGACACGCTGCGTAGCCGATCGAGAGGAAGATCGGACGATCCTCCGCGACGGCTCGGGAGAGCGCTTCCTCCCCCCACGGGTACCAGTCCACCGGGTTGTCCGCGTGCTGTAGGAGATACGGGCTCGTGGCCTCGGCCAGACGGTTCACCCCGACAGTGTCCCGCAGGGACCGGTCGGTCGCTCAGTTCCCGCCCTCCCCGTGCCGATGTTCCGAGCAGATGAACGAGATCCGTGTTCTCGTCGTGGACGACAGCCTCGGCCTCACACAGGACCTGCTGTTGGCCCTCCGTCGGCGGCCGGGTCTGGAAGTGGTGGGCCCGGTGGCCGACGAGGCCGGTGCGATCGGGTTGCTCGCCGAGACGCCCATCGACCTCGTGCTGGTGGACCTCGATCGGTCGGACGAGCAGGGTGTCGCCCTCATCGCAGCACTGCGCAGCTCGTCCGACACCAGAGTGATGGCCGCGACACGACAGGTCGCCTCGCCCCTCGTCGAGCTCGCGCTCGCCGCAGGGGCGTGTGGCGTGCTGCCGACCGAGCGGGAGCCGGCGCAACTGGTGGCCGCGTTCCGGCGAGCCCTCGCCGGCGAGCTCGTGCTGCCCGTCGCGGATCTCCCTTCGCTCGTCGACCGCCTGTGGCAGGCGCGGGCTCGCCGCAGTGATCACGCCCTTCTCGCGTCCTTGACGGTCCGGGAACGCGAGATCCTCACGGCGCTGGCCGACGGAGCAACGACCTCGGAGCTCGCCGAGGAGCTCAGGATCAGCCCTGCCACGGTCCAGACCCATGTCAAGAACGTCCTGTGCAAGCTCGGCGTGCACTCCAAGGTCGAGGCGGTCGGCGCCGCATGGCGCGCCGGTCTGACGCTCACCTCCCGCTCCGCCTGAGGAGCCTCCTCGGGCGGCTCGTCTGCCGGTCCGCCCGAGCGATAGCCTCGCCGACATGGAGATCGTTCGTGCGGTGGTGACCGCGGCGCATCCGGTCGTGCGAAACGTCATCGATCTCGCTTGCCGGGAGGCCGGCGTCACGGTGATCGCGGATCTGGAGACGGCGCTGGCCACGATCGAAGCGTGTCACTCGGGGAAACCCGATCTGCTCGTCTTGGACATCGAGCTCCCCGACGCCGACGGCTTCCATGTGCTCTCCGCCCTCGAGGATGGCTCCCGTCCGGCGGCGGTCCTGGTGCTGTCCGACCACACGGACGGCGACATGGTGCTTCGAGCGTTGCGGCTGGGCGCGCGAGGATACGTCACGAAGGCGGAAGGGCTTCGAGGGCTTTCGGGGACCATCCGGCGGGTGCTCGCAGGCGAGCGCGTCATCGCGCCGGGCCTGGAGCAGGACGCGGTGCTCGCACTCGGTCGGTTCGCGAGGCGCGCGCGTGAAGGCGCCGAGGTCGCGGCCCACCTCACCTCGAGGGAACAGCAGGTGCTCGAGCTCCTGAGCGACGGTCACACCATGCGGCAGATCGCGACTCGGCTCAGCATCTCGCCACGGACGGTGGAGACGCACGTCGCGAAGATCTACCGGAAGCTCGGTGTGCGAACCCGGGTGCAGGCGGTGTCGCGGGCGGCCACACTCGGGCTCGTGGAGCTGTAGCCTCAGCCGCGTCGTCACCGATCTGGGGCGGCATACCTGTCGTTCCGCGGAGCCGATGACCGAGACGTTCGTGAACGAGACCAGGAGAGCGCGCACCGCCAGGCGGCTGGGCGTGGTCGTCGTCGACCCGTTCCCGGTGGTGAGGGAGGGACTCGCGTCGACGATCGACGCGAGTCCCGGCCTCGAAGTCGTCGCGCAAGCGTCGAGCGCGGACGAGGCGATCCATGCGGTCGGCGGCGTACGCCGCGCACGCGTGGTCGTCCTGGTCGCGATGGGCCTCGCGGGCGACAAGGACTCTTTCTGGTTGATCAGGGCGCTCCGCGAGCGGTTCCCGGGCCACGCGATCCTCGGGCTCGGCGCCAATGCCGATCCTCACGTGGTCTCTCGGGCGTTGTTCGTCGGCGCCGACGGCTTCGTCGACAAGAACATCGAGCTCGACGAGTTCCTGGCCGGGATCCGGAGCGCGGGGGATGAGGAGATGGTGATCGCAGGCCCGGCCGCCGCCTCGGTCGGGCAGATCGCGGAGGGGATCGAGCGCCGGCGGAGCGTGGGCCTCCGGCTCACGAAGCGCGAGCGGGAGGTGCTGGCGATCGCCGCGGAGGGGCTGACGGCGCGCGAGATCGCGGAGCGGCTCGGGGTTCGGGAGCGAACGGTCACGACGCATCTCGCCAGGATCTATGGGAAGCTCGGCGTGGGGAACCGGCTGGCCGCCCTTCGGATGGCCGCTCGCTCGGGCTTGGTATCGATCGGCCCCGCCGAGTAGGCAATCACAACGTACGCCCCCGTCCGTAGGACGCCCGACCAATGGCCGTACGCTTCGACCGCTTCGACCTATAGGAAACACGGTCCATTTGGGGGTTCCCCAGGGGCACGCGCCGGGTTACCATCCGGTTCCCTCAGGAGCAAGGAGGGTGCGTACGTTGAAGTACGTAGACAACCCCAGTGGAATTCGGGATTCCCTGGGCGCATGGGGCCTTCTAACGTGATCATCGGCGGAATGGCATTCCGCAGGTGGGGGCGCGGAGGCGCCCTTGAGGACGGATATTGATTTCGGAGGAAGGAGGTGTATCGGATGCTTCAGCTTTTCACCGGTTTTCAGACTTGGTGGGCAGACCTGAAGGAGCGTGCCACGGAGGAGCATGGCGCGACCGCGGTGGAGTACGCACTGATGGTTGCTCTCATCGCGGTGGTGATCATCGTCGCGGTGACGTTCCTCGGGACGTCCGCGGAGAAGAAGTTCGACGAGGTCGGCAAGGCAGTCGCCGGCAGCTAAGTCCCAAGAGTGAGAGCGGTCCCGTCGGCCGCTCGCGACGCCGCCCGCGAGGGCGGCGACGCGAGGGGCCGACGGCCCTGTATGGAGACTGGACAATGAATATGCGAGCCAAGCTTCGTCGCGAAGAGGGAGCGGCCGCGGTCGAGTTCGCCTTGATCATCGGACTGCTGGCCATCCTGGTTTTCGGCCTGCTCGAGTACGGGCTGGCCTTCTGGCAGGTGCAGAACCTCCGCGCCGCCGCCCGTGAGGGCGCGCGGGTCGCGGCCGTCCGCGGCAGCGACACGGAGGTCAGGACTGCCATGGTGGCGTCCTCGGCGGGATCACTCGGCGGGAGTTGGTCGTTCTCGCGGAACCGAACGTGCGACAACAACACCGCCGGCCAGGAAGTCACCATCAAGATCAACAACGGCTCGCTCTCGGGAGCCGTGAGGGAGGCCTTCGAAGTGTCGATCCCCTTCTTGCCACCGATCACTTTGGACCCCAACCTGAGCGGAACGTTCCGATGCGAGTGACCAAGCGGCTCTCGCGGCTGGACGGCTCCGACGAGCGCGGCGCGACCGCCGTCATCGTGGCCCTCAGTCTCATCGCGATCCTCGGCATGGTCGTGCTCACGGTCGATGTAGGCCAGCTGCTGTTCAAGCGCCGTGCGATGGTGAACGCCTCGGACGCGGGTGCCCTCGCGGCCGCGCAGTCATGCGCAGGGCTCGCGGACGCGGACATCCCCGAGTCGATGGCTGACGCCTACGCGATCGACAACGTGAACGGGCTGGTGTCCGGGAACGGCGGGATCATCGACATGGCGGGATGTGACGGCGATGCGTTCGGCCACGTCACGGTCGAGTACCAGACGCAGCAGGAGCTCTTCTTCGCCGGTGTCCTGGGCTTCAACGGTCCGGCCGCGGTGAAGACCAAGGCGACGGCCGGATGGGGGCCGACCGGCTCCGCCAATCCGATCCCGATCGTCGTGTACACGGGGACCACGCAGACACAGGGGGAATGCCAGATCGAGGAGAACCTGCCTGCTGGCGAGTCGTGCTTCCTCTGGTACGACAACAACAAGGATGTCTTCGGAGGCTCGGCGTTCGGGTTCCTCAACCTCTGTCCCGCAGGCGAACCGCTCTGCAGCAAGGTCGGGTGGGACGTGAGCGGAGGCGCGAGCTGTCCGAACGTCGGAGCCAGCGAACGCCGACCGTGGATCGACGGAACCTGGGGCGGCGGCCCGAACAACGTGAACTATCCCGCCCCGACCTACGTGTGTCGGCTGAGCGGACTCGCATCCAACCTCTGGACGAACAACCTCGAAGGCAGGGTCGGCGACGACCTGACGTTCCCGGTGAACGACTGCGCGACCCAGGTCGACAAGAACGGCTCCGCCGTGGGCTGCGCCAGCGACAAGGTCGACAAGTACAACATCATCGGCTTCATCGTCCTCCGTCTCGACGCGGTGCTGGATTCCAAGGCGGAGTGGGGCGGTCAGGGCGGTTCGTGCACGTCGACCCCCATCGACATGAAGGTGAACTCGCCGAACATCGACCTGGACGTCATCGCACCGGGCCTCGGCTGCACGCCCTATGACACGATCGCGAACGTGACGCTGAGCGCGAAGGGGAACCCGAAGTGCTGCACCGAGAACACGCATTTCACCTACGACCCGGCCACCCACGTGGTGGACTGGATCGGCGCCGTCCGGAACGGCGTGGAGATCTCCTGGGACTATGCGGAGGGCGGTCCCTGCGGAGTGCCGCCGAACAACTCCAGTGCCGTCTGCTTGCAAGTCACGACCGTCGAGGTGCGGTTCGGCGGATCCGTGGTGTGCGAGGCGTGCCCGGACTTCGGCATCCGAGCGGTCCGACTGTGCGATATGGCGATCGGGAGTTGCCCCCAGGACAACTGAGCCAAGAGAACGAGACCAAGAGCACGAGAAAGGAATCATTGAAGCCGGAGGGGGGTCCGGCCGATAAGGGAACTCTGAGGATGGGCTGAAAGGAGCAAGAGGATGAGGTCACGGGGTCTGGTTGTAGCGATCGCTGTCGTTCTCGCCGTTGCGGCGGCGGCGGCCGTGATCCTGTACACGCAAGGGGTCAAGGAAGAGGCGCAGGGAGGTGGCAGTCTGAGGCCTGTCATCGTGTCCACGCAGCAGATCCTGCCGAACGAGCCGCTCGATCCACTCCTGGGCCAGGGCGCGTTCAAGCAGATCCGCGTTCCCGAGGAGGCGCTGGTCCCCGGCGCCGTGACGGACACGAGCGAGCTCGAGGGGGCGACCACGACCGCCCCGATCTACGCGAACGAGCAGATCCCCACCTCGCGCCTTTCGACCGGTGAGCGGCCGAACGCGCTCGGCATCAGCGAAGGACACCTCGGCATCGCGTTCGAGTTCGACGCGCCGCAGGGAGGCGCCGGCAACATCCAGCCGGGAGACCAGGTCTCCGTGTTCGCCACCTATCAGAACGTGCAGGCTTCGGGCGCAACCGGCCAGCAGCAGAACGTTCCGGACTTCACCGTGACGCTGGTCCCGACCGTCAGGGTCCTTCGAATCGAGAACCCCCAGGTCGACACCGAGACCGGAGAACAGACCACCAGCAACGAACGGATCCGCGTGACGCTCGATCTCCTCCCCAAGGAAGGGCAGGACCTCGTGTTCGCGCAAGAGAACGGATTGGTGTGGCTCGGTCTCCTGCCGCCGGACGAAGAGGGCGCGCAGCCGAGGGGCTCGACCGTTCCGCTGGAACTGCTGCTTGGAGCGAAACTGGGATGACAGACGCGAGCGTCGTCGCCGTCGGGACGCCGCAGTCGTTCCGCCAACAGGTCGCCAGGGCCATCGAGATGGGCCCGGACGAGGTGGGCTGGGTGCAGTCGGCCACGGCTGCGGAGGAGTTGCTGATCAACGCCTTCCTGCCCATCGACGTCCTGGTCCTCTCGCCCGAGGTCAAGGAGCCCGACGCGCTCGGCCTGGCCGAGTTCGTCGGGCGCCAGGCCCCCGGCACAGCCATGGTGCTCGTCCGCGATCACACGTGGAACGGGCTGTTGCCTGCCGCCATGCGGGCGGGTATCCGTGATGTCGTCGACATGACGCAGGGCACGGAGGAGCTCCGTGACGCCGTCGAGCGCGCCATCGTCTGGGCATCCAACCTGCGTTCGGTGAACGTCACCCAGAACGACGGGCAGCCCACCACCCGCGGGCGGATCCTGTCGGTCTTCTCCTCGAAGGGCGGGACCGGGAAGACGTTCCTGACCTCCAACCTCGCGACCGCCATCGCCGAGGTCACCGGGCAGGACACGGCGGTCGTCGACCTCGACATCGACATGGGGGACGTCTTCACGTACTTCGGACGAGAGCCGTCGGCGACGATCCAGGACCTCATGGAGCTCGGCGAAGGCGCCGAGCGTTCCCGCATCAAGGCCGTAGGCGTCCAGCTGTCGGATCATCTGTGGGGGTTCGGCGCGCCGCCGGATCCCGCGGCGGAGGCGCCTGCCGGTGAGGCGATCGGGAAATTCCTGCGAGCGCTGCGGAACGAGTTCGGCTGGGTCGTCGTGGACGCCTCGGTCGACTATTCGGACTCCGCGCTCGTGTGCTTCGATCTCTCCGACGCGATCTGCCTCGTCACGGGTCTCGACGTCGTCGGCGTGAAGCACCTTTCCAAGTCCCTCGACACGCTCCTCACGATCGGCTTGCCGCGGGAACGGTTCCGGGTCGTGCTGAACCGCGCGGATTCGAAGGTCGGCCTGGACGCCTCCGATGTGGAGCGCGTCATGAAGATCAACGTCGACGCGATGATCCCATCGAGTCGCCTCGTCCCGACGTCCCTCAACAAGGGCCGTCCGGTCGTGCTCGACGAGCCCAACTCCGAGGTGGCGCAGGCCGTGCGGCAGCTGGCCGTTCGGTTCGCCGGACAGTCCGAGATGGTCGCCGCAGGCGAGGCGAGGATCGACACGTCCAACAAGAAGAAGCGGAAGCTTTTCGCTCGAAGCTGAGCCCGAGACTGGAGAAGGTAGAGGAGGCACCCGATGTCCCTGGCAGACAGGCTGCAGAAGGCCCAACAGAAAGACAGGATCGCCGAGGTCCGGATCCGGGTGCAAGAGCGCCTGGTCGAGAGCCTCGGCCCGCGCCTGTATGACGCGACCCTCTCCGATACCGAGCTCGAAGGCATGGTGCACCAGCGTTTGCGCGAGCTCCTCGACGAGGAGGAAGGACCGCTCGCCGCGCAAGAGAAGCTCCTGATCGTTCGTCAGATCGGCGACAGCGTCCTCGGTCTGGGGCCGCTGGAGCCGTACATCCGCGACCCAGAGGTCACCGAGGTCATGGTGAACAACTGGGACACGATCTACGTGGAGCGATCCGGCAAGTTGTACTGGACCGGAACCAAGTTCCACGACGAGGGCCAGCTGCGTCGCACGATCGACAAGATCGTCGCCAAGGTCGGCCGGCGTGTGGACGAGGCGAGCCCGATGGTGGACGCGCGCCTGCCGGATGGGTCGCGTGTGAACGCGATCATCCCGCCCCTCGCGATCGACGGGCCCACGCTCACGATCCGGAAGTTCGCCGCCGACCCGTATCAGGCGGACGACCTGGTCGAGTTCGGCACGATGAGCTCATCGACGTCGAAGTTCCTCGAAGCCTGCGTGCGCGGCCGCATCAACATCATGGTCGCGGGCGGAACAGGTGCGGGGAAGACGACGACGCTGAACGTCATCTCTTCGTTCATCCCCGACGACGAGCGGATCGTCACGATCGAGGACGCCGCGGAGCTGAAGCTTCAGCAGCCTCACGTCGTTCGGCTCGAGTCTCGGCCTCCGAACATCGAGGGCAAGGGCCAGGTCTCGATCCGCGACCTCGTCCGGAACTCGCTCCGCATGCGGCCCGACCGGATCGTCGTCGGAGAGGTTCGTGGGGCCGAGGCCCTGGACATGCTCCAGGCGATGAACACCGGTCACGACGGCTCGATCTCCACGATCCACTGCAACTCGCCGCGCGATGCGCTCTCCCGTCTCGAGACGATCACGATGATGGCCGGGATGGATCTGGGATCCCGCGCGATCCGCGAGCAGATCGCGTCCGCGATCCAGCTGATCGTCTACCAACAACGGCTGAAGGACGGAACACGTCGATTCACGCATGTGACGGAAGTCGCCGGGATGGAGGGCGAGGTCATCACCCTGCAGGACATCTTCCTGTTCGACTTCTCGGCCGGGATGGACGAGGAGGGTCGCTTCCGAGGCCGGCTGAAGTCCACGGGGCTGCGACCGAAGTTCCTCGACAAGCTCGCGGAGCGTGGCGTGAACATCGAGCCCGAGCTCTTCGCGATGGAAGCGAAGGGTCGGTAGATGCTGGCTGCGGACACCTTCTTCTCGAGTCAGGCCATGCTCGCGGTGGTCGTCGCCCTCGTGGGGCTGGCGGCATTCGCGATGGGGTGGCTCCTGCTCGGGACCGCAGCGCGCGTGAAGGCGGACCGAGACATGGCTGCCCGAATGGCAGCGATCGGACGCCCGGTACCTCAGTCAGCGGCATCGCCTGTCGGGCGGCCCGGCAGCGGCTGGATCCCCGAGAACGTGTCGGCGTTCGGCCAACGCTTCGCCACGGCGCAGGGTTTCGGCGAGAAGCTCGACGCCCAGCTCGAGGCGGCCGGCGTGAGCCTGCGATCGGGCGAGTTCGTGGTCGCCACGCTCGGCGCCGGACTGCTCGGCGCCGTGCTGGGTGCGGCCATCCTCCAGAAACCGCTCCTGGCAGGGGTGATCGGCCTCGTAGGCCTTTTGCTCCCGACGATCGTCCTTCGGACGTCGCTCAACCGCAGAAGCGACAAGTTGCGGGAGCAGCTCCCGGACGTTCTGACGATCATCGCGTCCTCTCTGCGGGCGGGCCACTCGTTCCTCCAAGCCCTCGACACGGTCGCTCGGGAGATCCCGGCACCGGCCAACGTCGAGTTCCAGCGGCTCGTCGCCGAGATCCGGTTGGGCCGTCCGGCGGACGACGCCCTGGAAGCGCTGGCCGACCGTGTGGGGAGCCCCGACTTCCGATGGGCTGTGCTCGCCGTGAACATCCAGCGCGAGGTCGGCGGCAACCTGGCCGAGATCCTCGACAACGTCTCGGACACGCTGCGCGAGCGCGCCATGATGCGCCGCCAGATCCTCGTGTTGACCGCCGAGGGCCGGCTGTCCGCCTGGGTGTTGTCGCTCCTGCCGTTCGCGATCGCGATCTACATGTTCGCCGTGAACCCGGAGTACATCTCCTTGCTGTTCACGACGCAGATCGGTTTGTTCATGCTGGGTGTGGCTGGGGTCCTGATGGTGCTCGGGATCCTCTGGATGAGGAAGATCGTGAATATCGATGTCTGACATCTGGTTGGTGCTCGCCATCGCATGCGTCTTCGGCGCTGTCGTCTTGCTCGGGATCTTCGTCGACCTGAGCCAGTCGGAGCGCCGCCGTGCTGTTCGGCTGCTCGAATCCCAGGTCGCCGGTACGACGAGCGAGAACGTGAACCTGCGGGAGCAGCACCTCTCCGAGAGCTTCACGCGGAGGATCTTCGTTCCCGTAGTGGCCGGCGCCTCCAAGGTCGCTCGACGCATCACACCGATCGATGCCCGCGACCGGGTCGCGCACAAGCTCCTGATCGCCGGGAGTCCAGCGGGATGGGACGCAGAGCGGTTGCTCGCGTTCAAGATCATCGGATTCGCGGTCGGCATCGCGCTGGGTCTGTTCGTGACGACGCTCATCGGCGACCTCGGCGTGTTCATCAGGATCGTGCTGATCGCGCTGCTGGCGTTCGTGGGATTCATGATCCCCGACTCGATGCTGAGCCGCCGTGTGGGCGAGCGTCAGAAGGAGATCCTCCGAACGCTCTCCGACACGCTCGACCTCCTGACGATCAGCGTGGAGGCGGGACTCTCGTTGAACGCCGCGATCGCCCAGGTGGTCCAGAACGTGCCCGGCGTTCTGTCGTCCGAGTTCGCTCGCATGCTGCAGGAGATCCAGCTGGGGGTGCCGAGGGCCGACGCCTTCCGGAACCTCGCCGAGCGGACCGATGTGGACGAGCTCAACGCGTTCGCCCTGGCGATGATCCAGGCCGACGTCTTCGGTGTGTCGATCGCCAGCGTGCTGCGTACCCAAGCCCAACAGCTGCGGATCAAGCGCCGGCAGCGCGCCGAGGCGAAAGCTCAGCAGACCCCGGTCAAGATCGTGTTCCCGCTGATCCTGTGCATCCTGCCGGCGCTGTTCGTGGTCATCGTTGGCCCCGGGGCGATCCGGATCTGGGAATCCTTCATCACGGCCTGACCGGCGGCCCGTCGACGGCCCACTGATACCCTCCCGCGCCATGAAGGTCGCCTATCAGGGTGAGCCGGGCGCCTATAGCGAGCGCGCCGTCCGCTCGCTCTTCACCGACGCCGAGCCGCTTCCCTGCGACACGGTCCGTCACGCGTTCTCGCGGGTGACCAGCGGCGAAGCCGCCTTCGGTGTCGTCCCTCTGGAGAACTCACAGGCGGGTTCCGTGAACGAGACCTACGAGCTCCTTTCCAACACGAGCCTGCTCCGCATCGTCGGAGAGTCGATCGTGCGGGTCGACCACGCTCTGCTGGGGGTGCCCGGCGCACGCCTGGAAGGCGTGCGCCGGGCCAAATCCCACTGGCAGGCCCTGGCCCAATGCGAAGACTTCCTCTCCGCGATGCGGATCGAGCCGGTGCCGGAGCACGACACGGCGGGGGCAGCTCGCAAGGTCGCGGAGGCCGGGGACCCGAAGGACGGGGCGATCGCGAGCGTGGACGCCGCGGGCCTCGCCGGACTGATCGTGCTGGCGGAGCGGATCCAGACCGAGAAGGAGAACTTCACGAAGTTCGCGATCATCGGCGCGACCGACCCGGGATTCGGTCCCGCCGACAAGACCTCGATGGTGATGGCCGTGCTCGACGAGCCAGGCTCACTGTTGGGCGCGTTGGAGCCGTTCGCCGCCCGCGGCATCAATCTTCACAAGCTGGAGTCCAGGCCCCGGCGCGGCGCGGCGTTCGAGTACCTGATGTACGTGGACCTCATGGCGGCTGCCGAGGACCCGGAGGTCCAGGCTGCGCTCGAGGAGGTCGGGGAGCACACCTCGCTGCTGAAGATCCTGGGTTCCTACCGCTCCGCGGGGGAACCGGTCTGACCGCATAGCATTGCCCGATGGCCCGTGTGAGCCCGGGGGCACCCGTGACGCGGCGGTTCCCCGTGCTCCCGCTGATCTCGGGCGCGCTGGTGATCGGCGCGGCCGTTCTGGTGGTGGCGTTCATCCTGTCGCGGGTCGAGGACGAGCAGCACCGGGGAGGGCCGTTGCGCAACCCAACGCCGCTCGAGGGGCCCGGGCCCGTCAACACGACGTTCGAAGGATTGACCACCTTCCGCGGCAACGCGACGAGGACCTACTACGGGGAAGGCCCGGTTCCCATGGATCCGGTGATCGGCTGGCGGACCCCCTCGGAGCGGATGTGCTCGGTCTCCTTCGTCGGGATCGACGCGAGCGAGTGGTGCGGCACCGGTTGGACCGGTCAGCCCAATGTCGTGGTGGGTGAGGACGGGACGATCGAGGTCCGTGAGGGCGCCTACGACGGCATGTATCACTTCCTCGACGGGGCGACGGGCCTGCCGTTGCGCCCTGCGCTCCCCACGCGCGATCTGGCGAAGGGGTCCGCGACGTCCGATCCCGATGGGTTCCCCCTCTACTACGCGGGCTCTCGCGACGGGAGGTTCCGGATCGTCGCGACGGACCGGGAGGAGCCTCTGGTCCTCTGGTCGGTAGACGGCGCGACCAGCGTCGAACGGCCGCTCCGGAACGACGACTGGGACGGGTCTGCCCTCGTGGTCGACGACGTCGTGTTCGAGGGCGGCGAGAACGGGTGGTTGTACATCATCAGGCTCAACCGCCGATACGACGAGCTCGGACTGGTCGCGGTGGCCCCGAAGATCGTGGCCACCGTACCGGGGTTCGACGATGAGCTGCTCCGAGCCCTCGGCGACGCCGAGGTTTCCATCGAGAACTCGGTCGCGCTTCACGACGGGATCCTCTACTTCGCCAATTCCGGTGGGCTCGTGCAGGGTTGGGATGTCTCAGCGGTGCTCGGCGGCGGTTCCCGCGTGAAGCGCGTGTTCCGATTCTGGACGGGAGATGACACCGACGCGACCATCGTGATCGACGGTGGCGGCGACCTGTACGTGGCAAGCGAGTACCAGCGCTCCAGCGAGCGGAGTGACGAGGTGGGACAACTGATGAAGCTCGACCCGTCGCGCCCGAGCGATCCTCTGTTGTGGTCGATCGATGCCAGGGAGGTCGGTTTCGAGGGCGCCGGCGGTAGCTGGTCGACTCCCGCTCTGTACGGCGATCTCGTCTTCTTCACGACCGCCGCGGGTCGCGTCCTGGCGGTCGAGCGCGAGACCGGTGACATCCGCTGGGAGCGGCAGATCGGAGCCCCGGCGATCGGGTCGCCGGTGGTGGTGGACGGAGTCCTGATCCAGGGTGATTGCGGCGGCGACCTGTGGGCGTGGGACGTGTCCGTGCCGGACGCGGATCCGGTGCTCCTCTGGAAGCTGCACTTCAACGACTGCATCGAGTCCACGCCCGCCGTTTGGCGCGGCTGGATCTACCTCGGCACCCGCCAGGGTTACCTCTATGGACTCACCGAGCGAGCGACCGCCGAAGCGGGCACCTAGCGAAGCCTGGTGCCCTACCGGTTCAGGATCGGATCAGGATCGTCGGATCCGCGTTGATCTGCGCCGTCCGGAAGGCAACCAACGCGACCGACGCCAGCAGCAGCGCGATCAGACCAGCGGTGGCGAACGTGCGACGGAGCCCGGCCGGCCTCGAGGGATCGACGGCGAAGCCCGCCACCAAGCCCGCCACGAGTCCGCCGACGTGCGCCCGCCAGTCGATCGCCGGGACCGAGAAGCCGATGACCAGGTTGATCACCAACATGGTCAGCGCGCCGCGCAGCCGAGCCTGCGCCATCACGTGCTGTCGCCGCAGGTAGTTATAGGCGATGAACGCTCCGACGAGGCCGAAGATGGCACCGGAGGCTCCGACCGCGATCGCGAACCCGCCCGCGAACGCGTAGGAGGTCGCTCCTGCGAACACTCCGGTCACGAGGAACACGGCCAGGGTGGAGAGCCGGCCGATCTGCCGTTCTATCTCGATACCGAAGATCCAAAGGACGTAGGAGTTCAGCGCGAGATGGATCAAGCCGGCGTGCAGGAACATCGAGCTGAGCAGGCGCCACCATTCGCCGCCGGCGATCCCGCCGGTGGGCTGGGCGAAGGTGCCCCCCGAGTAGGGGACGAGCGCGCCCGCATCGATCAGCGCCTGGGGGCCGGGGCCGTTGAAGAGTGACCCCGGCCCGCCCGCGATCACGAGTTCCCAGAGGTAGCCGATGGCCATCGCGATCAACAGGATCCTGGTGACCGGAGTCGACTTGAGGTTGGCGGCGGCGATCTGCCGGCCGGGGCCGCGTCGGTACTCTCTCCGAGCTTCGGCCACGCATTCCGGGCATTGATGGCCCACCGGGGCCGGGATCATGCAGTCCGGACAGATGGGCCGGCCACAGCGTGTGCAATGCACGCCCGTTTGCACCGCCGGATGTCGATAGCAGCGCTCCCGGGTCGGAGGTGGTGGCATCGTGGGCGTCTGATCCACGGAGCCAATCGTACGCGGAGCGGCGGTCTACGCCTCCATGGGGGGAAGCGCCTCGAGGGCAGCGGCGACCTCCGCGGAGTCGAACAGAGGCCCCCATCGGTCCGCGACGATGCCGTCGGACCCGATCAGGAAAAGCCAGGGCTCGGTCATCTCCGGAGTCCCGTCGGGGAGCTTGCGGAGGAGCCACTCCGCCGCTCCCTTGTTCACGACCCGGTTCTCGGCGTCGTACTTCTTCCAGATCTCGACGTGGATGTACACCGCGCGGTCCGGGTGCTCGTTGGCCAGGCGTTGGAGCTCCACGACCTCAGGGCCGCAGAACCGACTGGTGCAGAACGCGGGCGTTCCGAAGAGCACGAGCGCGGGCCGTCCTTGCTCGATCGCGTCCGCGATCGTCCACTCGTGGAGCTCGGGGTCGGGGACGGGATCCCCACCGCTCGCCATCGAGTCGATGGCCTCCTCCTCGACGTTCTTCGAGTCGAGGGTGAGGGTCTCCGTCTTCGGCGCCGGCATCCCGGGCGCCGGGATGCCCGACTCGGGATCGACCCGGAAGTCCGTGGAGAGCTGGCGGGGGACGCCGTCGATCTCGATCGACAGCGTCGCCCGCCAGACGCCCGCGCGATCGAACGTCACGTCCTCCGCCTCGTAGACCCCGTTCGCACCCGTGACGATCGTCGGGACGCTGCCCGAGGCGTCGCTCCCCGGGACGGGCACGTAGCTCGCGGTGGCAGTCGGGCCCGGCTCCGGCTCGCCGCTGCCGTCCGTCCCGAGGTATGAGAACTCGAGGTCGGCGGAGCCCTGGGTGACGACGCGGATGCCGTTCGCGTCGCTCGCGACGATGCCCACCTGGACCCGCTGTGGCGCTCCCACGTAATGCCAGGTGCTGGCCATCTGGGCCGCGAAGGAGGTGTTCAGGCCGCTGGGGTTCGCGCCGTTCTCACTCGCGCAGGAGGCGGTCGCGGTCGCGAGGACGAGCATCGAGAGCAGGAGGCGTCGGCGGATCATCCACTTTCCACCTTCTCATGGGCGGGAGAGATCGTTGGGGAGTGCTCCCTCCAGCCGGAGCAAGAACCGGCGCCGATCGTCGTGGCGTCCGTAGCTTCCGAGGCCCGGACCGGCGCGGACGACGCGATGGCACGGTAGGAAGAGCTCGATGGGGCAGCGGGCGAGCGCGCTCCCGGCCGCGCGGCCGCCACGGGCTGCGCCCGCGGCGGCCGCCACGTCTCCGTACGTCCACATCTGGCCGTAGGGGATCGTCCTCACCGTCTCGAGGACACGCCGTGCGAACCCGTGACCCGTGGCCGAGAGGTCGGCGGGCGTCTCGAACGCGCGGAGCGCCCCACGGAAGTAGGCCTCGACCTCGCGACGGATCGGAGCCGCGCGGCGCCGGTCCTCCGTGGCGTCGAGGACGGCCTCGTCGCCGGCCCTGTCCTCGAGGAAGAGCGTGTGGACGACCCCGGCATCTCCCGCGAAGACGACGAAGGGACCGAGCGGGGTCTCGATCGTGGTTCGGATCATCAGATCGGAGGCCATGGGAAGGGGCGACGGTCCGGCCCAGGGTCCGGGAACCGGTCCATCCCTGCCACGGCGTCGGCTCGCGCCGCGAGGGCCTCCAGCTCGGGCTCGGCCAGGAGGTTGGCGAGCTCATCGCGCACGATGCCTCCGCGAACGTCGCCCGCGAGCCGGCGCAGGTCCCCCCGCACCTGTTCCTCGAGCGGTTCGCCGATGAAGTCCCAGATCACCGTGCGGAGCTTCGGCTCCTGGCTGAAGCACACCCCATGGTCCACGACGTAGATGTGGCCGTCCTGTCCGAGCAAGCAGTGGCCGGCCTTCCGGTCGGCGTTGTTGACGACCAGATCGAACGCCGCGACGCGACGGAACTCCGCACCGAACTTGTCTCCAAGGGTGAAGTAGTGCTCCTCGGGGTCGAAGGGCACGAATCGCTGGACAGACCCGATGCCGAAGGGACCGTCACGCAGGATGGTGGCGGGCACGTCGGGCCAGCCCACGCTCCGGGCGACGACATACGCCGCGACCTCTCGCGCGCACAGCGTGCCCTCCGGGAAGTCCCACAGGGGCGTCTCTCCCCGGCGCGGCTTGTACACCGCGAGCATGTCCTCGTCCCCCCGGCGGGCTCGGGCCAGGAACGTGTGGTTCGAAGCGTTCGGCAGCAAGCCGAGGACCTCGAGCTCGCCGGCGACGAGGACGCGAGGGACCGCCGGGTCGGTCAGCCCCGCTTCGAGTGCCCGTTCATCGCGGGACACGCGTGGCCCTCCGCATCGATCGGGTTGCCGCAGAACTGGCACGTGGGCCGGCCGCGCGCGGCCACCTCCGCCCCGTGCCGCGAGAGCGCCAGCATCTGCGCCGGCGACGCCCAGATCCGGATCGATTCGGGCTCGTTCTCCGGGAGCATCGGTGGTGGATCCTCGGCGTCGAGGTCCTCGAGGTCGGGCTGGAACTCCTCGACCTCCAGCATGAACAGCTCGCGCTCCTCGTCGAAGCCGATCGAGAGGCGGCCGGCCCGCCATCGGGGGAAGAGCGGCTCTTCGAGGCTCATCGTCGAGTCGTCTGCCGCTTCGGTGGCCGGCGCGTCCTCCAGCAACTCGAGCACGGAAGCAGCGAGCAGTTGCACCTGCTGCTTCTCCACGATCACCGTGACGAGCTCCTCACCGGCTCTCGCTTGGATGTAGAACGTCCGATCTCCCGGCTCACCGACGGCGTCGGCGGTGATGCGGTCGACGGGTCCCAACTCCATCGACCTATCCTCGCAGCTTCCTCTCGCGAACGTCCTTTCTCGCCGGCCGGTGACTCGAAGCTCTGGCCTTGGAAGTCCCGCGCTCCCAGGGGTCCGGGGCGAAGCGGTGGAGGCTGCCGGTGTCGTTCACCAGGAGGATCCGCGGCACGCCATCACCCAGGTGGACGACCGACACCGATGCCGGATCCACCATCACGCGCTGGAACTGATCGAGGTGAGCACCCGTGTAGTGGGAGATGAGCACGCGAACGAGATCGCCGTGGGTCCCGACCGCGATGCGGCCTCGCGGATGCCGGGCCACGATCCGCTCCATCTCGTCAAGCAGGCGGGCCTCCGCGTCGACGAAGCTTTCACCTTTCGGGAACCGGAACCGAGATGGATTGCGCTGCACGGTGTTCCAGAGCTTGTTCCTCCTCAGCGAGGGGAGCGTCCGCCCCGTCCAGTCGCCCGCGTCCATCTCGATCAACGATCCGGAGACCCTGATCTCAAGGCCGCGTGTCTCCGCGAGGGGCTCCAGCGTCTCGACGCAACGTTCGAGGGGGCTCGAGTACAAGGCGTTGAGCCGGACGCCGTCGAAGCGTTCGACGAGCGCGGCCGCCTGCCGGCGTCCGCGCTCATCGAGGTGGATCCCCGGGGTCCGGCCGTACAGGCGCGATCCCGTCACGGCGGTGAGGCCGTGACGGATCAGGAAGAGGGTCGTCATCGCGGAGGAGCATACGAGGGACCCGCGGGCACTCCCGACGCGCGTGCGAACCGCTTCGGCGCGACGCCCACGTGTGGGAGCATCGGCCCCGTGGAAGCGAGCCTGCGAACCCGACAGGACATCCGGCCGTTCGCGGTCGTGGACGTCGGCTCGAACTCGGCACGGATGATCGTCTTCCGTATGCGCTCGGGCGAGCACCTGGATGTGCTGGAGGACGCACGTGCCCCGCTCCGACTCGGTCGGGAGCTGCGCGATGATGACAGCCTCGGATCTGAGGCGATCGCCCGGACCATCGAGACGCTCCGCGATTTCAAGGCGATCGCTGACGGAGCGGGCGCCGACCGGATGATCGCGGTCGCGACGGCTGCGGTCCGCGAGGCCAGCGACGGAGAGCGGCTCGTAGAGCAGGCGCGGTCGCTCGGGGTCCCCTTGGAAGTGATCGACGGGGACCTCGAGGCACGGTTCGGATTCATGGGCGCCGTGTATGACCTGCCGGTCGTGCGCGGCGCCGCGATGGACGTGGGCGGCGGCAGCATGGAGCTCACGAGCTTCCGCGACCGCCGGCTCGATCGATCCTGGACGTTCCCGTTCGGATCCCTCCGCGTGAGCGATCGGTTCCTCGCCTCGGATCCTCCCTCGGAGAGGGAGATGAAGGACCTCCGCAAGGCCGTGGCGGCGGCGCTGGAGCGATCTGCCGTGCCCGAGATCGGAAGCGACGGAGATCTCGTGGGGATCGGAGGCACGGTGCGGAACCTCGCGAAGATGGACCTGCGCCGCACCGACCACCCCTTGCCGCTCCTCCACGGATACGAGCTCCACGAAGAGAACCTCGGGTCGATCATCGAGGACCTCGCGGGGCGCACGATGAAGCAGCGTGCGAGGCTGCGTGGGCTGAACCCCGACCGGGCCGACTCCATCGTGGGCGGTGCCATCGTCGTGCTCGCGGCGATGCGACACCTCGGGGCGGAACGGGTAGTGGTGTCGAGCCGAGGGCTCCGAGAAGGCCTCGCGCTCGGGGATCCATCGGCCGCCGTCCCGACGCCTCGACAGGTGCGCACGATCTCCGTGGCCACGCTCGCCGCTCGGTTCGCCACCTGGGACGCCATCGCCGCAGAGCGCCGGTCGTCGCTCGCAGCGCAGCTCATCGACGCCCTGGATCCGGAAACCACAGCCTTCATCGCGGAACTGCTCGAGCACGCCGCCGCGCTGCTCGATGTAGGGAAAGCGATCGACTACTACGAGCGGTTCGAGCACGCCGCGATGATCGTGACGACCGCGGATCTCGCGGGATTCACGCATGAGGCGCTCGGCATCCTGTCGGCGATCCTCCGTCACGCCGGAGGGGACACGAGCCTCGGTCCGTACGCTCGGATGATCCCGGCCGGCGATCGACCCGCGGTACGGCGTGCGGCTGTCGCGCTCGCCCTCGCCGAAGAGCTCCATCGGCGGATCCCTCCGAGAGACCCGGCCTTGCTCATGTGCACGTGGCGAGGCCGCCGGTTCGAGATCCAGGCGTCGGTACCGGCGCGGTGGCAGCCGAGGAGCCTCGCGGATCGCTTCCGAGCAGTCTTCGGAGCCAAGCTCTCCGTCGTGCCCGCACCCGATCCTCGGCCTCTCAACCCGGTGATGTCGCCGGACTAGGAACGGCCGGCGGAACGGTCATCGGCCGAGGCGTGCTTCAGGGGCGCGACGCAGCGGGAATCCTGACCCGGAACGTCGTCCCGCGGCCGAGCTCGCTCTCGACCTCGATCGTGCCTCCGTGGTTCTCGACCACGTGCTTCACGATCGCGAGCCCGAGCCCCGTGCCTCCCGTCTCCCGGGAACGAGCTCGGTCGACCCGATAGAAGCGCTCGAAGATCCGGGAGATGTCCCGGGAGGGGATCCCGATGCCTTTGTCGCTGACACGAAGGGTCACCTCCTCCCCGTCCGAGTCGACCTGGACCACCACCTGACCTCCTCCGTGGCTGTAGCGGATCGCGTTGTCGATGAGGTTGCGGGCGAGCAAGGCGAGATCCCGCTGCGATCCACGGACCGGGCGCTCGCCCTCCGTCAGGATCTCCAGGGTGACGCCCGTCTGAACAGCCGTCTCCTCGAGGCGCTGCCCCTCCTCCCGCGCGGCAGCTCCGAGAGACACGAAGTCGTCGAGCGCGCTCCCAGACTCCAGCCTCGAGAGATCGAGCAGGTCGGCGACGATCCGCGACAGGCGAACGGCCTCGCGCTCCAGTTGCGACGCGAAATGGGGGATCGCCGCGGGATCGTCCGCGGCTGCCTGACGCAGGGTCTCGGCGACGGCCTGGATCGTGGCGGCGGGCGTCTTCAGCTCATGGGACGCATTCGCCACGAAGTCGCGCCGTACGGCCTCGAGTTGCCGCTGCTGCGTGACATCTCGCACGACGACCAGGGTCGCCTCGTCGGCTGCGGGAGTGATCGTCCCCCGGAGCCAGCGAGCCGGCACGCCGGTCTCGATCAGCATGGATGTCGGCTCACGACGTTCCCGGCTGTCCTGGATCGCCGTCCGAAGAGCGAGCGGCAGCACCGCATCGAGAGACCCGGGTACCGACGGAAGGTGACGACCGACGGCCTCGTTCGCGAACGCCACGTCGAGATCTCGCCCGATCAGCAGGACCCCGTCGTGCATCGTCGACAGGATCAGGTCGCGAACCCGACGCTCCTCGTTGTGCATGAAGTTGTTGCTCCCGGCCGGTCGTCTCGGCCGTGAGGGCGCGTTCTTGCCATTCGCCCCTCGATCGCACGGCCCGGCGCCACCCCCAAGAAGCGGCTAGCATCACCGCGAGCGCCGCCACCAGCACCGCCGCCGTCGCCGGGTCCACGCGCGGCAGTGTAGGCGCGCATCCACCCGGTTCATGCGCCGTTCCGACTCCCTTCATCACCCGTCCATCCGCACTTGTGAGGGGAACGTCCGGAGCAGCGAACGATGGTCGACCGGGTTCACCACGCGTTCACCTTGGCGCCGCGGGCCCTTCATCCGCCCCGCCTAGCATCGCGAGGGAGTCGATCCCCGGAATGGGGACGTCGTGATGGGAGGACGAAGGCATGAGCAGGAAGCCCTGGAAGCGGCTCGTCCTCGGTGCGCTTGCGCTGTCGATGGTGGCCGCGGCGTGCGGAGACGATAGCTCGAACCCACCGAGTAACGGCGGTGAGGAGATCACCGGTTCGTTGAACATCTCCGGCTCATCGACAGTGGAGCCGATCACGTCGCTCGTCGCTGAGAAGTTCCAGGCGGCGAACAACGGCGTGGAGATCGCGGTCGACGGCCCCGGGACGAGCGACGGTTTCGAGCTCTTCTGTAACGGGGAGACGGACATCCAGGACGCCTCGCGTGCGATCGACGAAGAGGAAGTCGCCGCGTGTGAGGCCGGAGGCGTCGGATATGTGGAGCTGGAGGTCGCCTTCGACGCCCTCTCGGTGATCGGAAACGCCGAGAACAGCATCGAATGCCTGAACTTCGGAGACCTCTACTCCCTCTTCGGGCCGGAGTCCGTGGGCTTCAACACCTGGGCGGACGCCAACGACCTTGCAGCCGAAGTTGGGGGGAATGGCGGGTTCCCGGACCAGTCACTGACCATCGTGGCACCGGGCGCCGAATCGGGCACGTTCGGCTCGTTCATCGACCTTGCCATCGGCGATATCGCGGCGGAGCGCGAACAGGAGGAGACGCTCCGTACCGACTATCAATCGTCGGGAGACGACAATGTGATCATCGACAACGCGGCCGGGAACGCGTCCGGTCTCGGCTTCGTCGGTTTCTCCTACGCGGAGAATGCGGGAGACACGGTCAAGGAGTTCCAGGTGGACGGAGGAGACGGTTGTGTCCAGCCGTCCGCTGAGACCGTGACCGACAACTCGTACCCGCTCGGCCGGTCACTGTACATCTACGTCAACCAAGAGAAGCTGTCGTCGAACCCGGCTCTCCAACCGTTCGTCGACTTCTATCTTTCCGACGAGGGCATCGCCTCGGTCGAAGAGGTGCAGTACATCGCTCTGCCAACGGATCGTCTCGAGGCAACTCGCAGCGCCTGGGAAGCGGCGATGGCCTGATCCAGGTCGACGAGTCGCGTTCGGAAGGGCTGGCTCGCGAGGCCAGCCTTTCCGGCGCCGCCGCGCTAGCTGATAGAAACAGGCTGGCAGCGGGCGGCAGTCGGAACGGAAGGGGACGCCGATGGCGGACATGATCACAGGGGCCGGCACGACTCGCGTCGACCTCAGCGGCGATCCGCGACGTCAGCGTCGAGAACGCATCGTCCGCACATCTCTGTTCGCGACGGCAGCCTTCTCGATCCTGATCAGCGTCGCGATCGTGTTCGCGCTCGCGGGCGGTGCCGTGGAATTCCTCCGACGCCTCGGCGATCTCGGCGTGCTCTTCTCGCCCGCAGGGTGGTTCCCTCGAAGCAACGCCTTCGACATCCGGGCCATCTTCGTGGGTTCGATGGTCGTGTCCGTGATCGCGATGTTCGTAGCGGGTCCGCTCGGCCTCGGCGCCGCCATGTACCTCTCGGAGTTCGCGAGCCCACGCGCGAGAAGGTTCTTGAAGCCGATCCTCGAGACGCTCGCGAGTGTGCCGAGCGTGGTGATGGGGTTCTTCGCCCTGCGGTTCATCAGCCCCGAGATCGTGCAATCCCTCTTCCCACAGGCGGAGTTCTTCAACGCCCTTGCTGCCGGGATCGGCGTCGGTCTGCTCGTGACACCGCTCGTAGCCTCGGTCGCGGAAGATGCGATGCACGCGGTGCCGAGCGCGCTGCGTGAGGCGAGCTTCGGGCTGGGGGCTCGGCCGCGGGCGACCAGTCTCCGTGTCGTATTCCCGGCCGCCGTCTCGGGCATCACTGCGGCGCTGATCCTCGGGATCTCGCGGGCGATCGGCGAAACGATGATCGTCGCGATCGCCGCAGGCGGCACCTCGGGCACGACGCTCCATCTTGATCCGCTCGTGGGGTCGCAAACGATGACGGCCGCCATCACCGCCCTCGCGACGGGATCGGACCAGGTTCGTGGTGCTGGGCCTGCCTACTACAGCTTCTTCTTCGTGGGGATCCTGCTGTTCCTTATGACCTTGAGCCTGAACGTCATCTCAGAACGCTTCGTGCGGCGAGTCAGGAGGCAGTACTGATGGCCCGAACAGCGGCCGCGACGGTCGCCGCACGCGAAGAGGTGCGGCGTTCCCTCACCGGCCATCGGCGTGACATCGGTTCCACGCTGTTCCAGTTGGGGCTGCTCCTCACGCTCATCCTCGCGCTCGCCATCCTTCTCGTGCTGATGGGCCAGGTCATCAGCAAGGCGCTCCCGGTCCTGCAGGACCGTGGAGGCCAGATCCTCTCGTCTCCGTATTCCTCGCTGGCCGAACGCGCAGGCGTGCGGTACGCGATCATCGGGTCTCTCTATCTGATGGTGTTCGTGGTCGTGATCGCCTTCCCGCTGGGGATCGGTGCTGCCATCTACATGGAGGAGTACGCGCGAGACTCGAGGCTCACCCGGATCATCAACGCGAACATCCGCAACCTGGCCGGAGTGCCCGCGATCGTGTACGGGATCCTGGGTCTCGCGATCTTCGTCGAGCTGTTGGGGAACATCACGAGCTCCGAGGGCGTGGAGGGGAAGAGCCTCCTGTCCGGCGGTCTCACGATCGCGATCATGGTGCTGCCCATCGTCATCATCACCACCGCAGAGGCTTTGCGCGCCGTGCCGAAGAGCATCCGTGAAGCGGGGTTCGGGGTCGGGGCCACTCGGTGGGAGGTGGTCCGTAGCCACGTGCTCCCCAATGCGGCTCCCGGGATCCTGACGGGGTCGGTGCTGGCGATGGCACGCGCGCTGGGTGAAACAGCTCCGCTGATCATGGTGGGGGCAGTCACGGGATTCTTGGCCACGGGAGGTGGGTTCACCCAGGTTCTGCAGGATCGCTTCACCGCCTTGCCGACCTTGATCTTCGCCTACACCAAGAAGCCCCAGCCCGAGTTCCAGGATGTGGCGGCCGCCGCGATCCTCATCTTGATGGGGACCATCTTCCTCGTGAACCTGACGGCGATCCTCCTGAGGAACCGGTATGAGCGAGAGTGGTGATTCCATGGATACTGAGGTGGTGAAGACGCCGGACCCCGCTGGGACCGACGAGCAAGCCAAAGTGACGGTGGATGCGAGCGCCGGATCGGCGCACGCGGACGACACGAACCCACTCATCTTCGACATCAGCGGCGTCTCGGTCTACTACGGGGACTTCCGCGCGGTCCGGGACATCACCATCCCCATCCGCGAGCACGAGATCACTGCGCTGATCGGACCCTCCGGATGCGGAAAGTCCACCGTGCTGCGCTCCTTCAACCGGATGAACGACCTGATCGAGAGCGCTCGGGTGGAGGGGAAGATCCTTTACCACGGCGTGGATCTGTACGACGAGCGAGTGGATCCCGTCGAGGTTCGGCGGCGGATCGGGATGGTCTTCCAGAAGCCGAATCCCTTCCCCAAGTCGATCTACGACAACGTCGCCTTCGGCCCCCGGATCGCGGGATACAAAGGCAACATGGACGAGCTGGTGGAGGAGTCGCTGCGACGCGCGGCCCTCTGGGACGAGGTCAAGAGCAAACTGAAGGACTCGGGCATGGCACTTTCCGGTGGTCAGCAGCAGCGACTCTGCATCGCGCGCGCCATCGCGACGAAGCCTGACGTGATCCTGATGGACGAGCCGTGCTCGGCACTGGACCCGATCGCGACGGCCAAGATCGAGGATCTGATGAGGAACCTCGTCTCCGAGTACACGATCGTGATCGTAACGCACAACATGCAGCAGGCGGCGCGTGTCTCGGATCGGACGGCGTTCTTCACGGTCGACGTCGCGGACGACGGGCACCGGACGGGGCATATCGTCGAGTTCGACCGGACCGAGACGATCTTCACCAATCCCACCGATCAGCGCACCGAGGACTACGTGACTGGGAGGTTCGGATGAGCCGGGAGCATTTCCACGAGCAGCTCGAGCGCGTGGAGCTGCAACTCCTCTCGATGGGCGAGCTGGCCTCCGCGGCCGTCCAGCGGTCCGTCGAGGCACTCGTGCAGCACGATGACACCAAAGCGCAGGCGGTGGTCGACGACGACGATGCCGTCGACGACCTCTATCTGGAGATCGATCACGACCTGCTGGAGATGCTCGCGCTGCAGTCGCCGGTGGCGACCCAGTTGCGGCTCGTCTCGGCGATCCTCCACAGCTGCCTCCACCTGGAGCGGATCGGGGATCAAGCCGTCAACATCGCGAAGCTCTACCTCGCGAGCCGGGAGCTGCCGCCCAGCCAGGGCTTGCTCCAGCAGCTCGACGAGATGGGCTCACACGTCGTCATGATGATCCGGACCGCGATGGAGGCGTTCCGCACGCGCGACCTGGAGCTCTGCATGAAGCTTCCGACGATGGACGACCCCGTGGACCGGCTCAATCGCGCCACGCACCTCGAAGCCCTGAAGCTCGCCGACGACCCTCGCGCGCTGGACTGGGGTCTGCACATGAACCTCGCGGCTCGCGCGTTGGAGCGCGTGGGTGACAACGCGGTGGACATCGCCGAGCAGGTGGGGTTCCTGATCACGGGGGAGTTCCGCGAGTTCACGGACGCCTCTCATGAGGTAGCGGACGCGTGACGGAAGACGCTGGGACCGTACGGATCCTCGTCGTCGAGGACGAAGAATCATTGGCGGATACCGTCCGCTACAACCTCGAGCGAGAGGGTTACGCGGTGGCGGTCGCGGCCGACGGCCGGAAGGCGCTGGAGCGATTCCGCGCGGAGGGTCCGTCCCTCGTGATCCTGGATCTCATGTTGCCCGAGATGTCGGGCCTCGACGTGTGCCGGCAGATCCGCCAGATCTCGAACGTGCCCATCATCATGGTGACCGCGAAGGATTCGGAGGCGGACAAGGTGTCCGGGCTGGAGCTCGGCGCGGATGACTACGTCACGAAGCCGTTCTCCGTCCGCGAGCTCGTCTCCCGCGTGCGGGCTCACCTCCGCCGGGCGGGGATGCAGCGCCGCCGAGCCCGAGGAGGACGTGCTCAACGGGGGTCCCGTCTCGCTCGACGTCGCGAGGCATGAGGTGCTCGTCCGCGGTCAGTCGGTTGGGTTCCCCCCCAAGGAGTTCGAGCTGCTCGAGGCATTCCTCCGGCGTCCCGGGCGGCTCCTCACGCGCGACTTCCTCATCGAAGAAGTTTGGGGTGCAGGCTATTTCGGTGATACGAAGACTCTCGACGTCCACGTGAAGCGGCTCCGCAAGAAGGTGGAGCAGGATCCGCACCAACCGGAGCATCTCCTCACCGTCAGGGGTCTCGGCTACAAGTTCGTTTCCTGAGGGCCCGGGGCGGATGCCGTTCGCGAGAAGGCTTCCGGGCGCCACGGCCGACTGGCACGCCCCCGGTCTCAGCCGGTACCATCAGCGCTCCGATGCTGGATGCCTTCCCCCGCACCGAACGGTTCCTCAACCGCGAGCTCTCATGGCTGGAGTTCAACGCCCGCGTGCTGGCGCTGGCGGAGGACCCGTCGAATCGACTCCTCGAGCGGGTGAAGTTCCTCGCGATCTTCGGCTCCAATCTGGACGAGTTCTTCCAGGTCCGTGTCGCGGGGCTGCAAGAGCAGCGGGAAGCCGGCGTGGGCCCCGCCTCTCCCGAGGGTCTGACGCCGGAGGAGCAGCTCGCCGGCATCACGGAACGCGTGGCGGATCTCTATCGCCGGACGGACGCGCTGTGGGTGGAGGACCTGCGTCCGGCGCTCGAGAAGGAGGGCGTGCGGCTCGTGGATTGGGCCGAGCTCGACGCCCGCGATCGCGAGCACCTCGGTGAGTTGTTCATCGAGAGGGTCTTCCCGGTGCTCACGCCGCTCTCGGTCGATCCGGCGCACCCGTTCCCGTACATCTCTTCCCTCTCGCTCAACCTCGCGGCCCTGGTTCGGGATCCATCCAGTGGAGAACGGCGTTTCGCGCGAGTGAAGGTCCCTCCGCTGCTTCCCCGGTTCATCGAGATGCCGGACGGAGAGCGGTTCGTCCCGATCGAGCAGGTCATCGCCGCGCACCTGGATGTTCTGTTCCCGGGGATGGAGATCGTGGACCACTCGAGTTTCCGCCTCACCCGAGACGCGGACTTCGAGCTCGAGGAGGACGAAGGAGGGGATCTGCTCGAGGCGATCGAGTCCGTGCTGCGCCGGCGCCTCCGAGGTGCGACCCCGGTTCGGCTCGAGCTCGACGCCGCCGCCACCGACGAGGTCCGGACGCTGTTGACGCGCGAGCTCGCGCTCCTTCCCGATGAGGTGTATGTCGCGGAGGGGCTGCTCGACCCGTCCGCGCTCTGGTCTCTCCACGAGCTCGAGCGTCCGGAGCTCAAGGACGATCCCTGGACCCCCGTGACGCAGCCTCGGCTGGAAGGTGTCGAGGACTTCTTCGATGTCGTCTCGAAAGGCGACCTGCTCGTCCATCATCCCTACGACTCGTTCGAGACGTCGGTCGAGGCGTTCATCGAGCAGGCGGCGGCAGATCCGTCGGTCCTCGCGATCAAGCTGGCGCTCTACCGCACCTCGGAGGACAGCCCTATCGTGCGCGCCCTGGCCCGAGCCGCCGAGGCCGGCAAGCAGGTCGTCGCGCTCGTCGAACTCCAGGCGCGCTTCGACGAGCGCGCCAACATCACGCAGGCGCGCACACTGGAACAGGCCGGCGTCCACGTCGTCTACGGCATCGTGGGCCTGAAGACGCACGCGAAGGTGTGCCTGATCGTTCGCCGCGAGGCATCCGGCATCCGCCGATACGCGCACGTCGGCACCGGCAACTACAACCCGAGCACGGCTCGCTTATACGAAGACGTAGGCCTGCTGACGGCCGACCCCGACCTCGGAGCGGACCTCAGCGACCTGTTCAACCTGCTGACGGGCTACAGCCGCCAGAAGAACTATCGCCGCTTGCTGGTCGCACCCCCTGATCTGAAGCAGAGACTGATCGAGCTGATCCGTTCGGAGGCGGCGGAGGGAGACGGCTCCATCGTCCTGAAGATGAACAGCCTCGGGGATGCGGAGACGATCGACGCCCTCTACGAGGCCTCTCGCTCGGGTGTCGACGTAGACCTGCTCGTCCGAGGGATCTGCTGTCTCCGGCCGGGGGTGGCCGATCTTTCCGACACCATCCGCGTCCGGTCCATCGTGGGCCGGTACCTTGAGCATTCGAGGATCTTCCGGTTCGGCAGCCGGGATCGTGGCTTCCAGCATTTCATCGGCTCCGCGGACCTCATGCCACGGAACCTCGAGCGTCGCGTCGAGGTGACCGTCCCGGTGCTCGATCCCGCTCTGTGCGCTCGACTCGACGAGATCCTCCAGGTCGGGTTGGAGGACGATGTGCTCGCCTGGGATCTCGGATCCGACGGTGTGTGGACGAAGGTCGAGACGGAGCGAGGGGTGAGCGCTCAGGAGCGGCTCATGCAGCTCGCCGTCGGGCGAGGGGAGAACCGTCGATGACGGCAGATCGCGACGCGATGGCCTTGGGGCTCGCGGAACAGGTGGCTTTCGAGCTGGATCAGCTGACCCACCTCGGCGAGGGAGCGACGGCGCTCGACGTCGTCCGGTCCGCGCTCGCCGGCTCCACGATCAGGCTCGTCTCCGATGACCCGATCGTCCGGCTCGGCGAAGATCCCGAAGGTGTACACCGAACGCGGGTTGCCGCCCGGCGGCTGCGCTCGGATCTTCGGACGTTCCTACCTCTCCTCGATCGAGACTGGGCCGAGTCGCTGCGAGACGAGCTCACGTGGCTGGGTCGGCTCCTCGGGCCGGTTCGCGACGCCGAAGTGCTTGGAGCCCGGCTCGAGGACGAGGTCGGGGACATGATCGGCCTCGAGCTCGCATCGGCGAAGGTGCTGCTCGACGGTCTCGAGACCGATCGCCTGGGCGCCCGGCGTCGGCTTCTCAAGGGACTGCGCTCGCGGCGATACGAGGAGCTCGTCGTGCGGCTCGTGGGCGCCGCCCGTGAGCCGGTGGCCCCAGACGGCCGGGCCGAACGCCCTGCCGTGAGCGTCGGATCACTCATGAAGCGTCCCTGGGCGAAGCTGTCCAGGAGCGCAGCGGCGCTCGGCTCCGGCTCGAGCGACGCTGCGCTGCACGCGACCCGGATCGAGACCAAGCGCGTGCGGTACGGGGCCGAGGCGCTCATCCCCGCGTTCGGAAAGCGAGCAGCTCGCTTCGCTGCTGCCGCCGAAGCACTTCAGGCGGTACTCGGCGAACATCAGGACGCGGTCGTGGCGTCGGCCTGGCTCGAGGACAGAGGGATGGAGGTCGATGACCAGGCGGTGGCGTTCACCGCCGGACGCCTCGCGGAACTGGAGGTCGCCGCGCGAGATCGGGCACGAGAGGCCTGGCCGAAGGCGTGGAGGCGCCTCGAGCGGAGGAAGCCCTTCTGGACGTGACGAGCGAGGTTCGCGCAGCAGGCGGCGTGGTGCGTTGCCGCGTGGACGGACAGGTTCTCACGGTGCTGGTGCATCGACCACGCTACGACGACTGGTCGTTCCCGAAAGGGAAGCTGCTCGAGGGAGAATCGTTCGAAGAGGCGGCGACACGCGAGGTGCGCGAAGAAACGGGGCTCGAGATGTCGGATCGATGTCGAGCTGCCACCCTCGCGCTACGTCGATCAGCACGGGGAGACCGAAGTTCGTTCGCTACTGGTTCGATGGAGTCGCTCGATGGCCGTCGACCTCCATCCGACGGAGGAAGTGGATGAAGCGAGGTGGTTCACCTTCGCCGAGGCCCGGGACGTCCTCACCTACGACAGGGATCGAGCGGTGCTCGATGAGGCGACCAGAGGCGATGCCCCTGCCTACCTCATCCGCCACGCCAAGGCGGGTGATCGGCAAGCATGGACGGGAGACGATCTCTCGAGACCGCTTTCGAAGTCCGGACGCCGCCAGGCCAAGGCGCTCGTCCGTGTCCTTTCGAGCAGGATCGTCGAACGGATCATGAGCAGTTCGGCCGTCCGGTGCGTGGAGACGGTGAGACCGCTCGCAGATCAGCGGGGGCTGCCGATCGAGCCGCGCGACGAGCTGTTGGAGGGAGCCCCGCTCTCCGGCCTGCTCGAGCTGCTCGACGAGCTCCGCTCCACCCCGTCCGTCCTGTGTGGCCACGGAGACCTGATCCCTGCGATCATCGAGCACCTCGAGGCGCGCGGGACCCTCGTCGGACAGGATCGGGGCTGGAAGAAGGGTTCCGTCTGGGTGTTGGAACGCGAAGCCGGCCTGGTCGTGCGGGCGACCCATATCCCGCCGCCCCATGTCGATCCGAAGCGACCGTCTCTCGGTCGGAGATCTCCGGTCGAGCGCGGCAGCTCCTAAGCCTTCGGCTCTTGCTCAGGACGGTGTCGCCCCTCCCTTCGTGAGCGAATGGATCTCGTTCGTGACCTCGAGGATCTGCCGCGAGATGTGGATGAGCTCCTCGTTCTGCTTCTCCTCGGCCTGGTCGAGCCGCCAGTGGTGTTCCGCGAGTTCCGCCCGCTTCTCGTCGGCGCGGTTCTGGCTGATCATCACGAACGTCGACAGGAAGATCGCCTCCAGCGACACCAGCATCGTCAGGAGCCCGAAGGGAAACTTCTCCACGCCGAGTGCGATCCACAGCGTGAACCAGACGATGTGGATGTAGACGAACGGCATCGAGCCTGCGAACCGGGTCATCGCGTCGGCGATGCGGTTCTGGAGGTCGCCTGCACGCTCGTCCGCATGCCTCACCAAGACCGGATGTGTCCATCCGGAACCACGTTCTCGCGCCATCCGCCTTCCCTTCATCGCTCGTCGACCGGGCAAGAAGGCTAGCCCGAACCACGGGGGCCATGTCCGTTCCTCGTCGGCTCCTCGGGGCGGCTCCGGTACGCTCCGAGGATGGAGGCCTACGTCTTCCGTGACGGAGCCCTGGGAGCGGATCCGGTGCCCCTCGATGAGCTGCGTAGCGCGGTATCGGAGCTCGCAGACGGCGAGTGGCTCTGGGTCGACGCCGTCGACCCGAGCTCGGACGATCTCACGACGCTCCAGAAGCAGCTGGACCTCCACGACCTCGCGGTGGAAGACATCCAGCACCGAGATCAGCGACCCAAGCTCGAGGTCTACCCGGGGCATGCGTTCGCGGTCTTCCGGCCGCTGTCCTTCGGGGCGGATGGTCTCGTGGGATCCGAGCTCTTCCTGTTCGTTTCGCATCGATTCCTCGTGACGATCCGATTCCCTCCCGTGTTCGATCTCGAGAAGGCCAAGCACAGGTGGCCGGTCCTGGCCGCCATCGCGCCCGGGCCCTGCTCCGCGCTCTACGCCGTCGTCGACGAGATCGTGGACGACTACCTCGAGGTCGTGGACGAGCTGGAAGACCGGGCGGATGAGCTCGAGGGCGAGGTCTTCCGGTCGGAGCCCGTCGAGGGCGAAGGAGCGCGCTTGCAGCTCGAGATCCTCCGGCTGCGCAGGGACGCGGTGCGGCTCAAGCGGCATGCGATCCCCACGCGTCAGGCGATCGACCACCTCGCGGACGACTCCGATCTCATGACCGACCGTCTCGTGCCCTACCTCCGGGACATCACCGATCACCTGCTCCGGACGATCGAGCTCACCGACGGCATCCGCGAGATCCTCACCACGATCGTGGACATCCGGATGGCGCAGTCCGCGAATCAGCTGAACGAGGTCATGAAGAAGCTCTCGGCGTGGGCCGGCATCATCCTCGTGCCGACCCTGATCGCCGGGATCTATGGCATGAACTTCGATCACATGCCGGAGCTGCATTGGGCCCTCGGCTATCCCCTGGCGCTCGGGATGATGGCGGCGTCGGCGATCGTGCTGTATCGCGGGTTCCGGAAGCGAGGGTGGCTCTAGCGGTGTGTCGAGCCATGAAGGTGCTGTGCGTCGCCCGCGACGACGAGGCGCTCGAGGCCCTCCGGCGTGCCACGACGGCCGCCGAGTGGGAGCTCACCCCCGGCGCGACCAACGAGATCGACGCGCTCGGGCTGGTCGACGCCGAGCGGCCTCATGCGATGGTGGCCTTCGGGATGAACGAAGAGTTGGTGTCGCTCGTCCGGGGTCGGTTCCCGGCGATGCGGATCGTGACGGATCGGGACCTGCCCGGGACGAGCGCGGTGGCCTCTTCACGCGATGAGGTGCGAGACCTGCTGCGTTCGCTCGCTCGCCCGGGCGGTCCGATCGTCGAGGGTGCCGGGGCTCAGCCTCCCCAGGGGTCCCAGCCGTAATCCCGCACCATGCGCATGGTGACGAAGATGTTTGCGCGGGCGTTGAACGGCGACGAATCCTTGAAGCCGTAGTCCTGCGCACGGTGCGACCAGTACTTCAGGAGGTGCTGATAGATCCCCGCCGCGTTTCCGACGGCGTTGTAGGCGCTCGGTCGAAAGCGCGATTCACGCCAGGCGATGTACAAGGCCTGCTGTCGGCCCACTCCGAAATGCGAAGCGGCGCAGCGGACAAGCAGCTTGACATGCCAGGCACTCTGTCGCCAATCGATGGGGCAGATCCTCGACGCGGGGGCGCGTGCCGCATCCCGCTGGACCATCGCCTCGGATGATGTTGCTGAGGGGAAGCTCATGATGACGGCGGTCAGGAGCGATGCCGCGACGAGGGCGCGGCCCTTCCGGATCATCCTTGTCATGGGCTGGTTCACCCACGCGGCGGACGTGGCTGGCGGCCTCGTCCCGTGCCGAGCCGGCGGATCACTCCTCCGGCCCTGCTCACCGCGCTAGGTCGTGGGTGTGCGCATCACCTCCTGGTTTCGTCCTCTCCTGTGCGACCTTCGCCGGCACCGATCCGAGTTCCCTTCTCCCACGCATAGACGCACGCCAAACACACCCTGGGAAGGTGGGAAGCGCGCGTCGTGCGCAGGAGGACCGGGCCACTCGGTCCGAAGCCGACAGCGGACACCCTAGCCCGGCCGGCCGACATACGGCAACCCCGTGCCTCCGAGCCGGACCGTGCCCGGGCGTGGGTACGATGGGTGCATGGGAACGGTCCTTCTGGCGGCTCCACGAGGGTATTGCGCGGGCGTCGAACGAGCCGTGGATGCGGTCGAGCGAGCGCTCGAGCAGCATGGTGGCCCCGTCTACGTCCGCAAGCAGATCGTCCACAACCTCCACGTGGTGCGCGACCTGGAGATGAAGGGCGCCGTGTTCGTGGACGAGCTCGACGAGGTGCCCGAGGCGGCGGTCGTGGTCCTTTCCGCCCACGGCTCATCCCCGACCGTCCACGACGATGCGGCATCCCGCCGGCTGGAACTGATCGACGCCACGTGCCCCCTGGTCACGAAGGTGCATCTGGAGGCACGCCGGTTCGCCGAGGACGATCGAACCATCCTCCTGATCGGCCACGCGGGACACGAGGAGGTCGAGGGGACGAGCGGGCAGGCGCCCGACCGGACGATCCTCGTCCAATCGATCGCAGAGGCGGAGCGTGTGGAGGTGCCCGATCCCGCACGGCTCTCCTACCTCACGCAGACCACCCTGTCGGTCGACGAGACGAATCAGATCGTGGACGTCCTCCGGTCACGGTTCCCGGAGATCCAGGGACCGCCTCGCGAGGACATCTGCTACGCAACACAGAACCGGCAGGACGCGGTGAAGGAGGTCGCCCGCCGGGCCGACGTCGTGCTCGTGATCGGCTCCAAGAACTCCTCCAACTCGAACCGACTCGCCGAGGTCAGCCTCGAGCGGGGGACGCCTGCCTATCTCGTGGACGACGAGAGCGAGGTCGACCCCGCCTGGCTGAACGGAGCCGATGTGGTGGGTCTCACGTCCGGTGCCTCCGCGCCGGAGCGGCTCGTGAACCGGATGCTCGAGTGGCTCGCGGCGAGGGGGTTCGACCGGGTGGAGCAGGCGCTGATCACCGAGGAGAGCGTCCGGTTCGCGCTCCCCCCGGGCGTCCGCGCTACGACCAGGAGCTGAACTGGTCCCGGTCCTCCTCGGGCTCTTCGTAGTCGATGGAGACCAAGGTGCTCGTCGAGCGGACGCCCGGAAGCCCCTGGATCTTCTCGAGGACGATCCCGGAGCCGACCTCCCAGGGCTCCGGGATGCAGGCCATCATGTCCCACCAGCCGGCCAGCACGGCGGCCCCGGATATGCCTCCGATCTCTGAGAGTCGCTCGTAGAGTCCGGCGGCGGCGCCCGGCTCGGTTTCGATGTGGACGTAGCACGCGCCCCGGACGATCTGGGGGGTCGGTAGCCCCCCGAAGCCGACGACGCCGAGCCGATCGGGTGGCACGACCGGCGCCGTGAACGTGCGCTCGATCCCCTCGATCATCTGGATCTCCGACAGCACGCCCGTACCGATCGTCGCGAGATCGGGTCCATCGAGCAGACAGAGCACGTCCCATGCTCCGATCACCACGACCGAGCGGCGCGTGGTCGCGGAGGACGAGAGCTGGTTCCGGACGGGCACGATCCTCCCGGGACGAACCCGCAGGTAGACGAAGGCTTCCATGCGTGGAGGCTAGGGCAGCCCCGGAGGCGGAACAAGGACCGAGGCCTTACCCGTGCGCGACCGCGGGCGCTCGGGCGAGGGCTGCGAGCTCCTCCTCGCCCTCCTCCGGGCCGATGGAGATCACGCGGTCGCCTTCCTGGAACGCGAACCGAGAGCGAGGCCGGTAGATCCAGCGCGAACCCCGCTGGACGGCAAGCACGAACATGCCGGTTTCCGTCTCCAGGCGGAGCTCGCTCAGCGAGCGCCCCGCGGCCAGCGAACCACGCTCCACGACCACTTCGGAGCTCGTCTCCTCTGTCTCCTCGAGGGCGAGCTGGACGACGGGGTGGAGCGGCTCGCCCTGCTCCACGTACCAGGTCATGTTGCGGGCCGCGTCGCACATGTACTCGGAGGCCGCGCCGAGGCGTAGGAGACCGCGGAGGGCGTCGGGATCGCGAGCCTCCGGCGCCGCCCGGAGGACCCAGGATTCGAGCTCGTCGTGCAAGATGTCGGATCGCGCTTCCAGCGTCCCGACCTCGGCGGCGAGGGAGCGGTTGTTGAAGAGCAACGCCGAGTACGCGAGTCCGACCGCCGCCTCGGCGAGGTCCTTCATCTCCACGAGGATGTCCACCGCTCGGTCCAGCTCGGAGAGCGGCGGCGGCTCCTCGCCGGAGCCCTCGGGCAAGCGTGGGGCACCGGCCAGCTCACGGACGTGGTTCACCCCTTCCTCGGGGCCTCGGATCAGCAGCACGTCGCCGACGGAGACCACGTCATCGGCGCCGGGATCGAAACGCCAGTCCATGCCGCTTCGTATCGCGACCACCCACATCCCCGACTCGGTGGGCAGCGACAGGTCGCGGAGCGTGCGCCCGGCTGCGGGCGCGTCGTCGCGGACCTTGACCCTCGCCGTCATCTCGTCGGCGTGGCGGAGATCCTGCCGGAGGGCGTCGGGGATCCCGAGCCGAGCGGCGACCACCCGAGCGATGTCGGCCGCGGCATCACCCATACCCTCCATCGCGTCCGCGATCCACAGGACGCCGGCCATCCCCTCGGCATCCTCGGGACTGCGCGCAGCGAGCATCGCTGTGATCCGGAGACGGCGGAGGTGATCGCTCATCCGCTGCTCGAGCCGCTCGACCTCCTGTGCGAGCTTCTCTTCGTTGAAGAAAACGGCCGCGTAGGCGAGGTCGACCATCAACTCCGAGGCGTCCTTCAGCTCGACCAGGAGTTCCTTGACGTTGCGGGGTTGTTCGTCCATCACGGAAGTACCCCGGATGTTCTCATGACGAGGAGGATGGCCGCTACGCCCGCGAGGTCGAGGAGCGATGTGATGAAGGGAACGCCTTGGTTGTCCGGGTCGATCCCGAAACGGGCGGTGAGCACGGCGACGTAGTAACCGACCACCAGCGTGATCGGCAGCACGATCGCCCCCGCGAGGAGCGTGGCACCGATCAAGAGGACCGCGCCTGGGTCAGGGCCCTCCATGAGGGTCGACAGGGCCCAAGCCGCGGCGCCGATCGCGGTGAACACCAGCACCCCGAGGACGATGACGATGACGCCGTCGACGACCGCCGGGATCTCGGGACGACCTCGCGGGGTGATGACGCCGAGTTGGAGCTTCGACGACAGGCGGGACGAGAGTATCCCGCCCAGCGCCCCTGCCTGTGAGACGAAGGGGGGGATCAGGATCAACACGGCCGTCACCGCCTGGAGCTCGCCGCGATGGGCTTCGAGCAGCGCCCCCGCGAAGATGTCCAGGAGCGGAGCGAGCGCCACCACCGCGACCATCTCCAGGAGGATCCGACGGACCCGCACCTCCACGCGGAAGGCGGCGATCAGGGCGGCGGCGGTCGCGGCCGTGCAGATCCCGGCGGCGACCGCGCTCACGGTGGCGTTGCCGACGAGCAAGGTCGCGAGGAACAGGCTCGGGAGCGTCACCATGTCACCGATCGCCGTGACCATCGGTGTGGCCACGGCGTCCAGGTCCCAGCCCCTCCGGAACGACAGCACCGCGATGCCGACGGTGAACATGAGCGCGACCAACGACGCGAGGACGCCTCCCACCACGGAGATGGTCACGAGGTCCCAGAAGGAGATCACCGCGCCCTTCGCGAAGGCCGAGGCCACCAGCTTCGCGACACCGGCGAGGTAGAAGGACGTGAGCAGCGCCGAAAGGATCCCGACGACGACGTTGCGAGAAAGGAGGCTCCCTCGCCGGAGCGTGGGCTCGAAGATCCCGGCGGCGATCCCGGTGCCGAAGCGGGCTCCCATCGCACCGAAGATCGTGCCCCGCATGCCGACCGACGCGGGGATCAGCACGAGGAGCCCGGGGAGCTTCTCGAGCGTGCCGGTGATCGAGCCGAGGACGAGCCCGGCCACGAACCCGGCGCAGGTGCTCAGAGCGAGGGCGGCCGTTCCCTGGCGGAGGGTGCGGCGCTCCGAGCGCCAGTAGCCGTAAAGACGGCGGGCGCGGCGCGCGAGGCGGGCGGGCGCGGCGGCGAGACGCTCAGCCACGGTCGACCTCCCCCGCGGCTCGGGTCAGGCGCCCGCTCGCCTCGCGCGCACGGGTGGACCGCCCGGGGCGCCGGGTTCGGAGGAGCTCATCGGTCGCGCGGCTCCGCGGGGACATAAGGGCACCGTCATCGCTGTGTTCCTGCCAGAGAGGTTCTGTCGCCGGGACGCGGCCCGCGCAGTATAGGCGCGAGGGTCAGGCGGGCCCGTCATCGACCCAGTCACGGGTCACGTAGAGCCAGAAGGCGAGCCCGGCGAATTCACCGTAGGAGCGGAATCGCCGCTCGATCTGCCGATCGGAAACCGGCCTCGTGCGTCCCGTGAGCCGGGTGTAGGTCGGGCGGGTCCAGGAATCGAGGACCAACCGGGAGTGCCTTCCGAGCATCATCATGATGTGAGCCGCCGCGTAGGGCCCGACGCCGGGAAGCGCCAGAAGCGTGACCTCGAGCTCGGAATCGGGAACCATCGCGGGCGTCGCGGTCGCGTAGGCCTCCAGGTCGAGCTCGCCGCTGGCGACGGATCTGGCCAACGCGATCAGGTAGGCACCGCGGTAGCCGGATCGGACCACATCCCGATAGAAGGACTCGGGAGCCTCCGCCATCGCGCTCGGCGTCGGGAACGCGTTCGAGAGCGGCCCTTCGCCGCCGATCGCGGGGTCGCCGAGGTGGGTGACGAGGGCGTCGACCATCCGGATCGTGGCGCTCCACGCGCAATTCGTCGTGCATACGGTTTTCACCACGTCCTCGAATACGGTGGGGGAGCGAAGCATCCGGCCCGCGCCGCGTGCGGCCCAGGCAAGATCGGGATCGTTGGATGCTCGGAGATAGAAGGGCGAGAGGTCCTGGTCGAGTCGCAGGACATGCGCGGTGCCTTCCAAGACCGCACGGACGACCTTCGGACCGGATCGGGGACCGAGGACGTCGACCCGCGCGCGGCCTTTCCTCGGGGCCTCCGATACACGCACCCTGCGCGGGCGCCCGCCCGGAACCCGGATCGTCAACGCGAGCGATCGGTTCGCCTCGTCGAGGACGGTCGGTGAGAGCCCCGCGAATCCGTGGGAGATCATGGTCCGCCAGAGATCGACCGGCTCGCCACCGGGAGCGCGCAGCTCGAGCTCGAGTGCCGTCACTCCGCTGCCTGCCGCTCGCGGAACGCTCGAACCTTGGCCCTGTTCCCGCACGAGGACATCGAGCACCACTTCCCGCTCTTGTTCTTCGAGCGGTCGAAGAACACCGAAGCGCAACCCGGGTCGTGGCAGATGCGGAATCGCTCCCAGCGTCCGTCCAGCTCCGCGAGGAAGGCCGTTCCCAGGATCTGCCCGACCGCACCGCGGACCCCGGTGGCGTCCACGTGGATCGGGTTGCCGTCGCCGCAGCCGAAGCACACCCGTAGGCCGGTCTGCTCGGCGGCTGCGTTGAGGAACTCGATCGCCGTCGCGTTCCGAGGCTCCCCCATGTTCTCTCGCACCTTCGACGTGAGCGCGTCCCGCACGCGAAGAGCCCACGCCAGGTCCTGGTCCTTGCTCGCGTCCTCCGAGTCGACCAATCCTCTCGATGCGAGCCACCACCGAAGGCTCTCCAGGCTCGGGGGGAGGCCGTCCGGGTTCCCCTCCTCGTGATCGTGCAGCGAGAGGAACCCGCGCACCAGCTCGAGTTCGTCGGGGGCGGGGGGTGTCCGGTTCTGCTCATGGACGGGCTGCGGAAGGCGCTCTGTCTCCACGAGGCGAGGATACCTTCCGAAACCGTCTATGACCACTTGACGGGTTACATCCGGACCCGTGTCGTAGACGTAACCGATGAGCATATATATCAGGTTACGCCGCTCGACCAAGGGGGGACCCGGATGCTGCACGTAGGGATCGCGTTCGAGCTGTCGAGGCTCATCGTGGACGACCGGAAAGCGGACGCGAAAGCTCGCCGGCGGGTGCGTGCGGCGGAGGCGTCCCTTGGTTCGCGTGTCGGCGTGAGCGCGTCTTCGGACCGTAGATCCGAGTGCGCCGCACCGATGCTCGAACGTCGCAACGGCGGGCCTGCGGACGCTTCCGAGGATCCCTGGCGGGCGTGGCGAGTGGTGGAGCCCGATGCCGAGTACCTGCGTCACCCAGCCGCCTAGACTCGGCGGATGCTCGAGTTCACCGATTGGGCGATCGAGATCCTGTCCCGAGCCGATGAAGCGGCTCGACGCTTCAACCCCGACGTCCGGGTGCGGATCGTGCGCGACGGAGGCGGCGCAGTCCGTTTCGAGCTGACGGACGAAGCGGACTCGACCGATCGGATCCTCGATCACCCGTCCGGATTCACGCTGCTCGTGTCAGGCGGCCTCGAGGGGACGGTCGACGTCGTCGAACCGCACGATCAACTGATCCTCCGGCCGCCGGGAGACTCGGAACGAAGCGAGCGCTCAACGTCCTGACCTGCGAGGGAAGGTACGGGCGCCGGATACACTTGCCGCCATGACGGACGAAAGCGCTCTTCGTGCGGTGGGTGGAGCCGGGTCCGTGATGGTGATCGGAGGCGCGGAAGACCGGTTTCGCGACAGGGTGATCCTCGGGACGTTCGCGGAGCTCGCGGGTGGCGCGGATGGACACGTGGTCGTGATCTCCACGGCCTCATCGTTGGGCGAGGCCGCGACGGAGGCCTATCGCGAGCTGTTCCTCGGGCTCGGGATCGGACAGGTGAGCGGCATCCGCCCCGAGGAGCGAGAAGAGGCGAACGACCCGGCGACCGTCGCGCTCTTGGCGCAGGCAACCGGCGTGTTCCTGACCGGAGGGAACCAATCCCGACTGACGCAGGTCGTGGCGGGGACGCGCCTCGGCGATGCGATCTCCAACGCGCACGACCGCGGGGTCGTCCTCGCGGGCACGAGCGCGGGTGCGTCCGCGCTCGCGTCGCACATGGTCGCCTTCGGGCGCCCCGGCCCAACCCCGAAGCATCGGATGGTGCACCTCGCGGCCGGGCTCGGGATCGTCCAAGGCGTCGTGATCGACCAGCACTTCGAGCAGCGGGGCCGGATGGGCCGGCTGTTGGCTCTGGTCGCCCAATCGCCGTCGCTCCTCGGGATCGGGATCGACGAGGACACGTGCGCGGTCGTGAGCGGCCGGCGCGAACTCCACGTGATCGGGCGGGGGGCGGTCACCCTGGTCGACGGTTCGCATGTCAAGACCGATGCCTATCGTGGGAAGGGCTATCGTCCCGTGATGGTGAGCGGCGCGATCCTGCACTCCCTGCCCTCGGGGTACCGGTTCGACCTGCGCGGTCGCGCGCTCCTCACCGGTCCGGATGCCCTGGAGGACGGGGAGGCGTCGACGTGACGGAGGCGGCTCCGAAGCAGCGGAGAGGGGCGAAGGGGCCAACGCGCGCCAGCCGCAACACGACCAAGCGCCAGCCTACTTCGGCGAAGTCGGGCAAGCCGAAGCCGGACCTGAAGATCGTTCAGACGCAGGTCTTCCGAGGGCCGAATTACTGGTCCTACGAGCCGTCGATCAGGATGCTGGTCGACCTGGGGTCATTGGAGGAGTGGCCCTCGAATCAGATCCCCGGATTCAACGAGGGGCTGCTGGAGCTCCTCCCCGGCGTCGCCGAGCACTCCTGCTCCCTCGGTCGGCGCGGCGGCTTCGGGGAACGCCTCGTCGACGGGACCTGGCTCGGTCACGTCGCCGAGCACATCGCGCTGGAGCTGCAGCGCGAAACCGGCGCGCACATCTCGCGAGGCAAGACGAGGAGCGCCGGCGAGCCCGGCCGGTACAACGTGATCTACGGCTACTGGGAGGAGACCGTCGGCGTCGAGGCGGGCAAACTCGCGGTCAGGCTGGTCAACCATCTGGTCAAGCCCGGGAAGGAGTTCGACTTCCTCGCGGAGCTGGAGCGACTCATCAAGCTCGCGGAACGGCGGGCGTTCGGTCCGTCGACGCAAGCGATCATCGACGAGGCCGCGTCTCGCGACATCCCGTGGATGCGCCTGAACGAGGGCTCGCTCATCCAGCTGGGTCAGGGCAAGTATCAACAACGGATCCGGGCCACGATGACGTCGATGACGTCGGCCCTCGCGGTCGACATCGCCTCGGACAAGAAGATGACGAACCAGCTCCTCGCCGCTGCGGGCCTTCCGGTGCCGCGGAGCGAGGTGGTCCGGAGCGCGGACGACGCCGTCGCCGCAGCCGGGCGCATCGGCTTCCCCGTCGTCACGAAGCCGCTGGACGGAAACCACGGGCGGGGCGTCGGACTGAACCTGGCCGACGAGAGATCGATCCGGGTGGGGTTCGAGCGCGCGCTCGAGCAGTCCCGAGACGGCCGGGTCGTCGTGGAGACCTTCGTCAAGGGCAACGACTACCGGATGCTGGTCGTGGACGGCCACATGGTGGCGATCGCCGAGCGCGTGCCGGCGCACGTGGTCGGGGACGGTGAGCACACCGTCCGTGAGCTGGTCGAGATCACGAATCAGGATCCCCGTCGCGGCATCGGACACGAGAAGGTGCTGACCAGGATCACGGTGGACGCGAAGGCCGAGGAGTTCGTGCGCAGCCAGGGGTTCGGCCTCGATGAGGTCCCCCCCGCGGGTGACCGGGTCCTGCTCGTGGCCACCGGCAACATGTCCACCGGCGGCATCTCGATCGACCGCACGTGGGAGGCTCACGAGGACAACGTCGAGATCGCGGAGGAGGCGGGGAGGGTCGTCGGGCTCGATGTGGCCGGCATCGATTTCCTTGCGCCGGACATCACCCTCCCTGTCCGCGAGACGGGCGGCGCGATCGTCGAGGTGAACGCCGCACCGGGGTTCCGGATGCACACGCACCCGACCGAAGGAGAACCGCAGTACGTCGCGAAGCCGGTGATCGATGCCCTGTTCCCCCAGGGCAACCCGTCGCGGATCCCGATCGTCGCCGTCACCGGGTCCAACGGGAAGACGACGACGACGCGGATGATCGCCCACATCTTCCGAGGCCTCGGCCGCAAGATCGGCATGACCTCGACGGACGGGGTGTACATCGACGAGCGTCTCGTGCGACGCGTCGACGCGTCGGGGCCGAAGTCGGCCCAGATGGTGCTGCAGAACCCCAGGGTCGACATGGCCATCTTCGAGGTCGCGCGTGGCGGCATCTTGCGGGAGGGGCTCGGCTACGGCCGGAACGACGTGGGTGTCGTGTTGAACGTGACGGGGGACCACCTCGGGCTTCGCGAGGTGGACACATTGGAGCAACTCGCCGCGGTGAAGCAGGTGGTCGTGGAGGCCGTGCCGAAGAGTGGGTGGGCCGTCCTGAACGCCGATGACCCACTGGTGCTCGAGATGCGCGGGCATACCGGCGGCCAGGTGATCCTGTTCTCGATGAAGGAGAAGCATGAGTTCGTGGACCGCTGGATCCGCCGTGGGCGGAAGGCCGTGGTGTTGGAGCACGGCCCGCTCGGCGAGCTGATGGTGCTCAAGGAGGGGAGGCGCTCCTCTCCGATCGCCTACGTGCACATGCTGCCTGCCACGTTCGATGGCCGGGCCCGCATGATGGTCCAGAACGCGATGGCCGCGGCCGCGGCGGCGCACGCAGCCGGAGCGCACCTGCATGACATCCGGCAGGGTCTCCGCTCGTTCACGACCTCGATCTACCAGGCGCCCGGTCGGCTGAACGTCTTCGAGATGGATGGTGTGAAGGTGATCCTCGACTACGCACACAACGCCGCGGGGCTAGAGACCCTCGGAGACTTCGTCGACCATCTCGCTTCCGACGCGGTGCTGAAGGAACGCCCCGGCGAGGCGTCGCGCGCCGCGAACCTGGTCGTGGGGGTCGTTGCCACCGCGGGTGACCGGCGCGACGAGGACATGCGGCAATTGGGCCGGGTCGCGGCTCGCTACTTCGACATCGTGATCGTTCGGGAGGACAAGCACCCGCGTGGACGAGCGCCTGGTGAGACGGCGGAGCTCGTCGTCGAAGGCGTGGAGGAGGCGATCAGGGGCGGCAACGCACGAGCCGGCACGGTAGACATCGTCCTGGACGAGATGGACGCCGCCCGCAAGGCGCTGGACCATGCGAGGCCCGGGGACGTGGTCGTCCTCTGCGTCGACTACGCCACCGAGGTCTACAAGGAGCTCGAGAAGCGACGTGGAAGCGCGACGCCGTCGGCGTTGGGAGCCTCCGAGCACGGCCTGATCGAAGCGGTCGGTGGCGACGCGGATCTGATCGACCTCTCGGGCATCACGCGATAGCTCGTGGACACACGCGAGATCGCGACCGTGCTCCGGCGGCGGAGAGAAGATCTTGCCGGGGAGCTGGGGACCATGACGATCGTGGAGCGCGACCCCGACGCATCGGTGTCCTTCGGCAAGCGGGTCGGCGACGGGACCACGGAAGCCGTCGAACGGCTCAATCGTGTCGGCACCGCGCGGGAGCTCGAGGCAATGTTGCGAGACGTCGACCGTGCCCTCCAGAAGCTCGAGGATGGGACGTACGGGATCTGCGACCGCTGCGGCAAGCTCATCCCGGAGGAGCGCCTCGATGCGCGACCGTGGTCGGTGCTGTGCGTCGATTGCGCGGCCCTCCGCACCTGAGCGGCTCGACGAGGTCCGTAGGATGACGCGTGTGGCGATCGACCGCGTCGTGACGGAGCTGGCGTCGCGCGCGCCTCGGGTCGGCGTGTTCTTGGACCTCGACGGGACCCTCGCGCCGATCGTCGCACGGCCCGAGCTGACGCGGATCCTCCCGGAGGTCCGCCCGACGCTCACCAGGATCGTCAGACGCCTCGATGTCGCCGCGGTGATCTCGGGGCGTCCGTCCGCGCAGGTTCGCGAGCTCGTGGACGTGGAGGGCGTCGTGATCGTGGGGACGCACGGACTCGAGGACGAGGACGCGATGCCGGCCGAGGTGTTCGAAGAGATCGAGGCGGCGGCGGCGACCGTCGGCGCTTGGGTCGAGAAGAAGGGCGCCGCCGTCGCCGTCCACTTCCGAGGACTGGATGACCCGGAGGCCGCTGAGACGGCTTCCGCGGAAAGGCTCGCCGCCATCGCCGTGACCCGCGATCTGGAGATCCTGCCGGGGAAGCGGATCGTCGAGCTGACGCCCGCCGGTCGTCCACGCAAGGGTGGCGCCGTCGAGCGGATCGCTCGGGAGCACCGGTTGGAGGGTGTGCTCTTCGCCGGCGACGACGTGGGTGACCTCGACGCCTTCGCAGCGCTCGGCCGGCTCCGCGAGTCTGGCGTGTGGACCTGTGGGGTGGCCGCGCGCGGCCCGGAGACGCCTCCCGAGGTGGAGGCAGCGGCAGATCTGTTCGTCGACGGGCCACGCGGAGTGGAGGCGCTCCTGGCGGCGATCGCCGACGAGCTAGACCGACGAGCGCCGGCGTCTTAGGGGCTCGGCGGTCGCACCTCGTCGATCGCTCGGAGCTGCCCGGCGAGCCACGTGGCCGGCGTGTGCGACAGGGCCGACCGCTGAAGACCCCGGGCGCGGCGGGTGCGCTCCTCCTCTGGCATCTCGAGGGCCTCACGGATCGCCTCGGCCGTCTCCGACAGGTCGAACGGATTGATCGCGAGAGCGTGGCGCCCCAGTCGCCCGAACGCACCGGCGTTCCGTGAGAGGATCAGCGCGCCTCCCCGCGTGTTCACGACCGGCCCTTCCATCGCCACCAGGTTCATGCCGTCGTGCACCGGGTTCACGAGCATCGCGTCGTACTGATCGTACGCAGCGACGGCGTAGGTGAAGTTCTCCTGCACCTTGAGCACGATCGGGGTCCACTCCTCCTTCCCGAACGCCGCGTTGATCCGGTCGGCGGTAGCCCGGCAATCGGCCCCATAGTCGCGATACGCCGGCACCTCCTCGCGGGAGGGGCTCAGGAGAGCGAGGAAGACCACGCGACCGCGCCATTCCGGATGCTTCTGGAGGAGAAGCTCGAACGCGAGGAAGCCACGCAGGATGTTCTTCGATGGCTCCATCCGGTCGACGCGCAGGAGGAGCTTCCGATCTCCTCGGATCTTCTCGACCTGAGTGCGGAGCCGCTTCGCCCGATCGCTCGCGGCAGCTTGGCGGATCTCCTGAGCGCCGACGGCGACCGGGAACGACCGCACCTGGATCTCCCGACCGTCGACCTCCGCGCGATGGGCTCGGATGTCGACATGCACGTCATCCAGCTCCCGAGCCGAGAGCAGGAAGTTCTCCCCCCATTGTCGTCCCTGGAAGCCGACAACATCTGAGCCCAGCATGCCGCGCAAGATCGACTGTCGCATCTCGTCGGGCAGGGTCCGGAAGTAGGTCCGCCCCGCGAACGGTGTGTGAGAGAAGTGGAGGATCCGCGCTTCCGGGACGATCTCTCGCAGCATGCGGGGAACGAGCGTGAGGTGATAGTCCTGGATCAGAAAGATCGGATCGTGCTTCGCCTCTGCCGAGAGCGACCGAGCGAACGAGCGGTTCGCTTCGACATAGTCGGCCCACTCGGCCTCGGTCTGTTCGCCGAAGGTCGGGGAGCGCGCGATATCCCACAGGTAGTGGTGGACGAACCACAAGACGCCGTTGGCGATGCCGTTGTAATAGCCGTCGTACTGCTGCTCGGGGATATCGACATATCGGACCCTTTGAGCCGCCCCCTCGAGCTTGCGACCCCGCGGCGCGACCTCTCGATCACCCTCCGTGACGGCGGCGGCGACCCAAGTGGCGTCGTCTCGCTCGAGGACCCCTCCGAGCACCGTGACGAGGCCTCCCGACCCTCGCTGGGCGAAGAGCTTGCCGTCTTCCCCTCGCTCGAAGGCCACCGGCCCTCGGTTCGATGCCACGACGAGGGCGGATTCCATCGCGGAGTGTGAGGTGGAGGCCATACGGCTCAATACTCCCAGGCTGGCGCTGGGTCGCGCCGAAGGACAACATCACGCGGGTGGCCCGGCGGTCCTCGCAGCCTTGACGAGGCGGCGGACGTCCGATGGACCGAGGAGGCGGGCCCCCTGCTTGCGGAGCCACCGGAACGCCTGTTCTCGCTGGGCGAGCGCCGTGATCCCAACCACGTCGCGGGGAGCCGATGCTTTGAGCATCCCTCTGAGCGCTCGCATCTCGTCCGGATACACGGGGACATCGTGCTTCCCCGCGCGAGCTGCCCCCCGCCGGAGCTGTGCGATCACGTCCTCCCTGGTGCGGCCCCGGAGGTACTTCACCTGCTCCGCGACCGCGAGATGGTCCGCGCCGAGCGCCGCACGGACCGCGAACCCCCGCAGGATGTCGTCGGTCCGGTCGCCGGCCGTGCCGATCGCGAGCCAGATCTCCCGCCCGGGTGGGCGAAGTCCCTGGAGGATCTCCACCAGCCCGTCCATCCCTGCCTCGTTGTGGGCGTAGTCGAGGACCAGGAGGCGGCGGTCGAGGGCGAAGAGGTTCGTCCGTCCTGGGTTCTTCTTCGGGTCCAGGACGAAGCTCCGGAGACCCTTCGCCACGATCCTGGATGGAAGGCCCACGGCGAGTGCGGCGGCGGCCGCAGCGAGCGCGTTCTGCGTGTACATGCGGGAAAGGCCCGCGAGTGTCACGGGCACCTGGTCCAGATCGACCAGTGGGTGCACCACAAGGCCGTCCATCCACACGATCGTCCCGTCCAGGACGGTGATCGCACGCCCGCCGTCGGCCAGCGCCTCGCGGATCGCCGGGTGGCGAGGATCGAGCGAGAAGAGCCAGGAACGAGCCGACGCCGTTCGACGCATCGCGAGTACGCGAGGATCGTCCGCGTTCAACACGACCCAGCCGTCCGGTCGCGTGATGCGAGTCACCGTCGCCTTCACTTCGGCCAGCTGATCGACCGTGGAGATCCCCTGGAGGTGGAGGTGATCGGCCGAGACGTTCGTGACGACCGCCACGTCGTTGTGCAACACGCCGATCCCCCGAAGGAGGATCCCGCCTCTGGCGGTCTCCAGCACGGCGATGTCGGGATGCTGGTCGAGAGCGATCCCGGCTCCCGCGAAACCGGAGTAGTCCCCTGCCTGGACGCGGCGATCGTTGCGGTACACGCCGTCGGTGGACGAGAACGCGACGCGCTTGCCGGATGCCATCACGATGTGGGCGAGGAGCCGCGTCGTGGTGGTCTTCCCGTTGGTGCCGCTTACCTGGATCACGGGGATGTCGGGATCCGGAACGGTGGGCTCGGGCCCGGGCTCGACAGCCGCCACCTCGCGCGCCACCTCGGCGATCACGCGTTCGGGTGAACGGCGGAGCACGGACGCCATCGCGCTCGAGACGGCGCCGGCGAGGGCTTCGGCCGAACCTCGCCGGCGCCACGGGAACACGACGATCACGTGTCCGAACTCGGGGCCGGTCCGCCCGCGGATCCCGAGCCACCCTGTGCCGGCGGCGGCCGCGATCCGCCTCGTCAGCTGCACCGCCACGCGGGACGTCGCTCGCAGGCGCTGCTCGCTCCCGCGCGCTCCGGGATCGATCGCTCGGATCCCGGTCGCGTGGGCGACCGCTGCCACCTTCTCGTCCCCGACACGCAGCCAGCCCGTGACGTCGAGGGTGAGCTTGACGGCGGGGCGGGGGAAGTAGAGGTTCGGACCTTCGAGCACGCGGAGCTCGACGGTTCGGACGGCCGCCGCCACGGCGTCTACTCGCCGTCGATCTCGGCGGCCGCGTCGATCTCGGCGGCGGCCGCCACATCCTTCTCGGTCACCCCGCCGGCGTCGTGGGTCGAGAGCGAGATCTTCACATGGTTGTAGTGGATCTCGATGTCGGGGTGATGACGGGCTGCCTCGGCTCGCTCCGCCACGCGGTTCACGAACGCGATCGCGGCGCGGAAGCCCGGGAACGCGAAGTCCTTGTGGATCGCGTCCTCCTGTGAGGTCCATCCCTCATGACTCGAGAGGAACGCCTCGAGCTCCGGATCCGTCAGCTTCGCCACGCGGCCGAGCGTACGTCAGGAGGAGGCCGGGGCGCGAGCCCGGCGGAGCTCCGGGTACAACAGGGCAACGAGCCCCGCGCCGATCACGCAGACGACCCCGCCGAAGATCACGCTGAAGGTCGGAGAGACCAGGCGGGCGACCAGCCCGCCCTCTACATCGCCGAGCCGGGGGCCGCCGGTCACGACGAGGATGTGGATCCCGAACAGCCTTCCGCGCAGCCGGTCCGGAGCTGACCACTGGAGGATCGTCGTCCGGAAGATCGCGCTGATCACATCGGCCCACCCCGCCAGCGCGAGCATCGCGAGTCCGAGCCAGAACGTGTTCGACGAGCCGAACGCAGCGATCGCCACACCCCAGGCGGCCACGGACACGATCACGGCGATCCCTTGACGATAGACCCGGCCCGTCCAGCCGCTCGTCAGCGCCCCGAGAAGTGCCCCGACGGCGAGCGCCGCGAACAGCAGCCCGATCGCCTTCTCGTCCCGGTGGAACTGGTCTTGGATCAGGAAGGGGAACAGCACGCGAGGGAGGCCGAAGATCATCGCGATCAGGTCGATCACGAACGTGGACATGATCAGCCGATGCTTCCGCGCGAAGTTGAACCCCTCTTTGATCGCATGCAGCCCTGTGTCGGCGTGATCAGCATGGAGCGGCGGCATCGGTCGCAGGAGCGAGGCGGCGACGAACATGCACGCGATCGATGCGAGATCGATGGCGTACGCGACCGTGACGTCGGCCCACGCGATCACCAACCCTGCCAGGAGCGGCCCGACGAGGGCGGCGGTGTTCCACACCACCTGGTTCAAGGCCTGCGCCGCCGGGAGCTGTCCGGGTTCGAGGACCCGCGCGACGATCGCAGATCGTGTGGGGCCGTCGAGCGAGCTGCTCGCGGCGAGGACGGTGAGGCCGGCGAAGATCAGCCAGAGCGGCGGCCGGCCGGCGATCGCGCCGGCGAGGAGGATGGACGACCCCACGGCCAGGCCGACCTGCGCCACCATCAGGAGGCGTCGTCGGTCCCACGCGTCGAGGATCGCCCCGCCCGCGAGCGTTCCCGCCACGAGGCCGAGGAGATAGGCGAGTCCGGTCGCGCCGACCGCCGCCTCCGAGCCGGTGAGCCTCATGACCTGGACGAACACAGCGACGAGCGTGAACTGGCTCCCCGTGGCCGTCACGAGGAGGCCGAGCCAGATCAGCCGGAACTCCCGGGACACCCGCAGGGGGGTCAGGTCGATCGTGAGGCGACGAAGCCGGGCCCTCGTCTCCCGTTCTGGCTGACTCGGCCCCGCGCTCACGGCTTCGAAGGTAGCAACCGCATGCCCCATCGAACGGCCGGTGAGCCGAGTCGGCCTGAAGCGGAGCGGAGAACGGAAGAAGCCGGCGGATCGGTTCTCAGCCGGCCGTCGCGGCGAACGCCTCCTCCAGCAGGTCGAGCCCCTCGTCGAGCAGATCGTCGTCGATCGTGATGGGCGGGAGCAGCCGGACGACGTTCCCGTAGGTCCCTGCGGTCAGGACGATGAGGCCTCGCTCCAGAGCGGACCGACCCAGCGCGGTCATCGTCGCGGCATCCATCGGCTCCTTGGTGGCGCGGTCGGCGACGAGCTCCATCGCACGCATAGCCCCACGGCCGCGCACGTCGCCGACCGCGCCGAACCGATCTCGCAGGGCTCGCAGCCGGCCATCGATCGTCGCGCCGACGGCGCGGGACCGTTCGAGGAGCCCCTCGGCCTCGATCTTGTCGAGGACGGCGAGCGCCGCGGCTGCTGCGACCGGGTTCCCTCCGTAGGTGCCTCCGAGTCCGCCGACGTGAACGCTGTCCATGAGCTCGACGCGACCGGTCACGGCGGAGATCGGCAAGCCACCGCCCAGCGACTTCGCGCTGAGGACGATGTCGGGGACGACGTCCTCGTCCTCGATCGCGAACCAACGGCCGGCACGGCCCATGCCCGACTGGATCTCGTCGGCGACGAAGACGATGCCGTTCGCGGCCGCGAACTCCGCGAGCCCCGAGATGAAACCGGGCGCCGGCACGATGAACCCTCCCTCGCCCTGGATCGGCTCGATCAGGATCGCGGCGATGTTCTCCTCGCCGATGTGCTTGTGCATCTCGTCGAGTGCATAGGCGAGACAGGACTCGGCGCACGTCTCTTCGGTCCCTCCGGTCGGGCACCGGTACGGATATGCGAGTGGCAAGCGGTAGATCTCGGGAGCGAACGGGCCCATGCCCTGCTTGTAGGGCATCACCTTGGCGGTGAGCGACATCGCCATCAGCGTGCGGCCGTGGAACGCGTGATCGAACACGACGACCGCGGGACGCCCCGTGTGCTTCCGCGCGATCTTCACCGCGTTCTCGACGGCCTCCGCACCCGAGTTCGCGAACATCGTCTTCTTCTCGTGGTCCCCCGGGGCGAGCGTGTTCAGGCGCTCCGCCAGCTCGATGTATGGCTCATTAGCGGTCACGTGGAAGCACGTGTGGGTGTCGAGCTCGAGCTGGCGCTGGGCCGCCGCCACGACCTCCGGCGCCGAATGCCCGACGTTCAGCACCGCGATGCCCGTGGCGAAATCGATCAGGCGGTTCCCGTCGACGTCTTCGACGATCGCGCCCGTCGCCCGAGCGGTCACGATGGGGTGGATGTTCGCGACGCCGCGGGGGACCGCGGCCTCGCGCCGCGCGAACCACTCGCGCGACCGTGGGCCGGGGATCTCGGTAACGAGCTTCCGCTCCTGCGGGATGTCCATGACAACTCCTCCGTCTGTCGGCCTCGGGTGAGTTTCGGTCGCGTCGCCCGGGAGTATCGTGCGGATCCAGCTGGGTTGTCAGCCGGCCGGCCGCTCTCGAACACGGCAAGGACCCGGAAGCTCGATGTTCATCTTGACCGCCAACACCGTGGTGGACGTCGCGGACGCGTTCCTCGATCTCGCGTCCGCTACTGAAGGGACACGCCACGCGGACTGAAGGGACACGCCACGCGGACGCGCTCCCCCGGAACCGTTCCCGATGGCATGCGGCTGGGTGTCTCGTATCCGGCGGATGTCGCATACTGGCTGTCGACATCCACGGGGGCGTGGTCGCCGGAGCCGCTCAGCGGCCACGCCTCCGGCCGAGCAAGGAGGGGTAGATGGCGGACGCCTATCAGATGTTCATCGGTGGCGAGTGGGTGAACTCGTCGGACGGGCAGACCCGCGACGTGATCAACCCGGCGACCGGCGAGGTGCTGGCCACCGTTCAGGAGGGCACCAAGGAGGACGCGGAGCGCGCCGTCGCAGCCGCCAAGCGAGCCTTCGAGGGCGACTGGTTCGATTCCACACCGAAGGATCGCCAGCTCGCGCTGCTCAAGTTCGCCGACCGCATCGAGGAGCACGCCGACGAGATCGTGAAGCTCGAGTCGCAGAACGTCGGCAAGCCGGCCGCGGTGACGCTGTCGGAAGAGATCCCTCCGATCGTCGACAACCTCCGGTTCTTCGCGGGCGCGGCCAGGACGATGGAGGGCCGGGCGGCGGCGGAGTACATGGCCGGGTTCACCAGCTACGTGCGACGTGAGCCGATCGGTGTCGCCGGGTTGATCGCGCCGTGGAACTACCCGCTGATGATGGCGATCTGGAAGATCGGCCCCGCCCTCGCCACCGGGAACACGATCGTGCTGAAGCCCTCGGAGATGACGCCGCTCACCGTCCTCAAGCTCGCGGAGCTGACCGCGGACATCCTGCCGCCCGGCGTGTTCAACGTCGTGACGGGCGACGGCATCCCCGTCGGCGACACCATCGTGCGGCACGCCGACGTCGGGATCGTCTCTCTCACAGGCGACACGGCGACGGGCAAGCTGATCGCGGCCAACTCCGCCGAGACGCTCAAGCGGGTGCACCTGGAGCTCGGCGGCAAGGCACCCTTCATCGTCTTCGACGACGCCGACATGGAGCAGGTCATCGAGTTCATCAAGATCGGTGGCTACTTCAACTCCGGCCAGGACTGCACTGCGTCCGCCCGGATCCTCGTTGGCTCGGGCGCGTACGAGAACGTCTTGGCGGAGCTCGTGCCGGCGGTCGAGTCGATCAAGGTCGGCGATCCGTTCGCGGACGACACCGAGATGGGCTCGATGATCTCGAAGGAGCAGCTCGAGCGGGTCACCGGGTTCGTGGATCGGGCGGAGGAGGCAGGCGGGAAGGTTCTGACCGGCGGCAAGGCCATCGACCAGCAGGGGTACTGGTACAGCCCCACCGTCGTGAGCGAGGTCGGCCAGGACGCGGAGATCATCCAGAAGGAGGTCTTCGGTCCGGTCGTCACGGTGCAGCGTTTCGACGACGAGGAGCAGGCGCTCTCCTGGGCGAACGACGTGCCCTACGGTTTGTCGAGCTCCGTCTGGACGCGGGACGTGGGCCGGGCCCACCGGATGGCACGCAAGCTCCAGTTCGGGTGTGTCTGGATCAACACGCACATCCCGCTCACGCCGGAGATGCCGCACGGCGGGTACAAGCAGTCCGGCCACGGCAAGGACATGTCGGTGTACTCGTTGGAGGACTACACGAACATGAAGCACGTCATGGTGTCGCTCGACTGAACGCACACCCCGGAAACGAAGGCGGTGAGGACATGGCCGTGAGGCCCTATCTGGTGAACGGCGAGTGGCGGACGGGCGAGGGCTCGTTCGAGGTCCACAGCCCCTACGACGACAACGTGGTCGCCGAGATCGGCGTGCCGACCGAGGCCGACGTGGAGGAGGCGACGGCCACGGCTCACGAGACGTTCAAGGAGTCCTCGAAGCTCCCGGTCCACGCGCGCGCAGACGCGCTCGACCACATCTCGAAGCGGCTCGGCGAGACGATCGAGGAGAACGCCAGGTTGATCGCCCAGGAGGGCGGCAAGCCGCTCAAGTGGGCGACCGTCGAGGCGACCCGGGCCGTGTCCACGTTCCGCTGGGCATCCGAGGTGATCCGTCGCGGGGACGACGAGCTGATCCGTCTGGACACCGAGGCGTCGCTCGGCTCGCGCGTGGGGCTGATCCGCCGCTTCCCGATCGGACCGGTCCTCGGGATCACGCCGTTCAACTTCCCACTGAACCTGGTGGCCCACAAGGTCGCGCCCTCCCTCGGGGTCGGCGCTCCGATCGTGGTGAAGCCGGCGAGCGCCACGCCGATCGGCTCGCTCCGTCTGGCAGAGTTCTTCGCCGAAACCGACCTCCCGAAGGGGATGTACCAAGTGCTTCCCGTGTCCTCGAAGGTGGCCGACGGGATGGCCCGCGACGAGCGCTTCCGGAAGATCTCGTTCACCGGCTCCGCGGAGATCGGATGGTACCTGAAGGGCCTCGACCCCAAGAAGCGCGTGACGCTCGAGCTCGGCGGGAACGCCGGCGTGATCGTGCACGCCGACGCCGACCTCGACTTCGCCGCCCAGCGGATCGCGTTCGGTGGCTACTACCAGGCCGGACAGAGCTGCATCAGCGTGCAGCGGGTGCTCGTTTCCTCCGAGGTCTACGACGATTTCACCGCCCGGCTCGTGAAACAAGTGGAGAGCCTGAAGGTCGGCGACCCGATGGACCCCACGGTCGACGTCGGCCCCGTGATCCAACGCGCCGAGGTCGACCGGATCGCGGGGTGGGTGAAGGAGGCCGTGGCGGAGGGGGCCGAAGTGCTCACCGGGGGAGAGGGCGACGGACCGTTCTTCCAGCCGACACTGCTCTCCAAGGTCACCCCGGAGATGAAGGTGTGCCGTGAAGAGGTCTTCGGACCGGTCGTGACGATCAGCCCGTACCAGACCTTCGAGGACGCGCTCGAAGCGGTGAACGATTCGAAGTATGGCTTGCAGGCCGGCGTGTTCACGAACGACATCGACCGCGCGTTCGAAGCGCATCGGACCCTCGAGGTCGGCGGCATCATCGTCAACGATGTCTCGGCGTTCCGGGCCGACCAGATGCCGTACGGCGGCTCGAAGGAGTCGGGCTTCGGCCGGGAAGGGCTGAAGTACGCGATGGAGGAGATGACCGAACCCCGGATCATGGTGCTCTCACACGTCCCCCTGTAGGCGGGGACCGTGGACCTGCGCGACCTGATCCTCGTCGCACTCCCGTTCATCGTTGCCGTCGCGCTCGGCGTCGGCTTCCTCTACGTCTTCCGCGAGCGCGCGGCGGCGCAGGAAGTGCTCCGCCGCCGCGGCCAGCTCGCGGAGCCCGACCTCGCCACGCCGCTGCGGGACCCGCGTCCGCCGACCCGGCCCTGGTGGGGGAACCCTTGGTTGTGGCTCTTGGTGGGGATCGTCTTCGTCGTGCTCGGGATCTACGTGTGGCCCGGGCTGTTCGGAGGCACGTTCTTCTTCCTGCCGTTCATATGGATCTGGCGACCACGGCGTGGCCGTGAGGTCGACCCCCGGGCGAACGGGCACGAACGACGAGGCGATCCGAGTTCGCTCGGCGGCTGACGTCAGGCGAACAAGACGCGGTCGGCGAAGTCGCCGACGATCGCCGCCGCCTCTCGTTCGCGGCGCCACAGGTAGTGGTCGGTGCCGGCCAGGATCACGACCTCGGCCACGCCTTGCGCGTAGGCACGGAGCTCGGCGGCAGGGCAGTACTCGTCGTGCTCGCCTGTGAGGAACAGCAGGGGGCGCATCAAGAGGCGGAGCTCCGGCGCCGTCGGTAGCGACGGGAGCGCGAGGTCGTTCGGCCGCAGGGGGATCCCGAACAGCGCGAGTGCGCTCACCCGTTCGTCGTCGAAGGATCCCCGGAGCGCCACACTCGCGCCGAACGACCACCCGAACACGAGCGTGGGACCCTCGGCCCGCTCGCGGACCGCGCTGACCGCGGCACGTACATCGCGCAGCTCGTCGCGGCCGCCGCCGTACGTGCCACCCGAGCCCATCGTCCCGCGGAAGTTGAAGACGAGGGTCGCGAGGCCACGCTTGCCAGCCAGCTCGTTCCGGACGGACCAAAGGATCGGGTGGTCCTTGCTGCCACCGTGTCGAGGATGGGCGTGGCAGATCACCGCCGAACCCCGCGGGGGATCGTCGGGCAGGCGAAGCTCCCCCTCCAGCCGAACCCCGTCTTCGGTGAGGAACGTCGCGGTCTCCACGTCTGCGACGATGCCAGGGTGAAGGAGATGCGCCAACTGCAGGGGACCGCGTTCACGATCCGCGATCCTCTGCCGTGGACGGACGTAGCCGGGATCGCGAGCGAGGGCGAGGGACTCCGCTACCTCGCCGTGTTCCTTCCGGAGACCGGCGCCCGAGACACCCTTGCGACGCTGGCCGCGATCGCGGGAGGGACGGAGCGGCTGCTCCTGGGAACCGGGGTGATCCCGATGGGCGCGAGAACATCGCGACTGGCGGCCATGGCGGCGGCCACGGTTCAGGAACGTTCCGGAGGTCGACACATCCTCGGTGTCGGAACCGGCGGGGCGGCGCCGGGGGCGCTCGGCCGGCTCCGGACCTACGTGCAAGAGCTCCGTGAGCTGCTGAGCGGGAGCGCACCCGGCCCCGCCCTCAGTCTCCCGCTTCCCGCTCCCGTCCCGATCTGGACCGCTGCCCTGGGCCCGAGAGCCGTTCGCCTCGCCGGCCAGATCGCCGACGGCGTGATCCTCAACTGGTGCACGCCGGATCGCGTCGCGGAGGCCCGCGACGCGATCCGGGCCGCGGCCGGCGAGGCCGGCCGCGCCCCCGATGCCGTCACCATCGCGGTCTATGTCCGCGCGTCCTTCTCGGGACGCGCCGACGAAGCCCTTCTTGGCGCTGCCGCCGAGTACTCCTCCTATCCCGCCTACGCCCGTCAGTTCGAGGCGATGGGTGTGGACCCTTCCCCGGAGGCGGTCGTGGATGCCGTGTGCCTCCGAGGGGATCCGGACCGAGCGAACGAGCGACTGGAGAGCTACCGCGCGGCCGGCGCGGATCTGCCCGTCGTCTATCCCGTCCTTGCCCCAGGCGAGGATGGGGAGGCGGCGCTCACGGTGCTCCGAACGCTCTCGCCCTGAAGGTTGCCGGGATTCGTCGGGGGGGTAGACTCACTTTCGCAAGGCCGACACCGTGGAAAAGGGGTAAATGAGATGACCTACACGATCGCAGAGCCGTGCATCGACGTGAAGGATCGTGGGTGCGTCGACGAGTGCCCGGTCGACTGCATCTACGAGGGGCCTCGCATGCTCTACATCCACCCCGACGAGTGCGTCGACTGCGGCGCGTGCGAGCCCGTGTGCCCCGTGACGGCCATCTTCTACGAAGACGACGTGCCCGCCGAGTGGAAGCAGTTCAACGCGATCAACGCCGAGTGGTTCAACGACGACATCAGTGGTGTCGGCTCTCCGGGGGGCGCCGCGCAGGTGGGGCCCGCCTCCAAGGACCACCCGATCGTCGAAGCCTGGCCGGCACCCTGACGACCCGCTGGGGAACGGCTCAGCCGAGCCCCGCCGGGTGCACCTTCGGCAGGAACACGCGGAACGACGCGCCCCCTCCCTCTCGCTCCTCGACCCACGCCCGTCCATGGTGCATGTCCGCGAATCGGCGTACGAGCGAGAGTCCGATCCCCACCCCGGGTGAAGCCTGGGGGGCGTCGGTTCCCTGACGGAACTCCTCGAAGATCTTCTCTCGCAGCTCCCGAGGCACACCGCCTCCCGCATCCTCGACGGCGATCAAGGCGCCTCGTTCGGAACCGGTGACGGTCACATGGACCGACGTGCCGGCAGGCGTGTGCTTGACGGCGTTCGCGAGCAGGTTCTCGATGATCCGCTCGACCTTGGGCGCATCGACGGGGACGATAACGGTCTCCGTCGTTACCTCGACCTGGTCACCTGACGGATCCGACTCCGTCACCATCCGTCGAACCAAGTCTCCGACGTCGGTCGGCTCGAAGGTCGGCGTCAGCACGCCGCGTGCGAGCCGGTCGAGGTCGAGGAGATTCGTGACCAGTCTCTCGAGTCGCCGAGCGTTGTGCTCGATGCGACCCGCGAGCTCCCTCGTCTCCTCGGGAGCAAGCCCCACGTCTCCTCGTTCGAGCGTGATCGCCATGCCGAGGATCGCCGCCAAAGGGGTCCGGAGGTCGTGAGAGACGGCCTGGAGGAACGTGTCTTTCATCTCGTCGAGCGCTCTGAGCCGAGCGGCCGCTTCTCGCTCGACGTCGAGGGCCCGCTCCAGATCGTCCTGTGCGCGCTTGCGCTCGCTGATGTCCCGGATGAACCCCGAGAAGACGGTCTCCTCGCCCATCGCGACGGGAACGATGGCCAGTTCCACGGGGATCATGCGTCCGTCTTTCCGGAGGGCCTGGATCTCGATGCGTGAGTTCAGGACTTGTCCCTCGCCCGTTTCGCGCCAGCGCTGGAGTCCTTCGCTGTGGGCGGCGCGATGCGCGTGCGGCACGATCGTTTCCACCAGCGAACGACCGATCACCTCCTCGGCGCTCCAGCCGAAGGTCGACTCCGCCTGCGGGTTCCATCCGATGATCAGGCCGTCCGTGTCCATGCCGACCACGGCATCGAGCGCCGAGTCCACCATGAGTCGCAGATGCTCGTGGGCGTCCTGGAGCCGACGCTCCGCCTCTTTTCGCGCCGTGATGTCCAGTTGGAACCCCTGCCAGTACGGAGGCCGGTCCTCCGGTCGCACGAGCCTCGCTTCGTCGAGGATCCAGACGACCCGCCCGTCCTTCCGGACGATCCGATACTCCTCGGAGAACACGTCCGTGCCGTTGGTGTTGCTCGCGGCGTCGGCCGCGAACACGCGTTCCCGATCGTCCGGGTGCACCAGACGACTCCAGAGCGTGGGGTCCGCCGCGACCGCTTGCCGCGGGTAGCCGGTCAGCTCCTCGTCGCCCGGGCCCACGTAGGTGGTGATGGCCCGATCGGGGTGGTCGAGGTCGAACTGCTGGATGTAGAAGACGGCCGGATTCTGCTCGACCATCGTCCGGAACGTGAGCTCGGCTTCGCGGAGCCGTTCCTCGGCGTCCCGGCGAGAGCTCACATCGGTGAGGAAGCCGAGGAAGTACTCGAGGTTCCCGTCGTCGTTCAGAACGGCTGTGGAGATGTCGTGCACCCACACCCAATGGCCGTCGGCATGGCGCATCCGGTACTCGTGCTCGAACCGTTCGAAGTCGGAGTTGTTGAAGGCATCGATCGCCCGCAGATGCGCCAGATCATCGGGGTGCATCAGCTCGAACCAGAATCCGCCGTCGTCCAGGAATCGTTGCGGTGGAAAGCCGAGGATCTGTTCCATCTGGGGACTCACGAAGCCCATCGACGTGATCCCGTCCTCGCCCACGAAGTCCGTATACGTGACGGCCGGGATCAACTCCACCATCGCTCGGTATCGAGCCTCGGCGTGCCGCAGCCGTCCCTCCACCTCCATCTGCTCGCTCACATCCACCAAGAAGCCCTGCCAGTAGAGGATCTGCTCATCCTCGTCGTGGACCGGGCGCGCTTTGTCGCGCACCCACAGCCAGCGGCCGTCGGCCGTTCTCATCCGGTAGACCTGGTCGAACTCCGCACCGGCGGCGAACGCGTGGCCGTTCGCGCGCTGGACCCGCTCCACGTCGTCGGGATGAACGGTCGCCCACCACCAAGTGCGATCCTCCACCGGGCGCTCCGGCGGGCAACCGAGGAGATCCTCGACCTGCGGGCTGATGAAGGTGATCTGGCCGCCTTCCGTATGGTGAGACTCCGTGTACGTCACGGCCGGGTTCTGCGCGACGAGCTGTTGATACCGGGCCTCCGCTTCCAGCCGACGACCCTCCGAACGCTGTCGCTGGACGGCCGCTCCGAGCATGCCCGCCACCGACCGGAGCGAGTCGAGCTCGTGTGGCGACCATCGGCGCTCCCGGAAGCAGTCGTCGAAGCCGATGAAGGCCCACCAGGCACCGTCCACGAATACCGGGAACGACGCGATCGACACGATCTCCTGGCGGATGAGCTCGGCTCGCTCCTCCTCGGGGAAGTCACGGACGATGCCGTGGACCGTCTCTTGGCTCGTCATGAGCCGGATCCATCGGTCGAAGCCGCTACGGCCGAGCCCGGCTCCATTCAGGGTCGGATTCCCGAACTGGGACGCGACGTCGGGGGCGCACCACTCGGCGTGCTGTGTCGCCCGGTACTCGCCCGCTCCATCTGACTCGACACGGATCAGGTACGCCCGAGAGACCTCCGCGGCGAGACCGAGATGCCGGAGCACGTCGTCGATCGCAACGCCCCAGTCGTCGGCCAGAAGCAGCCGCTCGGCAGAGAACGCGACGGCCGCGAGCATCGCGTCGCCTCCGAGCAGCTGCTCATGATGTCGGATCGATCGAGCCACTCGCATCCTTCCGGAACGGAGCTGGGAACCCGCTTCCCGGGTCCCTCCGGAGTATCGGCACCGCAACGACCTTATGGAGTCCCCTGGTTGGGTTCCGGATCGATCCGTTCGGGGGGCTCAGGCCTGGTCAGGAAGGACTGGAAGCACCCCGGGGGTGGAGCCGGCGACCGGAACCTCATCGGGGGAGGGCCACCGCGCACGTGACTTGGCCGCAAGCTTGAACATCAGTTCGACGGCCTTCGGATCCTCGGTCCCCGGTCGGTGCTCGATCACGCCGTCGGCTGTGGCTCGATCCCAGATGTCCTGCCCTCGCTCGGTCCGAACGATCGAGAGCGTCCAGCCCTCCGACTGCCCGAGGCCGCCGAAGGAGATGTCGGCGTGCTCGGCTGCGAAGTCGGGGCAGTGCAGGCAGCCGGGCCTGGTGAAGCGTTGGGCGTCCTTCAGGGGATAGATGACCTCGTCGCCGGCGTCCGTGTAGAACAGCAGCTTCCCCTTCACGTTCACGCGAACGAGGTGATCGAGGTCCAGGCCGAGCTCTTTCTGCGCGATCTCGACCATCAAGCCGTCGTACGTGAACGACTTCGAGCACAGGAGCCCGAAGGTCCAGGCGATCTTCCGCCGCCACTTGTTCACCCGCCGAACCTCCAGTGCTCCCGTGGCGCTCGATTGACAACCCATGCCAACGAGGGCGAGCTTCGACAGGCCCATCTCGGCCGCCTTCAGGAGGGCGAGCGGGTTCGCGGAGTACGTGTAGCGGGACCCTGCGGTTGCCAGGACTCCTTCTGCATCCGTGACCACGGTCGGCTCGGCGTCCCAGGAGCGCGTGTCCGAGAGCTTCGAGGTCAAGGCTCCGTCGATGTCGCCGTTCGCGAGGCCCCAGAGCAGCAGCGCCGAGACGGCGCCGCCGTCCTGGCCGTGCATGAGCGCCTCTTGCTGAGTGGCCCTGGCCAGGTAGATGTCACGGTACTGCCCGATGACCTCCTCGGGTTTTCGGACCTGGCCGAAGAACAGCTCGTCGATCTCGGACTCCCACTCGCGGAACCTCGGGCAGGCCCGGGTGCAGATGTCGCATCCCTTGTCGCCGTGGCTGCAGCCGTCCGGTCCTTCCTCCTGGAGCTGGACGGGGACGTCGTTCTCGTAGCCCAAGACATGGAACGGACAGGCCACGATGCAGGAGGTGCAGCCGGTGCACAGCCCCGTGAGCACCACCTCGTTGTAGAGGTCCCGCCACTGGGTCTTCTCGACGGCCACCAACGCAGTCTAGTTCGAGGGCTGGCCACGGGCACGAAAGCCTCGGGCGTTCTCCGGCCGTAGTACCTTCGAGGCCTTGGCCAGGGGTCCAGGCCGCGACCGAGCCCGATGAGACGAGGAGGGGATGGATGCACCGAAGGTGGATGCGCCTGCTGGGTGTCGTGTTCGCGCTCACGCTGCTCGCCGCAGCCTGCGGAGGGGACGAGCCGGCGACGGATACGGGCGGGAGCCCCAGCGAGAGCGCGGACGGTGGTGGCGGGGCGGACCTCACGATCGTGGACTTCAGCTTCTCGCCGGCCGAGCTCTCCGTGAGCGAGGGGCAGACGATCTCCGTCACCAACATCGGCGAGAACTCGCACACGTTCACGACCGACGATGAGGCGATCGACGAGACGATCGGCGCGGGCGAGACGGTGGACATCACGCTGACGGGTGTCGCCAGCGGTGGATTCCATTGCCGCTTCCACTCGCAGATGACGGGCACGCTCACGGTCGGGTGAGCGGGAGCTCTCGCCTAGATCGCGAACGAGTCGCCGCAGGCACACTCGTGGGTGGCCTGTGGGTTGATCATCTTGAGACCGCCGCCGAGGAGCGCGTCGTTGTACTCGAGCGTGGAGCCCCGGACGATCGGGCTGCTCTTCGGGTCGACGAGGACGCGGACGCCGTCCGCGGCCTCGATCACCACGTCATCGTCCGCGGGGCCTTCGGCGAACGACAGCTCGTAGGTGAAACCGGAGCAGCCGCCGGCTGTCACGCGGATGCGGAGGACCGGCAGTGCTCGCCCCTCTTTCAGGGCGAGCGCGGCGATCCTCCTCGCAGCTTTGTCGGTGACCGCGATGGCATCGGTGGCGGGTGCGTCCATGTCCTTCAAGGCTACCCGACCTGCTCGTCGATGCCGAGCAGGGCACCCTTCACGGATTCCGACAGCGTCGGGTAGGCGTGGATCGCGCGGGCGACGGCGGGCGCCGTCGCCCGCGCGACCATCATGAGGACCACCTGATGGATCAGCGCCCCTGCCTCCTCACCCACGATGTGCCCGCCCAGGAGCTCGCCCGTGTCGCGATCGGCGACCAGCTTCACGAGTCCGTATGTGCTGCCCTCGATGTGTGAGCGCTCGTTGTCGTCGAACCGTGTGACGGCGGTGATCACCTCGCGGCCATCGTCGCTGGCCTCCCGTTCCGTGAGGCCCACGCTGGCCACCTCCGGATCGCAGAACGTCACCCGCGGGACGACCCGGTAGTCGCGGCGCTCCGGTTGCCCGAGGATGTCCTTGACGACGACCTCCGCCTCATAGGTGCCCACGTGGGTGAAGAGCAGGTCACCCGTCGCGTCGCCGGCGACCCAGACGCCTGGGTTCGTGGTGCGGAGCGTGTCGGTCAGGACGGGGTTCCCGACGCCGTCCAGCTCGACGCCGGCAGCAGCGAGGTCGTGCGGGTCGAACATGGGCCGGCGTCCGGTCGCGACCAGTAGCTCGTCGGCGATCAGGGGGTCCTCCCCATGGAGGTGGAGCGTCCAGCGGGACCCGTCGTGATGAGCCTGCTCGATCCGCATCCCGGGAAGCAGCGCGATCCCGTCGTCCTCCAGAGCGGGCACGATCGACGCCGCGGCCTCCTCGTCCTCCTGGGGAAGGACGTGGGGAAGGGTCTCGAGCGCGGTCACGCGCGAGCCGAACCTCGCGTAGATCTGCGCGAACTCGATCCCGATGGCCCCGGTACCGATCACCGCCAGCGAATCGGGTGGCGCCTCCGGTCCCCAGATCGCCTCTCGATTGGTCCAGTACGGGCCGTCGGCGAGCCCCGGGATCGGCGGGATGGCTGCGTCCGTGCCGGTGGCGAGCACCACCTTGTCCACCTCGATCTCCGTGCCGTCCGCGAGCTCCACCCGATGCTCACCGATGAGGCGCGCCTCCTGCAAGAACACGCGGATCCCGATGCGTTCGAAGGGCTTCGCGCCCTCCCCGGACTGCGAAGCGATGACGTCACGGGCCCGCTGCTGTACGGCGCCGAAGTCGAGGCGGACCTCGGGGATCCGGAGGCCGAATCGCTCGGCGTCCCGGGCGAGCGCCGCGATCTTCGCCGATCGAAGCATCACCTTGGTGGGAACACAGCCGTAGTGGTTGCATTCGCCCCCGAGCTTGTCTCGTTCCCCGAGCGCCACCTTCAGTCCGGAGGTGCGCGCCAGCGAGAAGGCCACCTCCGAACCGGTACCGCCGCCGCCGATCACGAAGGCGTCGAACCGCTCCATCCCGGACCTAACGGGTCCCGAGGAAGCCGACGAAGGTCCGCGCGTACGCTCGCGCCGCCGCGACCAACTCATCGACCCCGACCGACTCGTTCGCGGTATGTGCGAGGGAGAGGGAACCCGGCCCCGCGATCACCGTCGGGATGCCTGCGTCGTTGATGTAGAAGCGCGCGTCGGTGATGCCCGTGAAGCCGACGAAAGGCGGCGGTGAGCCCGTCTCGGCGGCGATCGCGTCGCGAACGAGCGCCGCGATCGCCGTATCCCCGGTCGTTTCCGCCGCCTCGGTCCAGTCCTTCAAGGAGATCTCGATGGAGGTGTCAGGGCGCTCTGCCACGAGGCTCTCGACCAGCCGGCGGAACGGGGCGAGCACCTCCTCGGGGTCGTCCTCGCCCGGCAGGATCCGGCGATCGATCTCCACCTCGCAGCGGTCGGGGACCACGTTCGGAGCGCTTCCGCCCGCCACGAGCGCGACGTTGACGGTTGGCCCTCCGACCAGCGGATGGACACGGTCGGGCAGCACCTCGGACAACCGGAGCAGGAACCGCGACATCGTCAGGATCGCATTGATGCCTCGGTCCGGTTGCGAGCCGTGCGCAGCCTTGCCGCGCGCGACGGCCGTGACCCAGGCGCCGCCACGTTCGGCGAGAGCGATCTGCATCTCGGACGGCTCGCCCACGACGGCCGCGTCCTGATCGAGAAGCCGCTGGCCGTGCAGGACCTTCGTGCCGTGGATCCCGGCGAGCTCCTCGTCGGCGACCAGATGCATGACGAGCGTCCCGGCGAGCGAGAGCCCGGCACGGCGGAGGGCCGCGACGGCCGCCAGCGCCGACGCGATCGGTCCTTTCATGTCGCACGCTCCGCGGCCCACGAGCCTGTTGTCGACCACCGCGCCTTCGAACGGTCCGCTCGACCAGGTCGAGACGTCCCCGGCGGGGACGGTGTCCAGGTGTCCGTTCCACGCGAGGTGTGGTCGCCCCCCGGAGCCTATGCGCGTCACGATGCTGGGACGCCCCTCCTCGGAGCGAACCACCTGGATGTCGGCTCCGAGGTCCGTGAGGATGCCCATCGCGACGTCGGCGACCTCGTCCTCGGTGCCACCAGGATTCTCCGACGGCGCCGCGATCAACGCCCGTGCATAGCGGAGAACCTCATCGGGGTCGACGGCTTCGGCCGCTGCGTCGGCCGTCACGTCCGCGGCCGATGACGCGGGGTCCGTGACGTCCTCGCCTACCATGGCTGCGGATGGTACACGCGCCCTCTCTGCAGGAAGTGCTGCGTTCCGCGCTGGACCCGTCGCCGGCGCACGCGCCGGCGACGGGCGACCGCCTCGCCGCCGTCCTGGCACCGCTCGTCGAGACGCCCGAGCGCTCGATGATCTTCACGGTCCGCTCCGACGCGCTGTCGCGACACCCGGGAGAGGTCTCGTTCCCGGGAGGGCTCGTGGACGAGGGAGAGTCTCCCGCCGACGCCGCTCGCCGGGAGGCGTTCGAAGAGATCGGCCTCGATCCCGCGTTACCGCAGCTGGTCGGTGCGCTGCCGGCGGTGCACACGTATGTCTCCGCGATCCTCGTGGTCCCGTTCGTCGGGCTGCTGAGGCTGCCGCCGGATCTGTTCGCCGCGGAGGCAGAGATCAAGGAGATCATCCGCGTGCCGCTCGCGCGGCTCGCCACCGTCGAGGAACCGATGGAGCTGCCACGTGCGGAGGGAGGCGTTTGGCGAGGATGGGCCTACCCCGCGAACGGGCACACGATCTGGGGCGCCACGGGCCTCATCCTCCATTCCTTCCTCGAGGTGCTCAGGGCGGAGGCTCCATGGGCGTTGACCTGAGTCCGGAGGCGCGCGAGCTCCGGTCGCTGTTGGGCGAGGTCCGCGTCATCGCCGTCGTCGGGATCTCCTCGAAACCGTCGCGTCCGTCCCACGACGTCGCCTCATACCTGCAGGAGCACGGGTATCGGATCGTGCCGGTGAACCCGAACGAGACGGAGGTCCTGGGGGAGCAGGCCTACGACTCCCTCCTCGACATCCCGCGGGATCTCCACGTCGACGTGGTGGACGTGTTCCGGCGCGCGGAGCACACGCCAGAGGTGGCCCGGCAGGCCGTCGCGATCGGGGCTCGCGTGCTCTGGCTCCAGGAAGGGATCGTGAGCGAGGAGGCGGCACGGATCGCCGCCGAGGGGGGACTCGAGGTGATCATGGGGGTCTGCATCCGGCACGTCCGCGAACGATTGATGGGAGAAGGAGGACGCTGACATGAAGTGGGAGTACTTCGTGGCGCCACTGCTCGAGCACAATCCCGGCGAGATCTTGAACAACTTCGGCGAGGACGGCTGGGAGCTCGTGACGATCCTCCAGCAGCAGACCCCTGCCGGCGGGGTCTCGATGGTGGCCTACATGAAGCGGCAGGTGACCTAGCGACGGCGGGCGGCGAGCCTCAGCGTGACGATCAGCGACGCGGCGACGATGACTCCTATCGTGACGATCACCCACCCACTCGAACCTCCCTCGGGGGGCATATGGAGGGGTGCCGTGTATCGAGGAGGAGCATCGAACCGCCAGATCGTGTCTCCGGTCGCAGCGTAGAGACGTGCGTCGGGACCCACGGCCAGGTCGAACGCCGGCTGACCGAAACCGAAGACGGTGCCCGACGTCCGACCGTCGATGGCGAACCGCCTGAGGAGCCCGTCGCCGTACGTGGCGACGTACAGATGATCCCGCCACACCGCGCAGCCGGTCGGGACGATCGTGTTCGGGAAGTACATGAACGGGTCCGTGTAGCGCTCGACCCCGAGCGGACCCGTGCCTTCCGGCCACCCGTAGTTGGCGCCGGCGACCAGGTGATTCACCTCGTCGCCGCCGCCGGGACCGTTCTCGGTCTCCCAGACATCGCCGGTCTCCTCGTCGATGCAGAGGCCGAATGAGTTGCGGTGACCCAGCGTGAACGTGCGGGTGCCGGGGATCGGATTGTCGTTTGGGATCCCACCTTCGGGCGTGATGCGGAGGACCTTGCCCCCCAGGTCCGCCGGGTCCTGCGCTCGCTCGCTCTCGTGCGCGTCGCCGACGGTGAGATAGAGCATCCCGTCGGGGCCGAACAACATGTCGCCGCCGTTGTGGTACGCCGCGGCAGTCGGGAGGGCGTCGAGGAGCGTCTCCCGCTCGACCTCTCGGTCGTCTTCGACACGGAGACGGATCAGCCGATTGATCTCGTCCCCCGGGTCGGAGTAGTACAGGTACAGCCAGGGCTCGTCGGGCCATCGCGGATGGACCGCCAGCCCGAGCAGGCCCGTCTCGAACGAGACGTCGACGTCGACGTGCGCCACCGGCTCCGGCTGGAGAGCGCCATCGACCACCATCCGGACGTTCCCCTGCTCCTTCTCTAGGTAGAAGAGCGTCCCGTCCGGGGCCCACGCCATGTTCACGGGGAACCGAAGATCCGTGAGCCACCGCTCCGGCTCGGCGCGAAGGGTGGCGGCCGATGAGGGGGCGACGAGGGGAAGAGCGACCAAGAGCAGGGAGACGAGGGTCGCGCGCACGGCCATCGTCTCCAACGCTACCCGGACCCCACGTTAGGGTTCGAGGATGCTTCGCATCGATCATGTGGTGCTTGCCGTGCGCGATCTCGACGCGTCGGCCGAACGCCTGTGGCGTGAGCACGGGCTCCGGTTCGCGCCGGGCGGGCGTCATCCCCGATGGGGCACCGCCAACATGATCGCGCCGCTGGGAGACGACTACGTCGAGCTTCTCGGCGTCGTCGACGAAAGGGTGGGATCGGAGTCCGAGCTTGGCCGGACGCTCCTTGAGCTATCCGCCGACGGCGACCGGTGGTTCTCCGTCTGTCTCGTGGACGACGAGATCGACGCGACCGCGGCCAGGCTGGGCCTCCCGGTCCAGCCGGGCGCGCGGACGCGGCCGGACGGCACGGAGGTGCGGTGGCGCGGCGCCGGGATCGAGGAGCGCGGCGAGGAGTTGTGGCTGCCGTTCTTCATCGCCTGGGACGTCCCTCCGGAGCTTCATCCCGGCGCCGCCCTCGCGAGGCATCGGGTCCCGGCCGCAGGGATCGAATGGGTCGAGGTCGGAGGAGACGCGGCCCGGCTGCGCGACTGGCTCGGCGACCGTGAGGTACCTCTCCGGGTGGTCTCCCCGGAGCCATCGGTGCGAGCGGTGGGGATCCGCCTCGGCGACGGTGGTGAGATCGTCCTCCGGGGCTAGCCGAGGACTGATCGTCGAACGTCATCCGAGCGAGCGATCGTCGCTCGTCAACCGAGCGCTTGAGAGAGGTCGGCGATCAGGTCCTCGACGTGCTCGATCCCGACGGACAGGCGCACGAGCTCCGGAGGCACCTCGAGCGGCGATCCGGCGACGCTCGCGTGCGTCATGGGCCCCGGCACTTCGACGAGGGACTCCACGCCGCCGAGTGATTCCGCGAGGAAGAACAGCTCCGTCCCCTCGGCCACGGCGATCGCCTCGTCCGCGGAACCGGCCTCGAACGAGACCATCCCGCCGAACGCCGCCATCTGCCGCGCGGCGATCTCGTGGCCCGGATGGGTCGGCAGTCCCGGGAAGTACACACGCCGAACCTTCGGATGCGAGGACAGCCAGTCGGCGATCGCCGATGCGTTCTCGGAATGCTTCAGCATCCGGAGGGAGAGCGTCTTCAGGCCGCGGAGCCCGAGGTAGGAATCCATCGGCCCGGGGACCGCCCCGACGGCGTTCAACAGGAACCCGAGGCGTTCGATCCACTCCGGATCGCTGGTGACGATCGCGCCGCCGATGAGGTCGGAGTGTCCGCCGATGTACTTCGTGACGCTGTGCATGACGGCGTCGGCGCCCAGCTCGAGCGGTCGCTGCAGCGCCGGCGTCGCGAACGTGTTGTCGACGACGACGCGAACGCCGGCCTCGTGCGCGATGGCCGACACCGACTCGATGTCGACGATTTTCAGCAGCGGGTTCGAGGGCGACTCGAACCACACGATGCGCGTCTCGGGGCGCAGCGCTTCACGGATCGCGTCGGCATCGTTGAGGTCCGCGGTGGAGAACGCCAGGCCCCAGGGCTCGAGCACCTTCGAGAGGAGCCGATACGTCCCGCCGTAGACGTCGTCGGCCAGGAGCACGTGGTCGCCCGGTCGAAGGGTGAGCAGCAGGGTCGCCTCGGCACCCATCCCGCTGCCGAACGCGAAGCAGCGCTCGCCGCCCTCGAGGGCGGCGAGCGCCTGCTGGAACGCCTCGCGCGTGGGGTTCCCCCCACGCGCGTAATCGAACACCTTGGGCTTGCCGACCGACGGCTGCGCGTAGGTCGACGTCTGGTAGATCGGGACGTTCACCGCCCCGTAGGGCGCGTCGGGGTCCTGGCCGGCGTGGATCGCGGCCGTCTCGAACCTCATCGGACCTCGGGGGGTAGCTCCCATCCTCGTCTCCTCAGCTCGTCGGTGGCGTCCCGCCCCTCACGGGCGAGACGCCACAGCATGGACTTGCGCTTGGCATCGTGACCGGGCGCGAACTCCGCCCGTGTGAGCTCCTGACATCCGAGATCCCCGCAGCCGCAGAACCGGAAGAGCGGCGATGCGTCCGAGGCGGCCGACGACGTGTCCTGGCGGAACGAGACGAACGGGCGGGCCGGGAGCGTCACCACCGGAAGCACGATCACTCCTTCCTTGGGGTCGCCCGGCGCGAAACGCTTGCCCTGCAAGGCGAGCAGGCCGGTGAGCGCGCACAAGCCCGCGTCGACCAGGTCAGGAGAGGTCAATCGGCCGGTTCGGACCCCTTGGGCAACGAGGATGCCTTCGCGCCAGGCCCTCTTGGTGATGCTCTTGGGCCGGAGGAACCCTCGCAGCACCGTGGCCGTCGCGTGGGGGAACACCTCCATCGCCGTTCCGCGAGGGTCGCCCGCCGCGTACCGTGCGAAACCGGCTCGCGCGGCGGCACGGAACACCCGGAACCCCACCTCCATCCAGTCGTAGAACGGGTTCCCTTTTCCCCGCGCACGGGAGGGCGTGGCGAAGGTCCGGATGTTGAACTCCGCGAGCGTCCTCTCCGTCAGCCGCGATCTCCCTGCCTTCGCCCACGAAGGCGGCGAGTCGATCGCGACGACGTCCGGCTGCATCTCCGAGATCAGTTCGGATACGTTCGCAACCCCAACCCGTGTCTCCACGTGGAGCGGGATGCGCCCGTCGTCCATCAGCACCAGATCGAGACCCTTGCCGACGCCGACGTCGATCCCCAGCGCGCGCACCGGCGCAGACTACGCCCGACGCTGGCGAGCGAGGAACTCGAGGAGGTCGCTCCGGGTCAGCACGCCGAGCGCCTGTCCCGACTTGGTCACGACCAGAGCGGGCGTGCGTTCGAGCTCCGCGAAGGCCATCTCCACCGGCGCGTCCCACTCGACCATCGGGATCGGCGGTCCCATCGCCTCAGCCACGTCCGACTGCAGCGCGTCGGGGTCGCGGAACACCCGTTCCAGCAGTTCGCGGTCTCGGATCGATCCGACGAACTGGGACACGTCGTTGGACTCCTCGCGGACCACCGGCGCCTGAGAGATCCCGTGCTCCTGCAGGGTCTCTACGGCCTGGCGGACCTTGACGTGCGCGTTCACGGTCACCAGTCCGGGGATCTCGCCGGACTTGGCCGACAGCACCTCCTCGACCCGGACCACCTCGGGCCGCTCGAGCATCCCGTGCTGCAGCATCCAAGTGTCGGAATAGAGCTTCGACATGTACTGCCGCCCCGAGTCGGGGAGCAGCACGACGATCGTGGCCCCTGGATCGTCGAGATCCCGAGCGACCTGCAGGGCGGCGAACACCGCGGTGCCACTCGAGCCTCCGACGAGGATCCCCTCTTGACGGGTGATCGCGCGCGCCGTCAGGAACGAATCCCGGTCGGAGACCCGCACGTATCGATCCACGACGGAGGGATCGAACGTCGTGGGGAAGAAGTCCTCGCCGATCCCCTCCACGAGGTACGGCCGCGGAGTGTCGCCGGAATAGAGAGAGCCCTCCGGGTCGGCGCCCACCACGAGGACATCCGGGTTCTGCTCCTTCAGGTAGCGGCCCGCCCCTGAGATCGTGCCGCCGGTGCCCACGCCGCAGACGAAGGCCGTGAGTCCGCCCTCCGTCTGCTCCCAGATCTCTGGTCCGGTCGTCTCGTAGTGGGTCTGGGGATTCACGGGGTTGTGGTACTGGTTCGGCTGGAAGGCGCCCGGGATCTCCGCGGCGAGGCGGTCGGCGACGCGGTAATAGCTCTCAGGCGAATCGGGTGAAACGGCAGTTGGGCAGATCACGACCTCGGCCCCGTAGGCGCGCAGGAGTGAGATCTTCTCCTGGCTCATCTTGTCCGGCATCACGAAGATGCACCGGTAGCCGCGGACCGCCGCGGCGATCGCGAGGCCGTGACCCGTGTTGCCCGACGTGGGCTCGACGAGCGTCCCGCCCGGCTTGAGCAACCCTTCCCGTTCGGCCGCCTCGATCATCCGGATCCCGATGCGGTCCTTCACCGAGCTTCCCGGATTCAACATCTCGAGCTTGGCCAGGATCGCCGGCTTGACCCCTCGGGTGACCGACCGCAGGCGGACCAGAGGTGTGTTGCCCATCGCATCGAGGAACGAGTCGAGCACCGGCATGGTGTCTCCTTCTGGGCCCGGAGAGGCCGGCTCCATCGTGCCACGCGGCCGGGGGGAACGTCCCGCTTCCTTACCCGGTGGGCTCTTCCTATGGCGGTAGAGTGCCGATGTCCAGGAGACCACGCGTCCCAGGACGACGGGAGAGCTCGGTGACGGACGAAGAAGCGCCACAGGAAGAGACGCCACAGGACGAGGATCCGACCGGCGGCGGAGAGAGCCTCCTCGTCGTCGACGACGATCCGTTCATCGCGCGCCTCCTCGAGATCGAGCTGAAGGCGGCCGGGTACGACGTGCGTGTCGCGAGCGATGGGGAGCAGGCGCTGGCGGCCGCGCAGGAACGCCCGCCGCAGCTGGTGCTGGCGGACGTGATGATGCCCAACATGGACGGCTTCGAGCTGACCCGCCGTCTCCGCCAGGATCCGAGGACCGCGACAGTCTCCGTGATCATGCTGACCGCTCGCGGACTCTCGGCCGACAAGCTGGAGGGCTTCGCGATCGGCGCGGACGACTACATCGTGAAGCCTTTCGATACTCCCGAGCTCCTCGCCCGGATCCGGGGCGTGCTGAACCGCGCGAGCGACAAGCGGTCCCTCTCGCCGATGACCGGCCTGGCCGGGAACGTGGCGATCGAGGACGAGATCGAGGGGCGCGTCTCAGCGGGCGACCCGTTCGCGATCCTGTACGTCGACCTCGATCGATTCAAGGCCTACAACGACCGGTACGGTTTCCTCCGTGGCGACGAGGCGATCAGGGAGACGGGGCGGGTGATCGGCGAGGCCTCCGCGCAGATCGTCGGCGCGGACACGTTCGTCGGACATGCCGGCGGGGACGACTTCGTGGTCGTGGTGCCGCCCGAGCACGCGACGGCTACCGCCCAGCAGATCGTCCAGGCCTTCGACGAGATGGTGCCGGCGCTTTACGACGTCGACGACAGGACCAACGGATACGTCGAGGTGACGAACCGGCGCGGCGACCTCCAGCGGTACCCTCTGCTGACCCTGTCGATCGGTATCGCGTCCACGGAGAAGCGGGCGTTCCGTCACTACGCGGAGGCGGTGACCGTGGCGATGGAGATGAAGCAATTCACGAAGGAGACCGGCGCCTCTTCGTGGTCGATCGATCGCCGCTCGAGCTGATCCGCTGAGCGTCGAGACTCCACTCCCGCGGCGCCGACGGCCGGTGGTGATCGAGGTCTCCGACACGATGCCGGGACCACCCGAGGTGGTGTGGTCGCTGATCACGGATTGGGAGCATCAGGACGACTGGATGCTCGAGGCTTCTCATTTCGAGCTGATCGGAGAGCAGCGAGAGGGCGTCGGCGTCGAATCACGAGCGACCGTCCGCATCGCGGGGATCCGGACACGGGACACAGTGCGCGTCAGCATGTGGGAGCCGCCTCGGATCCTAGTGATCGATCACCTGGGGTGGGTGAAAGGCACGGGCGAGATCCAGCTCCAGCCCGTGTCCGAAGGAACCCGGATGCGCTGGCGAGAGACCCTGTTCCCGCCCTCGAAGATCGGTCCGATCGGCCGGCTGGGGCTCCGGATGATGTCCCCCCTGATGCGACGCATCTTCCGGCGCGATCTCCGGGTCCTCCGAAGCCTCGTCGGTCTGCGGTCGAGGGGCGAGTGATCGTGCGGGCACTCCCGGTGCGGTCGCCGGCGACCGCCTAGGTGAGCGGGGCCGGTACGGCCAGGTAGAAGCCCTGGCCGTACCGGACGCCAAGCTCGCGCAAGGCGGCGAGCTCGGCGGCCGTCTCGATGCCCTCGGCCACGATCGTCATGTTCGTTTCGCTGGCGAAGGAGATGAGCGCGGTCGCGAGCGCCCGACGCCCGGCATCGGCGTCGATGCCTCTGGTGAGCGAGATGTCCATCTTCGCCATGTCGGGCGCGAGCTGCAGCGCGTGACGGAGGCTCGCATAGCCTGCGCCGACGTCGTCCACGGCGACGCGCAAACCGCGCTCGCGGAGAGGCGCGAGGGCCTTCGCGAGCGCGCCGTAGTCCTCGATCGCCTCGTGTTCCGTGATCTCAAGGACGATGCGGTCCTCGACGCCCTCCAATCGTTCGACGAACTCGGGGGACGCGGCGGCGTGGTGCGAGCAGTTGACCGAGAGGAAGGCGCCGTCCGGGATCTTGGGCAGGGCCTCGAGCGCCTCCTTCAGCGTGCGGAGCTGAAGCTGAAGTCCGAGCTCCAGTGCCGTCGCTTCGGCGAACCATCGATCCGGCGGCTTCATGGGGATGGAGCCGAACCGAGCGAGCGCCTCGACCCCGATCTCTTCGCGTGTCTCGAGGTCCACGATCGGATGGAACACCATCCACACGCCGTGACCGGACACGAACCGCTCGATGTCGCCTCGGAGGGCTTGGTCTGCTTCCTGTTCGATCTCCGCGCGGCGGAGCTGGGTGGCGAGCTCGGCAACGACTCCGCTCAGCACCTCGGCCGAGAGGCTGGTGCCGCCCTGGGCCACCTCCTCGATGCCGTGGACGAGCTCGTCGGCCGCGGTCCCCTTGACCATGTACCCGACGGCCCCGGCCCGGAGCATGTCCAGGACGTTCGTCCGGTCCTCGTAGGCGGAGAGGGCGATCACCCTGGTCCCGGGGGAGACGCGCGAGATACCGCGCGTTGCGTGAGGGCCGCCGCCTTCCGGCATGCGGACGTCGATGAGCGCGACGTCGGGCAGGTCCGACTCCGCGAGCCGGATGGCCTCCTCGGCGTCCGCGGCCGTCCCGATCAGCTCGACCCGATCCTCGTGGCTGAAGAGCTCTGTGAGGGCGGTGCGAAGACCCGGTTCGTCGTCCGCGAGGAGCACCCGGATGGGGTCCGCGGAAGCCTCGAGGTCGATGAGGGTTCCGTCGGAGGCCATCGCGCGGACGGTACAGGCCCGCCCCGGGCTTCTCAAGCATCCGGGTAGCATCCTTGCCGTAGCCCAGATGGTGGGTTTCCCGACCGGGGGTATCGCCCAAGATGACGCAGATGGACGCTCCTGAGGTGCGCGCGCCGAGGGGATCCGAGCTCAGCTGCCGTTCGTGGCCGCAGGAGGCCGCGATGCGGATGCTGATGAACAATCTCGATCCCGAAGTTGCCGAGCGTCCCGAGGACCTCGTCGTCTACGGCGGAACCGGTCGCGCCGCTCGGTCCTGGGAGGCGTTCGACGCCATCGTCCGGTCGCTGCGCGATCTCGGCGACGACGAGACGCTCCTCGTTCAGTCGGGCAAGCCGGTGGGCGTGTTCCGCACCCACGAGATGGCTCCACGCGTCTTGATCTCGAACGCGATGCTCGTGCCGAAGTGGGCGGACTGGGACACATTCCGGGAGCTCGAGCAGGCGGGGCTCACGATGTACGGGCAGATGACGGCGGGATCGTGGATCTACATCGGGACCCAGGGGATCCTGCAGGGGACCTACGAGACCCTGGCCGAGTGCGCGACGCAGCGTTTCGGCGGCACGCTCGCCGGCACGGTCACGCTCACGGGTGGGCTCGGGGGGATGGGAGGGGCTCAGCCGCTCGCCGTGACGATGAACGGTGGCGTCGCGATCTGCATCGAGGTCGACCCGGTGAGCATCGAGCGCCGCATCAAGACCAGGTACGTCGATCGCGAGACGTCTTCCGTCGACGAGGCGCTCGGGTGGGCCGAGGAAGCGAGGGACGCTCGCGAGCCTCTCTCGATCGGGTTGCTGGGGAACTGCGCCGACGTGGAGCCGGAGCTCCTCGCGGGGGGCTTCCGGCCCGAGGTCGTGACCGACCAGACGAGCGCCCACGATCCGCTCGGTGGATACGTGCCCGCCGGGCTGACCCTCGAGGAGGCTGCGGCGCTGCGGGAGCGCGACCCGGAGGACTATCAGCGGAAGGCGCACGGCTCGATGGCTCGGCACGTGGAAGCCATGGTCGGGTTCCTCGATGCCGGCTCGGTGGTCTTCGACTACGGGAACAACCTACGGGCCGGCGCCGAGGCGGGCGGCTTCGACCGCGCCTACGCCTACCCCGGGTTCGTGCCGGCGTTCGTCCGCCCGATGTTCTGCGAGGGGAAGGGCCCGTTCCGGTGGGCGGCGCTCTCCGGCGATCCGGAGGACATCGTGAAGACGGACCGGGCGGTCGCCGAGCTGTTCCCCGAGGACGAGCGGCTGCTTCGGTGGCTGGAGTTGGCCGAGGAGCGCGTCGCGTATCAGGGACTGCCGGCTCGGATCTGCTGGCTCGGCTACGGACAGCGCGCGAGGGCGGGCCTGCGATTCAACGAGATGGTGGCGAGCGGCGAGCTGTCGGCGCCGATCGTGATCGGACGTGACCACCTCGACAGTGGGTCCGTTGCCTCGCCCTACCGAGAGACCGAGGGCATGAAGGACGGCTCGGACGCGATCGCCGACTGGCCGATCCTGAACGCGCTGATCAACACGGCGGCCGGCGCTCACTGGGTGAGCGTGCACCACGGTGGCGGGGTGGGGATCGGCTACTCGATCCACGCGGGGATGGTCGTGGTGGCGGACGGCTCGGAGAACGCGGCGGAGCGGCTCGAGCGTGTTCTCACGACCGACCCCGGGACCGGCGTGATCAGACACGCAGACGCCGGGTACGAGCGGGCGCTCGAGGTGGCGGCTGCTCGCGGGATCCGGTTGCCCTGGCGGGAGTGATACTCGTCGGACAACCTCCCGGCGGTAGGCTCGACCCGTGAAGGTCATCGAGCATCTCGCGAACGCGACGAACCCCCTGGTGAGCGTCGAGATCATCCCTCCGCGGCGGGGTGGCAACGTGGAGCGCATCTACGAGGCCGTGTCCTCGCTTATGCCATACGAGCCGCCGTTCATCGACATCACGAGCCATGCGGCCGAGACGGTGTGGGACGAGGTGCCCGGCGGCACGTTTCGCCGTCGTGTGACGCGCAAGGCGCCGGGCACGTTCGGCCTCTGCGCCGCGATCAAGTACCGCTTCGACGTCGACCCGGTTCCGCACGTCCTGTGCAACGGGTTCACGCGCGAGGAGACGGAGGACTCGCTGATCGAGCTGAACTATCTCGGGATCGAGAACGTCCTCGCGATCAGGGGCGACGGCGAGCGCCGGGCGCCGCCGGAGGGCCGCAGTGCGAACGTGGGCGCCCTCGAGCTCGTCGGGCAGGTGGCCGCGATGAACCGCGGCGAGTATCTGGAGGAGCTTGCCGAATCCACGCCGACCGACTTCTGCATCGGCGTCGCGGCATACCCCGAAAAGCACGAGGAGGCGCCGAACCTCGAGCGGGACATCGGCGTGCTCTTGGAGAAGCAGCGCGCCGGCGCCGAGTACGCCGTGACGCAGCTCTTCTACGACAACGAGGTCTTCTTCCGGTTCGTGAAATCGTGCCAAGATCAGGGCGTCACGATCCCGATCATCCCGGGGCTCAAGATCCTCACCCGCCGAACGCACGTCACGAGCATCCCGCGGACTTTCAACGTCGCGGTACCCGAGGCGCTCGTGGCCGAGGTGGCCTCTGCGGGTGACGATGAGATCGCCGACGTGGGGATCCGTTGGGCATACGAGCAAACGCTCCAGCTTTTCGAGCAGGGTGTGCCCTCGGCGCACTTCTACGTGATGCAGGACACCGGTCCGCTCGTGTCGCTCATGGGGATGCTGAAGCGGAGCCTCTAACTACGGATCAACTGGGGCCCGCGCTGTGCGACTTTCGACATCGACCTTAAACAAGCGCAGCGAGAATGGCCCAAGTTAGACGCTGAGTCTGCTCCTAGGGTGAGGAGGAGCGGGGTGATCCGAGGGATCTGCAGCGGCGGATCGTGCCAAGGTCGCGAGGGTGCGTCAACCGGAGCTCAGCTCGGCGCTGGCCCGACCGGTGCGCGGTCATGCGGGAGCCGCCAAGCCGCGCCGAGGCCGAGGAGTCCGGCAGCGGCGAGTACCACCAGCGCGAGTCCGTAGGAGCGGTTGCCCGACGCCAGGTCGGACACCAAGATCGTGCCCGCGATCGCCGTACCTAGCGACGATCCTAGGTTGGAGACGCTCCGAGACAGGCCGGAGATTTCGCCTTGGAGCTCCTCGGGGAATGCCGATTGCACGACATTCACCGACGGTGTCAGCATCACGCCGACGCCCACGCCGATGAAGAACAGCCCGGGCACGAGCGCAAGCACGCTGTTCCAAAGCTCGCCCACCAAGAACATCAAACCGATCCCCGCCACCGTCGTGACGAACCCCGCGATGATGAGCGTCCGCTGCGCCCGCCTGCTGGCGAATCGCTCGGCGCCGAGCGACGCGAGCAACACGCCGGCCGTTGCGGCCGTGAACGTCAGCCCGGTCTCGATCGCCGTGAAGCCCCGCACGACCTGGAGGTACACCGACACCACGAACGAGATTCCCATCAGCATCAGCCATTGGATGTTCTGGGTTACCAGGGCGAGGTTCGACGTGTGGACGCGGAACAGGGCCGTCGAGAGGAGCGGTTCCTTGCCCCCACGCTCCATCGAGCGGATGTGCGCGAAGAACCACGCGACGAACCCCGCCCCCACTGCGATCAGCCCGACCATCAGCAGCAGGTTGACGTCGGCCTGCAGGATCCCGATCACGATGAACAACATCCCCACGGCCGACAGGACCGCGCCGAGCGTATCGAAAGGCCGGGTCGGGTCGGGCGGCACCGGATCCACGATCCGTCGGCTGAGGATCACGATCCCGAGAACGATCGCCGCCTGCAGCAGGAACGACGCGCGCCAGCTGACCGTCGTGGTGATGAACCCTCCGATCAGTGGGCCCGCCGCGGCGCCGACGCCGGCCATCGCGCTGATCAGGCCGAAAGCTTTGGCTCGCGACGTGAGGTCCGTGAAGAGCATCGTCGTGAGGATGTAGACGGGCGGGATCAACAGCGCCGAGCCGATCCCTTCCAGGGCCGAGTACCCAAGGATCAATACGCCGAGGCCCGGCGCGAGCGCACCCACGACGGCGCCCGTGCCGAACACGATCAGTCCGGCGACCAGGCATCGCTTGCGGCCGAGCCGGTCAGTCAGCTTGCTCCCCGGGATCATCAAGGCTGCCATGACCAACAGGAACATCGTGATGGCCGTCTGGACTCCCCGGACGTCGGTCCCGAGGTCCTGCGCGATGCTGTTGATCGCGACGTTCATGTTCGAGCCCGCGAAGCTGCACACGAACTGGGCGAGCGCGAGCGGCAGCAGCACCCCCTTGGCTACGGATCCGTCGGCGACCTCGTCCGTCATACGCTCCTCTCGGGCCAGATCAGAGGGATGACCGGAAGGGGTTCATGCTAGACGCACCCGACGGCACGTGCAGGTGGCCACGGTCGGCATGCGATCTGCCTCAGGCGCGGTGATCTTGTCTGCCGGTCAGTGAGAAATGCATGTGGCCCGTGAGGGTGTGCCAATACCCGCCGCTCGTCGCGCGCTTCCGCGTCCGGTCCTCCGAGGACCCGGCGGAGCCCTTCGCTCGACATGGCGGCCGAGCCTACCCGCCGTTCCGGGCCGGCGGATGACTCTACAGGCGGTCCCCAGGGCTCAGACGGCGGTGCGCGTCTCGGGCACGCTGGTCGGCTGCCGACGCGCCATAGCCCCTCGGAGGTTCGAATCCTCCCGTCTCCGCAGAGCTCGGGGGCTTCGGCGTTATGACTCTTCGTCCGTAGCCAGCACTGCACCCGCCAACGCCACCCCGGCTACGTACATGACATGGGTGCCCAGGCTGGTCGCAAGAACGTCCGGCGCCCACTTCCACGGCGGCGGCGTCCGCCCGAGGAGGGGGAACAGGGAGAAGGTGGCGGTCATCAGCATGCCGCCGAAGACGAGGCTCGCCCTCGGCTCCCCGAGACGGCGACGGAGCAACCCATGCATCATGCCGAAGGCGGAGCCGTACCCCCAGCGAAGCGCCGTGCCGAGCTCTCCCTCACCACGCTCCGTGACGGAGGGCAGATGGAGCACGGAGGCGACGATCTGTCCGGGGACCAAACTGTCGTCGTAGTCCAGCGAGCCCCGGACGTCGGGGCGGGCGGCATGCTCCACCTTGTAGGCGAGGGTCATCGCCGCCGTTCCCGCCGCTCCGGCGAGGATGCCCCGGATCGGCCACGGTATCCCTGCTTGGCCTTTCACGTCGTGGTCCCCATGTGCGCCTCCTGTCGTCGGCCTACGTGGTGACAACCTCGCCGGGTGGGACGACCCGGCCGCGGGTGGAGCGTGACGATCCTCTCGGCAGCGGCCCGGAACGGAGCTCGTACCGGATCGATGGGGTGGGATCGACTCAACCCACCCGAAGCACAGTAGGCATCATCCGCTCAGGATGAAACGCGCCTGGCGACGTCCCCGCGCCGGTCGCTGTGGAGAGGGCTTCCTCGTCGCAGGTCAGCCCACCTCGAGGCTCGCGTACATCCCCTGGCGAAGTGCCCGGGCAGGTTGCACATGACGACGTAGGTCCCTGCGTCCAGATCGATCGTGAGATCGGCGCTCGACCCCGGCGTGATGTCCTCGATCTCGTCGATCAGCTCCAAGCCGTCGGTCGAGGCGACGTTGTTCTCGATCGGGAGCGTCGCGGGATCGACGTCACCGCTGAAGACCTCGATCTCGTGCGTGACCGAGCCGTCGTTCGTCGCCGCGAACGTCACCGAGCCGGCATCGGCCGTCGCCGGCGACAGCGTGACGGCGTCGTCACGGAGCGACACCTCGACGTCGCCCTCGCCACCGGTGCTCGTGCAGCCGGCCCCGATCGCGGCGAGGGCGGCGAGGGCGAGAAGGCGCGTGATCCTTCGGCTCGGCATCGTGCTCCTCTCGGGTGGTGGTCCGGATCCTCAGGCGGTCGTCGACACGGCTCGTGTACGGGCCGCCTCCGTGCTGCGGGCGGGCTTCAGGATGTAGACGGTCATCGGCACCACGTAGGCGAGCCAGACGAACACTTCGGCGACCGTGGGCACCGGTTGGAGGCCGAACATGCCGGTGATCAGCGACGCCTGGACGCTCCCGGGCGAGACCAGCCACGACAGGTCGAAGGCGGCGCTCTGTCCGGCGGTGAGGATCCCGGCTTCCGCGAACTCATGAACGGCGCTCGCGAGGAGACCGGCCGCCACGAACACGAGGACGACCCCGGTGACCTTGAAGAAGCGGCCCATGTCGATCCGGACCCCGCCGCGGTAGATCCCGTAGCCCAGACCGACGGCCACCAAGACGCCGATCAGCGCCCCGAGACCGGCGACGAGGGGGTCGGCCGTCTGCTGGAACGCCGCCAGCAGGAAGATCGCGGTCTCGAGCCCCTCACGCAGGACGGCGAAGAACGCCATGAACGCAAGCGCGAGGCCCGAACCGGCGGTGATCGCCAGCGCTGCGCGGGTCTCCAGCTGACCTTTGAGCTCGCGCGAGTGGCGGCGCATCCAGACGATCATGTACGTGACGCCCGCGACCGCGACCAGCGAGAGCACCCCTTCGGTGGTCTCCCGCGCCTTGAGCGAGAGCTGCGACCCGACCACCGTGAAGATCACGGCCAGCGACGCGCACAGCGCGATCGCGAGGGCGACGCCGAGCCACATGGGACGCAGACCCCGCCCTCGGGTGACCAGGAACGCCGCGATGATGCCCACGATCAGCGCGGCCTCGAGCCCCTCGCGGAGACCGATGACGAACGATGGAAGCACCCTCCCGAACCCTCCTCTTAGGTCATCCGAAGTGCGAGGTTCGTCATGACGAATGGAATTCCTACCAGAATGATGGGATTCCTCGCAACCCGGGGTCCGTGGGGCGTGACCGTCGAGGGACGTAGCATCTCGAGCCATGGAGCGCGTCGAGCCGGTACCGGTGAAGGAGGAGGAGGGCCGGCGGCTCCGGCGGGAGACCGTCGAGCACTACCTCGAGACGATCTTCTACATCGCCCACGAGGGGGAGATCGTGCGGCCCGGGCGGATCGCCGAGTGGCAGGGCGTGAGCGCGCCGACCGTCTCGGCCACCCTCGGACGTCTGGAACGCGACGGTTGGATCGCGATGGCGAAGGACCGGAGCGTGACGACGACGGAGATGGGCGAGTCGCTGGCCGCGACGGTCGTCCGCCACCATCGGCTGCTCGAGCGATGGCTCACCGACACGCTGGGCCTCGATTGGGCGAGCGCCGACGAGGAAGCCCAACGTCTCGCGCCCGGTCTCACCGACGAGGTCGCCGATCGGCTCGCCACCCACCTCGGGGACCCCACGACGTGTCCGCACGGGAACGTGATCCCGGGGCGACCCCTTCCGTACGGCGAGCTCGTGGCGCTCGCCGACCTCGACCCCGGAGCCGGCGCCACGGTCCGTCGGATCTCCGAGGTCGCCGAGCACGATGCTCCGCACGTACTCCGGCAGCTGGAGGCGTTCGGGTTGGTCCCGGGGGCGACCGTGACGATCGGCGATGGCGACCCGGGGCTCGGCGCGATCGCCGTCGAGGTCGGAGACGAGACGGTCGCGCTCGGCCTCGACGTCGCGCAGCTCGTCTGGGCCGAACGCACCTGACCTCCACGAACCGACGTTGCACCGTGGGGGACGAGCCCGGTTCTCCGGATGGTGTGAGGGATGGTGCGACGGCAGAGGATATGCACCGCGAGCGTCTCCCTGTCGGCGGACCCGCCGATCCTCGCGCGGATACGCTGAAGCCATGGACCTTTCGGAATGGATCGAGGGATACCGGAGGGCGTGGGAGGCGGGCGACACCGACCTGGTCCTGACGCTGTTCACCGAAGATGCGAGCTACCGGTCGAACCCGCTCGAGGAGCCGCACCTCGGCCACGAGGGGATCCGCGCCTACTGGAACGGCGTCACCGGCCAGCAGCGCGACGTCAAGGTGAGGATGGGACGTCCGTTCGAAGACGGAGGCCGTGTGGCAGTCGAGTGGTGGACGACGATGGTCTCCGAGGGCGAGGAGGTCACGCTCCCCGGGTGCCTGCTGCTCCGGTTCGAGGCGGACGGGAGGTGCAGCGACCTCCGCGAGTACTGGAACTTCGCCCCGGGGAGGCACGAACCCTTCGAGGGCTGGGGAGCCTAACCGGGCCGGCGGAGGTACTCGGCGACGGCGCTCATGTCGCGGCCGGAGAATCCCCCGACGAGCGCCCGCTCGACCACCTCGCGATTGCGTTCTGCCTGGCCCATCGGCGCATCCACCTCGAGTGCGAGCGACAGGATCAAGTCCAGGTCCTTCGCCATCAGATCCAAGGTGAACGTGAGCGGCGCGTGGTCCGGGTCCTCGAACGCCGGTCGCTTGTACAGCACGAAAGGCGCGGCGGCCGCTCCGGCGGCGAAGACGTCGTAGGCGGCGCTCCGGTCGACGCCGGCCTTCTCGGCGAGCACGAGAGCTTCGGACAACCCCACGTCGATCGCGTGGACGAGGGCGTTCACGGCGAGCTTCACCGTGGCGCCGGCGCCGAGCGCACCGACATGGAAGACCTTGGCGGCCAACGCGTCGAGGACCGGCTGGGCTCGCTCGAACGCGGCCGCATCCCCGCCGACCATGATCGTGAGCTCGCCCTTCTCGACGGTGGGCACGCTTCCCGATACGGGCGCGTCGAGGAAGGAGGCGCCGGTTGCCGCCACGGCCTCGCCGACGCGACGGACGGTGTCGGGAGCGATCGTGCTCATCTCGAGGACGACGTGGTCGGGGCCGCTGGCGTTCGCAGCCCCCTCCTCGCCGAGGTACGTGGCGAGCACGGCCTCGTCATCCGCCAGGCTGCTCAACACCACGTCGGCACCGTCGACGGCCGACGCCGCCGTCCGCCCCACCGTCGCCCCGTGAGCTTTCGCCACCGCCTCGGCGCGCGCCTGCGTGCGGTTCCAGACGATGACGTCGAACCCCACACGGCGGAGCGTTCCCACCATCGCCCCGGCCATGTTCCCGGCACCGAGGACGGCGACGCGGGACGTCATGTGAGCGACCAGCCGCCGTCGATCCGCAGCTCGGTCCCGTGCATCGAGGGGTTCTCCAGCAGGAACACGGCCGCGTCGGTGACGTCGCGCATCTCGACCAAACGGCCTGTGGGGGTCTTCGCCTTCGTCGCCTCGAGTGCGTCGGTCTTCGGCGCCCAGAAGGGGCTGTCGCCGACGATCCCCGGGTGGAGGGCGTTCACGCGGATCGGCGGGAGCTCTGCCGCCATCGTTCGCACCAGCCCGTCGACGCCGTGGTTGATCGTCGTGATCGTCGTGGAGCCGGGATACGGCCGGAGCTTGGCGAGCCCCCCGTAGAGAAGGACCGACGCGTCGGACGTGAGCCGGTCGAGCAGCGTGTGGACGACCTCGGTATAGCCGACGAGCTTCAGTGTGACGAGCCGGATCGCTGCTTCGATGTCGTAGTCCTTCACCGTGTTCAGGTCGCGGTCGAGCGCGGCGAGCGCGAGCCGGTCGATGGAGCCGAGCCCTGCGAGCGCCGATGCGATCGTCGTCGGCTCGGAGAGGTCGAACGCGAGCCCCTCGACCGAGCTGCCGAGCTCGGCGGCCGCCGTCGCGGCCCGTTCCGCGTCTCGCCCGGTCACGACGACGCGGCGGCCGCCCTCCGCGTAGTGCCGCGCGAGATCTCTTCCGAGCCCCTGCGTGCCGCCCACCACGACCACCGTGTGCTCAGCCATCCGCGTTCATCCCTTCATCGGTCGAAGCCGCTTCGGTCAGGTACTCCCAGTCCCTGGCGAACCGGTAGGAGTGGCGATGAGGCGGCTGCGGCGCCTGGGTCTCGAGCCACCGCACGATCCCGGGCCCGGGGTTCGTGAACGCATGGATGCAGCCCACTCCCGCCCACGCGACGTCCCCGGGCACGAGGTGGTAGCGCTCGCCGTCGAACTCGGCATCGACCTCGCCTTCGAGGATCAGGTAGGTCTCCTCGTACGGGTGGTCGTGGCGCCCGGCCAGCCCGCGCGGCTCGTACTGCACCATGAACATCGTGAGGAGCTGCGCCCCGAGGTCTGCGTCGACCATCATCTTCACGGTGATGCCGCTGTAGACGAGGAGCGCCGTCCGCATGCTCGCCGAGACCGCCAACATGTCCTGGGTCTGCTTGTCGACCTCCATGTTCGCGGGATCGATGTGCCCGAACGAGCGAGTGCGCGGATCGCGCACGTCGATCGGCGTGGGCTCGCGCTCGGGCAGTCCCGGGACCGCGTAGGTATCACCCTGCACCCGCGAACGTGGCTGCGGCGCCCACATCGCCGCCCATCTCACGGGCGCGTCGGAGACGTTGCGGAGCGCGTGCGGCACCCCCACCGGCGTCACGCCGTAATCGCCCGGTCGCAGCAGGTTCGCGGCCTCGCCCGTGTCGATCACGAGCTGCCCCTCGAGAACGTAGACGCTGTCCTCGTAGCTGTGGACGTGCCAGGGGATGCGTCCGCCGCCCCCGAGCTCGACGATCGCGAACCCCGTGTGCACCGCGCCCGACACGGTTTCGTCGACCACCGACCACCGCCGGAGGTCCCCGGCCCACGATCCCGGCGGAGCGGTGAGCTCGAGCTCGCTTCCCGGGCCGGACGAGATGGCGAGAGGTCATGTGGCTCCCTCATCCCAGCGACCGCCGCACGCCCTCGACGATGCGATCGACCGAGGGGATCGCGGCATCCTCCAACACGTCGGCCGACGGCAGCGGCAGGTGAGGCGTCGTCACGCGGACGATCGGACCGTCGAGGGCATAGAACTTCTCGTCGGCCACGATGGACGCGATCTCGGCTCCCCAGCCGCACAGCCGTGGGTTCTCCTCGACCGTGACGAGATGCCCGGTCCGCTCCACCGAGCCCGCGATCGCGCGGACGTCGAGTGGGACCAAGGAGCGAACGTCGATCACGTCGGCCGCGACCGCGTCGTCGGCCAGTCGGCCCGCCGCCTCGAGCGCTCTGGGGACCATCGCACCGAGCGCGCAGATCGTGACGTCCCCGCCTTCCCGCACGGTGCGTGCCACCCCGAGCTCGTCGACGATCTCACCGTCCGGCACCTCGCCTTTCGAGGCGTAGAGCACCTTCGGTTCGACCACGATCACCGGATCCGGGTCGCGCACCGCCGCGGCGAGCAGCCCGATCATGTCGACGGGGGTGGACGGGACGACCACCTTGAGTCCGGGGATCGCCATCATCCACGTCTCGACGCTCTGGGAATGTTGTGCGCCGAATCGCACGCCGCCGCCGTTGGCGGTGCGGATCACGATCGGCAGCTCGACCTGCCCGTTGGTCATGTATCGGGCCTTCGCGATCTGGTTCGCGACCATATCCCAGCAGACCGCGAAGAAGTCGCTGAACATCAGCTCCGCGATCGGCCGGAGCCCGTTCATCGCCGCGCCCATCGCGGCCCCGATGATCGCCTGCTCGCTGATCGGTGTGTCGCGGACCCGCTCGGGTCCGAAGCGATCCAGGAGCCCCTCGGTCGTCTTGAAGACCCCTCCCGCGGCCGCGACGTCTTCCCCGAGGAAGTACACCGAGGGGTCCCGCTCCATCTCCTGTGCGATGGCGCGGGCGACGGCTTCGCGATATGTCAGTTCCGCCATGCGGCGCCTCCGTCGGCCCAGAGGTCGGTCTCGAGGGCTCCGGGATCGGGGAACGGTCCCTCGCGGGCCTCGTCGGTCGCGCGATCGACAGCCTCTCGGACGTCGCGCTCGATGCCTTGCAACGTCTCTTCCTCGGCTCCCGCCGCGAGGAGTCGCTCGCGGTACATCGGGATCGGATCGCGCCGAAGCCACTCGTCGACCTCCTCGGCGGGTCGGTACTTCCCGGGGTCGGCGCGAGAGTGCCCGCCGTGCCGGTACGTCACCGCCTCGACCAGGGACGGGCCCTCGCCGTCGCGCGCCCGCGCGACGGTTCGGACCGCGACCGTGTGGACCGCATCGGCGTCGTTCCCGTCGATGAGGATCGGCTCCAGCCCGTAGGCGGCGGCGCGATCCGCGGCGGGATGCTCGACCGCGGTGACGTCGCCGATCGCTGTGTACTCCATGTACAGGTTGTTCTCGCACACGAACACGACCGGGAGCTCCCACACGGCCGCCAGGTTGAGGGCCTCGTGGAACGTACCGATGTTCGTCGTCCCGTCGCCGAAGAAGCACACGGCCACCTGGCCCGTCCCGCGCGCCTTGGCGGCCCATGCGGCTCCCGCCGCGATCGGCATGTGGGCCCCGACGATCGCGTAGGAGCCCATCGCCCCGTGCGCCACGTCCGTCAGATGCATCGAGCCACCCTTGCCGCCGCAGATCCCGTTCGCGCGTCCGAGCAGCTCCGCCATCAACGCACCCATCGGCGCGCCGCGCAGCAACGTGTGCACGTGACCCCGGTACGTGCAGAACACGAGGTCCTCGGGCTGGAGTGCGGCGGCGAAGCCGGCGGCGACGGCCTCCTGGCCGATCCCGAGGTGCGAGGTTCCCTTCACGAGGCCCTCGAGGAAAAGGTCCTGGGCGCGCTTCTCGAACAGGCGGCCCTCCTGCATCATCCGATAGATCGACAGCCTCGTGTCGAGCTCCGCGTGTTGGATCGTGTCCACCATCTCTTCCATGTCTCCTCGGGCTAGTACTCGTTCGCGACCATGAGCTCGTCGCACGGGAACAACGTGATCACGCGACAGCCGTCGGCGGTGACGACGACCTCCTCCTCGATCCGCGCCGCCGACCTCCCGTCGGTGGCGGGACAGTACGTCTCGAGCGCGAAGAGCATGCCCTCCTTGATCTCGAGGGGGTCCACGAACGAGTTCAGCCTCGTGATGATCGGCCGCTCGTGCAGGCTGACGCCGACCCCGTGGCCGAATTGCAATCCGAACGCGTCCATCTCGTCCGAGAATCCGAACTCCTCCGCCTTCGGCCACACCGCCGCGATCTGGTCGGTGGAGACGCCGGGCTTCACGAGGTCGATCGCGGCGTCCATCCACTCACGCGAGCGCGCGAACGCGTCTCGCTGCGCCTGCGTCGCCCGCCCGACGACGAACGTCCGGTAGTAGCAGGTCCGGTAGCCGTTGAAGACGTGGATGATGTCGAAGTACGCCTGGTCGCCCGGCCGGATCAGGCGGTCGGAGAAGACATGCGGGTGCGGGCTGCACCGCTCGCCCGCGATCGAGTTGATGGCCTCGACGAACTCCGAGCCCATCTCGAAGAGCCGGGCGTGCGCCAGAGCGACGATGTCGCTCTCCCGGACCCCGGGCTTGAGCGCTTCGAAGATGTCCTGGTAGACCCCGTCGACCATCGCGCACGCCTGCGTCAGCAGCATGATCTCGTCCGAGCTCTTGATCTCGCGAGCGTCGGCCATCACCTGTTGTCCGTCGCGAACCTCGATCCCCGCGTTCGCGAGCTCAAGGAAGATGGAGGTCTCGGCGACATCCACGCCGAGTGGCATGTCGCCGACCCCCTCCTCGGCCATGATCGACTTGATCTCCTGCACCGCACGAGACTGGAGTCCCACGCGCGGATGGATCGCGCCCTGGAGCCCCGTGTTGCCTCCGACGGAGTTCGTCTCGTCGTAGAGGTGGGGGAGCTGCAGGCGGTGAGCCTTTGCCGCCGAGCCGAAGTCGAAGATCCGTGGCCGACCTGTTCGCGTGAGTAGGGCATAGCGCTCGCCCTTGTTGAACGCCCAATAGCCGATCTGCGTCGCCGTGACGTACCGGATGTTGCTGGTATCGAACAGGAGCAGGGCGCCGAGGTCGGACGCTTCGAGCGCTTCCTTCGCGCGATCGAGGCGGTAGGTGCGGAGTCGTTCGAAGTCGACGCGGACTTCCCAGTCGACCCCGGCGATACCGGGGGCTGGCGTCGTCGCCACCGGGAACCCGTTCGTCGTCATCGTCATATCCCTCATCTCCTCTTCATCAGATGCTCGGAAGCTTGAAGCCCGATTTGGCAACGACGAAGTCCCTGGACTCGGCGGCCATACGCCGCACCGCCGGCCAGTCCACGTGCAGGAGCTCACCGTGGCGTTTCATCACCCGACCGCCGATCAAGACGGTGTCCACGTTGCCTGTGTCCATCCCCGCGACGACAGCGGTCGCCGGGTCGTTCAACGGCGTCACGTTCATCCGATCCGTGCGCAGCAGGATGACGTCCGCCTTCTTGCCCGGCGTGAGTGACCCGACTTTCACGTCGAGCCCGTTCGCGCGGGCCCCTTCGATCGTGGCGCAGGCGAGGACGTCGCTCGGGGAGAGCGGCGGCTTGTCCTCGGCCGAGGCGAGCGCTCGTTGGAGGGCCAGCACGGAGCGCATCTGGTTGAACATGTCGGCCGGTACGTTCGTCTCGACGTCGACGCTCAGGCTCGGGCGGAGTCCCCGGTCGAGGAACTTCTGGATCGGGGGCATCCCGTGGCCCATCATCATCTCGACCGGCGAGGCCAGAGACACCGTGCCGCCGGTATCCACGATCATCTGGATCTCGGTGTCGTTCAGCGTGGTGCAATGGATGTACGTCGTGTCCGCGCCGAGCAGCCCCGCCTCGCCCATCTCCTGGACCTTGGCGTCCTGTCCGTAGCTCCCGACGCCGACGTGGGTCGTGATCCGGGCGTCCGCTTCGCGGGCGAGCTTCCAGTGATCCCGCGAGACCTCGAAGTCGGTGAACTCGGGCCCCGGAGCCGCGAGGGCGAGCGTCAACATCTGGTCCTTCGTCGAGAAGTGGTCCGTCGCCGCGCGCACGAACCAGCTGGGCTGGCGTTCCTCCCACTTCCCCCACCAGGGGAACCCGTAGGCGAAGACGGCGCGCAGGCCCGAGTCCTTCAGCGCTTGGATCACCGCGTCGGTATGAGCGGGGGAGCCCTGGATGTGCGACCAGTCGAGCAGGGTCGTAACGCCGGCGTCGATCGCCCCCAGCGCCGAGATCAGGTCGCCGATGTACGCGTCCTCCGGCCGAAAGGCCGGCGCCAGCTTGTGGAGGACGAACGAGATGTAGCTGGACCGTCCCTCCAGGGGGACGTCGGTCCCGATGTTCCGGAGGAGCCCCTCCCAGATGTGACGGTGCGAATCGACGAACCCGGGGATCACGATCATTCCCGACGCGTCGATCGTCTCGACCTCACCGTTGGACAGGTTGGGGCCCACGGCGAGGATGCTGTCCCCCTCGATCAGCACGTCCCCCCGGGTGAAATCGCCGAGCGTGGGATCCAGACTGAGGACGGTCCCGCCCGTGATCAGCGTCCTCCCGGACGGGGCGACACCGAAGTCGTTCCCGGCGGGGTAGAACGCGGGAAGGCTTGCCGCCTTCGGCGGGCGGCTGCCGACGATCACTCGCCTGGCCCGCTTGTAGTTCCTCTTCACCAGCTCTTTGATGTCCCCGAGCTGGAAGAGGACGATCCCGATCAGGACCAGGATGCCGATGATCATCGGCCCGTCGTTCGGTGACAGGCCGAGGTAGGGCAAGACGGTGAGGATCAGCGCAAGGAGGATCGCCGCCACCGTTCCCCCGAAGAACGTGGTCCTGCCCCCGGCCAGGGACGCGCCTCCCAAGACGGCGGCGGTGATGCTGTTGAGCGCGAACGCGGACCCGACCTGCGGGTTGCCGATCGGGGATCGGGCCATCACGAAGAACGAGGCCACCGCGGCCAGCACCGCCGAGAAGAGGAGGGCGCGGACCCGGATCCAGTTGGTCCCGACCCCCCCACGTTTGGCCGACCGCTCGTCGAATCCGACCGCCCGCAACGCGAGCCCCGACCCTGACGCATGGAGCCACACATCGGCCAGGATCGCCCCGGCGACGACGACGATGAATGCCACGGGGATCGGTCCGACCTTCGTGGTGAGCGCCGATGCGAGGTCGGGGCTGATGACCCCTTGGGCGGTGGGTCGCAACGTGAGCGAGATCCCGTCCAGGATGCTGAGCGTGGCCAGCGTGGCGATGATCGAGGGGACCTTGAGTCCTCGGATCAGGCCGGCGTTGACGAGACCGAGAGCGACGCCGCAGAGCAGGATGACCCCGACGCCGATCACGATCTGGGAGGCGGAGGCATCGGCGCCGATCAGGAAGGAGGCGACCACCACCCCGAGGCTGATCATGCCGCCGACGGACAGATCGAGGTACCCGACGAGGAGCGCATGGTTCTGCGCCGCCGCCGCAACGATCAGGGGCAGCGCGAGGATCAGGATCTGGGAGATGGTGGTCTCGTTCATGAAGCCGGGGAACCGCGAGTTCGTGTACCCCAGCACGATCGCGATCAGCAGGATCTGCAGCGCCACCGGCATCCACAAGCGGAACCGGACGATCTTGCGCCACTTGTTCTTGTCGCGAGCGTCGCGGATGACCTTCCGGACGGCCCGTCGTACCGCTTCGGTCCGCTCGCTCATGCCCCCCCGTTCACCGAGGGTGCCTTCGGCATCGCGACCCCGAGGGGCGACCGCCCCGCCTTGGACAGCCCGGGTCCTCGCACCATCGCCTCGACGATGCGCAGCTCGTCGAGCTCGTCGCCGGGGATCTCCTCGATGATCTGGCCCCGGGACATGACGAGCACCCGATCGCACAGCCCGGCGAGCTCGATGGGGTCGCTCGACTTCACGAGCATCGCCGTCCCAGTGTTGGTGCGGGTGCGCAGAGCCTTGTAGACGTCGAAGCGGGACCCGACGTCGACGCCCTGTGTCGGCTCGTACGCGAGGATCACCGACGGCTCCTTGAGGAAGCTGCGGGACACCGAGACCTTCTGCTGGTTGCCCCCGGAAAGGAATCCGACGGGTTGTTCGAGGGACGGCGTCCGGATCTCCAACCGTTCGACGAGGTCGGTGGCGGCGCGCCGTTCCACCCGCTTCCTCAGGAGGCCGAGGAAGGAGAACCGGCGCAACGATTGGATGGTCATGTTCACCTTGGTGCCGAGAAGCGGCATCAGCGCCTCGTGGGTGCGATCACCGGGCAGCAGCATGATCCCGGCCCCCACCGCCTGGTGGGTCGAGATCAGCGACAGCTCCGTGCCGTCGCAGACGACCAGGCCGGCCTTGGGCGGCTGGCGGCCCGCGAGACAGTCGAAGAGCTGCGGCTGACCGTTGCCTTCGGCGCCGGCGATCCCCACGATCTCGCCGGACTCGAGCGTGAAGCTGACCGGCCCGAACGCCTGCCCTTGCAGGCCGTCGACGACGAGCACCTCGCGATGCTCATCCACCTCGGGGGCGGGTGGCGGGAAGGCGGCGTCGAAGGGGCGGCCGACGATGAGCTCGACGAGCTCCGCCTCGGTCGTGGTCTTCGCGTCGAACGTGCCCTGGTTCCGGCCGTCGCGAAGGACCGTGATCCGATCGGCGACCTCGAGCACCTCCGGCAGGCGATGGCTCACGTACACGACACCGACGCCGCGATCCCTGCAGGCGGTGACGGTCCGATGGAAGGCCGCCACCTCGTCCGGTCCCAGCGCCGTCGTGGGCTCGTCGAGCAGCAGCACCCTCGGGTCGGTGACGAGCGCCTTGGCGACCTCGAAGAGCTGGCGGTCGGCCAGGCTGAGGAACCCCGCCGGAGCGTCCGGGAACAGCTCGAGGTCGAGGTCGAACTCGGCCAGGAGCTTCCTCGCCCACTTCTTCCTCCGCCGGTACCGCGGTCGCTTGGCTTCGGGTGCCGCCAGGAACAGGTTGTTCTTCACAGGTTCGGCCAGGATCAGCGAGGTGTCCTGGTAGGCCATCGCCAGGCCGAGCTCCCTGGACTGCGCCGGGGAGTCCCGGCGGAGGGGTTCGCCCCCGATCTGGACAGAGCCCAGATCGGGGTCGACGAACCCACTGGCGATCCCGAGGAGGGTCGATTTCCCGGAGCCGTTCTCGCCGACGACGGCGTGGACCTCGCCGGCACGGCAGTCGAAGCTGACGTCGGTCAGCGCTCGAACCGCCCCGAACTGCCGTGAGACACCTCGCAGCTCGAGGACCCGGTCTCCGGGGTCCGACCCTCCTCCTGGACCTCCTTCCGTCATCAGCTCGCGAACATCAGCTGTAGGACCTCGTCCGGCACCAGCGATGTCCCGGAAACGGCCGGAGCGACACGGTCGGGATCGCAGTCGGCCGCCGATACCTCCCGCATCACGTGTGGCACGACCACCTCAGCCGGGATCTCGGCTCCCGCGATCGACAGCATCCCCGCGGTGACCCCGATCCTTGACTGGAAGTTGCCACCTGCCGAGTAGAAGATGTGGTACGTGGGCTCGTTGCGGTCGGCCCAGTCGCAGAACAGGTCCTGCTCGTCGGTGCGCAACGCGACCGTGAGGTTCTCCACCGGGATGCCCAGATCCGCATACGTCTGCAGCCCGATGTTCATCCCGTCGGCGTACTCGTACGCCCAGCCCTTGATCTCTGGGTTGGTCGTCAGCAACCCCTGAAACACGCCGGGGATCGCCGGAGGGGACCAGAAGGTGTCTCCGGTCGTCGTGTTCTCGTTGGCAGGCGGATTGACCAGATCGAGCCCGTCCGCGAACTCCGTGACCGCGCATTGCTGCCAGCCGAGGGACAGGGCGTTGTTCGGTGTCCCGCCGAGGAGCGCCACCTCGCCGTCACCGACACCCGTGTTCAGGACGTCGGCGAAGCTCGTCCCGAGTGCACACAGATCCTCGCCGACCACCGTCAGGTAGTCCTCACCGGGGATGAGGGCACCTTCCTGACCGGGAAGACCGACGTAGCCTGCCGAGAACGGGATGTAATGGATGCCCGCCTCCTCGGCCTCGAGGACTTCCTCTCTGAGCCCGACCCCGATGTCGGGGTAGCCGACGATGAAGTCGACCCCTCGGTTGATCAGGAACCGGATGTCGTTCTCGGCGATCGTGGGATCGAAGGTCGGTCCGCCGAAGTTGGCTTCGGTGGAGACGATGGTTCCGATCTCCTCGTAGGTGAGCGCCTGGAGGATGGCCTCCATGTGGCTCACCGCCCGCCAGACGTTCACCGTGTCTCCGCCGCCGTCGGCGTAACCCATGATGACGTCGCCACCGGTGCCGGTGTCGCACTCCTGCGCGTTCCAGCACTCCATCGCCTTGTCGATCGTGGCCTGATCGAGGTCCTGCTCGGCCCGAGCCACGGAGGCGAGGATGATGTTCCAGCTCTCCTCATCCGACGGATCGACCGGGCCGAGGGCCTTCTCGACCAATGCCGGATCGGCATCGAGGGACTCCCCGAACTCTTCCAGGCCGCCGGTTCCTGTGCCGTCGGTCGGGGCGGGCGTGTCGCTCGGGGTCTCCTCACCTCCACCACATGCTGCTGCGACCAAAGCCAATACGGCGATGACGCCGATGATCCTGATGCGTTGCATGTTCCTCCTCCCGATCGATCGATACCCCCGGTGTTCACGGAACGATGGAGCCGTCACATACCCTCCTCCTTCCAGGCACGTCCCTCGGCGGAGCCGGGGAGCGTGGGCGTCTGCGAGCGATCCGATGGTTTCCGTTCTCGGATCAGTTGCTCGACGCCCCGAACGATCCGATCACCCGAAACCAACATGCCTCCGATGATCACGAGACCGAACACGACGAACTGCAGGGCGGTCGGCAGCCCCATCGTCCGCAGCATCTGGTTCAGACCCGTCAGGAAGAAGGCAGCGGCGAACGTGGACAACGGGCTGGCCAACCCCCCGGTCAGCGAGGCACCGCCGATCACCACCGCCGCGATCGGGCCCAACAGGTACTGCGAACCGATGGAGACGCCCGGGGTGCGGATGAGCCCCGCCAGCGTGATGCCGGCGATGGCATAGAAGACGCCGGCGACCACGTACACGAGGATCTGGTGCACGTTCACCCGGACACCGACGACGTGGGAGGCCACGGGGTTGGCGCCCACCGCCTGGAACCGGCGGCCGACCGCCGTGAACCGAAGGCCGACGACCAGGACGAGGGTGAGCGCGACACCGATCCAGAAGACGGGGCTGACACCGAGGAAGCGGGTCGACGTCCAGTCGGACAACCCGGTCGGCACCGGGCTCTGGACCGGGAAGGTGGTTCCGTAGCGATTGACCACGCCGACCACGATCAGACCCACCGCCAGGGTGACGATGAGTGGGTTCAGCTTGAGCCCGCCGATCAGGATGCCGTTGAGGAGTCCGACCACCGCGGCGGCGGCGATCGCGGTGGCGATGGCGACGGTGATCTGCTCGTTCGACCCCTCGCCGACACCGACCATGATCACCGCGGCCAGGCTCATCGTCCCCGGGACGCTGAGGTCGATCCCACCGGTCATGATCACCAACATCTGACCGAGGGCGGTGATCCCGAGCACCGCCCCGTAGGGCGCGATGGCGCGAAGGCTCACCACGCTCATGGTTGCCGGTGCCCAGATGGACGCCACGACGACGAGGAGGAGCAGTGCGATGTACACCGGCATGTAGCGGGAGCCGACGACGAACGACGTGAGCGCTGCCGAGGGGGTCTTCGTCGTCGTACTCACCGCTCACCCCCCGGTGCAGCAGCGGTCGCGAGGCCGGCGGCGGTCGAGACGCGGTGTTGGGCCGTCGTCGCCAGGTCGCGGGCCTGCTCCACGTTCGCTTCGAGGGCGCCGTCGCGCATCAGGGGTCTTCCGGCCACGAAGACCCGGTCGACGTTCGAGGTGTCCATGCCCCAGACGACCGCTCCGATCGGGTCGTTGATCGGGAAGATGTTGGGGCGGTCGGTTCGGAGCAGGATGATGTCGGCCTGCATCCCCGGCTCGAGGGATCCGGTCTCCCGACCCAACCCTGCGACCCGGGCGCCGTCGACCGTGGCGAAGCGGATGACGTCGCGCGTGCTCATCAGCCGCGGGAGGCCGGCCTTCCCGGACAGCTTGCGATCGAAGACGGTGGCGTGCTGCAAGGAGATCGTCGCCCGCATCTGGGCGAACATGTCGCCCGGCGCAACCCGTTCGTCATCGATCCCCAGCCCCGGCCGGATGCCGTGGTCGATCAGTTGTTGGATCGGGGGGATCCGGGTCCACTCGCCATCTCGCTCGAGGGCGACAAGGACACGGAAGATCGCGACGACTCGATGGCGTCGAGGTCCGCGTCATCGAGCTCTGAGCGATGTACGAGCGTGAGGTCATCACCGAGCAGCTTCCGCTGAGCGAGGGCGGTGATCATGCCACGTCCCGAGCGCTCCGAGCTTCCGTGCACATGGATCCGCAAGCCCAACTCCCGAGCCATTGCCCACTCCTCGGCCACGCCACCGAGATCGGTCCCCTCCGGCTGAACCGCCCCGAACGCGACCGTGGTCAACGCTCCGGCCGCGTCGGTGAGGCGGCCCACGTGCCGCCTCGTCGCGGACGCGGCGTCGCGTTCGCGGGCGCCGTCGGGGACGTGGACGAACACGGATCGCAGCCCGGCGTCGGCGTGCGCTTGGAGCGCGGCGTCCGCGAGGCCGTCGTCGGATCGGATGTCGGACCAGTCGACGACGGTCGTGATCCCCGCCTCTGCCGCACCCAGCAAGCCGATCAAGGTGGCGGCGTAGACGTCCTCGGACAGGAAGTGATCACCGAGACCCGTGGTGGGCTCCAGGGCCGATCCGTCGGACGCTTGATCGCCGAGGTTCCGGAAGAGGGAGGTCCACGCGTGCCGGTGGGTATCGACGAAGCCCGGCATCACGATCGAATCGGTCGCGTCGATCTGCTCGGCGTCGCGAGCGCGGAGCCCGACCCCCACCTCGGCCACGACGGTGTCCTCGATCAGGACGTCTCCGAGCCGGAGGTTCGGCGACCTGGCACCCAAGGTGAGGACGCATCCACCCTTGAGCAGGATCCTGGTCATCCGCCCCCCACGCCGATCCGGGTCCTCGCGAGCCGGGCTCCCGGCCGCTCCGTTTCGGCGCCGTCCGATCACTCTCACTTCTCGAAAGGCCGTCGCCGTTCAGGGACACTACATACCTCGCCTGCTCCTGGCTAGGCAATCCCGGAGCCGGACCTTCGATCCGACGGGTAGTCCTCAGTCACGCTAAGCGCTACGCTGCGACCGATCGGACGGGTCGAGGTGCTGGGTGGCCGGAGAGCTCGAAGACATCGGGACGAGGCTCCGCGAGGAGCGCGATCGTGTGCACATCAGTCAGCGCGAGCTGGCGCGCCGCATCGGTCTATCGGCCAGCATGATCTCGCAGATCGAGTCGGGCCAGTCCAAGCCCTCTGTGAGCACGCTCTACGCGATCGTGACGGAGCTCGGCGTCTCGGTCGACGACATCTTCAGCGGCGGCAACGGCTCCGCGACGGGGGCCGGCGACGACGGAGTGGCGCCCGGCGGGTCGGGTCACGGCGCGATGGTCAAGCTCGAGGACCGACACGTGATCGACCTCGACTCCGGCGTGCGGTGGGAGCGGCTCACGAGCCACGAGCACGAAGACGTGGACTTCCTGCACGTCGTCTACGACGTGGGGGGTTCCTCGGCCTCCGACGAGAAGATGATGCGTCACCCCGGACGGGAGTACGGCGTCGTGCTCGAAGGGCAGCTCGGGGTCCGACTCCGCTTCGAGGAGTACGCGCTCGGTCCCGGTGACTCGATCGCGTTCGACTCCACGCAGCCACATCGGCTGTGGAACATCGGCGACGTTCCGGTCAGCGGGATCTGGTTCGTCGTCGGCCGCGAGGGCTGATCAGTTGCTTCGCGGTCGGTAGTAGCCTTCGCAGCCGTGACGGTCGCGATCGGGGAGACACTCACGCTCACCGACGTCGCCGCGGTCGCGGCGGGCGCCGATGTGTCCTTCTCGGCGGATGCCCGAGAGCGGGTCGCCGCCGCGCGTCGCGTCGTCGAGGATGCCGTTGCCTCGGGCGAGGTCGTGTACGGGGTCACGACGGGGTTCGGCGCGCTCGCCAACGTGCGGATCGATCCCGCCCAGGCGTCGGATCTGCAACACGGGATCGTTCGCTCCCATGCGACCGCGGTCGGACCTCCGCTCTCACGTCCCGAGGGACGCGCGATGCTGCTCCTCCGCGCCCACGTCCTGGCGTTGGGCCACTCGGGCGTTCGAGCCGAGCTCGTGGATCTCATGGTGCAGATGCTGAACGCAGACGTGATCCCCGCGGTGCCGGAGCAGGGGTCGCTCGGCGCATCGGGGGACCTGGCGCCGCTCGCCAACCTCGCCCTGCCGACGATCGGCGCGGGCGATGTGCTGACGGATGTCGGCACCGAGCCCGCGGCGGGAGCGATGCAGCGTGCCGGGCTTGCTCCTCTCACGTTGGAAGCGAAGGAAGGGCTCGCCCTCGTGAACGGGACGCAGGGGATGCTGGCGATCGGGGTCCTCGCGGCCGAGAGGCTGTCGATGCTGGCCCGTACCGCGGATGTGGTTGCGGCGATGACGATCGAAGCCGCCCTGGGCACGGACGCGCCGTTCGACGATCGACTCCAGCGCCTGCGGCCGCATCCCGGCCAGGCAGCGAGCGCGTCCAACCTCCGTCGGCTCCTCGACGGCTCGCCGATCCTGGCCTCCCATCGTGACAGCGAGCATCTCGTGCAAGACGCGTACTCCCTGCGATGCGCGCCGCAGGTGCACGGCGCCACGCGCGACGCGCTCGGATTCGCGCGTGGTGTCCTCGAGATCGAGCTGAACGCGGTCTCGGATAACCCGATCGTGCTGTCGGCCGACGGCGACATCGTGTCGGGGGGGAACTTCCACGGTCAGCCCGTCGCGGTCGCGATGGATCTCCTCGCAGCTGCCACGGTTGGGATGGCCAGCATCAGCGAGCGCCGCCTCTACCGCCTGCTGGACCCGGCGCTCTCGAACGGTCTTCCACCGTTCCTGGTTCCCGAGAGCGGCCTGAACAGCGGCTTCATGCTCGTGCAGTACACGGCGGCGTCGCTCGTGTCGGAGTCGAAGTCGCTCGCCCATCCCGCCTCCGTCGATTCGATCCCTTCCTCGGCCGGGCAGGAGGATCATGTCTCGATGGGGATGATCGCGGCTCGACACGCCAGGGAGATCGGGTCGAACGCGGAGACGGTCATCGCGCTCGAAGCCCTCGGCGCGGCGCAGGCGCTTGATCTGAGGTCGCCGCTCGAGCCGGGGGCTGCGACGCGATCCGTGAAGCAGACACTGCGCGAGGCCGTGCCGTTCTTCGAGGCGGACCGCGAGTTCGGTCCGGACATCGCCCAGGCTCTTCGGCTCGTCCGGTCGGGCGAGCTTGTGGCCGCGGCCGAGGCGGTGACAGGGCCGCTCGGCTAGGCGCCTCAGGCCAACAGCTCGCCGCCGATCACCGTGGTGACGACGGGGTTGTGCCCCGGGCGATACGGCACCTGGGCGAACGAAGGGCCGTCCAGGAGCACGAGGTCTGCTCGCTTACCCGACTCCAATGTGCCGACCCGATCGGCGAGGCCCAGCACCCACGCGGGGTTCGCCGTGGCGGCCGTGAGGGCCGAGAGCGGCGTCATCCCGTACAGCGAGCAGGCCATCGCCACCGTCTCCGGCATCGAGCTGACCGGCGAGGTCCCCGGATTGAGGTCGGTGGCGATCGCGAGGGCGGCGCCGGCGTCGCGGAGCGCAGCGACGGGCGCCGGCGCCGCCCTGAGGGTGAAGGTCGAGGTCGGCAGCAATACGGCCGCGGTCTCGCCGCCACCGAGCGCTGCGATCCCCATGTCGCTCACGTGGTTCAGATGGTCGGCGCTCCGCGCCCCCAGCGCGGCGGCGGCCTCGGCCGCCCCGCTCGGCCCCAGTTGGTCCGCGTGCACCCGCAGCGGCAGCCCCCCGGTCGAGGCCGCCGCCGCCACGCGTTCCAGGTCGCCGAGCGAGAACGCGATGTCCTCGACGTAGATGTCGACGGCGTCCGCCAGCCCCTCCGTCGCGGCCGCGGGGATGAGCTCCTCGCATGCCGCCGAGACCCACTCCTCGCGTGACCATCCATCGGGGATCGCGTGGCACGCGAGCAGCGTCACCGTGCATGTTTGCGACACCCCCTCGGCCAGCCGCCTCGCGAGCCGCAGCTGCCGCAGCTCGCCCTCGACCGAGAGGCCGTACCCGCTCTTCAGCTCCATCGCCGTGGTGCCGTGCGCCGCCATCTCTTGCGCCAGCGCCTTCGAGAACGCGAGCACCTCGCCGTCGCCCGCTTCGGCGAGCATCCTCGCCGAGCGGAAGATGCCGCCTTCCCGGTCGTGGAGATCCCGGTACGTGACGCCGGCGAGGCGAGCCTCGAACTCGTCCGCGCGCCATCCGACGAACGGCAGATGCACGTGGCAGTCGACGAACCCGGGGACGATCGTGCCCTCGTCGACCCTCCCGAGGGAGACCGGCTCCCACGGGAGCTCCGCTGCGGGCCCCGCGAAGACGATCGTGCCGTCGGCGTCCCACGCAACACCGCCGGGCGAGATCACCTCGGCGGTGGCGGCGACGCCTCTCGCGGGAAGCGGTCCGCGGGCGGTCGCGAGCGTCGCCGCCACCACCGCTCCCTGCGCCATGGCGGAAGACTAACGGCGGGTCCCTGAACGATGCCGGCCCGGCCGCATCAGCCGGATGGCGGTGGAGCGACGACCAGCAGCACCACGGCAGGCTCATCTGATGCGTTCCGCACGGTCAGCTCCAGACCCGCGGGCACCTCGACCGTCTCCCACTGCTTCATCCGAGCCCGGCCCTTCCCGACCTGCGTGGCGACCTCGCCCGCGAGCACGACGACGACACCGTCCGCGCCGTCGTCTCGGATCGGACCGACGCCCTGCGCCCCCTGCAGGCAGATGATCTCCGACCACAATCGTTCGCCCTCGATCAGCGTCCGCCGGCGCGGCTCGTCGTCGGAGAAGCGGACGAGGTCGCGGATGTCGAGCGTTTTCACGAACGCAAGGGTACCGGTGTCCCTCGATGCATCGGATGGCTACACTGCCCCTCCGTTCTGCCTGTTCCGAGGATGCCAAGGAGGTTGCGCGTTGTGACCACGTTCTCGTTCTCCACGGAGGCACCCGTGGCGGTGAAGGCGGGCGTATTGATCTTGCCGGTCTTCGAAGGCCCGGACTTCGGTCCCGGGGTCGAAGAGACCGGCCTCGAGCAGGCCTATCGCGATGCCAAGCTCACTGGCAAGAAGGGCGAATCGCTCCTCGTCACCAAGCGGAATGGAGACCGGTTCGCGGCGAACGCCGTCCTCCTGCTGGGCGTCGGTGGACGCAGTGAGTTCGACGTCGCCGCGATGCGCAAGGCGCTCGGCCGCGTCGCGTCGTCGGTGGGCCGGTTCGGGCATGCGGCGACCACCTTCCCTCAGGCCGTGAAGGGGGATGTCGGTGACCTTGCGCAGGCGGCCGCGGAGGGCCTGGGTCTGGGCGGCTACCGCTTCGACCGCTACAAGTCCACGAACGAGCACAAGACCCTGTCGAAGGTCACGGTCGTCGGGAGCGCGAAGGGCGATGTGAAAGCCGGGCGCAAGGCGATCCGTAGCGCCGAGGTCATCGTGGACGCGGTCGCGTGGGCGCGCGATCTCGTCAACACGCCGGCCGGCGATCTTCCCCCCGCGCAGCTGGCGCGCGAGGCGCAGGCGATGGCGAAGGCTGAGGGGCTCGCGTGCAGGGTGTGGACGGAGGCCGAGCTCAAGAAGCGCGGATTCGGCGGCATCCTCGGGGTGGGGCAGGGGAGCGTGAACCCGCCTCGGCTGATCGAGCTGACCTACGAAGGTGCCGGCGGATCGACCCCGATCGCCCTCACCGGCAAAGGCGTTGCCTTCGACTCGGGCGGCCTGTCGATCAAGGATGCGAAGGGCATGGAGACGATGAAGATCGACATGGGTGGGGCCGCATCGATCCTCGCGACGATGAAGGCGATCGCCCGGTTGAAGCCGAAGATCAACGTGATCGCTGCGATCCCCTCCGCGGAGAACATGCCCGGCGGAGCAGCGCAGAAGCCCGGTGATGTGATCAAGCATTACGGCGGGAAGACATCGGAGGTCCTGAACACCGACGCAGAGGGGCGGCTGATCCTCGCCGACGCCCTGGCGTTGCTCGCAGAGAAGAAGCCGGCGTGCATCGTGGACACGGCGACGCTCACCGGCGCGTGCATGATCGCGCTCGGCACCGACATCACCGGCGCGATGGGCAACGATGACGCGCTCGTCGACGAGATCGTCCAGGCCGGCCGTTCGACCGGCGACTGGATCTGGCCCCTACCGCTGCACAAGGAGTACCGGCGGCTGATCGATTCGAACATCGCCGACATCAAGAACATCGGCGAGCGCTGGGGCGGCGCGATCACCGCAGCTTGGTTCCTGGCTGAGTTCGTGGGCGATGTGCCGTGGGTGCACCTGGATATCGCCGGTCCGGCCTTCTCCGAGAAGGGCAACGACCTGGGGCCGAAAGGTGCGACCGGCGTTCCCGTGCGAGCACTCGTGCGCTTCGTGCTCGATCGCGCGGCGTGACGAGGAAGAACAAGGAGCCGCGGACCGGACCGGTCCTGGGTGTGTTCGCGCATCCGGACGACGCCGAGATCTGCGCCGGGGGAGTGCTCGCGAAGTGGGCGACGGCCGGCCGCGACGTCCATCTGCTGATCCTCACGAACGGCGATCGCGGGTCGCAGGACCCCGAGCAGGACCGACGCGAGCTCGCTTCCACGAGGGTCCGGGAGACCGAGCAAGCCGCCGAGGTGTTGGGGCTCGCGAGCGTCCGGGTCGGGTCGATCTCGGACAGTGAGCTCGAGAATACGGAGGAGGTGCGCGAGGGAGTCGTGCATCGGATCCGAGAGGTTCGCGCCGAGACCGTCGTGGCATGCGACCCGACCGTGGTGTTCTTCGAGAACAGGTACTACAACCACTCGGACCATCGCGCGTCCGGCTTCGTGGCGCTGGACGCGTGCTACCCGGGAAGCGGCAACCCTCATTTCTACCCCGAGCAGCTCGCGCAGGGTCTCCGGACGCAGGACGTCTACGACCTCTGGCTCGGATGGACGAACGAGCCGAACCATGTCGAAGACATCACCGGGTTCTTCTCGACGAAGGTTGATGCGCTCGCGAAGCACGCCAGCCAGCTCTCCGAGGGGATCCGGCACTTCCAGGAGTTCCTCGCGAGGACGCCGTCGCAGCCGGCGAGAAGATCGGCGTCCAGCACGCCGAGGAGTTCCGGGTCCTCGATCTCAGCTAGGCAGCGAGCCGACCGCGAGGACCACGTCCCGGAAGTCGTTGAGCGGATCGGGGAAGCGATCCGCGAAGGTCGTCCGTGCCCGTTCGAGGAACGATGCCCAGCTCGACTCCCCGAGCATGTTGCGGGCGAAGCGCCCCACCGCCCAGGTCCCCAGACCCTCCACGAGGTCGTCCCGAGGGTAGGTCCACTGGTAGCGCTTCCGCTCGGTCCGCACGGGCCGGAAGCCGGCCCTGCGCAGTGCCTCCTCGATCGCTTGGGGCTGCTTGAAGCGATCGTGGCCCGGGGCGGCCGCCGCGTAGGCCGGAGCCAGCATGTCTCGAGGGATGACCGTCTCGATGAGCTCGGTCCAGGTGTCCTGGAACGCGTCCTTGCTGTCCGACCACGTGGTGAAGCCGATCCTGCCCCCTCGCGAGAGGACGCGCGTGAGTTCGAACAGCGCGGTCTCGACCTTGGCGAAATGCGCCAACACGAAGTTTCCCGCGACGACGTCGAACGTCCGGTCGCGGAAGGGGAGATCGAGGACGTCCGCGGCCACGAACGGCAACGACGGGCGCTCGCGATGCGCGACCGAGAGCATCCGGAGGGAGCGGTCGACCCCCACGACTTTCGCATCGGTGCGCGCGATCTCGTCCGCAGCGGCGCCGGTCCCGGTCCCGATGTCGAGCACGCGCTGGCCTCCCTCGATGCCGAGCGCTGCGACGAGATCCCGCGCGGCGTCTGCGAACCGGGGCGCGTGCACGCGTTCGTAGATCTCCGCGACACCGTCGTAGGACCGCCAGTCCTCCATCGGGGCAGCCTACCCGTGCACCGGACGTACGCGGGACCGAGGCTAGACTCCCGCGCGATGCGGGCGGGCGGAGCGTGACCGGGGTCGCGGGCGTCATGGCCCTCGTCCTCGCCGAGACGATGGCCGGTGCGACGCTGTTCCTGTGGGTAAGCCCGCTCTGGACCGAGGTCAAGCGAGGGTTCTTCAAGCTTCTCGGCGCCATCCTCACGGTGCTCGCGGTGTTCACATGGCTCTCCGTCGAGGCCGGCGTCATCGGATCCAGCGGGTTCGCCGAGTCAGAGATCCTCCGCGCGACGACGCTCGTGGCCGGCGGGGCGACCCTGCTGTGGACGGTGCTGCTGTTCGCGCGGCAGCAGTCGGCCGGCCGTGTCGTCGGGCTGCTGAGCGTGCCGGCTTGGATGGCGGTGCTCGTGTGGATGGGCGGCGCCGGCCGCCAGTCGTATCCGCTCGCGCTCTTCCAGCTCGCGGCCGGCGCCGCCCTCCTGGGCTCGGCGACGGATGGTCTGCTCCTCGGCCACTGGTACCTGACCGATCGCAAGCTGCCGCGTGGTCCGATCGACAGGATGACGACGATCCTGCTGATCTCGGTGGTCGCCGCCGCCGCCGCGGTGATCAGCGCGGGCTTCTCGGGCGTCGAGACGTCGACGTCGATCAACCCGTTGCTCACGGCCGGTGCGTTGGCGCCGTGGATCGCCCTCGGCATGGTCGTCGCGACGGCGCTGATCGCCGTGATGGTCAGGGCCGTGCTCAAGGGCGAGCGGGCGTCCGCGGTGCAGTCGGCCACGGGCTTCTACTACCTGGCGGTCGTCACCGCCTTCACCGCGGAGGTGGCGGTCAAGACCCGATTCCTCGGGACCCCAGGCGGGGGCCCGATCGCGCCCGGCTGATGACCGAAGCGGCCATCGCCGTCGGCATCGCTGCCCAGGTGGTCGTGTGGCGCTTGGTCGCGCGCGACCGGCTCCCGTTCTGGCCCGCGACCGCGATGACCTTCGCGGTGATCGGGATCGCCTCGCTCCTCGCCGGCGACCCGAGCTGCTGTCGCGACACCGAGGTCGCGGTGGCCTCCGGGGTGGGCGTGATGTCGGGGCTCATCTTGTACGGCGCGACCCGGGTGGTCGTCGACGTCGCTGCGCAAAACCCCTCGGTCCGCGGAGCCGTCGCAAGCGTCTACCGACGTTCGAAGGAGACGACTGTCTTCACGACCATCGCTCTCACGCTCTTGATCGCGGTGCCTGGCGAGGAGATCTTCTGGCGGGGCCTCGTGCTCCCCCAGCTCAGCGAAGCGACCACCTCGGCCACGGGCGCCCTCCTGAGCTGGGCGGCGGCCGTCGGAGTAAGCGCTGCGTGGTCCAGTGCACCGTTGCTCGCCGGCGCGGCCGTGGGCGGCGCGCTGTGGACGGGGCTGGCGGCGTGGAGTGGTGGTTTGCTGGCGCCCATCGCGAGCCATCTCGTCTGGACCGGGCTGATGCTCGTGTGGCCCCCCTCGGCCGCCCATGACAAGGTGCCTTCGTGAGCTTCCTCTCGACGGCCGTTCAATCGGTGCTGGAGCAGGGCCAGTTCTGTCACGTGGCCACGTCCGCGCCGAGCGGTCCGCATTGCACACCGCTCGTGTTCGCGTATTCGGGCGGCCGGCTGTGGTTGACCACCTCCAGGCGGTCGGTGAAGACGCGATCGTTGAAGGCAGATCCCTCCGCGGCGGGCGTGGTCCGCCACGGCGAGCTGGCGGTCTCGTTCACGGGCCAGGCGAAGCTCTACGACGCGCTCGACCGCAACACCTGGGGGGATGCCGTGGCGGGGGCGACCTCGATCGCTCGCGCGACGGCCGCGTTCAGCAAGAAGAACGCGCGGTTCTTCGCGGGGTATGCCCTCGACGCCAAGCAGGTGCCTTTCGCGTGGACGCCACCCGGGAGGGTGTTCGTCGGTATCGAGCTCGAGCGGACCGCGCTCGTGGACGAGGACGGCGTGCAAGAGGGGAGAGGTCGCTGGGGCGGCGCGTCGACTTCCCACGAGGTGTTTCGTCGCTCCACGAAGGCCGACGATCCCCTCGTGGGGCTGCCGCCCGAGGTCCGGCGTCCTCTCGGCGCCGGTGGCGACGGCGTCCTGACGCTCGTGGGTGAGCGCGGGCCGGTCGTCGTGCCGGCGCGATGGCGGGTGGATGGTCCGGCCCTCTATGCGGCTCTGCCCGAAGAGACCCTCGCACTCGCGGCGGCCGGGCCGGACACGCCTGCGGCGCTCACCGTCGACGAGGCCGCCGCGTGGCGCGCTCGTGACATGGTCGGCGCGATGGTGCAAGGCACGGCGTCGATCTACGTGCTCGACTCGCTCGGCAACGGCGTGAAGACGGCTCGTGCACTCGCGAGGGAGATCGACCCCGATGCGGACGCGTTGATCCGGCTCGCGCCGACGCGGTTGGTGTGGTGGCGCGGCTGGTCCAGCGGAAGCGCCGACCTCGCATGAGCACCGCAGAGTTCTCCGTCGAGGTCGACGCACCCCCCGAACGGGTGTGGGAGGTCGTGAGCAACCCCGGCAACATCCCTCATTGGGAGCGTCATGTCGTGAGTGTCCGACTTCCGGACGAGGAACTCGGTGTCGGCTCCACGTACTCGGTGGTCATGTCGTTCATGGGCGTTCGTGTCAGGGTTCGCGGCGAGATCCTCCGATGGGAGGCTCCGTCCCACGCGACGATCCGGCTGCGCGGTCCGCTCGATGCGACGATCGACACCTCGGTCGGCAGGCTGCCTCGGGACCGAAGCGTGCTCCGTCACGAGGTCTCCTACACCTTCCGCGGGCCGCTCGGACGTGTCGTGGCCGCCGGGCTGAACGCCGTCGGTGGGGCGCAGCTCGGGATCCGTCACGGGACCCTGGGACAGAAGCGCCAGATCGAAGCGGGGGCCTAGTCCGTCTTCCTTGGCTTCTTCGGCCGACCGGCCCGCCGGCGGAGCCAGTTGACGCTCCATCCGATCACGAATCCGAGTGCGGCGGCGATGCCGATCGGCAGGGCGACCGCCACATCCCAGTCCCAGAACAGGAAGTCGATGTTCGCGTCGTTGAGGTTCTGGAGGATGAAGATCACGAGGAGCAGGCCGGCGGTGCTGAGCGCGACGGCTTTGAGGCCGGCGTTCTCCCGTCGGTACTCGAAGCTGGGTTTGTCCTCGGGGACGGCGTCGTTCGGGTCTTCCGGCTCTCGTCGCACTTCGTGGTCTCCCTGGCTCGCCTCGTTCCCTTCGATCCCTCGGCGATTGTCGCATGATGGTCGGCCGATGAAGCTGAGCAGAGGAGTGGGCAGGATCGCCTGGGCGGGAGCGCTCGCCGCGGGCGGAGCGGCGATCGGGCATGCCGCCCTCCGGACCGAGGACGGCCGAGCACTCGATGAGAACCTCTTCAAGGCCGCCAACGCCGAGCGCGGCGGGACGACCGACCGGTTCTTCGCGGAGATCACGGAGCTCGGGTCGCTCTACGCTGCGGCGGCGGCGGCCGGCGCGCTCGCGCTGGCCGGCCGCCGGCGTGAGGGCGCCCGCGCACTGGCGGGCGCGGGCGCCACCTGGCTGCTCCTCCAGGGAGTGAAGCGCCTCGTCGACCGCCCCCGGCCCTTCCTGGCGGATCCCGAGGGGACCCGCCGGATGATCGCGGAGCCGCACGGGACCTCGTGGCCTTCCAGCCATCCGGCGGTCCTCACGACGTTCACGCGCGTCGCCGCGCGCGAGCTCGGGGTCGGTGTCCTCGGCCGCGCCGCGCTCACCGGTCTCGACATCTCGGTCGCCGCCTCCCGCGTCGCCCTCGGCGTCCACTACCCGAGCGACGTGGCGAGCGGGCTCCTGTTCGGGCGCGCGGTCGCGCGGCTGTGGCCGCGCGACCGCGCTCCGCGCCTGCGCCACCGAGATCCACGGTCTCGGTGACGCGAGCGCCGGAGAACGCCCTCGATAGACTCGCCGGCGGTGCTCGAAGCCATCGCGTCCGTCGGCTGGCCCGTCCTCGACCGTTTCCGATTCGGGGACTCGCTCGCGATCTCGCCCCATGGGCTCGGCATCGCGATCGGATTCATGGTCGGAGCGTGGGTGCTCACGAAGCTTGCCGTGCGGCGTGGCATGCCCGAGAGTCTTGCGAACTCGATCGTCTTCTGGTCGGTGATCGGCTCGCTCGTGGGCGCCCGGGTCGCCTACGTGATCGCGCACGTGTCCGAGTTCTCGACCCCGGTCGATTGGTTCAAGATCTGGGAGGGCGGGATCTCTCTTCTGGGAGGGATCGCCGGCGCGACGATCGCGAACGCCGTCAACATCAAGCGACAGGAGTACCGGTTCCGATTCTTCCAGGTGGCCGACACGATCGCGCCCTGCCTCGCGCTCGGTATCGCGGTCGGCCGCATCGGCGATCTGATCATCGGCGATCACCTCGGGAAACCGACTTCGTGGTTGCTCGCGTGGACCTACGAGGGCGGAAGGCTCGCCCCGCCCTTCTCGTGCAACGACGGCGCTTGCACGGCGACGCTGCGCGGGGGACTCGTGGAGACGATCGACAAGAGCGGTGCCGTCCTGCGCGACGGGTCTGAGGTCATCGCACGTGGCATCGGCGTGCATCAGACGGCGCTCTACGACATGTTGCTTGCCGGTCTCCTGTTCGTGTTCCTCTGGTGGTTCATCCGCTCGCCCCGTCGTGAAGGGGTGGCGACCCTCACGTTCGCGCTCGCGTACGGGTGCATCAGACTGCTCGAGGATTCGCTCCGGATCGACAAGCGCTTCGGGCCGTTCACAGGCTCGCAGTGGACCGCGCTCATCGTCGCGATCCTCGCGAGCGCGCTCCTCATCTATTGGGCCGTGTCGAAGCGTCCCGGGCCGACGACGCCCGGGCGTCTGGAACCGATACCCGCCGACGCCGAGGCTGTGGTCAGCTCCTGAGCTCGCCGAGACGTGACGGCCGATCCTTCAGCGAGCCGTCAGATACGACCGACCGATCTGCCGCATCCGCTCGTGCGTACCGCGGTAGGCGTCCGCCTGTGGCAGGTACGACTTCGCCACCTTGACCAGGAAGGTGTAGTTCGGATCCACGACGTTCGCCACCGGCGACTCGCTGACCTGGGTCAGCAGCTGATAGGCGTCGAGGGCCTCGAGTCCGTACTCCTCGCCCATCCACGAGATGAGATCTGCGTGCGCGATCCGGAACGCGTCCTCCAGCGGACGAGCGGAGCCGGTCGACATCACGTGCGTGTCGCTCTCGAGGCGCGGCCACGGAGTCGCCCGCCCCTTCACCAGATCGATCGTGATCACCGTGTCCATGGCCGCCTCGACGGCGACGCCGCAGGTCTCGCCTTCACCCTGCCGGCAGTGCCCATCTCCGATCGAGAAGAGCGCGCCTTCGACGTTCACCCCCAGATAGCACGTGACACCGGTCCGCATCTCGGGCGTGTCCATGTTCCCGCCGTGGGCATCCGGGACGAGCGACGATCGGGCCTCGAAGGCGGCCGGAGCGACGCCGACCGTCCCGTGCATCGGATCCAGCGGCAGCGTCGCGACGTGATCGCCCTCGGTCGCCCGGTACGTGACGGTGCGAGCGGCTCGGTCGACCTCGTAGATCCAGACGCGCTCCGGGAGCGGCTCGTGCAGCGTCGCGGTCTGGTGGGTCGTCGAGAGCGCTCCGAAGAGCGGCACGGTGCACGACGAAGCCCAGTCCCTCGAAGGCTCGATCGAGATGAAATGGATCGCGAGGGTGTCTCCCGGCTCCGCGCCGTCGACGAGGAACGGCCCGGTCTGCGGATTCACGAACGGGAACTCGATCACGCGGCTGATCCAGTCGTTCGGACCGCGGACCTTCCCGCCGAACGCGTCCTCGGTCCAGAGCTCCACGATGTCTCCCGGCTTCACGGTTCGGACCGGCGGCACGCCCCCGAACGTCCACGCGAACTCAGATGGGTCGGGCCGGTAGGCGATCACATCCATGCGTATTCCCCCCGATCCAGGAACGAAGCCACGGTTTCCATACACCCTCCCGCTTCCCAGGAACACGCCTACTTCGTCACGGTGTATCGGAATCCAGCCCAGCTCGCTCCTGCGGATCTGTCTGTTCGGATATCCAGGATCGTCGCACCTTCAGCCCGGAGAAGCCCGGTGACCTCATCCCTCGGCATCCCGCACATCTTGATGAGGGCTCGTCTGCCCCAACGGATCCTCTTGTATGCGCCAAGGATCGGGGCCGGTGCGATGGACTTGATGCCCCGCTTGATACTTCCCCACGTGCTGCCCTCACGCTCGATCCGCTCGCTCGGGAGCTGGAACACGAGGACACCCCCAGAAGTCAAGATCCGAACGAACTCCCGCACGTACGACCGCTGGTATCGAGGCTCCATGTGTTGAAGCACGATGTTCGAATAGATGAATCCGAAACTCGCGGTTTCGAACATCCGCAGGTCACCCCGCTCGTTCAGGATGTAGTGACACGATCCTGGGTGTCGATCGTAATGCTTCGCCTGCTCGATCATCGAAGGGGCGATATCAACGCCCCAAACGATCTCGAACCGGTCGGCGAGCGCCTGCGTGAGACGTCCGACGCCGCACCCGAAGTCCAGCGCGTTGCGATGATCGAGCTCCACGCCGAGCGCCTCCACATACTTCGTTACCTCTTCGATCTCGTCCTGACCCGTTGCGAAGAACTCGTCCACCCTCCACCGGTTGCCTCGCTTTTCGTCTGACGCGAGAACGGCCCACAGAGGATCCTTCCGGCCCAAGACATCCCAATGACGACGCAGGCGTTTCAGCGTCATGGCGCGATCGTAGCGAGATTCCCGAGGAGAGTGACTCAACACGGACAGCGAGCCGAACGTCTCGGTCGCGCCTGCGGATGTGGGATGCCTACTTGAGTCGCGGCCGATAGATGACCAGCGGACTGGAGCACGACGTGCTCGGAACATCGCCCGAAGGCGTTTGAGGCTGCGTCACCGCGCCATGAGCTGGAGCGGCTTCCCCACCTTCGATTTCGTCGTGCGAACGACCGCTTCGGCCGCCTCGGTCAACGCGACCGCGGCGGGGGAGTCGGGGTCGGAGAGGACGATCGGCACGCCCTCGTCGCCACCGGCCCGGAGCGCCGGCACCAACGGGACCTGTGCCATCAGCGGCACGCCGAGCGTCTCGGCGGCCTCGCGGCCGCCACCTTCGCCGAAGATCGTCTCGCGCTCTCCGCAGTGCGGGCACAGGTACCACGACATGTTCTCGACAACCCCCAGAGGCCGCAGGTTCGTGCGCTCGGCCATCTTCCCGGCGCGCTCGGCGACCTTGCGAGCAGCGTCCTGCGGGGTGGTCACCACGAGCATCGAGGCGCCGGGGATGAACGAGGCGAGAGAGATCGAGACGTCCCCGGTGCCGGGCGGGAGATCGCACAGCAGGAAATCGAGGTCGCCCCACCAGACGTCGCCGAGGAACTGCTGGATCGCCTTGTGCAGCATCGGACCGCGCCAGATCACCGGCGTCTCCTCGGGTACGAAGTGCCCCATGGAGATCACCTTCACGCCGTGGGCTTCCAACGGCAGGATCATGTCGTTGAACCCGACCGGCTTGCCCACCGCGCCGAGCATCCGCGGCACGCTGAATCCCCACACGTCGGCATCGAGGACGCCGACCGAGCGGCCGGCTTTCGCGAGGGCCGCCGCGAGGTTCACGGTCACGCTCGACTTGCCGACGCCGCCCTTGCCTGATGCGATCGCGATGATCGCGGTCTGCGGCGGGAACGAGATCGTGGTCTCCGGGGCGGCCGGCTGCCCGCCGCGGAGCTGCGAAACCAGCTTCTCCCGCGCTTCCGCGCTCATCGGGGTGAGCTCGACGTCCACGCGCTCCACGCCCTCGAGCGGCTGGACGGCGGCGGTCACGTCCCCGGTGATCCGGTCCTTCAGGGGGCATCCCTCGATCGTGATGAGGACGTGCACCCGGACGACGCCGTCGTCCACGGCCACGGATTCCAGCATCCCGATCTCGTCGATCGGTCTGCCGATCTCGGGGTCCTTGACGCTCTTCAGCGCCTCACGGACCTGCGCCTCGGTGGCCACGGACTCTCCTCTCATGGGGGGTCTAAGCTCTGGTTGACACGGTGTGAACCGTGCAAAGCCCATCGTACGAGATGCGTGGATGAACGAGCCCGCCCCGATCGAGATCCACAAGGCCCTCGCGGATGACACCCGCTACCGGCTCTACCGCTACCTGCGCCTGTCCGGCCGGCCCGTCCCCGTGCGCGAGCTCGCCACCAGGCTCGGCCTGCACGCGAACACGATCCGTCCCCATCTCCGACGATTGGTCGACGCGGGTCTCGTCGCGTCGGAGACGCGACGAGGCCCGTCGGCGGTCGGCCGCCCCCAGACCGTTTACACCGCGGTCCCGATGGGCAACCGGGAAGGACGCGACTATCGGCTGCTCGCAGACATCCTCGCCACGCTCATCACGGGGACGCGCGCACGAACCGGTGCCGAGTCCCTCGCCAGGGACTGGGGTGACTACCTCATGACGAGGCACGCCCCGCCACCGGGCGCTCGCCGCCCGGGGCCCAACCTGGCGGCCCTGCGGGAGGCGCTGGCGGAAGCCGGCTTCGATCCGCGATTCCGCCGCCGAGGGAACCGGTCGGTGGAGATCGCCCTGCGAGGCTGTCCGTTCCGGGACCTCCTCGAGGAGCATCGCGAGCTCGTGTGCACCGTGCACCGTGGTTTGCTGGAAGGGATGCTCGAGGGATCACGTCCTCGGCTACACCTTCGTTCCTTCGAGCCGCTCGCGGATCGTGGTTCCGTCTGCCGGGTCGTCGCGGGAGGATGACCCCGAGCCGACAGGCGAGCGCCGGCTGAAGTTCATCCCCCCAGCGACCGATGGGAGAAGGAGAGGGGGCGCGAGTCGCGCTCCGATCATCGTTTCCACTCGAGATGAGGTGTGGCGCAGTGGAGAACACGGATTCCGCGGTAGCGGAGTTCGACGGCTGGCTCAAGGATCTCATGGAAGGCCAGGGGTCGGACCTGCACGTCAAGGTCGGCTCCGCGCCGATGATCCGACTGCCGGATGGGCTGCGGCGCATGGACCGGGACCCGATCACGCCTGTCGAGACGGCCGCGATCGCCGAGAGCATCATCCCCGCCGACCGCAGGGAGGCGTTCGACGAGAACGGTGAGGTCGACTTCGCGTACTCCCTCAAGGAGATCGGTCGCTTCCGCGCGAACGTGTTCAAGCAGCGCGGGTCGATCTCGATGGTGCTCCGCCGGCTCCGCTTCGGTGGCCCGACGTTCGAAGAGATGGGTCTGCCGGACGCAGTCCGTCAGCTCGCGGATGAGCATCGCGGCCTGATCCTCGTCACGGGACCGACCGGATCGGGGAAGACCACGACGCTCGCGTCGATGATCGGCTACATCAACGAGACGAAACCCGTGCACATCGTGACGATCGAGGATCCGATCGAGGTGCTCCATCGAGACGCGATCGCCTCTATCAACCAGCGCGAGATCGGCAACGACACGCAGGACTTCCTGTCCGCCTTGCGGGCCGCGCTCCGGCAGGACCCGGACGTGATCTTGATCGGTGAGATGCGCGACACCGAGACCGTGAGGGCCGCGATCCAAGCGGCGGAGACGGGGCACCTCGTCCTGTCCACGCTCCACACCGTGGACGCCACCGAGACCGTCAACCGCGTGATCGACTTCTTCCCCCCGTACCAGCAGAAGCAGGTGCGGCTGGCGCTCGCGGGGACGCTCCGCGGGATCATCTGCCAGCGACTCGTCACGACTGTGGATGGCGGGCGGACCCCCGCCCTCGAGGTCCTCGTCAATACGGGTCGTATCGCCGAGCGGATCGTCGACCCCGACCGGACGCACGAGATCAAGGACGTGCTCGCCGACGGCCACTTCTACGGGATGATGACGTTCGATCAGTCGCTCCTGATCCTCCTCCAAGAGGGGAAGATCACGACGGAGGCTGCCTTCCAGGCCGTATCCAGCCGGCACGACTTCGAGCTCGCGATGCAGCAGGCCGGGCTCGCCCTCCCGGTCTGAACGATCACACCGCCGCGCTCGTCCTTCCGAGGCGGCGGATCCAGAGCATCAGCCCGATCCCCAACGCCAGCCCGCCGAGACCGACCGCGACGAGGGCACCGATCGGAAGACCGGCGTCCTCGGTCACCACGGATCCGATGACCTTCGGCGACGTCGCTTCGAACGGCTGGACGGTGATCTTCTCGCCGGCCCCCGCGCCCGTCCCGTCGCCGACGACGATCGCCCCGGTCATCCCGGGGTGGTAATTGCACGCGAACGGGTAGATGCCCGCCTCATCGAAGGTCACGGTGAATGCGTCCCCTTCGATCATGTCCTCGAAGTGACCCCAACTGTTGCCGCCCACGTTGTGGGTGACTCCGAGATCCGTGTTCGCGAAGGTCACGGGCGTTCCGGGGTCGACCGAGGTCACCGTGGCCGTGAAGCAGGCGTCCACCATCCTGACCGTCGCGACCTTCTGATCCCTCGCGTCGTTCTGCGTGACGCCTCCGTGGCAGCCACCGCCGGCAAGTGCCGCGCCGGGCATCCCTAGGACGACCGCGGCTGTGCCCGCGATCAGGCAGAGCAGCATCCCTCGCCTCATGCCGATCCCTCCTCGTTGTCCGATGACCTTGCTACACCGGCCGGTGTCAGGGGGTTCCGTCCGAAGTCGCGATCCGGAGGGCGTCGGCCTTCGGGAGGGAGGTCTCCAGGCGCCTGGTATAGGGACCGTCGCGCCATAGGAGCACGTTTCCCTCCACGCGCACGTAGACGACACCTTCGCCGGTGAGCAGCTCGAGGAGGTGCGTGCCGGTGGTCCAGTAGTACTCGACCCCGTCCACGGTCTCGTACTGCAGCACACCCGTATCCGCGTAGATGTCCTTCGAGGCCTGGTTGGCGTCGCCTTCGAAGACCATCAGGACAGCTCCGAACCGCGTGCCCGGGATCTCCGGAAGGTCCGGTCGCGCCCGCCACGCCATCGTGACTCGAGCCACTTCGCCGGCCTCCGTGAAGACCTCGTCCGCCCAGATCCGATCGGGCAGGCCCAACCGTCCGGGAACGGCGACTGCCCGGCCAAGCAGCGCTCCCGCCTCCTCCAGGGTCACAGGTTCGCCCGTGGGCGCGCTCGACGATGTGGGGTTGACGCCAGGAACGCTCGGCGTGACATTCACCACGACGGCCCCGAGGTCGATGATGATCTTCGCAGCAACCGCCGCCCCGGCTAGCAGGAGCACGGTCGCCGCGGCGATCAGCATGATCCGCTTGGAACGCGACAGCGGGAGATGGACGACGCGAGGCTGCCTCCCGGCACGTGTCACGGCCATGACGGTTGGCGCGAGATCGGGCGTGGGCGGCCACGCGACGTCGAGGGTGGACAGTGCCCCACCGAGCTCCTCATCGCTCATCGACCGGAGGCGTTCGCTCATGCCGGCTCCTCGAGAGTGCTCCGCAATCGCGCCATCGCCCTGGAGAGCCTCGACTTCACCGTTCCCAGGCGCACGTCGAGTACGTCCGCCGTCTCGCTCTCGGAGAGGCCGAGCAGGAACCGGTACCCGATCACCTCGCGGTCGGAAAGCGACAGCCGGTTGATCGCGGCGACCAGTGCTTCGCGATCCTCTCCCGCCATGGCCGCGGTCTCCGGGGACGGGGCCGCGTCCCCGTCGGAGACCGCGGCCGCGCGCAGGGCCAGGCCCTGGCGACGGTGGGTGGATCGCGCTCTGTTCCGCGCCTCGTTCGCGACGATCCTCAGCAGCCACGGCCGGAACGGAGCGTCCGGCCGGAACCGGGGGAGCGCGTAGTAGGCCTTCACGAATGCCTCCTGGGCCGAGTCCTCCGCCTCGCCGCGATCGCGCGTGACCAACCAAGCGACACGGAAGGCGATCTGCCCGTACCGCTTCACCAGATCCTCGTACGCAGCGTCGTCGCCCTCACGGGCTCGCCGTGCGAGCTCGGCGTCCTCCAGTGGTCGGCCCTCCACGGGAGCTCTTCCCTTCACGGCTGTCTACACCGCGCAGGTCCCGGGAGTTCCTCCGATCGCAGTCCCGTGTTGCGCGGGAGGAGCCACCCCAGACCTACTGCTCGCTCCGGCTTCAGGCGCCCCGACCGCCGTTGTCCTTCGCCAGGTCGGCGAGCGCGACCATCCCGGAGACGAGGCCGGACAATTCCATGGGCACGACGATCTTCGAGGCCGGCGAGGCGCCGATCTGCTTGAGGGTCTCGAGATATTGGAGGCTGATCGTCTTCTGGTCCGCCGTCGCGGCTTGCTCATTGATGGTGCTCAGTGCCAGAGCGAACCCCTCGGCACGCAGGATCGCGGCCTGTCGTTCGCCCTCGGCCGTGAGGATCGCCGACGCCTTGCTCCCTTCGGCGTTCAGGATCGCCGACGCCTTGTTGCCCTCCGCGACCGTGATCGCGGCAGATTTCGTACCGTCCGCTTCGAGGACGATGGCCCGACGGGAGCGCTCCGCGGACATCTGTCTCGTCATCGCCTCCTGGACGCTCGGTGGCGGGATGATCTCGCGGATCTCGACGTTCGTGACCTTCACGCCCCACCGCTCGGTCACCTCGTCGAGCTTCGCACGCAGGATCTGGTTGATCTCGTCGCGCTTGGCGAGCACGTCATCCAGGGGGATGTCACCGATGACCGCTCGCAGGGTGGTAGAGGCGAGCGCCTGCGCCGCGCCGGCGAAGTTCCCGACCTGGATCACGCTCATCCCGGGATCGACGACCTTGTAGAACGTGATGAAGTCGACAGAGATCGGCGCGTTGTCCTTCGTGATCGAGTCCTGCCTCGGGATCTCCAGGAAGAACTCGCGGAGGTCCACGTTGACCCCTTTGTCCACGATGGGGATCAGCAGGATGAGTCCCGGTCCCTTCACCCCAAGCAGTCGCCCGAGTCGGAACACCACGAGTCGTTGGTATTCGGGCACGATACGGATCGCATTGGCCAGGAGCAGGATGGCCAGCACGATGACGACGGCCAAGATGATGAAAGCCGGGCTGGTGAAGTCCATCAGGTGTTCCCTCCTCGGGCCGGCTGGGCGCCGCCGGCGGGCACGTGCTCGGGTTCGAGCGGCTCGACGGTCAGCACGAGTCCGTCGAGCCTGGTCACGCGGATCTTGGACCCCTCGGGGATGGGGCCGCTCGCCGACCTGGCCATCCACTCCTCGGCCGCCACCCGGACGACACCCCCGGGATCGAGCCCCGCGGCGAGCACCACGCCCTCCCGGCCGACGACGGCCTCCGCTCCCTGCGCGGCGGGGAGATGCCTCATCGCCAGGGCCTTCGCGACGACGAACCCGAAGAACGATGCCATCAAGGCGGCCACGGGCACGATCGCGAAGGGCGAGACACGGACGCCCCCGGCACTGTCGAACAAGAAGAGCCCGCCCAGGACGAGTGACACGATGCCGGCCGCCGACCAGATCCCGAGACCCGGAACCTTCAACTCGACGACGAAGAACACCACCGAGGCGACGAGCAGCGCGATCCCGATCAACCGCACGGGCAACAACCCGAACGACACGATCGAGAGCAGCAGCATGATGGTGCCGAGCGTTCCGGAGAAGACGTGTCCGGGGACGATCAGCTCCAGCACGATCAACGCGAGACCGAGCCAGAAGAAGATGAAGGCGAGGTTCGGATCGAACAATCCATGGAGGAACCCGACGCCGGGCGTCATCGCGACGTCATCGATCGACGCGTCGGCGGTGTGCAGGGTTGTCGAGACTCCGTCCGCGACCACCACGTCCATCCCGTCGACCAGCTCCAGGAGCTCGCGCTCGGAGTCAGCGATCAGGTCGATGATGTCGCCATCGAGGGCTTCCTGCGCGGTGATGCTCTTCGACTCCGTGACGAACGTCTCGGCGAGCTCCGCGTTGCGTCCCCGTTGCTCGGCGAGCTTCCGCATCGTCGCTGCCGCGTCCTCCTCGACCTTCCGAGCGAGCGTCACCCCGCCGATCCCGACGGGTGTGGAGGCGCCCACGTTGGTGGCAGGCGCCATGGCGGCGACGTGGCATGCCATGAGGATGAAGGCTCCCGCTGATGCGGCCCTCGCGCCTTCTGGCGACACGTAGCAGATCACCGGGGTCGTGGATGCCTCGATCGCCTTGATGATCTCTTGCATCGAGGAGCTGAGACCCCCCGGTGTATCGATCGTGATGAGCACGGCGGCGGCTCCCTCCGCCCCTTCGATACCTTCCCGGAGGTAGTCCGCAACGAAGGGGTCGACGACGCCCTCGAGCGACAACCGGACGACCGAAGATGGGGCCGACTGAGCGGAGGCGGAGGATGCGAGGCCGGCGACCAGGAGCACGGCGCCGACCAACATCCGGGTGGTCCTCGACGTCTCGATCACCTGGTCAGCGCTCCTGCGCGGGTTTCTTTCCCCTGATGCGCCAGCCTACCCCGCGCGGTTCTGGCCGGCCTCGACCGGTACTCGGCGTTTCCCTCCCGGTGCAACCGTGCGAATATCGGGGGCAAGGGTCCGCAAAGTCTTCGATGCCGAAGGCTCCGTATACCGAGAGGAACCCGAGTGGACGCTCGGCACGAAGGTCCGCTCCTCCCCAGGGAAGAGCAACAACTGATGGAGGGTCTCCTCAACGGTGAAGACGATGCCATCCGCGCTCTCTACTCGAGGTTCGGGCGTCCCGTGTTCTCCCTCGGGATGCGGCTGCTCGGATCCAGGGAGTCGGCCGAGGAGCTCACGCAAGACGTCTTCCTCACCGCGTGGCGCAAGGCCGCGCGATTCGATCCGGCGCGGGGGCGCCTGTCGACCTGGCTCATGACCATCGCGCACAACCTCGCCGTCGACCGTCTCCGCCGCGAGACAGGTGCTCGCCGACCCACCCTCGTGCTGGTGGACGAGGTTCCCGATGCGCCCGCCGCGAGCGAGGAAGACGTGGTCGAGGAGCGAGATGCGGCCACGCGGGCTCTCGCGTCGCTGACGGAGGCCGAACGACGCTTGCTGACCCGCGCGTACTTCCGTGGCCTGACGGCGAGGGAGATCTCGGAGGCCGACGGGATCCCTCTGGGAACCGTGAAGACACGGCTCCGTACGGCGATGATCAAGGTCCGACGCGCGAACGAAGGCAAGGAGATCCTGTGAACTGCCTCGCCGTTCGCGAGCGGCTCGCTGAGCACGCTCTCGGCGTCCTGACGGACGGGGACGGGTCCTCCCTCGACCGCCACCTGGAATGGTGCGCGGCGTGCAGGAAGGAGGCGGGGGAGCTGCAGAGGGCCGCCGCCACGCTGGCCTACTCCGTGGCGCCGGTGGAGCCGCCGGCGGAGCTCGAGGAGCGGGTCGTCGAGACGGTTCGGGTGGCGGCGAGTCGGGGCCGGGCTGCGTCGCCGCGACGGAGCCGCGTCGCCGCAGCCGGCGTCCTCGCCGCGATGCTCGCGCTCTCCGGACTCGGCTGGGGTGCCGTGATGGCGGGACGCGCGGGTCGTCTCGAGGATCAAGTGGACAGGCAGCGCCAGCGGCAACAGGAGGCACTTGCCTCCTTCCGGCAAGACGTGATCGCCCAGATCGAGGGCGCCGATCCGAAGAACGTCATCGAATCCGCGACGCTCGTCTCGCCGCGCGGGCGGTCCGGAGCCGGCGACGCCACGGTCGTCCTGGCGCCGTCTTCCCACGACCTCGTCCTCGTCGCGCTGATCGGACTCGACGGTCTTCGCGCCCCTCAGTTCCCTCTCGAGGTCCGGCTGGTGGGGGATCGGGCGAACGCGTTCGTGGTGGGCCGTATCCGCGAATTGGATTCGGGCGATGGCGGCGTGGTGTGGGGCCGGTTCGTCGAGAGCCTCACCGCCTTCGAGGCCGTGGAAGTCCGGGATGCGCGCGGGAAGGTGCTCCTCCACGGCAGCCTCAGTGGTCGCGGAGAGATCCCGTCCTCGGGCCCGGTCCCCTGAGTCCCTGACTATCCTCGCCGGATGCGCTTCGGGTTGAGTCTGCCGCACTACGGCTTCTCGTTCCCATCCGGGCAGATCTCGTTCGAGGACGCGAGCGAGTGGGCACGGAGGGCGGAGAACCTGGGCTTCGACTCGGTCTGGGTGTCGGATCATTTCTTCTACTCGTTCGCCAGGTACGGCGCGGATCCGTCGCCGATCGCGTCGCTGGAGCCGCTCACGACACTCGCGGGTATCGCCGCGGTGACCGACCGCATCCGGTTGGGGACGCTCGTCCTGTGCGCCGCGTTCCGACATCCGGCGCTCCTCGCGAAGGCGGCCACCGACATCGACCTCATCTCGGGCGGGCGCTTCGATCTCGGGCTCGGCGCCGGCTGGATGGCGGAGGAGTTCGAGGCGTTCGGATATCGGTTCGGGTCGGCCGGGGAGCGGTTCGCGGTGCTGGAGGAGTCGGTCGAGGTGTTGGGGAGGCTCTTCGACGGAGAAGCCGTGACGTACGCGGGCCCCACCATCACCCTCCGTGAAGCCATCCTCCGTCCGGCGCCCGATCGCCCACCTCCACTGTGGGTGGGCGGCAAGGGCGGTCCCCGGCTCCTCCGGCTGGCGGCGCGACTGGCGGACGGATGGAACGTGGTGTGGCGGATGTCGCCCGAGGCCTATGGGGGGAAGGTCTCCGATATTCGCGCGGCATGCGAGGCGGAGGGCCGCGACCCTTCGACGTTCGGCCTCTCCGTCGGTCTCTATTCGCTTATCGGAGAGGGCGAGGCGGCGGCGCGGGCCGCATTCGAACGCGGCCGCGCCGCCGCCCCGGGGAACTCGATGGCAGCCGACGATTATGCGACCTGGTTCGCCGACACGTTGTCGGGTACCCCCGAACAGATACTCGAGCGCGTCGGCGCGTTCGAGGCGCTCGGCGTCCGGGAGATCATCGTGTCGCCGTGGGTCCTACCGTTCGCGATCCACGAACCTGAGCAGGTCGAGCTGTTCGCGGAGCGCGTGATCGCTCCCGCGCGAGGGACGTGATGGACCCGCGCGCCGCCGTCCTCGCCGTCCTGACGGAGGAAGCCGCTCCGCTCCACTGGACCAAGATCCAGGACATCGCTCTTCGGCGCGGTTACCTCGACCCCTTCGAGTGTCCCGACGTGCGCAGGCAGGTGCAGACGACGCTCAAGGAGCTGGCGCGCGACGGCCTGATCGAGAAACGGACGACGGGCGTCTACTACTTGGCCGAGCGCGTGCCTGACGCCGACGCCTGAGTCTTCCTCCGGCCGCCGGTCGCCTTGCGCCGGCTGGCCGCCGTCTTCTTCCGACCGGCGGCTGTCTTCCGAGGGCGACCGCGGCGCTTCGGCGCGGCGGCCGCCTGCCCCGATCCGGCCATCTTGCGAGGGCGCCCCGGGCGCGGCCGACGCGCGCCTGCGATCAGCTCCGTCACGTGGGTCGCGCAGAGGTCCTTCGCGAAGTTGCCCCGCCCGACCTTGATCGTCACCGTTTCACTGGCGGGTTTCCCGCACACGTCGCACACGACGATCGTTCTCTCAGCCATGATGGGTTCCTCTCGGTCGGGATGTCGGCAGCATATCCGACGAACCCCTCGGATTCCCGGTGCGCGATACGTCAACGCCGGTAATCGACACCCGATATCCCCTCGAGTTTCTCGAATCGGTGCTCCGCGTCGACCCATCGGATCGTGCCGGAACGCGATCGCATCACGAGGGAATGCGTCGTGGCGCCATCCGGCCAGTAGCGGACGCCACGGAGCAATGAGCCCTCGGTGATCCCCGTCGCTGCGAAGAACACGTCCTTTCCGGACACGAGATCCTCGGTCGTCAGCACCCGGTCCGCATCGAGGCCCGCGCTCTGGAGCTGTTCGCGTTCCTCATCGTTCCTGGGTGCGAGGCGTCCCTGGATCGCTCCACCCATGCATTTCAGCGCTGCGGCAGCGACGACCCCCTCCGGGGTTCCGCCGATCCCGATCAACAGGTCCACGCCCGCGCGTGGCGCCGCCGCGGAGATCGCGCCCTCGACGTCCCCGTCAGTGATCAAGAACACACGGGCACCGATCTCTCGGACGGCGTCGATGATCGACTCATGGCGAGGGCGGTCGAGGATCATCACGGAGACCTCCTCGACCTTGATCCCTTTCGCCTTCGCAACCTGCCGGACGTTCTCCTCGGGCGGCGCGGTCACGTCGATCACGTCGGCGGCCTCCGGTCCCGTTGCGACCTTCTCCATGTAGACGGCGACGTCCGGGAAGAACATCGTCCCTCGTTCGGCCAATGCGATCACCGAGACGGCGTTGGGCTGTCCCGTCGCCGTGAGACGTGTGCCGTCGATCGGGTCGACCGCGACATCGACCGCCGGCCCCGACCCGTTCCCGACGGCCTCGCCGTTGTAGAGCATCGGGGCTTCGTCCTTCTCGCCCTCGCCGATGACGACGACGCCGTCCATCGACACCGAGTCGATCATGAAGCGCATCGCATCGACGGCCGCCTGATCGGCACCGATCTTGTCGCCGCGGCCGATCCAGCGTCCGGCGGCGAGCGCGGCGGCTTCGGTCACGCGCGCGAGCTCCATCGCGAGGTTTCGGTCGGGACGGATCCGGTTCGTCATCGCAGCACCTCCAGGACCTCGTCGGGACGGGCGCCCTCGAAGAGCACCCGATGGACCGCTTCGTGATACGGCAGCCGAACGCCGCACTCGGAGGCGAGGCGCCGCACGTCGCGCGTCGATCCGACGCCTTCGACCGTGAGTCCACCGGCCTCTAGCTCGCGGAGGGTGTCGTCGGGCGGGTCGCCGGTTCCCACGAGCTCCCCGTACAGGCGATTCCGGCCACCGAGGCTCGTGACCAGCTGATCGCCGATCCCCGCGAGGCCCATCGCCGTCTCGGGCCTGCCGCCCAGATCGGTCACGAGTTCGACGATCTCCTGCGCGGCCCTCGTGAACAGCGCCGCCTTCGCGTTCTGATAGCCGATGCCTGTGCTCTTGCCGAGCCCGTCCAACAAGCCGAGGCCGATCGCGGCGACGTTCTTCATCATGGAACAGAGCTCGACGCCAACGACGTCGTCGGAGTACGAGAGCTGGTAATGACGGTCGTCGAACGGCTTGCCCGCCTCTTCGGCGATCGACACGGGGCCGGCGGCCCAGATCGCCGCCGTGGGGAGACCTTCCGCGAGCTCGCGGGCGAGGCACGGGCCGCCCACCACCACGATGTCGGCGCCGGCGATCTCGTCGCCGTAGACCTCGCTCATCCGTTTCCCCGTGGTGGGTTCGAGGCCCTTGGCCACGGAGACCGCCACGCGGGCGCCCGCGACGTGTTCGCGCACCATGGACGCCAACGAGCGAGCCCCACCCGAGTTCGCCGCCAGTACGGCGACCTCCACGTCGCGGGCCGCCTCGTCGAGCTCGTTCGGCCCGTGCAGCTCGACCCCGTCCGGCAGATGCTCGGGGAGCAGTGGATGCTTCCGCTCGTCTCGCATCGCCGCGTAGGCGGCCAGATCATGCTCGTTCGCCCAGAGCGACGTGGGGAGGCCGGCGCGCGCCGAATGCATCGCGAACGCCGTTCCCATCGCGCCGGCCCCGAAGACCGCCACCTGCGCCATGCGCCCACGATAGCGTCGGGCCGACCGGGCCTGCCACGTCGGATACCCTCTGCGCATCATGGGCGAGCAGCGATATCTGCAGGTCGACGACTACGAGCCTGTCGCGAAGGAGAAGCTTCCGCCCGACGTCTACGACTACTACGCGGGCGGGGCCGGGGACGAGCGCACGCTCGAGGAGAATCTCAGGGCGTTCGGCCGCTGGGTCCTTCGTCCGCGTTTCCTGCGTGGGTCCGGGTTCCCCGATACCGCGACGGAACTCCTGGGCACCCGCGTGGAGTTCCCGGTCCTCGTCGCGCCCTGGGCATACCAGCGGAGGGCCCATCCCGATGGCGAGCGAGGCACCGTCCGCGGCGCCGCCCGGGCGGGCACGATCGCGGTCGTATCGTCGACCGCTGTCGACGACCTCGAGCGGATCGCGGGGGCGAGCGACGGGTCGAAGTGGTGGCAGCTCTATCTCTTCGCCGATCGAAGGCTGAACGAGGAGATGCTCGCCCGCGTGGTGTCGGCCGGATACGGGGCGATCTGCTGGACTGTCGACTTCCCCGTGGGAGGGCTCCGGCATCGCGACACCCGGAGTGGCTTCGTGATGCCGTTCGGCATCGGCGACGCCGACTACCTCTACGAGCCCGATATGACGTGGGACCACCTCACGTTCATCCGCGAGCACGCGCCGGCTCTCCCTGTCCTGGTGAAAGGGATCCTCACGGCCGAGGACGCCGTGCTGGCGGTCGAGCACGGCGCCGACGGCATCGTGGTGTCGAACCATGGAGGGCGACAGCTCGATTCGAGCCCAGCGTCGCTGGACGCGCTGCCCGAGGTGGTCGAAGCGGTCGCCGGACGGTTGCCGGTCCTGATGGACGGCGGTGTGCGTCGAGGGACGGACGTCCTGAAGGCGATGGCGCTGGGGGCGGCGGCCGTGCTGGTGGGAAGGCCGGCCGCCTGGGGTCTCGCCGCCGAAGGCGAGGACGGCGTCGCGGGAGTGCTCGGGATCCTCCGCGCAGAGGTCGAGAACGCGATGGCGCTGAGCGGGTGCCGGTCGGTCGCGGAGATCGGAAGGGAGCTCGTCGCGCCGGCGCCCTGACGGCGCGGCCGGCGTGACGGCCTCGCCAACGGTCTGACACCCTTCCCGCGATGGCCGGATACGACCTGCACAGCCATTCGGATCGCTCCGACGGGACGCTCACGCCCGCCGAAGAGATGCGGCTCGCCGCTGAGCGGGACCTCGAGGGCGTGGCGCTCACGGATCACGACACGTTCGAAGGGCTGGAGGAAGCCGCCGCCCAGGCGGACGAGCTCGGTCTCGACTTCGTGCCGGGGATCGAGTTCTCGGCTGAGTACGACGCCGCGAGCCTCCACATCCTCGGGTACTGGGTCGACCCGGCCGACCCGGCGATCGACGCCGAGCTCCTCCGACTCACGGCCACTCGCTTCCGGCGCGGCGAGATGATCGTGGAGAAGCTTCGCGAGCTCGGCCTCGACATCTCGCTCGAGCGAGTCCTCGAGCTCGCCGGCGGGGGAGCGATCGCGAGACCGCACATCGCCGAGGCGATGGTCGAAGCAGGGATCGTCGCGGACGAGAAGGAAGCCTTCGACCGCTACATCTCCGACGACGGTTCGGCCTACGTCCCGAAGCATGCGCTGCACCCGATGGAAGCCCTCCGATTGATCGGCGAGGCAGGAGGAGTGTGCGTGCTCGCCCATCCCGGCATGTGGCGAGGGAACGACACCGTGCCCGACGAGCTGATCGAGCAGATGGCGGCCAACGGGATGGTGGGTCTCGAAGTGCGCCATCCCGACCACGACGAGCCGATGCGAGCGAAGTATGCGGCGATCGCCGACAGGCTGCACCTGGTGCCGACGGCTTCGTCCGACTGCCATGGCGAGCGATACGGCTTCCGGATGGGGGAGGAGCGCACGGACGCGGACACCTTCGCGGAGCTGAGACGCCGCGCCGGCCGCTGACCCCATGAGGCGATGACGATCGAGATCGTTTTCCTCGATATCGGCGGCGTGCTGTACGACGACACCGTCTACGCGCGCGCCTGGCATCGCGCTCTTCGCGATGCCGGCGCGCGCTTCACCGACACCGAGTTCGACGAGGAGTACACGCGGGCCCGGACGGAGCAGTCGGGATCGTTCCGACGCAGGCTCGTCGCGCGGTTCCTCCCGGAAGGCGACCTCCACGAGCTGGAGACGATCGCCGGCCGATACTGGCACTATCCGCCCGCCGCCCTCTACGACGACGTGGTTCCGTGTCTCGAGGAGCTGCAGGGTCGGTACCGGCTCGGGGTGATCGCCAACCAGCCGGGGGACGTCCGCGCGGCGATGCGGCGCGACGGCTTGGAACCGTTCTTCGAGGTGTGGGGCGTCTCCGACGAGCTCGGTGTCGGGAAACCGGATCCCGCGCTCTTCGAGCTCACCGTGAAGGCCGCCGGGGTCGCTCCGGAGGCAGGCGTCATGGTCGGGGATCGTCTCGACTACGACATGCGCCCGGCCACACGCGTGGGCATGCGCACGATCTGGATGCTCCGAGGCGAGGCCCCCGACGATCCCAGTCCCGAGCAGCTGGCGGAGACCGACGGGGCGGTCAAGGGCCTGGCTGAGCTCCCTGCGGAGCTGGCGAGGCTTTCCTCGTCGTGAGCGCGACGACGGGTACGGGGAGCCACATCCTCGTCGTGGGCGCCGGCTTCGCGGGTCTCTACGCGGCGATGGGGTTGAAGCGCGCCGTGGCCGAGGGCCACCGCGTGACGGTCGTGAACCAGGAGAGCTTCTTCCAGTACCAGCCGTTCCTGCCGGAGGTGGCTTCGGGAACGATCGACCCGCGGGCGGCGGTCGTGCCGCTCCGCAGGGTGTTGAAGCACTGCCGGATCGTGATCGGGGAGGTCACCCGCGTGGATCATGGCGCGCGCGAAGCGCACGTACGGACGGCGATCGGAGACGAGCGGACGATCGACTACGACATCATCGTGCTCGCACCCGGCTCTCGCTCGAGGGTCCTGCCGGTTCCGGGGCTCGCCGAACACGGGATCGGCTTCAAGACGGTCCAGGAGGCGATCTATCTCCGGAACCACGTCCTGGCGCAGCTCGACGCCGCCGCGTCGTCGGAGGAGGACGCCGGGCGGCGTCGAGCTGCGCTCACCTTCGTCTTCGTGGGCGGCGGATACGCGGGCGTCGAGGCCCTCGGCGAGCTCGAGGACCTCGCGCGCGATGCGATCGAGAACTATCCGGACCTCGATGCCTCCGAGATGCGCTGGGTCCTCCTCGACGCGGCGGACAGGATCCTCCCCGAGCTTCCGGCGGGCCTCGCGTCCTACGCCCTGGATCTGCTCCAACGGCGCGGGATCGACATCAAGCTCGAGACCCGGCTCGATTCGGTCGAGGGCGGCGTGGTCCGGCTCTCGGACGGTGAGGTCGTCCCCGCCGAGACGTTGGTCTGGACCGCCGGCGTGAAGCCGTCCCCCCTCGCGGCCGTATCGGGGCTTCCGGTCGACGAGCAGGGCCGCCTCCTCGTCGACCGGTACCTCCGGGTCGAAGGCGTCGACGACGTCTGGGGTGCCGGTGACGCGGCCGCCGTGCCCGACGAGACGACGGGGGGGCTCTCTCCGCCCACGGCGCAGCACGGACTCCGTCAGGGGAAACGGGTGGCGGCGAACATCGAGGCGGTCCTGGCGGGCGGTTCGCCGCAGGCGTTCGTGTACGCGAACATCGGGGGAGTGTGCTCTCTGGGTCGCTACAAAGGCGTCGCGATCGTGAAGGGTCTGCGGTTCAAAGGATTCCTCGGGTGGTTCCTGCACCGCTCGTACCATCTGCTCGCGATGCCGACGTGGACGCGGCGCGTGAAGATCGCGACAGACTGGACGGTCGCGCTGCTCTTCCCTCGGGACCTTGCGCAGCTCGGGTCGCTCGGCAGCCCGCGAGAGCCGTTCGAGCGAGCGTCGGACGATCGACCCTCCTGAGCGTTCCTATCGAGCGTGTGCTCGAAGAGATGCGGTGGTCAGGCGCCGCGCTTGCGCTGGAGCTCGCTCGCCGCCTGCAGCGCTGCGTGCGAGCCCGCGATATCCGGCATCTCGTGTCCGCCCGAGAGCTCCTCGGCCGCCCATCGAGTCATGTCACGGATCGAGACGATCCCCACGACGTTGCCGCCGTCGACGACCGGGAGATGGCGGATGTTGCGCGACACCATCTGCTCGGCCGCCTCGGAGAGCTCCGTCTTGGATTCGACCGTGACCAGGTCGCCGCGAGTCATGCCGTTCTCGACGGTCGTGGTGTTCGGGTCGCCGCCCTCGGCCACGAGGTTCACGATGTCGCGCTCCGTGACGATGCCTTCGAGCTTCTTGCCGTCCAGCACCACGACCGAGGAGATGCCGTGCGAGCGCATCATCTGGGCGACGTCGGCGAAGGAATCGCTCGTACTCGCCGTCTTCACATCCGAATGCATGATCTCGCCGACGAGCATCGATCCCTCCTGGAGGCCGCTGGGGAGGTCAGCCTACTACGGGGCCCCCTGGGCACCCTCCGGTGGCATGATGTCGCGATGGCGAAACCCACCTACGTCGCTGACGTCGCGCTGTTCGACGGGCGAACACTGAAGAAGCTTCAGGGTGTGCTCTTCGGGGCGGAAGGTGTCGAGTGGGTCGGCGCCCACGCTCGGGCGCCGAAGCGCGCGAATGAGGCTCGCGAGGTCGAGGGTGCCGGCAAGACCCTGATGCCGGGGCTCATCGACGTGCACGTCCACCTCCAGTTCGACGGCAGCGCAGACCTCGAGAAGGAGTCGAAGGAGCTCACGACGCCCGGTCACGCGGCGATCAAGGCCGTGGTGAATGCGAAGCGGAACCTGGACGCCGGCGTGACCACGGTCCTCGACCTCGGGGGGATGGGCGGCGCGAGCATCGACGTCGCGAGGGCCGTGGTCGCCGGCCTCATCCCGGGACCGCGGATCCTCGCGGCCGGTCGTGCGCTCACCGTCACCGGCGGCCACGGCCACAACATCGCGTTGTCCCGGGAGGTCGACGGTGCCGACGCCGTCCGGGCCGCCGTGCGGGAGGAGATCCGCGGCGGCGCGACCGCGATCAAACTGATGGCGACCGGCGGCGTCCTCACTCCGGGCATCCCGGCGACGTTCAGCGCCTTCACCGCGGAGGAGCTCGAGGCCGGCGTCCGCGAAGCGCATGAGCGGGACCTCCCCGTCGCGGCGCACGCGATCGGCGCGAAAGGCATCCGCGCCGCGGTGCTCGCCGGCGTGGACTCGATCGAGCACTGCAACCAGCTGACGGCCGGCACCGCCCGCGAGATGGTGGCGCGCGGCACGTTCCGCTCTCCGACGATCTGCGCGGTCCGAGGGATCCTCGAGCACGCGGATCGCGTCCCCGAGTACGCCGTCGAGAAGGCTCGACAGATCGAGGCCGAATCCAAGAAATCCCATCGGACCGCGATCCGGGCCGGCGTCCGTCCCGTCTGCGGGACCGACGCCGGCACCCCGTTCAATCCGCACGGCAGCGCGCCCCAGGAGGTCGTCTTCATGGTGGAGTGGGGGATGTCGCCCCTCGACGCCCTCCGCTCGGCGACCGCGAACGGCGCCGAGCTCCTTCGCCTCCCCGACGTCGGCACGATCGAGGTGGGCAAGCGGGCCGACCTGCTGCTCATCGACGGCGACCCGGTGGAGGACCCACGCGCGTTGCTGGGTCGGAGACGCGTGTGGCAAGCCGGCCGCCCCGTCTAGCGGTCGCGGAGGATCCGCTCGAGGACGTCGACGCCTTCGCCCAGCGCGGCGAGCTCTTCGGGGGAGAGGGTGGCCAGCGTGCTTCTCAGGGTTTCGACCCGTCTTGCCCGGCCTCGCCGGAGCGTGCGGGCCCCGGTCGGCGTCGCACGGACCCGGACGGCTCTCGCGTCATCTGGATCGGGCTCGCGTACCGCCAGACCGTCCCGCACCAGGCCGTCCACCAGTCTCGTCATCGTCGGCGGCTCGACCTGTTCCATCCGCGCGAGCTCGCCGATCCGTTTGGGGCCTGCGAACACGAGTACCGAAAGGATGGAGAGGCGAGGGGCGGAGATACCCAGCGCCTCGTCCTCCACGCGCAGGCGCCGCAAGAGGTGGATCGCGGCCGAGTGAAGCCGGTCTGCCACCCGGCCCACCTCTCGCGTCGGGGAAGTCCGCCTTGATGTGGTCATCTTGACGACAACATCGGTATTTAGTTAGGCTACACAAATAGTAACGAGGAGAGAAGCGATGGCAAGCACCTCGGACGAGCTCTTCGAGGCGATCGACGCTGGTGACGTTGGCCGGGTGGACGCGATACTCGACGACGACCCGGCGGCCGCGTCCTCGCGTGATACGAGCGGCGTGTCTGCCCTGATGCGTGCGCTGTATCGCTTCGACAAGGCGCTGACCGAATCGGTCAAGAGACGTGTCGACATCCTCGACGTGTTCGAGGCATCGGCGTTCGGCGATGTCGACCGGCTGACCCAGCTCCTCAGCGACGAGCCCACGTTGGTGAACTCCTACTCTGGCGACGGGTTCACGGCGCTGCACTTCGCCGCCTTCTTCGGCAGGCCCGACGCGGCGTCGCTCCTCATCGAGCGGGGCGCCGAGGTCGACGCCCTCGGCCGCGGATGGATGACGGGTACCGCTCTGCATTCCTCGGTCAGCCGGCTGCACTCGGATGTCGTCCGCATCCTCCTCGAGACCGGGGCAAACCCGAACGTGCGTCAGTCGGCGGGATGGACCCCGCTCCACGCGGCCGCGATGAACGGGGACCTGACGAGCGTCGAGCTCCTCCTCGCCTCGGGGGCCGACCCCGCCGCGACCAACGACGAGGGACGAAGCGTCATCGACCTCGCGAACGAGAGCGGCGACGAGACCACGGCCGGCCGGATCCGATCGGCGCTTCAGGCAGTCCCGTAGCCGGCGAACGCGTACTCCTGCTCCATCGAGTCACAGGGGTTCCCGCGGCCGAAGAAGATCCGTCCTTCGGTCACGTCCGCGATGCACCAGAAGACCGTCTTCGATGTCGGATGGCCCCAGTCGGGATGGCGGCAGACCTCGTCCGGTGGGTTCTCGTGATCCGAGAGGATGTTCCGCAACACCTCGGACGTCACCGACCCCGCCGGCTGATCCGCAAGCAGATCGCGAGCTCGGCAGAACCGGACGTCGGATCGGACGGCGTAGTCGGGGTCGCCCTCGTACGGCCGCATCCGTTCGCTCACGTAGTGGTTCGTGTGCGTCAAGTGGTCCTCGTCGTCGAGATGCGAGATCTCGACGTCCGTGGCGCTGCCCTCGATGTTCGCCACGTCGCCGTGGCGATCGGCGAGCACGTTGTTGTACGACGACGCTCGATCAGGCCTGATCGCCTGCGCGATCATCTCGTGGAGGTTCTGAGCCCGGAGCATCTCGAACACCTGGTGCGATCGTGAGATCCCGACGCGCTCGTCGTTCGGACTGAGCTCGTTGCCGGTGAGGGAGAGTCCCGCCTGGTTCCAGCCGACGCTGATCCACGGCACGCCGCCGATCTGGAGGATCACGGCCTCGTCGTCGACGGCCTTCTCGATCGCGACGATGTCCGCCTCGATCTCGGGGCGGAGATCGTTGTTGTGACCGACCCACAGATGGCCGTCCGCCGTCGCCGTCGGCCCGGCGACGACGTCGCTGCAACGGCCCTGGGTCCGTTTCGCGTACGGCGCGTACCAGAGCTCCTCCACCGTGCTCGCGAAGAACTCCAAGGGATCGACGCCGGCGCCCTCCGCGCAGCCGTCGAGCTCCTCGATCAACCAAGGGAGCGAGGGCGCGCTGACCTCACGGTAGGCACGTGCCAGCCCCAGCTGCGCGTACCGCGTGCGCCCTTCAGGAAGCTGCTCGTCGAAGGCCTCGATGCCTCGCCGGATCTGGTCGGCGCCGAGCTCGCCCATCTGGATGCCCACCTCGTGATGGGTGCCGCTCAGCCGGTACAGCTCGATCGGATGGGGCGTCACTCGAGGATGGTAGCCCTTCTTTCTGTGCGGCTGTCCGGTTTTGTCACACCCGCGGGGTACGGTTCGGCGATGACCCCCTCAGCGGTGACCGGATGACCAATGACGTCCTGATCGCGGTGCTCGCCGCCTGCGTTGGCGTGGCGGTGGGCGTGCTCGTGGTACTTCGCCGTCAGCAACCGCAAGGCGAGGACCCGGAGTCCCTCAACGCCCTCAACGCCCTCAGCGCCGTGAACGCCCAGCTCCACGCCGAACTGACCGCCAGGTTGGAGATCCAGGCGGCCGAGCTCCGCAGGATCGCCGATGCTTCCGGCCAGCGGGACGTGTCGGCCGAGCACCTTCGGACCGGCCTCGACGCAACGAGACAGGTCCTGGAACAGCTCCAGGTGCGTGACGAGGAGCGTCGCTCGTCGGATTCCGAGAACCGTGAGGTCGTTCGCCGATTGGCCACGGTCCTCGCCGGTGGGAACACCAAGGGTCGGGCCGGTGAGCACGTCCTCCGGGAGCACCTCGGCCAGCTCCCGCCGTCCATGCTCGCGTCGGACTTCCGGGTGAACGGAAAGGTCGTGGAATTCGGTCTTCGCTTGCCGGACGGGCGGCGCCTGCCCATCGACTCCAAATGGTCGGCCGTGGCGGAGCTCGAGGCGATGGAGGCCGAGGAAGACCCGACCCGGCGTGACGCCTGCGCGCGGAAGGTGGAGAAGGCGGTGGCCGCGCGAGCGAAGGAGGTCGGTCAGTACATCGACACGTCGGTGACGGCGCCGGTCGCCGTCGCGGCCGTCCCGGATGCCGCCTACCAGGTGTTGTCCCGGGCCCACACCGAGGCGTTCATGCGCGGCGTGGTGATCGTGCCGTACTCGAGTGCCCTTCCGATCATCATGTTCCTGTACGCCCTGGTCGAACGCTTCGGTGACGCCGCCGACGTGCAAGCCGCGCTCGCGGAGGTCGGGACGCTCCTGGACACGATGGACGCGATCGTCGAGAACAAGTTCTCGAAGGCCGGGACGATGATCGCGAACGGTGCCGACGAGTTCCGATCGAGCCTCGGGAAAGCGCGTGGCTCCATCGCGCGCGCCCGCCACGCCGAGCAGCTCCAGCTGACGGACGTTGAGGACGAGGAGGTCCTCTCGATCGTGCGCTGACCGTCGGCTCGGTACGCTGCTGGCCGATGGAGTTCGACGAGGCCCTCGAGCGCTTCGGCTTCCAACTGCGGGAGGAACGTGGCTTCGGCCATGGGGCCCACCTCCACGTCGCCAATCCCAACCGCTATCTGACGTTCACGGTGCACGCCTACCCGGATGGCACCGCGATCTTCAGCTGGGAGTTCGCGCTCGGCGAGTACCTGCTGACGAAGGGCATCCAGGTGGGATCCGACGAAACGCTGAATCAGTTCGCCTACCCGCGGGAAGAGATCCGTGGGTCGCAGGACGGAACGTGGCTCACGGCCGCGATCGAGCGGACCGAGGCGATGCTCGCCGACCTCCGCTTCGACCGGCCGGAGTGACCGGGGAAAAGGGAAGGGGCGGCGCGCTGCGCGCGCCGCCCCTTCCGTTCTTAGGCTCTTGGGTTCAAACGAGCCGGACGTTCTGGGCTTGGGGGCCCTTCTGTCCGTCGACGATGTCGAACTCGACCGCCTGTCCCTCCTCGAGGTTCTTGTAACCCTCCCCGGTGATACCGGAGAAGTGCACGAACACGTCGGGGCCTTCGGACTGGGTGATGAAGCCGAACCCCTTCTCGGGGCTGAACCACTTCACGGTGCCTGTTGCCACTGGCGTTCCCTCCTTCCGCGGCCGGTGCGGACGTATCGGCGAAGCGTGTCCGTCGGCCTACCCGGCCTCGGCCGGGGAGGGAACTGCCAGAACAACGGTGCCACAAGAACCGGTGCTGCCTGAACCCTCGAAATGGAGCGTACCCGATGCGGCCGACACGTGCCAGTTGTCACCGTCGAGGTGGGCGCGAGACGTGTTGCCTCGGACGCACACTGCCTCCGGTCGGAGGCGTCAGCTGAGAGGCCCCAGGTCGTCAGTCCTTCCGCTGATGCTCGGCTGCGCCCGGAACGCACAACCGGTCGTCATCCGGCGCGTTCCCCACCCACGAGCTCGAGGTACTCGGATCGGCGTGCGAACGTCTCTTTCATCTGCTCGGCGATCCGCTCGACGACCTCCTCGCGGTACGCCTCGTCGAGCTGAGTGGCCGCGGCGTAGTAGAGGGCGGCGAACGATGCCATCCCGGTGGCAACCCGGAGCAGCTCCACGGTGATCACGATCACCGTGTCCCCCAGGAACGGGATCCGGAGGAGCTCGGTCCCCGGATCCCCCAGCCACAGCTCTCGCACGCCGATGCTCACGAGCAACGATCCGAAGACCACGAAGAAGAGCCACACCGCGGATGACACGAACACCACCTGGAGGAACTGGCTGAGGAACATGACCAGCCCCACGTTCACGCGTTGAGGTCGGCTGAGATGCGCACCTTGGAGCTCGGCCTCGAGGCCCCGAACGCTTCCCGGCAGCCGCAGCAATAGGAACCCCGCTGCCAGGAGCATGAACAATGCCGCCGCCGCGACGAACTTCGGCGCTCTCGGCACGGTCCAGATCTGCCACGTCTCGGTCGTGAAGAAGATCACCAGCAGGAAGAAGAGCAGGAGGGAGAGCGCCCGCACGAGGACCGTGAGCGACGCGGCGAACAGGCTCACGAATCTCCGTACGGCCCATTCGAGGATCGATACGACGCCGAATCCGAGAACCAGGTAGACGAGGCCCAAGAGGGCTGTGTTCCCGACGAGGGTGACGGCGGCGCTCGTCTCTTGCCTCCCGAAGATCAGCGGGAGCACGGAGGGGACGAGTACGAACACCACCATCTCCGCAGGCCCGACATGCCGGGGCACGGAGAGGAAGCGTTGTCCGCGAGCAACGTTCAGCGCCCCCATGATGCCGAGCGCGATCCCGAGGCCGCCTGCGAGGAAACCAACGTTCGTCCAGAATCCGAAGTCGAAGTTCAGCGCGTTCAGGATCTCGAGCACGAAGACCGCGGTGAGGAGCGGAAGCGCCTTCGCGAACGCCTGCCGGGCCGAGTACCCGCGGATGAAGGTGGGGAGTCCGGCCCTCCGGAAGGATCGCTCCAGCTCGACGACCCGGTGATCGTGTCCCATCTTCGCTATCGAACCACAGTGCCCGCGTCGTCCGGGTGAGCGGCCTAGGCGCGTGTCATCTCCGGGCGTTGGGGATCTTCGCGACCGGTGGGCGCCGGAACCGGGATCGTGACCGTGAACGTCGAGCCATGGCCCACCACGCTGTCCACGGCCCACTTCGCCACCGAGGCGACGTGTGAGCTCAAGAACGAGGTGCAGTCCCAGCCCCGCGGGCTTGGGACACGGTAAAGGGCCCATCTTCGGGAGGAGGCGCTACCCTCCCGGGGTGGCCTTCTCGAGCGCTCTCGTGCTCTTCGCCCACCCGGACGACGCCGAGTTCTTCTGCGGCGGGACGGTGGCCCGGTGGGTCCGCGAGGGATGCGCGGTGCACTACGTCTGCATCACGGACGGGTCCGCCGGATCGAACGAGCCGGACACGACCCGCGAGGCGATGCGGGTGGTCCGGGAGCGGGAGATGCGGGCGGCCGCCGAGATCCTCGGCGTCGCGTCGGTCGTCTTCCTGGGTGAGCTGGACGGATTCCTCGAGGTGACACCCGAGACGAGGAGGAAGGTGACCCGCGAGGTCCGGCGGATCCGTCCCGACGTGATCGTGGCGCCGGACCCCTCGCGCCTGTGGTACGGGAACGGCTACATCAACCACTCGGATCACAAGGTGGCGGGCACGCTCGCACTATCCGCCGTGATGCCGGACGCGCCGACGCGGGTCCTGTTCCAAGAGCTCGAGGAGGAGGGTCTGGAGCCCTACGAGGTGCCCAACCTCTATCTATCGGTGAACGAGCCCGACACGTTCGTCGACATCACCGACACGCTCGCTCTCAAGCTCAAGGCGCTGGCGGCGCACGAGTCGCAGTTGGGACCGGAGGTCGAGGAGCTGGTCACCGCACGTGCACGTGAGATCGGTGAGCTCGCAGGGAGCGGATTCGCGGAGGGGTTCAAGGCCTTCCGGTTCGTTGACGACGAGGACTAGATGGACGACGAACGCGAGGAGCGCGAGGAGCGCGAGGAGCCGTACGAGCTCACCGCCGATGAGCGGCGAGACATCCAGGCCGACCTCGACGACCTCTCCTCGATGCGTTCGGCGTTCTCGAGCCAGGGCGTGAAAGGCGTCGTCATCGCGTGTCAGGAATGCGGCGCGAATCACTTCTACGAGTGGGAGCTGCTCCGAGACAACCTCGAGCACATGCTGCGATCGGGTGAGCCCCGGATGCACGAGCCGGCGTTCAACATCGTGGAAGAGGAGTACATCCAGTGGGACTACGGGAAGGGCTACGTGGATGCACTCGCGGACACGGGGCTCGAGCCCGCCCGCCGGATCGAGCTCACGAGCTGCCCCTGGTGTCAGGCGCCGTTCGCCGAGGATCATGCCTTCTGTCCTCGATGCGGCCGTTCGATGGGTGCCGTCCGGCTCTTCCAAGAACTGATCGGGAAAGGGATGGACGACCGGGACGTGAGGGCGCTGCTCGTGCGAGCCGGCTTCGAGCCCTTCTGAGCCTCGATGTTCGTTCAGCGCTTCTTCCGAACGTGATCGAATGCGGGTGGTTCGAGCACACACTCGTCCGGGGTCTTGTCGGGCCGAAGGCCGCGGAACGACGGAGCGCGCATCTTCCCCGTCGACCGGGTGATCTCGTGGTATTCGACCTCGCACACGAGCTCGGGCTCGACGAACGTCGCGCCCTTCAGCTTCCGTAGCCCGGCATCGTCGATCGGCGGATCCTCGCGCACCAGTGGCTCGAGCTGTTCCATCAGTTGCTCGAGCATCCCCTGGGTGAAGCCCGTGCCGATCTGACCGACCCATCGCAGCCGGCCGTCGTCGATCGCGCCGACCAGGAGCGCACCGAAGCTTCCCGCGCGCCCACCCTGGCCCGGTGTCCATCCGAGGATCACGCAGTCCTGGGTCGAGATCAGCTTGATCTTCCGCCAGTCGGGCGAGCGTTTGCCCGGTACGTACTTCGAGCCCTTCCGCTTGGCGACCACGCCCTCGAGTCCCAGCGACCGAGCACCCTCGACGAAGGCCTTGCCGTCGGCGTCCACGTAGCCCATCAGCTGGAGCCGGTGGTCCTCCTCGACGATCAGCTGCAGCAGCTCTCGTCGTTCCTCGAGCGAGAGGCCTGTCGTCTCGTGGCCGTCCAGCCAGAGGAGGTCGAAGGCGACGAAGGCGACCGGGATCTGCTTCGCGACGCGCTTGATCTCCCGTTCGTTCTGGAGGTTCATCCGCTGCTGGAGGGCTTCGAACGAGGTCCGGCCGTCACCGTCCACCGCCACGATCTCGCCGTCGATCACTCCGTTCACCTGGTCGACCAGCTCGTGGATCATGTGGATGTCGGGGTACTGGAAGGTCACATCGCGTCCCCTCCGGGTCCTGAACACCGTGCCGCCCGTCTCCATCTCCGCCAGCGCGCGGATCCCGTCAAGCTTGGGCTCGAAGCGCCACTTCGGATCGTCGAAGGGCTCCCCGCCACCCTCCGCGAGCATCGGTTGGAGCCGGATGGGCGCGGCAGGGAGGGGGGCGGACTGCGCGGAGGCGAGGAACGCCAGCCAGTCGGTCCTCGTCTTCACGAAGTGGTACTCGACGCCGGGGTATCGACGGCCGTGGAGTCGGAAGCTCACCTTCGACTCGGTCCACTCCACCGGCTCGTACCACCCGTCATCGAAGATGCGAACCTCGCCGGCACCGTAGTGCCCTTCGGGGATCGTGCCCTCGAAGGCCCCGTACTCGAGCGGATGGACCTCGGTCTGGACGGCGAGTCGTTTGTCCCCCTTCTCGATCGGAAGCCCTCGGGGAACCGCCCACGACCAGAGTCCTCCCTCGTGCTCGAGGCGAACGTCGTAGTGGAGCCGGGTCGCCCGATGCTTGTGGATCACGAAGGAGTTGCCCGTCCCCGGCGAGTCGCCGGGGGCGGGCTCGGTGGTCCCGGCCTCGCCGAACTCCCGCCGGCGAACGTATTCGTAGAGCGCAGGGTCCTTCGATGCCGCGGCGATCTCGTCCGAGCTCTTCTCGGCGGCCTTCTTCGCAGCCGTTCGTGGGAGCCGTTCGTTCGCGGGGGGCTCATCGTCCTCCCCCCGCACCCCGAGGGCTTCGAAGGCGTTGGAGAGATCCATCTCCTCGGAGCGGACCCCCGCGAACAGATCTCCGACGCTGGCGAACCGGTCCCAGACGTTGTCGATCCGGAAGTCCTGCGGTTCGAACCCTCCTTCGAACACCTCGTCCCACGTGAGCGGGGTCGACACGGGCGCGCGCGGCTCGGGTCGGAGCGAGTAAACGGCTGCGATGTTCGCTCCCTGCCGATTCATGTTGTGGTCGATGAAGACCTTGCCTGCGCGATCCGCGATCCGCCACGCCATCGTGACTCGGTCGGGGTCGGCCTTCGTGATCATCCTTCCGCACGCACCGACGAACGCTCGCACCTGCCCGTAGGTGTACGCGCCTCGCTTCACCGGCACGTAGATCTGGAGACCGGTGGCGCCTGATGTCTTCGGATACGCGGACAGGCCGAGTTGATCGAGGAGGACCTTGATGTGCCGAGCGACCGTGAGGACGTCCTCGTACGTGTAGGGCTCGAAAGGATCGAGGTCGAAGAAGAGGTAGTCGGGATGCTCCACGTCCTCGCAACGGGAATGGAGCGGGTGCATCTCGATGCAGCCCAGGTTGACGACGTAGAGCAGGGTGGCCGTGTCGTCGACGATCAGGTAATCGATCACTCCGGCCTTCGCGTCCTCCGACAGCACCTTGCAGCGATGGACCCACTCCGGCGTGTGCGAGGGTGCGGTCTTCTCGTAGAAGAACGGGCCTTCCGCGCCGTCAGGCATGCGTTTCATCGTCAGCGGGCGTCCGTGGAGGTGGGGGCCGATCAGGTCGGCCACGTTCCAGTAGTACGCGAGGAGGTCTCCCTTCGTGTACTCCTCCTTCGGCCAGAAGACCTTGTTCAGGTTGGAGAGGCGCAGGTCCCGCCCGTCGATCTCGACCCACCAGGCGTCGCCGTCCTTGCGTGCCTCGAGCTGCTTCGGGAGCTCGAGCATGAAGGGAGGGCCGCTTGACCTAGCCCGTCGTCGTGGAGGCATCGCCCTGGATGCTACGGCGCCTTCAGCCTTTCGGGGGGTCCAGTGGTTCGGCCGGTTGGCCGATACCTCCTTCCTCGGAGGAGATGTCGTATGGGCGATGTGGAAAACACGGACGACGAGCGGCGGTGGCGGCCCCGGCCGTGGCTGAGCTTCACGCTCCGGCTCGTGTCCGTGCTCGTTCCCGCCGCGGCCGGGGCCGCCAGCGCGTACGCCTTCGTCGGCGCGGTGCCCATGCCCGGCGGGCTCGCTACGATCCCCTGGGTCTTCGGCCTCGTCGTGAGCTCGACGATCGCGACCGCCATCGCCGAACGGATCGGCAAGCGGTTCCTCCCGCTGTCGATGTTGCTGCGACTGTCCCTCGTGTTCCCGGATCGCGCTCCGTCCCGCTTCGCGATGGCGCGTGGTGCGGGCAACGTCCGTGTCCTGGAACGCCGGATCCGCGAAGCGCGCACGGAGGGAGTCGATCGGGGGCCGGCTCGCGCGGCGGAGCAGATCCTCTCGCTCGTCGCCGCGCTGTCCGCGCACGATCGGAAGACCCGTGGCCACAGTGAGCGGGTGAGGGCGTTCACCGACCTCGCCGCGGGGGAACTCAAACTGGGTGACGCCGATCGGGACCGCCTCCGCTGGGCGGCGCTCCTCCACGACATCGGCAAGTTGCGCGTCCCGGCGCGCATCCTCAACAAGGCGGGCCGCCCGGACGCGCGGGAGTGGGAGACGCTCCAGGGTCACCCCGCTGCGGGCGCTCGCATCGCCGCTCCGTTGCTGCCCTGGCTGGGGCCGTGGGGTGACGCGATCGAGCAGCATCACGAGCGGTTCGGCGGCGGCGGGTATCCGCGTTCGTTGGAAGGGGAACAGATCTCGCTCGCCGCCAGGATCGTGAGCTTGACCGACTCGTTCGAGGTGATGACCGCGGCCCGGTCGTACAAGAAGCCGATGAGCGTCCCGGCGGCGCGTCGCGAGCTCGCGGCGTGCGCCGGGGAGCAGTTCGACCCAGCGATCGTCCGGGCGTTCTTGAACGTGTCGCTCGGCAGGCTGTGGCTAACCGTCGGGCCGATGTCGTGGACGGCCCTGATCCCTGTGCTCGGGCCCGTGCAACGGGCAGGCGGGCAGCTCGCGGCCGCCGCGAAGGGCGCGGCCGCCGCGATCGCCGTCGGCGCGGCCGGCTTCCTGCCTCTGGTCAACGGAACCGCGGCCGCGTCGCCGCCCTCGTCGGAGACCGCCACGAGAGGCACGGTGTCCGATCCGGCAGCCGTCGGACCCTCGCCGGACGACGGCGTGAGGACCGGCGGGTCCCGCGGGGGCGGGCCCGGCGAGGGCGTGGGCGACCACCACGAGATCCCACGCGACGAGGGGCAAGCCGGGGGAGGCTCCGGCCAAGACCCGGGCGGGAACCCGCTCGACGACCCGGGCGGAACGCTGGACGACGCGGTGGATGACCCGGTCGGCGCCGTCGATGACGTCGTGGGTACCGCGACCGACATGGTCGACGATGTCGTCGACGGGGCGTCCGACGTGGTCGACGACGTCGTCGGCGGGACGACCGGCTCGGATATCCTGGACGATCCGGTCGACGACATCACCGATCTCGTCGACGGACTCCTCGGGCCCTGAGGCATCGTCGCAGGGCGGCCGGCCCCGCCTGACCTGTCCTCGACTCCGGCTAGGATAGGGCTACCCCCTCCCGACGAGGGATCCGACTACCCCTGGAGGACGACATGCCCAGAGCCATGTGGAAGGGAGCCATCTCTTTCGGCCTGGTGACGATCCCCGTGAGCGTCTACCCGGCCACCGAGGAGAAGACCCTCCGCTTCAACCAGCTCCACGACGAGGACGGTGGGCGGATCCGCATGAAGCGCGTTTGCTCGATCGATGGCGAAGAGGTTGGTTTCGAGCACATCGTGAAGGGCTACGAGTACGAGAAGGACCGATACGTGATCCTCACCGACGAGGACTTCGAGGCGATCCCCGTCGAGTCCTCACGGGCGATCGACATCCAGCAGTTCGTCGACCTCGACGAGATCGACCCGATGCAGTACAAGAAGTCCTATTACCTCGTTCCCGAGGAGACCGGCGCAAAGGCCTATGCGCTGCTCCGTGAGGCTCTGAACAAGGCCGGGAAGGTCGGCATCGCGAAGGTGAGCTTCCGCGACAAGGAGCACCTCGCGGCGCTGCGTTTCCGCGACGACGTCTTCGTCCTCGAGACGATGTACTGGCCGGACGAGATCCGGGAAGCGGACTTGGGTGGGGTCGACGTGACGTCGAAGATCCGGTCCAACGAGCTCGACATGGCCCAGACGCTGATCGAGAACCTCACGGCCGAATGGAACCCGACCCAGTTCAAGGATGACTATCGGGAGGCACTGCTCCGCATCGTCGAGGCCAAGATCAACGGCGAGGAGATCGAGGTGGTCGAGCCCGAGCCAACGGCCAAGGTCGTCGACCTGATGGACGCCCTGAAGGCATCGGTCGCCGCCGCCAAGAAGGAGTCGAAGGCCTCGCCGGCCGCCAAGAAGAAGACGGCGGCCAAGAAGACCACGGCCAAGAAGCCTGCGCCGCGGAAGAAGGCCGTCGGAGAGTGACCCCGTCGCCGGACGGATACGAGGTCCGGCCGGCGACGCGGAACGACATCGATGCGATCGCCGCCCTGGTGCAGGCGATCGATCGGCACGACGACGGGGTCGTCGAGCCCGTCCGCGGCCACATCGAAGACGACTGGGCCAACCCCTTGTTCGACGCCGAACGAGACACGCTGCTCGCGATCCATGCGGCAGGCGAGGTCGCGGCCTACGGGACCGCGTGGGGTATCGAACCATCGGCCTCCGTGGAGGCATGGATCAGCGTCCACCCGAACCACCGCGATCGCGGATTGGGCACGTGGCTGGTGGGCTGGGCGGAGGCGCGGTCGCGCCGGTACCTCCCCGGGCACGGGACGTCCACGCTGCTCCGGCCCATCGTCTCCTCCTCCAGCGCGGGCGGCGCCTTCCTGGAAGGCCTGGGGTATCGGCACGTGCGCACGTTCTGGCACATGGAGCGTCGGCTCGACGGGAGAGAGCGGCGCGGCCCGGATCCCGACGGCGTGACGATCCGCCCGTACCGTGACGATGACGGCCCGGCGTTGCATCGGGTTCTCGAAGCGTCGTTCGAGGATCATTTCGGCTTCGAACCGATGCCCTACGACGCGTGGGAAGCCGCGACCCTCAAGGCCCCCTCGACGGAGCTCGACCTCGTCTTCCTCGCCGAACGTGGCGGGGAGCCGGTCGGGGCGATCACGACCGCGTTCGAGGAGGAGGAGTCGTGGGTGGTCGAGCTCGGCGTCCTCGAGGCGCATCGCGGGGTCGGGATCGGCCTTGCGCTCCTGCGGCGCGTCTTCGCCGAACTCGCCGAGCGAGGACGGAGGATCGTGAAGTTGAGCGTCGACGGCGAGAACCAGACGGGCGCCACACGGCTCTACGAACGCGTGGGCATGCGGGCCGGACGATCGTGGCACTTCTACGAGAAACGGATCGACGCCGACTAGGATTCGGCCATGAAGCTCGTGACCGCGATCGTGAAGCCCCATCGCCTCGACGAGGTGAAGGACGCGTTGCGGGAGATCGGCGTGAACGGCCTCACGACGACGGACGTCGAGGGTTTCGGGCGCCAGCGTGGCCATACCGAGGTGTACCGCGGAGCGGAGTACCAGGTCGACTTCGTCCCGAAGGTCCGCGTGGAGGTCGTCGTGGACGATGCCGATGCGCATGGGGTGGTGGACGCCATCGTGAAAGCGGCCCGCACCGGGAAGATCGGCGACGGGAAGCTCTGGGTGACCGAGGTGCAGCAGCTCATCCGGATCCGGACGGGCGAGATGGGCCCCGACGCTCTCTAGGGATCGCGTGGGCACCGCCCCCGACCCCGTCGCGAGGCTTCAGGCTGAGTACGAGGCCCTGGAGCGTGCCTACTCGCCCGGTCATCACGGGGTGTGGACGGGGCGCCGCCGCGCGGAGCTCGTGGACGTTGCTCTCCGCGAGCTCTTCGAGCGGGCGGGTACGCCGCCGCGAACGGCGCTCGCCGCCGTGGGCGGATACGGTCGGGCTCTCCTCTTGCCGCGCTCTGACATCGACTTTCTCGTCCTGCACGACGGGTCCGACGACGACGCGGTGGCGCGTCTCGCAGACGATCTCCTCTACCCGCTCTGGAACGCGGGGTTCGAGGTGGGCCATGCCGTACGCACGCCGCCGGAGTGCGAGCAAGCATGCGAACGCCTGGACGCAGGTGCTGCGATGCTCGACATCCGGCGTCTCGCGGGGGACGAGGGCCTCGCGATGGATGTGGCCGCCCGGGTCGAGGCGTGGGCACGGCGTGATCCGCGCGCGTTCGCGACGGCGATCCGAGATGACTCGGCGAGACGGGCGGAGCGGTTCGGGTCCAGCGCGCACCAGTTGGAACCCGACCTGAAGGAGGGATCCGGCGGGTGGCGCGACCTGCATTCGATCTCCTTGATCGAGCGGGCGGTCGGGACGCGGCTGGAGGATGCGGGACTGCTCCGCGGCCGCGAGCGCGACGCGCTCGCGGCCGCGGAGGAGTTCCTCGCTCGGGCCCGCAGTGCCTTGCACCTCGAGACCGGGAAGCGCGCGGATCGGCTGGTGCTCGATCATCAGCCTGCCGTCGCTCGGGCGATGGGGTTCGAGGACGAACCGAGGATCATCTCGATCGACGGCCTCATGCGCGCCTTGTTCGAGCACGCGCGACAGATCGAGTTCGTCCTTCGGGCCGTGATCGGTCGCTTCCTCGAAGAGGGGGCTCCGGCGGCCTCCCCGCCGAACGCTCCGGTCGGCGTGCTCGACGCGCTGGCGAACGAAGCAGAGGCCGGCCGGGAGCCGTCGGCGGCCCTCCTCGACTCGATCGACGATCTCGACTTCTCCGAGGAGATCGTGTGGGACGGGGACGTGCTCCGGGCCTTCTGGCGCCTCCTCCGGGCAGGGGACTCAGGAGCGGGCTCGCTCGAGATCCTCGACCGTCTCGAGCTCCTCGCTCGTTTCATCCCGGAGTGGACCGAGGTGCGTTGTCGACCGCAGCGTGACCCGTATCACCGGTTCACCGTGGATGCGCATCTGACGAACTCGCTCCGCGCGATGGGCAGGATCCTCTCGGGAGAGGGCGCCGGCGACGACCCTGTGGAGGCCGAGGCCGTGAAGCAAGTGTCCGACCTCGATGCCGTTCTCCTGGGCGCCCTCCTGCACGACATCGGCAAGAACGGCGAGGGAGGCCACGTGCCGGTCGGCACCCGGGTCGTCGGGTCGATCCTCGACCGGATGGGTGTGGGTCCCTCGGCCGGGGAGCTCGTTCGCTTCATGGTGCAGTGTCATCTCCTCCTCCCGGATACGGCGACCCGCCGAGACCTCTCCGACGAGAACCTCGTTCTCGACGTCGCCGCGGCGATCGGATCCCCAGAGAGGCTCGCGACGCTCTACCTGCTGGCCAAGGCGGACGCGGAGGCGACCGGTCCCGCGGCGTGGACGCCCTGGCGGCGCACCCTGATCCACGAGCTCGTCGCGAAGGTCCAGCATGTCTTCGAGCGTGGCGAGATGGGTACGGCGCTCGCCGAGAAGCTGATCGGACGTGTCGAGCTCGTCCGCGACCTCCTCGAGGTCGAGCCCGCCGCGGAGGTCGAACGATTCCTCAGAGGCATGCCACGGGCGTACTTCCTGAACGTCGAGCCGGCGCGGGCCGCGAGGCACTTCGCGACGATCGCGCCGCCCGTCGGAGCGAAGGAGGTCCGGGCGGTGCAGTTCGATGGGATCCGTCCCGGCACGTACGAGCTCTTGGTCGTGGCGCAGGACCGATCCGGCCTGTTGTCCTGGATCGCCGGGTCGCTCGCGCTTGCCGGTCTGTCGATCCTCACCGCCCAGGTCTTCACGACGGAGGACGGGGTCGCCTCAGACCTGTTCGAGGTGGAGGGTGTCTGGGAATCGGAGGTGCCCGACCGTCGGTGGCGCGAGTTCCGCGGGATGCTTCGCCGTGCCGTGGATGGCTCGATCTCCCTCGAACGCCGGGTCGACGAGAAGCGTCGCTGGTACCCGGCGCCGAAGGTGCCGGCGCCCGTCACCGTGATGGTCGACAACGGGGCATCCGATTTCGCAACGGTGATCGAGGTGGGCGCCTCCGACAGGTTGGGCCTCCTCTACGACATCACCAGGACGTTCGCGGATCTCGGTCTCGACGTGCATCTCGCGAAGGTTGCGACGTACGAGGGTCGGGTCGTGGACTCCTTCTATGTGCGTGATGCGCTGGGTCGGAAGCTCACCGACGAGCCCGTCGGGATCGATCAGGCGCTGAGGCGAAGGCTGGAGCCTGGCGAGGTCGGACGGCCGGATCGATCACGCTGACGCCGGGCCCGCCATGCGGCCGTCGAGCGTCGCGCGCAGCCGTTTCGCCATCTTCGGACCGGCGGCGTCCTCCTCGTGCTTGAAGTGGCCACCGACGTCCTCGATGATCGACCCGCGACGTCATCACGAGGAGCTGGAGCGTCTTCAGCTCCCAACCAGGTCTCCCGACTACGATTCAACGCGATGTTCGGAGGACGGGCGGTGACCTGGTTCGTCGTGGTCGGTGCCGCCGCGTGCGTCCTGGCTGTGAGCTGTACGGGCAAGCCCGCCGCCACGGGGATCAGCTCCTCGTCGACGGAGGGCTCGACAACGAAGCCCACCCCGTCGAGCAAGCCGGCTCACTCGTCGGCGACGCCGACCCCGCAGAAGATCCCTCGGGTGTTCGATCCGAAACACTTCGAAACCGGGGGATCCGACGTGAACCCGTGGGTGCCCATGACGCCGGGTGTGCAGATCATCCGGAAGGGGACCGTCTTCATCGGTGGCCGCACCGTGCCGCATGTCACCGTCACGACCATCACCGACGTCACGAAGAAGGTCAACGGCGTCCAGGCCTTGCTGGTGCTCGACCAAGACATCGACGGCGGCCAGGTCAGTGAGCAGGCGGTCGATTATCTCGCCGAGGATGTGGGCGGCAATGTGTGGTACCTCGGTTCGTACACCGAGGCGTATGAGCGCGGGCAGTTCCTCAACGCGCAAGATGCCTGGCTCGCCGGAGTGAACGGCGCGACCGTGGGCCTCTGGTTCCCGGGTGATCCCCAGCCTGGGAGCCAGCCCTTCTCCCAGGTGCAAGTGCCCGGCCTCGAACAGTCCGTGGCACACGTGGTCCAGGCCGGCCAGAGGAAGTGCGTCCCGTTCGATTGCTTCAGGGATGTCGTCGTCCTGCAGGAAGCCGGTTCTGAGAATAAGTACTGGGCTCCGGGCGTCGGACAGATCCTGACCGAACCGCTGTCCGGCGGGGCGCAAGAGATCGAGCAGCTCATCAACGCGAAGGAACTCAGCCTCGCGGCGCTCGCGGAGCTCAGCGCCGAGGCGCTCAAGCTCGACAAGCACGCGGGGCAGACGGTGCCGAGCGTCTTCGCCGTGTCCAACCCTGCGGTGCGCGCACGCTGACGGGCCCGGAGCGGAAGCACGTGCAGCCCGCCGCGCCGCTCGTCCGGCTGGACGGCATCTCGAAGCGCTATGCCGATCGCGAGGTGCTCCGCGACGTGAGCATCGATCTCGATCGAGGCGAGGTAACGAGCCTCACCGGAGCGTCGGGCAGCGGCAAGTCGACGCTCATCGCTGTGCTCGCCGGTGTCTCGGCCCCCGATGAGGGTCGGATCCTCTTCGACGGTCGCGAGCTCAACGCGATGGACGACGCGGGAAGAGCTCGCCTCCGAGCCGACCGGATCGGGATCGTCCTCCAGAGCGGGAATCTCATCCCCTTCTTGACCGCGTCGGAGAACCTCGAGCTCGCGACGCGGTTCGCCGGCGGCGACCACGACCGGACGCGAGGCCTCCTGGCGGAGCTCGGCGTCGCCGATCGGGCCGATCACCTACCCCGTCGGATGAGCGGCGGCCAAGCACAACGCGTCGCGATCGCCGTGGCGCTCGCCAACGAACCCGACCTCCTGCTGGCGGACGAGGTGACCGGACAGCTGGACTCTGAGACCGCGGAGCAGGTCATGGAGGTCATCGTCGCGACAGGGCGCCGACATGGCTTGACCGTGTTGTTCGTCACCCACGACGACGACCTGGCGTCACGGGCGCAGCGACGTCTGGTGCTCGAAGACGGGCGGGTGCACGAACGGTGAGCGGCGGGGTCGCGGTCGAGCTCGTCGGCGTCGGCAGGCGGTACGAGACGCGGGGCGGAACCGTGACTGCTCTTGACGGGGTGACCCTGTCCATCCTTCCGGGCGAGAGCATCGCGGTCACCGGTCCGAGCGGATGCGGCAAGTCGACGCTCCTCGGGCTGATCGCCGGCTTGGACGTTCCGACGACCGGGACCGTCACCATCGGTGACCGCGTGATCTCGTCGATGGACGCGGAGGAGCGTGCACGCGCCAGGAGACACGACCTCGGGCTCGTCTTCCAATCGGACGACCTGCTCCCGTACCTGACGGCTACGGAGAACGTGAGCGCGCAGATCGCCCTCGACGATCGTGACGGCGCCTACGCTCGGAGCGTCGAGATGTTGGTCGCCTCGGGCTTGGCCGGCGAGGTCGATGCACTCCCGGATCAGCTGTCGGGTGGCCAGCGCCAGCGAGTGGCGGTCGCGCGGGCCCTCGCGCACCATCCGAAGCTGATCGTGGCCGACGAGCCGACCGGGTCGCTCGACCCCCAGAACGCGACGGCCGTGGTGGAACTCTTGCTCTCGGCGCAGCGGGCTTCGGGTGCGACGTTGGTGATCGTGACGCACGAGGCGCCCGTCGCCGATCGGCTGCAACGGGTCGTCTCGTTGCGCGACGGTCGGCTGACCGGAGCCAGCGCACCGACCTCCGGATCAGCATCGTGATCGGGTACGCCTGGCGCGATCTGCTTCGCAATCCCCGGCGAACCCTAGCGGCGATGACCGGCGTGATGCTCGGCGTGGGTCTGTTCTCCGGCGTCCTGTTCTTCGTGGATGGCTCGGGCGCCACGATGACGGCGCGAGCCGTCGCTCCGCTCGCCCTCGACATCCAGCGGATCGTCACGGCCGAGCCCACCGACCTTCGCCTCAGCGAACGGATCTCCGGTGCAGATGCCCTGGGTGGGGGCGATCGGGCGATGATCGAGATCACGGCGACGAACGACGGCGCGGTCGCGGCGAACGACGTCGTGATCCGGGACGAGCCGCCGCGAGGGCTCAGGTACGTCTCCGAGACGACGACGCTGGATGGGACCCACCAGCCGGACATCGACGGTGACAGCCCGCTCTCGCACGGCATCGCGGGCTTCGGGATGACCATCAGAGGCCTCGACACGGGTGCCTCGGTCACGATCTCGTACACGGTCGAGGCGATCGAGGCCGTGCTCGATGTGGGCAGCCTGCCGATGCGTGCCACCGTATCGAGCCGCGAGCAGGAGGTCCCGATCGCGGCGAACGCACCACCGGTGCTCATGTTGGACGAGCTCCTCTCGCGGATCGCCGCGATCCCCGGCGTCGCCGCAGCCGATGCCCTCGGCATGGTCGACCTGCCACCCGGCGCGCTCGCAGGGAAGGGCACCCGCGTGGGCGACCCGATCCGGGTCTTCGCGTTCGATCAGCGCTACCTCGATCACTACCCGTCGATCCGGATCGTTTCGGGTCAGCTCGCGAGCTCGGGAGCCTTGCTCAGCGTCGAGGCGGCTCGCTCGCTCGGCGTGGAGCCTGGATCCGAGATCGAGCTGACGATTCCCGGCCGCTCGTCGTCGCTCCGACTCCCGATGACCGGCACCGTCGATCTGGCCCGGGCGCAGCCGCTCTTCTCGAGCCGCAAGGCGAGCAAGCTCGAGGAATTCCTCTACGTCCCCAACGTGGTCGTGATCCCTCCCGCGACGTTCCGCGACGTGGTCGTCCCCGCCTTCGACCGCGCGCGGGCCACGGTCGGCACCTCCACGAAGAGCTTCCCGGTGGTGGAAGCCGACGTGCTCCTCAACCGAGGACCACTCGAGGCCGACCCTGCGACGGCGCTCGCACAGACGAGTGCGGTGACCGCGGCGATCGACCGGATCGGCCCCGGTCAGGGGTACGTGATCGACAACATCTCCAACGCGCTGGGTGTGGCGAGCGTCGATGCCGCGACGGGCAGACGGATGTTCCTGTTCCTGGGGCTCCCTGGGGCACTGCTCGCAGCGTTCCTGGCCGCGTTCGCTGCCAGCATCCTGGCCGCGACCGAGCGCCGGGAGCATGCGATCCTTCGAGTTCGTGGTGCCGATCGCCGTCACCTGCGCACGATCGCGCTCACGAAATCACTCGCGATCGCGTGCGTCGGATCGACCGCCGGTGTCGTGCTCGGCCTGCTCTCGACGGCGATCGTCCTTGGCGCGACCACCGTGTTCGCGGCGACGACCGCCGAACTCATCCGATCCGCGACCCTGTCGGCCACCGTCGGTCTCGTCGTCACCGCCATCGCGCTGTACGTCCCCGCGCGGCGCTCGATCGGACGGGAAGTCAGCGAACAACGGCGGGCACTTCGCGACGCGCCCCCGCCTCAATGGCGAAAGTACGGTCTCGATGTCGCCCTCGTGGTCGCAGCGGTGGTCCTGGAGATCGCCGCCGTTCGGGGCGGTGCGCTCGACCCACCGGCTGGGTCGGTGTACTCCGGGATCGCGATCTCCTTGCCGACGAACCTGCTGTCCATCCCCCTCCTCGCGTGGGTGGGTGGGCTCCTCCTGTCCGTCCGGTTCCTCGTCGCCCTCGCGTCGCACGTGCCCGTGCCGGCGCACCATTTCGGACGGGTCGTTCGCGGTGTCTCGGTTCGGAGCCTCCGTCGTCGCGCGGCCGATCTCGCCGGTGGCATCCTGGGGCTTGGTCTCATCGTTGCGTTCGGAACAGGGTTGGCGTTGTTCGCGGCGACCTACGATGCAGCGAAGGACGCCGACACGCGGTTCACCCTGGGCTCCGACATCCGGATCACGCCGAGCGTCCTCGCGACCGGTCGACCGGGCGCCGACGATGCGTCCGCGTTCCTCGTCCCCGGCGTCGCCGCCGTGTCGCCCGTCGTCTTCGACGTCGAGAACGCGGTCATGATCGGGCGACACAACCAACAACGCGAGAACCTCGCGGCGATCGACCCCTCGACCTTCTCGGCGGTCGCGCCATTGCCCGATCAGGTCTTCGTCGAGGGCACTGCGGCGGACACGCTGGCCGCGTTGGCCACGGACCCGCGAGGGGTCCTGGTGGATGAGGGAACGGCGGATGACCTCTCGGTCGACGTCGGCGATCGGGTCGGCATCCTCCTCGCCCTCGGCACGAAGCGCGAGATCCAAGATCGGTTCCGTGTTGCCGGCCTCTTCGAACGGTTCCCCGGCATGCCGGAGGGAGCCAACCTGGTCGTGAACCTGGACCGATACCGGGTGGTGACCGGGATCCGATCGGTCGACTTCTTCCTCGCAAGGGTCGAGGACGACAGCGCGGCGGGCTTGGCGAGCGCGATCGGATCGCTCTCGTCCGGTCCGGGCCAGGCGGTTCCGATCCATGTCGACTCCACGGAGACGACGCTCTCGAAGGACCAGTCGAGCCTGACCGCCATCAACGTCAACGGGCTCGTTCGACTCGATACGTTCTACGCCCTCGTGACGAGCGTCACCGCGATCGCGATCTTCGTGTTCGGTCTCCTCCTGCATCGCCGCGGGGAGTTCCTCACCCTGCGGGCGCTGGGCATGGCGTCGCGTGAGGTCCGCTCACTGGTCATCGTCGAGGCTGCGGTCGTGACGCTCTGCGGGCTGGCGTCGGGGCTCCTCGTGGGTAGCCTGACGGCGCTCCTGTCGATCGGCGTCCTGCGGGGTCTTTTCGTGCTCGATCCGCGGATCGCGCTTCCGGTCGGCCGCTTCGTTGCGATCGGCTTGGTCGTCCTCGTGGCCGCGGTGGTGTCGGGCCTGGTCGCGGCGGAGCTCCTGCGCCGCCTCGACCCGGTAGAGATCCTGCGTGAGGAGTGACCGCTTGAGCCGTCAGGCGTCGTCCCGCACGGCCGGGAGGATGCTGACGGAGTTCTCGGGGTCGGCGATGCAGCCGTGGTGCTCGCCGCGGTGAAGGACTATGTGTCGCCGGTGGTGAGCGTCGGCCGATCCGGTGAGGGTGACGTGGCGGCCGTGGTGCTCGCCCGAGGCGCCGCTGGGCTCGCCGCCGGAACATCCAGCATCGCCTCGAGCCGTTTCGCCATCTTCGGACCGGCGGCGTCCTCCTCGTGTTTGAAGTAACAGAAGACGTCCGCTCCGGACGCGAGCGCGGGCGCGATCCGGTCGGCCCACCCGTGGAGCTCCTCGTCGGAGTACTCGGTCTTGCGCAGCCGCAGGTAACCGATCGGCTCCCATGAGAGATCGTCGGGACCGGGATCTTTCTCATCCGTCTCGGCCACGCACCAGGCAACGCCCTGGGACAGCAAGAGATCCTTCGCCTCGACCCACGATGGATGGCGGAACTCCATCGCGAACGAACCTCCCGGGGGAAGGTAGCCGACGAACGCCTCGATCAGCGCGCGGTCGTAGTGGAGCGACGGCGGGCACTGGAACAGGACACATCCGAGCTTGTCGCCCAAGAGCTTCGCCAGGTCGAGGAAGGTACGGACGTCCTCATCGGTGCCGGCGAGCCGCTTGAAATGCGTGATCCGCTGATTCGCCTTGAGCGTGAACGTGAAGCCGTCCGCCGCCTGCTCGCGCCAGGTCGTGAGGGACTTCTCGGTGGGGAAGCGGCGGAACGTGTAGTTGATCTCGACCGAGGACAGCTGTCGGGAGTAGTAGGAGAGCATCTCGCGGTTCTTCAGGCTCTCGGGATAGAAGACGCCGTGTTTCCAGCCGTCGAAGGAGAAGCCCGAGGTGCCCAGGTGGAGGATGCCGGCCATCGTGTGCATCATGGCACGCCATGGCCGGACCGGAGGAGTCGCTGCGGATCGACACCGTGAAGGGGCCGGTGTCGGTGAAGTACGCCCGGCCGCCGTCGGCATTCGCGACCATCGTGGTCGCGCACGGCGCCGGCGCCGGCATGGATCACCCGTTCATCGCCGGCTTCGCTCGGGCGTGTTTCGACGAGGGACTCGCGACGATGCGGTTCAACTTCCCGTACATCGAGGCAGGCCGTCGGTCACCGGACACCGAGGCCGTGCTCCGCGACGCCTGGCGTGCGGCGTTCGAAGCAGCTGAGGCACGGCGGATGGGCGAGCCGGTGTGGGCGAGCGGGAAGTCGCTCGGCGGAAGGATCGCCTCGATGTGCGTTGCCGACGGCGAGATCCATCCCGCGGGGCTGGTCTTCCTCGGCTATCCCTTGCACCCTCCGGGCAAGCCCGAGCGCATCCGAGATGAGCATCTCGATCGGATCGAGGTGCCGATGCTCTTCCTCCAGGGGACGTCGGATCCGTTCGCATCATCGGATCTCCTGCGCCGTGTCGTGAAGAGGCTCCGCGATCGCGCGACGTTGGTCCCCTTCGAGGGGGCAGGCCATTCCTTCGAGGTCCGCGGTCGGAAGCGCGACGCTCGGGAGATCGGGGCGTCACTCGCTCCGCATGTTGCGGGCTTCATCCGGGAGCAGCCCTGATGCCTCGAAAGAACCGTCGGGATCCCGGGTTCTTCCAGCCACAGGAGGCTCCGAGGCCTCGATCGGCGGCACCCGTGTGGGCAGAGCTGCCGGGTTACGACGTGCGGCACGTCGGGGGGAGAAGGAGTACCGCTGCCCCGGCTGCGATCACATCGTGCGAGCAGGCGTCTGGCACCTCGTCGTGATCCCGCTGGATGCTCCGGACGAGCGCCGTCATTGGCATGCCGAGTGCTGGAGGAAGGAGCTGCGTCGGATCGGCGCCTATCGGCCTCCGCCTCTCGGATGACGTCGGTGAGCGGGGCTAGGGTATCGGTGATGGAGGTTTCCGTCAGCGCCGAGCAGTGCCTGCGGATCGTCGAGTCGAAGCGACTGCCATGCGACCTCTGCGGCCACCCGATGGAGCCCGAGCACGCGCACTACAGGTGCCCGTCCTGCGGCTACATCCTCCCCTGCTGCGGCTGGTAGTCCCCCGCGGACGGCGTCATACAACCGCGCTAGCATCCGCATCATGGGGCAAGGGGATCCGGCTCGAGCCCGTATGTGGGAGGCCGGAGGTCGGTGGTTCGCGCACATCCTCGACGTGCCGGCTTACATCGAGGTCACGGGGACCAGCCGCGGAAGCTGCCTCGCCGAGCTGCGCAAGGTGACCGGTGACGACGTCGACCTGCTGATCGAGCTCATCCCTTCCGTCGTGGGGGTGGCCGAGGCGGCGGACATCATGGGCTGGGACAAGCGACGCGTGATCACCTACATCGACCGAGGATCCTTCCCCGAGCCGATCACGACCCTCGCCTCCGGGCGGATCTGGCTCCGGGAGGACATCGAGGGATACGCCGACCGCTGGCGGGCGGCCCACCCACCGAAGGAAGTGTCCACGCCCGCGTGACCGATCGCGTCCTGTACCTCATCCGCCACGGTCAGTCCGACTTCGACTGGGACGGAGAGCGGTTCGCGACGTTGCGGGGGGACCAGTGGGACCCGCCACTATCCGAGGAAGGCCGCGAGCAGGCTCGGCTCCTCGCGAAGCGTCTCCTCGTGATGGACCTGGATCCGTTCGTCATCTATTCCTCCCCGCTCCGCCGCGCGGGTGAGACAGCTGAGACCTTCGCGGACGAGAGCGGCGCCGAGGTGTCCTTCGACGATGAACTCGTGGAGGCGCACATCGGCGGATGGGAAGGCAAGCCGTTCGAGGAGATCATCCAGTCGGATCCCGACATCGTGCAGCACCTGCGGCACCAGCGGGCGATCTGGCACCGTGCGCCCGGCGCGGAACGAGGGGATCGCTTCCGGATACGCGTACACGACGTCGTCGAGGGTCTCCTGCAGGAGCACCCCGACGAGAATCTCCTCTTGTTCGCCCACGGAGGCGTGATCAACGCCTATGTGGGCGAGATCCTCGGTCTCGGCCAGGAGATGTTCTTCCTGCCCGAGAACACGAGCCTGAACAGCGTCGATATCGACGGCGACATCCGAAGCGTTCGCTTCCTGAACGACGTGCTCCACCTCACCGATCCGAACTTCTTCGAGTAGCGGGGCCCTATACTCGCGGGCACCTCGAAGCCACCCATCGACATCTCGGAGGTCGGAGACCGTGTCCGTGAAGTTCCTGTCAGACCAATGGGCCCAGGCACTGAAGGCGGAGCTCAATCAGAGCGAGGACTTCCGGCAGGCCGCTGCCGGGCACAAGGCCACCATCCAACAGGTGATCACGGGCGGAGACGCCGACGCCCACTACTGGATCACGATCGGTGACGGGAAGATCGACCTCGGTGTCGGCGACATCGAGGGCGAGGACGCGACCATCATCCAGAGCTACGACTCCGCGGCGGCACTCGCGAAGGGCGAGCTCTCACCCGTCACGGCGTTCATGACGGGGAAGCTGAAGATCGCCGGCAACATGGGGATGATCCTCGGCCTCCAGGGAGCGCTCGCGCAACTGCCCGCCGCGATGGCCAGGATCGACGTGGAGTACTAGCTCCCCGCCGGCTCCCTCCCGCTCACCGAGAATCGCGACTGGGCCCGAGCGAGCAGCCTGCCCTCGCCGTCTTCGATCGAGGCCTCGGCGAACGCGAGCGAACGACCCACCCTGATCGCCTTCCCGCGGCCGAACAGCCGCCCCACCCGTGCGGGCGCGAGGTAGTGGATGTCCAGGTCGGTCGTCACATGGAGACGCCCCGGCTCCATCGAGGAGCGGATCGACAATCCGCACGCGGTGTCCGCGAGGATCGCGAGCATGCCCCCATGCACGAGGCCCTGGAGGTTGACGTGTCGATCCAGCACGTCCATCGCGACCGTCACCTCGCCGGCGGATGCCTCCACCACTTCCATCCCGGCCCATGAGTGGAACGCGGAGTCGGCGAGGCGGTTTCGCAGTGCGTGGAACAGGTCCTCGCCCTCGACCATCCCTCACGACCTCCGGTTCCGTAGTCTCCCATGGGGTCCTCGCAGGGCGCGTTTGACGGACCCCCGCTCCGCCCGGAGAATCCGTGCGGTCGGGCTGCTCGGCCCGAAGAAGATGCAACGAAGGGGGAAGCATGCCGAAGTGGCTTCGAACGCTCGTCATACCCCTGGCGGTGCTCGCGCTGATCGCAGCGGCCTGTGGTGACGACGCACCAACGAACCCCGGCGATGGAAGCGCCGCGCCGGAGTGCAATGCGGACCTGAGCGTCGGCGTCGCCTACGACATCGGGGGTATCGGCGACAAGTCGTTCAACGACGCGGCCAACGCCGGTCTGACGGCCGCCCTCGATGAGGGCCTCGTGTGTGAGGAGAACACCGATTCGCTCGAGCCCGACGCGACCGGCTCGAACCGGGACGACAACGTGATCGCGCTCGCCGATGCTGGTCACAACCTCGTGATCGCGGTGGGATTCGCGTTCTCACCCGGCATCAACGAGAACGCAGGCGACTATCCGGACACCCAGTTCGCCATCATCGACGGCTACGCCACCTGTGGGACCGCCTGCGGTCTCACCAACGACGGCCTCACGAACGTGACGGACCTGACGTTCAAGGAGCAGGAGGGGTCGTTCCTGGTCGGCGCCGCGGCCGCGACCCAGGCGGGGAAAGACAGCTGCGCGACGGTGGGCTTCCTCGGCGGCCAGACCGGCCCGCTGATCGAGAAGTTCCAGGCCGGCTTCCAAGCCGGAGTCGAGTCGGTCGACCCCAACATCGAGGTCCTGGTTCAGTACATCGGCGACGACGTGACCGCCTTCAACGACGCGGTGAAGGGCGAGGCATTGTCGACGGGCATGTACGACGACGGCGCGTGCATCATCTACCACGCGGCCGGCGCTTCGGGGGCGGGGCTCTTCAACGCCGCCGTCACCGCGGACAAGCTGGCGATCGGCGTCGACTCCGACCAGTACCTGCTGGTCAGCGCCGAGCAGCAGCCGCACATCATGACGTCGATGCTGAAGCGGGTCGACACGGCCGTGCACGACGCGATCGAGCAGTCCGGCGACGGCAGTCTCGAAGCAGGCGGTCAGGTCTTCGGCATGGCCGAAGGTGGCGTCGACTATTCGAAGAGCAACACGGACCTGATGACCGACGACATCATCACCCTGCTCGACGACCTGAAGGCGCAGATCATCGCCGGTGACATCACCGTTCCCGAGGCTCCGTAGGTCGGAGACGGGATCGACCGATGGACGACGAACGAGGGGCGGGGCGCGAGAGCGCCCCGCCCCTCGTCGTGATGGAGCACATCACCAAGCGGTTCCCCGGGGTGGTGGCCAACGACGACGTCTCGCTCGAGCTGCGCCCGGGCGAGGTCCATGCCCTGATCGGTGAGAACGGGGCCGGCAAGTCCACGCTGATGCGGATCCTCTACGGGATGTACCCGGCGAGCGAGGGCCGGATCCTCCTGGGAGGCGAGGAGGTCTCGATCGCATCTCCTCGCGTCGCGCTCCAGCACGGGATCGGGATGGTCCACCAGCACTTCGTGTTGGTCGATCCCTTCACGGTCACGGAGAACGTGATCCTCGGTGACGAGGGCTCCGTGATCCTCGACATGGAGTCCGCGCATCAGAAGGTCGCGGCGCTCGCGCAGACGTATGGATTCCAGGTGCGACCGAGTGCGGTCATCGAGGACCTCTCCGTCGGAGAGGAGCAGCGGGTCGAGATCCTGAAGGCCCTCTTCCGCGGGGTCGAGATCCTCATCCTCGATGAACCCACGGCGGTCCTGACCCCGCTGGAGGCGAAGGATCTCTTCGCCAACCTCCGCCGTCTCCGAGACGACGGGAAGGCGATCGTCTTCATCAGCCACAAGCTGGACGAGGTGCTGGACATCGCCGACCGGATCACCGTGCTCCGCCGCGGCAAGGTCGTCGGCGAGACGGCTCCGGCGCAGACCTCCAAGGCCAAGCTCGCCGAGATGATGGTCGGACGGCCCGTCCTGTTCCGGCTCGAGAAGCCCGACGTGGAGATCGGGGAGCCGATCTTGGAGGTGGAGGGCCTCCTCGGCGAGGGCAAGCTGAACGGGGTCGGTTTGCAGGTCCGGGCGCGAGAGATCCTCGGTGTGGCCGGGGTCGAAGGGAACGGCCAGAAGGAGCTGGCCGAGGCGCTGATCGGCCTCCGGAAACCGGCGGCCGGTACGATCCGCCTCGCCGGGACGGACATCATGGGCTGGTCGGTGGCGGAGATCCGCAACGCCGGCGTCGCGTACATCCCCGAGGATCGTCACGAGCAGGGTCTCGTGCTGGACATGACGGTGTGGGAGAACGCCGTGCTCGGTCGCGAGGACGACCCTCCGTTCACGAGTCGGATAGGGATCCTCTTCATCCAGAAGATCAAAGAGATGGCCAGCCGCCTCGTGAAGCTGTTCGATGTTCGGACCCGCTCGATCAACGTGAAGGCGAGCACCCTCTCGGGCGGGAACCAACAGAAGTTGGTCCTGGCTCGGGAGCTGGACACCAGCCCCAAGCTGCTGATCGCGTCGCAGCCGACCCGGGGGTTGGACGTGGGGGCGATCGAGTTCGTGTGGCGCCAGATCCTGAATCAGAAGGAAGAGGGACGGGGGGTGCTCTTGATCTCCGCCGAGCTGGATGAGATCTACGCCCTCTCGGATCGGATCGTGACGATCTACGAAGGCCGGATCACCGGTGAGTACGCACCTGATACACCCCCTGAGGAGCTGGGCGCCGGGATGCTCGGCGCCGCCGAGACGGCCGAGGCGAGCTGATGGCGACCGGAGCCGAGTCGCTGCCGGCACCCCGCGCGCTGCCGCCGTGGCTGGAGTCGGCGATCGGTCAGGGTCTCGCCCTGCTCGCCGCCTTCGCGATCGCGATCGGCGTGGGCTCGCTGATCATCATCCTGTACGGCGAGAGCCCGCTCACGGTGTACGGCGCGATGCTCGATTTCGCGTTCAGGGACGTCACGAGCATCGGGACGGTGCTCTCCATCGCGACGCCGTTGATCTTCGCGGCGCTCGCCGTGTCGGTCTGCTTCAAGGGAGGCTTGTTCAACATCGGCGTCGAGGGCCAGTTCCTGGTGGCGATGGTCACGGCGTCGTGGGCCGCGCTCACCTTCGACTTCCTGCCCGGCCTGCTCCACCTCACGGCCGTGCTCCTCTTCGCGTGTCATCGGCGGCATGGTCTACGCGGCGGTACCGGGGATCCTCAAGGTGAAGACGGGCGCCCACGAGGTCGTGACGACGATCATGATGAACGGCATCGCCGTGAGCATCGTGGCGTACGCGCTCAACGGCCCCCTGAAGTTCACGAAGGCCCCACCCGGCCAGAACGTCGATCTCCGAACGGACATCTTCGAACCGAGTGCCCTCGTGCCGGACCTGGGGCATCTCTTCGGCGTCGCCGAGCTCCGCACACCTCTCCTGGCTCCTCCCGATCGCGATCGTGGCGAGTGCCATCGTCTGGTTCCTGTTCCGGCGGATGCGACTGGGCTACGAAGCCCGCGCGGTCGGATCCTCCGCAGGGTCCGCCCGCGCGGGCGGGATCGGGATCGGCGCGGTGCAGATCAAGCTGTTCCTGATCTCGGGCGCGCTCGCGGGTCTGACCGGGATGCAGCAGGTGCTCGCCGAACGCGGCGCGCTCGTGCAGAACTACGAAGCGCAGCTCGGCTTCACGGGGATCGCGGTCGCCTTCCTCGGCCAGAACAACCCGATCGGGATCGTGTTCGCCGCGATCCTGTGGGCGATCCTCTCCCGAGGGGAGACCGCTCTGCAGATCGAGACGAACGTCCCGAGGGAGTTCGTGATCATCCTGCAAGGGATCCTGATCTTCTGCGTGGTGGTCGTGTATCAGGTCGCCAAACGCAGACTGGCCAGGCGAGAACTGCAACGAGCCGGCGCGGAGGTGGGGCTTCGCGACACCGAGGTGCCCGCGGCGGACGCGGAGGAAGCCTGATGGACGCCGGCGATATCGGCGCGGCGATCCGGATCGCGCTCACGTACTTCACGATCCTGTATCTCACCGGTCTCGGGGGACTGTTCAGTGAACGGTCGGGGATCGTGAACATCGGTCTCGAAGGCCTGATGGTGATCGGGACAGTGACCGGAGCGGCGGGCGTGGCGATCTTCGCCGGGCCCGCCCCGGAGGGGATGGGCCTGGGCGCCGGCGGAGTGGTCCTCGGGCTCCTGTTCGGCGCTCTCTGTGGCGCACTTTTCGCGTCGGTGCATGCGGTGGCCACCATCAACTTCCGCGTCGATCACATCGTCTCCGGTGTCGTGATCAACCTGGTGGCGATCGGACTGGCTCGGTTCCTCTCCTTCGTGTTCTTCGAGCAGGCCACCCAATCCGACCCGGGCGGTCCGCATCTCCCGAGGTTCGACATCCCGTTGCTCTCGGAGATCCCGTGGGGCCTGGGTCGTGCCTTCCAGAACCTGTCACCCGTGGTGATCTTCGCCGCGCTCCTCGTCTTCCCGGTGACGTTCGCCCTCTACCGGATGCGATGGGGGCTCCGGCTTCGCTCGGCCGGCGAGAATCCGGAGGCGACACGATCCCTCGGCGTGGGCGTGGCGCCGCTCCGATGGCAGGGCGTCCTGCTCTCCGGCGCGCTCGCCGGGCTCTCCGGCGCGTTCCTCTCCGTGGAGGTCGTCGGCAACTGGCGGGAAGGACAGACCCTCGGGCTCGGGTTCATCTCGCTCGCCGCACTCATCCTTTCCAACTGGGATCCGAGGCGACTGCTCGTCGTGGCGTTCCTGTTCGGGTTCGCGCAGGCGATCCCGCTGCGGCTCGACGATGCCCCGTTGATCTCTCTGCTGCCACCGCAGTTCATCAACATGATCCCGTACGTGGTGACCATCGTGGCGATCGCCGGCTTCGTGGGCAAGGTGCGTCCACCGGCTGCCGCGGGGCGAGCCTACGAGGGAGCGGGCGGCACCTAGTCCTCTCGAAGGGGCCTCGTCGGTGCCGTGGAGCCGATCGCCGAAGTCCCCGAGCCCCGGCACGATGAACCCCACGTCGTTCAGCTCACGGTCGAGCGCGGCGGCGACGATCGGCACATCGGGATGGTCGGCCTCGATCTTCGCGACGCCCTCCGGCGCTGCCACGATGCACACGAACGAGATGGAGGTCGGCTTCGCGTGCGCTTTCACGTGCGCGATGGCAGCGGCGCCCGATCCACCCGTCGCGAGCATCGGATCGAGCACGAGAGCTCGACGGCCTTCCATCCGGGGGAGCTTCGCGTAGTAGTCGCGCGGCTCGAGTGTCTCCTCGTCGCGCTCCAGACCGAGGTAGCCGACGATCGTGTCGGGATACAGATCCGTCACTGCGTCGAGGAGTCCGAGCCCAGCTCGGAGCACCGGGATGGCCACGAGCGGCTCCGCGATCCGCACGGCCTTCGTCTCCTCCATCGGCGTCTGGATCGTGACGCGCTCCGTGAGGAGGTCTCGGGTCGCCTCGATCACGAGGAGCCAGCCCAATCGGCGTGTGAGGGTCCTGAACTCGGCGGGGTCCGTTCCTCGCTCCCGGAGTCGTGAAAGGAGATCGTGGGCGAGCGGATGGTCGAGCACCGAGGTCGACATCGAGCCGCATCCTAGCTCTGTTGACACCCGCGCCGCCCGGCCGTCACGATGGGCGCCTCATGCAGCGCTTCGACGGCGACTGGTTCTTCTACTTCGGGCATCGCCCGGCGTAGTCACCTGCAGCCGAACGAGCACAGGGGCCCCGGGCGGACGACCCGGGGCCGTTTCGTCCCCGGGGCCGTCCCGGCGCCGGAGGAGGTCGCGGATGGTCGTCGTGATGAAACAGGACGCGACGGAGGCGGACATCGAAGCCGTCTCCGAGCGGGTGCGTGGCGCTGGCGGTGAGGCGTTCGTCTCACGCGGTGCCGTGCACACCATCGTCGGCCTCGTCGGCGACACCGATCGCTTCCAGGCCATCGACTGGAAGCAGATGCAGGGCGTCGACCACGTCATCCGGATCGGCAAGCCCTACAAGATGGTCGCGCGAGACCTCCATCCCGAGACGACCACCGTCAAGGTGGGATCGACGCCGGTCGGACGCGGGACGTTCACGCTGATCGCGGGGCCGTGCGCGGTGGAGAGCGCGGAACAGGCGATGGCCGCCGTGGAGGCCTCGAAGGCGGCGGGCGCGACGATCGTGCGGGGTGACGTCTACAAGCCGAGGACGTCGCCGTATTCGTTCCAGGGACTCGGAGAAGAAGGACTCGAGATCCTGCAGGACGTCAGACGACGCACGGGCCTGCCATTCGTCGTCGAGGTCGTCGATCTGAACCAGGTCGAGCATGTGGCCGACGTGGCGGACTGCATCAGGATCGGCACGCGCAACGCCCAGAACTTCGAGCTCCTCAAGGAGGTCGGTCTGTCGCACAAGCCGGTGATGTTGAAACGCGGGCTCGCCATGACGATCGACGAATGGTTGCAGGCGGCGGAGTACGTCGCGCAACGGGGGAACTCGGAGATCATCCTGTGCGAACGAGGGATCCGGACGTTCGAACCGGCGACGCGCAACACGCTCGATCTCGCGGGCATGGCGGTCGCCCAGTACGAATCGCATCTGCCCGTGATCGTCGATCCGTCGCACGCGGTGGGGAAACGGCACCTGGTTGCCGCCATGGCGAGGGCGGCGGTCGCCGCCGGGGCGGACGGCGTGATGGTGGACGTCCACCCGAACCCGGAAGAAGCGATGGTGGACGGGGCGCAGGCGCTCCTCCCGAACGAAGTGGTGGAGCTGGGGGAGCAGCTCGCGGCGATCGCGGCGGCGATCGGCAGATCCATGAACCGATAGGTCCGGACCCTCTTCCGTGAGCGGAAACCGCAGGGCGTGGGCCGCCTCGAGCCTCGGCTCGCAGCCGCCTCAGTATCGCTTGCGACCGGCCGCAAGGGCCGCACTCGCCGCGTCGAGCATGATCCCCATGCCGAGGGCCATCACAACGACCACGATCCCCGCGTCCGCGATCCTCGCGATCGTGAACCCCATGGTCGCGAACGGGAGGAAGATCACGCCGAGGAGCGGGAAGATCCACGTTGCGAATACGGTGTCGAAGGCGTCGGTTCCGATCCAGATCACGAGCACAAGAACCCTCCCGATCACCGCGAAGCTTGATCCGAGCAATCTCCTCCTCCTTCCTCAGTGATCTCCCCGGATGTCCGGACGCGGCAAGGTGGTCGCCCATCGACGCGACGGGAGAGCCTGTTCAGCCGGTCGCAGCCACGTTCGGCGTGAGCTCAACGATGTCGCACTTGCCGCGCCAGCGGGAGAGCGACTCGGCGGGCGGACCGACTCGGCTCCGCCGCCGATCCACCAGCATCTTGGCGGCGGCCTCCCATTCGGCTCCTTCGAGAAGCCGCTGCGCCGCCGTGAACTCCTGGAGCGACGTATCGCGTAGCTTGCGGCGGGTCACCACGACCAGCTCTTGTGCGTCCGGGACGCCCGGCACGGTTTGTTCATGCGTCTCGGGATCGTGGCAGGACAACAGGAAGATCTTCCCGTCCTTGAACGCGAACCACACCGGGGCCATCCGCTTGTCGCCGTTCACACGCGTGCCCACCCAGATGACATCGGACTTCCGCAACCCCTCCTCGGTCTCTTTCGGGAGCTTCTGCGCCGCCGCCTGCACGTACACGGGGAACTCGATCTCTCCGAGGATCTCGCCCTCGAGGATGAAAGAGGCCACGTAGGTACCGGTCTCTTCCAGCACCGCATCGTCGATGCGATCGAGCTCGACGGTGAGATCCATCGCACCCTTCATGCGACGCACCTGCGGGCCCCATCGATACAACGTGCGCCCGGACGGGCCGACCAGCCTGATCTCCTCCGAGACGAAGCCCGTCGGGACCTTCCACGCCCTGAAGATCATGAACGGCAGTGCGGGACCGGGCTGACCGATGAGGTAGATGCCGTCCGGTGCCGTCTCCTGATACGCGTCCCAGACCCGGTCGTCGACGACGGCCGCCGAGATCAACTCACCGATGGTCATCGTCGCGCGATGATAGCCGACGAGCCCACGACGCCGGACCCTAGACGGTGCGGGCGAGCCAGAGGCGAGGCTCCTCCAGCTCCGGGAGCGAAGGCATCGCATCCGCCGACTCCCACATCCGCGCGAGCGTGGCCTCGTCCGTCTGCTCCACGACGAGCTCGCAGAACGCCCGGCCTTTCCCGTATTGCTCGCGCTTCATATCCACGCCGAGCAGACGCTCGAATACGGGATCGCCCTGCTCGCCGTCGCGGTACCGCTTCATCGCTTCCTCGATGCGGGGATACGTCCCCAGTAGCTCCGCCCCCAGTACCTGCATCACGTGGTCGCCGTAGCCTTCCGCGGCCGCCATGAAGGCCTGGATCCTTCCGAGCTTCAGGCGCTGCTCATCGTCCAGCTCCGCCCAGAAGAAGCCCTCGTCGGACTCGGCGAGCTGGCGGAGCGCCTCGGGATCCCCGGGGTCGAGCGAGCCGAGCCGCGCCTGCATCCCTTCGACGTCGAGCTTCAGCGTCGACAGGTAGTCATCGAGGAGCTCCTGGAACCGGTCGGGAGCCCACGCCTGCGCGAACTCGAAGCGGTGGGTCACCTCGTGCAACGCCACGAACGTCCGGAACTCCCTCGGGTCGAGCGACCAATCCCGTTCGAACGCGGCGAGGTTCGGAACGACGAACAAGAGCTGGCCTGGCCCCGACCTCGGTACGGCGATGTCGAACTGCCCGAGCACCCGTTGCGCGAGCATCCCGAGGACCTGGCCCACCTGCGTGCCGAGCAGGAGCGGTGAGAGCTGTCGCAGGAACGCCGAGAACTGAGCCATCTCCGACGGAGGTTGATCGCCGGCGCTCCGCTCGATCGCATCGGTCAGTCGCCGCGCGGCCGGTTCGAGGAGCGCCTTCAGGCTCTCGGCATTGGCGTTCACCCATCCGGCGCGGCGGACGGCGCGCACCTGCGCGACGTCCACCGGCGTCGCCAGCCCCGTGAACCTGCCGACCTGCAGCTCGGCGACCCGGACCGCCTCCTCCACCATCCGGATATCGCCCTCGGTCGGCTCCAGATCGGGGCCCGCTTCGACCGCGTTCGCGACGCCCACCTGCCGGGCGAGCTCCCAGTTCACCGGGCCGCTCGTCGAGGACATCACTCGCTGCAGCTCGCGGAACAAAGGAGCGTCCTTGAAGGCTTCAGGATCGCCGGTGTCGAAGCCGAACCCGCTGCTCACCCGTCCATCGTACGCGGCTCTCCCGATACGATGTCCGCCGTGTCCCCGGCTGTCCTGGCCCGAATCTCGACCGAGCCCCTCTCCGTCGACGAGGCGCTTGCCTTCGTCGGCGACCCCGGGGCCGGCGGGACGTGCGTGTTCGTGGGGACGGTTCGGGACCGCTCGGATTCCGGAGACGTGACCGGACTGCACTACGAAGCGTGGGACGAGCTGGCGACCGAGCGTCTCGGCGAGATCGCGGCGACGATGCTCGACGGCTGGCCCCTTCGGCGCGTGGCGATCCTGCACCGGACCGGAGACCTCGCGATCGGGGAGGCCTCGGTCGTCGTTGCCTGCTCGGCGCCGCATCGGGCGGAGGCCTTCGAAGCCTGCCGACACGGGATCGAACGTCTCAAGGAAGACGTCCCGATCTGGAAGAAGGAGGGTCTCGTCTCGGGCGAGGCTCGATGGGTCATGGGGAGCTAGTTGGGCCGGGACCTCGCGGTCGACCTCGGGAGCGCCAATACCCTCGTCTACCGGCAGGGTGACGGCATCGTCTTCGACGAGCCCACCGTCGTGGCGCTGCACGGCAACGGCCAGGTGGTCGCCCTGGGGGAAGAAGCCTGGCAGATGCTCGGCGGCGACTCCGGCAACGTGCTCGCCGTCCGTCCACTCCGTGAAGGCACGATGACGGAGTTCGATGTGACGCAACGGATGTTGGCGATCGTCTTCAGCCGCGTCGGCGTGGTGCGATTCCCGAAGCCGAGGGTCCTCGTCTGCGTCCCTCCGTCGGCATCCGGCGTCGAGCGGCGTGCGATCGAGCGCGCGATCCGCTACGCCGGCGGGCGACAGGTCGTTCCGGTGGAGGAGCCGCTCGCCGCAGCGGTGGGGGCGAACCTTCCCGTCCACGAGCCGCTCGGCAACCTCATCGTCGACATCGGTGGGGGGCGTTCGGAGATGGCCGTCGTCTCGATGGGCGGCGTCGTGTCGGGCCGCTCCGCGAACGTCGGAGGCTTCGATCTCGACGCCGCCGTGCAGGAGCACATACGGGCGAACTATGGCGTGGCGATCGGGGAGAAGTCGGCCGAGGAGCTGAAGATCGCGATCGGGTCCGCCTTCCCCTCTCCGACCGGGAGAGCGGCCAAGGTGATCGGTCGCGAGCTCTCGAGCGGGAACACGGTCGAGGTCAAGGTGGACGAGGACGAGATAAGGAAGGCCATGGCCCCCGTGGTCAGCACGATCGTGAACGAAGTGCGGATGACCCTCGCGGAGGCGCCGCCGGAGCTCACGCACGACGTGTTGGAGACGGGGATGTTCCTCACGGGAGGCGGCGGTCTGCTGAAGGGACTGGACATGCTCCTCGCCCAGGAATGCGAGGTACCCGTCCACGTGGTCGAGCGGCCTCTCGAGACCGTCGTGAGCGGCGCGGGCAGGATGCTCGAGCATCTCGATGAGTACCGGACCTCCTTCCAGCTGCTCCGACGGGGGTAGACATGACCTTCTCGATCGTGGCGGCGGATCCGGGAGCCGGGGACTGGGGAGTGGCCGTCGCGTCGAGGTTCCCGTGCGTGGGCGCGGTGGTGCCGTGGGCGAAGGCCGGTGTCGGCGCGGTGGCGACGCAGTCCTGGGCCAACACCTCTCTCGGCCCCGAGGGTCTCAACCTGATGGCCGAAGGGGCACCCGCGGAGGTTGCCTTGCACACGCTCCTCGACCGGGACGAGGGTCGAGAGGATCGGCAGGTGGGGTTCGTGGACGCGGCCGGTCGCGCCGCCACGTTCACGGGCTCGAAGTGCATGGAGTGGGCGGGCGGCGCGACGGGCCGCGGCTTTGCCGCTCAGGGCAACATCCTCGTCGGGGAGCCCGTCGTCACGGAGATGTCGCTGGCGTTCGAAGGGACCGAGGGCGATCTGTGCGATCGGCTCCTGGCGTCGGTCCTCGCGGGCGACGCGGCGGGGGGAGACCGGCGAGGCCGGCAATCCGCCGCGCTCCTCGTGGTCCGAGAGCGGGGCGGCTACGAGGGCCGGAACGACCGGTACGTTGACCTCCGGGTCGACGACCATCCGGACGCACCCGGCGAGCTCGCCCGGATCTTCGAGGTCTGGGATACCACGATGTTGATCAGGGACGACCCGCTGCTGCCCGCCCGGCCCGAGCTCGTCACGGACCTGCAGCGCCGATTGGCTGCCCTCGGGAGATACGAGGGCGACCCGTCCGGCGTCTACGACGCCGCGACGCGGGAGGCCGTGGCGGGGTGGGCGGGGGAGCACAACCTCGAAGGCCGGCTCCGGGACGACGATCAGCTCTCGAACCTGCTGGTGTCGGAGATCCGCGACGTCACGCCGGAGATCCCCGCTCCCTAGGTCGGACCCTCGGCCACCTTCTCGAGCAGGCCGATGAGGGTGGAGGCCGCCAGGTAGACCGTGACCGCGAGCACGGCAGCCGCGACCGACACCGCCACCATGAGGCCGAGGCTCCCGACGATCCGGTCGTGCCAGGTCAGGCCGTCGTGGGAGATCGAGAGCCGTTCGAAGTTGGTGGGGGGCAGGCTCGGGGCCTGCTCCGAGGGCGCCAGCCCCGGTTCCGCCCACGTCTCCGGATCCTGCTCGAGGACGGGCAGGCTCGCCGTCATGCGGTAGACGCCCACGCCGACCGCGACGGAGATGGCGATGATCAGCACGTATCCCACGGATGGTCTCGATCGAGCGTACCGCCGCGTCCGCGCGATGGCGACGTCTCGGCTCATGGGCAGACCACAGCTACCATCGACCGATGCGACGAGGCCTGCGGACCGGAGGCTACGTGCTGATCATCGCCTTGGCGTTCGCCGCCGGGTGGGTCCCGCTCCCCTTCTTCTCGTTCGGTCCTGGCCCGGCGCGCGAGGTCGTGCCGCTGATCCACGTGGACGGCGCACCGACGTACGGCTCGTCGGGGCGTCTCGTGATGACGACGATCCAGTTCACCCAGGTGACCGCGCTTGGGGCCCTGGTCGCGTGGGTCGATCCCGAGGAAGCGGTCCTCGGCAGGGATGACGTCTATCCACCGGGACTCTCGCAGCCCCAGGAGGAGCGGCGGGCGATCTCGCAGATGGACCAGAGCAAGATCGACGCCGCCGCTGTCGTCCTCCCCGACGTGACCGACTATCCCCGTGAGCACGGGCCAGGCGCCCTGGTGGAGTTCGTGGGCACCGACTGCCCCGCCGACGGTCGCCTGTTCCCGGGAGACCTGATCGAGCGGATCGACGGCGAGCGTGTTGACTCGAGGCGCGAAGCATCCCGTCTGATCGATGCCGTTCCCGCGGACGAGCCGATCGAGTTCCGCGTCCAGGCCGATGGTGTGGAGCATCAAGTCCGAGTGGCCCGCGGCAGCTGTCCTGGTAGCGAGGAGCCGCTGATCGGCATCGTGCTGGTCGAGGCCTTCCCGTTCGAGATCACGATCGAGAGCGGTGACGTGGGGGGGCCTTCCGCAGGGCTGATGTGGGCCGTCGGCCTCTACGACCTCCTCACCCAGGGCGACCTCACGGCCGGCAGGACGATCGCCGGCACGGGGTCGATCGATCTCGAGGGGAAGGTCGGGCCGATCGGCGGGATCCTGAACAAGGTCCTGGCGGCGCGCGACGCGAGCGCGGACGTCATGCTGGTGCCTCGAGACAACTTCCCTGAGCTACGCGACGTCGACACGGGCGATCTCAAGTTGATCCCCGTGTCGACGTTCGACGAGGCCGTCGACGCGCTCGCGTCATCCCAAACGCCGACCTGAGCTAGTCTGCAGGCGATGGCCTCGACGACCGTCCGGATCCCGTATGCGCGCCGGCGCTGGCCGCTGGTCGCGATCGGCCTCATCGTGGCAGCCTTCGTCCTGCTGACCTTCCTGTCCAACTTCTACGTGGACCTCCTCTGGTACCGAGAGGTCCAGCTCTCGCAGGTCTTCTGGACGAGGATCTGGGCCCAGGCCGGGCTCGCCTCCGCCTTCTTCGTCACCTTCTTCGCGATGCTCCTTGGCAACCTCTACGTCACACGACGCCTCGCGCCGAAGGTGGTCGCCCTCACGCCCGAGCAGGAGATCGTGGAGCGCTTCCGCGAGAACATCGAGCCGTATCTCCGTTGGGCCATCCCCCTCGGCGCCGCGGTCCTGTCGATCTTCGTCGGCCTCGCCGCATCCGGGCACTGGCAGGAGTTCCTTCTCTGGCGATCGAGGGGCGACATCGTGTTCGGGAACCCGGACGGCTTGTTCGAGCGTGATCCGGCGTTCTACGTCTTCACGCTCCCCTGGCTGAAATATCTCCAGAGCTGGCTCTTCGGATCCCTGGTCGGCATCACGGTGATCGTCGGGATCGGGCATTTCCTCCAGGGGGGGATCCGGCCGCAAGCGGTGGGCCTGGCCGACAAGGTCGATCCGCAGGTGCGCGCCCATCTGTCGGTGCTGCTCGGGCTGATCCTGCTGGCCAAGGCGTGGGGCTACTACCTGGGCCGTTTCGACCTGCTCACCTCCGAGCGGGGCGTGGTCCAAGGTGCCTCGTACACCGACGTCAAGGCGCAACTGCCCGCGCTCACCTTCCTGACCATCGTCGCGGTGATCTGCGCCCTTCTCTTCTTCGTGAACGCGCGGTATCGCGTCTGGAGCCTGCCGATCATCGCCGTCGGTCTGCTCCTGGTCGTCTCGATCCTGCTCGGGACGGCGTATCCGGCGTTCATCCAGCAGTTCCGCGTGGCGCCGAACGAGCAACAGAAGGAGCTCCCCTACATCGAGCTGAACATCGCGGGGACGCGGCGCGCCTTCGGCCTGGACGAGATCCGGCTCGAAGAGCGACCCTTCGAGAGTCGCGTCTCGGCCCCGGACATCGAGGCCAACGAGGCGACCGTGAGCAATATCCGCCTCTGGCGGCCCTCGGTCCTGAAGGAGAACTTCCAGACCGTGCAGCGGATCCGGCAGTACTACGAATTCGAAGATGTCGACGTCGACCGATACGACATGAGCGACGGGCAGCGACGGGTGCTCATGGTCTCCGGCCGAGAGGTCAGTCAGGAGGGGATCAGCGCCGACGCCCAGACCTGGCAGAACCGGCACCTCGTGTACACCCACGGGTTCGGCGCGGTGGCGGCGCAGGTGAACTCCATCACGGCCGACGGGGCTCCCGTGCTGACGCTCGAGGACATCCCACCCGAGGGCGAGCCGGTGACCGAGCAACCCCGCATCTACTACGGGGAGGTGCACGATCCTGCCGACGCGGACTTCGTGGTCGTGAACTCCTTGACCGATGAGCTGGACTACGAGGGAGCAACGGGCGAGACGGCGTTCACCTACGACGGGGACGGAGGGATCGAGCTGGGCGGTCTCTTCCGGCGGGCCGTCTTCGCCTGGCGCTTCCGGGACACGAACCTCCTGATCTCCGGCCAGGTCCAGGCCGAGAGCCGGATCCTCATCAACCGGAGCATCGTGGAGCGTGCGGCCCAGCCCCTGCCGTTCCTGACCTTCGACGCCGACCCCTATCTCGCGATGACGGACAGCGGCTACGTCTGGATCTGGGACGCCTACACGACCTCCGACGGCTATCCCTATTCCCAGTCCTTGGACATGGCGGAGGCGACGGCCGGTCTCCTCGGACCGCAACAGGTGAACTACATCCGCAACTCGGTCAAGGCTGTGGTCGACGCATACGACGGGAGCGTCACCTACTACGCCGACCTGAGCGAGCCCATCATGCAGGTCTGGGATCGGGCGTTCCCCGGTGTCTTCACGCCGATCGAACAGGCGCCCGATGAGCTGCAGAGCCATTTCCGGTATCCGGAGAACATCTTCCAGGCCCAGGCCTTCCACTTCGCGAACTACCACGTGGAGGATCCTGCCGGGTTCTACCGGAAGCAGGACTTCTGGGAGATCCCGGCCGACCCGACGCTCCAGGCGGCAGGCAGCCTGACCGGTGCGTCCACGCCGGATCCCGGTGCGGCGGGGAGGAAGCTCCTGCCGAGCTACCTGTTGATGAAGCTACCGGGTGATGCAGAGGAGCGCTTCCACCTCGTGGTCCCATTCCAGCCGGAGAACCGGCTGAACATGGTGGGGTGGATGGCCGCGAACTCCGATCCGACCGATTACGGGGAGCTCGTCGCCTTCACGTTCCCGTCGGGACGAGACGTCGACGGGCCGGGACTGGTTTTCTCGCGCATCAACTCCGACCAGGAGTTCTCCGCTGCCCGGACCCTCCTGGGCACGGGTGGATCGGAGGTGCAGTTCGGCGACCTCCTGACGATCCCGATCGAGGATTCGATCCTGTATGTCCTGCCGATGTACGTACGTGCCAACCAGGAGGCTGCGGTTCCCGAGCTCAAGCTCGTGATGGTGGTGAACGGCTCGAGCGTCTCCGTGGCGAACTCGCTCTCCGAAGCGATCCAGGAGGCAACTGGCGCGACCGGCGGGGGCGAGCAGCCGCCACCCGACGGCGGTACCGGCACGGTGGACCAACAGATCCAGCAGTTGCTCACCCAGGCGGTGGACCACTTCACTGCGGCGGATGCGGCGTTGCGCGACGGGGACCTCGCGACGTACCAGTCGGAGTTGGAGCAGGCCCAGTCACTCGTCGAGCGCGCGAACGAACTGCTGGCGACCGGGGCTTCGCCCTCACCCTCGGCTTCGCCTTCGGCGAGCCCCTAGTCCTCGAACAAGCGGAACGTCGTCTCGGCCTCGAGCTCCGCGGTGTCCATCTGCGCCTTCTGGAGGTGCCCCGAGTAGTCCCAGTTCATCGCCTGCCAGCGCGTGAACTGGTCGAGCACCCACAGGCCCGACTGGCGGCTCCCGTTGCCGGATCGTCCGTTGCCGCCGAACGGCAGGTGGGCTTCCGCACCCGACGTGGAGTTGTTCACGCTCACCATCCCCGCGGAGATCCGATCGCGGAACCGGAAGACGTGTAGCGGGTCGTTCGTGTAGATGCTGCTCGACAGGCCATAGCCGTGTGCGTTCGCGAGCTCGATCGCCCGGTCGAACGTGTCGAAGGAGGCGACGCCGACGATCGGTCCGAACGTCTCGGTCCGAGAGAGCTCGTCGTCGATCGTGACCCCGTCGACGAGCACGGGGTGGTAGTACAGGCCGGCCTCGGGGTCGCCGACGAAGCCCGTTCGCGGGTTCGACGACCCGATGCGCCCGATCCCATCCGATCCGAGGACGGTGTGGTGCGGGCGGATCAGCTCGAGCCAGTGTTCGAAGCGTTCGCAGAACCGCATGGAGATCATCGGACCGTAGAGGACATCCTGCGTGGGGTCGCCGATCGGGGCGTCGGTCACCGCCTTCGAGAATCGCGCGACGAAGTCGTCGTGCACGTCTCGGTGCACGATGGCCGTGCCCAGCGATGTGCAGCGTTGACCGGCCGTCCCGTAACCGCTGAACAGCGCGCCCTCGACGGCCAGATCGAGGTCGGCGTCCGGCATCACGACGAGCGGGTTCTTGCCACCGAGCTCGAGGCATGCCGACTGCAGATGGCGTCCGCAGAGGGCGCCGATCCGTCGGCCCACCTCCGAGGAACCCGTGAACCCGACCTTGTCGAGCATCTCCTCCTCGAGAGCGCGCTCGATGCCGTCGAACGTCGGCGCACCCTCCGCGAGCACGAGCTGGAAGACGCCGGTCGGAAGCCCGGCGTGCAGGATCAGTTGGGCGAACGCCTCGGCGGTCGCGGGCGTGTACTCGGCCGGCTTCCACACGATCGAGTTCCCGCAGACGAGAGCGGGCACGATATACCACGAGGGGACCGCGACCGGGAAGTTGCCGGCGGTGACGATCGCGGCGGCGCCCACCGGCCGGCGGAAGGTGAACAGCTGCTTGTCGGGCATCTCGGACGGCACCGTCTGACCGTAGAGTCGCCGGCCCTCGCCCAGGAAGAAGTTGCACGTGTCGACGACCTCCTGGACCTCGCCGCGCGATTCCTTGATCGGTTTGCCGATCTCGCGCGTGATGAGCTGCGACAGCGCCTCGAGGTTCTCCTCCACGAGGCGACCGAGATGCTGGATCGCCCGGCCTCGCACCGGCGCCGGGATCGCGGCCCATCCCGGCTGCGCCGCCTTCGCTTTCCGGCAGGCCTCGAGGAAGGTGGTCGCATCGCCGAGGCGAGCCTCGGCGACCATCTCGTCGAGGTGCGCGGGGTTCGGGATCGTGAGCGTCCCTCCGGGCGCGTCCTCCGCGGGGCGGCCGTCGAGGAGCGATGCGACGTTCCGGCTGGTGCTCATGGGTGCGACCGATGCTACCGGAGCCGGCATGAGGTACCTTCGCGTTTGCTCCTGGGCTCCTCGGGTAGGGTTGTCGCGGAGGAGTGATGACATGGCATACGTGATCGCCGAACCCTGCATCGACGTCAAGGACAAGGCGTGCGTGGACGAGTGTCCCGTGGACTGCATCTACGAAGGTCCACGGATGCTCTACATCCACCCCGACGAGTGCGTGGACTGCGACGCGTGCGTTCCGGTTTGCCCCGTCACCGCGATCTTCCCCGAGGATGATCTGCCGGCGGAGTGGAAGCAGTTCACCGCCGTCAACGCGGAGTGGTTCGAGATCACCGCCCTCGGCTCGCCGGGAGGCGCCGCCCAAGCCGGGCCGCAGTCCAAGGATCATCCGGTCGTGGAGGCCTGGCAAGCCGTCTGATCACGAGTCTCGAGGATCGCTCGCCGGGAGCAGGACGAGGAGGGCGATCGGCGCAGCGAGCAGGAGCCACATGGCGGGACCCAATCCGAAGCGCTGTGCCCCGATGCCGATCGCGAGGGGGAGCAGCGATCCGAGCAGGTCGGCCGGGGCGCCGATCGCCACGGCGATGCCGCCTCTCGCGGGGAGCTCGGAGTAGATGCGTGCCTGCGGTATCGAGTACCAACCCGCCCGGAGGATCCCGATCGGGATGAGGAGTATGAGCTTCGCCGGGATCGGGTCAGCGAGAAGGAACGCGAGATACGCGACGAAGGCTGCCGAAGCCGACCAGCGCAGGTATCGCAGGCTGTCGATGCGCTTGAGAACCGGGAGGAGGAGCGCGTCGCCGAGGAGCGAGGCGGCGACAAGTATCCCCACGCCGACCGCCGCGAGCTGGATGGAGGCGCCTCCTCCATCGACCAGGTAGAGGGCGGCGAACCCCAGGAAAACATCTCCCAGCAGGTCCGTCAGCTGGACGAGCATCAACCAGCGGCGGACGCGTGGTTCCCGGAGAGCATCGATCGCCGCGCGCGATGCCGCGCGCATATCCTCCGTCCCGGGATGCGGCGGCGGGAACCGGATCCGCGACGCGACGAGCAGGGTCGGAAGCGTCAGTATCGCTGCCGCCAGTGTCGCCCCTCGCCAGCTCGAGCCCATCGCGACCGTCGCCCCGAGGGCCAGGGGTCCGAGGACGGCTCCGAGCGAGCCGGCGAGGACCCACCTGCCCAGGTTCCGTTCCGTCGAGCTCGGCTCGAGATCCATCCACGTCGCCTGGGCGAGGCTCACGAACGCGCCGGAAGCTGGGTAGAGGAGGCAGGACGCCGCGAGCAAGACAGCGAATCCTTGGGCCGACGCGATCAGGAGCAGGGCGAGGGCGAACACGACACCTCCGCCGAGCACCACGCCGCGTCGGTGTCCGGTGTCGGACAGCAGTGCGAGGCCCGGCTCCACCATGGTGCTGACGATCCCCGGTACCGAGAGAAGGATGCCGATCTGCACGTAGGAGAACGAGAGCTCGCGGCGGACGAGGGGCCAGGCTGCCTCGCGGATGCCGAAGACCAACTCGTCCAGGAACTCGATCGCGAGGAACAGTGCGACCGGCGTGAGGGCGACGCGAGGGCGTCAGCCGAACGGGCGAGGCAGGCGCATCCACGAAGGCTATCGCACGCGCTTGCCGACCTGGTAGGGGAGGATTGGCGCGCATGAACCTGCCGAGCGACGCGGAGATCGCCAGGGCCCGACGGCTGATCCTCCTCGTCGCCCTCGGCTATCTGGTCGCGCAGATCGTGGCGTTCTCCCTCGATCGGCCGCCGAGCTGGGACGAGGCGATCTACCTGTCACAGGTCACTCCCGGCGCCGAGCCGTTGCCGTTCGTGCCCTCCCGGGCGCGTGGCATCACGTTCCTGGCGATCCCGATCCTCCAGGCCGGTGGTTCCCTCCTGCAGCTTCGTCTCTTCCTCGCCGTTGCCTCCACGGTGGCGTTGACCGCATCGTTCCGGGCGTGGGCGCCGGTCGTCGGCTTCGGCGCCGTGGCTGCGGCGCTCCTTTTCGCCGGAGCATGGCCGACCCTCTTCTACGGATCGGAGCTCATGCCGAACCTGTGGGTGGCACTGATCGCGGTGGCCGCGACCGCCGTGCTCGCCCGCCGGCTCGCGCGTGGCGAGGGTCGATACGACGAGCTGCTCGCCGGCGGGCTCGTCGCGCTCGCGTCGTTGATCCGTCCGCTCGACGCCGTCGTGCTGACCTTGGCCCTCCTCCTGGTGCCGCTCGCCGTTCGCCGCGCGACGGCTTCATGGACCGTCCATCTCCTGCTGGGCCTCGCGGCCGGGTGGGCACCCTGGCTCGTGGAGATGACGGCACGGTTCGGATCGCCGGGAGAGGCGTTCGCGGCGGCCGCCCGACTGGGCCACACAGGACACTGGTCGTTGTTCGAGAACGCGCGGCAGTACCTCGCGCTCAGCGACGGGCCCTCGATAGGCCCGGTGGGAGCCCCCGAGATCCCCGCTTCCGGTCTGCTCTGGTGCCTAGGACTCGCGATCCTCGTGGTGCTGGGGGTCCGGGTTTCCCGCAGGCGGGGTCTCCTGTCGGCCGTCGGGGTCCCGATAGCCGCGGGCATCGCACTCGCCGCCGAGTACGTCGTCTTCACCGACGCGCAAGCCCCGAGGTTCCTGTTGCCTGCGCTGGCGTTGCTCTCCATCCCGGCGGGATACGGTCTCGTCTCGATCGTCGCCACGATCGGGGATCGTGATCGTGCCGACCCGATCCGGATCGTCGTGGCAGCCGGCGCCTCGCTTCTCGTCATCGTATGGGCTGTCCTCCAGGTCGGGATCGGGGCCAAGGTTGAGGCGGGGGTGACCGGGCATCGCGCGACGGCCGAACAGGCGGGCCTCGAGGTTCGTCGGCTCGCCGGGGGAGAACCGTGTCACCTGTACAGCGAAGCCAGCTTCCCGATCGTCGGGCTGTCCTCCGGCTGCCGCGCGGCGCCGCTCGGGAAGGTTCTCGGCGCGTGGAAGGAACGCGCGGACCGCTTCGCCCGGCATGATATTCGGGCCTTCCTCGTGCTCTATCGGACCGAGGCGTTGCCCCCACCCGAGGGGATCGCGCTCGTCGCAGAGATCCCCTCGCAGGAGGAGATCGCATGGTTCATCTACGCGCGCCCGTGATCCGGCTGCTCAACCTCCATCTGTCATCTCCGGCTCGCATCGCTATCCTGGGTATGCGGGGTGGAGCAGTCCGGTAGCTCGCTGGGCTCATAACCCAGAGGTCGCAGGTTCAAATCCTGCCCCCGCGACGAAGCGGAACTGCTCACAAGCCGCGACCGGCGTGCGTTCCTGGGGCCTGAGCGCGGTCCTTCCGACCGGGATCGACGCCGCACCGTCGGGATCGAGCCGGCTCATCTCTCCCGCCGAACGTTCCGATGAGCTCCGGGATGGACTCCCTCGCTCCCGTGGAGCTCCCCGACGATATCCGAGCGCGCCTGACCGTCCATAAGGCGGCCGCCGCGCTGCTTCTGATCGTCGTGTGGGGCTGGTTCGCGCTCGTGAAGAACGATCAGACCCCGATCTTCGTGTACCTCAACATCGCTGTGCACGAGAGCGGGCACGTCCTCTTCCGGTCGTTCGGGGAACTGACGATGCTGATCATGGGGTCCGGTTTCGAGGTGCTCTTCCCGCTTTCCGTGGGTGCGGTGTTCCTGCTGCGCAAGCGAGACCTCGTCGCGACAGCGGTCTGCTGGGGCTGGGCGGCGAGCGCCCTCGCCAGCGCTGCCACCTACATCGCCGACGCCGACGACGGACAGCTCGCGCTCCTGGGAGCAACGGGGCCGGATGCGGCAGGTGACTGGGAGCGGATCCTCGGCGAGGAGTTCCTCGACAAGGTCTACTTGGCCGACTCGATCGCAGGCACCGTCCGGACCTTCGGGTACGTGCTCTGGTTCGTGGCGCTCGTCGTGGCCGCGTGGGCGATCGTTCGGAGCCGCCGGCAGGAACGGGCCGCGCTCCCGATCGCGGGGCCCGGAGCGACCGAGACCCCGAGATCGCCGCTCCCTGCGCTGGACGACGAGCAGATGTGGCGGTAGCGGGCGTTTCAGGTCCCTTCCCGAGTTGGAGTACGATGCTGCGGCGTCGGACCGAGGGAGCGCTCCATGGCTGGAAGCACCGTCATGATGGAATGGCTGCGCCAGGTGCCGTTGTTTTCCGCGTGCTCGAACCGTGAGCTCCGTGCGATCGCGGCGGTGGTGAAGGATGTGAAGCATCCCAAAGGGACCGTGATCGCCACGGAGGGCGACCCGGGCGTCGGTCTCTTCGTGATCGTTCACGGCGAGGCGGAGGTCACGATCGGCGGCAAACGGATGGCGATCCTCCGTCGGGGCGAATTCTTCGGAGAGATCGCGCTTCTGGATGGCGGTCCACGATCGGCGACGGTGACGGCCCGCTCCGATATGCGGCTCCTCGGCCTGACCGAGTGGGTGTTCCGAGGCCTGCTCCAGGAGCATCCCTCGATCGCGGTGAAGACGCTCGAGTCGATGGCCGGTCGGCTCCGCGCCGCGACGCAGGCTGCGACCGCGTAGGTCCCGCCGGCCGATGCCGGTGCTCACGCGTCCGGACGGAGTCCATCTCAACTACGAGCTCCACGGCCCGGAGGACGCGACACCGATGATCCTGCTCGAAGGCATGGGCGGCGACATCCCGGGCTGGCGTCGGAATATCCCCACGCTCGCCCGTGAGCTCCGGGTGATCGCCTACGACTTCCGCGGCAACGGGAACAGCGACGAGCCCCGTGGCCCCGTGACGATGGGAACGTTCGTGGACGACACGATCGCGCTGCTGGACCACCTGAAGGCTCAACGCCCCCACGTCTACGGCCAGTCCTTCGGCGGGATGGTGGCCCAGGAGCTGGCGCTCACGAGCGCGGACCGCGTCCGCACCCTGATCCTGGGTTGCACTCACGTGGGGCCGGCCCGCTCCGTCCGAGCGCAGGACTCGAAGGTGCCGAAGGGGGAGCCTTGGCGGGCCATGTACGCGCCCGGTTTCCCCGACCGTCATCCGGAGCACGTTGTGGAGGACCTGCGGATCGGCGGCGCACAACCGAAACATCCGGAGGGCGGACGGAGACAATGGGAGGCGATGCAAGGGTTCGACAGCTTCGATCGGTTGCCGTCGATGCGGGTGCCGACGCTCGTGCTCCATGGGACCGAGGACCTCGCCGTCTCGCCTGAGAACGCGAAGATCCTCGCGGAGAGGATCCCAGGCGCCGAGCTCGTCCTGCTCGAGGGTGCCGGGCATCTGTATCACTCGGAACAGGCAGCCGAAGCTGATGCCGCCGTCCTCGACTTCGTCGGGAGGCATGAGGATGCCTGACCCACCCGCGGACGTCGCTCGGCTGGCGGAGGAGCGCTCCGGCGCGCGCGCGTCGAGGGACTTCGCGTCGGCCGACACCCTGCGCGATCGGATCGCCGAGGCGGGGTGGATGGTCGTCGACGAACCCGGGGGCTACCGGTTGGAGCCTGTCGCGAGCGCGGACGCGGAGCCTGTCATCAGGCGTCGCCCGGGTGACGTCCCCTCCGTCCTCGAGGACGAGCCCGACATGGACGTGAGCGTCCAATGGGTCTGCGAAGGCTGGCACGAGGACATCGAGAGGGCGATCGCCGGCTTCCGTGCGAACGAAGGGGGACGATCCGTCCAGTACGTGGTCGCCGACGTCACCGGTCAGGAGCCGGCATCGTGGGGCGAAGGGGTCGAGGTCGTAGGGCTGGAAGAGGGGACCGGGTGGGGGGCCGCCCGGAACGCGGGGCTCAAGCGGACCCGCGGCAACACCGTGCTGGTGGTGGATGGCTCGGTGGAACCGACCGGCGACGTGTTCGGGCCGCTCGAGGCGGCTCTCGAGGATCCCGAGGTGGGTGTCTGCGGTCCGTATGGGATCGTGACCCACGACCTCCGTCAGTTCGATGAGGCGCGCGCGGGCGATGTCGACGCGATCGAGGGCTACCTGATGGCCATGCGGCGGGAGACGGTGCTCGCCGCGGGTCTCTTCGACGAGAAGTTCAGGTGGTACCGCACGGCCGACATCGAGTACTCGTTCCGGGTGAAGGACCTCGATCGGCGTGCGACGGTGGTGGACCTCCCCGTCACCAAGCACGAGCACCGGATGTGGTTCACCACCGAGCCCGAAGATCGAGCGCGATGGTCGAAGAAGAACTTCTACCGGTTCCTCGACAGGTTCCGTGACCGCTGGGACCTGCTGGTGGACCCACTACCCGAGGACGAGCGTCCGCATCAGCATCAGCACGACCACGATCACGACTGAGGGGCGCCGCTAGTCGGTGGCGGGCATGGGCGGTGCGGGAGGCATCGAGACTGCGCGTGCGCCGACGATGGGCTCGGCGGGCGCCTTGTCCCGATCGGTCGAGGGCTCGGGCTTCGGCGTCGGTCTGATGGTCGCCGGATCCGGGATCTCCTTGCGTCCCTCGAAGTAAGCCTTCAGCTCGTCGCCGTCGATCACCTCGGTGGCGATCAACAGCGCGGACAACCGGTTCAGCAGGTCGCGGTTCTGCTCCAGGATCCGCTCTGCGCGTACATGCGCCTCGTCCAGTAGCCGCCGGACCTCCTTGTCGATCAGCTCCGAGGTATGCGCGCTCACCTTGGGCATCGCGCCGGGCATCCAGGCATTCGGGTCGTCTCGGCCGAGCGAGATAGGACCGACCGCGTCGCTCATCCCGAACTGCGACACCATCGCCCGGGCGAGGTCGGTGGCCTTCTCGAGATCGTTCTGCGCGCCTGTCGAGATCACCCCGTCGAAATAGATCTCTTCCGCGGCCTGTCCTCCCATCGCGAACGCCATCTGGTCCTTGAGCTGGGGCTCCGTCACGACGTAGCGGTCTTCGAGGGGCCGCGTCATCGTGATGCCGAGGGCGGCGGCACCACGCGGGATGATCGTCACCCGGTGGAGGGGGTCGATCTCCTTGCAGTTGAGTGCGACCAGTGCGTGCCCCATCTCATGTACGGCCACGCGCTCTTTCTGGGTGTCGGAGACGACACGCGACTTCCGCTCGAGCCCCGCCGTGGCTCGGTCGATCGCCTCCTCGAGCTCCTCCATCGTCACCGAGTTCCTCTCGCGGCGCGCGGCGAGCAGGGCGGCCTCGTTCACGACGTTCTCGAGATCCGCGCCCGTGAAGCCCGGGGTCCTCGCCGCGATCGTCTTCAGATCGACACTGGGATCGAGCGCCACACCTCGTGCGTGGACCCTGAGGATCTCCTCACGGCCGTTCAGGTCCGGGAGGTCCACGACGACCTGCCGGTCGAACCGCCCCGGGCGGATCAGCGCGGGGTCCAACACGTCTGGCCGGTTGGTCGCGGCCATGATGATCACGCCCTTGGACGCATCGAAACCGTCCATCTCGACGAGGAGCTGATTCAGCGTCTGCTCGCGCTCGTCGTGCCCGCCGAAGCTTCCGCTCATCGGGCCCGCACGACCCTTGCCGATCGTGTCGATCTCATCGAGGAAAACGAGGGCCGGCGCTTTCTCCTTCGCCTGCTGGAACAGCTCGCGCACGCGAGCGGCGCCCAGCCCCACGAACATCTCGACGAACTCCGACCCCGACATGAAGAAGAACGGGACGTTCGCCTCGCCCGCCACGGCTCGGGCCAGCAACGTCTTGCCGCAGCCCGGGGGCCCGAGGAGCAGCACTCCCTTCGGGATCCGGCCACCCAGCCGCTGGTACTTCTTCGGGTTCTTGAGGAAGTCGACGATCTCGCGGAGCTCCTCCTTCGCCTCGTCGACCCCGGCGACGTCCACGAAGGAGGTCTTCATCTCCTTGCGGTCGTAGATCTTCACCTTGTTGCGTCCGAGGTTGAGCGCCGAGCTCGCGCCGCCGCCGATCCGCCGGAAGAGGAAGTAGTAGAGGCCGCCGAACAAGGCGATGAACAAGACCGTCTGGACGATGAACCCGGTGAGCGCGTTCGGTTGCGTCCCGTCCACCTCGTATCCCTGCTCGGAGAGCTCGTCGACCAGCGCGGTCGGGTCGTAGCCCGGAGGGATGGTCGCGACGAAGGTCTGCTCGCCCTCGGGCGTGCGTCTCACTCCCGTGACGGTGGTGGTCGTGATCGTGACGGGCTTCTCCTTGTCCTTCACCAGCTGGCCGTTGTCCACAGCCGCCCGGAACTGCGAGAAGGAGATCTTCTCCACCGACGCCTGGGTGAGGAACGTGTTGAACACGAACAATGCCCCCGCAACCACGAGCACGACGAGCAACGCCGATCGCGGCCTCGGCTGGGGCGCGCCGGCTGCAGGGCGGCGTCCGAAGGGACTCTTGTCTTGCTCGGGCATGACCCAATCTTCCCACCCCCTTGTAGTTGTGACGACCGACAGGGCCCGCGAGCGCGCCGACCAGGGATACTGGGGCCTTCATGGCGAACACGAGCAGCATGCCGGCCCCGGCCGACCAGGATCTCCTGGAGCGGTTCGAGCGGGACGTGCTGCCCGTGCTGCCCAGCCTGTACGGCGCGGCCCTTCGGATGACCAGGAATCCCGCCGACGCGGAGGATCTGCTTCAGGAGACGACCCTGCGGGCCTACCGTGGGTTCGCGTCGTTCCAAGAGGGGACGAACCTGAAAGCGTGGCTCTACCGGATCCTCACGAACTCGTTCATCAACATCTACCGGAAGAAACAGCGGGAGCCGAAGACGGTCGACGGCCCCGAGGATCTGGACGAGTGGTTCCTCTTCGACAGGCTCGGCGCCCAGAGCGTTCAGCGATCGGCCGAGGAAGACGTGTTGGAGAACATCCCCGACGCCGATGTGAAGGCGGCGCTCGAGTCGATACCTGAGAACTTCAGGATGGCGGTGCTGTTGGCCGATGTGGAAGGATTCTCATACAAGGAGATCGCAGACATCACCGACGTCCCGATCGGGACGGTGATGTCGCGGCTCCACCGGGGAAGGAAAGCCCTGGAGAAGGCGTTGTACGCCGTGGCGAAGGAGCGAGGGCTCGTCGATGGGTGACATGGGATGTCGAGAGACGCGGCGTGAGATCGAGCGCTACGTGGACGGCGAGTGCCTGCAGGCGCTCACCGTCCAGGTGGAGACCCATCTCGCGGGCTGCGCCGACTGCAACGACCACGCCGAGTTCAAGCGACACATGAAGCTGCTGATCGCCACGAAGTGTGGCGGGGAGGCGCTCCCCGAGGGGCTGGCGGAGCGGATCCGGGAGCGGATCCGCTCCGCCAGCCCCTAGCCGCGTCCACGCCGCCCCCGTTAGCATCCCTCGGCATGCATGAGGTGGGGGAGTTGGGGACCGTCCTCGGCGTCTGGGCACATCCCGACGACGACATCTATCTGTCCGCCGGCCTCATGGCGGCCGCGGTCGAGGCGGGCCAACGGGTCGTGGACGTCACCGCCACGCGCGGCGAGGGCGGGTCGATGGACGAGGAGCGATGGCCGCCCGGATCGATGGGTGAGGTCCGGACGAAGGAGCTCCTGAAGAGTCTCGAAGTTTTGGGTGTGAAGGAGCATCACTTCCTCGACGGCCCTGTGGACATCGACATGGAGACGGGTCTCGACCCGGCCGGGGCCGAGCAGGTGCGACGGATCATGGAGGAGGTCGATCCCGACACCGTCCTCACGTTCGGGCCCGAGGGGATGACGGGTCACGTGGCCCACCAGGACGTGTCTCGCTGGGCCGGCCAGGCGTTCGACGCCGTCGCGAAGCCCCAAGCCCGCCTGTTCCACGCGGTCTTCCCGAAGAGTCACGCCGATGACTGGCTCGAGAAGCTCGCGCCCTTCGACATCTTCCGCCCCGGCACGCCCAACGTCGTCGCGGACGAGGAGGTCGACCTCGACTACGACGTCCAGGGGCCGTTCCTCGACCAGAAGATCGCCTCGATCAAGGAGCACGCCAGCCAGATCGAGGCGCTCTATGAGGTCTTCGGAGACGAGGGGTTCCGACGCTTCATGGCGAAGGAGGCGTTCGTCGTGGCAGCGACCAAGGGACCGTGATGGTCGAGCGGCCCGCACCCGTCCGCGACCTCGACTGGGATCCGAAGCGCGCGCGCGCGTTCACGGACGGCGTCGCCGACATCTACGAAGAGCTGCTCACCCGGCTCCGGGATCTCCCGGTCTCGCGGGGCTGGGGCGTCCAGGAGGTCCGCGACGCCGTCGTGGTGCCGGTGCCTGACGAACCGATGCCCGAGGACGAGCTCCTCGACTATCTCGCTCGGATGACGTTCGACTACTCCGGGTTCCTCGGACATCCCCGCTTCTACGCCTACATCTCCGGCGCCGGGACCGTGCCGGGCGCCGCAGCGGACTTGCTCGCCGCAGGCTTGAACGCGAACGCCGGGGGATGGCGTCTCGCGCCGGCGGCGGTCGAGATCGAGCTGGGCTTCGCCCGCTGGTTCGCTCAGGAGGTGTTCGGCCTTCCCACCACCGCCGGCGGAGCCCTCACCTCCGGTGGCGCGATGGCGAACTTCATCGGGTTGAAGGTCGCCCGGGACACGAAGGCCGGCTGGGACGTGCGGAAGGACGGGGTGGCCGCCGGACCGCCCCTCGGGCTGTACGTGTCGACCGAGACGCACGTGGTGTCGATCCGAGGCGCGGACATGCTCGGTCTGGGGTCGGGCAACGTCCGCCAGATCGCCGTCGGAGACGACTACCGGATCCGGGTGGACGAGCTGCGCGCCCGGATCGCGGCGGATCGAGAAGCGGGCATCCACCCGATCGCCGTCGTCGCCAACGCCGGCACCGTCTCGACCGGTGTCGTGGATCCGCTCGAGGAGATCGCCGACCTGTGTCAGGCGGAGGATCTCTGGTTCCACGTCGACGCGGCCTACGGCGGCCCGGCGATGCTCGCAGACGACCTCCGCCCGCTCTTCGCCGGCATCGAACGAGCCGACTCGATCGCGTTCGATCCCCACAAATGGCTCTACACACCTCAGTCGGGAGGTTGCGTGGTCGTGCGCGACTTGGAGCAGATGCGGCGGGCCTTCGACGTCGATTACGTCGCGTACGTCGTGAAGGACGAGGAGCACACCGACTGGGGGATCGACCTCGGACGTCACTCGCCGAACTTCAGCCGCGGCTTCTGGGCTTTGAAGGTGTGGGTCTCCCTGCTGGCGCACGGGCGGAAGGCGTATGGGCGCCGGATCTCTCACGACGCCGCGCTCGCCCGCTACCTGGGCGCTCGCGCCGAGGAGCACGACGAGTTCGAGCTGATGACCCCGGTCGGCCTCTCGATCACGTGCTTCCGGTTCACCCCGGCCGATCTCTCGTCGTCCGGTCCCCAGGCGAGCGCGCCCGGTCGCGACGAGTACCTCGACCTGCTCAACAACCGGCTCATGACCGAGATCCAGCTCGACGGTCGTGTGTACTGCTCGAACGCCGTGCTCGATGGCCGTTTCTGCCTTCGGTCGTGCATCGTGAACTACCGGACGGAGGCCGAGGACATGGACGCGCTCCTCGATGTGGCGTCGGAGCTCGGGGGAAAGCTCGATGTCGAGCTCCGGCCCGAGGCCCTTCGATGACCTGGTTCTCGCTGCTCGGGTCGGGCGAGTTCTCCGACTGGTCCGAGGCCGCCGACCGGTGGCTCCTGGACCGCACGGACGGGGACGGCCGCGTCCTGATCCTCCCCACCGCCTCGGCTCCGGAGGGGAAGGACGTCTTCGAACGGTGGGGGTCACTGGGTCTCGCTCACTTCTCCCGTCTCGACGTCAAGGCCGAGGTGGTCGATCTGCGGACGCGCGAGGACGCCGATGACCCGCGCCTCGTGGAGCGGCTCGACGGCGCCTCGGTCGTGTACTTCTCCGGCGGCAACCCGGCGTACCTCTCGGCGACCCTCAGGGACACCGAGTTCTGGAAGGTGCTCCTGAAGCAGCTGAACCGCGGGATGGGGTATGCGGGGTGCAGCGCCGGCGTGACCTGTCTCAGCGAGACGACGTTCGACAGTGACAGCCAGGACGTGCACGCGATCTTCAAACCCGGACTGGGGCTCATCCCCCGGACGGTGTTCGGGCCGCATTGGGACATCGTCGACACGTGGATCCCGGGGGCGAAGGACTTCATCGTGGGATCCGTTCCCGACGGGTACACCTTCGTGGGACTGGACGAGGACACCGCGATGCTCGGCGACGGCCGCTCGTGGTCCGTGGTCGGTAAGAGCGGGATCCACGTGAGGAAGGACGGAGACTGGGCGACCTACCGGGACGATGATCCGTTCGAGCTCGTGCTGATCGAGTAGGGGGTGGCGCTGATGAACGAGATGTATCACGAGGAGAGCAGGGAGCTCCAGGAGCGCTTCGACACCCGGAGACTGACTTCGAGGGACGCGACCGGATGCGCGTGAACGGCGAGGCCTCGGTGGATCTCGACGACGAGCTTCGGACGTGGTGGCCGGAAACGCAGTTCGTGTTCCGGGTTCGCGCGCGCGAGATCTTCCCGAACTATCCACGGTACGTGCACCGCCACCAGAAGGTCCAGTCATCTGCCTTCGTGCCTCGCGATGACTGCGAAACGCCAGTGCCGTCGTGGAAGCGCGCCGACTGGGCCGTCGACGTTCTGCCTGAGGGCGGCGACTCGGCTCTCGATCCGAACGCGAGGGTCGTCTGATGGAGAAGGTCACCGTTGCCGCCGTCCAGGCCACGCCGGAGTTCCTGGATCGCGACGCCACGGTGCAGAAGGTGGTGCGACTGACGAAAGAAGCCGCCGGCTTGGGGGCGCGCTTGATCGTGTTCCCGGAGACGTTCATCCCGACGTATCCGGACTGGGTGTGGCGGACCGCCGCGTGGGACGGACCGTTCGAAGCACTCACGGCTCGCTTGCGCGAGGAATCGGTCGAGGTGCCCTCGTCGGCGACCGAGGAGCTCGGGAAGGCCGCCCGACGCGGGAAGGCGTACCTCTCGGTCGGCGTGAACGAGCTCGATGGAAGCACGATCTACAACGCACAGCTGCTGTTCGGGCCCGACGGCGAGATCGTCGGGAAGCATCGCAAGCTGATGCCGACCGGCGGGGAGCGGCTCGTCTGGGGCCTCGGCGACGGTTCGGACCTCGACCCCGTCGAGACGCCGTTCGGTCGCGTTGGCGGGCTGATCTGCTGGGAGAACCTGATGCCGCTCGCGCGCACCGCGATCTATGGGAGGGGCGTCGACATCTGGACGGCGCCCACGTGGGACAACGACGAGAACTGGATCGCGAACCTCCGCCACATCGCTCGCGAGGGCCGTGTCTACGTGATCGGCGCGTGCATGTTGCTCCGCGGCTCCGACATCCCCGACGACATCCCGGGGCGCGAGCTCTGGGGCGGCGAGGACGACTGGGCCAACCCCGGATGGTCGGCGATCGTGGATCCCGACGGGCAGCTCCTCGCCGGGCCGCTCGTCGAGGAGGAGGGGATCCTCACGGCCGAGGTCGATGCACAGGTCGCCCGGGCGCAGCGGTACCGCTTCGATCCCGTCGGCCACTACAGCCGGCCCGACGTGTTCACGCTGGTCGTCAACGGCGCGCCGAAGCGGTCGGTGACGTCCGAGTAGCATCCGGGCCGTGCCCGAGAAGGACCAGCTCACCCGCGACGACCCCATCGGGGAGCGTGCGCCCGAGATCGTCCGGCGCCTGTCCGAGGCGTATCCGGACGCGAAGGTGGCGCTCCACTTCACGAACCCCCTCGAGTGCTTGGTTGCGACGGTTCTCTCGGCCCAGTCCACCGACGAGACGGTGAACAGGGTCACGGCGACGCTGTTCCAGAAGTATCGGACCGCCGAGGACTACCTGCGCGTGCCCGAGGACGAGCTGAAAGCCGACATCCACGCGACCGGGTTCTTCAACCAGAAGGCGATCTCGATCCGCGAGGCGTGCCGACGGATCGTCGAGGAGTACGGCGGCGAGGTCCCCGGCACGATGGAGGACCTGATCACGCTCCGGGGCGTCGCGAGGAAGACCGCGAACATCGTGCTCGGGAACTCGTTCGGCATCGTCGAGGGGATCGCCGTGGACACCCACGTGAACCGGCTCGCCCATCGCTTGGGCTTCAGCGTGCAGAAGAACGCCGACAAGATCGAGCAGGACCTGATGCGGTTGGTCCCGAAGGACCGCTGGTTCGACTTCACGTACGTGCTGATCGACCACGGTCGCGCGATCTGCACGGCGAAGAAGCCGAACTGCCCCGAGTGCCCGGTTGAGCCGCTGTGCCCGGCCAGCCAGGCGTGAGCGTCGAACGACCGGCTCGACCGATGGTCGTCGCGCACCGCGGCGCGTCCGTCGAGCAGCCCGAGAACACGATCGCTGCCTTCGAGGCGGCGATCGACGCCGGCGCCGACGCGGTGGAGTTCGACGTCCGGATGACGGCCGACCGGCACGCGGTCGTCCTCCACGACCCGGACGTGTCGCGGACCACCGACGGCATAGGGGTCGTGTCCCAGATGACGCTCGACGAGGTCCGCGTGCTGGGCGTACCGACGCTGGAGGAGACATTGCGATGCCTCTCCGGCCGCGCCGGGGTCGACATCGAGATCAAGAACCTGCCGGACGAGCCGGGGTACACGCCCGACTCGGAGCCTGCGATCGAGGCGACGCTCGCCGCCCTCGACGACGTTGCGTTCTCGGGTCAGGTCATCGTCTCGAGCTTCAACCCGGCATCGATCGCCCACAGTCGAGCCCTCCGTCCCGACGTCCCGACCGGCCTGCTGACCTGGGTCGACGTGGGTGCGGACGACGCGCTCGCTCGGGCCACGGGACAGGGCCACCCGTGGGTGCTGCCGTTCGTCACGAAGGTGCTCGAGGCCGGCGACGGCTTCGGCGATCGTGCCCACGACGGAGGCGCGCTCCTGGGCGTGTGGATCGCGGATGATCCGGAGACCGCGCGACGGCTCTTCGACCTCGGTGCCGATGCGGTCGCGACGAACGACCCAAGGACGATCGTGCTCATCCGCGATCGGTCGCCCGGTAGGTGATCCCTGCTGTGATCAGGCGCAAGCGGCTTCCCCAAGATCTGCTGAGCCCGCTGGATGGGCTCCGGTCGGTCGTCCGAGAGGTCGAGGCGGCGAAGCGGGCGATGACCGGCACGGTGCCGTCGACGAGGTCCGCGGGAACATCGCTCGCGGAGGGGATCCTCGAGCTTGAGCAGCGGCTCGCAGGCGCGAAGGTCCTGATGCCGGCATGGCGTCACCCGGACCTCGAGGACGAGTGGCTCGCCTGCGACGCCGGGATCCGTGAGTCATTGGACCGAGCCCGGCGGCTCCGAGAAGATCCGCCGGAGCTCGGCGGGTTCGAAGGACTGATCTGGGCCGTGGACCAGCTCCTGGAGCCACTCGAGACGTTCGAGGCGGCAGCCGAGCGCTTCCGTACGCTTCGTCGCTGAGATGTCCGTCATCAGCCTCGTCGGGGTGCACAAGTCGTACGGCACGTGGCCGGTGCTCCAGGGGGTCGATCTCATGGTGCCAGACGGCGCTCGTATCGGGATCATCGGTCCGAACGGCGCCGGGAAATCGACGCTGCTGCGGATCGTAGGCGGCACCGAGGATGTGAACGAGGGCGAGGTCGTGCGCCGCCGCGGCGTGACCGTCAGCTACCTCGAGCAGAACCCCGAGGGCGACGACCGGACCGCCGAAGCATGGGTGCTGGCCGGTCGGCCGGACATCGCCGCGCTCGATGACGAGCTCCGCTCGATCGAGGCAGAGCTCGCGCGGCCCGCAGTCACGGCCGACCTCGCGAAGATGGACCGAGTCCTCGTCAAGCAGCAGGCGGTGCTCGACCGCTGGGTGGAAGCCGGTGGACCGGGGCTCGCGGGGGAAGCGCGAGGCTTGCTCGTCCGTCTCGGCTTCGACGACCACGACCTGACGCTCCCGACGACCGCTCTTTCCGGCGGCCAGCGTAAGCTCGCCGCGTTCGCCGCGTGCCTGATCCGCGACCCGGACCTGCTCCTCCTCGACGAGCCAGAGACGCACCTCGACGCCGACAAGCGGGAGATCCTCGAGGACGTGGTCGCGGAGTTCCCCGGCGCCGTGGTCACTGTCTCTCACGACCGCTATCTGCTCGATGACACGGTGAACCACATCGCCGAGCTCGACCGCGGCGCCGTCACGATGTGGCCGGGCACCTATTCGGCCTACGCGCTTGCCAAAGAGCTCGCGCTCCAGCGCCAGCAGCGGATCTGGGTCACGCAGCAGAAGGAGATCGCGCGGCTCGAAGCCGCGATCGCCCGGTTCGAGCTTTGGGCCTCCTGGGTGCCGAACGAGCGACACATCAGGCAGGCGAGGAACAAACAGCGCCAGATCGACCAGATGGACAAGGTGGATCGTCCGGTGTTCGAGCGCCGGAAGATGGCGCTCGAGATGCGCCCGGCGTCGCGTGGAGGTCAGCGCGTCGTTCGCCTCCGCGACGTGACGATGGCCTTCGACGACGATCCGGTGCTCCTCGACGTCACGTTCGATGTCTACCGGCGGGAGCGACTCGGTGTTGTGGGCCCGAACGGCGCGGGGAAGACCGTGCTCGGGCAGATCGTCGTCGGTGAGCTCCAGCCGACGTCGGGTGAGCTCTGGGTAGGGCCCTCGGTTCGGATGGGGTATCTGGCCCAAGGTTTCGTGGGCCAAGACCCTGCGCTCACACCGGTCGAGACTGTCCGCAAGACGAAGGCGATGTACGAGGGGGAGGCTGTGGCGCTCCTCGCGAAATTCCTGTTTCGCTACGACCAGATGCGCACGCCGGTCGGGTCGCTCTCCGGTGGGGAGCGCACGCGGCTCGAGCTCTGCCTGCTGATGCTCTCGGGGGCGAACTGTCTGATCCTCGACGAGCCGACGAACCACCTCGACATCGAGAGCATGGAGGTGCTGGAGGGCGCGGTGGAGTCGTTCGACGGGACCGCGATCCTGATCTCGCATGACCGCTACCTGCTGGACCGGCTCTGCGACCGCATCCTCGAGGTCCGTGACGGCAACGTGGAGAGCTTCGACGGCGGCTATGACGACTGGGTCGCCGCGAAGGCGGTCGTGTGAGCTTCGCCCGCGACAGCCTCGATCGGATCCGCGACGAGCTCGTCGTTTGTCGTCTCTGCCCTCGGTTGGTCGAGTGGCGGGAGCGCGTCGCGCGCGAGAAGGTCGCGCGTTTCGCCGACCAGGAGTACTGGGGAAAGCCGGTCCCGGGCTGGGGCGATCCGGACGCGGCCGTCCTGATCCTCGGGCTGGCACCCGCCGCTCACGGTGGGAACCGCACGGGCAGGATCTTCACCGGCGATCGGAGCGGCGACTTCCTGTTCGAGTCGCTGCATCGAACTGGCTTCGCGAACCAATCCACGTCGGTCTCCGTGGACGACGGGCTGCGGATCGACGGAGTCTACGTCGCCGCGGTCAACCGGTGCGCGCCGCCAGACAACAAGCCGACGCCCGAGGAACGAGACCGCTGTCTCCCGTACCTCGAGCGAGAGATCACCGTGCTCCCTGAACTCAAGGTGATCGTCGCGCTCGGTGCGCTGGCCTGGGACGGGGGCTTACGTGCCCTGGGCGCGCTCGGTCACGCGGTGAAGCCACGCCCTCGGTTCGGCCACCTCGCCGAGGTTCGTGTCGGCCCGTACACCCTCGTCGGCTGCTTCCACCCGAGTCAACAGAACACGTTCACCGGCAAGCTCACGCCGCGGATGATGGACGGAGTCTTCGAGCGTGCCGGGGAGCTCGTGGGTCGCTAGCTCTGATCCTCGTCGTCCATGTCCGGCCGCCCGGTCACGCGCCGATGCAGCCCACGCAGGCCGGGCATCCGATCGAACTCCAGGATGAACAAGGCGAGCGCGGTCCCGAGGATCGCGGCGAGGTAGAGGCCGATCCCCGTGACCACGCCGAGGGCGGCGACGCAGAGGATCGATGCGGCGGTCGTGAGGCCGCGTGTCTCACCTGCCTCGTGGCGCCAGATGATGCCGACCCCGAGGAAGCCGATCCCGGTGGCCACTCCAGCCACGGCCTGACCCGCGGTGTCGGGGAAGATCGAGATCGCGGTGCCCGCGAACCCGGCGGCGCCAAGCGCGACGATCGCGAACGTGCGCTCGCCGGCGCTCTTGCCACGGGATTCTCGCTCCAAGCCGATGAGGAAGCCGAGCAACGCAGCCAATGCCATCCGGGCGGCGATCGTGAGCTCGAGTGTTACCCGTCCCTCGTCGGATATCCCCACGGTCTCGGAGCCTAGTCGGTGAGGCGGGCCCAACCGCTGGATGGATCGGCGCGAACGTAGTCGGCCGCCGCCCGTATGCTCGATCCATGGGTCGACACGGCTTCTTCCGCGTCCCTCCCGCCGACGAGGATCGCCGGAAGGTCGACCGCGCGACCGTCCGTCGCGTGATCGGGACGTTCCGCCCGTACAAGGGCAAGGTCGGGCTGGTCGGCCTGCTGATCGGCCTCACGTCGGGCCTCGGCGTCATCAACCCCCTGATGATCGTCCTGGTCTTCGACCAAGCGCTCTTCGGTGACAACGGCGTCTGCCAGGGCCAGCCGTGCCCGAACCTGCCGCTCCTCTATCTCTACGTCGGGATCATGATCACCGTCCCCATCGTGACGAGCATCCTCGGGATCGCGCAGACCTACCTCACGAACGTCGTCGGCCTGAACGTGATGCAGGACATCCGGAACAAGCTCTACGAGCATCTCCAGGGGATGCCGCTGCGGTTCTTCACGGCGACGCGTACGGGAGAGATCCAGTCGAGGCTGGCGAACGACGTGGGTGGCGTCCAGTCGGTCGTGACCGACACCGCGTCCACGGTGCTCTCGAACGTGGTGACGATCATCAGCACGATCGTCGCGATGATCCTGATCTCGATACCCCTGACCATCCTGTCGCTGCTGCTGATGCCGCTCTTCCTGTGGCTCACGGTGAAGGTCGGCAGAGCCCGGCGCGAGGTCGCCACCAACACGCAGCGGACGCTCGCGGACATGACCACCATCACCGAGGAGACGCTCAGCGTGAGCGGGATCCTGCTGTCGAAGGCCTTCGGACGACAGCAGTTCGAGATCGGCAGGTTCCGGGGGGAGAACGAGCGGCTGACCGGTTTCCTGCTCCGTCAGACGATGATCGGCCGGTCGTTCTTCGCTCTCGTCGGCACGTTCTTCTCGATCACCCCTGCGCTCGTCTACCTGGTGGCGGGCTGGGTGAACGCGGACGCGGGCTCCGACGTGATCAGGTCCGGGATGCTCGTCGGATTCACCACACTGCAGTCCCGTCTCTTCTTCCCGATCGGCTCGATGCTGCAGGTCTCGACCGAAGTGCAATCCTCCCTCGCGCTGTTCGACCGGATCTTCGAGTACCTGGACCTGCCGCACGAGATCCAGGACGCGCCGGATGCCGTATCGGTCGAGAACGTGGCCGGGCACGTACGGCTGCGGGACGTCCGCTTCCGATACGAGGAGCCACCGGATGGGATCCTCGTGTCGCCGGACGGGCCGCCTCTCGGCGACGATGACCCGGTCCCGCGGTACTGGACGCTCGAAGATGTCGACCTGGATATCCGGCCCGGGCAGCTGGCCGCGCTGGTCGGTCCGTCCGGCGCCGGCAAGACGACGGTCACGTACCTGGTGCCTCGCCTCTACGACGTACAGGAGGGGGCCGTCGAGATCGATGGCCTGGATGTCCGGAAGGTCAAGCTCGAGTCGCTGGGTGAGGCCATCGGCGTGGTCACGCAAGAGACCTATCTGTTCCACGATACGGTCCGCCGCAACCTGCTCTACGGGAAGCCGGAAGCGACCGACGAGGAGATGGTCGCGGCCGCCCGGGCGGCCAACATCCACGATCGGATCACTGAGCTGCCCGACGGCTACGACACGGTGGTCGGGGAGCGCGGCTACAAGCTCTCAGGCGGGGAGAAGCAGCGACTCGCGATCGCCCGCGTGGTCCTGAAGGATCCGAGGATCCTGATCCTGGACGAGGCCACCTCGTCGCTGGACACGACGTCCGAGCGACTCGTGCAGTCGGCGCTCGTGCCGTTGATGAAGGGACGGACCACGATCGCGATCGCGCACCGCCTCTCCACGATCCTGTCGGCCGACGTGATCTTCGTTCTGGATCGGGGCCGGATCGTCGAACGCGGGACGCACGCGGAGCTGCTGGAGCGGGGCGGGCTGTACGCGCAGGTCTACGAGCAGCAGTTCCGCGGCGGCCAGGTGCAGGCCGAGTACGAAGACGGGGTGGTCCTCACCTCCGGCGAAGTCGTGCGCACCGCGAGCTGATCAGCGGCCGATCCGGGGGGCCTCAGCTAGTAGCCGCTTTTCCCGCCACTGGGGCAGGCGGCCAGGAGCAACATCATCGCGATCAACGCGAGCCAGAACCACTGCCTCGACAGCAGGAAAGACGGATGCCTCATGACTCCTTGGTTCCCCTTCCGGTCGACCATGCAAACCTACAGCTCTTTGGAGTAGCCGAGCAGAACGAAGCCGTCCGGGAACACGAGGTCCTCGGCCCGCTCGTAGCCGAGCCGCTCGTACATCGCCTGCGCGGCCTTCATCCGCTGCGTCGTGTTCAGGGTCATGAACGTCTTGCCGCCCGCGCGGGCCCGCCCCTCCGCCTCCGCCATCAGTGCTCGAGCCACGCCGCGGGCCCGCGCGGCCGGATCGACCCCGAGCATCCGGATGTGAGCCTCCTCCCGGTCGAGCGGTCGTTGTAACTCCTCACCTTCGTCACGAACCCGTGCGTCGAGCTCCAGCGTCAGCGACCCGAGGACCCGCCCGTTCTCGACCGCGACGAGGATCGTCGTTCGATCGGCGCGATCAGCTACATCCGCGATCCTCAGGAGGTAGCGCTCCCAGTCCTCGTCACCTGGCCGGATGAACTCGCGATACGCGTCGGCCGTCACGCGCCCTGCGTCGGCGTGCTCCGCGGGGACGGCTTCACGGATCTCCACGATGGGAAGGCTAGCGAGGTGGCGGGCATCCGACCGTCAGGTACGTTGACTTCTCACCGAGAGTGAGGAGGATGGAGGGGTGACGGAACCGCAGCTCGGTCGCCTCTTGCTCGCCGCCCATCGCTCCTTCGCGGCCGACCTCGTGGTGGAGCTGGAGGAACGCGGCTGGCCAGACCTCCGCGCGTCCCAGGCGGCGCTGGTGCTGAACGTGGACCGGCGCTACGGGACGCGGCTGACGGAGCTCGCTCGGCGCGCCGGCGTCACGAAGCAGGCGATGATGGTGGTCGTCGACGAGCTGGAGCTCCGGGGCCTCGTCCGCAGGACGCCCGATCCGGACGACGGCCGGGCGAAGGTGGTCCGACTCACGGCGCGCGGGCGGACGTTCGCCGCCGAATGCAGGCGAGCCGTCGCAGCGGTCGAGGCGCGAGCGAGGCGGGCGCTGGGCGGCCGCCGGTACGAGGGGCTCCGGGAAGCGCTCGAGCTCATGCTCGAGTCGGCCGACGAGGGACCTTGACGTCGAGCCTCAGCGACGGAGAGCCGGACGATCCACACGGAACCGATCGAGGGGGATCGACGCCTGCTCGCCCGTGGCGAGATCGGCGAGCACCTCGCCGACCAGCGGGGCGAACTTGAAACCGTGGCCGGTGCAGGGTGACGCGACCACAAGCGGCCCGGCCCGGTCGATCACGAAGTCCTCGTCGGGTGTCGTCGTGTACAGGCACGTTTCCGTCCGCAGGAGCCGCGCCGGCGCGGACAGTCGCTCGGCGGTCCAGTCGACGATCCCGGCCTCCCGATCGGCATCCGGCTCGAAGGACCTCCGGTCCGGGTCGATCACCGGCCCGGAGAGGTGGGCGCCGGCCTTGATCTCCCCGGGCAGGAACGGGTTCGGGACGATGTACGGAGGCTGTCGGGGCGCAGCGTCCCAATCGATGATCGTCGGGATCGACGACGCGTCGCCAACATCGAAGTGCGTCGACTGCTCGAGGGTCGGTCGGAGCGGCAGGTCGATGCCCCCGCCACGGAGAAGCGGGCCCGCCCAGGCGCCGGCGGCGACGATCGCCACAGGCGCCTGGATCACCTCACCGTTGGATGTCACCATCTCGACGCGGTCGCTCGCAGGACGGACGGTTCTGACGAACGATCGCTCACGCAGCTCCGCCCCGGCGGAGCGGGCAAGTCGCGCCAGGGCCCCGATCGCCTCGTCCGCCCGCAAGATCGCCCCCTCGGCCTGGTACAGGAACGCCGACCCTTCGTCGAAACGGAGCATCGGCCACCGGTCGGCCACTTCGGCGGTGGACGGCCGTTCGAAGGACTCGCCCCCGGCTTCGAGGGCGGCCGCCGACGCGGCCGTCGCCTCGCCGACGTCGAGCCCGCCCACGATCCGGAGGAGCTCGGTGCCGGACTCCGACTCGAGCTCGCGCCATCGCGCCAGCGAGGCCCGAGCCATGCGGACGTAGAGGGGATCGTGATAGGTGAGACGGAAGTTCCGGGTCGGCCCGCCCGAGCTGCCGTTCGCGTGGCCGAGCGTGAAATGCTCCAGCAGGAGCACGGCGCGGCCGCGTGAGGCGAGCGCTCGCGCGGCCGCCGTCCCCATGATCCCCCCGCCCACGATCACCACGTCCGGTCGTTCCACGACGGCGCCGAGCGTACCGGGTGTTGGCATCCGGCCCCGACGCGGGCGAGACTCGGACCGTGACCGAGCCCGGCACCATCGCTCCCTCAGGCATTCCCCCCGACCCCGCCGCCGAGCCTGAGACGGACGCGTGGCGGCGCCGATGGCCGCCGATGTCCTACTGGGTCCGCGTCCTGCTCACGATCGCCGCAGTCTCCGCGGTCCTGATCGCCCTGTGGTCGGTCATCAACATCGTGATCCTGGTGCTGATCGCGGCCGTGCTGGCGATCGGATTGGACCCCGCTGTTCGCTCGATCGAGCGGCGCGGTCGGACCAGAGGCCGGGCGGTGACGCTGATCTTCGTGGCGGCGCTCGCGATCCTGATCCTGTTCTCGTGGCTGGTGATCCCGCCACTCGTTACGCAGGTGGGAGAGCTCGCCGACGACATCCCGGGGTACGTCGAGGAACTGTCGGAGCGGGACGACGCGATCGGCCGGTACGTCAGGGAGAACAACGTCGCCGATCGACTGCAGGGATTCGTGGAGCAACTGCCGCAGAAGGTCACGCGCTCCTTCGGCACGATCATCGGCGTCGCTGGCAGGGTCGGCAGCGTGATCTTCAACACGATCACGGTGGCGATCCTCACGATCTACTTCATGCTCTCGTTGCCGAGGATGCGGCGGACCGCTTCGATCTGGTTCGCGCCGGGGACACGAGATCGCGCCGAGGACGTGATGGATCAGGCGATCAACAGGATCGGCGGGTACGTGGCCGGCATCCTCACGACCGCGACGATCGCCGGCGCCTCCGCCCTGCTGTTCTTCGCGATCCTTGGTCTGTTCGGGGTGGGGATCCCGTTCGCGGTTCCGCTCGCCGTTTTCGCTGCGCTCGCCGGGCTGATCCCGGCGGTGGGCGCGTACATCGGCGCCGCGCCGGCGGTGATGGTCGGCTTCTTCCAGTCCGGCCTGACCGGCATCCTGATCCTCGTCTACTTCATCGTGTATCAGCAGATCGAGAACTACGCGATCCAGCCGCGCATCATGAAGAACGCGGTGAACCTGTCGCCGACCGCCGTGATCCTCGCCACCTTGGTGTTGGGCTCGCTCGCCGGATTCGCCGGCGCCGTCCTCGCGTTGCCCGTGGCGGCCACGATCAAGGTCATCATGGTGGAGGTCTTCCTGCGCGACCGCGTCGCCGAGGGTGACCCGGTCGCGCAGGAGACGCTCGAGAAGCACGAGCGCGCCGAAGCCGAGGCCGAGGCCGGGGCGAAAGCCAGGGCGACGGCCCGCAAGCGGTTCGTGCGCGGGTTCCAGGAGCGCATGAGACCCAAGCCCCGCGAGTAGCATGGCCGCGTGTCTCCCAAGGAAGACGCCGTGCCGGGGAACAGGGAAGAGGCGCGAGGGAAGAAGGGCAAGCCCACGGAGACCCGGAACAAGCCCGAGCGCCCTCGGGATCGTTTGGGCCGGCCTCTCCCGTGGCAGTCCGAGAGCGAGCTCGCGCTCGAGGACTTCGATTCGCTGAGCCTGGAGGAGAATCACGAGCTCGGCGTGGCGCATGCGCGTGCCGGAAGGTGGTTCCCGGCGCATGAGGCATGGGAGACGGCCTGGAAGCAGGCGCGAGACACTCGCGAAGCCGAGCTGTTCAAGGGTCTCTCGCAGATGGGTGCCGGCTACGTTCATCTGTTCCGTGGCAACGCACATGGAGCGATCGCGCTGCTGCGCCGGGCCGCCGGGCGGATCGCCGGCTACGAGGCCGGGACCCGAGGGGTGCCTACGCGGACGCTCGCGGAGCGCCTGGATGCCGACGCCGATTCCGTGGAGCGAGGAGAACTCGTGCCGGGTGAGGGAGCGACGATAGAGCCCGTGGAGTTGTAGCCTCTCCGCGGATGAGCGAGGCCATCACCGAGATCAAGTGGACGGGGAGGACGGGCCCGTTCGAGTTCCGAGTGAACCCTGGCGTCTTCGCGCCGACCCACACGAGCAAGACGATCGCGGAAGCGCTCGAAGTGGGAGCGGACGACACCGTCATCGACGTGGGCTGCGGTTCCGGCGTGCTCTCGTTCGTCGCGGCGAGGATGGGCGCCGGCCGCGTGGTCGGTTGCGACATCTCGGAGGAAGCCGTGGAGATGGCCCGTTTGAACGCGAAGCGGCTGGGCTTGGAGGGGACGTGCGAGTTCCGGGTCGGCAGCCTGCTCGATCCCGTCCGCGACCTCCGGGCCGATATCCTGATCGGCGACGTCTCCGGGATCCCCGACGAGATCGCGCAGGTGGCCGGCTGGTTCCCCGACGGTCGAGCCGGCGGCCCCACCGGCGCGGAGCTCCCGTCGGCGATGCTCGAGTCGATCGGTGACACCCTGAAGCACGGCGGGCACCTGTACCTGCCGACCGGCACGATCCAGGACGAGCGGACGATCCTCGCGAAGGCCCGGGAGCTCTTCGGAGAGCGGATGCAGGCGGTCATCGAGCGGGACTTCCCGCTGCCGGACGTCGTCGGCAGGTCACTCGCCGCCGCGCGAATGATGAAGGACGGGCTGCTGAACCTCCACAAGCGAGGTTCCCGATGGTTGTGGCGTCTCCGTGTGTGGCGCTGCGAGCGCTAGTCCGCGCTACGCGTCGGGCCTGAGCACCGCGACCGCTCCGACCGCGTAGCCGGCTTCCCGCAGGTGATCGGCGCCGCCTCGATCGATCGCCAAGACGATCGTGACGATCTCGGCTCCGGCGGCCTCAAGGATCTCCGCCGCCCGCCGCACCTGATGTCCCGTCGTCGAAACATCCTCGATCAAGGCGATGCGCGCGCCGGCCTCGACGACCCCTTCGACCTGCGCCTTCGTGCCGTACTCCTTGGGTTGCTTGCGGACGACCGTCACCGGGAGGCCCGTCTCCAGTGCCACGGCGGCAACGAGCAGCATCGCGGCTCCTTCCGGCGCGCCCAGCATCGTCACGCCGGGCGGGAGGAGCGACGCCGTGGCCTTCGCCACGTCGCGGAGCAGGCTCGGCTCGGTCAGGAACCGGAACTTGTCGAAGTAGACCGAAGAGCGTTGCCCGCTCGACAGAACGAAGTCTCCGTGAAGCTCCGACGCGGCCACCATCCGTCGCACGAGGTCGTCGTTCACGGGCGGCTAGCATACGGGCGTGGGTCGTGGCGACGGCCAAGGGGATGGGTGGTACGGAGCCGTCGGGCGCCCGGGGTTCTTCGCGCTTCCTCCGGAGACCTCGCATCGCCTCGCGACCGCGCTCCTGGCCCTGCCGTTCCCCTGGGAACGGATCGGGGGAGCCGCCCGCGATCCATCCTTCGAGGTCGACCTCTGCGGGATCAGGCTCCCCAACCCGATCGGGCTGGCCGCGGGCTTCGACAAAGGGTGCCGGCACCTCGACGCCCTCGGCCGGCTGGGTTTCGGGTTCGTCGTCGGGGGCACGATCACTCGAGCACCGAGGGGCGGGAACCCGAAGCCGAGGATCGTCCGTTCGCCTCGTCGGGGCGCGATCGTGAACTCGATGGGGCTGCCCAATCCGGGCGCGGAAGCAGCGGCCGCCAACCTGGCCAGGACCCGGCGGAGGGCGCCACGGTTCGCGAGCGTGGCGGACGAGGAGCTCGACGCGGCGACCGACACGGTCGAGCTCCTGGCTCCCCACGTCGACGGGTTCGAGCTGAACGCCAGCAGTCCGAACGCGCCCTGGCGTCACGATGCGGCACAGATGGGGACGCTGCTGAAGGCAATCCGGGGGCGGACTGAGCTGCCGGTGCTCCTGAAGCTGCCGCCGTTCACGAGCGACGAGGAGCGTGCGACCGTCCTGGACCTGGCGCGCATCGCCGTCGATGCCGGGGCGCAAGGGCTCGTCTGCTCGAACACGATCCCGGTCCAGGAGCCACGGTTGGCGGCCGGTCGCGGCGGTCTCTCCGGTGCCCCGCTCCGTGAGCTGACGCCACGGATCGTCTCGGACGTGGCCGCCGCGACCGGCGGCACGGTGCCGATCGTCGCCTGCGGAGGTATCTCCACGACCGACGACGTTGTGGCTTGCCTGAACGCCGGGGCCAAGGCCGTCCAGCTCTACACAGGGTTGATCTACCGTGGGCCAGGCATCGTCGGCGACCTCATACGAGGGTTGTCCGCCCGTCCGTGGATCGAAGCGTGAGAGGGCCGGGCTGAGCGCCGTTGCACGACCTCCGCTTCACCGTCAATATTGCCGGGTTCGCGAGCTGCCAGGGCAGGAGAGGGGGAAGCAGCGAGTGTCCGAGGCCGCCCGAGTGGAGGATGCGCGCCGCGAAACGTCCCGCTCGGCGCCGGGCGTCACGCTGGAGGACGTCGTGAAACGCTTCGGCGACGTCGTCGCCGTGGATGGGGTCACCCTCGACGTCGCGCCCGGGGAGTTCTTCTCCCTGCTCGGTCCCTCTGGCTCCGGCAAGACGACCTGCCTCCGGATGATCGCGGGATTCGAGCAACCCACAGGGGGGCGCATCCTGCTCGACGGCCGGGACGTCTCCGACCTCCCACCCTTCGAGCGGGATGTGAACACGGTGTTCCAGGACTACGCGCTGTTCCCGCACATGACCGTCGCTCAGAACGTGGGCTACGGGCTCATGGTGCGGAAGGTCCCGAGGGACGACCGGAGCGGGCGTGTCGCGGATGCATTGGAGATGGTCCGGCTCCAGCACCTAGGGAACCGGAAGCCCGGGCAGCTCTCCGGGGGACAGCGACAGCGGGTGGCGCTCGCGCGGGCGCTCGTGATGCGACCGAAGGTTCTGCTCCTGGATGAGCCGCTCGGCGCGCTCGACCTGAAGCTCCGGCAGGCGATGCAGATCGAGCTGAAGGAGATCCAGCAGGAGGTGAGCCTGACCTTCATCTACGTGACGCACGACCAGGAAGAGGCGCTCACGATGAGCGACCGTCTCGCGGTCTTCAATCAGGGGAAGGTGGAGCAGGTGGGGTCGCCGGCCGAGGTCTACGAACGGCCGGCCACGGCGTTCGTTGCCGGGTTCATCGGTGTGTCGAACATCCTCGAGGGGGTGCCCGCCGAACGCATCACAGGGAGCGACCGCCCGTTCACCATCCGTCCCGAGAAGATCGCGATCGTGCCGCTCGACGCCGAGTCCGACGAGTCGCAGTGCACGGCAACCGGACGCGTCCGAGAGGTCGTATACCTGGGTGCGATCACGCGGTACATCGTCGAACTCGACGACGGAGGCGAGCTGGTGGTGATGCAGCAGAACCTCACCACGAGCTCGATGGAGGCACTGCAGGTCCGAGGCAAGGCCGTTCGATTGCGGTGGGATCGAAGCAACAACCGGCCCGTGGAGGCAACGGGGGGAAGCGAGGGGTCCGTGACGGACCCGGAAGAGGGGGCGGTATGAGGAAGGTGAGCCGATGGCTCGTCGTCGGAGCTGCGCTCGCGCTGATCGCGGCGGCGTGTGGCGACGACACGACGCCGCAGGGTGGTGACGACGTCAAGACCTACAACTCGATCGGTGAGGGAGAAGGACAGCTCAAGCTGATCGCGTGGCACGGGTACACCGAGGACGGCACGACCGAGGGATACGAGGAGTACGACTGGATCACGCCGTTCGAGGACGAGACCGGATGCCAGGTCGAGGTCACGTACGCCGACAGCTCGGACGAGATGGTGCAGCTGATGCGGCAGGGAGGCGGCGCCGAGTACGACGGGGTCTCTGCGTCCGGCGACGCATCCAACCGTCTCATCGCGGGTGGCGACGTCGGAGCGGTGGATCCCTCGCTGTTCCCGGAGATGGCGAACGTGATCGCGCCGATCAACCCGGACGGCGGAACGAACATCGATCACTACGTCGTGGACGGGAAGGTCTTCGGGACCCCGTACATGTACGGCCCGAACTTCCTCATGTACAACACCCAGGAGGTCAGTCCCGCACCCACGAGCTGGGACGTGACGTTCGAGACCGACTCGCCGTACGCGGGGAATGTGACGGCCTACGATTCGCCGATCTTCATCGCCGATGCGGCCATGTACCTGATGGCGCACCAGCCCGATCTCGGGATCACCGATCCCTACGCGCTGTCGCAGGAGCAGTTCGACGCAGCGGTCGACCTTCTGAAGCAGCAGAAGGCCGAGCTGATCAGCGCGTACTGGGCGCTGTACACCGACGAGATCGACGGGTTCGTTGACGGGTCGATGGTGGTCGGGACGGCGTGGCCGATCAACCTGACGTACACGAAGGGCCCCGACGCTGCCAACACGGCGGCCGTGATCCCGTCGGAGGGGGCGACCGGTTGGGCCGACACCTGGATGATCTCGGCCAACGCGCCGCATCCGAACTGCATGCTGAAGTGGATGGACCACACCCTTCAGCCGGACGTGCAGGCGGAGGTCGGGATCTATTACGGCGCGGCAGGCTCCAACGCCGATTCCTGCCAGGTCATCGCCGATACGCTCGGCGAGGGCGGCCAGGACCTCATCGATTCGGTGGAGTACTCGTTCTGCGGGAACGAGGAGTTCCTCAACTCGCTCTACCTCTGGAAGACGCCGCAGGTCGCCTGCGGTGATGACCGGGGGAACGAGTGCATCGACTACTCGCAGTGGACGCAAGCCTGGACCGAGATCCGCGGTACCTAGGGCAACCGTGGCATCGATGACCGAGGCGGCGGACGGCGGAGCCGTCCGCCGCCTCAGCGCCGCGCTCTACCGCCACCGGGCCTGGAAGCTCCTGCTCACGCTGGGGCCGCCGCTCGCGTGGGTGGCGGTCATCTACCTGGGCTCTCTCGCGTTGCTCCTCGCGTCGTCGTTCTGGCGCCTCGACGTCTTCACGTCCTTGATCGTCCACGACTGGGGTTTCACCAACTTCCAGACCCTCTTGGAGGGGGAGGTCTATCGCAACATCGTCCTGCGGACCGTCGGGATCGCCGCCGCGGTCACCGTGACGGACATCGTCCTCGCGTTCCCGCTCGCGTATTACGCCGCGCGCCTCGCGACGCCCCGCATGCGCAACGCCCTGCTGATCGCGGTGGTCCTGCCCCTCTGGGCGAACTACCTCGTGCGGGTCTTCGCCTGGCGGATCATCCTCACGCCGAACGGGTTCCTGAACTGGCTCGCTGGCTCGATAGGTCTGGGCTCGCTCCAGCTCGGCAGGTCGAACTGGGCGATCTGGCTCACGTCCGTCTACCTGTGGCTGCCGTTCACGCTGCTGCCGATCTACGCGGCGCTGGAGCGCGTGCCGACATCGTTCCTCGAAGCGTCCGAGGACCTCGGGGCGCGAGGGTGGTTCACGTTCCGTCGTGTGGTCTTCCCGCTGATCCTGCCGGGGATCGTGGCGGGGTCGATCTTCTCGTTCTCTCTCACGCTCGGCGACTACATCGTGCCAGAGCTGGTCGGGAACACGCAGTTCATCGGGAACGTGATCTATGACAACGTCGGGGTCGCGGGGAACACGCCCCTGGCCGCCGCGTTCGCCCTGGTGCCGATCGCGATCATGGCGGTCTACCTGACGCTCGCCAAACGCGCGGGCGCGTTCGAGGCACTGTAGCCATGGAGTCGAAGGCCGCGCGCATCCTGATCAAGGCGGGGAGTCTGCTGACCCTGGCGTTCCTCTACGTCCCGCTCGGGATCGTGGCGATCTACGCCTTCAACGACAGCATCGGTCAGGCGTGGCCGATCCAGGACTACACGACCAAATGGTTCGGCGTCGCCTTCCGGCAAGCGGCCGTTCGCGAGGCGCTCGTCACCTCCCTCCAGGTTGCGCTGTTCGCGACCGGACTCGCGCTCGTCCTCGGCAGCGCCGCGGCGTTCGCCGTCCACCGCTTCGACTTCTTCGGGCGCAACACCGTGTCCTTCTTGCTCGTGCTCCCGATCGCACTGCCCGGGATCGTCACCGCGATCGCACTGCGATCGGCGATCGAGACGTTCGACATCCCTTTCGGGGTTCTCACGATCGTGATCGGCCACGCCACGTTCTGCATCGTGGTCGTCTACAACAACGTGCTGGCGCGGTTGCGGCGGACGGCGACATCGCTGGTCGAGGCGTCGATGGACCTCGGGGCAGACGGATGGCAGACGTTCCGCTACGTCACCTTCCCGGCGATCCGGGGTTCCGTCCTCGCGGGGGGGCTGCTCGCGTTCGCGCTCTCGTTCGACGAGATCATCGTGACGAACTTCCTGGCGGGTAGCACGCTCACGCTTCCGAAGTTCATCTACAACAGTGTCCGGTTGCCCAGGAACCGCCCCGTGGTGAATGTCGTGGCGGTGGTCGTCGTCCTGTTGATGCTGATCCCGGTCTACATCGCGCAGCGACTCGCGGGTGGGCCCGACGTGCAGGCCGGGGCCGCGAAATCACGGTCGAGCCTGGACGGCTAGAGGTACTGGCCCCGCGGCGGGGCGCCAGGTTGCTCTTGCTGCGGGTTCTGCGCCATGAGGCCGCGGCGCCGGATCTCCTCGAACTGCTGCCGGGCGGCCATCTGCTGAGCGAACATCGCCGCCTGGATCCCGTGGAACAACCCCTCGAGCCAGCCCACCAACTGCGCCTGCGCCACGCGCATCTCGGATTCACTGGGTACACCGTCGAGGGGGGGCACCAACTCCTGGAGCTCGTCCTTCAGGTCCTGGCTGATCGAGTCGCCAAGCTCATCGACCGACCGGCGATAGATCTCCACGAGCCGCTTGCGTCCGGCCTCGTCCATCGAGGCGTGGCGGGTCTCCTCCAGGAGTTCCCGGACCATCGACGCGATCCTGAGGAGCTTGGCCGGCTCCGTGATGGTCTCGGCGGGAGGTGCTTCATCCTTCCCAGCTTCTTTTCCTGGTTCTGGCGTGGGGTCCACGGGAATCGCCTGGACCGGCTGCAGCGGTGGTGAGTCCTGTGGTGTGCTCACGCATCCAACCTAGCAGCCGACTCGGCGGTCACCCCGCCCAGCCTGCGGATGAAGAGCGCCTCGGCGAGCGCGATGTGCTCGATCTCCGACAGGTCGACGCTCTCGTTCACCGAATGGACGAACGAGCGCTCGTCCATCGCACCCCAGATCAGCACCTCGATGCCGGGGAACGTCTCCGTGAGCATCGGGACGAGGGGGATCGAGCCGCCCGAGCCGACCTCGATCGCATCGCGTCCGTAGGCCTGGGCGAGCGCGTCCATCGCCGCCCGGCTCGCCGGCGACGACGTGTCGACCAGGTAGCCGTGACCGGCGTCGAAGCCGGAGCCGTACTCGAAGGTCACCTCCACGCCCCACGGGGCGTGGTCCCTGAGATGCGACACGAGGGCTCGACGCGCGGCCGAGGGGTCGTCGCCGGGCGCGAGCCGGAGGCTCACGCGCGCCCGAGCGACGGGCACGATCTGGTTCGACGAGCCGGCGATCGCCGGCGCGTCGACGCCGAGCACCGCGACCGCGGGCGACGACAGCAGCCGGTCCGCGAGCGTGCCGGACCCGATCATCTCGACCGAGTCGAGCACGCCCGACTCGTCGCGGAACTCGTCCTCGGGGATCTGGGTTCCTTCCCATGCGAACCGCTTCAGGCCTTCGATCGCGACGTCGCCCTTGTCGTCGTGGAGGGAGGCGATCATCCGTGACAGCGCGGTGATCGCGTCGGGGATCGGTCCTCCGTACGCACCCGAGTGCTGGGCGCTCGGGAGCACGCGGACCTGCACCACGATGTCGGTCACGCCACGGATCGAGGAGTTCAACGTTGGCACCCCTGTCCGGTAGTTGCCGCCGTCGGCGATCACGGCGACGTCGGCTCTCAGGAGATCGGCGTCGCCCTGCACGAGCTGGGGCAGATGCTCGGTCGAGCACTCCTCCTCGCCTTCGACGACGACCTTGATCGTCACCGGAGGATCGCCGTCGGCGAGCAATGCGCGGATCGCGGCCGCATGCACGACGATGCCGCTCTTGTCGTCCGCGGCGCCGCGGCCGTACATGCGTCCCTCCTTCAAGACCGGCTCGAAGGGAGGTGTGTGCCACTGATCGGCCGGACCCTCGGGCTGCACGTCGTGGTGCGCGTAGAGCAGGACCGTGGGAGCGCCTTCGGGTCCGGGGATCTCGCCGAAGACAGCGGGATGTCCGCCGTTCAATTCCAGGAGTCGAGCGTTGTTCACGCCCGCCTCCGACAGGATCTCCCTGGTCGCCTCGGCGGACGCGCGAACGTTGGCCGGGTCGTAGTCCGGGTAGCCCATCGACGGGATGCGCACGAGTCGCTCGAGCTCGGCGATCGTGCGAGGCATGTCGGCGGCGATGCGTTCGCGAAGCCTCTCGTCGTCTTTCATGGGGAGCGAAGCCTACCGGCTACGGCGAGAGTCGCCGGATCGTCCACGCGTCCCCGGTCGTCTCGTACTGGAACCGGTCGTGGAGCCGGTGCTGACGGCCCTGCCAGAACTCCACCGTGATCGGGACGATCCGGTACCCGCCCCAGAACGGCGGTCGAGGCACCTCGTCGCCCGGGTATTCGGCATCGAAAGCGGCGAAGCGCTCCATCAGCTCGTCGCGGGAAGCGAGCTCCGTGCTCTGTCGCGAGGCCCAGGCACCGAGGCGCGCATCGCGCGGTCGCGTTGCGAAGTACGCGTCGGATTCCTCATCGCTCACGCGAGACACGTCGCCGGTGACGGAGACCTGTCGGTCCAGCTCCCGCCAGTAGATCGAGAAGGCTGCCCGCGGGTTCTCGTCGAGCTCGTTCCCCTTCCGGCTGCCGTGGTTCGTGTAGAACACGAAACCCCGATCTGCGATCCCGCGGAGCAGAACGTGGCGGATCGAGGGGCGTCCGTCCGCACCCGCGGTGGCCAAGGCCATCGCGGTCGGGAGCTGGATGCCGGATCGCTCCGCATCCTCGTACCAGCGCCGGAACAGCACGACCGGGTCGGACGGGAGGTCTTCCAGCTCCAGCGCTGGGTAGCGATCGGATCCCACGGGGCGCCCCCGGCAGGATTCGAACCTGCGCCCCCGGCTCCGGAGGCCGGTGCTCTATCCCCTGAGCTACGGGGGCTCGGGTGCGGAAGTCTAGCAACCGACCTCTCTCCGCTTCGGCGCTCGGTGGCGAGGATATCCTCGGCGGGTGTCCGAGCCCGTCCTACCTCGTGTGCTGTTCGCCGACGACGATCCCATCCTGCACCGGCTCCTCGAGGTGAACTTCCGGGTCGCCGGCATCACGCTCGAATCGGTGGGGCGCGGCGACGACGCGCTCGCGCGCGTCGTCGCCACGCCCCCCGACGCCCTGCTTCTGGACGCAACGATGCCGGGCATGGACGGCCATGAGGTCTTCCAGCGCCTCCGAGCGGAGCCTGGTCTCGGCGCGCTCCCCGTCATCTTCCTGACCGGACGGGGGGCCGAGGAGTTCGATGCCTATGCGGGCGAGCACGTCCGGGTGGTGACCAAACCCTTCGATCCCGGGAGGCTCGTCGAGATCGTGCTCGATGCGATGGGGATCGACGGATGATCGAGGAGCGGCTGACGGATCTGCTCACCGAGGCGGTGGCGGTGGCCGCTCCCGCGCTCGGTCTCGAACCCCCTTTCCCCGAGCCGGAGCTCCAGCGGCCCCGCCAGAAGGGATTCGGCGACTTCACCACCAACGTCGCGATGGTCGCGGCCTCCAAGGCCGGGGCCGATCCACGCAAGACGGCCGGCGCCATCGTGGGAGCGCTTCCTCCCGCACCGTTCCTGGCGAAGGCCGAGGTGGCGGGGCCCGGCTTCATCAACCTGTGGACCACCGACGACTGGCTTCACGATGTCCTACGGCAGATCGTCCGGGAAGGCGACCGGTATGGCGGCGGGGAGCCGACGGGCCGGCGGATCCAGGTGGAGTTCGTGTCCGCGAATCCGACCGGCCCGCTCACGATCGGCCACGCGCGGAACGCCGCGATCGGAGACGCGCTCGCCCGGTTGCTGACGTTCGCCGGCCACGCCGTCGAGCGCGAGTACTACTTCAACGACGCCGGCGGACAGATGGACCGCTTCGGCGCCTCGATCGAAGCTCGATACATGCAGCTCCTCGGCCATGACGCGGAGGTGCCCGAGGACGGCTACCACGGGGACTACATCACCGACCTCGCACAGGACATCCTGGAAGCGGAGGGACCCGGCCTCGCAGATCTGCCTCCGGTGGAACGGTTCGTCCGGCTCCGGGGGGAGGCCGCTCGCCGCGCGATGGAGCAGATCCGGTCCACCCTCGAGCGGTTCGGCGTCACCTTCGACTCGTACTTCCTCGAAGCGTCGCTGGTGGAGAAGGGCGAGATCGCGCAGGCGATCGAGCGGCTGCGCGAGGCCGGCTACGTCTACGAGGCCGAAGGTGCGACGTGGTTCCGGTCGACCGCGTTCGGCGACGACAAGGACCGCGTGGCGGTCCGGTCGGATGGGACGCACACGTACTTCGGTGCCGACATCGCCTATGTCCTCGACAAGTTCTCTCGTGGCTTCGACCACCTGATCTATGTGTGGGGGGCCGACCACCACGGTGACATCGCGAGGGTGAAGGGGGTCGCGACGGCTCTCGGCTTCGACCCCGACCTGGTCGAGATCGTCATGTACCAGTTCGTTTCCTTCCTGCGCGGGGGCCAGCCCGTGAAGATGAGCAAGCGGGCCGGAACCTTCGTCTCGCTGGACGAGCTGATCGACGAGGTGGGGACCGACGCCGCGCGTTTCCATCTCCTCTTGTTCTCCAACGACCGTCCGATGAACTTCGACATCGCCGAGGTCGCGCGGCAAACGCTCGAGAATCCCGTCTACTACGTGCAGTACGGCCACGCGCGGATCGCGTCGATCCTGCGGAAGGCACGTGAGGAGGGGATCGAGCTCGGGCCGATCGAGGAAGCCGAACTGTCGCTGCTCGCCTCCGAGCCCGAGCAGGACCTGCTCCGAGCGCTCGCCGACGTCCCCCGCCTGATCGCCACGGCCGCGGAACAGCGCGCTCCACACAGGCTCACCCACGCGGCACAGGACCTCGCGGCCACCTTCCATCGCTTCTACACCGCCTGTCGCGTGGTCTCCGATGACGCCGCGTTGACGCAGGCGCGGCTCTGGCTCTCATCGGCGACGAAGCAGGTCCTGGCGAACCTCCTCCAGCTCGTGGGTGTCTCGGCGCCGGAGTCGATGGAGAAGCTGGAAGAGCCCCGGCCGGACGGGTCCGGGCCTGATGGCTGAGGACCTCGATGGTGACGCCCTGGAGGTACGACCCGCGCGACCGGGGGACGCTCGAGCGTTCCTCGAGTTCTGGACCGCGATCGTGGCGGAGGAGCGGTTCGTCCGCACCGAAGAGGTCGACATGCCGGCCCGCGCGTATCGACGCCGATTCAGGAAGCGGTCGGATGCGGAGACGCATCTGGTCGCGTTGGAGAACGGACGTCTGGTGGGCTACGTCACGGTGCAGCGCGAGCGGCACCCCGTGACGAGGCACGTGGGGTCGCTGGCGATCGCGGTCGCCGCGGATGTCCGAGGGCGAGGGATCGGACACCGTCTGATGGAAAGGGCGATCGCGTGGTCCAGGGAGGCTGGCGTCGAGAAACTCGTGCTGGCTGTGTATCCGCACAACGAAGCGGCGATCTCCCTGTACCGGAGTTTCGACTTCGTCGAAGAGGGGAGGCTCGCGAGGCACTCGCGCAAGTCCTACGGTTACGAGGACGAGATCCTCATGGCGGCCTGGATCGGGAGCGACGGGTGACGGCGGACCACGCGGATGCGGTGAGCGAGCGGACCGTGCGCATCGGTCTCCTGGGAAGCGGAAATGTCGGCGCCGCGGTGATCCGGCTCCTGCATGACCATGCGGAGGACGTGGCTCGGAAGGCGGGCGCACGGCTGGAGGTCGCCCGGGTGGCGGTGCGCGATCCCCACCGCGACCGGGGTCTGTCGCTCCCGCCGGACATGTTCACCGACGACCCGGGCGTCGTCGTCGACGACCCGGCCATCGATATCGTCTGTGAGCTCATGGGCGGCGTGGAGCCGGCGCGTGAGCTGCTCATGCGCGCCCTCGCGAGCGGGAAGTCGGTCGTCACCGCGAACAAGGAGCTCCTCGCGACCTGCGGGGTGGAGCTGTTCACCGCGGCGGATGGGGCGGGGAGCGACCTGTACTTCGAAGCCGCCGTGGGCGGCGGGATCCCGCTCATCCGGCCGCTGCGGGAATCGCTCGCCGGCGAACGCGTCGACCGGATCCTCGGGATCGTGAACGGGACGACCAACTTCATCCTCACGCAGATGTCGGAGCACGGCTGGACGTCCGACCGGGCGGTCGCCGAGGCGCAGCGACTCGGGTTCGCCGAGGCGGATCCGGCAGCGGACGTCGAGGGGTACGACGCGGCCGCGAAATGCGCGATCCTCGCGTCGGTTGCGTTCGGTGCACGCGTCGTCGCCGACGACGTCTACCGCGAGGGGATCTCGAGCGTCACGCCGCAGGACTTCGTGGACGCGGCGAGGCTCGGCTATGTGATCAAGCTCCTCGCGATCGCGGAGCTGGACGACGACGAGATCGCGGTCCGCGTGCACCCTTCGATGATCCCGGTGGAGCATCCATTGGCCGCGGTCCGCGGCGCCTCCAACGCCGTCTTCGTCGAAGGCCCGAGGATCGGACAGCTGATGTTCTACGGCGCCGGCGCGGGGGGCGACCCGACCGCGACCGCGGTGGTGGGCGACCTGGTGAGCGTCGCGAGGAACCTCCTGCAGGGAGCTCGGGGTCCAGGCTCTTCGCCGACGAACGCTCGCCGCGTTCGCCCGATGGACGATACGCGCGACCAGTACTACCTCAAGCTCCACGTCGACGATCGGCCCGGTGTCCTGGCCGAGATCGCCGACCGCTTCGGACGCAACGGCATCTCGCTCGAACGCGTGTGGCAGGAGGGCTCCGGGGACGAAGCGACGCTCTCGTTCGTCACCCACCGAGCGCAGGAAGGCGCGTTCCAGAAGACGATCCAGGAGCTCCGCGAGCTGGCTGCGGTCCACGCGGTCGCGAGCATCATCCGCGTGGAGGGCGAGGAGTGACGTCCATCGACGCGGCGCCGCAGTGGCGCGGCATCATCGAGGAGTACCGCGCGCGGTTGCCGGTCTCGGTCGACACGCCCGTGGTCACGCTCGGTGAGGGAGGGACGCCGCTCGTCCGGTCGGACGCTCTGTCGGCCGAGACCGGCAGCGAGGTCTGGCTGAAGTATGACGGCGCGAACCCCACGGGGTCCTTCAAGGACCGCGGGATGACGCTCGCGATCTCGAAGGCGCTCGAGGAGGGGGCCAAGGCGGTCGTCTGCGCTTCCACGGGGAACACGAGCGCGAGCGCGGCCGCGTACGCGGCGAAGGCGGGGCTGACGTGCGGGGTGCTCGTGCCGAAGGGAAAGATCGCGCTGGGCAAGATGGCGCAGACGCTCGTGCACGGTGCCCGGGTGCTCGAGGTCGACGGCAACTTCGACGCGTCGCTCGAACTGGCGAAGGGCCTCGCGGACCGCTACCCGGTAACGCTCGTCAACAGCGTGAACGAGTACCGCCTACAAGGACAGAAGACGGCGGCGTTCGAGATCTGCGACGCGCTCGGCCGACCGCCAGATCTGCACCTCGTCCCCGTCGGGAACGCAGGGAACATCTCGAGCCACTGGCTCGGCTACACGGAGTACCTGGAGGCGGGCGTGATCCACGACCCACCCCGCCTCTTCGGGTTCCAGGCGCAGGGCGCGGCGCCGATCGTGCTCGGTGAGGCGGTGAAGGACCCGCAGACGATCGCGACGGCGATCCGGATCGGGAACCCGGCGTCGTGGGAGAAGGCGGTCGCGGCGGCGAAGGAGTCCGAGGGAGCGATCCTCGCGGTGACCGACCGGGAGATCCTGGCCGCGTATCGACGTGTCGCCCGGGAGGGCCTGTTCGCCGAACCCGCGTCGGCCGCGAGCGTCGCCGGGCTGCTGCACCTGCATGCCGAGGGCAAGCTCGCGGCGGACGCCACGGTGGTGTGCGTTCTCACCGGGCACGGTCTGAAGGACCCCGAGTGGGCGATCGCCGGGGCCGCGGTTCCCCGAACCGTGTCTCCCGATCCCGCGGCGGTCGCGGCCGAGCTGGGGCTGTAGGTGCGCATCACCGTCAGGGTGCCGGCCACGTCGGCGAACCTCGGCCCGGGGTTCGACTGCTTCGGGCTCGCGCTCGATCTCTGCAACGAGGTAACCGTCGACACCGAAGCCGGTCCCGGAGTCACGTGGGAAGGGGAGGGCGCGGATGAGCTCCCGACCGACGGCTCCGACATGGTGAGCCGAGCCATCTCCTTCACGGTCGAGCAGCAGCGCCGGCTCAATCCGAGCGCGGAGCTCGCATCGTTCTCGCTCCACGGCATCAACCGGATCCCGCTCGAGCGGGGCCTGGGCTCCTCATCGGCCGCGGCGGTGGCTGGCGTCGCGATCGGTCGACTGCTCGTCGAGGCGGCCGGCGACGACGATCCGTATGCGACGTTCGCCTACGCGGCGGAGCTGGAGGGACATCCCGACAATGCGGCTCCCGCGACCTTCGGAGGTCTCACGGTGTTCGCACCGGGTTCGGGATACGTGCAGCGCTTGGAGCCGCATCGGGATCTCGATCCGGTCGTGGTACTGCCGGATGGGCTGCGACTCGCCACCACCGAAGCTCGAAGCGTGCTCTCGAACACCGTCGAGAGGCGCGACGCCGTGTTCAACATCGGCCACGCGGCACTCGCCGTCGTGGCGTTCACACGAGACCCAGAGTTGCTTCTCGTCGCCCTCCACGATCGTCTCCACGAAGACGCCCGGACGGCGCTGGTTCCCGGATCGGCGGCGCTCCTCGATGACCTCCGTCACCGGCAGATCCCCGCGTGCCTGTCCGGCGCGGGGCCGTCATTGCTCGCGTTCGAGCGAGACGGCCATACGGTCGGCGAGCTGCCGGAAGGGTGGCGTGCGATCCGACCCGGCGTGCGGGCGAACGGTTTCGAGGTCTCCGCCGAGGACTGAAGCTCAGCGGACGCAGCGACCGGTACCGACCGGTTCGGTACGGGTCGCTGCCCGCTCGACCAGGGGGATCAGTTCCGGCGACGCGATCGCGTATCCGAGGTTGGGGTGGCTGAGCGACGCGCCGAAGACGAGGCCCGCTGCGACCCCGCCCGGCAGTACGAATGGCCCTCCGCTGTTGCCGTGCCGGACCTTCGCCTGCAGTTCGTAGACGCGCCGGAGCACCTCCTCCCGTGAGTAGATGTCCCGGCCGACCGCTTCCAGCAGACGCCGAACGCCGGCGGGCATCTCCACGTACCGCCCTGCCGGATAGCCCAGAACGGCGCCCCCCGCGCCACGGTTCACCTCGGTCGGCAGCAACCTCAGCGCAGGCGCGTCCAGCCCATCCACGCGGAGCACGGCGGCGTCGATCTCCGGGTCGAAGAGCACGGGCGTGGCCTCGAAGGTTCGATCCTCCCACTCAACCCTCGGAAGCCCGCCCGCGACCACGTGCGCATTGGTGAGGACGAGATCGTCCGCGACGACGAACCCGGTCCCCTGGAGGATCCGGTCGCAGGCCGGTCCGGCGATCAGCACGACCGAGGGGCGTCCTGATTGCGCCGCCCGCGAGGCGAGTCCCCGACCGGGCTGCGGCACCGGGTCCGCCGGCAGCGGGGGCAAGCCCGAGAAGACGTCCGGGAACCCGATGAGATCGAGCACGTTCCCGAGCTGCGCGGAGAGCACCGGCGGGGGAGGGAGCGCCGCGTCGACGGCCCGGACGACCGCCGACTTCTGGAGCGAGCGGGCGACGGCGGGGAACGGGCCGGCTGCCAGGTTGATTCCGAGGAACCAGATGGTGAGGACGAGCGCGCTGACGGAGAGCGCGGACCCTCCCACGGCGTCCGCGGTCCTGAATCGCGTCCCGTGCGCGCGTTTCCGGAGCTTGAGTCCGAGGACGGATCCCACGGCGTCCCCGAGCGCCCCGAGGAGCAGCACCGTCCCGAGGGCCGCGCCCGCCTTCGCCAAGTCGGTGCGGACGAGGTCCGCCGCGTGCGGCGCGAGCCACACCCCCACGATGAAACCGATCGCGAGCCCCACGAGTCCCGCGACCTGGAGCACGGCTCCGCGTCGGTAGCCGCCGTAGGCCGACAGTGCCAGCAACAGGAGGAGGGCAACGTCGAGGACGGTCACGGACCGATATCGTCCCATGCGACGGCGGGTCCCCAGCCGTCAGCGGGTGTCGTCGCGCCCTACACTGCCGACGTGGTCACGATCGTCCACATCTCCGATCCGCACGTCGGGTCACCCCACTTCGTGCCGAACATGCTCCACAGGGTGATCGAGGAGATCAACGAACTCGGCCCCGACGCCGTGATCTGCAGTGGGGACCTCACGACCGACGGCTTCCGGCAGGAGTACCAGGCGTGGCTCTCATACGCGGAGCGGATCCAGGCGCCACTCCATACGATCCCCGGCAACCACGACTCGCGCAACGTCGGCTACCTGCATTTCGAAGAGCTGATCGGTGCTCGCAACTGGTCCGTGGAGGTGGAGGGGATCCGGATCGTGGGCGTCGACTCGAGCGAGCCCGACCTGAACGAGGGGATGGTGGGACGGAGCCACTACACGTGGATCCGCGAGCAGTTCGCGGAACCCGCCGACTTCAAGGTGTTCGTTCTGCACCATCACCTGATCCCGATCCCCGGCACCGGCCGCGAGCGCAGCACGGTGATGGACGCGGGGGACCTCCTTGAGGTGCTCGTCCACGCCGGCGTGCACGTGGTCCTCGCCGGACACAAACATGTTCCCTACGTCTGGCGGCTCGAGGACATGTATCTGGCGAGCGCCGGCACGTGCTCGTCGCTCCGTGTGCGCGGACATACCAAGCCCTGCTACAACGTGCTCGAGATCGACGGCGGGGAGGTCACGATCTTCCGCAAATTCCCGTTCGGCGAACGACAGCAGATGGCCAAGGTCGCCATCGCCACCGGGACCCAGATGCAGCGTGAGGGCGAAAGCTTCATCCAGGAGTCCGCCAAGATCTCTGGCCAGGTTCCCGAACAGGTTTCTGGCCAGGTGCCTGCCGACTGATCGTCGGCAGATCCAAGCCATCCAGAGAGGCCCACCATGCGAACGCTCGCCCTCGTGGACGGTGAGCACTACCCACCGGTCACGCGTGCCGCGTTGGACGCGGCGACGGAGCGTGGCCACGAGGTCGTGGCAGCGATCCTCGTGGGTGGGACCGAGAAGCTTGCCATCGGTGACGATCCGCCCGATCTCGGCGTGCCGGTCCTCGGAGTCGTCGCCCACGGACCGATGCATGTGCTGCGGGCCGCGATCGACGAGCTCTCGCCGGAGCTCATCCTCGACCTGTCCGACGAGCCCGTCCTCGGTTATCGAGAGCGGATGGATCTGGTGGCCGTCGCTCTGGCGGCGAAGGTTCCCTATGTCGGTCCCGACTTCCGATTCGATCCTCCGGAGCAGGGCCCTCCGCTCTCGGTGCCGACGCTCGCGGTCATCGGGACCGGGAAGCGGACCGGGAAGACCGCGATCGCGGGCGCGGTCGCTCGTTCGGCGGCCCGCCGCGGTCTCGAGCCGGTCGTCGTGGCGATGGGCCGCGGCGGGCCGCCGGAGCCCACCGTGGCCATGGCCGGTTCGATCGACCTCGAACATCTCGTCCGGCTGGTGGCCGACGGCCAGCACGCCGCCTCGGACTACCTGGAGGACGCGATCACGACGGGCGTCACCACCGTCGGGGCCCGGCGCGCCGGCGGCGGGCTGGCCGGCGCGCCGTACCTCTCCAACGTCCGGGAGGCCGCCGAGCTGGCGGCGTCCCTCGGCCCCGGGCTCGTGATCCTCGAGGGGAGCGGCGCCGCGATCCCGCCGCTCCCCTGGGACGGGGGGATCCTCGTGGTACCCGCCACCACCCCGGCCGAGTACCTGAGCGGCTACCTGGGCCCCTACCGGCTGTTGCGGTCGGACCTGGTGGTTGTTACCATGGCTGGCGACCCATCCGGGTCCGAAAACCTTTCCGCGCTCCGCTCTCCTGTTCGGCGCTACCTGGACGATGCGGCGTTCATCGTGACGGACTTCGTTCCGGTACCGTTGGGAGACATCCGGGGCAAGGAAGCGTTCTTCGCCACGACTGCTCCTCTTGCGGTCGTCGAGGGGCTGATCCGACGGCTCGAAGGCGACCACGGGTGCAGGGTCGTGGGCTGGAGCGCTCGACTGGCGGATCGCGCCGGTCTGGTCGAAGACCTCGATGCAGCCCAGGGATACGACGTCCTCCTCACGGAGCTGAAGGCGGCGGCTGTCGACACGGCGGTCGCCGGGGCCCTCGACCGAGGGGCGGAGGTCGTGTTCGTGGACAACCGCGCAGAGGCCGTGGAGGGATCCGTGGACCTCGACACCGCGCTCGGCATCGCGATCGACATCGCGCTCGACCGGGCGGAAAAGCGACTATGACCAGAGACAAGAACCCTCACATCACGATCTCCGACCAGGATCCCGGCCTGCCCTTCTCCAAGGGTCTGATGGCCTCTCAGGTCATGGTTACAGGGCTGTCCGCCTATCGCGCCTACGAGGTCGCGGAGACGATCGAGGCCCGGCTCCTGGACGAGGGCCGCTCCTCGATCAACAGCATCGAGCTCTCGGACGTGGCCCTGGACATCATCCGCGAGCTCGTCGGCGAACGGTACGCGACCAACTTCGCGCGATGGCAGGACGTCCAGCGGCTGGACGTGCCCCTCGTGATCTTGATCGGGGGTGCCGTCGGCGTGGGCAAGTCCACGATCGCGACCCACCTCGCCCACCGGCTCGGCATCGTACGCGTGGTCGCGACCGACGGGTCGATCCGCGAGATCATGCGCGCGATGCTGTCGGCAGAGCTCATGCCCGCTCTGCACGTGTCGTCCTTCCAGACAGATCGAGCCGTCCGGGAGCCGACCCGCCGATCCGACGCGCTCGTCGCCGGATTCCGGGAGCAGACCCAAGCGGTGTCGGTGGGCATCGAGGCGATGATCAAGCGCTCGCTCACCGAGGGCACCAGCATCGTGATCGAGGGCGTGCACGTGGTCCCCGGGTTCTTCGACGTGGACACGTACGGAGATCGGATCGTGGCCGTGCCCTTGATCCTCGAGGTCGATGACGAGAGCCGGCATCTGAACCACTTCGCCGTGCGCGAGACGGGCGTCCGGCCGGCTGCGCGCTACGCGCAGAACTTCGAGAACATCAGGAAGCTCCAGCGCTACATCAAGAGCCAGGCGCTCTCGCACGGCGTGCCCATCGTTCCGAACCACAGCTTCGACCAGGCGATCTCCGCCGTGTTGGACCTCGTGATGGAACGCGCGACGGCGCGGGCGGCGCTACATGCCGAGCAGCTCGGACGACAGGGGAGGACGGCGTGAGACTGTTCTTGGACACCGCCAGCATCGAGGAGATCCGCGAGATCAACCGGTGGGGCGTGCTTTCCGGCGTCACGACGAACCCGTCGTTGGTCGCGAAAGAGGGCGATGATCCCGAGGCCGTGTGGAAGGAGATCCTCGCGGAGGTTGACGGGGACATCTCGCTCGAGACCACCGAGCTCGAGGCCGGCGCCATGTTCGAGGAGGGACAGCGGCTCGCGGGCATGGCCCCGAACGCGGTGGTGAAGGTACCGATGATCCCGGCGGGCCTGGAGGCCGGCAAACGCCTGGCCGGCGACGGGATCCGCGTCAACGTGACCCTCGTCTTCTCGGCGGCGCAGGCGATCCTGGCCGCCGAGATCGGGGCGTACTGTGTCTCGCCCTTCCTCGGCAGGCTGGACGACGTGGGCGCGGATGGGATGAAGCTCCTGCACGACATCTGCGAGATCTACGCGGTGCAGGGCTACGCCTCGAACGTGCTGGCGGCGTCTCTCCGCCATCCGATGCACGTGGTGGAGTCCGCGCTCGCGGGCGCGGACATCGCGACGATGCCGTACGACGTCTTCACGAAGCTCGTGAAGCATCCATTGACCGACGCAGGACTGGAGCGATTCCTCGCCGACTGGCGGAAGCTCCAGGGCGAAAGACCCGAGACAGAGCAAGACGAACAGCCCTAGCGAGAAAGAGAGGCAGGGCACAGATGGACACCATGGATCGCGGCACGTTGGAGGGGAAGCTCCTCCCGGAGCTGCAGCAGATCGCGCAGACGATGGGTATCGAAGGTACCCAGCGTCTGCGCAAGGCGGGGCTGATCGACGCGATCGTCGAGGCTTCGTCGAACGGCGAACGGCCGGGCAACGGGGAAACCACGGGCTCCTCGTCCCGTGACGCCGCCGTCGCGACGGGTGGCGTCACGACGGCCGCGCCCCCGCCCGAGAGGGCGATGGACGAGACCGCGACCGACGCGGCAACCGATGCGCCGACCGAAGAGCGTCGGCCCTCGGAGGACCGGCACGCAGACGATCGGACCTCTGACGACGGGCGTCCGGTCGGCACGGACGACACGGACCGTCGCCCGGACGACCGCCAGGGCGGTCCCGGCGACTCCCGTCCGCAGGACCGCGGCGACCGCCCCCAGGACCGCAGCGACCGAGGCGGCGGCGACCGGAACGACCCCCGGAACCGTCGGCGCCGGCCTACTCGAGAAGAGCGGCGGCAGCAGCGAGAAGAGCGCCGGGAGCGCGAGGAGCAGGAGCGCGTCGAGGCGCTCAAGACCGCTCCGTCCGCAGCCGGCATCCTCGACCTGCTCCCGGACGGATACGGCTTCATGCGCACCTCCGGCTACCTCCCCGGTCCGGACGACATCTACGTTTCGATGTCCCAGGTGCGCAAGCACCAGCTGCGCAAGGGCGACGTCGTCACGGGGAAGGTGCGCCAGCCGAAGGACAGCGAGAAGTACTGGGCGCTCCTCGAGGTCGAGAAAGTCAACGACGTCGGCGTCGACGACGTCAAGGAGCGAAAGAACTTCGACAAGCTCACCCCGTTGTTCCCCGACGAGCGGTTCCGGCTCGAATCCGGCCCCACATCGGTGACCGAGCGGATCATCGACATGATCGCGCCGATCGGGAAGGGCCAGCGGGGGATGGTCGTGTCCCCTCCGAAGGCGGGGAAGACCACGGTCCTGAAGCAGATCGCGAACGGGATCATCAACTCGAGCCCGGACACGCACGTGATCGTGCTGCTCGTCGACGAGCGGCCGGAGGAGGTCACCGACTGGCAGCGGACGGTCGAGGCCGCCGAGGTCGTCTATTCGACATTCGACAAGCCCACCGACCAGCACATCCAGGTGACGGAACTCGTCCTCGAGCGTGCTCGGCGCCTCGCCGAGTCCGGCAGGGACGTGGCGGTGATCCTCGACTCGATCACCCGTCTGGCCCGTGCCTACAACCTGGCGGCGCCGTCCTCGGGCAAGATCCTGTCGGGCGGCATCGATTCGGGTGCGCTCTACCCGCCGCGGCGATTCTTCGGCGCGGCGCGGAACATCGAGGAGGGCGGATCCCTCACGATCATCGCGAGCGCGCTGGTCGAGACCGGCTCCCGGATGGACGACGGCATCTTCGAGGAATTCAAGGGAACCGGGAACATGGAGCTGCGGCTCGATCGTTCATTGTCGGAGAAGCGGTTGTTCCCCGCGATCAACGTCGACGCTTCGGGAACCCGCAAGGAAGAGCTGCTGATGCCGGCCGAGGAGCTGGCGCTGGTGATCAAGCTGCGACGGGTGCTCCACGCGCTCGACGTGGGCGCGGCGCTCGAGCTGCTGGTCGACAAAGTCAGGGCGACCAAGTCGAACGAGCAGTTCCTGAAGGAGATCGCGAAGGCCCCGTCGGGGAGCTAGCAGGCCCGCCGAGCAGAGAAGGTGACGACCTCGGCTACCCTGGATGGGCGAAGAGGAGACGAGATGAAACAGGGAATCCACCCCGAATATCAGATCGCGAGCGTGCATTGCTCGTGCGGCAACACGTTCCAGACCCGTTCCACGGTGAGTGAGATCCGCGCGGAGCTCTGCTCGAACTGCCACCCCTTCTACACCGGCAAGCAGAAGTTCGTGGACGCGGGCGGCCGGGTTGAGCGGTTCCAGCGCAGGTACGCGAAGACGCAGGCGGCTCAGCAGGCGCAGCAGGACTAGCCGAACCGTGGCGGAGGCAGTCGCCCCCAAAGCAGCGTCGCCGCGCACCCATCTCTACGGCGGCCAGGCCGTCGTCGAGGGCGTGATGATGCGGGGCGCGGGCTTCTGGGCGATCGCCGTCCGCCGGCCCGACACCACGATCCACGTCGAGTCCCACGAGATCGACTCGGTCGTCCTGCGCTACCCGCTCCTCGGGAAGCCGTTCTTCCGCGGCATCATCGTGCTCGGTCAGTCGCTCGCGATCGGCATGCGGGCGTTGATGATCTCGGCCAACCAGTCGTTGGATGAGGAGGAGCGGCTCACTCCTCGGCAGGTCGTCCTGTCGATCGTCCTGGCTCTGGCGTTGTTCATCGGGATCTTCATCATCGGCCCGACCACGCTGTTCGCGTGGTTCGAGAACCGCACGGGCAGCGCCGGGGTCCTCACGCTGATGGGCGAGGGGGTGTTCCGCGTGGCGCTCTTCGTCGCTTACCTCTGGTTGATCGGAAGGACCAAGGACATCCACCGCGTCTTCGAGTATCACGGCGCCGAGCACAAGACGATCGCCGCCTTCGAGCACGGTGAGGAGCTGGAGCCCGAGCTGATCGATCGGTACCCGAAGGAGCATGTCCGTTGCGGCACGAACTTCTTGATCATCGTCATGATCGTCACGATCTTCGTGTTCACGCTCTTCGGCACGCCGGCCCTCGTGTGGCGGATCGTTTCCCGGGTGATCGCGATCCCGATCATCGCCGCCCTGTCCTACGAGGCGTTGCGGTTCGGCGCCAAGCATCCCGAGTCGCTCCTGATGCGAAGCCTGATGAAACCCGGGATCTGGCTGCAGAGGATCACCACCCAGCAGCCTGACCACTCCCAGATCGAGATCGCCATCACGTCGTTCCGCGAGCTGCTCCGCCGGGAGGCGGAAGCGACGGCTCCCGAAGCGACCGCTCCCGAGCGGTAACCGGCCACGGACGCTTTCACCGGAGGTCGTTGCATCCGCCTTTTCTTGCGCGAAGATGATGCGGTCCCCACGACTCGGGAGGTTTCCCCATGCCGACCAGCGACCTGGACATGCCGCTGCTACCGAGCGCGGAGCAGATCCGGAGACGAGAGTTCGCGACGGTTCGTCGCGGCTACGACCCACAGCAGGTGCGCACCTACCTCACCTCGATCGCCAATCAGGTCGGGACGCTGGAGCGAGAGCTGAGTCAACTGCGCCTCGAGGTGGGCTCGGCCGCTGCCAGGGACGAGCAGCCCGCCGGTCCGATCATCACTTCCCACTCCGTGCAGCAGGGGGAGGACCCGTATGAGGCCTTGTCCAAGCGCTTCGCCGCGCTGATCGAGGTGGCGGATCAGGAGGCCGAGAGGATCCTGGAGAACGCCAGATCCGAAGCCGCGCAGGCGGTCGACGAAGCGACGAGCGAGGCCGATCGGATCAGGGTCGACGCGCAAGCGCACGCCGAGGCAGCGCGGCAGGAGGGCACGGAACTCCTTGCACGTGCGAAGACGGAATCGGAACATCTGCTCTCCGGTCTCGCCGAGCGGCGACGGGGCCTCGTCACCCAGCTGGAGGAGATGCGGAGCAAGTTGATCACGGTCGCGGAGGATCTCACCGTCCCGATCGAGGAGGCGGTGCGAGCTGATGCGGCGGGGGGAGACCTTCTCGCGGACATGGGCGAGGAGGACGCCGACGCCGACGGCGAAGCGGCCGTTGACCCTCGGTACGAGGATCTCTGGGTGAACAAGGAAGAGTCGCTCCAGATCCCCGATCTCGCAGGGATCGACCTGGACTTCGACGAACGCGAAGAGTAGTCGCGACAGTCGCTCGGACATCGCCTGGGAGAATCAGCGGCGTCATGGACGTCGAGGATCGCCTGAACGAGATCGAGGCTCGCTTCGAGCAGATCCAAGCTGAGATGTCGACGCTCGAGGCCGCGACCGACCACGACCGGATGCGCACGCTCGGCCAGCTCTTCGCCGAGCTCGAGCAGATCGTAAAGCCCTACCGTGACTACCGCCGGGCCGTGACCGACGAGGCCGAGGCGCGCGAGCTCGCCGCAGCGGAGCCGGACGCCGAGATGGCGGAGGCCTTCGAAGAGGAGGCCCGTGCCGCTTCGCAGCGGGCGGAGGCCCTCCGCGGCCGGCTCGAGCGGCTGCTCGTGCCCAAGGACCCGAACGAGGGGAAGGATGTCATCCTCGAGATCCGTGCGGGGGCGGGCGGGCAGGAGGCCGCCCTGTGGGCGGGCGACCTCTTCGAGATGTACCAACGCCTGGCGGACCGCCGGAAGTGGAAGTCGGAGGTGCTGGCGTCGGCGCCGGCGGAGATGGGTGGCTACAAGGAGGTCGTGGTCGGGATCCGCGGACGTGACGCGTACGGCAAGTTGAAGCACGAGTCGGGTGTCCATCGGGTGCAGCGCGTGCCGGTGACCGAGTCGCAGGGCCGGATCCACACCTCGACCGCGACGGTCGCCGTCATGCCCGAGGCCGAGGAAGTGGAGGTGGAGATCCGGCCGGAAGACCTCGACATCGACGTCTATCGATCGAGCGGTCCCGGCGGGCAGTCGGTGAACACGACCGACTCGGCGGTACGGATCATGCACAGGCCCACCGGCATCAAGGTAGAGGTCCAAGAGGAGCGTTCCCAGCTGCAGAACCGGGAGAAGGCGATGCGGTACCTGCGCGCCCGGCTGTACCAGAAGGCGCTCGACGAGCAACAGGAGAAGGAGGCCGCGGCGCGCCGGTCGATGGTCGGCACGGGCGAGCGCTCCGAGAAGATCCGGACGTACAACTTCCCCGAAGGGCGGGTCACGGACCATCGGATCAAGCACACCTCCCACCAGCTCGCGAACGTGCTTGCGGGCGGTGAGGAGCTCGACGGCTTCACGGAACGGTTGAACGCCGCGGAGCGATCGGCGCAACTCGCCGAGGTCGAGAAGGTACCGCCTGAACAGACGGGCGCGAAGGCGAACGAAGTGCGTCCGGCGCCGCCGGGGGCGAAAGGCTGACGTGCGGCCCGCGCAGGTCATCCGGCGCGCGGCCGAGTACCTGGACAGGCATGGCGTCGAGAGTCCGGTTCCCACCGCCGAGCGGCTCCTGTCGCACGTCCTCGGGACGGATCGCACGGGGATCTACGCTCGGGAGGGCCTCTCGTCGCAGGAGGCGAAGCTCTACGGGCGGGCGCTCTGCCGGCGATGCACGGGTGAGCCGCTCCAGCACGTGACGGGAGAGCAGGGCTTCCGGCGGCTCGACCTCCTCGTCCGTCCGGGCGTGTTCGTTCCTCGCCCGGAGACCGAGATCCTCGTGCAGGCGGTGCTCGACGGCCTCGCGGCCAGCGAGGCGCCGATGGTGGTCGACGTGTGCACCGGCAGCGGTGCCGTGGCGCTCGCGATCAAGGATGAGCGGCCGGACGCGACGGTCTACGCCATCGACCTATCGCCCGAGGCCGCCGCTCTGGCTCGCGAGAACGCCGACACGCTCCGCCTGTCGATCACCGTTCTCGGGGGTGATCTGCTCGAGCCTCTCCCACCCGATCTTCGCGGTGGGGTGAACGCGGTCGCGTGCAACCCGCCCTACGTGGCCGCGGAGGGGCGCGCGTCGCTGCCGCCGGACGTACGGGCCGAACCCGAGCTCGCGGTGTTCGGCGGGATCGATCTCTACGAGCGGCTGTTCACACAGGCACTCGTGTGGCTCCGACCCGGGGGGCTCATCGCCGTGGAGATCGAGGAGAGCATGGCGGCGTCGGTATCCAAGGCGGCCGAACGGGAGGGCTTCGAGGATCTCTTCGTGAGGCGAGACCTCACCGGGCGGGACCGCGTCGTGGGGGGGCGGCGGCCGCCGATCCCGTGACGGCGCTGGAGGGCCCGATGCGCGACGCGGCGGCCGCCGCCCGAGGCGGCGAGCTGATCGTCTTCCCGACCGACACCGTCTACGGGATCGGCACGCGCCCGGACGATCCCGCGGCGACCGCGCGGCTGTTCGAAGCGAAGCGCCGGCCCCAAGACCTCGAGCTCCCGGTGCTGGTCGCAACGGTGTCGGTGGCTCGCGAGGTGGCGGTGTTCGACGAGCGAGCCGAGCGGCTCGCCGCGGCGCTCTGGCCGGGACCTCTCACCCTCGTCCTGCCGCGGGGCTCGGACGCCTCCGGGTGGGACCTGGGAGGCGACCCTGCGACGGTCGGCGTCCGCGCCCCGCACCACCCGATGGCGCTCGCCCTCCTCGCGGAAACCGGTCCGCTCGCCGTCACCAGCGCGAACCTCTCCGGCCGCCCGCCCGCCGGGACATGCGACGAGCTCGAGGCTGTCTTCGGCGACCACGTTGCGGTCTACCTCTGTCAGGAGGACCCGTTGATCGGAGTCGCGTCGACCGTCCTCGACCTCGCGCATGGGTCCGCGACGATCATCCGCGAGGGCTCGCTCCCTCGCGACGAGCTCATCCAGCTCCTACCCGATGAGCTCTCGTTGCTAAACTCGTCTCCTTCCTCATGAGCGAGATCCTGGTTGTGTGCACGGGGAACATCTGCCGCTCGCCGATGGCGGAGGGGTTCCTGCGGGCGGCGTTCGTCGGCCAGCTCGGCGAGGCCGCGCCGGTCGTGACCTCGGCGGGCACGGCCGGCTGGGACGGCTCCGGGGCCATGGACGAGGCGATCCGCTCCGCGGAGGAACGCGGCGCCGACATCCGAGCGCATCTCGCCCGCAAGCTGCGCGGCGAGATGCTCGAGGACGCCGACCTGATCTTGTGTATGGCCGCCGAGCACCGCAAGGCCATCATCGGCGCGATGCCGGACCTCGAAAGCAAGACATTCACGATCAAGGAGCTGGTCCGGTTGCTGGAGTCCTCGCCCGCCGAAGGCTCACTCGAGGCTCGTGTCGCCGCCGCCGCGGCCGCGCGGAACGGTTCCTCGCCGCCGGATGAGGACGTCCGTGACCCGCTCGGTGACACGATCGACGGTTACCGACAGGTGGCCGACGAGCTGTTCGACCTCTCCGATCGGCTCGCTGCGGCGCTCAGCCGGGATCCCGGCTGATGCGCATCGCGTTCGGCGCGGATCACGCGGGGTTCCCTCTCAAGGAGGATCTGAAGGCCTTCGTCACCGATGAGGGTCACGAGGTACTCGACCACGGCACGGATTCCACCGAGCCGGTCGACTACCCGCCGTTCTGCGCCGCCGCGGCCCGAGCCGTCGCGACCGGTGCGGCCGACCGCGGGATCGTGCTCGGCGGCTCGGGTCAGGGAGAGCAGATCGCCGCGAACAAGGTGGACGGTGTCCGAGCCTCGCTCTGCCACGACCTGTTCTTGGCGCGCCTGTCCCGCGAGCACAACGACGCCAACGTCCTCGCGATGGGGGCACGCGTGGTCGCGCCGGCGTACGCTCGGGAGATCGTGCGCGTCTGGTTGGGCACCTCGTTCGAAGGAGGACGTCACGTGCGGAGGCTCGACCAGATCTCGGAGATCGAGCGAGGGGAGCTGTAGCGATGAGGGAGTACGCGGCCGACTGGGAAGCGCTGAAAACCACCGACCCGGAGGTGGCCGACGCGATCGCCAACGAGCTGCAGCGTGAGCGTACGAATCTGCGCTTGATCGCCTCCGAGAACTACGCGAGCCCCGCCGTCCTCGCCGCGCTCGGCTCCACCATGACGGACAAGTACGCCGAGGGATACCCGGGCCGTCGCTACTACGGAGGGTGCGAGTTCGTCGACGTGACAGAGCAGCTCGCGATCGATCGTGCGAAGGAGTTGTTCGGCGCCGAGCACGCGAACGTCCAGCCGCACGCCGGCGCGCAGGCGAACCTGGCCGTCTTCGGTGCCTTCCTCGAGCCGAACAACCCGGACGACAGGGTCCTCGGGATGGAGCTCGCGCACGGCGGGCACCTCACGCACGGCTCGCCGGTGAACGTGTCCGGCATGTGGTTCCATTTCATCGGCTACCAGGTGGACCGTGAGACCGAGCAACTCGACATGGACAGGGTCCGCGACCTCGCGAGGGAGCACCGGCCGAAGATCATCCTGTCCGGGTACACGGCGTATCCGCGTTCGATCGACTTCGCGGCTTTCAGGGAGATCGCCGACGAGGTCGGGGCGCTGCTGTGGGTGGACGCCTCCCATTTCATCGGGCTCGTGGCCGGGGGCGCGTATCCGTCGCCCGTCCCCCACGCCGACGTGGTGACGTTCACCACGCACAAGGCGTTGCGTGGACCGCGCGGCGCGATGATCGTCTGCAAGGAGGAGCACGCCAAGGCGATCGACAAAGCCGTGTTCCCGATGATGCAGGGCGGTCCGCTCGAGCACGTGATCGCGGCGAAGGCGGTCGCGCTCAAGGAGGCGATGACGCCGGCGTTCCGCGAGTACGCACACCGCGTGGTCCGTGACGCGAGGGTTCTGGCGACCGGCCTCGCCGATGAGGGTCTCCGGGTGATCTCCGGCGGGACTGACTCGCACCTGATCCTCGCGGACGTGCGTCCGGTCGGTGTCGACGGCAAGGTGGCCGAGGCCGTGTGCGACGAGGTGGGGATCGCGCTCAACAAGAACCAGATCCCGTACGACCCCAACCCGCCGTCGGCGCCTTCCGGCATCCGTGTCGGCACACCGGGCCCGGCCACGCTCGGGATGGATGAAGGCGAGATGGGTGAGATCGCCTCGATCATCGGGGAGGTCTTGAAGGACCCCGAGGACGCGGCCACCAAGGAGAAGTCCGGCCAGCGCGTCCGAGACTTGATGGAGCGGTTCCCTCTCTACGCGTAGGAAGGGGGCGGTTGCCGGACGGCAACCGCCCCCGCAGACTGTCGCCACCGTGGTCGCCTACCTGGTCGTCTTCCTCGTCGCAGCGGGAACGACCTTCGGCTTGACGCCCGTCGTCAGGCGATTCGCCGTCAAGTTCGACGCGATCGATCACCCTTCCGATCGGAAGCTCCACGTGGTCCCCACCCCCACGATGGGCGGTCTGGCGATGTGGGCCGGTTTCATCGTGGCCATGGGGGCGGCTTGGTTGCTTCCTTTCTTCGCCCCGCTGAAGCTGAGTGCGGCCGAGCCCGTCGCGGCGATCGTCACGTGCACACTGATGGCCGGTCTGGGCGTGATCGACGACCGGCGCGGCACGTCGGCGCTCGCGAAACTGACGGCCCAGATCTTCATCGCCGGCATCCTCGTCCTGCTCGGCGTGCAGCTCGCGTTCTTCGTTCTTCCCGGCCAGGGTCTGGCCGTTCTCGGGACCGACGAGGCGGTGCCGCTCACGATCCTGTGGGTCGTGGCGGCCGCGAACGCGATCAACCTCGTGGACGGGTTGGACGGGCTGGCGGCGGGGATGGTCGGGATCGCGGCCACCACGTTCTTCATCTACCTGGTCCGGGGCGGCGACATCACCGAATCGGGCTCGGCCGCGGCGCTCCTGTCTCTGATCACCGTCGGCATCTGCGTGGGGTTCCTCCCCTGGAACTTCCATCCGGCGAGGATCTTCATGGGCGATACGGGATCGATGCTCCTCGGCATGCTCGTGGCGATCGCGACGATCTCCGGCGTCGGCAGGAACCCCGTGCCGCCGAGTCAAGGCGAGGTGGCGGTGATCGCCCTCCCCATCCTGGTGCCGTTGCTGGTGCTCGGGATCCCACTCCTCGACGTGCTCCTCGCGATCGTGCGGCGCACCCGCAAAGGCATCGGGATCGATCACGCGGACAAAGAGCACATCTTCCACCGGCTCATGGACATCGGGCACGGTCATCGTCAGACCGTGCTGCTGATGTACCTGTGGTCCGCGCTCGTGTGCGGTTCCGCCCTCGCGATCGGAACGATCGACGGAGGGTTGGTCGTCGGCGCCATCGTCGGATGCGCGCTGGTGCTGTTCCTCATGACGGCCCTACCACGACTCCTCGAGCATCGGCGGAACGGGGACCTCGACGGCAGACACGCAGCTCCCCGAGCAGGGAAGCACGCCCCCCACGACAAGCCGAGGCCCACGACCTCACCCGCCGCCGACGCAGCGCCGATGGACCAACCTCGGCACTGACCGACAGCTTCGTCCGACGCATGTGAAATCCTTCACAAGCGGGATACCGAACGGATGAACTCGGGTCGAAAATGGCCCCTGACCTGCGGAAACATGTCTCTCCGGAGTTTGACGGCCTGCAGGGCAGGCGTTTAGAGTGTCCGCCTCCGATGAGCGGATCCCGCAAGAGTGAAGCGTGGTCCGGCATGGGGATCGGCTGGGCGATCACCTCGACGCTCGTAGGAGGGATGGCCACGGTCGGAGTGCTGGGCTATCTGCTCGACCGGCTCCTCGACACGGGATCCGGGTTCACGGCGCTCGGCATCGTCCTCGGGGCGGCGAGCGCGATCTACATCGTGTATCTGCGGTACGGCAGGGGAGGCGAGTGACCAAGACGCGAGAGCCGGAGCGCGAGCTGGTGCGCCGGCTCCTGCCGTTCGCTGTGCCCACCCTCGCGATCGCGGCAGGAGCCGGCGCCGCGATCGGAGGAGCCGGAGCTGCCTGGTCGGCGGCGATCGCGATCATCGTCCTGGTCCTGAACTTCGTCGCCCACGCCGGATCGATGGCCTGGGCTGCGCGGATCTCGCCGATGATCCTGATGGCCGTCGGATTGGGCGGCTACGTCGTACGGCTCGCGGCGTTCACGGTCGTCCTGTTGCTCCTGGACCGGCTCACCTGGTTCTCCCCGCTCGCGTTCGTCGCCGCGTTCGCCCCGGCCACGATCGTGCTCCTCGTGGTGGAGATGCGGCTGCTCGCGGGCCGGATGCAGGCCGACCTCTGGTACTTCCCGGAGCGGGCCACGTGATCGCGGTGGTCCTCGCGGAGGACTTCCATGCGCCCTCGACGAAGGACTTCGTCTTCGACTGCTACTTCAGCTTCGACCTGTTCGGCATCGAGTTCTGCTTCAACTTCATCATCACGCTGGTCGTGGCGTCCGTGCTGGTCTACGTCCTCCTGTTCCTGTTCGCCTTCCGGAAGCCGCGAACGGTGCCCGGCAAGCTCCAGTCGATGATGGAGTTGGGACTCGAGTTCGTGCGAGAGCAGATCGCGCTTCCGATGCTCGGGCCCGCCGCCGATCGGTTCCTGCCCCTGCTGGTGACGTTCTTCTTCTTCATCTTCTTCATGAACATGTTCGAGATCATGCCGTGGGTGAACTTCTCGGCGAGCAGCCGCGTGGCGTTCCCGCTCGTCCTCGCGCTGATCGCCTGGGTCACCTACAACGCCGTGGGGATCGCGAAACACGGGTTCTTCGGGTACCTCAGGTTCACCTGCATCATCCCGAGTGCGCCCGCGATCCTGCGCTACACGCTGCTCCTGGTCATCGAGTTCGTCTCGAACATCATCATCCGGCCGATCACGCTGACGATCCGTCTCGCGGCAAACTTCGTCGCGGGGCACTTCCTGCTCGCGCTCGCGTTCCTCGGGACCGAGTTCTTCTTCTTGAACGGAGGACTGAGCTACCTCGGGCTCACGGTGACCCTCCCGATCTCCGTAGCGCTCGTCGCGTTCGAAGTGTTCGTGGCGGTCTTGCAGGCATTCATCTTCGCCATCCTGACCGCGTCGTACATCGGCGGGGTCCTGGCGGAAGAGCACTAGAGACCAAGCCGAAGGAAACCAAGGAGGAATGGATGTTGGGGTTGCTCGCACAAGCCGCCAGTGATTTCTCGGGGCTGGAGACGATCGGCAAGGGGCTCATCATCGGGCTCGCGGCGATCGGTCCGGGGATCGGGCTGGGGATCCTGATCGGGAAGTCGGTCGAGGCGATGGCTCGACAGCCCGAGTACGCGAACCAGGTCCGGACCACCATGTTCATCGGCATCGGCTTGATCGAGGCGCTCGCGCTGTTCGGCATCGCGTTCTCGTTCATCATCTGAGGGGCAGACGATGCTCGCGTTGATCGGATCGATCCTCGCCCAGGCCGAGGAGGGCGCCGAGGAGGTCTCGGAGGCCAAGGACCTCTACCCCGCGATGGGGGAGCTCATCGTCGGGCTGTTCGCGTTCGCCGTCCTGTTCTTCTTCACCTGGAAGTGGGTGCTCCCGAGCTTCAAGAAGGTGCTCGAGGAGCGCCGGGAGAAGATCCAAGGAGAGATGGAGCGCGCCGAGGCCACCCGCAAGGAGGCCGACGAGCTCCAGGAGGAGTACCGCTCGCAGCTCGCCGGCGCCCGGGACGAAGCGAACCGCATCATCGAGGAATCCCGCGCGACCGCGGACGAGCTGCGGCGCGACCTCCAGGCGAAGGCCGAGGAGGAAGCCCAGGGCATCGTGGCCAGGGCGCAGGAGGAGATCCGCGCCGAGCGCGACCGCGTGTTCCAGGAGCTCCGCGCGCAGGTCGGATCGATCGCGGTCGAGATCGCGGCGCGGGTCGTCGGGCAGTCCCTCGACGAGAAGACGCATCAGCGCCTGATCGACGAGTTCATCGACGAAGTCGCCTCGGGCGCAGCCGCGAACGGCAACGGCCACGGCAAGGGAACGGCCAAGGACAGCGGGAGCGCCTGAGTGGCGAACGACGACACGGTCCGCGGGTACGCCCAGGCGCTGCTGTCCGTCGCGGAGGCAGAGGGCGTGCTCGACCGCGTCCAGGACGAGCTCTATGCCTTCGCGAAGGCCGTCGAACGCAACGGCGACCTGCGCGAGGCGCTCACGGACGCCGCGCTCCCGCCCCAACGCAAGAAGGCGGTGATCGACGAGCTCCTGGGCGAGCGCGCGCATCCCACGACGGCGACGCTCGTCGGATTCTTGGTGGACGCTGGCCAAGCGCGCCGGATCGGGGCGATCGCCGAGGAGCTGGCGAAGGAGGCCGCCCACCGAGCGGAACGGACGCTTGCCGAGGTGCGCGTCGCCGTCCCGCTGAGTGAAGCGAAGAAGTCGTTGCTCGCCGACGCGCTCGAGCGGGCCACGGGCCACCCGGTGGAGCTGAAGATCGACGTCGACCCCGCCGTCATCGGCGGCGTGGTCGCCCGGGTGGGCGACGAGGTGTTCGACGGCTCGCTCGCGAGCCGATTGACCGAGGCGAAGCAGTACCTCACAGGGAGCGTGTGATCCGGATGGCAGTGGACGCAGAGAGATTCGACCCGAAGGACATCGCGGACGCACTCCGCAAGCACGTCGAGACCTGGACGCCATCGGTCGAGCGGGCCGAGCTCGGCCGTGTGATCGAGGCCGGCGACGGGATCGCCCGGGTGTCGGGTCTTCCCGGCGCGATGGCCAACGAACTGCTGGAGTTCCCCGGGGGCGTCCTCGGGCTCGCGTTCAACCTCGATGTCGGCGAGATCGGGTGCATCGTTCTGGGGGACGCCTCACACATCCAGGAGGGCGACCCGGTGAAGCAGACGGGGCAGATCCTCTCCGTGCCGGTCGGCGACGGCTTCCTCGGGCGCGTCGTGAACGCCCTCGGGGAGCCGCTGGACGACAAGGGCCCGATCCAGGCGGAGGACCGACGGATCCTCGAGGTGCAGGCCCCGAACGTCGTGAACCGGCAGCCGGTGAAGGAGCCGCTCTACACGGGGATCACGGCGATCGACGCGATGACGGCGATCGGGCGAGGGCAGCGCGAGCTGATCATCGGCGACCGCCAGACAGGGAAGACGGCGGTCGCCATCGACGCGATCATCGCCCAGAAGGAGCACTGGGCCGGAGGAGACCCGAAGAAGCGGGTGAAGTGCATCTACGTCGCCGTCGGGCAGAAGTCCTCGACCGTAGCGGAGGTCGTGGCAACCCTGAAGGAGAACGGCGCGCTCGAGTACACGGTTGTCGTGAACGCGCCGGCTTCGGACCCGGCCCCGTTCCAATACATCGCTCCGTACTCCGGTGCAGCCCTGGGCGCGCATTGGATGTACAACGGCGAGCACGCGCTGATCGTCTACGACGACCTGTCGAAGCAGGCCACCGCCTACCGGACGCTGTCGCTCCTGCTCCGCCGCCCGCCCGGACGCGAGGCGTTCCCCGGCGACGTCTTCTATCTGCACTCGCGCCTGCTGGAGCGCGCCGCCAAGCTCTCCGACGAGCTCGGCGGCGGATCGTTGACCGCGCTCCCGATCATCGAGACCAAGGGCAACGACATCTCCGCCTACATCCCGACGAACGTGATCTCGATCACCGACGGCCAGATCTTCCTGGAGCCGGACCTGTTCTTCGCGGGCGTGCGGCCGGCGATCAACATCGGCATCTCGGTCTCCCGCGTCGGCGGGAGCGCCCAGACGAAGGCGATGAAGAAGGTGGCGGGGCGCCTGCGCCTGGATCTCGCGCAGTTCCGGGCGCTGGAGGCGTTCGCCCAGTTCGGTTCCGAGCTCGACAAGGCCTCGCAGCAGCAGCTCGCGCGCGGTGCCCGGGTCGTCGAGGTCCTCAAGCAGCCGCAGTACGAGCCGCTTCCCGTGGAGCGAGAGGTCGTCATGATCTGGACCGCCACGGGGGGATACCTCGATACATTCCCGGTCGAGGACGCGAAACGGTTCGTGGTCGACTTCACCACCTACCTGGAGTCCCGGACCGACGTCCTCGGGACGATCCGGGAGTCGGGCGATATGTCGGATGAGACCGAGGCGACCCTCAAGGAGTCCGTCGAGGCGTTCGCGCAGACCTTCCAACCCGCCGGTGCCGCGGCCGGCAGCGAGGCCGGCCGCGGCACCGGCACGCCCCCCGACGAGGTGAAACCCGACATCGGCTGGGACCGGATGTCCTCCGTCGACGAAGAGGACGGCAACGTCGAGGCGGAGGCGGGCGGTGTCGATCGCGATGAACGGGGAGGTCCCTCGACGGCCGAGGAGGACGACGTCGAGGGCCAGGTGCCCTTGCCGGATGATGACGAGACGGACGAGGCGGGCACGTAGCCGATGGGCGCCCAGCTCCGCATCGTCCGCCGGCGGATCCGCTCGGTCCAGTCGACGAAGAAGATCACGCGGGCGATGGAGCTCATCGCATCTTCACGGATCGTGAAGGCGCAGCAGCGAGTCGAGTCGTCCCGCCCTTATGCGATCCAGCTCACGAAGGCGATGGAGGACCTCGCCCGGCAGACAGGTTCGGTGCAGCATCCTCTCCTCGAGGACCGGGAGAGCCCGTCGAAGGCCGGCATCCTCGTGGTGACCTCGGACCGAGGTCTCGCCGGCGCGTACAACGCCAACGTGCTGAAGATCGCCGAGGGGGTCTTCCGCGAGGTTCGCGGCCGGGACCTCGAGCCCGTGCTCTACGTCGTGGGGAAGAAGGGCATCGGCTACTTCCGGTTCCGCCGTGTGCCGATGCGCAAGACCTGGCAGGGGTTCAGCGAGGTTCCGCCCTACGAGGAGGCCGAACGCATCGGCCGAACCCTCATCAGAGACTTCGCGGACGAGGAGATCGACGAACTCTATGCCGCCTACACCGACTTCCGCTCCGCGTTCACACTCCGCGCCACCGCGAAACGTTTCCTCCCGATCGCGCCCGAGGAGGTCACGGGCAAGGGGCTGGGGGTCGTCCACCCTGAGTACCTGTTCGAGCCCGAGCCGGAGCAGATCCTCGACCATCTCCTCCCGCAGTACGTGGTGACGAAGGTGTACGCGGGGCTGCTCGAGTCCGCCGCATCCGAGAACGCGGCTCGGCGTCGTGCGATGAAGGCGGCGACCGACAACGCGGAGGACCTCATCAAGGTCCTGACGCGCCAGGCGAACCGGGCACGTCAGGACGAGATCACGACCGAGATCATGGAGATCGCCGGCGGGGCCGAAGCGCTGGGCGCCGCAGCGGAGGGATGACGATGGCTGAGAAGAACGGACACCCGGAAGGGCGTGTGGTGCGGGTGATCGGCCCGGTGATCGACGTGGGGTTCCCCCCGGCCGAGCTGCCGGAGATCCATACGGCCCTGACGGTCGACCTCACCCTCGAGGGAGAGACGACGACGATCACGTGCGAGGTCGCCCAGCACATCGGGGACTCGACGGTCCGGACGATCGCCCTGCGACCGACCGACGGTCTCGTGCGAGGGACTCCGGTGAAGAACACGGGCTCCCCGATCCGAGTGCCGGTGGGCGAAGGGGTCCTCGGTCATGTCTACAACGTGATCGGGGAGCCGCTTGACACCGACGCCTCGGAGATCCATCCCGCAGACTGGTGGCCGATCCACCGCGACCCGCCACCGTTCTACGAGCTCGAGCCGAAGCAGCAGATGCTGGAGACCGGCATCAAGGTGATCGACCTGCTCGAGCCGTACGTGCAGGGCGGGAAGATCGGGATGTTCGGCGGGGCCGGCGTGGGCAAGACCGTGATCATCCAGGAGATGATCCGGCGCCAGGCCGAGCAGCACGGCGGCGTGTCCGTGTTCGCCGGCGTGGGTGAGCGCACCCGAGAGGGGAACGACCTGTTCCTCGAGATGACCGAGTCCGGCGTCTTGGAGAAGACGGCGCTGGTGTTCGGCCAGATGGACGAACCGCCGGGTGTCCGGCTGCGCGTGGCGCTCTCGGCTCTCACGATGGCCGAGTACTTCCGCGACGTCGAGCGGAAAGACGTGCTGCTCTTCATCGACAACATCTTCCGGTTCACCCAGGCCGGCTCCGAGGTATCGACGCTTCTCGGCCGTATGCCGAGCGCGGTCGGCTACCAGCCCACCCTCGCGGACGAGATGGGTGAGCTCCAGGAGCGGATCACGTCGGCCGGCGGCCGGTCGATCACGTCGCTCCAGGCGATCTACGTTCCCGCCGACGACATCACGGACCCGGCGCCGCACACGGCGTTCGCCCACCTGGACGCGACGACCGTCCTGTCCCGCGACATCGCCTCGCTCGGCATCTACCCCGCGGTCGACCCGCTGGACTCCACGTCGCGGATCCTCGACGCCCGCTACGTCGGTCAGGATCACTACGACACAGCCCGACGTGTGCAGGAGATCCTGCAGCGCTACCGGGACCTGCAGGACATCATCGCGATCCTCGGGATCGACGAGCTTTCCGAGGAAGACAAGGTGATCGTGTCGCGGGCGCGCAAGATCCAGCGGTTCCTGTCTCAGCCGTTCTTCGTGGCCGAGCAGTTCACCGGGCTGCCGGGCAAGTACACGCCGATCGACGAGACGATCGCCTCGTTCCGCGCGCTCTGCGAGGGCGAGTACGACCACCTCCCCGAGCAGGCGTTCTTCCTGGTCGGAGGGATCGAGGAAGCGGTGGAGCAGGCGAAGAAGCTCGAGGCCGCGTAGTGGCCCTCGAGGTCCACGTCGTCACGCCCGAGCGCGAGGTCTGGGCCGGCCAGGCGACCGAGGTCGTCGCGCACGGTGTCGACGGCGACGTCGGGATCCTCACCGGCCACGCGCCATTGCTGGTGCAGCTCGCGATCGGACCGCTCCAGATCCAGGAGGAGGACGGCACGTGGCTGAGAGCCGTCGTGGACGGCGGCTTCCTGCACGTGTCGTCCGAGGAGGGATCCACCAGGGTGGACGTGCTTGCCACGAACGCGCAGCTCGAGGCCGAGATCGACGTGGACGCGGTCAACCGGCGTCTCGAGGAGCTGCGGTCTGCGGCCACCGAGGGCGATGATCACGCGAGGACCGAGATCGCAAGGGCCGAGGCCAGGATGACACTGACGGCATCGCACTGACCGGCTCGCGTCGAGCGGCCCGCGGCGCTCGCGCCGGTACGATGCCCCGCATGGACCGCCTCTTCGTGACGGGCGGCGCCCGCCTCGCGGGATCCGTCCGTATCTCGGGCGCCAAGAACTCCGCCCTCAAGCTCATGGCGGCCTCGTTGCTCGCGCCCGGACGTTCGGTGCTGCGCAACATCCCTCGCATCCAGGACTGCTACACGATGGGAGAGGTCCTCGAATACCTCGGGGCGGGGGTGGCCTGGGAGGAGGGGGGCGTCGTGGTGGACGCGACACACCTTTCCTCGGTCGAGGCCCCGTACGAGCTCGTGCGGCGGATGCGGGCCTCGATCGCCGTCCTCGGGCCGCTGTTGGCTCGGACCGGTGAGGCGCGCGTCGCGATGCCGGGGGGCGACAACATCGGCTCGCGTCCGATCGACCTCCATCTCGACGGGCTGCGAAGGATGGGCGCTCGCATCGACGCCGAACACGGGTTCCTGGTCGCTCGAGCCGAACGTCTGACCGGCGTGTCGATCACTCTCGACTACCCCAGTGTGGGCGCCACGGAGAACCTGATGATGGCCGCGGTCGCGGCGGAGGGCGTGTCGGTGATCGACAACGCCGCACGCGAGCCCGAGATCGTGGATCTCGCAGCGTTCCTGGCCGCGATGGGAGCGGGGATCCAGGGAGCCGGATCCGCGACGATCCGCGTCGAAGGGATCGGGGAGTTGCGGCCGGCCGAGCACGCGGCGATCCCCGATCGGATCGAGGCAGGAACGTGGGCCGCGGCCACCGTCGCGACCCGTGGGGACGTGGTGCTCGACGGCGCGCGCCCTCACCATCTCGAGCTGTTCCTCGAGAAGCTCGCGGAAGGCGGCGCGGAGATCAGGATGACCGACGAGGGGCTCCGAGTGCGGCAGCCGGAGCGCACGCGCGCCGCAGATTTCGTCACCCTCCCGTACCCGGGCCTGGCAACCGACTTCCAGCCGATCCTGCTCGCGATGCTCGCGACGGCGAACGGCACGAGCATCGCCACCGAGAACGTCTTCGAGGGACGGTTCACGTACGTGGACGAGCTGCGGCGCATGGGCGCCGACATCCGCACCGAGGGCCATCACGCGGTGATCCGCGGTGTGGAGCAGCTGTCCGCGGCACCGGTCCGCGCGATGGACATCCGGGCCGGGGCCGCGATGGCGATCGCGGCGCTCACGGCGGACGGCGTCAGCGAGATCGCCGACATCGACCACGTCGATCGAGGCTACGAGGACTTCGAGGCGAAGCTCACCGGATTGGGCGCCGAGGTCCGGCGCGACCCCCAGCTCGTTCGCCTCCCGTGAAGAGGCTCGTCGTTGCAGGGATCGTAGCCCTCACGAGCGTCATGGCCCCCGCCTTCGCCCAGGAGTTCGGCTGCAAGGCCCTGGTCGTCGTGATGGAGGGGGCGTCCCTGCCCGATCTTCTCGCGATCCCCGAGCTGCGGGCGCTCGCATCCTCCGGTGGAGCCGGGCTGATGAACGGCCGGACGGGCGTGGAGCGTTCGCTCCGCGGCACCTTGGATCCGCCTCTCGGCCAGGGTCTCACTCGGCGGCAGGGGCTGTGTCTCGAATCCATCGAGCCCTTCGCCGCTCCCGTCGATGCCGCTCGAGCCGTGGAGTCTGGGATCGCCGGCTCAAACGGGCGCATCCTCGTGATGGTGGTGTCCGAGTCGCCGTCCCTCGCGTCGGCGGCGGACGGCGACGAGCTCGGGACCGTGATCGCCGCCTGGGGCGATCCGCACGAGCTGCTTGCCGCCGGGGGCGAGCCTCGTGCCCTCACCTCCGATTCCACCCGGCGCGCCGGCGTGGTCGCCGACGTGGACCCGGCCGCGACGGTCGCCGAATGGCTGGATCTGCCCTACGACGCCGGCGCGCCGGTCGAGCGCACCGGCGAGCCGGCGCCGCTGGATCTCTACGAGCGCTATCTCCAGCAGCGCCGGCTCGCGGTCCCTGCGGCCGCCGCCGCGTGGGGGCTGATGGCGATCTTCGGCCTCGCGGGGGTCCTCGCGCTAGCGTTCCGCCAGCGCGTGTCCCCACGAACCCTCGCAGTGGTCGGGGCGCTCGCCGGCTCGTTGCCATGGCTCGCCCTCGGGCTCCTGCTCGTGGGGCACCTGCCCTCGCTCGTCGCCGCGACCGTGGTCCCGTTCCTGGTGGCGGTGACCGTCGTCGGTGTGGCGTTCACGCGGTGGGTGGCTGCGCGCCGGGGGGTGTTCGCCGCCGTCGCTGCCTGCGGGGCGGCCATCCTGGTGGTCCTCGGTATCGAAGCCGCGTTCGGCTGGCCGGCGGCCGTGACTCCGCTCGCCGGAGGCGGGCAATTGGACGGCGGCCGCTTCTTCGGGATGCCGAACATCGAGATCGGCATCGTGCTCGGGTCCGCATTGTTCGTCGCGCAGTACCTGCGCGTGGGCGCCGGCGCGATGCTCCTCGCGACATGCGCCCTCGTGGCCGGCTCGCCGTGGACCGGCTCGAACTTCGGCGCGGCGATCACGCTCTTCGCCGCCGCCGGTCTGTGGCTCGGGATCAGTCGCCGCCGGCCGTGGTGGATGGTCGCCTCGATCACCGGCGCGATCACCGCGATCGGGATGGCGACGATCGCGGTGATGCACCGCTACCTGACCGAGCGGCCGACCCACGTCACGGCGTTCCTCGAAGAGGGCGATGGAGTCATCGGTGCTGTCGAGCGACAGTTCGAGCGTCTGGGCGTGGGACTCGACCTGATCGTCGAGAACCCCTTCGCGCTGATCCCGGTGGTGGGCACGCTGGTGCTGTTGATCGTGCTGCTGCGACCGCCGACCGCGATCGCTCGCAGCTTCGAGGGACACGACGCCTGGCGCGATGCTCTGCTGGTCATCGTGCTCGGTTCGATCGTGGCCTACCTCGCCGAAGACACCGGAGCGGCGGCCGTCGGCTTCGCGTTCGGGTTCGCCCTGTCCGGCCTCATCGAGGTGTCTCTCGCCTCCGCCCGCGGGATGATGACCCGATGAGCGCGTACATGCCCCCGCCGGACACGCCATACGTGCCCCCGCGTCCGGACACGCCGTACGAGGCGGACGTGGCACGCTCTTCGGCGAGAGCCACCTGGCGGTGGTGGGAGGTCGTCGCGCTCACGCTCGGCGGATTCGTGTTGGGCGCGGTCGCATCGACACCCGTCTTCGTCGCGCTCGGAGGCCAAGCGAGCGGCCGCATGGACGGAGCGGGAGCCGCCGCCGCCGCCTTCACCTACCTCGTGCTCGCCGCAACGCTCCTCGTATGGCTCCAGGTCGCACACAAGGGGTGGTGGCGAGTCGTCGGCTGGCCCACGCGAGGGAAGCGCCTCCGGGAGACCGCGGTGGGAGTGGGCCTGGGGCTCGTCTCGCAGGTGGGCGTGACGGCCTTCGCCGCGCTCGCCACCTTCATCCTCGCGACCCTGGCGGGCAGGAGCGTCGAGGTTCCTCCGCAGGTCCAGTCAACGCTCACCGGGTGGGAGGCGGTGGCACTCGTGGTGTACGCCGTGATCGTGGCGCCGCCCACGGAGGAGCTGATCTTCCGAGGTCTCCTCTTCCACTCGGTCGCCGATCGCCATGGGTTCTGGGCGGGGGCGGCGGCCTCGGCCATCCCGTTCGGTCTGATCCACGTGATCCCGGGCGCCGCACTGGGCGTCGGCGTGCTGGTCTTCACGATGATGGTCACGGGTGTCTTCTGGGCTTGGATCCACCAGCGGCGCCGGAACCTCCTCGTGAACATCGCGATCCATGCCTCGTTCAACGCGGTCGGGGTGCTCGTCGTGTTGGGGCTGGTGGTCTGACCGTGCCGGAGTTCCCGACCGAAGCGTGGTTCCAGGCTTACATCGAGGCGATCGACAACTCGGATGAGTACGCGGAGTACGCGGCCACCTGGGAAGGGGACGTGATCATCCAGATCGAAGCCGAACCGGACAAGGGTCTGGCTGCGGACGTGCACGGCCTCCTCGACCTCTGGCACGGGCGATGTCGCGGCGGGGGCATCGTCGACGAGGAGAGGGCAGCGGCCGCCGAGTTCGCGGTCCGAGCTCCGTACTCGCGGTGGAAGGACGTGATCCGCGGGGATCTCGAGCCGATCAAGGGACTGGTGCAGGGCAAGCTGCGGGTACGCGGGGACCTGCCGACGATCCTCCGCTACGTGAAGGGCACGCAGGAGCTCGCCTATATCGCCGGCCAGGTGGACACGACGTTCCCAGACGAGTCCTGATGCGCGGAGTGGTCTTCGATGGAGCTGGCCGCGTCCGCGTGACGGATCTGGCCAACCCAGAGATCGAAGGCCCGGGCGACGCGATCGTGCGGGTGACGAGGTCTGCGATCTGCGGGAGCGACCTCCACCTGCTCCATGGGAAGGCACCGATGGAGCCGGGCGAGCCGCTCGGTCACGAGGCCGTCGGTATCGTCGAGGCGGTTGGGACCGGCATCGAGCGGATCCGTGTTGGCGACCGCGTGGCCGTGGCGTTCAACGTGGCGTGCGGGCACTGCTGGTTCTGCGGGAACGGGCAGTCCGCCCTGTGCGAAGACGATGCGATCTTCGGCTACGGGATCTTCGGGGGAGCGCTGCCGGGCGCGCAGGCCGAACAACTTCGGGTGCCGAACGCCGACGTCAACCTGCTCCGGATCCCGGACGGGGTCGGGGACGAGGCCGCGGTCTTCGTGGGAGACGTGCTTTCGACCGGGTTCTACGGGGCGTCGCTCGCCGATGTCGGCCCGAACGACGTCGTGGCCGTGCTCGGCTGCGGGCCGGTTGGGTTCTGCACGATCGAAGGGCTACGGGCGCTCGGCGCGCCGACGGTGTACGCGCTCGACCGCGAGCCATCGCGGCTCGCGCTCGCCGAGGCGGCGGGCGCGATCCCGGTGGATATCGACGAGCGGAACCCCGTGACGGCGCTCGCCGAGGCGACCGACGGCCGGGGGGCCGACGCGGTGATCGACGCCGTCGGTCATCCCACGGCGTTCGACGGGGCGATCGACACTGTCCGGCGGGGCGGCACCGTGGTGGTGCTCGGGGTCTACTCGTCCGAGACGACCGAGCTGCAGCTCGGCGCGTACTGGTCGCGAGCGCTCACCCTCCGGTTCGCAGGACTCACGCCGGTCCTCGCGTGGTGGGACCGGGCCGCGAGATCCCTCGAGCGAGGTGAGGTCGATCCGACGCCCTTGATCAGCCATCGACTGCCACTGGAGGATGCCGCCGAGGGCTACGCCCTCTTCGATCGACGCGACGCGACCAAGGTCGTGCTGGAGCCGTGACCGTCACCGCCGTCGGTCCCGAGCCGAGCGGTCTCGCGTCGATGGTTGCAGAACTGATCGAACAGAACCTGTCTCGTGATCCGGGCCGCCTGGCACTCCTGCGCCCATCGGTGGTCGTGCTGGACGCGCCGGACGCGGACGTCACGGTCTTCCTGCGTATCGCCCCCGGCGAGGTGCGCGTCGGGGACGGCGACGTTCCCGACGCGCACCTCTCGATCAGGGCGGATCCGGGGCGCCTTCTCGATCTCACGACCACGCCGCTCCGCTTCGGGTTGCCCGATGTCCTGAGCCCCGAGGGGCGCGCGATCGTCGGCGATCTCCTCGGCCGACGCGTGCGCATCCGGGGGCTGTTGCGTCATCCGGTGCGGCTCGCGCGACTCACCAAGCTGCTGTCCGTGGCCGACACCGGGACAACGTCGTGATCCATCCCTCATCCGAGGTGCCGGTCCGGCCGGACGCGCCCGGCGGCCTGCCGGGCCGCCGCTGGCTCCCTACCGGTCTGGTCGCGCTCGTCATCTCGGCGACCGTGCTGGGTGGGTTCGTCGTCGCGGAGACCCTGCCGCAGCCGGAGGTTCGTCCGGTCGCGCTCGGAGGTGTCCTCACGATCCGCCCCCTCTCCGGCTGGGAGTTGGTTCGCCGAGAGCAAGCGACGGTCCCGCTGCCCTCGGGAGGCGCGATCTCCACCGAGTTCGCGCAGCTCACCAGAGGGAGCGGTGCCCTCGATCTCCTCGCGCTTCCTGGTTTCGGCGGCACGGCGCTCGAGCTCGCGGACCTGTATGCGGGCGAAGTTCTCACGAGCCAGCTCGAGCGCCTTTCGGTCTCCGATCGGGTGGAGAGGACCCTTCTTCCGAGTGGTCTGGAGGCGGTCCGTTTCGGCTACATCGGATCCGAATCGCGCGGCGGCGCGGCCGTCGAGGGATCGGTGACGGTCGTCGTCGCGCCGTCCGGCAACGGCGCCGTGTTCGACGGATGGGCCTTCCAGGGCCAGTTGGAGCTGATCTCCGAGGAGCTCGTGGCGATGATCGACGGGGCGGAGGTGGTCTGAGTGGCCCGGGCCGGCTCGCTCTCACGTTCGCCACTGCATCACGCGCGTTTCTTCCAGCCGCGTCTCCCCGCGTTCTGGCTGTACACGGTCGTCGTGGCGCTGACCGGGGTCGTGGCGATCGCGGAACAGAGCTTGTTCCGCCAGATGTCGCCGGGAGGCTGGGCTCTGTCCTGGGGGCTCGTCATCCTTTATGCCGCGCCGGTCGCCGTGCTCGTCTATCTGCTCGACCTTTACGAGCGAGAGCCCATCCCCCTGCTGGTGGCGGCGTTCGTCTGGGGGGCCGTGGCCGCCACGACCCTGTCGGCGATCGGGAACGCCGGCTGGGGGGTCGTCGTCGCCCGTCTCGCAGGTCCCGAGTTCGCGTCCCGATGGACGGCGGCGCTCACGGCGCCGTTCGTCGAGGAGATCCTGAAGGGCCTCGGCGTCGTCCTGATCGTCCTGATCGCCCGCGACGAGGTCGACGACGTGATGGACGGATTCGTCTACGGCGCGCTGTGTGGGCTCGGGTTCGCCGTCGTCGAGGACGTCTTCTACTTCATCGCCGTGTTCGGCGGCGACGTGGAGGGGGTGCTGCAGGGGTTCTTCGTTCGCGTGATCGCGAGCGGCCTCTACTCCCACGTGCTGTACACGGGGCTGGTCGGGATGGCGATCGGGATCGTCACCACCCGTCGCGACGATCGGCCTCTCCGCGATCGTCTCCGCCCCGCAGGTCTGCTCGCCGCCGCCGCCGTCTTCGGCCACTTCCTCTGGAATTCGCCGATCCTCGAGTTCTTCCCGCCGCACCCATGGGAAGGGGCGGAGTGGTTCCTCATCCCGGTGGCCACGGCGGTGAAGGGTCTGCCGCTCCTGCTGTTCGCGGTGTTGGCGATCCGGCTGGCACACTCACGCGAGCGTCGATGGCTTCGCGAGACGCTTGCATCGGAGATCGCCGAGGATGCCGTGACCGCGGAGGAACTTGCGATCCTCGAGGATCCGCGACGCCGGCGTCGCGCGCGGCGAGAGTTGCGGCGCCGAGCGGGAAAGCGTGCCGCCGGGCTCCTGAAGCGCCTTCAACGCGAGCAGGTGAACTTGGCGATGCTCCGTTCTCGCGTCGCGTCCGACCACGATCCGGCGCTGGTGCAGCAGCGGGCGGTGTGCCGCTCGCTCCGCGACGCGCTCGAGGCGATCCCCGGCGCCGCGCCCGCCGGCGGGCTGGGCAGATCGGGCCGGATCGAGCCGGATCGGTCGGTAGGGTAACGCCGCGATGGAGGTCACGGCGCTCGTCGAAGGGGTATTGGGCGGCGACCGGCGGGCCGTCGCACGCGCGATCTCGGCGGTCGAGGACGATGCGCCCGAGCTGGCCGAGCTCTCCGCCGGGATCTATGGGAAGACGGGGCGAGCAACCACGATCGGCCTGACCGGGGCGCCCGGTGTCGGGAAATCGACGCTCGCGGGGGAGCTCATCCGCATCGCGCGAGGCGAGGACCTCCGCGCCGCCGTGCTCGCTGTCGATCCGACGTCCCCCTACACCGGCGGCGCCCTGCTCGGCGACCGGGTGCGGATGCAGGACCACGCGGTCGATCCCGGCGTGTTCATCCGATCGATGGCGACACGAGGCCACCTCGGCGGGATGGCGCTTGCGGCCCCCGAGGCCGTGCGGGTCCTGGACGCCGCCGGCTACGACGTGATCTTCGTGGAGACCGTCGGCGTGGGGCAGGCCGAGGTCGACGTCGCGGCCGCGACGGACACGGCGGTCGTGGTGATGGCGCCCGGGATGGGCGATGCGGTGCAGATGGCGAAGGCAGGCATCCTCGAAGCAGCGGACGTCTTCGTCGTGAACAAGGCGGATCGGGACGGTGCGCCGGACGTCGCGAAGGAGCTCCGTCAGATGCTGCACCTGGGCGCCGAGCGTGACTGGGACCCGCCGGTGCTTACGGCGACGGCCTCGAGGGGGGAGGGGATCGCTGAGGTCTGGGCAGCGGTGCGTGAGCACCGCGACCAGGCGGAGGCGACGGGCGCGCTCGCCGCGAAGCGGCGAGCGCGCCTGCTCCGAGAGGCCGAGAGCCTTGCGGCGGAACGCTTCCGGGTTCGAGCGGCGCAGGCGCTGGAAGCCGACCCAGAGCTCGGCGACGATCTCGCCGAGCGCCGTATCGACCCATATCGCGCGGCGCAGGAGCTCCTGCGCCGCGCAGAGACTCGATGAGCGCACGGGACCGGGCCCACATGCCGTGAGGGGCACGTATCCTCGAAGGGTGAGTTCCGAGCGACCCCGCGCTCCCTGGAGCGAGCGTTCGCACCGCTCCCTCTCCGGCGAGGCGGTCCCTGCCATGGTCGGTCCCACCGATCTCGACGGATGGAACCCGGACGAGAAGCTCGGGGAACCGGGGGTCTACCCGTTCACCCGCGGAGCCTATCCCTCGATGTACCGGGGCAAGCTCTGGACCATGCGGCAGTTCGCCGGGTACGGCACGCCGGCGGAGACCAACGCCCGCTACCGCTTCTTGACCGAGCACGGGCAGACCGGTCTCTCGGTCGCCTTCGACATGCCGACGCTCATGGGCCTGGACTCCGACGATCCGCGGAGCGAGGGCGAGGTCGGGCGCTGCGGTGTCGCGACGGACTCACTCGACGACTTCGAGACGCTGTTCGACAGGATCCCGCTCGGCGACGTCACGACCTCGATGACGATCAGCGGCCCCGCGGTCGTGGTGTTCGCGTTCTTCCTCGCGACGGCCGAGGAACAAGGGGTCGATTGGACGACCCTCGACGGCACCCTCCAGACCGACATCTTCAAGGAGTACATCGCACAGAAGGAGTGGGTCTTCCCGCCACGGCCACACCTGCGCCTCATCGGCGACCTGATGGCTTTCTGCGCCGAACGAGTACCCAAGTGGCATCCGATCAGCGTCTCCGGCTACCACATCCGCGAGGCGGGGGCGACCGCGGCCGAGGAGCTCGCCTTCACGCTGGCGGACGGGTTCGCCTACGTGGAACTGGGGATGCAGCGAGGGCTCGACGTCGACGCCTTCTCCCCGGCGCTGTCGTTCTTCTTCAACGCGCACATCGACTTCTTCGAGGAGATCGCGAAGCTCCGCGCCGCCAGACGCATCTGGGCGCGCTGGATGCGTGATCGCTACGGAGCGAAGAGCCCCGAGTCGATGCGGCTCCGCTTCCACACCCAGACCGCCGGCGTCTCCCTCACGGCTCAGCAGCCCATGAACAACGTCGTCCGCACCGCGATCGAGGCCCTGGCCGCCGTCCTCGGAGGTACGCAGTCGCTGCACACGAACGCGCTCGACGAGGTGCTGGCCCTTCCCACCGAGGACACCGCGAAGCTCGCGCTCCGGACCCAGCAGGTGATCGCGTTCGAATCGGGCGTTCCCGATGTGATCGACCCGCTCGGAGGCTCGTGGTTCGTGGAGGAAGCGACGGACCGCATCGAGGCGCTCGCCGAGGGGATCTTCACGGAGATCGATCGGATGGGGAACGGCTCGATGCTCGAGGGTGTCCTCGAGGGTATCGAGCAGGGCTGGTTCCAACGGCGGATCGCGGAGTCTGCGTTCCAGGAGCAGCGCCGCTACGAGGAAGGCGACCTCGTGAAGGTGGGCGTGACGGACTTCGTCGACGCGAACGAGACCCCGATCGACACCCTCGTGATCGGGGAGGAGGCCGAGCGGACCCAGCTCGAGAGCGTCCGCCGCACCCGCGCCGCTCGCGACGCGGGCGCGGCGGACGACGCGCTCATCGCCTTGAAGGAGGCGGCCACGACCGACGCGAACCTGATGGAGCCTCTCGTCGCCTGTGCGCGCGCACGCTGCACGGAGGGAGAGATCGTGGGGGCGCTCTCGTCCGTGTTCGGGACCTACCAGGAGACGCCGGCGTTCTGAGCTAGTTGCAACAACTTGCAAGAACAGAGTAGCCTGTCTGCATGGCACTGCGGTACGCGGTCTGGTCCGCCCTCCTCTCGATGTGCCTCCTCGCGGGCGCGTGCTCGAACGGCACGTCCGCCGACGAGTCTCTCGTCCGGGTCGTGACGACCGTGTCGCCGATCACGAACATCGTGCAGAACGTCGGTGGTGACCGGGTCTCCGTCACCGGGATCGTGCCGGAGGGGACCAACAGCCACACGTTCGAACCTGCGCCGGCGGACGCCGGCGTGATGGAGGAGGCCGAGATCGTCTTCATGAACGGGCTGCACCTCGAGGAGCCGACGCGAGAGCTCGCCCACGCGAACGTCCGCCAGGGTGTGCCCGTCGTGGAGCTCGCGGACCGCACGATCTCCGAGGACGAGTACATCTTCGACTTCTCGTTCCCGGAGTCCGAGGGTTTCCCGAACCCGCACCTGTGGACGAACCCGCCGTACGCGAAGGAGTACGCCGAGATCGTGAGGTCCGAGCTTTCGGAGCTGGATCCCAAGGGCGCGTCGACCTACCAGGAGAACTACGACGCGTTCGCCCTACGCCTCGACGGCCTCGATGAGGCCGTCCGGGCCGCGACAACGACCGTCCCCGAGGAGGACCGGAGGCTGCTCACCTATCACGACTCCTTCCCGTATTTCGCGCGCGAATACGGTTGGGAGGTCGTGGGGGCGATCCAGCCCTCGGACTTCGCCGAGCCCACACCGCAGGAGGTCGCGGGATTGATCGACCAGATCCGCGCCGAGGACCTGCCCGCGATCTTCGGCTCGGAGGTGTTCCCCAGCCCAGTGCTCGAGCAGATCGCGGCGGAGACCGGAACGACCTACGTGGACGATCTGCGCGACGACGATCTTCCGGGCGAGGCGGGCGACCCCGATCACAGTTACCTCGGGCTGATGGTCTTCGACTTCACGACGATCGTGCGCGCGCTCGGAGGCGACCCCTCCGTCTTCCAGGACATCGACGTCACGAACCTCTCGACCGGCGGGGCGGGAGGCGTTCGGTACTGATGGACGATCTCGTCCGCTTCGAACGGGTCACCTGCCGCTACGGCAGGGATCCCGTGCTCGTGAACGTGGATCTGGAGATCGGCTCGGGTGAGTTCGTGGGAGTCGTCGGCCCGTCGGGCAGCGGCAAGAGCACGCTCCTGAAGGCGATCGCGGGGTCGGTCGAGCCAATCGCGGGCCGGATCGAACGCGCGTCCGATCTGTCGATCGGCTACGTCCCTCAGGTCGAGACGGTGAACTGGTTTTTCCCCGTGACCGTGCGCGAGGCCATCCTCATGGCTCGGATCGATGGCCGCCGGCTCCCCTGGCCGTCGAAGCAGGAGGTCGTGGAGGCCCAGGAGGTGCTCGAGCGACTCGGCCTCGAAGGGCTCGCGGACCGGCATATCCGGGAGCTCTCCGGCGGACAGCAGCAACGGGTCTTCATCGCGCGCGCGATGCTCGGCCGTCCGCGGCTGCTCCTCCTGGATGAGCCGACGAGCGGGGTCGACGTACGGACACGTCATGACGTGATGCACGTGATCCACGACCTGCACCACGAAGGGCTCGCGATCGTGCTGACGACCCATGACCTGAACGGGATCGCGTCGCACCTGCCGCGGCTCGTGTGCCTGAACCGTGAGGTGATCGCGACGGGCTCGCCGCGGCAGGTCATCACGAGCGAGGTGCTGGAAAGGACCTACGGCGCGCCGCTCGAGGTCCTGTCGCACGGCGGGATGCCGGTGGTGCTCGAGCAGTATCCCGAGCTCCTCGACGAGGAGGAAGGCGCGAAGGTGCTGCCGCTCCGGGAGGACCATCATGAGCACCCTGCTTGAGCCCTTCAGCTACGAGTTCTTCCAGCGCGCGCTCGTCGTCGCCACGATCACCGGCGCCCTCTGCGGCCTGATCGGTGTCTACGTCGTGCTGCGAGGGATGAGTTACATCGGTCACGGTCTCTCGCACGCGATCTTCGGAGGTGCGGTGGCGAGCTACATCGTGGGTGTGAACGTCTTCCTGGGCGCCGGCTTGTGGGGACTGGCCGCCGCACTGTTCATCAACAAGGTCGCTCGCCGACGCTCGATCGGCGCCGATGCGGCTATCGGCGCGATCACGTCGGCGAGCTTCGCCATCGGCATCATCCTGATCTCGGCCCAGCGGACGTTCGTCGTCAACTTCGAAGCCCTACTGTGGGGCAATGTGCTCGGTGTCGCCGAAGCCGACGTGCTCGTCGTGCTCGGCGTGGCGATCGCCTCGACGCTCTTCGTCTTCCTCGGCTACCGCCAGCTGCTCTTCTCGACGTTCGATCCCGAGGTGGCCGAGGTCTCGGGCGTGCGGACGGCCCGCGTCGACGTCGGGTTGGCGGTGATGCTCACCGCCACGATCGCGGCGACCATGAACGTGATCGGTGTGACGATGATCGCAGCGATGCTCGTGATCCCGCCGGTGATCGGTCGGCTGCTCACCGACTCCTTCGGCAGGATGCTGTGGATCTCGGTCGGCTCGGGGACGCTGTGCGGTTTCGTGGGGGTCTACGGGTCGTACTACTTGAACTGGTCGTCGGGCGGCACCGTCGTGCTGGCCGCGGGGCTCCTCTTCGTCCTGGCCTTCGCGTTCAGCGGTTGGCGCCGCAGGATCCCGGCGCTCGGTGCCGGGGCGCACTGACCGTCACGCTGCGGCGCAATCCCTGCACAGACCCGTGATCGCGAAGTGCGTGAGGTCGGCGACGAAGCCGTGGTGGTTGCGGATCAGGCGCTGGAGCTTGTCGGCCTCGTCCAGCGACAGCTCGTCGTCCTGGCCGCAGTTCCGGCAGGTGAGGTGGACGTGGTGCGCTTCGTCGGCTCGGTGGTACTCGGCGCCGGTCTCGACGTGTGAGTGCTGGAGCACGCCGACGCTCTCGAGGAGCGTCAGGGTTCGGTAGACGGTCGAGGCGTTCACGCCGGGCATGTCGCCCTGGACCTTGCGGGCGATCGCGGTGGGCGAGATGTGACCCTTGGCCCGCATCACCTCAGAGACGATGGCTCGGCGCTGCGGCGTCATGCGCAGCCCACGGCTCCGGAGTTCATCCATCAGGTCGGCGTAGGGAGAGTCCACGGCCGAATAGTAGCAGTGTGTTGCAGGTGCAACGAACGGCGCCACTAGGCGGGGGGAGGGAGGCCGAGCGCTCTTGCGGCCCACGGCAGAGCCGTCCTCGACTGCATCAGCTGCAAGGGTCGTGCGTGGGGTGCCTGCGGGATCGCCGGCAGACCGGCGCGCGCACAGAAGTAGCCGGCCAGCAGCGAGGCGATGGCGGGCGATCCGGGCGTCTCGTCGGGGAGGATCGCGTGGGGCGACGGACCGCCTTCGGCTTGGAGGCTGGGAAGCCAGGAGGCGAGATCCAGCAAGGCGTTCCCGACGCATGCGTTGTTCCAGTCGACCAGCAGGACCCGACCGTCCCGCAGGCACAGGTTGTCGCTGCGCACGTCGAAGTGCAGGAACGAGGTTCCGTCGATCTCGGCGGCGGCCGACGCATCCGCGAGGGCCGACAGATGGTCGCGAAGCCATCCCGGCGAGCACAAGCCGAGCGAAAGGAAGGGTTCAGGGTCGGCGGCCACGTCCGGCCAGCCGTCCATACCGAACTGGCTCTCGACGGCAGGACGCACGGCCATGGGTGGCGGCGTCGCATGCACGGTCGCGAGGGTCGCCAGGACGGCGTCGATGCGAGCGGCGTCCCACGGCGGTGGCCACGTCGCTCCGGAGAGGTCCTCGAGGACGAGCGCCGGGGCGAGGCCATCGTCGTCCCAGCCGAGCAGCCGTGGAAGGAACAGCTGCCCGTCCAGCGCCGCGTAGACGCGGAACTCCTCCCGCAGCCACTCCGCGGTGTAGTCGAAGGCCGCGATCTTCACGAAGGCAGACCGCTCGCCCTGAAGGTCGACGACGAACCGCCGGTGGGACGGGGCGCCGTGCCCGGACGCGGCACGCCAGGCGAGCGGGGTCGCCCCGAGCGCACGGTGCACCCGCTCGACGTCCGCAGCCTCGGGTTGCATCCCCGGGAGGGTAACGACCGGCGAGAGCGGGTGCGGGACGGATCGTGAGGCGGTCGTCCGGGACGGCGATCATCGTCGATACCATCGCGGGACATGACGGTCATGGTGACGGGCGCCTCGGGGCTCCTCGGACGGGCCATCGTCCGCGAGTTGGTCCAGCGCGACGAGGTGCGGGCGACCGTCCGGCGTCCGGAAGCCGGAGAGCCGCTCCGCCAGCTCGGCGCGAAGGTGGCGGTCGTGCCCGTCGAGGAGCCGGACGAGCTCATCGAGATCCTCCCTCGCGTGCACACGATCGTGCATCTCGTCGGAGGTGTGAACCAGCCGAGCGACGAGGAGATCCTCTCCGCGAACCACGGCTCGACGGTGGCCGCGGTCGCGGCGGCGAAGGAAGCCGGTGTCCGCCGGATGATCCTCCTCTCGGTCCCCGGCGCCTCCGTCAACCACCCGCATCCGTTCGGACGCGCGAAAGGGCTCGCGGAAGAGGTGGTCGTCCACAGTGGGCTCGAACACGCCGTGCTCCGCTCCTCCCACGCCTACGGGTTCGGTGGGCTGTGGTTCACGTCGACGGTCGTCGGTACGGAACACGGCTTCGTCGTCGGCGACGGCAGCCAGCGGCTCGCGCCGGTGTTGGCCGACGACGTGGCGACGGTGGTCGCGGCGATCGACGATCGTCGCGATCCCATCGAGGGTGTCTGGAGCGTCGGGGGTCCGGAGGAGTTCACGGCGGATGACGTGTTCGAGATCGCGGGCGAAGGTGGGGAGCCGGTCCACCTCGACCCCTCGACCGCGGCCGCGCGCCTGACGGAGCTCCTCGAGATCCCCGTGTCCGTCCGTGCGGCCGAATCCTTCGCGGCGCCTTCGGTCGCGGACGAGGCGGTAGGTGCGCCGCCCGATGCCGCCACCGCCTTCGGCGTTCCGGCGACACCGTTCGAGAAGGGTCTGCGAGATCTCGCCGCCAGGGCCTCCCGGGGCGCTGATAGGGTGCGCCGCGATGCCTGAGTTCGTGCACCTACAGGTGGACGACGGCGTCGGGATCGTTCGCCTCGACCGTCCGCCTGCCAACGCGATCTCGCTGCAGCTGTCGATGGATCTCCTCGACGCGCTCGAAGAGGCCGTCTCTCGCGACGACGTGGGCGCATTGGTGTTGTGGGGAGGTCGGAAGCTCTTCGCGGCCGGCGCCGATATCAAGGAGATGATCGACCACGGGCCCGACGAGATCCGCGAGCAGGTGACGAAGCTCGGCGCCGCGTGCGATCTCCTCGATGCGATGCCGAAGGTCTCGATCGCCGCGATCACCGGCTTCGCGTTGGGCGGAGGGTTCGAGCTCTCGCTCGCCTGCGACCTTCGGTACGCCGCCGATGACGCGAAGGTCGGTCAGCCCGAGGTCAAGATCGGCGTCATCCCGGGCGCGGGCGGGACCCAGCGCATGACGTGGCTCGCAGGCGTCGGGGTCTCGAAGGATCTCACCTACACGGGTCGGCAGGTCGACGCCGAAGAGGCAAAGGCGCTGGGACTGATCGAACGGGTCCTGCCCGCGGCCCAGGTTCTCGAGGCCGCTGTGCGCGACGCCCGGGCGTTCGCCCGGGGTCCCCGGCGCGCCCTCGCCGCCGCGAAAGAGGCGATCCGGGCGGCGGTCGGGAGCCCCGGCGCCTCCGGCATCGCCCGGGAGAAGGAGCTCTTCATCGCGCTGTTCGGCACAGGTGACCAGCGGGAGGGGATGCGCGCGTTCATCGAAAAGCGCTCACCCGAGTTCCGGGGCAACTGAAGTCATCTTGCCCCCAGTCGGCCCAGGCCACCAAGGGCCCTGGGCGAGGAATGAACCGGCCCCTCTCATCGTTCGAATCACACGACGAGGACGGGCGCCCGATCCGTCCTCGGGTGAGAGACGAAGGGACGTGAACGAGATGGCGGAGGAGAGTTTCCGGGGCCAGTCGGTCCGGTCGCTCCCGAGGGCCAACAAGCGGTACCAGTCCGATCGCAGCTGCGCGGCCCCAGGATGCACGACCAAGCTCTCGATCTACAACAAATGGGATTACTGCTGGCAGCATGAACCCGTCCATACCTACGTCGCGCGCGGCAAGCGCCGTAGCCGCAAGGAGATGGAAGCCGCCTAGACGAGCGCGAGCGCGAGTCGGCCGGCCGACGGAACAGGGAAGACCGCGACCCTCCCCATCCGGGAGGGTCGTTGTGTGTCCTGACGCGGCAGCGGAGCGAGGACGAATCACTCCGAGTTCCGACCTCTGCCTGATTCAAGGTACGCAGGATCTTGCCGATGCATGAGTGGACCGCTCCCCCCGAGCGGCATGCCGATGCCGAACGAAACAGAACAACCCGCGATGCGAGAAGCGGATTGCCCGTACTGCGAGCGCACCGTGCTCGTGTACGAGGAGCCGCCTCGCTGCCCCCTCTGTGACTGCCCGCTGGAAGAGCACGGCATGCGACCGTTCTCCTTCCCGGTGGAGCCGGAGCGCGACTAGACCAGGACCGCGCGGCGCCAACCGCGCGCGTCACTGATCAGCGCGACCTCGTCTGACGACCGCACCGCGTCGATCGTGACCGCGGCTTCGGTCAGGATCCCCTCCTCGAGCGCCACCGCGCGGCCGATCCCGGGCAGCAACCCTGCCTCGATCGGCGGCGTCACCCACCGGTCGTCCACGCGCACCGCCACGTTCGCGATCGTCGACTCGGTCACTTCGCCGCGGTCGTTGACGAGCAGGACGTCGTCGACACCCGGATGGCGGCGCCGCGCATCCTCGTAGCGCTGCCGAAGTGAGGTTTTGTGGAACAGGAAGATGTCCCGAGGATCCTGCGGCGCGTCATCGAGCGCCACGCGGACGACGTCGGGGTCGCTCGCGATCGGCGTGCAGACCACCCTCACGGTGCCGTCCTTTCCGAGGGCGAGACGGACCCGGCACGGCGCGGACGGCGCGGAGGCCTCCGCCTTCTCCACCGCTTCGCGCACGTCGGTCTCGTCGCACCGGAAGCCGAAGTAGTCCGCGGAGGCGGCCAGGCGCCGGAGGTGCCGGTCGAGATGCTTCACGCCTTCTTCCGGGTCATGGCGCATCGTCTCCAGGAGCTCGAAGACGGGGCGACGCGCGGTGAGGACGCGTGCTTTCGCAGCGGCCTCCTCGTACTCGGCCTCGGCGTCGGAGTCCCATGTGATACCACCACCCACCCCGTACTCCGCCGTTCCGGTGACCGTATCCACCGTGACGGTCCGGATCGCGACGTTGAATCGCGCGTCTGGACGCCCGGATCCGGCGGGCGCGAGGTAGCCGACGGAGCCGCAGTAGATCCCTCGCGGTGAGTCCTCCAGCTCGCGGATGATCTCCATCGTCCGGACCTTCGGGGCGCCGGTGACCGATCCGCTGGGGAACAGCCCTCGGAACACGTCTGCCAAACCGACACCGCTCTCGAGCGTGGACGACACCGTCGTGGTGAGCTGCCACACGGTCTCGTAGCGCTCGACCTCGAAGACATCCGCCCAGACGACCGAGCCAGTACGGCTGATCCGGCCGAGATCGTTGCGAAGGAGGTCCACGATCATCGCGTTCTCGGCACGGTCTTTCGCCGACGCGAGGAGATGCTCCGCCACGACGCGATCTTCCTCTGGCCACCGGCCGCGTGGTGCGGTGCCCTTCATCGGCCGGGTGACGATCGCGCCGTCGCGGAGCTCGAGGAAGAGCTCCGGTGATGCGGAGAGGATGCGAAAGCGACCGAGGTCGAGGTAGGCGGCGAAGGCCCCTCGCTGTGCGTAGCAGAGGTCGCGGTAGAGGCCGCGCGGGTCCCCCTCCACTCGGGAGCGCAAGCGCATCGTGTGGTTCACCTGATAGGTCTCCCCGGCCGCGATCAGTTCCCGGATGCGGTCGACGGAGGTCTCGTATCGCTCACCGGTTGTCGTCGGCACCCACGTGCCTTGGGGGGCAGGCGCCACGCCCTCATCGCGGGGGAGCGGCAGGGTCGTCTCCTCGGCACGTTCGAACATCGCGAACCACGCCAAGGGAAGGGCCGCGAAGGGATCGCCGGGGTCGCGGTCACGGACGACGAGGACCGGGTCCAGGCCGGGCGCGGCCTCGTATGCCACGAAGCCCGCGACCCACAGGCCGCGCCCGGCCGCCGCCTCCGCCGCCTCGATGGTGGCGACGACCTCACCGGCGCGGGTCGCCTCCAGCACGCCGACCGGTCCCACGAGCCGGAACGACGGCGAGGCGCCGGTGAGGTCGTCGAATCGCGCTTCCAGCATGCGGGCCACGATACGGGCCGCGGCGACCGATCCCCTCGGAGCGGACGGTCGATCAGGGTGCGGCGCCTGAGAGGCGGTGACCCTCGGGGCCATGATGTGGTCGGTCCGAGAACCCGTCGCTGATAGCCTCAACGACATGCCTTCGGTGCTGGTCGCCATGTCGGGCGGTGTCGATTCCTCGGTCGCCGCGTGCCTGCTCCACGAGCAGGGTTACGATGTGCTCGGCTCGCACATGCGCCTCGTCCACCTGGACGGCGTCGATCACGGCTGCTGTGGCCCGAGCGCCAGGCGAGATGCCGCCGAAACCGCCAGGATCGCCGGATTCCCCTTCGAGATCTGCGACCTGACCCAGAACTTCGAACGGGCCGTGCTCGCGGACTTCGCCTCCGAACACGAGGCTGGCCGCACGCCGAACCCATGCGCGCGCTGCAACGGTGAGATCAAGTTCGGCGCCTTCCTGCGTCGGGCGGATGAGCTCGGCATCGACCTGGTCGCGAGTGGGCACTACGTGCGTCGGGTCGGGGGCTCGTCCGGCTGGCGGTTGCTCCGCGGGGCGGACCGTTCGAAGGATCAGTCGTACATGCTCCACATGCTGGGGCAGCGAGCGCTCGCTCGGTCGATGTTCCCGGTCGGCGAGATCCCGAAGACAGAGACGCGCGTGCTGGCCGAGCGCTTCGGTCTACCTGTCGCGACGAAGCCCGACTCGCAGGAGCTCTGCTTCGCGCCGTCCGGCGATGCGGGCGCGTACGCGCGAGCGAGCCTGCCGCACCTCGTGCGTGACGGTGAAGTCGTCGATCCCGCCGGCGCCGTGATCGGACACCACGGGGGAGCGTTCGGGTTCACGATCGGGCAGCGGCGAGGGACCGGCGTCGCGACGGGGGAGCGACGATACGTGGTCGAGGTGGATCCGAAGGCGAACAGGGTGGTCGTAGGACCGGGTGAGCTCCTCGACCGTCGTGGACTGGTGGCGGACCGATTCTCGTGGATCGCCGGCGAGCCGCCGGGCGGCGGACCGTTCGAGGCCGAGGTCCGGATCCGCTACCAGGGAGACGACGTACCCTGCGCGGTGGAGCCCCTCGGCGACGCAGAGGTCCGCGTGGAGTTCCGATCGCCCCAGCGCGCCGTGGCGCCCGGTCAGAGCGCCGTCTTGTACCGGGGCGACGAGTTGCTCGGCGGAGGCAGGATCGTCGAGGCGACCCGCTAGCGGAGGACCACCATGGGAGAGCATCCGAACGGCGCGCTCTTGCGAGGTCTCCTCGAGGCGTTCCGCGCCGGTGACGTCCAGGCCATGGAGACCGCCCTCGACGACGACCTGACCTGGCACGCGCCGGGAACGAACCGGTTCGGCGGCCAGTTCCGAGGTCGGACGGCGGCGCTGCAACGACTGGCGCAGATGCAGGAGGCAGGAATCTCGACCGTCTTCGACGTGCACGACGTGGTCGCGAACGACGAGCACGCCGTCGCGCTCGTGCATCTTCATCTCGAGGTGGCCGATGGTCGCCGCTACGACCAGCCGCAGGTCCAGGTCGCGCACGTTCGGGAGGGCCGGATCGCCGAGTTCTGGACGATGAACCAGGACCAGGCCGTGCTCGACCTTCTGATCGGAGGCTGACGGTCTCGGGGCGGTCTGACCCCTCGACTATCATCGGCCCACCGCCCGTCGAAAGAGACCGTTGAGGCTCCTCCGCCGCAAGACCAAGAGTTTCGAGATCCAGGTGCAGGACCTCGTCCTGCGGATCACGGGCGACGACGACTTCGCCGAGGAGTCGAGGGCGGCGGCGCTGTCCTTCTGGGAACAGCTCCAGTCCTACGCGCTCCAGCACCCGGAGTTCCGGACCAGCAAGCGACCGCTTGCCCCGCCGGCGGCCGAGGCCCCCACGATCGTCCAAGAGATGGTGGCCTCGGCCTCGGCCGCCGGCGTGGGGCCGATGTTCACGTTCCGAGGAGCCGTGGTCGACCAGGTGGGTCGGTTCCTCAGCCAGTCGCTCAACGAGGTCACCGTGGCCTGCGGGGGCGACTACTTCATCAAGGCGAAGAAGCGTGTGAAGCTGGCGGTCAAGCGCCACGGTGGGGAACCGATCACCGTCGCCCTGGAGCCGGATGCCACGGGGGTCGGCGTTTCCACGACGCTCGGCCGGGGCCGAGGCGGCGGCGGTCCCGACGGGCTCGCCGTGATCGCCGAATCGTGCATGGCCGCCGACGCCGCCGCGGCCGGCGTCCAGGCGCTCCTGCCGAAGGAGTTCGGCTTCGCCCAAGCGGTCCGCTACCTCAAGGACGTCCCCGGTGTGCGCGGAGGTGTCTTCGTCGTGGGGGAGCGGATCGGCGTGGCCGGAAACCTGGAGATCGCCGGGTGAAGGAAGCGCGGAAAGAGGAGCGAGACCTCGCCGAGGCCGAGCTCCGGGTCGAGGAGTTCCGCGAGCTCGTGAACCACCACCTGTACCGCTATCACGTACTCGACGATCCGGAGATCTCCGACGCCGAGTACGACGAACTGATCAGTGAGCTACGGGCGCTCGAAGACAGGTTCCCGGAGCTGATCACCCCCGATTCGCCCACCCAGCGCGTCGGGGCGGCGCCGGCCGAGCTGTTCCGGCCCGTCCCGCACCGGGCGCCGATGCTCTCGCTCGACAACGCGTTCTCAGAGGAAGAGCTCCGTGCGTGGGGCGCGCGCGTCGATCGTGGACTGGCCGGCGCGACCCCCACGTTCGTCTGCGAGCTCAAGATCGACGGCGTCGCGTGCGCCTTGACGTACGAGGACGGCGTCCTCACGGTGGCGGCGACCCGCGGGGACGGGCGGGTCGGCGAGGACATCACGGCGAACGTTCGGACCCTGAAGTCGATCCCACGACGGCTGGCCACCGAGGCCCCCCCGTCGGTGATCGAGGTCCGAGGCGAGGTCTACTTCCCTGTGAAGGCGTTCGAGGAGTTGAACGTCCGGCTGACCGAGGCGGGCGATCGACCCTTCGCCAATCCTCGCAACGGCGCGGCGGGTTCGCTCCGGCAGAAGGACGCGAAGATCACCGCATCGCGCCCGCTCCGGATGTGGGTCCACTCGTTCGGCGCCGCTGCGGGCATCACCTTCGATTCCCATTCCGATTTCCTCGCGTGGTCGGAGAAGGTGGGGCTGCCGGTGCCGCCCACCACGCACCGGACCAAGAGCCTGAAAGAGGTCCTCACCTTCCTCCGGCGCTGGGAGAAGAAGCGGCACTCCCTCGACTGGGAGATCGACGGCGCCGTGATCAAGGTCGACGACGCGAAGCTCCAGCGACGACTCGGCTCCACGAGTCACGCCCCTCGGTGGGCGATCGCCTACAAGTTCCCGCCGGAAGAGCGGACGGCGCTGTTGAAGTCGATCGAGGTCCACACGGGCCGCACGGGCAAGGTGACGCCGTTCGCGGTCCTGGAGCCGGTGTTCGTGGGGGGCGTCACCATCACGAACGCCACCCTGCACAACGAGGACGAGACCCGGCGCAAGGATGTCCGCAAGGGCGACACCGTGATCGTCCGCCGAGCCGGCGACGTGATCCCCGAGATCGTCGGACCCGTCTTGGCGAAACGGCCGAAGAACGCCCGCAAGTGGAAGATGCCGAAGAACTGCACCTCGTGCGGCACCCCGCTTGTGCGCTCCCAGGGCGAGGCCGACTGGCGGTGCCCCAACAAGGCCGGCTGTCCCGACCAGTCCGTGGAGTGGCTGTTCCACTTCGCCGGCCGCGGCGCGATGGACATCGAAGGCCTCGGCTACAAGACCGGGATCGCCCTGCTCAATGGGGGGTTCATCAAGGATCCCGCCGACATCTACCGGGTGACCGACGAGCAGTTCGCTGAGCTCGAGGGGTTCGCCGCGAGGTCGATCGAGAACCTGCGGCGCGCGATCGAGGCGTCGAAGGACCGGCCGCTCTGGCGACTGCTGGCGGGACTCAACATCCGACATGTCGGCTCCCACGTCGCCCAGGTCCTCGCGTCGGCGTTCCTCGAGATCGATGGTCTCGCCGCCGCGTCCGCCGACGAGATCGATGCCGTCCCGGAGATCGGTCCGGAGGTCGCCGCCACCGTGGCCGCATGGTTCGACGATCCGGACAACCTCGCCCTGATCGAGAAGCTCCGCGAGGCCGGCGTGCGCCTCCGGGACGAGCCCCCTCCCGACGAGGGGCCGAAACCGCTCGAGGGCAAGACGATCGTGCTGACGGGTGGACTCGACACCCTGTCGAGGGACGAGGCAACCAAGCTCGCGCAGCGGGCGGGGGCCCGGGTCTCCTCGAGCGTGTCCAAGAAGACGGACTTCGTCGTGGCGGGTGAGAATCCGGGCTCGAAGCACGACCAGGCCGTGAAGCTCGGCGTCGAGATCGTCGACGAGCCGGAGCTCCTGCGACGGCTCGGTCGAGGGTAGTCGTCGACGGAAGGACGTGGCATGACAGGGACCGTGATCGACGGGAACAAGCTCGCCGAGGAGCTCTCCGAGCACGTGCACGAGGAGCTCCGTCAGCTCAAGGTCTCCGGCGCGCGCCCCGGCCTGGCCACGATCCTGGTCGGGGAAGACCACGCCGCGGCGGCGTACGAGCGCCACGTCCGGAGGTTGGCGGAGCGTCTGGAGTGCGAGTACGCGAACGAACATCTCCCGGACGACGCGGAGCTCGCCGACGTCCTCGCCGTCGTCGGCAAGCTCAACGCCGACCCCCGCATCACCGGCATCCTTGTGCTGCGGCCGTTGCCCGCCGGGATCTCCGAGCCCCTCGTGTATCGCGCGCTCGACCCCTACAAGGACGTGGAGGCCGTGCATCCGGAGAACGCCGGGTTGCTCGCGCAGGGGCGCCCACGGTTCGTCCCTTCCACGCCCGCCTCGTGCTTCTACCTCTTGGACGAGTACGTGAAGTCGACGGGCCGGGACCCGGAGTCCTTCTATCCGGGGAAGACCCTGGTGGTCGTGGGCCGGTCGGACTCGGTGGGCAAGCCCGCGGCCTCGCTCGGCCTTCAGCGGCACGCCACCGTGGTGACCTGCCATTCGCGGACGACGGATCTGAGCGCGTTCACGAAGCAGGCGGACATCCTCATCGTCGCGGCCGGCGTGGCAGGGCTCGTGACGGGGGACATGGTGCGCGACGGCGTGATCGCCGTCGACGTCGGCATCGACCCGGTGAAGGATCCGGAGACCGGCAAGGTGCGGTTCGTGGGCGACATCGAGTTCGACGGCGTGGCGGCCAAGGCGGAGGCCATCACACCGGTCCCGGGTGGGGTCGGTCCGATCACCGACGTGTGGTTGATCGGCAACGCAGTGAGCGCTGCGGCAGCCGCGCTTCGCGTCGAGCCCCGGTTCGGCGTCTCGATCTGAGGGTCCCTAGACTGCCGCGCATGGCGATCCAGATCGACATCGATCACGTCGCACGCCTCGCGCGCCTGGGGCTGACCGAGGAGGAGAAGGCGCAGCTCCGCGACCAGCTCGGCCTGATCCTTGAGCACGCGGCGAAAGTCGGTGAGGTCGCCGCGGACGACGTTCCGCCGGCGGCCTACGCGATCCCACGGATCAACGTCTATCGGGAGGACACACCCGAACCGTCGCTGCCGCAAGCCGAGGCGCTGTCGAACGCGCCCGAGCAGGAGGACGGCCGGTTCAAGGTCGTTCGGATCGTCGAGGCAGAGGGATGACGGCCGAGCTCTGCGATCTGACGGGCTCCGAGCTCGCCGCGAAGATCGCCGGAGGCGAGGTCTCGGCGACCGAGGTCGTCGACTCCTCGCTCCGCCGGATCGAGGCCGTGGATGACAGCGTGCGCGCGTTCCTCACGCGCACGCCCGAGGTCGCGCTGGAGCGCGCGGCCGAGCTGGACACGCACCGGGGGACGGGTGCGCCACAGCTTCCGGTCGCGGGGATCCCCCTCGCGCTGAAGGACGTCCTGGCCACGATGGGGATCCGTACAACATGCGGATCGAAGATCCTCGAGAACTACATCCCGCCGTACGAGTGCACGCCGTGGGCCCGCCTGTCGGGTCACGGCAGCGTGCTCTTGGGCAAGACCAACTGCGACGAGTTCGCGATGGGATCGTCGAACGAGAACTCTGCGTTCGGGCCCGTCCACAACCCGTGGGACCTGGAGCGGGTCCCCGGTGGCTCCAGCGGCGGCAGCGCCGCCGCCGTCGCCGCCGGGGAGGTCGTGTGGGCCCTCGGCACCGATACGGGCGGCTCGGTGCGCCAGCCGGCGTCCCTCTGCGGCGTGGTCGGGATGAAGCCGACGTACGGGCTGGTGTCCCGGTACGGGCTGATCGCGTTCGCGTCCTCGCTGGACACCGTGGGGACGCTCACCAGGAGCGTCCGTGACGCCGCGTTGCTGCTCGGCGCGATGGCGGGTAAGGACGATCGCGACGCCACGAGCCTCAACGAGGATGTGCCGGACTACCTCGCCGGCCTGGACGATGGGATCGACGGTCTCCGGGTAGGCGTCGTCGCGGAGGCGTTCGGAGAGGGCGTCGAGCCCGGGGTCATAGACTCGGTGCGCGCGTCGGTGGACCGGCTCGCGGCGCTCGGCGCCCAGGTGGGGGAGGCGACGCTCCCACACGCCGACTACACGCTGTCCGCCTACTACCTGATCGCGCCGTCGGAGGCGTCTTCGAACCTCGCGCGCTACGACGGAGTCCGGTACGGGTACCGTGCCGAAGGGGCGAACTCCGCGGACATGATGTCCCGAACGCGCGGCGAGGGCTTCGGTCCCGAGGTCAAACGCCGGATCATGCTCGGTACCTATGCCCTGTCCGCAGGCTATTACGAGGCCTACTACGGCCAGGCCCAGAAGGTTCGAACACTCATCATCCGAGACTACGAGAAGGCGTTCGAGCGATTCGATGTGCTCGTCTCGCCGACGTCGCCGACCACGGCTTTCCGGATCGGAGAGCGCGCCGACGATCCGCTGGCGATGTACCTGTCCGACGTCTTCACGATCCCGGCGAACCTCGCGGGCGTGCCGGCGATCACGGTGCCGTGCGGGTTGGACGGTGGAGGGCTCCCGGTGGGGCTCCAGCTCACCGCTCCCGTCCTGGGTGAGCAGGTCCTGTTCCGCGCTGCGAACGCACTAGAGGGGGACCTCGGCCTCGTCCTCCGCCCGCCGGTCCTCGCCGGCGTCTGACCGCCGATCGTCGCGGGCGACGCTTCCCGCCGACACCGTCAGTGCCACGGCTGCGAGCACGACCGCGCCCGCCACCAGGGAGCGGCTCCGGAGCTTCTCGTCCACGATCAGGTGGCCGAGGTACACGGCCAGCATCGGGGTGACCCAAGCGTACGTGGCGACCAGCGACGTCCGCGCGTTCCGCAACAGCCAGAGATAGGCGGAGAACGCGATCCACGAACCGAAGACGATGAGGTAGCCGAGCGCCAGGAGCGAAGCCGCGGAGAACCGATCAGGGTCGATCAGCGCGAGTTCGCCGCGCGCGACCCCCCACAGGAGCGAGAGCGCACCGCCGGCCATCATGACCATCGCGTTGCCCACGAGAGGCCGACGCGGCAGAGGTGCGCCGCGCGCGGTGAGCGACCCGGCCGCCCAGCTCATCGACGCCGCGACCGCGAGCAACAAGCCCGAGAGCGGAACGCCGCCGACGCGCGCGTCGTCTACGAGCAGGGCCGCGCCGGCGAACCCGAGCACGAGACCGACGGCCACCCGCAGCGGAAGCCGCCGATGACCTACGAACCGGTCCCAGAGCGCGATCCACAGCGGCACGAGCGCGAAGATCAGCGCCACCGTTCCCGAGGGGACCGTCCGCTCGGCCAGGACGACGGAACCGTTCCCGCCGGCGATCAGTCCGGCGCCGACGAGGAATGCAGCCCACCACTGGGTCCGCCCGACGGGATCGCGCTCGGCGCCGCGGCGCCGAGCCGTGACCGCGAAGAGCACCGCGCCGGCGATCGCGAATCGGGTGCCGGCCGCGATCAGGGGCGGGAGGGTCTCGTTGCTGACCCGGATCCCCAGATACGTCGTGCTCCAGATGACGTAGACCATCCCCAGCGCCACCCAGATCAACCACGTCGGCGGGCGAGTCGACGGGTCGTGGGCGGCCGTGACCGGAGAGGACATCCGCCAAGGATACGGACCGGTTGACGACGCTCTGCTGGGTCGGAAGCGTCCGATAGGCTGACCCGCGCGATGGGCGAGTGGGAGACCGTGATCGGGCTCGAGTGCCACGTCGAGCTCAGCACGCGGACCAAGATGTTCTGCGGGTGCCGCAACGAGTTCGGCGCCGAGCCCAACACCCTGACCTGTCCCGTCTGCCTCGGTCATCCCGGGTCGTTGCCGGTCCCCAACCGCGAGGCGATCGCGCGGATCGTGAAAGTGGGTGTCGCCCTGGGGAGCCGGATCGCGCCGCGCTCCCTGTTCCATCGGAAGAACTACTTCTATCCGGACATGCCGAAGAACTATCAGATCAGCCAGTACGACCTGCCCGTGTGCGTGGGAGGACATCTCGACGTAGAGCTCCCCGATGGATCCACGACGAAGGTGGGCATCACGCGCGTGCACATGGAGGAGGACACCGGCAAGACCGCGCACGGCAGCGCGTCGGGTCGGATCCACGAGGCCGAGTCGGCGTTGATCGACTACAACCGGGCCGGCGTGCCGCTCGTCGAGTGCGTCTCGGAGCCGGACATGCGCACCCCGGAGGAGGCCGGCGCCTACCTGCGAGAGCTCCGCGCGCTCCTCGGCTCGCTCGATGTCTCCGATGTTCGCATGGAGGAGGGCTCCCTCCGATGCGACGCGAACATCTCGGTACGGCCCGTTGGCACGGACGCGTTGGGCGTCAAGGTCGAGATCAAGAACATGAACTCGGTCCGTTCGCTCGAGCGCGCGCTCGTGTTCGAGGCCGCGCGGCAGATCGCGGCGCTCGAGGCCGGCGACCGGCTCGTGCAGGAGACGCGAGGCTGGGACGAGGATTCGGGCACGACGAAAACGATGCGCTCCAAGGAGGAGGCGTTCGACTACCGCTACTTCCCGGAGCCAGACATCCCTGCTCTGGAGCCGAACGAGGCCTGGATCGACGAGATCCGTGCGTCCCTGCCGCAGCTACCGCAGGCGCGACGGACCCGCTACGTGGACGAGCTGGGGCTCAGGCCAGAGGTCGCGCGGGTCCTCGTGGCGGACCGTGAGGCGACGAGCTTGTTCGAGGAGACGGTGGCGCTCGGCGCGGAGCCGGCCGCATCGGCCAACTGGATCACGCAGGACCTGGCGGGTCTGCGGAACGAGGCGGTCGTGGCCGACGCCGCCGCCGACGCCACCGTGGGACCACAGCACATCGCCGACCTGATCGCACTCGTGGCCGACGGCACGATCGCGGGCGCGGGCGCGAAGCGGGCACTCGAGGAGGCGTTCCAGACCGGCGACGCGATCGCCGACATCGTCGAACGGCGTGGGCTCCGGCAGGTATCGGACGCGGGTGAGCTGGGAGCCATCGTGGAGCGCGTCATCGCGGAGAACGCTGAGGCCGCGGAGAAGTTCCGGGGCGGCAACGAGAGCGTGATCGGGTTCCTCGTCGGACAGGTGATGAAGGCTTCCGGCGGCTCCGCCAACCCGACGCTCGCGCAGGAGCTCCTGCGCGAGCGGCTCTCGGGGTAACGCAGGCGGTGGGCCTCGATCCCAAGCGGAATCGGGTCCCGTTCTGGCAGCTCACGCTCTACGCCGTCGCGGCGGCCGCCTCGGGCGTCACCCATCCGATCCGGAAGATGTGGCACTCCGGGAACGCGATCGATCGGTACGCGCTCTGTCATCTCACGAGCGCCGCCGGCGACTCGCTCCTCGCGATCTCCCTCGCCGACTCGGTCTTCTTCTCCCTGCCGGTGGGTCAGGCGCAGTGGCGCGTCGTGGCGTACCTCGGCCTCACGATGCTCCCGCTCGCCGTCGCGGCCCCGCTCCTGGTGGTGCCGCTCGACCGGGCGGGGCCGCGACGGCTGATCTCGTTCCTGGCCGCGATCGTCCGCGCGGGTATCGCTTTCTTCGTGGCCGGACGACTGGACACGGTCGCCCTCTACCCGGCGGCGCTTGCGATCCTCGTGGCCGCGCGGGTCCACGGGATCACGAAGAACGGGCTCACGATGGCCTACGCGGGTCCAGGCGAAGGATTGATGCGATCGAACGCCCGGCTCGGCCGAGTGGCGGTGGCGGGAGCGCTCACCGCGGCGCCGTTCGGCGTGCTCGCCGTGAGGCTCTGGGACTCCGGAGGGGCGATGGTCCTTGCGGGGATCGTGTACTCGATCTGCGCGGTCGTCACGCTCCGCCTGCCGAACCCGCGGGTGCGCACCGAGCCCATGCCCATCGGCCGGCGAGGTCGGATCCCCGTCCTCACCGGCCCGGCGATCGGCGCGGCCGGCATGCGTGCGGCCACGGGCTTCATCCTGTTCCTGTCGGCGTTCGCGATCCGGCGCGAGAACTTCCCCTCCACGTGGTTCGCCGCGATGGCGATATCGGCAGCCGCGGGGGGCTTCCTGGCCGACCTCCTCGCCCCGCGGCTGCCCGAGACGCTCCGCGAAGAGTTCATCGTCGTCGGCTGCACGATCGCGGCGGGGCTCGGCGCCTTCCTGGCGTTCCAGGCGTTCTCCCTCCCCGTCCTCGCGATCTTCGGGCTCACGGCCGGGGCGGCCACGGAGCTCGGACGCCTCGCCTTCCAGAGTCTGATGCAAGCCCACGCGCCCGAAGGAGCGCTCGGGCGCGTGTTCGTCCGCTACGAGGTGATGTTCCAGCTCTCCTGGGTGGCGGGGGCCCTAGGCCCCGCCGTGCTTCCGATCGACTTCAAGGCAGGGATGCTGATCATCGCCGGCTTCTATCTCGCTCTCGCCGGTGCGTGGGCAGTCCGGTTCTTCCGCGGCGGCCGGGAGCCGCTCGGAGCTTCGGCGCAAGTGCCGTAGGCTGACGCCCGTTCAGCGGCCCGCGGGCAGAGGGAGGTATCGATCGATGGCGGATTTCGTGACGGTCGGTGATTCGGCCGAGGTTCCGGAGGGAGAGGCGAAGGCCTTCGACGTGAGCGGCGCGGAGATCGCCGTCGTACGCGTGGAAGGTCAGGTCTTCGCGTTCAGCGACATCTGCACCCACCGCCATTGCAACCTCGCCAACGGCGGCGAGATCGACGGCTTCGAGATCGAGTGCGAATGTCACGGCAGCGTCTTCGACATGCGGACGGGCGAGGTGCGCAACCCTCCGGCCACCGAGCCGCTCGAGACCTACGAGGCCCGCGAGGTCGACGGACAGATCCAGGTCGGTGCCTGAGGAGGGCGTCGCCCCCCGCTCGATCGTCATCGTCGGAGCGAGCCTCGCCGGCGGGACCGCCGCGGGAGCGCTCCGGGACGAGGGCTACGACGGGCGCCTCAGCCTCATCGGCGCGGAGGAGGAGCCCCCCTACGAGCGGCCGCCGCTTTCGAAGGAGTTCCTTCGAGGCGAGCTCGGCTTCGAGGACGCCCTGGTCCGGCCCGCGTCCTGGTACGAGGAACGTGACGTCGACGCCCGCTTCGGGACGATGGCGGTGCAGATCGATGTCCGCGGCCGGGAGGTGGTGGTGGCGGGCGGCGAGCGGCTCCCGTTCGATCGCCTCCTGGTGAGCACGGGGGGCCGGAACAGGCGGCTGGAAGTGCCCGGCGCCGGACTGCCCGGCGTGTTCGACCTCCGCCATCACCGCGACGCTGTGCGGATCCGCGACGCCGCCTCGGAGGGCGCCCGCGTGGTGTGCGTCGGCATGGGGTTCATCGGCGCGGAGGTGGCGGCGTCCCTGCGCACGATCGGTCGCCACGTCACGGTCGTGGAGATCTTCGAGACGACCCTCTATCGGATCCTCGGGCCCGAGATCGGCCGTGTGCTCGAAGGGATCCATCGCGATCAAGGGGTGACGATGCACTTCAGCGACTCGGTCGAACGGTTCGAGGGCGACGGAAGGCTCGAGCGCGTCGTCACGGAGAGCGGCAAGGAGATCGATGCCGACGTGGCGGTGATCGGCGTGGGCACCGAGCCGGCCGTGGAGATCATGGCCGGCACGGGCCTCGACCAGGGTGGCGGGATCCCCGTCGGCCCCGGCCTGGAGACGGCCGTGCCGGGCGTCTTCGCCGCCGGCGATGTCGCCCTGCACGCTCACCCTGTCTTCGGACCCATCCGCGTGGAGCACTACGACAACGCCGTGAAGATGGGGGAGCACGTCGCTCACGCGATGCTCGGCTCCCGCGAGGTCTTCGACCACCCGCACTGGTTCTGGTCGGACCAGTACGACTCGAAGATCGAGATGGCCGGGTACGCGCCGACGTGGGACCGGATGGTGGTCCGAGGATCGCTCGAAGAGCGCTCGTTCTGCGCGTTCCTGTTGGATGATGGTGGGGTGATCCGTTCGACGGTGTCGCTCGACTGGAAGCGTGACGTGCGTCGTTCGTTCGGTCTCCTCAATGCCCAGGTGGCGCCCGACCCGAAGGCGCTGGCCGACCCGGACGTGGATCTACGCACCCTGGTGCCGCCAAGGTCAGACGAGGAGGAGGGCTAGGTGTTCGGTTCGCCCGTCGTCACGCACCCCGTCTGCGACCTCGACCTGCACCAACGGATCCGGGACGCGAGGCGGGACGCCGTCGCACGATCCATCCGAGGGAAGGCGCGGCATCGTCGGCGCGATCACTTGGTCGATGTCGATGGGGAGGTCTTCCGACCGTCCGCCGAAGACGTGGGCCAGGCCTTCCGCTTCTAGGGTCGTCGCACGTCGCCCCGCGGGGGGACCTCGATCAATCCACCGTGAGGTGTGCGGCAACTTCCTGCGGGGTCCCTTCCTCCTCGACGAGGCCGTCGCGGAAGAGGACCACGCGGTTCGCGTAACGAAGCGCCTCGGGGTTGTGCGTCGCCGCCAGCACCGCGCCGCCTCGCTGGACCACATCCCAGAGCGCTTCGAGGATCACGTCGGCGTTCTCCGTGTCGACCTCCGCGATCGGCTCGTCCGCCATCACGATCTCCGGCTCGGGGATCAGCGCGCGAGCCACGGCCACGCGCTGCTGCTGGCCGGCCGACAGCTCGTAGGTCCGGTTGTGCATGCGCGTCTCCAGTCCGAGCCGGCGTAGCCATCCCTCGGCGCGCTCCCGCGCCTCCGTGAGGTCGACCTGATTCACACGGAGTGGCAGCTCGACGTTCTCGACCGCGGAGAGCGCGGGCAGCAGCCCGAAGCTCTGGAAGACGACCCCGATCCCATACCGCCGCAGCGCGCGTCGCTCGTCCGTCGAGAGCGAATCCATCGGCTGTCCCTTCCAGCGCACCTCGCCCTGATCGGGAGGATCCAGGCCGGCCAGCACGCCGAGGAACGTGGTCTTGCCCGAACCGCTCGGGCCCATCAACGCGACGAAGTCCCTCGACCGGACCGTGACCGATGCGCCGCGGACCGCGACCACACCCTGCGTGCCGGGGTACCGCCGGACGATGTCGGTTCCTTCGACGAGCACGTCGGGCTCAGGCATGGCCGGTCTCGCTCCGTCGCCGCAGACGAACCTCGTCCGCGGTGACCTCGGCCTCCAGGTCGGCGCCTCCCAGCGCTGCCACCGCTTCGTCGGGGAGCCGGATGCGGCCGTCGTCGGCGATGGGGTCGACCGGCACGCCCTCGTGAAGGACGCGGCCGTCGCGCACCCGGATCCGCCGGTCCGCGCGCCTCGCCGCCACGAGGTCGTGCGTCACCATGATGATCGTGACGTTGAACTCGTGGTTGACCGCCCGGAACGCGTCCAGGACGCGAGCGGAGGACTCCGAGTCCAGCTCGGCGGTCGGCTCGTCGGCCAGCAGGATCGCGGGCGTGTTGGACAGAGCCGCGGCGATCGCCACGCGCTGCTGCTCGCCGCCGGAGAGCATGCCGGGGGTGTGCTTCGATCGATCGGTCAGGCCGACGAGATCGAGGAGCCCGTCGACGTCGTGCTTGCCGGCCACCTGTGTCCGGCGCACGGTCGCCGGGAGACGGATGTTGTCGCGGACCGACAGGTAGGGGACGAGGTTGCGCGCCGTGCCCTGCCAGACGAAGCCGACCCGCTCCGCCCGGTAGTTCGTGAGCGCGTCGTCGCCCAGCAGACCCAGGTCCCGTCCCTCCACCTCGACGATGCCGGCCGACGCCCGGTCGAGCCCGCCCACCAGGTTCAAGATCGTGGACTTCCCTGCACCGCTCGGCCCGACGACGGCCAGGAACTCGCCGGCCATCACGTCGAGATCGACGCCGGCGAGCGCCACCACGCCGACGTCGCTCACGCGATACACCTTGTACGCGTGGCGGAGGCGCACCAACGCGTCGGCTCCCTCCGGTCGGTACCGATCCGGGCTGACCACGTTCTCGATCACTCGGCCTCCCCTCGGAGCACGCCGGTGACAGATGCGCGTAGGAGCGCTCGCGCGGAAAGTGCGAGGGCGATCGCCGTCGCGGTCACGATGGCCGCGAGCGCGATGCCGAGCGACACCCAATCCATCAGGAACACCGGGGGCGGATACGCGACCGAGAGGCTCGGTCCCACGTACGGCATCGTCAGTCGCAGCAGGAGATAGCCGAGGCCGAGGCCCGCCACGACCGCGAAGCCGAGGAGTAGGACCTGTTCGAGCGCGAGCGTCCGGACGATCTGTCCGGACGCGGTCCCCATCGCCCGGAGTGCCGCGAACTCGTAGTCGCGGCGGCGCTGTGCGAAGTACAGCGCCGCGGCGACCCCCACCACCACGAGGCCGGCGCCGCCCGCCGCCGCGACGAAGTTCATCCCGAGGGCGAGGCTCTGGGGCAGCTGCGCCAGGAACCCCTCGATCGGCGCCGTCCGCGCCACATCGCCCAGGATGAACCCTCCTGCGCGGAGCAGCGGGACGGGGTTCCTCTCCCCTTCGGCCCAGACCTCGTTCAGGACGAGCCCGACCTCGGGCACGGCCGCGGCCCGTTCGAGGAGCGCGGAGCCGGACATCACGATGAACGGCTGGTTGGGGAGCATCGACGGGAACTGGATCGCTCCCGCGACCGGATCCAGCTGCATGTCCTGTCCGCCGAGGCTGGCGGGGAAGACCGGTCCGTCGGGCGCGGCGATGCCGGGCGAGACGAGGACGGGCAACGGGTCCGAGGCCGGCACGATCCCGCCGGTCACGTCGGAGGCGCCCGAGTCCATCTCGTAGCGGACGCCCGATCCCTCCGGCTCGACGGAGCCGGCGCTCCCGCGCCAGGTCAGCGGCTCCCACCCCTCCAACGACAGCGGCTCGCCGTCGGCGGCGATCGACGAGATCTCGAAGGTCACCTCGTCGGGAGCGTCCAGCGACGTCCGGTGGATCGTGATCGACAGGATCCGCACCGCACCCTCGATCGACATCTCGTAGGTCGCGGGCCCCGGCTCGATCGGCTGGAGACCGGCCGTGTGGACGACCCCGGCCTCATCCACGGTCGTCGCCGTGACCTGCAGATCGTGTACCTGCTGGCCGGAGTCCATCTCGAGCGTCAGCGTCGACGACTCGGCCGGCAGGTCCATCCCGAAGGCCGGGGCCCGCAGCCGACGCAGGATCTCGGTCAGCGGCATCTCGGAGAAGTCCTCGCGCCACCACGCGGCGGCGGCGTACGTGGCGGGGTCGATGCCGAGCGCGCTCGGTGGGAGCTGGAAGGTCCCGCTCTCGAGGCGCGGTTCGGTTCGCACGACCGGCGTCGTCAGCTCGGGCATGGACCGAACGACCGACAGGATGTCCTCCGGTGGCGTGACGTTGACGCGCCAGTCGGCTCCCACCTGCGCGTGTGCTGCGTCCTCATGGTTGCGCAGGACGATCGCTCGATACGAGGTCGATACGACGAGGAGCCCCATCGAGAGCAGCAGGAGCAAGGCTGCGGCGAACCCGGTTCCCGGCGAACGTCCGATCCGTCGGCCCGCGAGGTACCGGGGGAGGCGTGTGGACCGGCCGATCCGGGAGTCGAGTGCTCGGAACACGAGAAGCAGGAGCCTGAGCGCGAGGAACGATCCGCCGAACAGCAGGAGCGTCGGGGCGACGAGGATCAGGGGGTCGATCTCGCCGGATCCAGCCTCGGGCTGCGTCCCGGCCCGCAACTGGAGGAACGCGAAGACACCGATCGGCAGGACGAACAGCTCGACCGGCACCCGCGCCAGCAGCGGACGGTCCTCTCGGGACGCGGCCCTGCGTTCCTCCAGGATCGTCCGCGACACGTACGGGATCGAGAGACCGAGGAGGATCACACCTCCGACGAACGCGGCGACGAGCCCGAGCAGCTGACCCGTGGAGTTCAGCCGGATCGGGAAGCTCACCCCCGGAAGATCGGGTCCGTTCGCGGTGCTGGCGAGAGCCGCAAGGCCCATCCCCAGGAGCAATCCGAGCGGGAACGCGACGATCGCGGCGAAGACGGCCTGGACGGCCTGCGCGGTGAGCAGCACGCCGCGGCGGAAGCCCCGGCTGTGCAGGACGGCCAGTTCGAATCCCTGCCGGGTGAGCGCGAGCGCGCCGACGCCGGCAAGCACGGCCAGGGTGACCGCGCCGATCTGGAAGACGACGAGCAGGATCGGCACGGCGAGATCGGCGACGCGTTGCCGGACGATGTCCAGGAGCGTGTCGAGTCCGGAGATCAGATCGATCGTGCCCAGGCCGAGATCCTCCTCTCCCTGCAGGCTCGAGAAGACACCTTCGACGCGGTCCGGGATCATCGACGCCTCTTCGAACGGAACGCCGATGAGGTCGAGATAGACGTCCCACGAGTACTGGGTGGTCAGCGTCAGCGCTCGCGTGGCTCGGACCATCGTGTCGAGGCCGACGATCGCGGGCTGCGGCTGGGTCGAATCGGGATCGGGGAACGGGTTCTGCGAGCCGAACCAGAAGGGGTCGTCCCGATCGGGGCTGACGTAGGTGCCGACGAGGACGAGCTCCAACCGTTCGCCCGTGGGACCGATGATGTCCAGACGGTCACCTCGGCGGACGCGGAGCAGCTGCGCCATCCCCGCGTGCAGGAGGATCCCGTCCTCGCCCGGGGGCTCGCCGCGGATCTCCAGGTGTTCCTCGATGCCCTCCCGGGCGAGGATCGGCGCGGACGGCCCGGCCGGTGACCCGAGACGTACGGTTCCCAGGCCTTGCCGAACGAGCTGGCGCAAGGGCAGCGAATCGGCCCGATCGCTGATGACCTCGTCGGCCGCGGCCCAATCGAAGCTCTCGTCGCCGAAGACCTGGAACCGGGCGTTGCGCACCGTCGGGGGAGCGCCGGTGAGTTCCGACGAAAGGATCGCCTCGCGCGCCGCGTCCGCGTAGATCGGACCCGCGACGAGCACCCCCACGGAGAAGGCCAACGTGACCACGATGGCGAGGCCCAGCAGTCGCTGAGCGACGAAGCGCTTCAACAGGAACCGAAGGGTCGCCATACGCACCTCGGGGCCCGGCGAGGGCCCCGTCCGCTCGATGATACGGACCTGCGCTTCCTTGCCGATGGCCGGGAGTGTCGGAACCTTGCCCTCGGGTGGGCGCTTGCTAGGCTGCGAGCGACCGACCGCGCTCGTCGGAGAGACCGGAAGCGTCGCCAAAGGACGCGACAGGAGACCAGATGGACAGGCCCGAGATCATCCTGGCGCCCGGCCCCACGCCTATCCCGCCCGAGGTGCTCCTCGCACAGGGAAGCCCGCTGGTGTATCACCGGGGCCCCGGTTTCGGACGGCTGATGCGCGACGTGACGGCGCGCCTGAAGGAGCTGTATCGGACGGCCCGAGCCGACGTGCTGCTGATGACCTCATCGGGCACGGGCGGGCTGGAATCCGCCGTCCAGAACGTGTTCTCGCCCGGCGATGAGGTCTTGATCCCCTTGGCCGGCTTCTTCTCCGAGCGGTGGCGCAGCCTGGCCGCGGCGATGGGTCTCGCCGTTCGCACCGTGGACCACGAGTGGGGAGAGAAGGTCGACGCATCGCGGGTCGGGGAGGCGCTCGCGGAGCACCCGGTGAAGGCGATCCTCCTCACACATTCGGAGACGTCGACCGGCGTGATCCAGCCCATGGAGGAGCTGGCCCGCGTCGCGAACGAAGCCGGCGCGATGGTGGTCGTCGACGTCGTGAGCAGCCTGGGCGCCGTGCCCTTCGACTTCGACGGCTGGGGGATCGACGTGGCCGTCGGCGGTTCGCAGAAGGCGCTGTCGGCGAGCCCGGGGATCGCCTTCGTCGCCATCAGCGAACGCGGGTGGGAAGCGCACGCCGCGGCGACCATGCCTCGGTTCTACTTCGACTGGTCGATCTACCGCCGCTTCGCCGAACTGCCCGATCCGGAGAACCCGTGGACGCCGGCGATCAGCGTGATGCAGGGGCTCCATGCGGCCCTCGAGCTGTACTTCCAGGACGGTGTCGACGCCGCGTACCGCCGGCATGAGCTTCTATCGCGCGCGGTCAAGGAAGGCGTGCGGGCGCTCGGCCTCGACCTGTTCGGTGAAGGCCTGGAGCAGAACTGGACGGTCACGGCGATCCGGGCTCCGGAGGGGATCGACGCGGACGCGATCAGTGACCGGATCCGCTCGGACTTCGGCTGCGTCCTCGCGCCCGGCCAGGGCCCGCTGAAGGGGAAGGTGTTCCGCATCGGTCACTTCGGCTATGTCAGCGAGCTCGACATCATCCGCGGCCTGGCCGCCCTGGAGATGACCCTCGAACGCCTCGGCCACCCCGTGAAACGGGGCGCGGCCGTAGCCTCGGCCGAGGGCGTCTTCCAGGAAGCGGCGACGTAGGGGTGCGGGTCCTCGTCACCGAGAAGCTGTCCGAGGCCGGCCTCGCGCTCCTGCGCCAACGATTCCAGGTCGACGTGCGCGAGGACCTCGCGCACGGCGACCTGGCTGCGGAGATCGCCCCGTACGACGCCCTCGTGATCCGGAGCGCGACTCGGGTGACCGCGGACGTCTTGGATGCGGCAACGCGCCTCAAGGTGGTCGCTCGCGCCGGCATCGGCGTCGACAACGTCGACGTCGATGCCGCGACCCGCCGAGGGGTCATGGTCGTGAACGCGCCGCAGTCGAACACGATCAGCGCGGCGGAGCACACGATGGCGCTCCTGCTCGCCCAAGCGCGGAACGTCCCTCAGGCGAACAGCGAGCTGCACGATGGTCGATGGGATCGCGAACGGTGGGAGGGTGTCGAGCTCGCGGGCAAGACCCTGGGCCTCATCGGGCTCGGCCGGGTCGGCACACTGGTCGCTCCTCGCGCACAGGGGTTCGGCATGCGCGTCATCGCGTTCGACCCCTACGTCTCTGGGGAGCGCGCGAAGGAGCTGGGCGTCGACGTGATGCCCACCCTCGAGTCGCTCCTCGTGCAGTCCGACTTCGTCTCGATCCACCTTCCGGGCTCACCGGAGACCCAGGGGCTCATCGGGTCGCACCAGCTCGCGATGCTGAAGCCCGGAGCACGCCTGGTGAACACGTCGCGCGGCGGCATCGTGGACGAGGAGGCGTTGGCGAAGGCGCTGGAGGACGGCCGGCTCGCCGGCGCCGCGTTGGACGTCTTCGCGGAAGAGCCTTCCCTCGACTCCCCCTTGTTCGGCTTCGACCAGGTCGTGGTCACACCGCATCTCGGGGCATCGACGGTCGAGGCGCAAGACAAGGCCGGGATCACCGTCGCCGAGATGGTGCGCCTCGCTCTGGAAGGGCAGTTCGTCCCGTATGCCGTGAACGTGTCCGCCGGCGCCGAGGTGAGCGAGGCGGTTCGTCCGTTCGTCGGCCTGGCCGAGCGCCTCGGATCCTTGGCGGCAGGACTCGCCGACGGCGGTGTTCGGTCGATCGTCGCCTCCTACCTCGGGAGGATCGCGGAACACGACACCCGGGTGCTCACGCTGGCGATCCTGAAAGGCATCCTCGGCCGATCCGTCAACGAGCCCGTATCGTTCGTGAACGCACCGATCCTCGCCCGCGATCGCGGCCTCACGGTGAGCGAGATGCGCTCGACCGGTTCGCAGGACTACGTGAGCCAGATCTCCGTGCGCGCGGAGACCGAGTCCGAGTCCGAGGTCGCGGTCGCCGGGACGCTGCTCGGCAAGAAGAACTCGGAGCGCGTGATCCAGGTCTGGGACTTCGAGGTCGAGATCGAGCCCGCGCCGCACTTGATCTTCTTCGTCTACGAGGACCGCCCGGGGATCATCGGCAAGGTCGGCACGATCTTGGGCGAGCACGACATCAACATCGCGACGATGGAGGTGGGCAGGAAGGGCGCGGGCGGCGACGCCCTCATGGGTCTCACCGTCGACTCTCCCGTTCCGCCCGACGTCTTGCGTACCGTCGGGGACGCGATCGACGCCCACACGGTCCGCGCCGTGACGCTCGGCGCCTGACCCGAAGTCCTCCTTCTGCTGGTCGGCGCCGTGGTCCCCCGTGCTACCCTGGACGGACCATGAAGCGGTACATGACGAAACGACCAGTGCACGGGGCCCTCTGACGCGTCTCACGCGTCGCGCCCCGTAGTTCGTTCGTCGATCCTCCGCAGCACAAGGAGACCGCTCCATGACTCGCTCACCGAAGTCCAACGTCCGTCGTCTGGCCATCGGACGCCTCATCTCCGTCACCGGCGGCGCCGCCGCGTACACGGCGCTCAACTACACGGTGTGGGAGCGAACCCACTCGCCCGTCATGCAGGCGCTCTCGCTCCTGTTCACGTTCGGCGTGGCCGGTCTGGTCGGTCCCCTCACGGGAGCGCTCGGGGACCGGTTCAACCGCAGGACCGTGATGATCTGGTCCGAGGCCATCTCGGCGGTCTTCTTCGCGGCGATGGTCTTCGCGAAGGATCCCGGACTCCTGATCGCCCTCGCGTTCGGCTCGGCGATCGCGGAGCTCCCGTTCTTCTCGGCCTCGAGGGCCGCGATCCCCAACCTCGTCGAGTCCGAGGAGGATCTCTCGTGGGCCAACAGCCTGGTCTCGATGGGCGTGCATGCCGGCATCGCGGTCGGCCCCGTCATCGGAGGAGGCCTCGTCGCGATCCTCGCGCCGGGAGAGGTCCCCTCCTCGGACCGGCTCTACCTGGCCGGCGCCGTCGTCTTCGGGCTGAACGCGATCTCCTTCCTCGTCTCGCTCGCCGTCACGCTGACGGTTCGCGGCCGGTTCGAGGAGGAGCGGTCCAGCGACCCGCACCCGGAGCACGAGGGGCTGATGGCCGGGGCCATGTACCTGTTCCGCGAGCGGGTGCTCCGTCGGATGGCGTTCGCCTGGCTCGTGTTCGTCCTCGGGATGGGCATGGGGATGGTGGCCGACGCGCCTCTCGCCGAGTCGTTCGGGACGGGGGGTTGGGGCTTCGGATTGCTGATCGCGTGCTGGGGGACCGGCTCCGTGCTCGGCACCGTGTTCGGACGTTGGATGAATGCCCGCACGGAGCCGCTCTGGATGGTGTTCGGCGCGGCCGGGGTAGCCGTCTCGGCCTTCGGGGTCGGTCTCTTCGGCCTGTTCCCGCTGGTCCTCCTGTCCCTGCTCGTGATGGGTACCTCGGACGGGATCTCGATCGTGGCCGAGAACGGCATCATGCAGCGCCGCACGCCGGATGCCGTCCGGAGCCGGACCATGGCCGCGCTCGAGGCCGTGTTGTCCCTGGGCCTCGCGATCGCCTATCTCGCCGCAGGGCCCGTGCTCCGCGTGGTGGAGGCGCAATCGGTCTACGTGATCGCCGGGGTCTTCGCCCTTGGTGCAACATTCGTACTCCTCCCGCTCATCCGCCTGAGGGCGGACGACGGTAGGACGGGCAGCCTAGGAGACGCCGTGCCGGAACCGACTACCGAGGAGCGCGCCACTGTGTGATTCTTGCCCTCGATGACCGAGGGCAACGGGCGCTCAGCGGTACGGCGGGTCGCCGTGGCGCGGGGGATCTCCCTGACCGGCAGCGGGGCTGCGTTCGCGGTCCTCGCCTACATCGTGTACCGACTGACGGGCGAGTCGGCCATCTGGCTGTCGATGACCTTGCTGCTCACGATGGGCGTCCAGGGCATGGTGCAGCCGATCGCGAGTTGGCTGGGGGACCGCTTCGACCGCCGGCGCGTGCTCGTCATCTCGGACCTGTGCGCCGCCGGCGGGTTCGTTGCTCTCGCGTTCGCCCGGACCCCCGGCCAGCTCCTGGTCATCGCGTCGATCACGGCGATCCTCGAATCGCCCGTCTGGGCGGTAGCCGGCGCCTCGATCCCGAACCTGATCGAGGAAGAGCATCTCCCATGGGCGAACGGACAGGTGGCGATCGGGAGGCACCTCGGGAGCTTCGTGGGGCCGCTCCTGGGCACCCTGCTGGTCAGCTCGCTCGCGGGCGACGGGGCGTCCGCCGACCGCCTGCTTGCCGCCGGCGCCTTGGTCTTCGGTCTCAACGCGGCGTCGTTCCTCTTTTCCGCCTGGCTCATCGGGACCACGCCCGGTCGGTTCAACGATGAACGGCCCGCCGAGAGCGAGCACACCGGGATCAGGGCCGGCTTCCGCTACGCGATGAGTGACCGGGTCCTGCGGGCGATCCTCCTCGGCTGGTCCGTCTTGCTCTTCGGGGTCGGCCTGATCCTCGTCGCGGAGCTGCCCTACGCGGTCGAGTTCGGCCAGGGAGCGTTCGGTTATGGGTTGATCTCCGCCCTGTGGGGAGGGGGAGCGGCGCTCGGTGCGGTGTTCGCCGCGCGCTGGCTCACGGCGAAGCGCGAACCAACCACGCTGCTCTTCTCCGTGCTGCTCGGCGGCGTGATCATGTTCGCGATCGGATGGTCGCCGGTGTGGATCGCCGCGCTGGCGTTCATGGTGGCCGAGGGGATCTGCGAGGGGTTCGCGAGCGTGGCCGAGCAGGGGTTGCTCCAGCGGCGCACCCCGGACGACGTCCGTAGCCGTGTCGCGGGGGCGGTGGAAGCCGCGACGCTGATCGCCCTCGCGAGCTCGCTCACCGTGGGGGGGCCGATCGTCGACGCGCTCGGTCCCCGCACCGCGTACTCCATCGGCGGGGTCATGACCGTGCTGGCTGCGCTGATCATGGCAAGCCCGATGCGCCACCCGGGCCTCCCTCCGCATCAGGCGGACGAGGCGTTCGAGTTCGGACCCGTGGAGAAGGTCTCCGCAGACCGGACGGCGACCCCCTAAGGGTCGAGTCGGCTCGGGGGCTCGGGGAACAACACGCGGAACGAGGCGCCGCCCCCCTCGCGGTCCTCCACCCATGCGCGCCCGCCGTGGGCCTCGGCGAACCGGGCCACCAGCGACAGGCCGACGCCGAGGCCGGGCGAGGGGGCCGAGCGCTCTCCTCGCTCGAACGGCTCGAAGAGACGGTCGCGCTCGTCGAGGGCGACCCCGGGTCCGTCGTCCTCGACCCTGAGGATCACGCCGTTCGGCACCCGGCGCGTGCCGACCCAGATCGAGGAGGTCGGCGGGGTGTGCTTGACGGCGTTCACGAGCAGGTTCTCGACGATCCGCACCACCATCGATTCGTCGATCCACGCGTCGATCGGCTCGGCCTGTACGTGGACCGTCCGCTCCTCGAGGACGTCGGATTCGGCGGCCGTGCGGCCGAGCAGGGCGCCCAGATCCATCAGCTCCCGCCGTGGTTGCACCTGTCCGCGCGTCAGGCGATCGATGTCGAGCAGGTCGTTGACCATCGCCGTGAGGCGCTTCGCCTTCTTCGAGAGGCTCCGGATGAGCTGTCGGCGATCTTCCTCCGGGATCCCCAGCTCGTCGGCGCTCTCGAGGGTGATCGCGCTCCCGAGGATCGCCGACAGCGGTGTCCGCAGGTCGTGCGACACGGCGGTCAGGAACGTGTTCTTCATGTCGTCTGCCTCGCGCAATCGCTCGACGGCCACGCGCTCCATGTCGAGCGCCTGTGCCAGCTCCTGCTCCGCCCGCTTCTGCTCGGTGATGTCGTACATCACGCCCTGGTAGAAGAGAGGCCCCCCCGACTCGTCGCGGACCAGCACGGTCGTGTCGTGGACCCAGACGATCCGGTTGTCGCGCGCGACCATCCGGTAGTCCTCGCTGAACGGATGGTCGTCGTCGGCTCGCTGCTCGGCGAGGAGTACGCGTTCCCGATCGTCCGGATGGAGCAGCTCGCGCCACAAGGTGGGGCGAGCCTGTCGCTCCTCCGGCGAGTACCCGAACAGCTCCTCGTACTGGGGGCTCATGTAGAGGGGGGCGTCGTTCGATCCGCCCTCGCCTTCGATGTAGACGACGGCGGGGATCTGCTCGGCGAGCGACTTGAACTTCACGGCCTCCGACCGAAGGTCCGACTCGAGACGCTTCTGGTCGGAGATGTCGACGTAGAGCCCCTGCACGTACGAGGGAAGTCCCGCTTCGTCCTTGACCACGGTCCCCTGGTCGCGGATCCACACGACGCTCTCGTCGGGCCGGATCATCCGATACTCGAGGGTGAAGGGACCCCCCACCCGTACCGCCTCACGGAGCCTCAGGAGCGCCTGCTCCCGATCATCGGGGTGGAGATGCGAAGCCCACGCATCGTCGCTGATGAACGCGTCGGCCGAGAGCCCGAGCACCTTCTCGACCTGCGGGCTCACGTAGATCGACGACATGTCCTCGTCCGCCGTATCCATGTACGTCACCGCGGGCAGCTGCTCCACCAGGTTGCGATATCGGCGCTCCAGCTCCTCGAGGCGAAGCTCGGCTTCCTTCCGTTGCGTGATGTCGAAGAAGAACCCGAGGACGTACTCGGGTTCGCCCACGTCGTTCCGCACGGTCGTGGCCGAGTCGCGCACCCAGATCTCACGACCGTCGTCACGGACCATCCGGTACTCGAGGGTGAACGGCTCGCCGGAGCGGACACCGTCGACGGTCTCTCGATGTGCTCGATCGCGATCCTCCGGATGGACGCGCTCCGCCCACTCTGCGCCCGTCGCCCCGGACGGGCGCCCGAGCAGGTCGTTGATCTGCTGGCTCACGAAGAGGTTGGCCAGGGTCTCGTCCGGAGCATCGATGTACGTGACGATCGGGAGGTGCTCGATCAGTGTTCGATAGCGCTGCTCGACCTGCGCGACGCGGGTTTCCGCTTGCTTCTCCCGTGTGATGTCCACCAGGAGGCCGATCCAGTGGGCGGGGCGTCGTTCCGTCGCCGGGACATGGACGGCCTCGTCTCGCACCCAGAGGACGCGGCCGTCCGCGGCCACCATCCGGTATTCCTCCAGATAGGACGACGATGTGTTCGCGGCCTCCGCGGCCGCCTCCACGCGTTCGCGGTCATCTGGATGCACGAGGGTGAACCAGAAATCCCTGGATTCAAGGAACCGCTCGGGCGCATGCCCGGTCAGCCTCTCGATCCGCGGGCTCATGTACACGGTGGGCCCGCCCAGCCCCTCGGCCTCGACGTAGGCGACGCCGGGCATCGACCCGAGCACGTGATGGAACCCCGGATCGATGTCCGGGAAGTCGTCCGCGAGCGGCGTCGGCGTGCTCATGCGTGCTCAGGTCCTCAGAGTGGGGTCCGTGGATACATCGGTCGCCTCGGCCCTCGACGTGAATGTCGCCTCCGGCCCCCTTCCTCGAGGGATGAGGACCCTGAACGAGGCGCCGCCACCGTTCCGGTCCTGCACCCAGACTCGCCCTCCATGGAGCTCGGCGAACTTGGCCACGAGGGAGAGTCCCACGCCGACCCCGGGGTTGTGCACCGAGGTCATGGGACCGTGCTCGAAAGCCTGGAAGACGGAGTCGCGATGCTCCTCGGGGATGCCGGGTCCCTCATCGTCGACCGCGATGAGCACGTTGTCGCCCTCCGGCAGGACGCGGACCCACACGTGCGTTCCGGAAGGCGTGTGCCGTGCGGCGTTCATCAGCAGGTTCTCGACGATGCGGGCGATCATCTGGGGATCCACCCGGGCCGTCACCGCCCCGGTGTCCAGCTGTACCTGACGCCCCGCCATCGCTTCGGAGTCCCTGACGAGGAGCGAGATGAAACTGCCGAGGTCGACCTCCTGGAGCCTCGGCTCCAGCACGCCGCTGGCGAGGCGTTCTGTGTCGAGCAGGTCGGTGACGATCGTGTTCAGACGCCGTGCCTTCGCCGCCAGGCTGTGGATCAGTTGGTCCCGCTCCTCCTCCGTGATGCCGAGCCGATCGCCCTCCTCCAGTGTCAGGGCGTTGCCGAGGATCGCGGACAACGGCGTGCGGATGTCGTGCGACACCGCGGTGAGGAAGGTCATCTTGATCTCGTCGGCTCGCCGCATGTCCTCGGTGGCCTTCCTCTCGAGGGCCAAGGCTCGGACGAGGTCATCGTTCGCCTGCTTGGGATCGGTGACGTCCATCATCACGCCCTGCCAATGCACGGGTTTCCCTTCGTCGTCACGCAGGAGGACGGCCTCGTCGCGGATCCACACGCTCCGCCCGTCGGCGGCGATCAGGCGGTACTCGCCGACATACGGTTCGCCGGTCTCGTCGCTCTCGGTCCACTCCGCCAGGACGCGCTCCCGATCGTCGGGATGGAGCGTCGTCGCCCACCACTGCGGATCCCCGGTCGCGACCTCGGGGGAGTAGCCGAGCAGCTCCTCGATGAACGGGCTCACGTAGGTCGGCGAAGTGGGCTCCGGGCCGGCCGGATCGACGTAGACGATCGCGGGGACGCGCTCGACCAGTGACCGATAGGGGAGCTCCGCATCGGGGCCGGAGGCGACGTCGCGGCCCTTCGGTCTCTTGGCCTTCGGTGTCATGCGCACGAACCTCCGGTCCCGTCATCGGAGCGGGGGTGCCGGTCCTTGATGTCGCCTGCATCGTAGGCTCCGGCGGTCCCTTCACCGAGGAGCCTTGATGCCAGAAACGTTCACCTTCTACATCCAGCCCTGGTACCGGAAATCTCCGTACTTCGAGTCGACGAAACGTGCGGGGTGCCGGAGCTGGGGCCTGTACAACCACATGCTGCTCCCGACCCTTTACGACGACCCCGTCACCGAGTACTGGGCGCTCCTCAACGGCGTAACGATGTGGGACGTGGCGGTCGAGCGATGCGTCGACATCTCCGGCTCGGACGCGTCGGCGTTCACGAACCTGCTCACGTGCCGCGACCTCACGACCTGCGCGGTCGGCCAGTGCAAGTACGTACTGCTGACGGATGCCCGCGGGGGCATCGTGAACGATCCCGTGTTGCTGAGGCTCGAGGAGGACCGGTTCTGGCTCGCCCTCGCCGATTCCGACGCGCTCCTGTTCGCGAAGGGCGTGGCTGCCCTGGCGGGGATGGACGTCGACATCATCGAGGCCGACGTGTCGCCGATGCAGATCCAGGGTCCGAGGTCGAAGGACGTCGTGCGCGGTCTGTTCGGGGACGAGATCGCCGACCTCCGGTACTACTGGTGCGCCGAGGCGCAGGTGAACGGGATCCCGGTCGTCGTCTCGCGGACGGGCTGGACGGGGGAAGTCGGCTATGAGGTCTACCTTCGAGACTCCTCGCGGGGCGACGACCTGTGGCGGCTCGTCGAGGAGGCGGGCGCGCCGTTCGGCATCCGGGCGATCGCGCCGTCCGAGGCGCGCCGGATCGAAGCGGGCATCTTCAACTACGGCTCGGACATGCGGACCGACGACACCCCGTTCCACATCACGGGACTGGAGCGACTGGTGGAGCTCGACCAGAACGCAGACTTCATCGGGAAGGAAGCGCTGCGGCGGATCGCCGAGGAAGGTGTCGATCGCAAGCTCGTCGGCATCGATATCGACGGTCCCCCGATGAGCGACGAGGGCGCGCTCAACGACCTCTGGCCGGTACACGAGCCGGCGGGCCCCCGGATCGGACGGGTCACCGCGGGCGCATGGTCGCCACGCCTCGAGCGGAACATCGGCTACGCCTGGGTGCCGGCCAGCCACATGGCGGTTGGCACGCCGCTCGCCCTGGAGGTCCGCGACGGGAAGCGGGATGCGACCGTGGCGGCGCTCCCGTTCGTCGACCCGACCAAGGAGATCCCGAAGGCGTGAGCGAGTCGATGCGCTTCGACCGAGCGGTCGAGTACTACGACCGCACCCGGGGCCTGTCCGATGAAGCATCCCGTGAGATGACCTCACTCCTCACGAACGAGCTCCAGGATCGCGGTCGGACGCTCGAGATCGGCGTGGGCACCGGGCTCGTCGCGCTGCCGCTCGCGGCAGCGGGCGTGCCGCTCGTCGGCCTCGATCTGTCCGCGCCGATGCTCGCCAAGCTCGTTGAGAAGGCGGGTGGGCGGGCGCCGTTCCCCGTGGTGGTCGGGGACGCGACCACGCTGCCGTTCGCGGACGATCGCTTCGGCGGGGCGGTGGTCCGTCACGTCCTGCACCTGGTGCCGGCGTGGCGGCAGGTCGTGGCGGAGCTTGTCCGCGTCGTCGCCCCGGGCGGGATCGTGCTGGTCTCGAGCGGTCAAGTCCCCGAGCCCTGGCACGAGCTGACCGATCGGTTCATGGAACGGGTCGGCCGCCCCTCCTTCGCTGACGCACTCGATTCCTGGGAGACCGGCGCGATCGTGCAGGCGTTCCAGACCCACGCGGCCGAGACTCGGGAGCTCCCGCCGATCACCGCACGGGTCGCGCAGACGATGGGGGAGTTCCTCGATCAGATGGCCACCGGCATGCATTCGTGGACATGGGAGGTCGACGAGGGGAAGCGACGGGAGGCGGTCGCGGAGCTTCGTGTGTGGGCGCTCGAGCGCTGGGGCTCCCTGGATCCGCCCGGGGGTCGGGACGTCGCGATCGAGTGGCTCGCGTTCGACCTCCCCTGACGGGCGCCGGGTATCCTGAGAACTCGTCGAAGGAGGTCAGGGGTGCCGATCACGCAGGTCGAGAAGATCTGGATGGACGGCGAGCTGGTGCCGTGGCAGGACGCCCAGGTGCACGTGCTCTCGCATGCCGTGCACTACGGCAGCGGCGTGTTCGAGGGGATCCGGGCCTACGAGACCTCACGAGGAGCCGCCGCCTGGCACCTCGACGAGCACCTGAAGCGGTTGTTCCGCTCCGCGAAGCTCTACCACACGGACATCCCGTACTCCCGCGAGGCGATCACGCAGGCCACCAAGGACGTCATCCGCGCGAACGAGCTGAACGCGTGCTACGTGCGTCCACTCGTTATCCGGGGCTACGGCGAGATGGGCGTGAACCCGCTCCAGGCCCCGATCAACGTCGTGATCGCGGTCTGGCCCTGGGGCGCCTATCTGGGCGAGGATGCCCTCGAGCAGGGCGTTCGGATCAAGATCAGCAGCTGGCGGCGCAACGGCCAGAACTCGATGCCGGCGGCCGCGAAAGCCACCGGCCAGTACATCAACTCGGTCCTCGCCAAGGTGGAGAGCCTGAAGGCGGGCTACGACGAGGCGATCATGCTGAACGAGGCCGGCTTCGTGACCGACGGCTCCGGGGAGAACGTGTTCGTCGTCAAGGACGGCGTGCTCACCACGCCGCCGATCTCGGCGGGTTGCCTCGACGGCATCACGCGCGGCTCGGTGATCATCCTCGCGCGGGACCTCGGGTACGAGATCCGTGAGGAGAACCTGGTCCGAACGGATCTGTACAACGCAGAGGAGTGCTTCTTCACCGGGACCGCGGCCGAGCTCACGCCGATCCGCGAGGTGGACGACCGGGTCGTCGGCGAGGGACACCGCGGGCCGGTGACCAAGGAGCTGCAGGGAGCCTTCTTCGCCGCGACCAAGGGCGAGAACGAGAAGTACGCCCACTGGCTCACCTACGTGAACGACTGATGGGGGAGACCGAGGAGCGATACCGGCTCCCGCGGACGGTCGTACCGAGCCGGTACGACCTGACGCTCGAGCCGGACCTGGACGCCGGCACGTTCGACGGGACGGTCGAGATCGCGCTCGAGGTCGACGAGCCGGTCACCGATATCGTCCTGAACGCGAACGAGCTGCGTCTCGATGAAGCCACTCTCACCGCCGCCGACGGGCGCACGGTCGAGGTGTCGAAGATCCGCACGGACGACGACGCCGAACGCGCGACCGTGGACCTGGCCGAGGCGGCCGAGCCGGGAGCGTGGACGCTCAAGATCTCGTTCCGAGGCGAGCTGAACCCGAGGCTGACCGGCTTCTACCGGAGCACCTACACGGACGAGGACGGCAAGACCCAGGTGATCGGGACCACGCACTTCGAGGCCACGGATGCCCGCCGAGCGCTTCCGTGCTGGGACGAACCCGATCTCAAGGCCGTCTTCGCCATCACCTTGGTCGTGAAGGAGGGGCTCGCCGCCGTCTCGAACGGCCCCGAAACGGAGCGCGAGTCCCTCGGCGACGGCCGGGTGCGCATCCGGTTCGCGGACACGATGAAGATGTCGACCTACCTGGCGGCCTGGGTGGTCGGCCGGCTCGAGCTCTCCGAGCCCGCCGATGCGCGTGGCGTCCCGGTCCGGATCGTCCACGTGCCCGGGAAGGAGCACCTGACGCCGTTCGCGACGGAGGTCTCCGTCCACTCACTGAACTGGTTCGCCGACTACTACGGGATCCCGTACCCCGAGGCCAAGCTGGACAACGTCGGGCTTCCGGACTTCGCGCAGGGCGCCATGGAGAACGTCGGGTGCGTGACGTATCGGGAGCAGGTGCTGCTGATCGATCCGGCTCGGTCCACCCAGGAGGAGCAGCTCGGTGTCGCAGAGACCGTGGCGCACGAGCTCGCCCACATGTGGTTCGGCGACCTGGTCACGATGCGCTGGTGGAATGGGATCTGGCTGAACGAGGCCTTCGCGACGTTCATGTCGATGCTCGCCGTCGACGACTTCCGGCCCGACTGGGAGATCTGGAACATGTTCACGCGCGACCGGACGAACGCGTTCGAGGTCGACGCACTCGAGAGCACCCGCCCGATCGAGTACGAGGTCCGCTCGCCGGACGACGCGAGCGGCATGTTCGACACCCTCACGTACGTGAAGGGGGGCGCCGTGCTGCGGATGCTCGAGCAGTGGCTCGGCGCCGAGCGGTTCCGCGACGGGATCCGTCTGTACCTCGGCAAGCATGCCTACGGCAACACCGAGACGCACGATCTTTGGGATGCGCTCGAGGAGGAGACCGGGGAGCCGGTCCGGCGGATCATGGACGCGTGGATCTTCCAGCCCGGGTACCCCGCGATCACGGTCACCATTGACGGGAACCGCGTCCGGTTCTCGCAGCGACGCTTCATCCCCTCGAGGGAGGACGACGAGACAACATGGCCGGTGCCGCTGACGGTCCGCCAGGTCTCGGGCGCCGAGGAGCGCGTCGATCGCATCCTGATCGAGGCGGACCGTACGGAGGTCGAGCTGATCTCTCCCGATGCGGTCGTCGTCGCGAACGCGGGCTCGGCGAGCTTCGTGCGCGTCTGGTACGACGACGAGCTCCGCTCGCGGGTGGTCGCGCGGGCGATGGACGTGCTGTCGCCGATCGAGCGATACAGCCTCGTCGACGACGCATGGGCCGCGGTCGTGGCGGGGAAGGCGTCCGCGGGGTCGTTCCTCGACCTGGTGCAGGGCTTCCAGGACGAGACCGACCTCCGGGTGTGGCAGGCGATCCTCGGCGGCCTCGGCTGGCTCGACCGGTTCGTGGAGGGGGAGGCGCGCGAGCGCCTGCGGGCGTTCGTGCGGGACCTCGCGCGGCCGGCGCTCACGCGGCTCGGCTGGGACGCCTCGAAGAACGAATCCGACCTCACGCGAGCGCTGCGCGGACAGCTCGTGCAGTCTCTGGCCGTGCTCGGAGCAGATCCCGAGACCCTCGCGCAGTGCCGGGAGCTGGAGCTCGAAGGCGAAGGCGATCCACAGCTCCTGCAGGCCGCCGTGGAAGCGGTGGCTGCGGAAGGCACGGCGGAGGATCTCGACCGGTACTGGCAGCGGTACCGCACCGCCACGACGCCCCAGGAAGAGGAGCGCTACCTGTTCGCGGCGTCGCGGTTCCCGGGCGAGGCCGAGGTCGAGCGCATCCTCTCGGCGGCGATGTCGGACGACGTCCGGACGCAGGACGCGCCGTACCTGCTCGCTCGCTCGACGACCAACCGTCACCAGGGACCGACGGTGTGGCGGTTCATCGCGGATCGGTGGGACCAGATGCAGGATCGGTTCGCCTCGTCGAACATCATCGGCCTCGTCTCCGGCATCCGGTACCTCACCGACCCCGACGTCGTCGAGGAGGTCGATGCCTTCTTCCGCGAGCACGACATCCCGCAGAACCACCTGATGCTCCAGCAGGGGCTCGAGCGCATGCGCGTGGCCGCGAGGCTCCGCGAACGCGTCACCCCGGAGCTGCTCCAGCGCTTCGGTCGCTGACGCCGTCACGAACCGGCCCTCCCCGGGCATGGAGTCACTGGTCGGAACCTCTCGGAGATCCGCGGAACCCATCGCGGTCGAGGAGCCGTCCAAGGAAGATCCAGACCGGCCGAGATCGTGGCCATCAGGCCACGATCGTCGAAAGGAGTCCCGCCATGCGGAACCGGCTCGCACGTGCAGCCACCCTCATGATGCTCACCGCGATCTTCCTCACGGGAGCGGCCGGGAGCGCCCTCGCCTGCGGCGGGCTGGTCACGCCCAACGGCACGGTCAACCTGCTGAAGACGACGACGCTCGCGGCCTACCACGAGGGGATCGAGCACTACGTCACCTCGTTCGAATTCGCCGGCGAAGGCTCGGAGGTGGGATCGATCATCCCGCTTCCCGGCGTGCCGACCGACGTGATCAAGGGCGGTGACTGGACGCTCCAGCGCCTGATCATCGAGACGCAGCCGCAACCCGCTGCCCGCGCTCTCGCCTTTGACGCCGTCGGGGAGGCGTCCGCAGGAGCGGAGGTCCTCCTCGAGAAGAAGATCGACGCGCTCGACATCACCGTCTTGAAGGGCGGTGCCGTCGAGGTCGGCAACTGGGCGCGCGAGCACGGCTACTTCCTGCCCCCGGACGCGCCGGAGATGCTGGCCTTCTACGCCGAGCGGAGCCCGATCTTCCTCGCCGCTCGATTCGATGCGAAGCGCGCCGCGAACCGGGGCGTCGACACCGGTCAGGGCACGCCGGTCCACATCGTGATCCCGACGCCGAACCCGTGGGTGCCATTGCGGATCCTGGCGCTCGGCCGTAAGGACGCGGAGGTCGTGCAGGCGGACGTCTACCTGCTCACGGACCGCCGGCCCGACACGCTCCCGCAGGCCGAGCGTTCGAAGGGCTTCGATGGGAACCAGCGGGGACTGATCCAGGAAGTGAGCGAGCCGGCCTCCAACACGCTCCTCACCGATCTCCGGTCCGACCGGGGCATGAAGTGGCTGCCGGAGAGCGGGATGTGGCTCACATACATCCGTATCAACGAGACCGCGGCCAACCTGAAGCACGACCTGGCGATCGACGCGAGTGGCTACGGACGGCCGAGCCCCGTGGCAGCCGGATACCCGGCGACGTCCGGCGCCGCCTCCTGGCCGGTCGTCTGGACCGTGATGGCGGCGCTCGTCGCAGTCGCGTTCCTGATGGTCCTTACCGATCCCGCGATCCGGCGCCAAGCGGCCCGCGTGTTCCGGCGATGAAGCTGCGGGCGGCGGCGGCCGCGGTGGCGCTGACGCTCCTCGTGGGGGCGGCAGCGGCATCCCGCGGCGCCGCCGCCCGCGCCGATGACGGCACGATCGACATCACGATCCACTACTCGAAGTTCGAACCGGCCGATCTCGCCGTCGAGCCCGGCGAGACCGTCCGGTTCGTGATCGTGAACACGGACCCGATCGATCACGAGTTCATCCTCGGTGACGGGCGCGTGCAGCGTGTCCACGAGGAGGGAACCGAGGCCCACCACGCGCCGCGGCCCGGCGAGGTCTCCGTGCCTGCGGGGGAGACCGTGTTGACCACCTATACGTTCCCGAAGATCAGCGGCGTCGCTGATCTTCGGCTGTCATCTGCCCGGCCACTACGACTTCGGTATGCGCGGCACCGTCTCCATCGCCTGACAACCGAGCGAATTGACATAACCTCACCGGCCTCCATACCGTTCGGATACGAACGAGTCTGAGGGAGGGCGGCACTGAGCGGGCGCGTTGAGGTCGAGGGCGTCGAGGTCTCGACCGAGCATTGGATCGGCGGTGAGCGCGTCCCGTCCGGCTCGACCTTCAGCGACATCTCGCCGATCGACGAGGCGCCGATCGCCGAAGTGGCGCGAGGCGGCGAGGACGAAGCCGCACGCGCGGTGGACGCGGCCACGAAAGGCTTCGAGACCTGGGGCTCGATGGCGCCCAAGGAGCGTGCAGAGATCATCCGCCGCGTCGGGGAGCTGATCGAGGAGCGCGCCGCCGACATCGCCAGGGTCGAGACCCGCGACAACGGCTCCCTCCTCCGCTCGATGACGAACTCCGTGATCCCCCGCGCCGGGTACAACTTCCGCTTCTTCGCCGACGAGCTCGAGAAGCTCGCCTTCGACGACTTCGACACCCGGGGTCACACCAACCACGTGAGCTGGAACCCCTCCGGGGTCGCGGTCGTGATCACGCCCTGGAACGCGCCGCTGATGCTCGCGACGTGGCGGATCGCCCCCGCGCTCGCGGCCGGCGACGCCGTGATCGCGAAGCCGCCGGAGTGGGCGCCGCTTACCGCTTCGCTCCTCGCCGACATCACTCGCGACGCAGGGATGCCCGACGGCGTCTTCAACGTGGTGCAAGGGATCGGCGAGGAGGCCGGCGCCGCCCTGGTCGCGCATCCCGACGTTGACCGGGTCGCGTTCACCGGCTCCGTCGACACCGGAAAGCTCGTCGCTGCCTCCGCCGGCGCGAACCTCACGGCGGTCTCCCTCGAGCTCGGAGGAAAGGCGCCGTTCGTGATCTTCGCGGATACGGACCTGGATGCGGCGGTGAAGCAGGCCGTGAACCAGTACGACAACGCGGGTCAGGTCTGCCTCGCGGGGACTCGGCTCCTCGTCCAGGAGGCGATCCACGATGAGTTCCTCGCGCGGTTCACCGAGGCGGTCGCCGCGTTGCGACAGGGCGACCCCCGCGCCGACACCACCGACATCGGGCCGCAGATCACCCGGGAGCACTTCGATCGGGTCGACGGCTACGTGCAGCGCGCGAAGGCCGAAGGGATCGATGTCGTGTTCGGCGGTGGGCCGAACGAGGAGCTCGGCGGTCTCTACTATCGGCCGACGCTCTTCCGCGAGCCGCCGCGGGACGTCGAGATCGTGCAGCACGAGGTGTTCGGCCCGGTCCTGACGATCCAACGGTTCGGCACCGAGGACGAGGGCGTGACCTTGGCGAACGACACGACCTACGGCCTGTCGGCGATCGTGTACACGGGCGATCGCGACCGCGCGGAGCGTGTGTCGTCGGCGCTCGTCGCCGGCACGGTGTGGGTGAACTCCTTCTACGTGCGAGACCTCCGCGCGCCTTTCGGAGGGTCGCGGAACAGTGGTATCGGGCGCGAAGGTGGCTTCTGGAGCTTCGACTTCTACTCGGATGTGAAGAACGTCTGCATGGCGCCATGGACCTCAACGAACGACTGAGAGGAGCACGCGATGGGTGAGATCGTCGGCGCAGGGATCGTCTCGCACGTCCCCACGATCATGCTGCCGGAGGAAGTTCGGCTGGAGATCAACGAGGGGAAGGAGATCACCCTGGTCCCAGGACTCCGCCGGCTCCGGTCCGAGGTGCTCGATCGCCTCGGGGCGGACACCTTCGTGCTGATGGACACCCACTGGGAGGTGACGTTCGAGCACATCATCACCGCGCACGAGAAGCGCGAGGGCATCTTCACCTCGCACGAGCTACCGCGCGGGATGCGCCAGATCCCCTACGACATGCCGGGCGATCCCGAGCTCGCCTTCGCCGTCTCGAAGGAGGCGGAGAACCGCGACGACACCTGGGTGCTCGCCTCCGACGACCCCTACCTGCCGATCTTCTACGGGACCGTGAACGTCTGGTCCTACCTGAAGGACGGTCCGGAGAACTGGGTGAGCGTCGGGATCAACCAGTGCGGCACCACCGAGGACTTCCTCCTGCTGGGACAGCTGATCGGCGAGGCCGTTCTGTCGCTCGACCGGAAAGTGGTGCTCCTGGCATCCGGCGGGCTCTCGCACCGGTTCCTGCCGTTCCGCGAGCTCCGCGGCCGCGAGAGCTCCGACCCGATGAAGAACATCATCACCCCGGAGGCTCGCGAGGCCGACCTCCATGTGCTCGACCTGCTCCAGAAGGGCGACCACGCAGGCGTGATCGATTGGGTCCCCGAGTACAAGAAGGTCGGGCCGGAGGGCAAGTTCGGGCACTACCTGATCATGGCCGGCGCGCTCGGCGGAGCCGCGTGCACGGCGCCCGGCGAGCTGTTCAGCGAGTACGAAGCCTCGGTCGGCACCGGCCAGGTGCACGTGTGGTTCGAACGCCCCGCGACCGGTTGGACCGGCTCGACCGCGGCGGCATAGGGTTCGCGCGAGAGGTTCGACCGAACGAGAGGGGGCTCTGCGTGGCAACGGAGATGGACAGGATGAGCGAGGGCACCGGGTACGAACGGCTGGGTAAACGGCGGCTCAAGCTGATCGACGTCGTCGCGCAGTCGGTCGGATTGATCGGGCCGGTGTTCTCGGCGGCGTTCCTCATCCCGCTGATCGCGGGCACGGGCTTCTCCGGAGAGGGCGCGGGTGTCGCAACCCCGTTCGCGGTGATCCTGGCTGCGATCGGCGTGCTGGCGCTCGGCTGGATCGTGGCCCAGTACGCGAAGCGGGTGCACGCTGCGGGCTCCCTCTACGACTACGTCACGATGGGGTTCGGATCACGCGTCGGCGGATGGGCTGGCTGGATCTACTACGGCGGCACGCTCCTGCTCGCCTCGGCGATCGCGGTGCTCGTGGGGTGGTTCCTTCGCGACAACGTGCTGCCCGCCTTCGAGGTCGACCCGCTCATGCCGTCCTGGGCGTGGTCGCTGATCTACGTGGGAGTCGTCTTCCTGATCCTGGCAGCAGGCGTGAAGATCTCCACGCGACTGCAGCTTCTGCTCGCACTCGTGTCCGCCGCAGTGGTGCTGGCGTTCTTCGTGAACGTGATCATCAACGCGCCGGAGAACAGCCTCAGGGCCTTCAACCCGGCAGAGGCCCCCAGCTACACGGGGATCCTCTTCGGGGTTCTGTATGGCGTGCTGATCTTCGTCGGCTTCGAGACCGCAGCGAACCTCGCTGAGGAAGCGGAGCAGCCGAAGCGCGCGATCCCCCGGGCCGTGCTGCTCTCGGTGGCGATCGTGGCCGTCTTCTACGTAGTGGCCGCCTACGCGCAGGTGGCGGGCTTCGGCTTCGACATGGCCGTGTTCACGTCTCCCGAGGTAGCTGGCGCCCCTCTGTTCGCGCTCGGTTCGCCCGATGCAGCGGGCGGGTACGGCGGATCCTCGGACCTGACGCTGAAGGTCCTACTCGTCGTCGTGCTCCTCGACGTGATGGCGGTCGGCCTAGGGGCCGCGACGGCGACGACGCGTGGGATCTTCGCCCTCGCGCGCGATCGGAAGATCCCGGGGGCCCTAGCGAACACGACGAAGGGCGGCAATCCCATCGCCTCTGCACTCGTCGTGGCCATCGTGTCGGCGGCGTGGGTCCTTTCGACGCTCAGCTTCGATGCGTTGTTCGCGAACGGCGTGCTTGTGGGGGCGCCGCACGAGCTAGGCGTGTTCCAGTGGATCTCCACGCTCGGGGCGTTCCTGATCATGGTCGTGTACGGCGTCATGGCCCTGGGCGCCTTCTACGGACTGAGGGACCACCCGAACAAGGTCGGGCTGGTGATCTCCGGGCTGCTTGGCATCGCGGTCGCCGTCGGCGCGATCTTCGGCGCGATCTACAAGGTGCTGCCGCCGTTCGACCGTGTGTGGCTCTGGGCGGCTATCTGGGCGGGCCTCGGCCTACTCGTCACGCTGGCTGTGAAGGGGCGACCGCCGGCTCGACAGGCGCTCGCGGACCTATCGACCGGCGAGGAGGGCTGAGGCGCCCCGCGCCGGGAGATGACGGATCCGGATCGGCCGCTGCGGCTCGATGCGCCTCGGGAAGAGGCGCTCGAGCACGCGGCGAAGCTGGTCGCCGAGGCCTGGCGGAGCTTCGATCGGCCCCGGCCTGAGGAGCCGCCGCTCGACGAGAGGCTCCGGGCGCTCCTGGAGGCCGGGCTCCCGAAGGAGCCGGTGAGCGTCCACGAGGCGCTGGACGACGCCGCCAAGGCCCTGGACGAGTCGATCGCGCAGCCCCGCCCCCGGTACTTCGCGTTCATCGGATCGTCCGGCCTGGAGATCGGGGCGCTGGGCGATCTGCTGGCCTCCACGTACGACATGAACCTCGCCGTCGACGCGAGGGCGGCCACGATGCTCGAGCAGCAGGCCGTGGGCTGGGTAGGGGAGTTCGTCGGCTATCCGGCGACGAACGGCGCGTTCACCAGCGGGGGCACGATCTCGAACATGACCGCGTTGGCGGCGGCGCGCGAACGGGCTCTGCCCGGCTCGCGCGCCGCCGGCCTCGGCGGACTCCGGGCGGCCGTGTATGCCTCGGCGGAGGTCCACTACTCGATCACGCGCGCGGTCGAGTTGCTCGGAATCGGCAGCGACCGTCTCCGCGATGTGCCGATCGACGACGAGCACCGGATGCGTCCGGACCTCCTGGCCGAGACGATCGACCGTGACGTGGACGATGGCGTGACGCCGGTGGCCGTGGTCGTGACCGCCGGGACGACGCTGACCGGCGCGATCGACCCGATCGCGCCGATCGCCGAGATCTGCGAGGCGCGTGGCATCTGGATGCACGTGGACGGGGCGTACGGGCTGCCCGCGGCATCGGTCGTGCCCGACCGATTCGCGGGCGTGGAGCGCGCCGACTCGGTGAGCGTCGACGCGCACAAATGGCTCTACGTCCCCAAGGCCTGCAGCGTAGCTCTCGTCCGAGAGCCGAACGCCCTCTCGGAGATGTTCGCGCACGAACAGGGCTACCTGCCGCACCAGCAGCACGAGTTGCACGCCGCCGACATCACCCTCGAGTACTCGCGACCGCTCCGAGCCCTAAAGCTCTGGCTCGCCTTCCGCGCGCACGGAGCGGCGCAGTTCCGCGACGCGATCCGCCGGAACCTCGCCGAGGCGCAGCTCCTGCACCGGGCCGCGTCCGAGCGCCCCGACTTCGAGACCTTCGAGGCTCCACCGCATCTGTCGATCGTGCCGCTCCGGCACACGCCTTCCGGTGTGGGAGATCTCAACGCCCACAACCAGGCGCTCGCCGAAGCGATCCAGGCGGACGGCCGCGTCTACCTGGCCTCTGCCCTGATCGAGGAGAAGGTCTGGCTCCGCCCCTGCTTCGTGAACTACCGGACCACCGACGACGACGTGTTGGCCATCCTCGACGTCGCTGAAGAGCTAGGAGAGAGGCTCGCGAAGGGTTCGTCGTGAGCACCGACGGTCTGCTCCCCGCCGAACGGAAGATCGTGGAGGAGCTCGGGCACCTGCCGCTCGACTTCCGCGCGATGTGGGCGATCTCCAACGTGTTCCGCGGCGGCGTCGCGCTCAGGCGGCACCTGGAGTCCACCGTGCTGGCCGACGACCGGCTGTCCTGGACGGCCTTCACCGGACTCTGGGTGCTCTGGATCTGGGGTGAGATGGAGGCGAGGGATTTCGCCTCCGCCGTGGGCATCAGCCGGCCCACCGCCACGGGTGTTCTCTCGACACTGCAGGGGCGGCGCTACGTGAAGCGCCGCAAGGCCTCGAAGGACGGGCGCGTGGTGCTGCTCACGCTCACGCCGAGCGGGAGACGGAAGATCGAGGAGTTGTTCCCGCGCTTCAACGCCGAGGAGGCGCAGGTGGCGTCGGTCCTTTCCGCGGAGGATCAGGAGCGGTTCGCGGAGATGCTTCGAACCCTCTTGCGCCGGGTCGAAGCCGGTCGTCCTCGTCCTAGCTGACCCGGACCGGCTACTCCGGGCCCGCGTCGGCCTCGTGCTGCCGTCCGCGCAGCATCCGGCCGAAGAGCCCGATCCCCTTCCCGTGAGATGCACCCGAGGCGGCGGGAACATCCTCGGGCTCTGCGGTGCCGTTGCCCGTGTCTTGCTCGACCGGATCCGGTGTCTCCTGCGTGAGATCGATGACGTCGCTCTCGTCGGTCGTTCGTTCGACCGGTTCGGCCGACCCCGCTGCCGCGAAGCTCGCGCGCTGAAGAGTGGTCCACGGGGCCTCGCTGTGCGCCTTGGAGGGAGACTCCGCGGGGGCCTCAGTGCGGGCCCCAGTGCGGGCCTCCGCGGGGGCCTCCGTGCGCCGCGACTCGAGGACGTTCGGGGGAGCCTCTGGCGCCGTTTCCGAGGCGCTGCGCTCGTTCGTGAGCTTCACGATCCGCCGTTCTGCCGCGAGGAGCTGGGCCTGGAGCTCGGTCGCCCGCAGATTGGCCTCCGCGGCGCGTCGCCGGTCCTCGGCTGCGAGCCGGCGTTCGGCGGAGGCGCGATCACGCGCCTCGTTCCGTTCCCGCTCGGTCCTGCTGGCTTCCGCACGCGCGACGGTGGCCGCGGCCACCTCCCTCGCGAGCCTGCTGAGATCGGTTTCGAGCTCCGAGCATCTGGATCGCAGTCGTTCGATCTCCCCCTGGCGCGCCTCGGCCTCGGCCTGTGCGAGCGTCAGCTTCCGATCGGCTTCGGCCGCGACGGTCTCCGCCTCGCGCCGAGCTTCCTCACTCGTGGCGACCCGGGCGGCGATCGCGCTCATCTCGGCGAGGCGCGACTCGCTGTCCGCGATCGCCGCCTGGTCCCGGATCGACTGCACGGTGAGGCTGTCTTCTCGCTCGCGAGCCCGCGCGAGCATCTGCTCGAGCGTCGCTACGCGCTCCTGCGCCTGAAGCATCCGCTCGATCGCCTCCCGGCCACGGTCCTGGTCCGGCGGCGCCAGGATCTCCACCTGGGCACGCAGCTCGGCGAGGCGGGAGACCAACCGGTCGGTGCTCTTCGATGCGGGTACGTCGTCGTCGGGATGCGGCGTGCTCTCTGACAGGGTGTCCGGCGCGGAGCCATCATCGTTCGCCTTCTCGTCCATGGACCTCGAATGCTAGGTCCGCCGGTCGGGGGACCGTAGACGTCAAAGGGCGATACATTTCTAGGCCATTCCGGCTAGGCCGAAAGGCGGTTCGTCGTTCTTCGCGGACAGAGGAGGGTGTGATCGCCGATGAGAGCGATCGTCTACACGGAGACCGGTGCCCCGGATGTCCTGAGGATCGCCGAACGGCCCGAACCTGAGCCGAGCAGCGGCGAGGTGCTCGTCCGCATCGCGGTTTCTGGAGTGAACCCGACTGACTGGAAGGCGCGCAGGGGCGATGGTCCCGGACACCGCCTCGCTTTCCCGGAAGTCGTCCCGAACCAGGACGGCGCGGGCACGGTGGTGGCGGTGGGGGAGAACGTCGATCCCGCCCGAGCGGGTCAACGGGTCTGGATCTGGGAGGCGGCCTGGCAGAGGGCCGACGGGACCGCCCAGGAGCTGGTGGCGTTGCCCGGATCCCAGGCGGTTCCGATGCCCGACGATGGCTCCTTCGATCTGGGCGCGAGCCTGGGTATCCCGGCCCTCACGGCGCACCGGTGTCTGACCGCCGGCGCCGACGGCCCGGCAACGCTCGGCCCGGGGACGCTCGACGGACGGAAGGTGCTCGTCGCGGGCGGGGCGGGTGCCGTTGGCCACGCTGCGATCGAGCTCGCGCGATGGGCCGGCGCCACCGTCATCGCGACGGTGAGCTCTTCGGAGAAGGCGGAGCTCGCCGCGGCCGCGGGCGCACACCACGTCGTGAACTATCGGACGGAAGATGCGACGGAAGCCGTTCATCGGGTCGCTCCTGATGGGGTCGACGTGATCGTCGAGGTCGCTGCGAGCGCGAACGCGGCGCTCGACGCCTCCGTGATCGGTCCCAACGGCACCGTGGCGATCTATGCGAGCGACGCGGAGGACGTGACCGTCCGCGCTGGTTCGGCGATGAGGAGCAACGCGGGCTACCAGTTCGTCCTCGTCTATACGGTGTCCGCGCAGGTGAAGGAGAAGGCGGTGCGGGACGTGCAGGCAGCCGCGGCCGCCGGGGCGCTGCGGGTCGGCGATGAGGCCGGCCTGCCGTTACACCGATTCCCCCTGGAGCAGACCGCCGACGCCCATGCCGCCGTCGAGAGCGGCGCGGTCGGCAAGGTGCTCATCGACGTCGAAGGGCCCTGACCTATCTCGTCGAGACCCGTACCGGCATCCGCTTGATCCCGTTGACGAAGTCGGACCTGATCCGTTCCACCGCCCCCGCGAGCTCGATCGACTTCAGGCGCGGCAGCAGCTCCTGGAACAGGATCTTCGTCTCCAATCGAGCGAGGTGTGCGCCCAGGCAGAAGTGGGGGCCTCCTGGGCCGAACGTCACATGGTCGTTCGGCTTCCTCGTGACGTCGAACGTGTAGGGGTCGGGGAAGATCTCCTCGTCGCGGTTGGCGCTCGTGAACCACGTGACGACCTTGTCGCCCTGCTTGATCTCCGCGCCCCGGAGCTCGACGTCGCGGGTCGCCGTCCGGCGGAAGTGGTGTACCGGCGTCGCCCACCTCAGGATCTCTTCGGTTGCCCTCGGGATCCGCTCGGGTTCCTCCTGGAGCAGCTTCAGCTGATCCGGATGCTCCATCAGCGCCAGCATCCCGTGGCTGATCGTATGCCGCGTCGTCTCGTTGCCCGCGATCATCAGCACGCCGAAGTAGTTGTGGAACTCCTGCTCGTTCAGGATGCCCTCCGACTGCGCGACCGTGAGCGCGTTGATCACGTCGTCCTGGGGATCCTGCAAGCGCATGTCCCGCTGGCCGTCGGCGTAGTCGAACACCTCGTAGGCGGCGGGGGAGCGGAACGGCAGCAGTCGATAGGCCTCGGTGTCCTCTCGGTCGACCACCGCACGGGAGTACTCGGGGTCCTGGTTCGCGATCATCTGGTCGCCCCAGGAGATCAGCTGCGGCGCGTCCTCTTGCGGGACCGTGAAGATCGAGCAGAGGAACCGGATCGGCAGGTCCCGGCTGATCTCGGGCACGAAGTCGAACTCGCCTGTGGGGAGCGCCTTGTCCAAGACGTCGCTCGCGACCTCGCGGATCCAGTCCTCGTACTTCCCGACACCGCGCGCGGAGAAGCGGCTGGAGCAGATCCGGCGGAGCTGCGTGTGCCGAGGAGGGTCGGTCTCGAGCATCGACTTCCTGATCTCGAGTTGCTCGTCGTCGAGCTCCTCGAGCGCGACCGCGCCGAGCTCGGAGGAATAGGTCTGCCAGTCCATGTGGATGGCGGTCAGGTCGTCGTATCGGGTGACGGCCCAGAAGCCTTGGTTGGGAGCGCGTTCCGGATGCCAGAAGACGGGATGCTCGTGCCGAAGGTGATCGAACCAGTCATAGGGGACGCCCCCGACGTAGCTGTCCGGGTTCGCGAGGTCGATCTCGGGGTGCTCCTCGGCCATCGCCGAATCATACGGGGAGGCTCTCGACTCCCGTCCGCCGAGCGAGGAGATCCGCTCAGCCGCTCGACTCGGCGAGCCGCTTCAGGTTGCGGAGCGACTTCATCTGGTCAGCGCGGACCGCCGGATAGGCGATGAAGAAGATCGCCGGGTTCCCATTCGAGGTGACCCGCTTCGTGAGGCGTGTGCCGGCGCCGTCGGGGGTGAGCGTGTAGTCGTTCACGTACCAGACGTCCTTCTTGCCCTCCTGATGTTGCTCCGAGCGGATCGCGAACCGTCGGGGCGGGTCGAAGGCCGTCACCGAGATATCGGCGGTCACCGGTTTGCCCACGAAGACGCCCGACGAGCGATATGTGGAACCAGGCCCGGAGCCGGCACCGCCCGTCTGTTCCATCCTCATGTCCGCCTTCGGGTTCGCCCACGAAGGATGCGTGGCAACGTCGGCCAGGTGTTCGAACACGCGCTCCGGCGGTGCGTCGATCTCGATCGAGAACTTCACTCCGCCCATCCGTTCAGCCTCCCCGCGAGGTCCCGTACGAGCTTATGTAAGCCATCACTTACAGAATGTCAAGGGCTGGGTGTTGCCGGTGGCCCACGGACCGGGCCTAGAAGTAGGGGAGGTAATACTCGAGCTCCCACGGAGTGACCTCCGTGTCGGACGTGTCGCCGGCCGCCACGTATCGGTCCCACTCCGCTCGTTTCAGCGCGACGAACGACTCCACCAACCACTCGCCGAGCGCACCCACCAACTTCGCGTCCGACTGCAGCTCGTCCAGAGCCTCCGAGAGCGTGTTGGGGACCGCGACGTCCGTGTTGGGCTCCGCGCCTGGCTCCTGGGGGGGCCCGAGCTCGAGCTCCTCCACCACGCCGATCCTGGCCGCGTGGAGCAGCGCGGCACCCGTGAGGTAAGGGTTGGCAGCCGCGTCGGCCATCCGGTGCTCGAGGCGCGAACCTTCTCCCCGCGCGGACGGGACGCGAACGCCGACGGTCCTGTCGTCGAAGCCCCAGTTCGCCAGGTAGCCGTTCAGCATGTCGGGCTTCAGGCGCTTGTAGGCGTTGACCGTGGGCGCGCAGATCGCCGACATGCCGCGGTGATGGGCGAGCAGGCCGGCGATCGACTTCCGAGCGAGGTCGGACAGGCCGTCCGGATCGTCGGGGTCGTGGAAAGCGTTGGAGCCGTCCCGGCGCCGAAGCGAGAAGTTCATGTGCATCCCGCTGCCGCCGCGATCGTTGAAGGGTCGTCCGAGGAATGTCGCATGTCGGCCGTGCCGGGCGGCGATCTCGTGAACGAGCACGCGGAAGAGGAACGCCTCGTCGGCCGCCGCGGTTGCGTCCCGATAGCGCCAGTTGACCTCGTAGGCGGCGGAGTCGAACTCGCTGCACCAGCTCTCCACATGGAAACCCGAGGCGAGCGAGGCGCTCACCATGTCGTGCACGGCACCGCTCGGATCCACCGACATCCCGGTGCCGTAGACACGGTGCGAAGGCAGTTCGGCCGGCGCCCAGGCGCCGTCCTCGGTTCGCTCGCAGAGGTAGAACTCGAGCTCGTAGGCCATCTGGGGCTCCAGGTCCATGTCGCGCCAGGCCTGGATCGCCTGCTTCAGGACGTATCGGGGGTCGAGCTCGAGCGGCTGGCCGTGCTGCGTCACGTCGGCGATGCCGACCACGGTGTCGTCCTCCCAGCCGGGGCGGAGGGTCTCCCGGTCCAACTGCGCCTCCACATCGGGGAGGCCGATGTCGAAGTGCTGCCGGGGGCTCGGCAGGATCTCCCTGTCCGTGGTCAGCGGATAGAGCCCGATGCAGAACGCCGCGTGGCCCGTCTCCGCGACGTCGCCGAACAGGTACTTCCCGCGCTCCAGCCCGAGGATGTCCGAGATGAGCAACCGCAGCCGCCTACCGCTCAGGTCCATGCACGTCCTCCTCGTGTGGCCCCCGGAACGTATCGGATGCGGCTGAATCTCGCTCGGCTGGTCCGGGCTGCGTGGGAGGCGTATCGTCGAGCCATGCGGATCGGGACGCCGGATCGTTGCCCCCGATGCGGTGAGCGTGCGCTCGCCGACATCCTGTACGGCACGCCGGACGATCTGGTGCTCCGCGAGCTCTGGGTCCAGGGCAAGGTGATGATCCGGCCCGGGAAGTGCGAAGACGGCCCTCCCGGATGGATGTGCCGGGAGTGCGGCTACGAGTACGCCGAGTACCGGGCCACGCTCCGAGCGGGGTAGGACTCAGCCCCGTTTCGGCGCCCTGACCCCCCGGAACTCCCAGTCCCCGCCGAACGCGGTCGAGATCACCTCTTCGGACTCCGAGGGCTGGGCGCCGACGTCCTCTCGCACCGGCACGTCCCCCTCGACGATGAAGTTACGGAGGATCCCGAGGCCTTCGACCTCGACCTCCACGACGTCACCCGGCTCGACCGGTCGGGAGTTGGCGGGCGTCCCGGACAGGATCACGTCGTTGGGCAGGAGCGTGATCGTGCGGGCGATGTCGGCCACGAGGTATCGCATGTCCCAGATCATCTCGTCGGTGTTGCCGTCCTGACTCACGTCGCCGTTCACGCGCGTCTGGATCCGCTTGCCTCGGAAGTCCCAGTCCGTGACGAGGCCGGGACCGAGCGGGCAGAGCGTATCGGAACCCTTCACGCGGAGCATGGAGCCGGCGTCGGTGTCGCGGAAGTCGTGGAGGCCGTAGTCGTTGGCCACGGTGTAGCCGAGGATGTAGTCGTCGGCGTCGTCGGGCGCGATGTGCTTGCAGCGCTCGCCGATCACGATCGCGATCTCGCCTTCGTAATTCAGATACCGGCATCGAGGTGGCCGCACGACCTCGCCACCGTGCGCGTTGAGCGAGGTCGTCGGCTTGTGGAAGAAAGTGGGTGCCGGCCCGAGCTCGATCTGGAATTCCGCGCGGCGACTCTCGTAATTGAGGTGCACGCAGACGATCTTCGACGGCTGCACCGGAGGGAGGTGCGCCGGTTCGTCCATCGGGATGCGCCGTCCGTCCGTCGAGATCAATTCCTCGCCCTCACGGGAGACGGTGGTGGCCACGCCGTCCAGGAGGATCCGTCGAGTCTCCATCGTCGATAGCCTAGAGGTCGTGCGCTGGGTCGTCGGAACCGCGGAGGGGCTCGTCGGAGATGAGGGCGAGCTCTGGCTCGCAGGAAGGGAGATCACGGCGCTGGCGTGGGACGGCCACGGGTGGCTCGTGCTCGTCGACGGCCGCGACGTGATGCGCGTCCACGGAGACGAGGTCGAAACGCTCGGCGCGACCGGCGACGAGCTCGGGCGGTGCGTGCTTCCGGTGGGCGACGGGGTCCTGCTCGGCACGGCGCGTGCGCGGCTGGCGTTGCTTCGCGACGGCGCCGTCACGATGCTCCGCTCCTTCGACGAGGCCGAAGGCCGTGACGGGTGGTACACGCCGTGGGGCGGGCCTCCGGACACGAGGTCGCTCTCCGCCGCGGCCGACGGTGTCCTGTTCGCCAACGTCCACGTCGGCGGGATCCTGCGGGCGCAGGTACCCGACGGGGTCTGGTCACCGACGATCGACATCGACGCCGACGTCCATCAGGTCCTCGCGGATCCCACCGACGCTTCGCACGTGGTCGCCGCGACGGCGCGTGGGCTCGCCGAGACTCGCGACGCCGGAGACACCTGGCGCTTCACCACGGAGGGACTGCACGCTTCGTACGCGCGCGCCGTCGCCCTCGACGGGGACCGGCTGTTCCTGAGCGCCTCTACGGGCCCCCGCGGCGGCCGAGCTGCGGTCTATCGGCGGGAGCCGGGCGTGGATGTGTTCGAGCGGTGTGCGGGCACGCTCCCGGAGTGGTTCCCCGGCAACATCGACAGCCACTGCCTCGCCGCAGGCGGGGGCACGGTCGTGTTCGGGACCGAGGACGGTCGCGGATCCGTCTCCGAGGACGGTGGCGGGACCTGGCGCGAGGTTCGCGGCGTGAACGCGCGCGCGACGTGCGCGGGTGTGGCCGTCTCGGAATCGCCCGGCACGTAGACTCCGCATCCGTGGCTGAGCTGAAGGGCTTTTTCCCACCGCGTTCACCCGAAGGCAAGGCATCGCTGGTGCCGGCGCCACCGTGGCACTACTCCGGAGACGTCCTGACCATCGAGTACCGCACGGATCCCGATCGAGTCGCCGCGCTCCTCCCGGAGGGCGTCGAGCCCGCGGACGAGGATCCCGGAGCCGTCGCGATCGTCTGGGCCGACTGGCAGTCGTGCAGTGATTCCGGCGAGGAGCTGCTCGATCCCGTTCGCTCCCAGTACAAGGAGTGCTTCGTCGTCGTCCGATGCCGCCACGGCGGCGAGACCTACTCGCGCTGCGTCTACATCTGGGTCGACAAGGACTTCGCGCTCGCCCGCGGCTGGTACCAGGGCTATCCGAAGAAGATCGGGTCGATCTGGATGACCCGACCCGTGTCGGTCGGGCGCGCCGGGCCTCGGCTCGGTGCCGGCGGCGTCTTCGGGGCCTCGCTCCAAGCGAACGACCGGCGCCTCGCCGAGGCCCGCCTCACGCTCACCGGTGAGTCCGAGACGGGCGGCTTCGTGAACGCCCTGCCGATGCTGCACTCCCGCTGGATGCCCTCGATCGAGAAAGACGGTGGGGACTCGCTGGCGGAGCTGGTCACGATGCGCTCGCGGGACGTCGATCTCGGCCCCGCGTACACCGGCGAGGCGGAGGTTCGGCTGTTCGAGGCCCCCGGGGAGGAGCTCGCGGCCCTGGAGCCCCGAGAGATGATCGCCGGCTACTGGCGGCAGGTCGGGGCCACGTTCGACGGCGGCACCAGGCTCGGCTAGATGCGTCTCGTCCGATTCCGCCACGGCGACCGCATCGCGACCGGCGCGATCGAACCGGGCTCCGACGAGATCAGGATCCTTCGCGGCACGTACTTCGAGGATCCGCTGCCGACGGGCGAAACGGTGCCGCTCGGCGACGTCCTCGTTCTCGCGCCCGTGCTGCCTTCCAAGCTCGTGTGCGTGGGGAGGAACTATGCGGCGCACGCCGAGGAGTGGGGCCTCACCGTGCCGGAGGAGCCGCTGCTGTTCCTCAAGCCGTCCACGGCGGTGATCGGTCCCGGCGACCCGATCCGGCTGCTCCCGTTCAGCCGGCGGATCGACTTCGAGGGCGAGCTCGCGGTCGTGATCGGCCGGCTGGCCCGGGGCGTCCGCGCGGAGGACGCCTTCAAGTTCATCCTGGGCTACACGTGCGCGAACGACGTCACGCTCCGTGACCTGCAGAAGACGGATGACCAGTGGGCTCGCGCGAAGGGCTTCGACGGCTCGGCGCCTCTCGGCCCCTGGATCGAGACCGACCTCGACCCCAACGACGCGACCGTGCGCACGCGCCTGAACGGCGAGATCCGCCAGCAGGCGTCGACGTCCGAGATGGTGTTCGGCGTCGCGACGTTGATCGAATACATCACCGTCTTCATGACGCTGCTGCCCGGCGACGTCCTGCTGACGGGCACGCCGGAGGGCGTGAGCAAGCTCGCGGACGGCGACGTCGTCGAGGTCGAGGTCGAGGGTGTGGGTGTGCTGCGGAACGAGGTGCGCGGGTGACGGTCCGGTGCCGATTCGCACCCGCCCCCTCCGGGTCGATCCACGTGGGGAACGCGAGGAGCGCGCTGTTCTCGTGGCTCTATGCCCGCCATCACGAGGGGGTCTTCATCCTGCGGGTCGAGGACACGGACGCGAGCCGGGTCACCGAAGAGGCGTACCGGGGCGTCGTCGAGGATCTCCGCTGGCTGGGCCTGGATTGGGACGAGGGTCCCGACGTCGGCGGTCCCGTCGGTTCGTACCGGCAATCCGAGCGGCTGGACATCTACCGCGAGATGACCCAGCGGCTGCTCGACTCGGGCGATGCGTACCGGTGCTGGTGCACGCCCGAGGAGCTCGAGGAGCGACGGAAGGCGGCGCTCGCTCGCGGCGAGCCACCGGGCTACGACGGCCGTTGCCGGGATCTCTCCGACGAAGAGCGCGCGGCGTTCGAAGCCGAGGGCCGGCCATTCGCGATCCGGTTCCACATGCCCGAGCGGGACTGGGTGGTCGAGGATCTGGTCAAGGGCGAGGTGCGCTGGGCCGCCCGGGACCTCGGGGACTTCGTGATCGTGCGCTCCGACGGATCGCCGGTGTTCCTGCTGGCGGTGGCCGTCGACGACATGCTGATGGAGGTCACCCACGTGGTCCGCGGCGACGATCTCCTGGCGAGCGCTCCTCGCAACGCAGCGGTGATCGAAGCGCTCGGAGGAACCCCGCCCACGTACGCCCACTTGCCGCAGGTACTGGGCCCGGACGCGAAGCCGCTGTCGAAGCGACACGGCGCCACGAGCGTCGCCGCGTTCCGAGAAGAGGGGTTCCTGCCGGAGGCGATGGTGAACTACCTCGCCCTCCTCGGATGGGCGAAGGACGACCACACGACGTTCCTTTCTCGCGAGGACCTGGTCGAGGCGTTCGATCTCGCGCACGTCTCCCACAACCCCGCGGTCTTCGACACGCAGAAGCTCGAGTGGATGAACAACCACTACATCCAGTCGCTCGAAGAGGACGATCTCGCGGCCCGCTGTGTCCCCTTCCTCACGGCGGAGGGTCTTTCCGTCGACCCGGAGCTGCTCCGCCGAGCGATTCCGATCGTCCGGGAGCGGATGAAGAGGCTCACCGAGGCGCCTGCCCTGCTTCGGTTCCTGTTCACCGACGACATCGAGCCGAACGAGAAGGCGAAGGAGCTGATCGCGAAGGCTCCCGAGGGATATCTCAAGGAGACGGCCGACGCGCTCGATGCCTTGCAGATATGGGATACCGAGCACATCCAGGCAGTGCTGGACGAGCGGGCGTCGGAAGCGGGCTTGAGCCGAACGAAAGGCTGGCAGCCGATCCGCGCCGCGGTCACCGGTTCGAACGTGTCGCCCCCGCTGCCCGAGTCGTTGGCGTCGCTGGGCAAGGAACGCACCGTGGCTCGGCTGCGCGCGGTCGCCGGATGAGCGCCGCGGGGCTGCTGATCCTGTCGATGGTCTTCGTCCTGGCGCCCGCCGGGGTGGCTCCGGCGCTCGAAGCGGGTTCGGTCCAGGGCGCGGCGGCGGCGGTCGCCGCGACCGCACCGAACCTCGCGTCTCTCCGGCCCAAGATCGTGTGGAAGCCTATCCCGTTCGGCGACCGCCGCCGCCAGCAGATGGCCGCCTACTCCCAGCGTCACCACGGCATGTGGAGATGGCGGCTCACGAGTCCCTCGGCGGTCGTCGAGCACTACACGACCGGCACGACGTGGCAGGGCGCCTGGAACACGTTCGCCGCGAACTCGAGTCACCTCGGCGAGTACCCGGGCACGTGCACCCACTTCATCGTCCACACCGACGGCAGGATCTACCAGCTCGTGCCGCTCTGGATCCGATGCCGGCACACGATCGGGATGAATCAGCTCTCAATCGGGATCGAGCACGTGGGGCGGTCCGACGCCGAGGTGCTCAGGAACGCCCGGCAGATGAACGCGTCATTGAAGCTCACGCTCTGGCTCGTGGCCAAGTTCGGGATCCAGACGCGGAACGTGATCGGACACGGCGAAAGCCTCCAGAGCCCACTCCGATATGAGCGCTATCCGGCGTGGAAGTGCAGGACCCACACCGACATGTCGAGGCCCGCGATGCAGACCTACCGCGGTCGACTGCGGGATCGTGCCCGTGCCGCGGGAGTTCCCATCGGGCCGCCGCCGGCATGGGTCGACATCGGCTGCTGAACCCCCGATTTCCCTCGGCCGTCTCCTCGGTCTAGGATTGGCTTCCAGGAGGCGCCGTGTCGAAGGTCCTGAACCTGCCGGAGCGCCAGGACGCCGAGGGAACCTGGCACATGGTCCTGAAGGATGTCTGTGGCTGGTGCGGCTGCGGGTACCTCGTCGCCGAGGACGATCACGATCTCGTCTGGGAGCCGGGTCGTCATCACGATCTGCACTGCTCAGACGATGAGTGCGAGTGTCACACTCGTGCGCGGGTGGGCAGGCGGCACGACGAGTGGTGAGACCCTCGATCTCCTGATCCGGGACGGCGCCCCGGACCCCTTCGTGAGCACCTTCGAGCGTGGGGCTAGACTCGGGCCGCGAAGAGAGGGGTTGCCGTGGATGATGCCTCCGATCGTTTGCTGAAGGCCATCGAGGAGTACGAGCACGTTGCCGGGGCAGCGACCCCTGATGAGGCGGCGGGCTCCTTCGACGAGGCCACGCTGCAGGTCTTCTGGCAGAGCTGGCCGCACATCAGCTCGTGGGCGGGGGCACTCTGGCGGCGACTCAACGAGAACCTCGCCGACGCGGCGAAGCCGGAAGAGGATTCCGAGTTCCACGAGGTCGGCGGCGAGGGCGGCTAAGGGGATCTGGGGGGCACGCATGGCCATCCTGAAGGAGATCATGACCGGCGAGGTGTTCACGACCACGCGGGAGACGCCGGTCGCGGAGGTGGCCGGCAGCATGCTGAAGGGCCAGTTCGGATCCGCCGTCGTGATGGAAGGGAAGTGGCTGAGCGGCATCTTCACCGAACGCGACGTCCTCCGCGCGGCGGCGGCGGGAGCCGATCTGACCTCGTCTCCGGTCTCGGAGTGGATGACCAACGACCCCGTGACCGCCCCCGCCGACATGGATGCGGGCGAGGCCACCGAGATCATGATGAGCCACGGTTTCCGCCACCTGCCGGTGGTCGATGGTCAGACGGTCCTCGGGATCGTCAGCCTCCGCGACATCCTGAGGACGCGGATCCGGCGCCCTCAGAGCTAGCCGACCTACCGCCACCGGCCGAAGAGGACGTAGTCCCAACGGGATTTGAACCCGTGTCTTCACCTTGAGAGGGGAATCAGGCACGCCCTGAGCCGTCCCGCGCCGTCCCGTCTTGTCGGTTCCCGCAGGTAGGGAGGGCCGATCAGTATGTACCCGGACGGTTCGGGACAGGGCAGGACAACCGGAGTGTCACCCGAAGTGTCCCCCGACTATCGGTTCGGGAGCGCCGAGCGCAGCGCGTCGACCGGCCGAAGCCTCGCGATCTCGCCGATCTCATCCTCGAGGTCCATCAGGAGCTCGGCGAGCCACGCGGCATCGTCCCGACGTGCAGCCGCCCAATCAGCGCTGCCCGGTCTGCGTCAGGCCGCTCCAGCACTTCGAGGAGTTCCCGGGCTGCTTGCTCGCCCAGGATCGCCACGACTCGACCGCCGGGATCACCTGTCATCGCCGAGAAAAGTGAGAAGCCGCCGGAACCCGAGGGCCCCAGCGACTTCTCAACAGGGAAGTTAGCCCCTCGAGGTCTTGCCCGTCAAATCGGACGCCCCACGAAGGTCTGAGCCCACCCGCGAACAAGCTTGCAGATCTGAGCGATAGCGCAGTCTCTTAGCGGCGAGTCCGAATTCCGCCAAAGATCGCCAGGATCACCACAACCACGATAACGATCCACAACCAGTTAGGCATTTGGCGCTCACCTCTCCAAGAAGTTTCGCTCATCCTAGTCGGCTGCTCGTGAGCCTGTCACCGCGAACGTTTGCGGCAAGCCGAACAGCTTGGAGATCCGGTCCCACGTCTCGAAGCTCGGCGAGCGTACGCCGGCCTCGAGCTCCCGGTACTCCCGGATGCTCACGCCGAGCTCCCATGCGGCTCGCCCAGCCGACCAGCCTGCCCGCTTCCGTTCGTGCTCGAGCATGCCCGGTAACGCGGCCACCGACCGAAACTAGGCGATGGCGGCGACCTCAGTGCACAGTTGACGCCCTGGGAGGCTGTCGGAGTCGCTGAACCCCTCCGGTACCGGTACTGATCCGCACGTTTCGTCCCACAGCCGCGAGGATATCCTCCGGACGTGGTTGAGCCCACGGAGGACACGAACGCCGCAGATCGCATTGAGGACGCCGAGCACCGCCTCGCTGCGATCGCTGAGCTCGCGTCAGGCCCGCTCCCTCAGCGCATGGAGGACGCCAAGCGGCGCCTCACTGCCATCGCCGGGTTGGCTTCTGGCCCGGTGACACCGGCGGGCACGCCGGAAAGCAACCCCATGGACGCCGAGGCCCGGCTGATACAGATCAACGACATCCGCCAAGCGAACCGAACCCGATGACCCCGAGTAGGGATCGATCGATCTGCGGGGCGTCGAACGAGTACCCGGCCTGCTTCCGATCCTCCTCGAGCATCTTCGGGAGCATCGCCACGGTGGCAGCGCAGCCAGACGCACAACGAGGGAGAGGAGTCTCGTGTGGGCGAGTGTTCGGGATGTTCCTCGATGGCTGGGTCTTCGGACGATTCAGCCCCGGCGGTCTTCGCGGCGCTCCTTGCGGCGACGGTGACGGCGAATCACGCCTAGTCCGAACCACACCAATGCCCCGAGAACTGCGACTACGATGGTGAGCAGCCAAAGCGGCCAAGTGAAGCCCCAGACCAGGAAGTCGAGCTGCACGCTCTCTGTGTTCTGGATCATGAATATGAGCAGCAGCCCTACTCCGATGAGCGAGGCGATCGCTCCACCACCGAGTCGGCGTCCTCCCGCCTCAGGCCCCGTGCTCCCACCAGGTCTGATCAAGACCATCACTCCCTCTTCTCGCCGGACCACGGCCAGGCCAGTCGCCGATCATAGTCTTGGGCGCAGCTTGAGCGCGAACGTTGGTGGATTGAACCCTTGGCTGCCACGAGTGTTCGCGAATGTCGCTGAGCTGACTAGACGCCGACGTTCCTGACCGCTCGAAGCAGCGGCAGCCGAACGACCTCGTCGGTGTCGGCCATCGCGATCAGCGTGGCGAGGTCCGCGGCGGCCGGGTTACGTCACGAGCCCGCGGAGTAGCGCCGATCGGTAGGTCGGAGGCGCCTCAAGGATGCGGCGCAGCTCGGCCAGCGCGGTCGGGGCGAACGCCGCCAGGTGGGAGCGGACGTCGCCGTCCTCGTCGAGGAGATCAGCCACGCTTTACGTCTACGTCATCTGCGGGACTGGCGCTCCATTGGACGAAGCCCCAGGATGTCCGCGCGAGGGACGACCGGTGTCCCGGAGGGGTCGATCCATGAAGTTGGAGAAGTGGTCTGAGGCAAGCACCGAAACCAAGGTCGTACGTATCGTGATCGCGGCGATGGCGGCGCTGATCCTCCTCAACCTCCCGATCATCGCCATCCAGCTGCTGTCCAGGTAGGAGCCGACCGGCGTCCTCGTCGAGGACATCAGCCATGCGCGGCGAACGTCTGAGGCCAGCCGAACGTCCTGCAGATCCGATCCCACGTCTCGAAAGTCGGCGACCGCTCCCCGGCCTCGAGCTCCCGATACTCGCGGATCGACACGCCAAGCTCCCATGCAGCTCGCCCCGCCGACCAGCCCGCACGCCGCCGATCTTCCCCGAGCATCTTGCGGAACATCGCCACCACCGGGAGGAGGCTAGGCCATCGCGGCGACGATGGGGCGCTGTCCCCTTTGAGACGTGCCAGCGTCCGGTCAGAACGGTGGCTCGCTACGAGGACCGATCAACCCACGCACGATGGGATCGTCCTCCTCTTCGTTCTCTCCCGATGACCGTGACGCCTGCCACGCCTGCACCAGGAACAGCAGCGCGAGGAAGGCGACGTTGAACCAAAGCAGCGCCTGCACCCAAGGGTCCTCGAACCCCCGGAAGCATGACGCCGCGAACGGCGAGGACGCGTTCGTGATCCGGAGCCCCGTTTGGAGCGAGCAGGTCGGAGCTGCCTCCGCGTGGATCCGGAGGATCAGCAGCGTCCCGACGACGGCGGTGCCGATCGCCAGGACCAGCGCCATCGGGTATCGACCCAGCGGGCCGTGGGTTCCCAAGGCGAGCCCGCCGAGGCCGAACCCGACCAGGCCGACGCTCCCCAGGATGACCGCGCCGTGCACGAGGGTTTCGACGTGGTCGCCTCCGTAGAGCCCCTTCAGGGGGTACGCGAGGAATGAAAGGAGCGAGGAGCCGACCAAGGCCGCCCCCGCCGCCCGCGCCCCGCCGGCGAGAAGGATTGCTCCCACGAACAGGCAGCCGAGCACCCACCACTGCAGGAGATGCTGGGGACAGCAAAAGAACTCCACCAGTCCGGATGGAAGCACGAGCATGCGCCCCTGAGCAACGGCCGCTACAGAACCGTCACGAACGTCTGCGGCCACCCGTACAGCTTGCAGATCCGATCCCAGGTCTCGAAGCTCGGCGAGCGTTCGCCAGCCTCGATCTCCCGGTACTCGCGAACGCTTACGCCGAGCCGCCATGCCGCTTGTCCTCATCGACCAGCCGGGCCGCGTGCGTCCGAGCGCCTAGGGGATCGCAGATGTGTCGCCCGGGGTCGTCGGGGATTCGCCCGGGGGCAGGGGGGACGCTAGGCTGCGGCCATGACCGATAGGCAGGCCCGGATCGCAAAGAACGAGGCGATCGTCCGGGAGATCAACGAGGGCATCGAGGAGGCGAAAGCCTCGCGCACCCCCGAAGGCGACGCTCCAGTGATGTGTGAATGTGGCAACCTCGACTGCGAACTGCTCATCACAATCACGGTCTCCGAGTACGAGGATGTTCGCCAGAATGGGCGCCGATTCGTCGTGGTGAAGGATCACGTGATCCCCGACGTGGAGCGGGTGGTCGCCGAGACGGAGCGGTTCACCGTGGTGGAGAAGCGGGAGGGCACCTCTGCAGAGGTCGCCGAAGCGTCGGACCCACGGGACTAGATGCTCGGACCCGCGGGTCGCGGGTACTCGAGTTCGAACCAGAACCCAGCTGAGCCCTCGAGGTTCGTCCCCCACCGAGTGGCGAGCTTGTCGACGAGGTAGAGACCCCACCCGGACTGACCTCCCGGCGACGGACGGATCGAGCCAGCGACGATCTCCGAGGGCGGGCTTGCGGATCCGCTGTCTCGAACGATGACCCGAAGGACGGTGCCTGACCAGGCAGCGTCCACGTCGATGTAGTCGTCTGGTCCTAGGCCGGCGTGTCGGATGCTGTTGGTCACCAACTCGGTCGTGAGGAGCGCACCGTCCCAGATCACCTGATCGGGAAGTCCCATCCCCTCGAGCGCACGCCGGATCCGCGGCAGATTCTCAGGCGCGGCCCGGAACCTCAGCCTGAGCCGACGCACCTGACTCTCCGACTCCTCTGAAGTGCGCCCCATGCGCCTCCAACGCCGACGCTGCTGTTGAGAACGGCGTACCCGGTGCGTGCCGCAGACCAAACCTCGTACTACTCGCCCGCCTCGAGAGCGTGAGGTCAGGCGAGATGTGGTGTCTGGGGAGGGCTCGCCGGACCGTCTCCGACCGCCACAAGAGAGACCTGGCTGCAACGATCCGGGGACTCTCTTGGCTACTTCACGAACGTCTGCGGGCAGCCGTAGAGCGTGCAGATCCGGTCGAAGATCTCCCAGTCAGGCATCCGCGTGCCGGCCTCGAGTTCCCGGTACTCCCGGATGCTCACGCCGAGGCGCCACGCGGCTTGGGCGACCGACCAGGAGCGACGCGGCTTGTGGGGCGGACCACAAACAGTTAACCCTCCTGCCCAATGGGCGATCTACCCGAACATCACTGATCCCGAGCACGCTGCCTCGGACCACGCCGCCGTCTTCGTCGACATCAACATCTAGCCGCTTCTGTGGTGACCTCTGCCCGGCCAGTTCGACGGCATCCGGCGCTGGACCGGATCGGCCGCGACGGTTGCCCGGTAGCACGACCATGTTTGACTCCGTACCACTACAAGCTGGGCTGGTCCTGAGGGAACGAGAATGCGATTCGAAAATCGGCCCGAACGGATGCAGGATACGGCTATGAGGCCATTCTTCGCCTCGGCAGTTCCATCCCCTTGGGTTGGTGCTCTTGTCGCTTTCTTAGGCACGGCTGTCCTAGCCGCTGGGGTTGTTCCCGTGATCCTCTACGACGTGCCCCAGTTCTGGCAGGCCTTCATCGTCGCCGCGTGTGGCCTCGTGACCGTCCCGGTGGGAGCCCTCCTGGGAGTGGCGTTTCGCACCTGGCTCCAGAAGCAATAGCTCCGCGAATCAGCCCCCGGATCTAGCGGCATTCGCCGAGCACGGGGGCATGCCCCTTCAGGAGTTCCTGAGAACAGTAGGGAAGTCCATCGGTCGGATGGGAGCATGAGCGTGCGCCCCTGAGCCAACGGCCGCTATAGAACCGTCACGAACGACTGCGGCCACCCGTAGAGCTCGCAGATTCGGTGGAAGGTCTCCCAGTTCGGACTCCTTATCGCTTCCTGGCCGTCGTCCTTTTACTGGAAGCGCCGCTGCCGGTGCTCTTGCGCCCCGTCCTTTTCGCCCCGGCCACTCGGCTACTTCCAGTCTTCCTGGAGGTTGTCTTCTTCCTCGTCGGGCTCTTGCTGCCCGTACCGCGACGTCCACCAGGGCGCGCGCCGCTCTTCGTGCTCGTTCCCTTTCGCGCTGCGCCCGTACTGCGGGTGTTCTTCCCTTTCGCTGTCCGCTGTCCTCCGCTCGGGCCACGAGTCGTCTTGCTGCTCGAGCTCTTGCGTTTCGACGGAGCGGTCGATCCCTTCTTTGAGCGGTTGCGGATCTCGCCGACGGCAGCGCCGATGACCGCAGCACCGGCCACCGCCAACATGGGGTTCTCCTTGATGGCTGTCGCGGCCTTCTTCGCACCCGTGCCGGCCGATGACGCAGCCTTGCCAGCTGTGGCACCGCTGCGCGAAACCATGTTGGTGCCCCCTCTCGCGGCGCGCTGCGCGCCACCGCCCACCTTCTGGCCGGCCTTCTTGACACCACTCCCGACCGTCTTGGCACCGCTCCCGACCGCCCCCTTGATCTTCTCGACCGGGGCACCGATCTCTTTCATGTCCGACATCGTGTCCTCCTCATTCATCCGCGCCCGTGCCGAGCCAGCGAGTCGCGAGCAGCCCAAGCGTGAATGCTGCCGCTGAAACCAAGAGCGGCTCTTTTCGAGCGAAGTCGCTAACCTCTCGCGACCACTTCTTCCCATCCGCCGTCAGCGTCTGAACGTCGGCGTTCGCGAGGTATGCCGCCAGCCGATCCGCTCGAACCGCCGTGGCGTCGGCCCAGGAAGCCTCCGTCTCGTGTCCCTGTTGGCGGAAACTCTGGCTCGCCTCCCGTATCGCCTGAGCGAACGCTTTCATCTCCACGGCTGCTTGGGCGGACCGGGCGGTGATCTCGCTCCGCATCCGGTCACCGACGACCGTTCCGGCCACGTCGGTCACGGCCCGTGCCGTTCCTCCAACCTGTTGCTTGATGTGCTGCACGGTTCCTGGAACATCCTGATCGCTGTTGGCTTTGACCATTGCTGACCTCCGTTGTCTCGCGACTCCTTATCCGAGATTCGGAGATGACAAACCGTTTGAGTGGCTTGCCCAGGGGTAACGTGCTCCCATCACCATCGACGGGGCGGACATGTCCGACGCATCCGAAAGAGACGTCAACGATCAGCAACTCGTTGAGCTCCTGAGCGCGCTCCGCAGCGAGGCCGGGGTTCATCTTCGGCAGGAGGTCGCGCTTGCGAAGCTGGAGATCCGCGAGAAGGTGAGGCTGACCGCAACAGGCGGGGCGTTTGTCTGTGGGGCGGCACTTCTCGGCATCCTCATGGCTGCGGCTGTGACCGCGGCTGCGATATTGGGACTCGCCATGGTCTGGCCCGCTTGGGTGGCCGCTCTCGTCGTTGCGTCCATCGAGGGGATGGCCGCGGTGATCCTTGGCTCCGCGGTCGCGCCCGCATCAGGGCCGCCATTCCCTTTACGCCAGAGCGAACGGCACGGATGGTTCGAAAGGACATCGAATGGGCGAGGCAACAGATGAGCTCTGCCGGAGCCTCGACGAATCACGTGGACGGATGACTGAAACCGCGCGGGCCATCAAGGCTCGTGCAAGGATCCCAAGGATCGCGGTTGCCGATCCCCCAACTCCGGTACGGCCTAGCACGGGCGCGGTCGACCGCCTACTCGACCGGATGCCGATGCCTGACATGGATGATTTGGAGGCCAAGGCAGCCGCGGCCACCGACGCGTCACACCAGGCTCAGCGGCCCGGCCCCGACCCAAGCCGAAGTACGAGGCGGAACGCCACGTTGATCGGGGTACTCGCTTGTGCGGCCGCGGGAGCTCTTGCTGGCCTGGCGGCTCGGCCCAGCTCTGGTGGCAATTCAACCGACTCGTGAAGGCGATAGGCCTGAGTGAGCCTGCAGCCACGCTCTTTCCCACTGGACCCTCCAGATCGATCCCGAGCATGCATGACCGCTCAAGCATCGAACGGCAAGGAGGGAGCCCTCCGTCGATCGAGCGGTGGGTCGAGCGGGAGTGGTGGGAAACGCGGCGTTGGAGGACAAGACCGAAGAAAGTGAGAAGCCGCCGGAACCCGAAGGCCCCAGCGGCTTCTCGAGAAGGAAGCTAGCCGGATGACGTCACTCCTGTCAAACGCGAGGAGTCGTCTTCCTGGAGGTTCAAGGTTCCGTCGCCAGAGTGTGGATGCGGCGCAGGCGCATCTCAGCGTCCACGAGTCTCTGCTCGACCCTCCCCTCGGCGAGCACCTGATCTATCGCCACTTCACGGATGGAACGCAACCTGCGCTCGGCTTCCTTGAGTCTGACTAGCGTTCCCGAGACCCTGAGCGATGAAACGAGGCCATTCGGGTCGGCCCATGAATCGCTTGGAAGGGCGTTTCCACGTCAGTTGTGGCGGGTAGAAATCGACTCGCGGAAGGGTGGCAGAGACCCTCGGAGAGATGCTGGTTCGCCCAGCCGTCTACATCGAAGGTCCCCCGATCCCTAGCCGCGACAACCGCGGGGTCATCGGTTTGAGCCCGCCCATAAGAGAGGGACCCTGAGCTCCGCTTGGGGTCCCTCTTCTATCCTCGCAACGAAGGTCTTTGGGCAGCCGGGCAGATCGCAGATCCAGTGCCAGACGTCGCAGTTAGGTCATCTCGTGCTTGCCCCGAGCTCCCGATACTCGCGGATGCTCACGCCGAGACGCCACGCAGTCTGCCCGACTGACCAGCCCTCCTGTCTGCGATCGTGCTCGGAGCATCGCGGGGAAACATCGCTACAGCTGAAGCCCAGCCTCCTTCCTCGTCTCATTGCCGGTGGCACTACGTGGCGAGCCCTTGGTCGTGGGGCGGTACCCGATTCATGGCGCGACGTTGAGGCTCGGTCGTCCGCGATGCGAAAAGCGACGTCGGTGTGTCGCTGGACCCCGAAAGACGGATGAGGCAGCGATTCGTTTGCGCGCATGATCGATTCGCGGTGCAAACGAGAAAACGAGGACGTGATGAAGACCTGGTTCACGGGGTGCGCGCAGTGTGGGCACTCACGACGAACGCCGAGGGTTACTGCCCCGACTGCGACGCCGCACGTTTGGCTCGGCGTCGAGAAGGGCGCATGAGCCAAACCAGGATCCTTGCGAATGTCAGACGCTCCTCCAGCGATCGTCGCTGAGTGCCACGCGCCGACCCCGAGCCCCCCACACGGCCAGCCGAACAGCCTGCAGATCCGGTCTCAGGTCTCGAATGTCGCCGAGGAGCCCCGGCTCGAGTCTCTCGGTACTCGCGGATCGTCACGGCCGCGATCCCATGCAGCTCGCCCAGCCGACCAGCCCGCCCGCCGCCGATCGTCCTCGAGCATCCTCGGGAGCGCCGCCACGGAGCGAGCGTATCGAGGCCGAGCGATTGCATTCCGAGACTTCGCAGAAGCTCGAGTTCGAAGCGGTCCCGCAGTGTGTCGCTGGCCTCGGGATCGACAAGCCAGATCCGCCATCCCGCCACGGGCTCTTCGCATCAGTCGGTTGCGGCGACGGGCTCCCCGTGGTCGGCCCCACGGTCCAGCCCAGAGCCGAGAGCCTCGGGAAGAGCACGGCGAGCACGGCCAACCCGAGCACAATCACGAGCGCCCCATGCGACCTGTTCCCTCGGGATGCGTCCGGTGGGGTAGCTTGCCTCCCCACGTGCGTGGATCGCCCTCGTCCTGGGGATGCATGAAACAAATCCTAGCCATTGAGGCGTGAGCCAGCCCGACATTCTCCATGGACCAAGGAAGAGGACGTCGACATGGGCGAGCGCCCAGGAATGTCGCCCGAGTGACCGACGACGGAAGGCTACGAAGGCAGAGTCATCCGCTCCGGCCGGCCTTCGGTGCGAACCGCGAATAGAGCCAGAGGAGGATTACCGCGACCACGATTCCACCGATCCACGCGACACCCTCCTGGTCCACGAAGATCGCATTCCACAGGAAGGCACCTGCGATAGCGGCGATCACGCCAAGCAGGATCGTCACGACGATGTTCATGTTCTGCCTGCCCGGCATGAGAAGTCGCGCCAGCAAACCGATGACAAGACCGGCAAAGGCATACCAAACGACGGTCCAAAACGAGATGTCGGCCGCGATCATGGGGTGTGACCTCCCCTCCGGTTCGGGCGACGCAGCCCGAGGCGGAATCTAGTCTCATCCCCTGAGCACGGGCGGGCAAGTTGGCGAACGGGATCAGGCAGGGGGCACGCGCCGCAAGACACCTTGACCGAGAAGGTGACGGTCTCGCTCAGACAGGCTGCTCTCCTCCAAGGACGCGTGACCGGATGCCCGAAGCCACTCCCGACGACGCTCCACGACCTCCGGCGGGAGCACCCCCTCGTATCCCTTCGCCCCGCGAGGCTCTCCCGCGGAAGGAGGTTCTCTGGAACGCCCGGTTCGGTCGCCCACCAGGCATCGGATCGTTGGAGCGGCCTCTCCCAGATCTGCCCGCGCTCGCGCAGCCACCGGTACCGCTCCCCAGCTGCCTCGACCGAGCCGTAGCGCTCCGCCAGCTCGTTCAGGTTCTCGGCGGTGAAGATGTGAAACTGCTCGTCCGGGGTCGCGCGACCGTCTCGCGGCTCGTGAGTACTAGCCATCATTGATCAATTCGCCTTCCTCGTATGTGGCGGGTCCAACGCGATCGACCGGTTCGAAGCACGAAGGGCGCCGGCGAATCAGTCGCCCCATTTGTGAGCCGGATCACGCCGGCACCGTGCGAACCGCGACCTCGGAACGGATCTCGGCAACGTGTCTTCCAGTTGCTGGGCCCGTTCACGAGCGTCGGACTAGATCCAGGATTCCCGGACCTTTAGAGGCAGTTCGCGCTCGCCCCCGTTGAGGTTCAGGTGGATGAGCAAACTGCTCGACGGTCCTCGACGCGAGCCTGTTCACGACCTTCGGATGCGGTCGCCACGGCCACGAAGTGGGTCACTGCGATGTCCGGGCTCTTCGGCACCCTCGGCAGCGCCTGGCTGCAGAGTCTGGACGACGACCTTGCCGAGGCGAGGTCAAGCGTCAACGACGATCTGAGTGTCACACAGAGTGTCACCCGAGCGGGAACCGACCGCCGAGATTCCTGTAGTCCCAACGGGATTTGAACCCGTGTCTTCACCTTGAGAGGGTGATGTCCTAGGCCTCTAGACGATGGGACCGTGGGCCCTGTCGGGTCCGGAGAGCGAGGATAGCACCGGCCGGTATCCCCTCAGTCGCCGTCGATGATCCGAGCGAGGACCGTGGAGTAGTCTCGGTCGCCGAAGCCGGCTTCCTCTGCGTCCGCCAGCCAGTGCCGGGCGGCCTCCAGGAGTCGGAGGTCGACCCCCGCCGTTCTCGCCGCATCGGTGATCAGCTCCGCGTCCTTCCTCGCGAGCGCCAGCGTGAAGCGCAACGGGTAGTCACCCTTTTCGATCGAATGGCGGCGCCGCTCGGCGGGACCGGCGAGCGGCGTGGCCGCCAGCACGTCGAAGGTGACGTCTCGGGAGAGGCCGAGCCCGTCGGCGAACGCGACCACCTCGCCGAGCAAGGAGAGGGTCCCGAAGAGGGTGGCGTTCGCGACCAGTTTGGCCGACGCGCCCGCGCCGAGTGGACCCACATGCATAGGGGAGCCCAACGCGGACAGGAGCGATGTCCAATGCTCGGCGAGCGGCGCCGGCCCCCCCACGAAGACCTGCAACTTGCCCTCCTCCGCCTCCGAGAGGCTTCCCAGCACCGGGGCATCGAGCAGCCCCGCTTCCGGCGGGAGCGCTGACGCCAGCCATCTCACGGTGTCCGGCCCGACGGTCGACATCTCGATCACCGTGGTCGACTCGTCCGCGCCCGCGGCGACGCCGTCGGGTCCCTCGGTCACCGCATGCAGAGCTGCAGGGTCGGCGACGATCGTGATGACCGCCTCGGCGCGCCGGGCGGCGTCGGCGGGACTCGCCGCCGGCGCGGCCCCCAGTTCCGCGAGCTCGGCGGCCTTCTCGGGGGTCCGGTTCCATACGATCACTTCGTGCCCGGCGGCGAGGAACCGGCGCACGAACCGCCCGCCCATCGCACCCAGCCCGATCACGGCCACCGTGGTCACGCGAACCATCATGGCGGCAGGACGTGACCTGCGACACGTTCGACCCGTGCGCAAGGTCACGGTGCGTTCGTGCCGGTGGGTACAGCCTCGGATCCCTCCTCCGCATACCGTCAGACCCGTGACCGATCAAGGGGGCCGAGGATGATCACGGGAGACATGGCGAGGGAGCAGATCCGCGATCGTGTGCGCGAGGCCGATGCTTTCCGTCGGTCGCGGGGCACGCGGACGGCCCAGCTGCACGACCGTCGCGCGGTCGCGCGGAGGGTCAAGAGCGGCTTCCTGGCTGCGCTCGCGGCGCCATTCCGGCACTAGCTTCAGCCGCACCCCAGGGCGGGTCCTTGAGAGGCGGGACGGACGGCGGAGCCGTCCGTCCCGCCTTCAGTTCTCGCCCTGGTCCCGGGTGAAGCCAAGCTCGCCGTCGAACTCCTGCAGCTTCTCGATGTGCATCCAGCGGTGCCGCTGGCTGATCGCCACCAACAGCTGATGGACGTCGTCGTCGGTGAGGTCACCGGGGCTCTCCTTGATGACGAACCGGCACCGGTAGTGATCGACGGTGTCGGTGATGGCCCCCGTCGGCGGGAACACCTTGGTCCCTCGCGAGGACACCAGCTTCAGGGAGAGCGACGTCTCGTGCGTCAGCTCCATCAAGGAGGCTCCCAGCTCGCCGGGGCCCATAGGCGATTCGACGAACACGTCCATGCCGACCACCGCTCGCGAGGCCGGCTTCACGTAGTCGATGTCATCGGAGAGCTTCGGCAGGGCGAGCGGCCGGTGCTCGCGGACCGCCCATCCTTCGGATCGACGGCCGAGGTTCCCGATGATCGAGTCGGTGTAGTCCGTCGTCGACGCGCCGCTGTCGTAGCCGACGACGTCGCCCGTGAGGACGCCGCCTTCCAGCGTCACCAATACCGCATGCTCGATCGCCGCGGCCTGATCGAACAACCCCAGGTACCGCAGCATCAGCACGGCGGACAGGATCAGCGCGGTCGGATTGATCACGTTCTTGCCCGCGTACTTCGGCGCCGACCCATGGACCGCTTCGAAGATCGCGACCTCGCTGCCGATGTTGGCGCTGGGAGCGAAACCGAGGCCGCCGACCAGCGCGCTCGACAGGTCCGACAGGATGTCGCCATTCATGTTCGTCATCACCAGCACGTCGAACTGCTCCGGTCGCTTCACGAGCTGATGTGCGCAGTTGTCGACGATCAGGTGCCAAGCCTCGATGTCCGGGTAGTCGGGCGCGACCTGCTCGAAGACGCGTTTCAACGTCCCCTCGGAGAGCTTCATGATGTTCGCCTTCGTCGCGCAGGTCACCTGCGTGCGCTGCTCGCTCCGGGCGTACTCGAAGGCGAACCGGGCGATCTTCTCGCAACCCTTGACCGAGATGAGCTTCAACGCCTCGGCGACCCCCGGTGTCTGCATGTATTCGATGCCGGCGTAGAGGTCTTCGACGTTCTCTCGGACCATCACGAGATCGATGCCTCGTCCGCTGTACGGCGTCTTCACTCCGGGGAGCTCTCGCACCGGCCTCACGTTCGCGTAGGTCTCGAAGAGTTTCCGTAGCGTGACGTTCGCGCTCTTCTCGCCGAACCCGACGGGCGTCTCGAGGGGTCCCTTCAACATGACGCGCGTCCGCGACAGCGACGAGATCGTTCCGTCGGGAACGCCCGAGGGGAGGCCTTTCTTGAAGACTTCGGCGCCGGCCTCAGACTCCTCCCAGTCGATGGGGGCACCCGAGGCCTCGACGATCCGCCGGGCCGCCTCCGTCACCTCCGGGCCGATGCCGTCGCCCGGCACCAGGGTGACGGGGATCCGTTGTTCGGTCGATGTGGCCACGCGCGCCTCCTCGAGATGGGAGCGCCATGGTATCGGCGTGGTGAGAAGGCTCAGGCCGTCAGGGAGTCGACGTCCGCCCGGTCGGGTCCCCATTCGGACACGATCGCTTCCAGATCGCGGTACAGCGGCACTCCGTACGTGGCAGCGGCCGCGCCGAGCTCCCGCGTGTGGCTCGTGACGTTGGGATCCGCGTAGAGCGCGAGGATCCTGCCGAACCGGGCGCGCCAACCCTCCGTGCCGATGAGCACTCGACCGGATCCGGCGACGATGCCGAGCACGAGGCCGTGCCGGCCGCCCGAGGTCGCCGTGTCTATCTCCCAGATGGCCCTGTCGAGACCTTCGTTCAGATGGGGGAGCGAGTGCAGCGCATAGAAGCCGCACTCGCACGCGGTCGCGGGGCACCCACGGGGGTGCGAGGCATGGGACTTCTTCCAGCCGAACATCCCACGCCGGGCGAGGCACGATGCTTCGTTCTCGCCTGGTCGCCAACGGGCGGGTCCGTGCCAGGGCGAGAGGAGCTCGATGTCGTCGGAGAGGCGCCACCATCGGAAGCCCCTGACGGACCCGACGATCGGAACGACCTCTGCCATCGGTCAGACGGGAAGTCGCGCGGGCTCCGAGACGGGCTCCGGCGCGGGTTCCGAGAGCGGCAGTGGTTCTTCCTCCGTGTCGGGAAGCGCCTCGACCTCGCGGACGATCCTCCCGATGTTCATGGGCGCCCCTTACCCGGACGCGGCACGGACTACACGATGTCGGCGTGCTGGTGAGTTTGCCGAAGGACCGTGGCGGGTAGCTTCATACCTCTTGCCCCCGAAGCCATGACTGCCCTCCCCACGACACGACCCCCTTCGATCGGACCCCCGGGTCCGGCGGACGATGATGCGTGGGTCGCGGTGCCGCCGGCCCCGGCGAGGGGCCGGCGCCGCCGGCTCGCCTGGATCGCGCTCCTGTCGGTGCTCCTCCCGCTCCTCTCCGTCGCGGGCGCGCTCTTCGCGCTGTACGTGACGACGGAGCTCCCGGACATCCCGCCGCTGTCGCAGTCGACGATGCTGCTGGATCGCGATGGGAACGAGGTCGCGAAACTGCACGCGGGAGTGGACCGCATGCTGATCCCGTTCGCCGAGATGCCGATGCCGCTTCGCCATGCCGTGGTGGCGGTCGAGGACGCTGACTTCTACCGGCACGACGGTCTCGACATGCTCGCCATCGCGCGCGCCACGTGGGCGAACGTGACCAGCGGATCGATGAGCCAAGGGGGCTCGACGATCACCCAGCAGTACGTGAAGAACGTCCTCACCGGGTCGGAGCGCTCGATCGCCCGGAAGGTCCACGAAGCGATCCTCGCCGTGAAGCTCGAGCGGACCTCATCCAAGGAAGAGATCCTCGAGGGCTACCTGAACACCGTGTACTTCGGGCACGGCGCCTACGGGATCCAGGCCGCGGCTCGCACGTATTTCGGCCGCGGCGCGAAAGACCTGACCCTCCTCCAGTCGGCCACTCTCGCGGGCTTGATCGCCGCACCCTCGGCGAGAGACCCGTTCGAACACCCCGAGATGGCGCTCGGCTATCGCGACGCTGCCCTGGGTCGGATGGTGGAGGTCGGCTCGCTCGACGCGGAGACGGCGCGCCGGCTCCAGGCCCGGCCGCTCGGGTTGACCGAGGAGCCGTTGGTGCGCTCGGAGGCACCCCACTTCATGGAGCACGTGCGGCGCGGCCTGAAAGCGAGCTATGGGCTCGACGCGCTCTACCGTGGAGGACTGCGTGTTCGCACGACGCTCGACATGGGCTGGCAACACTCGGCGGAGCGCGTGATCCGCTCCTACCTCCCTACTCCGAAGGACCCCGAGGTGGCGCTGATCGCCGTCGATCCGAGGACGGGCGCGATCCGCGCGATGGTGGGCGGACGGAGCTTCGATCGGAGCGAGTTCAACCTGGCGACCCAGGCGCGGCGCCAGGCAGGGAGCGCCTTCAAGCCGTTCGTCCTGCTGGCCGCCCTCGAGCAGGGGATCTCACCACTCGAGACGCGCTACGGGCCCTCGTCGATGACGATCCCGGACCCGTTCTGCGGAACGGACGGGGAGCCGTGGACGGTCTCGAACGCCGGCGATCAGTCGGCCGGCACGATGTCGATCGAGAACGCGATGGCCGGCTCGGTGAACACGATCTACGCGCAGGTGACGGTCGAGGTGAGTCCCGAGGCGGTCGCGGACGTGGCGCATCGGATGGGGATCCGCTCACCGCTCGCCGAGGTCTGCTCGATCGGCCTCGGCACGTCCGACGTGACCCCCTTGGAGATGACCTCGGCCTTCTCCACGCTGGCGGCGAGGGGCATCCACGTCGAGCCGACCGCGGTCGAGCGGGTGACCGGGCCCGATGGAGCGATCCTCCAGGGGCCGCTCCGAGGGGTCGCTGACGCGGGCAGCACGGCGGTGTCCGCGCAAGACGCGGACGCGGCGACGCGGGTCCTGCAGGGCGTGATCGACCACGGGACCGGAACGGCGGCCCGTCTCGCCGGCCGCGGAGCGGCCGGCAAGACGGGCACCTCGCAGCACGCCACCGACGCGTGGTTCTGCGGCTACGTCCCGCAGCTCGCGAGCTGCGTGTGGGTCGGGTACCCGAACGGGTCGCGGCCGATGCGTGACGTGGCCGGCTTCTCTGAGGTCTACGGGGGGACGATCCCCGCTCTGATCTGGCACGACTTCATGACCGAGGCGACGGCAGGCATGCCCGTCGCCGGGTTCCCGCCCGCGAGCTACGAGATCTACGAGGACCCGCCGCCACCTTCCCCATCTCCGGCACCGGAGCAGACTCCGTCCTTTTCGCCCTCGCCGTCATCCGAGCCGCCGGTCTCGCCGGAGCCGTCTCCGTCGGCGGAGCCATCCCCAGAACCTTCGCCGTCGCCCGTGCCGACGCCCTCGCCTTCACCGGAGTCGTCCGCGGAACCTCAGGGGATGCCGGAGGGGCCTCAGGGAACAGCCGCGCCGACCGTCATACGGTCTCGTGGACCTTGAGCCGGCCTACTCGTCCTCTGGGGTAGGCGCCGCGGCCTCTTCGGAGGTCCGCTGCTCGACGTCCAGGCGATCCGTGTCGGCGACCTCGAGCGGCGCTCGCGGCACCTCGTGACCACAGGTGTAGGTATCCACCTGTCGACTCTCGGGATCTTGGAACTGGTCGTCTCCGTCGAAGTCGATGTCCGCGAGCGTGCCCTCGCCGCACACGGGGCAACGGCCCTGGGAACCGGCGGCATCGGAAGGCGTCATGATGACAGCCTACCCAGCGGTATCCGTCTCGACCCCCGCGTTTGACCCCGAGGGGGCCGGGGAAGGAATCCGGTCATGACGGCAGCGAGAGACGGCGCGGCGCAGCGGATATTGCGCCGCGTCGACGACCTCCAGCGGAGGCACACGGTCCTGGCCTTCCCGTTCGCCGTTCTCAAGAAGTTCGGGGACGATCGCGCGAGCCAGCTCGCGGCGTTGATCGCGTACTACGGGTTCTTCTCGCTCTTCCCGCTCCTGCTGGTCTTCGCCACCGTCGCGGCCTTCGTGCTCCAGGGAGACCCCGAACTCCAGCAGCGACTCATCGACAACGTCCTTGAACAGTTCCCTGTGGTCGGGGAGGAGATCGGGAAGACGATCGACGAGAGCGTCAAGCAGCTCGCGGGTTCGCCGGTCGCCCTGACCGTCGGCATCGTCGGCGCGTTGTGGACCGGGACGGCGGTCGTTGCCGCGGCGCAACAGGCGATGGACGACATCTGGGATGTGCCCCGAGTGGACCGGCCCGGTCTGTTGGGGCGAGTGGTGCGCGCCTTCCTGCTCCTGTTCGTGTTCGCCGCATCGGTCGTCCTCTCGACCTTCCTCGCCGGAACGGGAACGGAAACCGGGTGGGGCGACTTCCTCCTCCGTGGGATCTCGATCGTCGGCCTGGTCCTCGTGTCGGTGGGGGTGTTCGCGTTCGCGTTCCGCGTCCTCACCGTCGCGACCGTCACGTGGGGTCAGGTGCTACCAGGCGCGATCGTCGCCGCGATCGGCTGGACCGTGCTCCTCATGGTGGGCGGGTGGATCGTCGACCGGCAGATCAGTCAGGCTTCCGCGATCTACGGGTTCTTCGCGACCGTGATCGGTCTGCTCGCATGGATCTACCTCGCGGCCCAGCTCTTCCTGTTGGCCGCCGAGGTCAACGTGGTTCGGGCCCGACGGTTGTGGCCACGATCGCTCATCTCGGCCCCGCTCGCGAAGAAGGACGAGCAGGTCCTCGCTGCTCAGGTCGAGGAGGAGCGGGCGCGCCCCGAAGAACAGGTGGATGTGAGGTTCGAGGAGCGAGCGGGCGAGGGCCGGGATCGATGAGTGCGCTCAAACGCGTTCGATGCACTGGACCGGGCATCTCGCGGAGGCGGCAGGGGCGAGGGTTCAGCTACGTCCACCCGAACGGACAGAAGGTCGCCGATGACGCGACGCTCGAGCGGATCCGTTCGCTGGCGATCCCGCCCGCCTGGGCCGACGTGTGGATCTGTCCGGTTGAACGCGGCCACCTGCAGGCGGTGGGCACGGATGCGGCCGGGAGGAAGCAGTACCTGTATCACGAGGATTGGAGCGCTCGTCGCGGCCGTCAGAAGTTCGATCGCGTCCTCCGGCTGGCTCGGCGCCTTCCCGCGATGAGGAAGGTGAGCGCTCGCGATATCACATCGCGCGGTCTGACCCGCGAGCGGACGCTCGCGGGCGCCGTCCGGCTCCTGGACCTCGGCTTCTTCCGGATCGGGTCCGAGGCATACACGCAGGAGAATGGTTCGTACGGTCTCGCGACCCTCCGGCGCAGCCACGTGCGGGTGAGACGCGACGAGGTCCGCTTCGACTTCGCTGCGAAGGGTGGCCAGCGTCGGATCCAGACGATCCGCGATCCGGCGCTCGCACGGCTCACGACCGCCCTCCTTCGGCGCAGGGGAGGAGGACCTGAGCTGCTCGCGTTCCGCGACGGGAAGACGTGGCGCGACGTGCGCTCCGAGGACATCAATGCCTATCTCAAAGATCTGGCGGACGAGGACATCTCCGCGAAAGACTTCAGGACGTGGCACGCGACGGTGCTGACCGCCGCGCTGCTCGCCTCCGAGGAGGAAGGCCTCACGTCGGTCACCTCCCGCAAGCGGGTCGTCTCGACCGTGGTCAGGGAGGTCGCCGACGCTCTCGGCAACACGCCGGCGGTCTGTCGAGCGTCCTACATCGATCCCCGCGTGATCGACCGGTTCCTGAACGGAGAGACGATCGATCTCCCGCGCGGCCGGGATCTCACCGATGATCGTGTCCGGGCCGCGGTGGAACGGGCCGTCCTGGATCTCCTGGATCCGGAAGACCTTCAGCGAACGGCGGCGTGAGCGAGCACGCGTCGCGAGATGATCCGGCCGATTTCGGCGGATGATCTCAAGTTCGCCCCCCGAACGATCCGACACCTCGGGTATGGAACCACCGACATCGGGGTATCGACGTCGCATGCAGTCGCGTGACGACGACGACGGCTTACGGAGCGAAGTCGGGCAGACGCTGGCCCTGTTCGGGATGAGTCTCGCCGTGGTCCTGGTGGGGCTGCTCGTCGGGTTGGGCCTCTAGGCCCGTCCGACGGTGGCTCCGATCCTCGGCTCGCGGAGCTGGGGCGCAAGGATTCGAACCTCGACTAACAGGGCCAGAACCTGTCGTGCTGCCGTTACACCACGCCCCAGGGTGTTGTCAGTCTACCGGAGGCCCTCCCGTCATCCGCGAGCGATCCGGCCGAAGAGCTCGGAGGAAAACCCGGCCGGAGTGCCCGAAAGGGTTTCCCGCGCACACCGGCTCGGTTGACCCTTCCCGCCCGCGTTCGATACGTTCGAAGACAACCACGACGACCCTGGAGGGAGTATCCATGAACAAGGGCGGCTTGGTCACCGAGGTCGCGAAGAAGACTGGCTTGAGCAAGGCCGAGGTCGGGCGCGTGATCGATGCGGCGATCGACACCGTTCGCGAGACCGTGGTGGAAGGCGACCGCGTCACACTCGCGGACTTCGGGACGTTCGAACGGAAGCATCGGAATCGTCGGATCGCGCGCAATCCTCGGCGGCCTGACGTACCGATCGTGGTCCCCGAGCGAGACCTCCCATCGTTCACGCCCGGGAAGGATTTCCGCCACCAGGTACTCGGCAACAACTCGGGCTGAGGTCCGATCAGCTCATTCCCAGGTCACGAGTCTCAGCGACCGCGCCACGGGCGTGCCGTCCCGATCCTCCGTGTCGAACCTCACGCGCTGACCGATCCGTAGCGTGAGGATCCCCGAACCCTCGAGCGAGCCCGCGTCGATCGTCACCTCGGATCGATCATCGGTGAGCAACGTTCCCGTGCGTTCGCTCTCGTCGAAGTGCTTGATCGTTCCCTGGTCCATGCTCACTCCTGTTCAGGTCCGCGCGGCGAGACGCCCCGCCAGATCCATGTCCCGGCAGACGTTCAGTGTCCGACCGGGGCGTCGCGCTTCGAGCACGGTGAGGATATCGCCGGGCTCGTCGAGGTCGAACGACAGTTCCTCCCGCTCGACGACCGCGATCGGCAAGCCGCGCTCGGCAGCGGTCTCCAGATGCCGCCGGAAGGAGTCGGGACCGAACCGGCTCGGGATGGCGCCCGGTGGCCGCCGAAGCAACAGGTTCGTCCCTCGTTCGTCCGCGGAGGGGGCGATCACGACCGGCCCGAGGGTGTGCATCGCGGCTTTCAACGAATCGGAGGTGGCGAGCGGAGTGTCCGCGTGGAGGATCGCCAGCGCTTCGGTCGACCGAGCGGCCGCCTCCGCCTCGATCTGATGGATCGCCGCCCGAAGGGAGGGTCGCTCTTCGAGGATGCCATGGGCGCTGCGGCCGAGTGCGATCTCCAGAACGCTCTCGTCGGGCGAGATCACCCACGTCTCCCAGCCGTCGACCGCGAGCGTCGCGTCCAAGACGTCCTCGAACATCGCAAGGGCGAGCGCCCCACGCTCGAGCGGAGTCAGGATCGAGGACAGGCGAGATTTCGCGTGGCCCAGGGACTTGACGGGAAGGGCGATGGCGCGCACGGGTTCGCCAGCCTAGTCGAGTCTCCGCGGTACCCTCCTGGCCTCCGACCGAGGGAGCAATCGACGGAACCCTGGTTCCACGTCGCGAAGGCCGTGTGCCTTCCGCCGCTCCGATTCTGGTTCCGGCTGCACCACGAGCATCTCGACCGGATCCCGGCGACGGGGCCGGCGATCATCGCCTGCAACCACATCTCCTATCTCGATCCGTTGACGAACGGCGATGCCGTCGTGCGCGCCGGTCGCCGGCCCCGTTTCCTCGCGAAGGAAGATCTCTTCCGGATCCCGATCGTGGGGAGGGCCCTGCGAGGGGCGGAACAGATCCCGGTTTCGCGCGGCACGCGGGACCGGTCCTCTCTCGACCGAGCGCTGGCCGCACTGGCCCGTGGGGAGGTGATCGTCGTGTATCCGGAGGGGACCGTCACCAAGAGGGACGACGGGCTCCCGATGGAGGGCAAGACCGGCATGGTCCGTCTCGCGGTCGCGTCGGGTGTGCCGATCATCCCCATGGCCAGCTGGGGATCGCAGGCCGTGTGGCAGAAGTCCGGCAAGGGATCGTTGAAGTTCGGCCGCCCGATCTGGACGAACGTGGGGGAACATATCGAGCTGCCGGTCATGCGCGAGAATGAGCAGCCGGCGCTCCGGGAACTGACGGAGCAGGTGATGGACGCGATCGCCCAGCTCGTCGCCGACCTGCGTGACCGCTATCCGCGGCGGTGGACGAAGTAGGCTGCCCGCCATGAGCGATCCGGCGAAGCGGCGGCGCTTCCAGACGCGCGCGGTGCACACCCACCGGCCACCGCCTCCAGAGCAGCTATCGAGCAGCGTGCCGATATTCCAGTCCTCGACGTTCCGCTTCGAGACGAACGAAGAGTTCGCGCGTGCCATACGGTTCGATGGCCCTGGGTACGTCTACTCGCGTGGGTACGGGAACCCGACGATCGACGCGTTCCAGTCCGCGATGGCCGATCTCGAGGAGACGGAGTCCGCGATCGGTTTCGCCTCGGGGATCGCGGCCATCTCATCGCTCTTCCTGACCGTGGCGGGCGCCGGCTCGCGCATCGTGGCGGGGACGGCGCTCTATGGAGGCACGGTCTCGATGCTCCGGAACATCCTGCCTCGTTTCGGCGTGGAGGCCACCTTCGTCGATCCGACGGATCTCGATCAGGTCCGTGACGCGCTGCCGGGAGCTGACCTGTTCTACTGCGAGACGATCGTCAACCCGACGACGATGATCCCGGATCTGGCCGCGTTGTCGGGTCTCTGTCGTGAGGCCGGCGTCCTGTCCGCTGTCGACAACACCTTCGCCTCGCCGTACCTCTGCAACCCCGTGACGCTCGGGTTCGACGTGGCGATCCACTCCGCGACCAAGTACGTCGGTGGGCACGCGGATCTGATCGGTGGGGTCGCGTGCACCAACGAGGACCTCTTCCGGAAGCTGCGCGCCACCGTGATCGACCTCGGGGGCACGATGCAGCCGCTCGAAGCATGGCTCTGCCTTCGGGGGTTGGCCACGCTCAGCCTGCGGATGGAGCACCACTGCGCGTCCGCGGGACGACTGGCCGAGGCCCTCGCGGCGCATCCGTCCGTGGAGCGCGTTCACTACCCGGGTCTCGCCACGCACCCGCAGCACGAGCTCGCGAAGCGTCAGCTGCGGCTGTTCGGCGGGACGCTCGCGTTCGAGGTGGTCGGCGGGCTCGAGGCCGGCGGTCGCGTCGCGGAGGCGCTCGAGCTCGGATGGATCGCGGGAAGCCTCGGGAGCGTCATGACCCTGGTCGCACACCCCGCGTCCACGACGCACCGGCAGGTCGACCCCGATGTCCGGCGAGGTGCGGGCATCGGCGACGGGCTCCTGCGGGTGGCCGTCGGGCTGGAGGACCCGGACGACCTCATCGAGGACTTCACGCGGGCCCTCGAGAAGGCATGACTCGCCGTCGCGTCGCGGTCCTGTTCGGGGGCAGGTCGGCGGAGCACGAGGTCTCGTGCATCTCCGCCCGGTCCGTGATCGATGCGCTCGATCCCGAGAGGACAGAGGTGGTGCCGATCGGGATCACCCGCGACGGGCGGTGGCACCGGCTGTCCGGCCCACCGGCCTTGCCCGTCGAGTCGGGAAGGATGCCGGAGGTGATCGACGGGAACGGCACCGTCGTCGAACTCGCGGCCGAGGCAGGATCTCGCGAGCTGGTCGCAGCGGACGGATCGCGCGAGCCCATCGACGTCGTCTTCCCGGTCCTGCACGGTCCCTTCGGAGAGGATGGCACCGTCCAGGGGCTGTTGGAGCTGGCCGGCGTCCCGTACGTCGGCGCCGGCGTGCTTGGCTCCGCGATCGGGATGGACAAGGACGTGCAGAAACGCCTGTTCTTGCAAGCCGGACTCCCCGTGGGCCCCTTCGAGACGGTCCACGAGAAGGGATGGGCCGATGATCCGGAGGTGGTGGAGGCATCCGCGGAGGCGCTCGGCTATCCGTTGTTCACGAAGCCGGCCACCCTCGGTTCTTCCGTGGGGGTCTCCAAGGTGCACACGCCGGCGGAGCTGGCGGTGGGCCTCGACGAAGCGTTCCGCTACGCGCGGTACGCCCTCATCGAGAAGGGCGCGGAGGGCGCGCGGGAGATCGAATGCGCGGTCCTCGGCAACGACGAGCCGGTGGCCTCCGTCGCCGGCGAGATCCTGCCGGAGGGCCATGACTTCTACGACTACGACGCCAAGTACCTCGACGAGCACGGCGCCCGGCTCACGATCCCCGCCGATCTCGAACCGGAGGTGCTCGAGGATGTGCAGCGGCTCGCGGTCGCCGCGTTCCGAACGGTCAGATGCGCGGGGATGGCGCGGGTGGACTTCTTCCTCCTGGACGAGGACGAGCTGTGGGTGAACGAACTCAATACGATCCCCGGGTTCACCTCGATCTCCATGTATCCGAAGCTGTGGGACGCGTCGGGTCTTCCCTACGGAGAGCTCGTGCAACGCTTGTTGGACCTCGCGATCGAGCGGCACGACGCCGAGCGCAAGAGCACGGGGGTTCGAGAGCTCGGCGGCTGACGGCCGCCGATCGCGGCTCGTGGGCGAGGCGGCTCTACAGATGGACGACCGGGCAGGTGAGGGTACGGGTGATGCCCTCGATCGCCTGGATACGTGCCACGACGAGCTTCCCGAGGTCGTCCACGCTGTCGGCCTCGGCACGCACGATCACGTCGTAGGGACCGGTGACGTCCTCGGCCTCGGTGACGCCGGCGGTGCTTCGCACCGCGTTGGCGACCGATGCCGCCTTCCCCACCTCGGTCTGGATCAGGATGTACGCGTGAACCACCTGGTGCCTCCTCGGGTCCCTGGGAACTGGGCTCATGCTAGTCGGGCGTGGGCGCGCCGAGCAACGCGGGTGCGATGATCGGGAGCGTGTTCCGCGACCGGGACGAAGCAGGCGAAGCACTCGCCACCGTCGTGGCGAACCGCGTCACCGGACCCGTCACCGTGCTGGGTGTCCCTCGAGGAGGTGTGGCGGTGGCGCTGCCCGTGGCGCGAGGGCTCGGGGCGGCGCTGGACGTGGTGATCCCGCGGAAGCTCGGCGCACCCGACAACCCTGAGCTCGCGATCGGCGCCGTGGCGCCGGGAATCATGGTCTTGCACGAGCGAGCGGTGCGGCAGCTCCGCGTGCCGCCCGAGTACATCGAGCAGGAGGCCGCCCGGCAGGAAGCGGAGATCGCGAGGCGCGAAGCCGCCTATCGAGCCGGACGAGCGCCGGCGCCGGTCGCCGGCAGGACGGTGGTCGTCGTGGACGATGGCGTGGCGACCGGCGCCACCGCGGTCGCTGCCCTCCGTTGGGCGCGCGCGGCCGGCGCCGACCGGGTCGTCTTCGCCGCCCCGGTCGGTCCGCCGGCCGCGCGCGCCCACCTCGAGCCCGAGGCTGATGACGTGGTGCTCCTCGAGGAGCCGTCCGGTTTCCTCGCCGTGGGGGAGTGGTACCACGAGTTCGAGCAGGTATCGGACGAAGAGGTCATCCGGATGCTTCGAGAGGCAGAAGCGTGAACGTCGTGGAGATCGTGGTCGCCGCCGTCTTCGGCCTGCTCGGGGTCCGGTCGGTCGTGCATTGGCTGCGACGACCGATCGACGTCGACACTCGCCGGGACCAGCTGCTCTACGCGCTGTTCGTCGTCTCGCGGGCCGGCGTCTGGTTCGCCCTGATGGGCCTCTTCTTGCTCTACGCGAGCGTCGAGACCCAGGGCCGCGCCTTCACGGACGATGCGAGTCGATTCAACTGGTACTTCATCGTGCTCGTCGTGCCTGCAGCGATCCAGTTCGTCACCGGATTCTTGCTCGGGCGTCCTCCACGGACCCCACCGTCGGATGGAGGTCCTCCCGCCTGAGCAGCGAGGCGTCCATGCGAGCCGGCCGGAGGAAAGTGACAGGGGACGGGTTATCCGACAGCTTTGATGATGTCCTCTGAGAGCTCGGAGAACTGCTGCAGGTGTTGCACGCGCTCCAGCTTCAGTCGCTCGACGATCCCGCGGTACTCCTCGATCCTGCCCGTCCGTTCGTAGAGGAGGGCGGGCCGTAGGAGCTCCGGATCGTCGAAGTCCGGAACGTCCGTCGCGACCAGGTACCGGAAGTCCGGGTCCTCTTCGAACGCGATCGTCTGCTCGGCGATCCCCTTCACGCAGGCCGAGGTGTGCGGGATCTTGACCTTCTTCGAACGATCGTCGTCTTCCTTGCCGCCGACGCGACCGGTGTTCAACAGGTAGGTCTCGATCGGGTGGGTCGCCAGAAGGTCGAGCAGCCGGTTGCCCTGGAGGCCATGCGGCAGTGGGAAGAAAGGATTGGTGCCGGGCACCCGAAGGAACTTGCCCTCCTCCGCGGCACCGCCGGCAGACGTTCCCGTGGTCTCCCCGAGCATGAAGTACGCGGCCGACTGTTCCTGGGTGAGTTTCGCGACCGCGGGGATGATGTTCTCGTTGCGGTTGAGGATCAGCAGGTAGTCGACGGGTCCGACGTTGCGTGCGTCCTCGAACGCGAGCAGGTCCTGCATCTCGAAGACCGCACGCCCGTTCTGCGTGTAACTCTGCTCGAAGAAGTTCACCCTCCCCGAGTCGTCCTGGTAGACGTTCTCCAGGTACGTGGTGGGCTTGGTCACCGCGCCGTAGATCGATGGCTCGAACTCGGGGTCGAGAGAGAAGGTCTTGGCGAAGCATCCGTTCTCGGTCCCATAGGCGATCCCACCCGGCATAAGGCCGACGAAATCGTCCTGGATCGGCTTCGAGCCGTTCTGCGTCGTGAACGTCGTCGTCGTCTTCCCGGTGCCGGACAGCCCGATGATCATGAAGACCTTGTCGCCCGTCGCGGTCGGGATCACCTTCAGGCCGGCGTGGAGCGCGAGCCCGCCCTTGTCGAAGACGATGTTGTTCCACATGCGCAGGCCGCCCTTCTTCGACTCGCCGAAGTAGTCGGAGTTGAGGATGCGGGAGACGTTGTGGTCGAGGTCGACCGCGATGATGCGGTCGTTGGGATAGCCGGGGGCCGGGAGACCGGGCGTGTAGATCACCCGCACGTCTGGCTCCTCGTCGTCCTCTCGAGTGAAGTAGAGCTTCTGTTGCATGCCGGCGATGTTCGCGTAGCGTTTCTCCATCAGCAGACGCGCGCGAGTGCGGAGCTCTGGATCGTTCCCGATCCAGCCGTCGATCTGGATCATGTCGTGGTTCGCGATGTACTCGTCCTGTCGCCGCGCGACGTCGTCGAAGTCCTCGCGTGTCATCGTCTTCCCGCTGGAGGCACGGTCGACGACGAACGTGCTGCCGGCGCTCCGCGACAGGACCTCGGTCTGGACGTTCACATTGCCGAACTCGGTGATCCGGCACTCGGGCATCTCTTCGGTGAAGCGGCGGAGCTCATCGGGCGTCGGGTTGACGAACACGTCTGCCACTCAGGCCTCCTGCATCGATGGGTCGCGGAACGCGGTGGGATGGGCGGGAGAATCCATAGAGTCTAGCGAACGTCCAGGCGGCTTCTCCCGGACCGTCTCCGGGGGGAGCCCGCCACCCAGGATGGAGTCGCCAGGACTCGGAGCTGCCGAGACCGAGAGCCGATGGACCTCACCGAAGACCAACTGATCGCGGCGATCGGCCGTGTCCTCTCAGGGGCAGGGCCCGAGGTCGTCGTGGGCCCGGGCGACGATGCCGCCGTCCTCAGTCCCGGCTCCGGTGAACTCGTGTTGACCACGGACGCGATGGTCGAAGGCGTCCACTTCCGGAGCGAGCTCACGACGCCTCGCGATCTCGGCTACAAGGCGATCGCGATCAACGTCAGCGACGTGGCCGCGATGGCCGGCAGTCCGAGGTTCGCGATCTGCGCGCTCACGCTCACCGACGCCATCGACGCACGGTGGGTCGTGGAGCTGGCTGGAGGCATGCGCGAATGCTGCGACGAGTTCGCCCTGACGCTGGTGGGCGGGAACCTGTCGCGCGGCTCGGAGGTGTCGATCGTGGTGGCGGTCACGGGCGAAGTCGTGCCGGGCCGGGCCGTGCGCCGGGACGGCGCACGGCCCGGCGACCGAGTGGTGGTGACCGGGTCGGTCGGCGGCTCGGCGGCCGGGCTGCGAGTCGCGTCCCAGCGCTCGTGGTCGGATGACGAACGCGACGCGCTCAGGCGCTACATGCGACCGACACCGCGCGTGGGCGAGGCGGGGATCCTCTCGACGCACGGTGTCACGTCGATGATGGATGTCTCGGACGGCCTCGCGATCGACCTCTCGAAGCTGTGTCGTGCGAGCGGAACCGGTGCCCGCGTCGAGATCCCACAGATCCCGGCGCATCCGGCAGCGACGCCGGCCGAGGCCCTCGGGGGTGGCGAGGACTACGAATTGCTAGCGACCCTCCCCGACGACGACGCGGTCGAGGGTGCGCGGTCGGAGCTCCGAGAGGGGTTCGGTGTGTCGCTCAGCGACATCGGCGCCATCATCGAGGAGGGGCTCATCGCCGTCGACGAGGGCGGAGCGGAAAGCCCATTGACGATCGAAGGGTGGGACCATTTCCGATGACCGGCGGACCCTCGTGAACGGACGCGACGCCCCGCGGCCGCGGGCGCTCACGATCGCCGGTTCCGACTCCGGCGGCGGGGCCGGCATCCAGGCAGACCTCAAGACGTTCAGCGCGCTGGGTGTCTTCGGCATGACCGCGATCACCGCCGTGACGGTGCAGAACACGAAGGGGGTGTCGAGCTTCGAGGAGCTCTCACCCCACACCGTCGCCGAGCAGATCCGCGCCGTCGCAGGCGACATCGGTGTGGACGCGGCGAAGACGGGGATGCTCGCGTCGGCCCCGATCGTCGAGGCCGTCGCCGAGGCGGTCGACGAGACCCGGCTCCCGAACCTCGTCGTCGATCCGGTGTTCGTCTCCAAGCACGGTCATCCGCTCTTGGCGGACGATGCGGTCGATGCGCTCAGGCGACTGATCCTCCCGCTCGCGACGCTCGTGACCCCGAACCTCCCGGAGGCCGCGGGTCTGACGGGCTTCGACGTCCAGACGACCGACGACATGCGACGGGCCGCACACGCGATCCTGGGACTCGGGACGAACGCCGTCCTCGTGAAAGGCGGGCATCTCCAGGGTGACCGCGCGACCGACCTGTTCGCCGACGGGGCGGTCGAGGAATGGATCGATGCCGAGCGGATCGACACGTCGCATACCCACGGCACCGGCTGCACGTTGTCGTCCGCGATCACGGCGCACCTCGCCCGGGGAGCCACTCTGACGGAAGCGGTCCGTGCCGGGAAGGTCTTCGTCACCGAGGCGATCCGCCACGCGTTCCCTCTCGGCGAGGGGATCGGCCCGGTCGACCATCTGTGGTCGATCCGGCCCTCCCCTCGCCGGTGAGCGATCTCGGCTCAGATCACGATCCACAACGAAGCTGTTTCCGGGCCACGTCCAAGCAGCCCATGCGGCACGAGCCCGCGTTGACGTAGTGCGACTACACGCAACCGGGCGGCAAACTCCGAGTCTCAGCGCTGGCGCTGGGGGATGCGAGCGACCCGTCCGGCCTTGATGCAACTGGTGCACGCGTTCACTCGCCCGGGCGTGCCGTCGACGAGCGCACGCACGCGCTGGACGTTCGGGTCCCATCGGCGATTGTTCCGCTTGTGCGAGAACGTCACCGACTTGCCGAACCAAGGCTTCTTGCCACAGATGTCGCAGACCGCTGCCATAGATGCGTCGAGGCTACCAGAGGGGAAAGGACGACCAGAGGGCGCCGGGCTACCCGCCGATCGCCTCGAGGTGATCGCGCAAGAGGTCGTCGGGGATCGGCCCGGCCCATGCGAAGGAAACGCTTCCGTCGCGGCGGTAGAAGATCGTGACCGGCTGACCGAATCGACCGAGCGACGTCTTGATCGCGTCGGGCACGTCGAAGACGCTCGGGAACGTCATCCCGAACTCATCCATGAACGCCCTCGCCTCCATCCGTGAGTCCTGGATGTCGATCCCGAGGAACTGCACCCGGTCGCCGACCTCGTGGTGGGCGGCAACCAGGCGGGGCATCTCTTCGCGACACGGCGGGCACCACGATCCCCAGACATTGACCACGACGGGCGTGCCCCGGAGCTGCTCCAGCAGCCGCTGGAAGGCGCCCGGGCCCATCGTGGGAAGCGCGTCGGCGAACTTCGGCAACAGGGGAGTCTCGGTGGCGTTGTCGGCGGGGATCGTTCCCGGCGAGCGGCCTGGCAAGGTGTCCGGCGGCTCACTTCCGCAGGTCGCGATGAGCGCGAGCCCGGCGAGGAGGGCCAGGAGCCGTCGGGAGGTCATACAGGGATGGTAGAACCCTTCACTGGATTGCCCGCCTCTCCCTCGGAACTCGCGCTCGACTCCCCGGTCCTCCTCGTGGACCAGAAGCTGGCCACGCGTCGGACCGGCCTCCGGGACAAGGGCGAGGAAGCCCACGTGGTCCTCGCCGGGATGGGCATCGGGACGGTGGGCGAACTCCTCCGCCACTATCCGCGCCGCTACATCGACCGCTCCGCCGTGGAGCGGATCGGCGACCTGCGGATCGGGCAACAGTCCACGGTGATCGCTCGCGTCCACAAGACCACCAAGCGGCTCACCCGACGACGTCAGTCGATGGTGACCGTCACGATCTCGGACGGCAGCGGCTACCTCGACCTGACGTTCTTCAACCAGCCGTGGTCCGCCGGTGTCTACAAGGAGGGACTGGAGGTCGCCGTCTCGGGGACCGTGGCCCGATACCGCGGCCGCCTCCAGCTCACCAACCAGGAGGCGGAGATCCTCGGCGGAGAGGAGCGCGACCTGGTGCACACCGGGCGGATCACCCCCGTCCACAGAGCCTCCGAAGGCATCACCACGAGGACGATCCGCGAGCTGGTCTTCTCGGCCATCGACCGCCTCCCGCCGATCGCCGATCCCATGCCACCCGAGGTGATCGGATCAGAAGACCTGGAGGATCTCGACTCGGCACTTCGCCGAGTGCACTTCCCGGAGGATGCGGATCAGCTGGCCCGCGCGGTGGAACGGCTCAAGTTCGACGAGCTGTTCACTCTCGAGCTCGGGGTGGCTTTCCGGAAGCATCGGCTCGCATCGGAGCGAACGGGGGTAGCGCACCGCGCGGAGGGGAAGATGACCGACCGCCTGGTGGCAACGACGCCGTTCGAGCCCACGAAAGCGCAGACGCGCGCGATCGAGGAGGTCGGGGGAACGATGGCCGCCGCTCGGCCGATGAACGTCCTGCTCCAGGGCGACGTGGGCTCGGGCAAGACCCTCGTGGCGGTGTACGCATGCCTCGTGGCGATCCAGTCGGGCCATCAGGCCGCGATCATGGCGCCCACCGAGGTCTTGGCCGGGCAACACGGGCGCTCGGTCGCGGCACTGCTCGCCGGCGTGGGCGCGGTCGATCACCTGGATCGCAGCCCCACCTCGACGGTTGCCGACGGACAGGGCTCGTTGCTGGAACCGGTCTACGAGCCCGCGAGCGACTCGTCGGAAGGCGTCGTGACCTACGCCCTCCTGACGTCGGCCGTCACCGGGAAGGATCGAGGACGCATCCTGGCCGGCGTCGCCGACGGGACGGTGGATCTCGTGATCGGAACGCATGCGCTGGTGCAGGAAGCCGTCTCCTTCCACGATCTTTCGCTCGCCGTCGTGGACGAGCAGCATCGGTTCGGCCTCCACCAGCGGATGGCGCTCAAGGCCAAGGGCGACGGGGAGGTCGACGTGCTGATCATGACCGCGACGCCGATCCCTCGGACGCTTGCGCTCACCTACTACGGGGATCTCGACGTCGTCGTGCTGGACGAGATGCCGAAGGGCAGACAGCCGATCGGGACGGCGGCGGCGCGCTCCGAGGCGGAGCGCGCCGCCGCCTACGACCTCGTCCGGCGCGAGGCCCGCGCCGGACGCCAGGCCTTCGTCGTGTGTGCCGCGATCGACGAGGGGAACCGCACGCAGGTGCGCGCAGCAGAGGCCGAAGCCGAGCGTCTCGCGACGGAGATCTTCCCCGACCTGCAGGTCGAGCTGCTCCACGGCCGCATGCGGCCGAAGGACAAGGACCGCGTGATGGAGGACTTCCGCTCGGGTCGTGCCGACGTCCTCATCTCGACCACCGTGATCGAGGTCGGCGTCGACATCCCGAACGCGACCGTGATGCTCATCGAGAACGCCGAGCGCTTCGGCCTCGCTCAGCTCCATCAGCTGCGCGGGCGGATCGGTCGCGGCGCGCACGTCTCGTATTGCGTCCTGTTCGATGCCTCGGAGGAGACGAACCTCGAGGCGCGGGCTCGGATCGAGGCGATGATCCGTACGACCGACGGGTTCGAGCTGGCCGATGAGGATCTTCGCCTGCGCGGCGAGGGCACCCTCTTCGACACGAGACAGTCGGGGATGCCCGATCTGAAACTCGCACGGCTCGCGGACGATCTCGATCTGGTCAAGCGCGCCCGCGCACGAGCGTTCGAGTTGATCGAGCAGGATCCCGGCCTCGAGGGCCGTCCCCAGCTCCTCGAGGAGCTCCGTGACCGATTCGAGGATTCGATCGCCTGGCTCTTCAGCGCCTGACGTCGCCTCGTGCCTCATGGGGCCAAGGATCGGTGATTCGAGGGACCCCGAACCCGCCCGCCGACTGAGGCAACCATGTGGATGATGACGCTCCCGCCGCCCAGTTTCCTCCCGACCTCGGCGTGACGGGCTGCCTCTCCGCTTATCCTCGCGTCCGATGCGGGTCATCGCCGGCAACGCGAGGGGAACGCGGCTCGTTCGTGCGCCCGCGGGGGTCCGGCCCGTTTCCGACCGTGTCCGAGAGGGGCTCTTCTCGAGTCTGGGGGATCGCGTCGAGGGGGCGCGCGTGCTGGATCTGTACGCAGGAACGGGCGCGGTCGGCATCGAGGCGCTCTCTCGGGGTGCCCAGGAAGCCGTGTTCGTGGACCGCAGTCCACTTGCGCTGGCCGCGGTGCGGGAGAACCTCGCGCGCACGAGCCTCGAGGAGAAGGCGGCCGTCCACCGCTCGGACATCCGGAAGTTCCTCGAGCGCCAGGCCGCGGAAACCGAGGGATTCGACATCGCCTTCCTGGATCCTCCGTATGAGTCCGGTCCTCCCGAGCTGGATGCCGTTCTGGCGCTTCTCGATGAGAAACCGCTGCTCAGGGAGGGTTTCACCGTCGCCCTGAGCCGGGGCTCCAGGAGTTCCAACGGTGTGATTCCGCTACACTGGGTCGTCGCGAGGCGACTCTCTTACGGAGACAGCGTCGTCACGCTGTTCCGGTCACGAAACCTGCCACGGAACCTGGAGGTGTGATGGGCCTGACCGCCCTGTGTCCGGGGACGTTCGACCCTGTGACGAACGGTCATCTCGACATCATCGGAAGGGCATCCGAGACCTTCCGATCGGTGATCGTCGGCGCGCTGGAGAACCCTTCCAAGCAGCCGATGTTCTCGCTCGAAGAGCGGGTCGCGATGCTCAAAGAGGCATGCTCGGGCATGCCCGATGTCACCGTGGTCACGTTCCGGGGGCTGCTCGTGGACTTCGCGCGAGCGCAGGGTGACGCCGCCATCGTCAAGGGTCTCCGGGCCGTCTCGGACTACGAGTACGAGATCCAGATGGCGCAGATGAACCATCGGCTCGCAGGGGTGGAGACACTGTTCATGCCGACGAACCCGAAGTGGTCGTTCCTTTCCTCGTCGCTCGTGAAAGAGGTCGCCCAGCTCGGGGGAGACGTCTCGGGACTCGTCCCGGACCACGTGAGGGCGGCGCTGGCCGATCGGTTGGAGGAGCGCTGATGGACCTCGCCGCGCGACTCGAGCAGCTCGACGAGCTGATCCGCGAAGCCAAATCGATGCCGCTGTCCTCATCCGTGCTCGTCAACCGCGAGGAAGTCCTCGAGATGCTCGCTGACATGAAGGACGCCCTCCCGGAGGAGATCAAACGCGCTCGGTGGATCGTGCGCGATCGCGAGGAGCTCCTCGCGAAGGCGCGCGAAGAGGGTGAGCGCATCGTCGAACAGGCGCACGAAGAGCAACTCCGGATGGCTCGGAAGGAGGAGATCGTCGCTCGAGCCACCACGGAAGCCGACCGTGTCATCTCGGAAGCCGAGGAACGCGCTCGCGTGATGCGCACGGAGGCGGAGGACTACGTCGACGCGAAGCTCGCTCAGTTCGAGATCTCGATCCGAAAGATCCTCGAAGCCTCGCAGGCATCGACGAAGTCCCTGAACCGAACGCTCGACCAGGTGGAGATCGGTCGCGAGCGGCTCCGCGGGCCGGCGACGGCGGCCGAGGCCGAGTTCGCGCAGCCGGAAGAGAGCCAGCTGTTCGATGAGGAGGAGGAGCGGTGATCGGGGCGATCGACGTTCGCGACCTCGTCGGTCACTACGGGGCCTCGAGGACGGAGCGCGTCTCCGGCACGATCGATGACCTCGTCACGACGCTCGCCGGCCTCAGCGAGGACACTCCGATCACCGGAGAGCTCGTGCTGGAATCGCTCGAGGAAGGCATCCTCGCGAGCGGGAGGCTCCGGGGATCTCTGTCACTGTCGTGCGCTCGTTGCCTGAAGGAGTTCGAACAGGGATTCTCGGTCGAACTGCGCGAGCTCTTCGCCCCATTCCCGCACGAGGACTCGGACGAATACCCCTTGGATCCCGAGGGCTTCTTGGACCCGCAACAGATGCTCCGGGACGCGATCGGCGTCGAGCTCCCATTCGCCCCGGTGTGCCGGCCCGACTGTCGTGGATTGTGCGCTCGATGCGGTGGCGACCTGAACCTCGGGGAGTGCACCTGCATCGAGTCGGACATCGATCCTCGCTGGGATGGCCTCGCGACGCTGCTCGACGAGCTGAACCTGCCCACCACCGAACACGAGCCAGACCACGGAAAGGGATGAGGACATGGCGGTCCCGAAGAAGAAGCAGAGCAAGACACGGGGGGACAAACGAGCGGCCAACTGGAAGGCGAAGCCGCCCGCCTACTCGGAATGTCCGCAGTGCCATCAGGCGAAGCTTCCGCACCGTGTCTGCGGGAACTGCGGCTACTACGCCGGCCGGCAGGCCATCGAGGTCGAGTGACGGCGTGAGCCCGGCCCAGGCCTCATCGTTCCCCGGTCCTGAGGCGCTGGATGAGGCGCTGGGGATCCGGTTCCTCGACGAAGAGCTCCGTGAGACCGCTCTCACGCATCGCTCCTTCGCGTTCGAGCACGGCGTGGATGCCACCAACGAGCGGCTCGAGTTCCTCGGGGACTCCGTCCTCGGGCTGGTCGTGACGGACATGGCGTTCGAAGCGTTCCCGGATCTGCCTGAAGGTGAGCTCGCGAAGCTCCGCGCCGCGATCGTCAACGCGCAGGCACTCGCCGACGTTGCGCGCTCCCTGGGACTCGGGGCGATGGTCCGCCTCGGCAAGGGAGAGGAGCAGAGCGGTGGTCGCGACAAGGCGAGCATCCTTGCCGACGCGCTCGAGGCCGTGTTCGGCTCTGTCTACCTCGACCTCGGGCTCGACGAGGTCCGCCGGCTGATCGAGCGGCTCTTCCGCCCGCTGATGGAGGCATACGTCCGAGGTGAAGGCGACCGTGACTACAAGACGATCCTTCAGGAACTCGCCTCCCGTGAGTTGCGCACGATGCCCGAGTACCGTCTGGAGGAGCGCGGGCCCGATCACGAGAAGGAGTTCACGGCGACCGTGTTCCTGGGGGGCGAGGCGCTTGGTGCCGGCGTCGGCAGATCGAAGAAAGAGGCTGAGCAGCGCGCCGCCCGCGAGGCCTTCGACCAGATCTCTGAGCGAGTCGGGGCGTAGGGGGACGGAGTGGAGCTGCCGGAGGTCGAGGTGATGCGCCGGGATCTGGAGAAGGACGTCGTGGGCCGCCGGATCAAGACGGCAGAGGTGAAGAGCTCTCGCAACGCGATGCGGGTGATCCGCCGGCACGGGAAACGCAAGGACTTCACCTCGCGCTTGGAGGGACGGAAGCTGACGAAGGTGGAGCGCCGGGGCAAGTACGTGCTGCTCCATCTGGATTCGGGCGATGCCTTGGTCACCCATTTCGGGATGAGCGGGCAGTTCCAGCGCGGGAACGGAAGGGTCGTCATCGAGCCACATACCCATGTCGTCCTCACCTTCCAGCAAGGGGGCGACCTCCGATTCATCGACCCCCGGACCTTCGGGGAGATGTTCGTGACCGGCGCGGACGAGCTCGGCAAGGTCAAAGAGCTCCAACACATCGCGATCGATCCCCTCGACCAGGTTTTCACGTGGCCGACATTCCAATACCTGCTCGCGCAGAGAGCCGCGAAGATGAAGCAGCTCTTGATGGACCAGAAGTTCATCAGCGGGCTGGGGAACATCTATTCGGACGAGGTTCTGTTCGCAGCCGGACTTCGTTTCGATCGCCTGTCGGACACGCTCTCCTCTCAGGAGGTCCGTCGTCTCTATCGCGCGATCCAGGAGACGGTGCAGGAGGCGATCAAGATGCGGGGCACCACGCTTGAGGACGAGGCCTACGTCGATCTCTTCGGGAAGCCCGGCGAATACCAGGCCGAGCTGAAGGTCTACGGTCGCCAGGGGGAGCCGTGCCGCCGATGCCGGACGCCGATCCAGACGGTGAGGGTCGCCCAGCGGACTTCATACTTCTGCCCCCAGTGCCAGAGCTGAGGACGGATAGCCCGATGCGATCGGGGATCCTTCACACGAGTTCGGCGCCGGCGTCCCGCATCCGGTGGAGGGCGCGGTCACCCGCACCCTCCTCGCGCTCGACGGCCCGTATTCCATCGAGGACCACCGTGACGGGGTATCCGAGAGCCCGCGCGTCCGCCACGGTCTCCACCACGCAGTAGTCGGTCGCCAGCCCGCAGATCACGAGCCGCTCGATGCCGTGCTCCACGAGGAGTCGCTGCAACGTCGTTGGCTCCGTGTCGCCGCTCAGCGGGTCGCGCTCGCTGAACCCGCTGTACCCGTCCCCGCCTTGGTCGCCCTTGTGCACGACGTCACCCACGACCCGCAGGTCGGGGTGGAACAACGCTCCCCACGACCCTTCGACGCAATGGACAGGCCATATCCCTCCGTCCTTCTCGAAGTGGGGCGTCGATGCCGGATGCCAGTCCTGCGTGTAGACGACGAGCGCGCCCGCGTCGCCCGCAGTCCTGATCTCGTCGTTCGCAACCGCGACGACGGCTTCCCCTTCCCGGACGTACAACGAGCCCGACGGGTCAGCGAAGTCGTTCTGCACGTCCACGATGATCAGCGCCGTGTCGTGGCTGTGGCGGCTGCCATCGCCGTGCATCGCCGGGTCAGCCTATCGCTGAGGCCGGCGGGCGAGCCCGCCGGCCTCAGCTACTTCCGTGGACGAAACCGTTACCGCGTCGAGCTCGAGAGGCGCAGCGCCATCGCACCGAGGAGCAACAGGCCGATCCCGACCGCGATCAGCCAACCGACTTCGGACCCGGTGAACGCGGTCCCACCGGTGCCCGGCGAGTTGGTCCCGGACCCGCCGAGGACGCTCGTCGAGGGGCTCACCGTTGAGGTCACGGACGCCGTCGGCAGGACGCTCTCCGAGGGGGTCTGCGATCCGGACGGGCTCACCGACCCTGACGGCGAGACGCTCCCCGAGGGGCTCACAGACTGGGAGGGCGAGGCACTCGGGCAGTCGATCCGTGCGGTCGAGCCCTCGGTGGAGAAGTACACGCCGTCACCGGGCAGGCCCAACCTGATCCGGAAGAATCGTGACTGACCCAGAGGCACCTCGTACGAGCGCTCGACCCGCTCACCGGGAGCGAGCCTGCCCTGGTCCACGATCTTCGCGCTCCCCTGCGTCGGGCCGATCCTGATGAGCCAGCCGAGTTCCCGATCTTGGGTGTTATGCGCTCGGAGGATCGTCGTTCCATCCTCGCAATCCCCGAGGATCACCTCGACCTCATCGGTCGGACCCGGGTCGGCGAGCGCCGGGACGGCGACGATCGCCAGTCCGAGCAGCATCGGAACCAGAAATAGCTTCTTCACCCCATCCTCCTCGTGGTGGTAACCGTTCTGTAGGGCGCTCTACCCACGCCAAAAGCATTACCCAGACACACGACCCCGAACACCCTCCGTCGCCCTAGGGCTTTCGCCCACCGTGGGACCATATCGCATGCGCCGCGTACGGGCGAGGGTTTCGGGACGCGTTCAGGGAGTTTTCTTCCGAACTTCATGCGCCGAGCGGGCGGAAGCGCTCGGCCTTTCGGGCTGGATCCGCAATGCCTCGGATGGGGCCGTCGAGGTCGTGTTCGAGGGAGAGGACGCCGGCGTCGAGGCGATGCTCGCCTGGTGCCGCGAGGGTCCGCCGAACGCCCAGGTCGACGGCGTCGAGGTGGTGGCGGAGACCCCGACGGGTGCCGAGGGTTTCCGCATCACGCGATAGGAAACCTATCGAGGGCGCCTACCGGGTCGGGAACCGGACCACTGTTAGCATCGCGCCGCATGTTCTTGCGACAGATCCAGATCCGCGGGTTCAAGTCATTCGCGGACAAGACCGTCCTGGAGTTCATCCCGGGGGTCAGTGTGATCGTGGGGCCCAACGGTTCCGGGAAGTCCAACCTCGTGGACGCGATCAGCTGGGCCCTCGGGGAGCAAGGACCGCGGGCCCTCCGCGGCGGGCAGATGGCCGACGTGATCTTCGCGGGAACGCCCAGCCGTCCCGCGCTCGGGATGGCCGAGGTCAAGCTGGTGATCGACAACGAGGCCGGCCTGATCCCTGTCCCTATGTCCGAGATCGAGGTGAGCCGCTCGATCTTCCGATCCGGCGAGAGCGAGTACAGGATCAACGGCAAGCTCGTCCGGCTGCTGGACGTCCAAGAGCTCCTGTCCGAATCCGGGATCGGGCGCGCGCTGCACACGGTCGTCGGGCAGGGTCAGCTCGAGGAGGTGCTCCTCTCGCGGCCCGAGGAGCGCCGGAAGTACATCGAGGAGGCGGCGGGCATCGCGAAGCATCGGCGACGCAAGGAGCGGGCCGAGCGCAAGCTCGCCGGTCTGGACCAGGATCTTCTCCGGCTCCAGGACGTGATGGGCGAGCTCCGGCGACAGCTGAAGCCACTGCGCCAGCAGGCCGAGATGGCGAAGAAGCACGAGACGCTGACCTCGCAGGCGGAGCAGCTGTCGCGGAAGCTCGCCGCCGCACGACTTCGAGGGTTGCTCGCGGAGCGCGATCGGAGGCGCTCCGGCTGGGACGAGGGCCTGGCCGAGCGTCAGGAAGCCCGTGACCGGCTGGACGCCCTCGACGCCGAGGTGCTCGGCGGCGCCGACGCTCGAGCGGCGGCCGCGAGGAAGCTCGCCGATGCCGAGCTTCGCTTCCGCTCGGCGCAGGCGGACCGGACCGTCGCGGAGCAGACCTTCCGGGCTGCCCTCGATCGCGAGAGCGGAGCGCGACAGGCGCTCGCGTCGCAAGCCGGCCGTGCGGCCAGGCTCGATGCGATCGAGGCCGAGCTGGCGCGCGTCGAAGCGGATCTCGAACGGGCCGTCGGAGAGCTCGCCGAGCGGGAGCGCGAGCTGGACGTCGCGGAGGCCACTTTCCGGGACGCCGACCAGCACCGGCGCGAAGTGGATGAGCTCCGGCGGAGGGCGGGGGAGGAGGCGGCGGGACGCCGCGTGGAGGTCGAGGCGCTGGAGCGCGCGATCTCGTCCGGCGAGCGCGAACGGGACAAGCTCGAAGCGGAGCTCCGTCACACCGACGATCGGGTCGCCGCCCTCCGGACGGAGCGGGAAGAGATCGAGACCGACATCGAGCGGCAGGACGGCCAGACGTCGCCGCTGGCGGAGCGTCGGACGCAGCTGGAGACCGAGCGGCACCGCGCGACCGAAAAGGTGGAGGAGCTCGAAGATATCGAGCGACGACAGCAGGCGCGCCTCGAGCTCCTGGAAGCGCGCCGACGGGACATCGAAGAGACCGCCGGATCCCGCTTCCTGAAGGCCCACCGCGGGCGCCCGGCGGGTGCCCTCAAGGATCTCGTGCGGGTGGCGGAAGGCCTCGAGCGGGCCCTCGTCTCGGCGCTCGGCCCACTGGCCGATGCGGTGGTCTACGAGGATCGGGAGGAGGCACTGGCGGCGGCTCCGGAGGGCGACGGCGCGATCCTCGCGATCGCGGCAGGCGGGCCCGTCACCCAGGGCCTGACCGGCGAACGCCCGTTGCTCTCCGCGGTGGATGCGGATCCCGCCGCACGCGGGATCGTGAGCACCGTGCTTCGGGACGTCTATCTGGCTGACTCGATCGAGGAGGCGGCCGAGAAGCAGACGGCGCATCCGCGTGCTTCGTTCGTCACCTCCGACGGCACGCTCGTGGGACCCGCGGTCATCCACACGCCGAAAGAGGTCGACACGCGGTCTCGCGAGATCCGGGCGGAGCTCCAGGTCCTCGCCCACGATCTCGCCGGGACGCGAGGCAGGTTGAAGCCGCTACGCCAACGCCTGGGAGAGACGGCGGAGGAGATCGAGTTCCTGCACCAGCAGATCGAAGCCGCCGACGCAGACATCACGCTCGCCGCGGAACGCCTTTCAGTCCTCGAGCGTGACCTCGCCGGCGTCGGCAAGGAGAAGGAGCTGCTCGCGGAGCGGCTGGAGGCAGTGCGGGAGGCGCAAGCCGCCGCTCGCGGACGACTCGCGGAGCTGGGCCCTGCCGTTCCCGACGACCTCCCAGAGCTTCCGCCGCTCCCGCAGCCTCCGGTCCAAGCTCGCGTGGCGGTGGAGACCCTTCGACGGGATCGCGCGTCGTTGGACGCTCGCCGGGCGAGATCGCGGATCGAACGCGACGAGGCATCGTCGCAGGACCCACAGCAGCTTCGGTCGGCGCTGGAGGAGTCGGAGGAGGCGCGGGCGGCGGCCGAGCAGACCGCCGCCCGCGCCGACGAGCGCGCCACCGAGGCCGCCGACGAGCGTGATGCCGCCGGCGCGGCCGAGCGCGCGGCGGCGTCCCGCGAGGCCGAGATCAACAGGGCATGGCGCGAGGCATCCACGGAGCTCGACAGGTTGCGGGAGACCTACGAGGAGGACGACCGTCTTCGAGGGGACATCGAGCGAAGGGTCCGCGACGCCGAACGTCTCCTGCGCGAGGGGCACCAACTCGAGCCGGACGCAGCGCTCGCGATGCTGACCGACGACGATTCTGTGCAGTCGCTGGAGAAGGCGAGCGAGCTCGTCCAGCGGCGGCTCGGCCTACTCGGGCGGGTCAACCTCCTCGCGACCGGCGAGTTCGAAGTCGTCCAGGAGCGTCACGACTTCATGCAGCGAGAGCTGGACGACGTCCGGAAAGCCCGGCGGGACCTCCTGGAGCTCGTCGCGCAAGTGGACCATGAGATCCTGGAGACCTTCGACACGGCGTTCCGAGACGTGGCCACGCAATTCGAGCGACTGGTGAAGGAGCTCTTCCCGGGAGGAGAGGGCCGCTTGGTCCTGACGGACCCGGCCGATCCGCTGGAGGCGGGGATCGAGATCGAGGCCAGCCCGGGCCGCAAGCGTGTCAAGCGGATCTCGCTGCTGTCTGGCGGCGAGCGATCGCTGGCGGCGCTCGCGTTCCTGTTCGCGATCTTCACGGCGCGCCCGTCGCCGTTCTACCTGATGGACGAGGTGGAACCGGCGCTCGACGACATCAACCTCCACCGGTTCCTGCGACTGGTGGCGGGGTTCGCGCGCGACGCGCAGGTCATGATCGTCACCCACCAGAAGCGCACGATGGAGATCGCCTCGATGATGTACGGGGTCTCGCTCAACAAGGACGGCACGACGAAGATCCTCTGCCAACGGCTCGAGCATCCCGAAGAACTCGAGCCGGACACGCCCGAAGGGGACGAAGACCTGGTGCAGGAGCTGGTCGAGGTGCCGGAGAGCGAGCGGGTGGGCTAGCGTCCAGGCGTGGAGATCGCCGTCGCCATCCTGTTCGTCTGCCTGGCGGTCGGATTCATCTTCTTTCGCCTCGCGAGTGCTCGGAGGGAAGCGGACCAGCTTCGCGGCGGACCTGACACCGAGGACGCAACTCTCCCCGTGGAGGTGCCCCTCCCCGAGCGCCGCGAACGACTCGGGATGCGGGTCCGAGCCCTCCTCTCCAGGGACGCCGGCGAGGATGCGTGGCGCGCGCTCCACGACATCCTGTTGAAGGCGGATGTCGGGCCGACGGCCGCATCCGAGCTCGTCGAGCGCGTACGGGCGCGTTGGTCGCGCGACACGGATGCCGAAACGCTCCTTCGGGAGGAGATGGTTTCGATCTTGGGTCCGGATCAGCGACTGTCGCTCCCGGACGAGGGCTTGGGCGTGATCTTGGTGGTCGGCGTCAACGGCTCGGGGAAGACGACCACGATCGGGAAACTCGCTCGGCGCCTCGTGGGTGAGGGACACACCGTCAGCCTCGCCGGAGCCGACACGTTCCGCGCCGCCGCCGGGGAGCAGCTCGAGGTTTGGGCCGTGCGCTCGGGCGCACATCTCGTATCGCAGGAGCGAGGCGCCGACCCCGGCGCGGTGGTGTTCGACGCCGTCAAGTCTGCCGTCGCGCGAGGCTCCGACGTGCTCATCGTGGATACGGCCGGCCGCCTGCATACGAAGGTCCCCCTCATGGACGAGCTCCGGAAGATCGGCCGGGTCGTCGAGAAGGCGGGGGCTTCGATCGCGGAGACCCTGCTCGTGCTCGACGCGACGACGGGTCAGAATGGGATCGCGCAGGCCAGGGCATTCACGGAAGCGGTGGACGTGTCGGGGATCGTGCTCACGAAGCTCGACGGGACGGCGAAGGGTGGCGTCGTGCTGGCGGTGCGCGAAGAGTTGGGCGTGCCGGTGCGTCTCGTCGGTACGGGTGAAGGGCTCGAGGACCTCCAGCCCTTCAGAGCCGCGCCGTTCGCCGAGAGGATCCTCGCGTCGTGAGCGCACGCATCCTGATCGTCGAGGATCATCCGACGATGCGCGAGGCGATGCGTCTCGTCCTCGAGGGCGAGGGCTTCGACATCGACGAGGCGTCTGACGGGGCCCAAGCGCTCTCCGCGGTCCGGGAGGAACCGCCCGACCTCGTGCTGCTCGACATGAGCATCCCGGGAGTCTCCGGGCCGGACGTGCTCGCCGCCGTGAAGAGCGACCCCGCTACGTCCGAGGTGCGTGTGATCGTCGTGACCGCGACGGGGGAGGAGGGCCGCGCCGCCGCGATGGCCGGCGGCGCCGACCACTACTTCACGAAGCCGTTCAGCCCCATCGCGCTCCTTCAGGCGGTCGAGGAGGTCCTCGGACCGGAGGCAGCCGCACCGGCCGAGTAGGATTCCTCGTCTTCGCCGGGGCCGTGGCCGGGCTCCGGCCCGCACGTGGCCGAACGGAAGAGCTGGCGATGTTCGACACCCTGACCGACAAGCTCGACGGCACATTCAAGAAACTCCGCTCTCGAGGCAAGCTCCATCCCAAGCAGGTCGACAACGCTCTCGATGACATGAGAACGGCCCTGCTGGAGGCCGACGTGGCCGTGGAAGTGGCCGACGCGTTCCTCGGAAGGGTGCGCGCTCGCGCGCTCTCCGCGGAGGTGATGAAGAGCCTCAGTCCCGCGCAACAGGTGGTCAAGATCGTCCGAGACGAGCTCCAGGAGACGCTAGGCGGCGAGCACCGGAAGTTCGTCCTGCCATCAGGGCGCACCGCCGTCGTGATGATGGCCGGCGTGCAAGGTTCCGGGAAGACGACCGCCTGCGCGAAACTCGCTCTCCGGTTGAAGAAGGAGGGGCGGCGACCCCTGCTGGTGGCCGCCGACCTCGAGCGCCCGGCCGCGGTCGAGCAGCTGTTCACACTCGGCGGCGAGGTCGGGGTTCCTGTCGTGTCCGAAGGCCACGACCCGGTGAAGGTGGCGAAGAACGCGCTGAAGGAAGCGGAGCGGAAAGGGAACGACGTCGTCATCGTCGACACCGCTGGGCGCCTGCATGTCGACGCCGAGATGATGAAGCAGGCACGCCGTATCCGCGACGTCGTGAAGCCCGATCACGTCCTCATGGCGTGTGACGCGATGACCGGACAGGACGCCGTGATCCAGGCCCGTGCGTTCCTCGAGGAAGTCGAGACGACCGGATTCATCCTCACGAAGCTGGACGGAGACGCGAGAGGCGGGGCGGCCCTCTCGATCACGGCCGTGACGGACCGCCCGGTCTTCTTCGCGGGTGTGGGAGAGAAGCCCGAGGACCTGGAGGAATTCCATCCAGACCGGTTGGCCGGCCGGATCATGGGGATGGGAGACGTGCTGAGCCTGATCGACAAGGCCGGCGAGAAGCTCGATGCGGACGAAGCGAAAGCGTCCGCGGAGAAGATGCTTCAGGGCGCCTTCACCCTCGAGGACTTCCTCGCCCAGCTGCGGCAGATGCGCCAGCTGGGACCGATCCAGGACCTGCTGAAGATGCTCCCCGGCATGCCGGGGGGGAAGAACGCTTTCAAGGAGATCGCCGACCAGGTGGACGAGGGCAAACTCCGTCAGGCCGAAGCCCTGATCCTGTCCATGACCCCGGACGAGCGACGGAATCCCGGTATCATCTCCGGGTCTCGCCGCCTGCGGATCGCCCGCGGAGCGGGCTCCACCACCTCCGACGTCAACACGCTCCTGAAGGACTTCGAGGGCGCGAGGAAGATGATGCGGACGATGATGGGCGGCGGGAAGGGTCTTCCGGGCATGATCTCGATGCCCAGGGCGCCGAAGCGATAGCGAAGCGAGAGGACGCGCGAGACATGACGACGAGGATCCGGCTCCGAAGGATGGGCTCGAACAAGCGTCCCTTCTTCCGCGTGGTCGTGGCCGACCAGCGGAGTCCCCGCGACGGCCGCTTCATCGAGAACATCGGCAAGTACCATCCGCTCGAGGATCCGAGCGTGATCGAGATCGATCAGGATCGGGCGCTGCACTGGTTGCGCGTCGGAGCGCAGCCGTCGAACCAGGTCCGAAACCTGATGAACAAGATCGGTATCTGGGACGAGTTCGTGAAGGAACGCCCATCGGCCGCGCTCGGGCCCGCCAAGGAGCGGCCGAAGAAGCCGAAGCTCTCGAAGAAGGCGAAGCAGAAAGCGGAGGCCGCGGCGTCCGAACCCGAGAACCCGCCGGCCGTGGAGGCACCCGCAGAGCCTGAGCCGGAGATCGCCGAGACCGATGCCGCGGAGGCGGTGGAGACCGTTGCCGACGCGTCCCCCGCCGACGCTGAGGGCTCCGCCGAGGGGCCGGCAGCCGACGATGGCGCACCCGCAGCCGAAGCGGCTGACGCTCACGAGGACACACGCGCCGCGGACGGGCCGTCGATCGAGGACGCGTGAAAGAGCTCGTCGAGTTCCTCGTCCAGGAGTTGGTCGACGACCCAGACGCCGTCTCGATCGAGGAGACCTTCGACGAGCGCGGGCCCCGCTATCGCGTCCGCGTCGCGTCCGAGGACATGGGAAAGGTCATCGGAAGGGGTGGCCGGACCGCCAAGGCGATCCGAACGGTCGTCAGGGCAGCTGCCCAGCGCGAGGGGCACGGCGCCATGGTGGACATCGAAGACTGAGGTGGACGAGCCGACCGTCGTCGTCGGCGTCGTGACCGGCGTCCACGGTCTCCGCGGCGACGTCTCCGTCCAGAACCGCTCCGACAATCCCGATCGCTGGGCCCCCGGTGGCACCGTTCTCCGCGAGAACGGTGCCGCCCTGACGATCGAAACGAGCCGGCGACACGGTCGCCGGCTGCTCGTGAGGTTCGCCGGGGTCGCCGACCGGAGCGCCGCAGAGGCGCTCCGAGGGACGGTCCTCGTCGTCCCCGAGTCCTGGCTCCCCGACCTGGCCGAGGGAGAGTGGTGGGCGCATCAACTCGAGGGTTGTGAGGTTCGGACCGCGTCCGGTCGGGTCCTTGGCATCGTGAAGGAGGTCATCCCGAATCCGGCGAACGACATCTGGGTCGCCGTGGATGAGGAGGGACTCGAAACCCTGGTGCCGGCGCTCGACGACCTCCTGATCGACGTCGACGTGGATGCCCGCAGGATCGTGGTGCGAGACGTGCCGGGCCTCACGGGCCCGGAGTGAGTCGGCCTAGAGGTCGGCGATCTTCGCGAGCCCCGCGACCTTCTTGAGGACGTAGCGATGGCCGTCGCGCTCCACGAGCCCCCGTCGCTGCCACTCCGTGAGGATGCGGGTCACGTTCTCGCGACTCCCTCCGCACAGGCTCGCGAGGTCGGCGTGCGTGACGGCCGGTACGAGGACCCCATCCCTCGGCAGGTCATCGAGTGTGGGGGTCACGAGCTGGAGGAGTCTCTTCGCGAGCCGGCCCTTGAGGTCCAGGTGAAGGAGATCGTCGGTGAAGGATTGATGCTCCCGGACCTGGCGCGCCAGCGCCTGGAGGAAGCCGCGGGACGCGGCCGGCTCCGCGGTCACGAACTCCAGGAAGGACTCCGGACCGGTCGACCACACGTCCGAGTCGTCGAGCGTGAGCACGCTGGCGGTCCTCGGCATCTTCCCGAGGGCCGAGAGCTCGCCCACGAAACCCGGGGTGTCGAGCGTGGCGTGCAGTACCCGGTTCCCGTTCGCCGTCTCGGAGCTGATCTCGACCCGGCCGGAGACGAGGAAGAACACGTCTCCGTCCGGATCTCCCTGGTGGCAGAGGTACGTCCCACGCCGGAACCGGTGGACGGCTCCTTGCGAGGAGAATCGGTCGAGCGCCTTGCGCGGGACGTCCTCGAGGAACGGCGCGCCGGCCATCACCTTCCCCACCTGGAGGTCATCCGCCCTTCGCATGACGAGAGGAGCCTAGACCCGCAGCCTCGTGCAAGCCAAGACGAAGGGCGGGCGCCGAACGGCGCCCGCCCTCGATCGAACCGGTCCGAAGATCAGACCTGCTTCTTGGTCTGCCTCTTGGTCTGGCGCTTGGTCTGACGCTTGGTCTGCCTCAGCGAGACGCGAGCTGCGGCGCGGTCGCCGGACTGCTTGTCCTTCGACGCTGCAGGCTTCGGGGTGATCTTCTTGTCTGCCATCCCAGGGTCCTCCTCCTGAGTCTCGGGCCCGGGTCGGGCCTCTGTTCCTCGACACGTGAAGCATGTCGTCCGAGTCACGATGGGTCGGTGGTGCATGTCACGCGGGGAGGGTGTCGTTCGTCACCCAACGGATTGTGACGCGCAACCGACGCGGGATGTGACGCCGAGCATGCTCAGGTTGTGACGCGGGTCACATCCGTGGTGGGGGGTGCGCATCAAGCATCGAGCTCCGGCAGGTCTACCGGGTCCGGGCGGGGTGTGCAGGCCGCGCACCAGAGCGCGTCCTCGACGACGAGCGCTCGCGTGACGTCCTTGCTCCGGAACAGCTCGAGCACGAACGGCTGAGTCTCGGCGTGGTCCTCGCAGACCCCGCGACCGCAGAATCGGCAGGTCCCCACGGCGGTCCGGCGGCAGTGCCAGCAATCCACGCGTTCCCCTCTCAGTGCTGCCAGATGCGGTCGGCGGCGGGGCGGAGCGTACCGCGGCGGAAGGCATCGGCGACGACGAGCTCGAAGCCTTCACGATCGAGGGCGAACAGACGCATCGGGGTGGAAGCGACCACCGTGGCCGTCCTGGGGACGTCGCGAAGCAGGGCCACCTCCCCGAAGTACATCCCCTTGCTCACCGAATCGATGACGGTCCCGTCGAGGATGATCTCGGCTCGTCCAGACTCGATCACATAGAACCGATCTCCCGGCTCACCCTGTGTGACAAGTTCGTCGCCGTGGACCGCCGTGATCCATTCTCCGTGTTCGAGGATGACATTCAGCTGTTCGGAGTCCAGCCCGTGGAAGACCGAGAGCTCCTGGAGCTCGGCGAGCGCCTGCATCGTGTGACCGAACTCCGGCGCGCGCATGTCGTCGGCGAGCAGGCGGTCGAACGTGCCCTTGTCCACCTCGAAGAGCTCCACGTCGTCCACCGCCCGGACTGTGGCCTGGCGCCGATGCCCGCCGAGGAGCCCCATCTCGCCGAAGGATTCGCCCCGACCCATCGTCCTGATGATGCGCGCATCGCCCGTCTCCGGATCCTCGTCTTCTATCCGTATGCTTCCCCGCCGCACGATGTAGAAGGCGTCCGGCCGATCGCCTTGTCGGAAGATGGGCTCGCCCGGTCGCATGATGTCGAGTCGCACCCGGCCGGCGAGATCCGAGAGCACCTCCTCGGGGAGATCGTCGAACGCGGGAAGCGCGTCGATCAGCTCCGCCGCCTCGACGCGCCATGTGGTCTCGAGGCGGAACCGGATGGCTCGAACGAGCCCCGTGACTCGCCGGACGAGGCTCCGGGCCAGTTTGAAGAGGCCGCGGATGATCGGGCCCGCGAGGAACGCGCCGAGCAGCAGCAACAGGATCTTGGAGCCGAGGCCGCCCTCCCAGAGCCCGACGACCAGGTTCTTGGCGATCACCTCCCAGAAGAAGTACGCCGTGTAGAAGGAGAAGATCGTGAAGGCGATCCCCGCGAACCCGTACCCGCCGAGTCCCCACTCCTGGGGCGTCAGGCGCTCGCGCGTCCGGATCTTGTGCCACAGGTCGTGCTGGATGAACTCCAGGGAGCGAGGTCGAAGATCGGGGACCTGGATCAGGTCGGAGAGGATGAAGTAGCCATCGAGCTCCAACAAGGGAACCAGGTTCAGGAAGATCACGATGTAGTTGAGGAGCGCGAACTTGTACAGCAGGCTCGAGACGGGACCGTCGGGGAAGGCGAAGATCGCCAGCGAGGCCACCCCGGCGATGACGAGCTCGGTCAATGGCCCGGCCGACGCCTGGAGGATGCGCTGCCTCCGTTCGAGCATCAGACTGTCTGTCGCCTCGACGAAGAACGCCGGCGAGCCGAAGTAGATCAGGAAGCCGGCGCTCTTCACCTTCCGGTCGTAGTGGGAGATCACGACCGAGTGCCCGAGCTCGTGCATGAACGTGAGGAAGAACGCGAGTGCGAGCAGGATCGCCGCTTCGGTCGGTGCGGAGTCCTCCCCGAGCGAGAACCGCCCGGAGGCGAAGACGTCGATGAACGCCGCCAGGCCCGCGAGGGCGACGAGGCAGGACATCAGAGCCACCGGCCACCAGAAGAACGGACGCAGGAGGTACCGGTAGCAGAAGCGGACGAGGCGGTCGGCGCCCTTCCATTCGATCGAGAGGGTCTTGCCGAAGCGCTTCAGCTTCTTGCGTCCAGGGGACGACGGATCCAACCGGTCGGCGATCAGTTCGTCGGTGTGGATCGGCGCCGGATCGAGGAATCCACCTGTGTACAGAGCGAGGACGAGGTCCGTCACGGGCTCAGCGTCGAGCCCACCACCAACTCCCATCCTCTCCACGACGAGGTCACCGACGGTCCTCGTCCCGTCCACCTTCCGGAGCAGCTCCGCCTCCCACACCTCGAGCCGGTAGTGGAGCTCACGATCGTCGCGAGCGAGCATCGCGAAGTCGTTCCCCCAGCGGAGCCGGAAGACCTTCACTTCGCACCCGTCCCGCAGCCGAGGGTGGAGGTTGGCGATCTCGAGGGAATCGGCGAGGTTGACGTAGAGATCTGCCCGCACGGGCGGTTCGCGCGTGAGCGCCGAAGCGAGCGCTTCCGCGAGTACGGGCGCCCCCGGCTCCGCCAGGCGCGCCCCGACCAGCCCTCGGAGATCGATCGCGCGAGTAGCCCGGATCTTCCGCTGGCGTACCGTGTCCACCACGATCACGATCGCGACGAACACAAGCACGACCAGGACGATCGGCGTCATCGTTCCTCCGTCCGGCCGCCGGCCCGGTCGGCCGGTCGGCCGCATCGTGCCCCGACGCGCCCGCGGACGCAACGTTGCTAGCCTCGCCCGGTGCGGATCGATGTCTTCACGATCTTCCCCGCGATCTTCGGATCACCTCTGGGCGAGAGCCTTCTGGGACGGGCGATCGGCGAAGGACTCCTGGACGTCCGCGTCCACGACCTTCGCGGGTGGTCCGAGGACCGTCATCGGACCGTCGACGACGCGGCCTTCGGTGGCGGACCGGGGATGGTCATGAAACCCGAGCCGTTCTTCGCCGCGGTCGAGTCCCTCGATCCAGATCGGGGGCGCGTGCTGTTGTTGTCGCCGGCCGGTCGGCGCCTCGACCAGGCGCTCGTCCGCGAACTGGCATCCGAAGAGCACCTGACCCTGCTGTGCGGTCGCTACGAGGGGGTGGACGAACGGGTCGTCGAGGGCCTTCCCGCAGAGGAGGTGTCGATCGGGGACTACGTGCTCGCGGGTGGCGAGGTCCCGGCGCTGGTGATCATCGAAGCCGTCACCCGGCTGGTCCCCGGTGTCATCGGGAAGGAGGAGTCGCACCAGCGTGACTCCTTCGCCGAACCCGACTTGCTCGATCATCCTCAGTACACGCGGCCGGCGGAGTTCCGGGGGATGGCGGTACCGGAGGTCCTGCTCTCTGGCGATCACGGCGCCGTCGATCGGTGGCGTCGCGAGGCCGCGCAGGAGAAGAAGCGCCGCAACCGCCCCGATCTCGCCCGTTAGCCGGTCATGGCGCTACCTCACCGAGAAGCGAACGTCATTCCGTCGCGAAGGCTTCTCCTGCACCGGCATCCGTGAGTTCCACATCGGGCCGCGGAAGCCCGCTGGTATCCTTCCTCGCCGCCGCCATGAACACCACCGATCTCGTCGAGAAGTCCTACCTGCGCAAAGGGCTGCCGCGATTCCGCCCGGGCGACACCGTCAAGGTGCACGTCCGCGTCGTGGAAGGGAACAGGGAGCGCGTGCAGGTGTTCCAGGGCGTGGTGATCCGGCGCTCGGGCGGAGGCCTCCGAGAGACGTTCACGGTCCGGAAGATCTCGTTCGGCGTTGGCGTCGAGAGAACGTTCCCGCTGCACTCACCCTCGATCGCCAAACTCGAGGTCGTGCAACGCGGACACGTTCGAAGGGCGAAGCTCTACTACCTGCGGGATCTGCGGGGGAAGAAGGCGCGCATCAAGGAGCGGCGGATCGACGAGGCGAAGCTCGCGGCCCTGGAGGCCTTGGACGCCGATGACGAAGCCGAAGACGCCGTCGCCGAGGGATCGATGGAGGCTCTCGAGGAGGCGGAGACCGCCGCCGAGCTCGACCTTGACACCACGGAGGAGACCTCCGAGGACGCCGACGCGGAGCCCGCGGAGGTCCTTGCGGCCGATGAGGTCGGTCCCGATGCATCCGCCGCCGAGGCGGAGGAGCGGGCCGAGGCCTGAGTGACCGAGCCGCGGGACCCGGCCGAATCGGCGGCCGGCCCGGCGCCGCCCGAGACGCATCTCCCTGAGCCCGATGTGACCCCGACCGAAGGGCGCCGGGCCGGCCGTAACACGGCGACCGGCAGCGCAACCGACGGTCAGCGAGATGAGCCCCAGACCCTCGCGAGCACCCTTCGTGAGCTCGTGCCGTTGATCCTCTCGGCTCTCGTCCTCGCGATCTTGATCAAGAGCTTCCTCATCCAAGCCTTCTTCATCCCCTCCGTCTCGATGCAGCCCACGCTTCGGCCCGGGGATCGCATCATCGTCTGCCGGATCTGCAAGGTGTTCTCCGACGTCACGTACGGCGACGTGGTCGTGTTCTCGGATCCCGATCCGGCACCACACGAGAAGCGTGGGATCTTCGGCGGTTTCCTCCACTGGCTGGGCCAAGGCATCGGCGTCGCCCGGCCCGAGGACGACGACTTCATCAAGCGCGTCGTCGCACTCGGAGGGGACACGTGGGAGATGCGTCGAGGTGTGCTGTTCGTGAACGGCGCCAGGGTCCGCGAGCCCTACGTGGCTCCAGAACGGGATTCCCGGGATTTCGGCCCGGAGACGGTGCCGGATGGCATGCTGTTCGTGCTGGGCGACAATCGGCTGCACTCGGGTGACTCGAGGTTCCCGCCGCCGAGCGGGCTGGGCTACGTCCCGGAGGAGAAAGTGATCGGGGAAGCGTTCGTGATCGCGTGGCCCCTGGGGAGGATCGGAGGGATCGACTGACCGGCGACCTCGTCCGCTACGAGCGTGTCCTGCGCGAGCAAGGGTTCACTCGCGTCGCCGGCGCCGACGAGGCGGGCCGGGGGGCGCTGGCCGGACCGTTGGTGGCGGCGGCGGTGGTGCTGCCCGACGGGTTCGATCCCGAGGGGATCGACGACTCGAAGCTCCTGACGCGGAACCAGCGAGAGGCGGCCTACGAGCGGATCGTCGCGGCCGCGTTGTTCACCGTCGCGAAGGCGGAGCCCGCCGTGATCGACCGACGCGGTCTCCACCGATCGAACCTCGCGCTCCTACGGAGGTGCATCCGTGCGCTCGACCCCGTGCCCGAGTACGCCCTGACGGACGGGTTCCCCGTCCCGCGGATGCCGTGTCCCTCGCTCGGGATCAAGAAGGGCGACGCGGTAGCGGTCTCGGTCGCGGCCGCCTCGATCGTGGCCAAGGTCACCAGGGACCGGATCATGGACCGGATGCACCGGCGCTACCCAGTCTGGGGCTTCGACCACAACAGGGGATACGGGACGCCCGAGCACCTCGAGGTGCTCGACCGCCTAGGCCCCACAGAGATCCATCGCCTTTCGTTCGCGTGTGTCGGTCAGGCATCGCTCCCCGGGATGGGCCGGTTGAGTCGGCCTCTCGACGTCGAGAGCGAGCCAGCGTGAGAGCATGACCCGATGAACGAGGACGACATCGAGCGCTTCGAAGAGGAACGAGAGCTCGAGCTCTACCGCGAGTACCGGGACGTCCTCCCGATGTTCGCGTTCGTGATCGAGACGGAGCGTCGCTTCTACCTGGCGAACAAGGTGGAGATCGAGCATCTCGAGGGAGGCTGGGTCCGCCTCGACCTCAACGACGCCTGGGTCTGGGACATGTTCCGGCCCGCTCGATTCGTGTCCTCGGTCCGCGTGGTCACCCGGCACGACGTCAACGTGGAGGAGCTCCGCCAAGACGCCACGTCGATCCCCGACCCACCGGCCGTGTGATGCCCTCGCCGGAGGTCTTCGCGGCCTTCGCCGTGGCCTCGCTCGCGCTGCTCGTCGTGCCCGGGCCCTCGGTGCTCTACATCGTCACGCGCTCGATGGATCAGGGGCGGGCCGCGGGCTTGGTCTCGGTCCTGGGGATCCACACCGGATCGATCGTGCATGTCACCGCGGCCGCCCTCGGTCTCTCAGCGATCCTCGCTTCCTCCGCTCTCTCGTATGGCATCGTGAAGTACGCGGGCGCCGCGTATCTGATCTGGCTCGGGATACGGGCGATCCGCGGCCGCGGCGAGGAACGGGCCGAAGTCGCCGGGAAGAGCCACTCACTCGGACGGATCTACGCGCAAGGAGTGGTGGTGAACGTCTTGAATCCGAAGACCGCGTTGTTCTTCCTCGCGTTCCTACCTCAGTTCGTGGATGTGTCGAAGGGGTCGGTGCCCCTGCAGATCGTCCTCCTCGGCATCACGTTCATCCTCCTCGGGTTCGTCTCGGACGGCACCTACGCCATCGTGTCTGCCGGGGTGTCCCGCAGGCTGGCGGCCCGCCCGCGCACGGGGATGCTGCGACGATGGCTCCCCGGGCTGACCCTGATCGTCCTCGGCATCGTCTCGGCGATCACGGGCCGTCGCCCGGCGACCACCTAGTCCTGTCGGCGCCGCGGCCTACCTTTCGGTCGTGGCGACTGGACCGATCGGCTCGCGTGGAGAGGATGCGGCAGCCGATGCCTACCGCCGGCGCGGGTATCGGGTCGTCACTCGGAACTGGCGCTGTGGTCTCGGCGAGCTCGACCTTGTCCTCGAACGCCGGGGAGTCCTCGTCTTCTGCGAGGTGAAGTCGCGTCGGGAGAGCGCGTTCGGCAGCGGGTTCGAGGCCGTGACATGGCGCAAGCAGGCGAAACTCCGCGCGGTTGCCGAAGCATTCCTGCAAGTGGCCGGCGCGCATCCCCAGGCGATCCGGTTCGATGTGGCGAGCGTCGCCGTACGGGGCTCGAGTTCAACGATCGAGCTCTTCGAGGATGCCTTCTGAAGCGACGACCAGCGTGTCGAGGATCAGGTCGGCGTCGGCCTCCGTCGAGAGGTAGTTGATCACGCCCGCGCGCAGCCATGTACGGCCGCGGAGCGTCGTCGTCGACAGCCATCCGACGCCGGAGATCTCCAGGGCGCGCTGGAGCCTCCGCTGCAGCTCATCCGTCCCCTCCAGATCGAGGCTGGGCGGTGCGATCCGGAAACAGACGACCGCCAGCTCCGGCGGGATCACCTCGAAGCCGAGTTCCTTCGCACGCGACGCCAGATGTTGCGCGAGATCCACGTTTCGCTCGATCAGGCGCGCGAAGCCGTCGGACCCGAGGTGCTTCCACGACAACCAGAGCTTGAGGGCGCGGAACCGCCGCGTCCCTTCCAGCGAGTACTGGTACCAATGCAGCGGCCGTTCCTCGGGACCCCAGACCGCGTAGTACTCGGGCTCTCGGTGGAACGTGTGCAGGAGATCTTCTCGACGTTTCACGAGCAGTCCGCCGATGTCGTACGGCTGGAAGAGCCACTTGTGCGGATCGACCGTGAGCGAGTCGGCGCGTTCCAAGGCGGGCAGCTTGTGGGTCTCGCGCGGCGACATCCGGGCGGCCGCGCCGTACGCGGCGTCTACGTGGAGCCACAGGCCTTCTCGTTCGGCGAGGTCCGCGAGGCCGGGTATGTGGTCGATCGAGCCGGTGTTCGTCGAGCCCGCGACCGCGCAGATCGCGAACGGTGTGAGCCCTGCCGCGCGGTCTTGGCGGACGGCGGCCTCGACGTCGCCTGCTCGCAACCTGAAGCACTCGTCGGAGGGGACGATCTCGAGCGTGCCCTCCGGGAAGCCGAGGAGGTCGACGGCTCGCTCGATGGAGAAGTGGGTCTGATCGGAGGCATAGACCCGGGCGCCCTCGAGCCGGACGCCGCGGGGTGGTTCGCCGCCGAGGAGCTCCCTCAGATGCACGTCCCTGGCGACCGTGAGGGCCATGATGTTCGCCATCACGCCGCCGCTGGTGAGGACCCCCCAGCCGTCGTCGGCGTAGTCGCAGAGATCGCAGAGCCAGCCGACGACCTCCTCCTCGACGAACGGGCTCGCCATGCCCGCGAGCCACACGTCGATGCCCTGATTCAACCATTGGGCGAGGGTCTCGCCGGCGATCGACATGGGGAGCGGCGGAGGCGTGAAGTAGCTGTAGGAACCGGGATGTTGGGCTGCATACGCGAACGGAGCGAGGCGCTCGCCGAACTCGGTCAGCACCTCGTCGGAGGTGCGGCCGTTCGCGGGCGCGGGGGCGGGTGAGCCGCTCTCGCCGAAGAACCTCCGGCGCATCTCCGGGTAGAGATCCGGCGCTGTGGGGCGGTTCGCCGCCGTCCCGTAGAGCCAGTCGAGCGCTTCGGCCCATGTTCGCTCGCCGAGCCGTTCGAGCGCCGCGCGTGACCGTTCGGGGTCTCGGACGTCGATCAACTCAGGCTCGGGATGGTCGAGCGGCTCGGGCATCGGCGGATGCTATCGCGGCGGCTCATCGAGCCGGCCCGTGTCGGTGGTCATCGGTATCGTCCGGCGCTCATGTACGGGCGGGTCCTGGGGGTGGCGGTGCTCGGCGTCGGCGGGCATCTCGTGACGGTCGAGGCACATGTGGGCCGCGGGCTCCCGGCCCTCATCGTCACCGGACTTCCCGGCGCGGGCGTGCAGGACGCGCGGGAACGGGTCCGTCCCGCGGTCGAGGGGGCGAAGCTCGAATGGCCGCTCCGGCGTGTCGTCGTGAACCTGGCACCCGCCAACGTTCGGAAAGAGGGGCCGGGATTGGATCTCCCGCTCGTGATGAGCGTGCTCGCCGCAACGCGGCAGATCCCGAACGATCGCCTTGGGACTTTCGCCTTCTCCGGCGAGGTTTCCCTGAAGGGGGAGCTGCTGACGACACCCGGGATCCTCACCGTGGCGATCGCCGCGGCGAGGGCGGGTCTGGACGGGATCGTGGTGCCGGCCGCGAACGCCGTCGAGGCCGCGCAGGTCGAAGGGCTCCGCGTGGTCGGCGCGGAGACGTTGTCCGATGCGGTTGGATTCTTGCGAGGGACGTGGTCGGCGCCCGACGTGATGACACCGAGCGATGATGCGCCGGCCGCCGCGACGGTGGACCTTGCCGAGGTGCGGGGCCAGACGCAGGCGCGCCGGGCACTCGAGGTCGCGGCGGCCGGCGGCCACAACATGCTCATGGTCGGTTCGCCCGGCGCCGGGAAGACGATGCTCGCGCGACGACTTCCGACGATCCTGCCGGAGCTCTCGCGAGAGGAGTCTCTGGAGGCCACCCAGCTCCATTCCGTCGCGGGTCTGCTCGGTTCGTCGAGGGGGCTGCTCCGAGCCCGCCCGTTCCGCGCGCCCCACCATTCGGTCTCGACCGTCGGGTTGCTCGGCGGCGGCAGCACGTACGTGCGGCCCGGCGAAGTCAGCCTCGCGCATCATGGCGTCCTCTTCCTCGACGAGCTCACCGAGTTCCGGCGCGACGCCGTCGAAGGGTTGCGCCAGCCGCTGGAGGACGGACGCGTCGTCATCACGCGAGCCGTCGGCTCCGTGGAGTTCCCCGCGAGGTTCACCCTCGTCGCGGCGGCCAACCCATGTCCGTGCGGTTTCGACGGCGATGGGATCAAGCCGTGCGTCTGCAGGCACGATCGGGTCCAGCTGTACCGGAACAAGTTGTCGGGACCGTTGCTCGACCGGATCGACATCCGGCTGCGCATCCCGCGGCTCACCAAGGAGGAGCTCCTGGGTTCCTCGCCGGGCGAGGCGTCCTCGATGGCGAGAGCCAGGGTCGAGGGGTCGCGCGACCGGCAACGCCGCCGATGGGGTGCGTTGGGAGTCTCATGCAACGCCCATCTGCCCGGGCCGGTCGCGCGCCGGACCTGTTCATTGTCACCCGACGCCGAGAGCCTGCTCACGAAGGCGGTCGAGAGCCTGGCGCTCACCGGTCGTGGGTTCGACCGCGCCATCAAGGTCGCTCGGACGGTCGCCGACCTCGCGGGGTCGGAGCGTGTCGGCGCTGACCATCTTGCCGAAGCACTGTCGTATCGGAACGGTTTCGGCACGGAGGGGCTCGCCCGTGCAGGATGAGCCGAAGCCGCCACCACCGCGCGGGTGGCCACCTGGCTTCGGACGCGGGGACCACGAGCACCGAGCGATCCTGACGCTGTCGGAGCTCCGCGGTTTGCGACCGCTCATGGTGCATGCGGACGCCTGGGAGACGGGCTCGGCGACGGGATGCGTCGAATCCGTTCGGCGAGGCCGGCTGGGAAGCGAACGCGACCGTGATCGGCTCCCGCAGATCGATCCTCGGGTGATCGCGAAGCGTGTGCACGAAGCCGGGGCGAGGGTCGTCACGCCGGCGGATCGTGAGTACGAGGACCGGCTGAACGACCTGCGGGATCCGCCGGCGTGCCTGTTCCTCATCGGGCGGCCACTCGGGGAATCGCCGCAACGTGTCGCGATCGTCGGCTCACGGAAGTGCTCGAGCCTCGGCCGGGATGTCGCGCAGGACCTGGGGCGAGCGCTCGTGGGGTCCGGGCTCGCCGTCGTCTCCGGAGCTGCGCACGGGATCGACGCAGCCGCGCATCGCGGAGCGCTCCAGGCCGCAGGCCGCACGGTCGCGGTGCTCGGGTCGGGCGTCGACGTCGCGTACCCGGCCAGCAGCCGGGAGCTGCTCGAGCGGATCGCGGCGAGCGGCACGATCGTGAGCGAGTACCCGCCCGCCATGCCGGCGGGGCCGCAGCACTTCCCTGCGCGGAATCGGATCGTCGTGGCACTCGCGCGAGCGTTGGTCGTCGTGGAGGGTGCGGCGAAGAGCGGGTCGAGGATCTCCGTCGATCATGCGCTCGACCTGGGCCGCGAGATCTTCGCCGTTCCGGGGCCCGTCACGAGTCCCCTCGCCGAGACACCTCTCGAGATGATCCGTGAGGGGGCGACACTCATCAGGGGGGCAGACGACCTCCTGGAAGACCTCGGAGTCGATCGGGCCGCGCCGCCCCCTGCACCTCCCGATCTCGACGACGGCGAGCGAAGGGTGTGGGACGCCCTGTCGGGCAGGTCGTTGCCGGACACCGTCGCTCGTGAGGCAGGCATGTCGATCCCGGATGCCGTCACCACGTTGATCCAGCTGGAGCTGCGTGGACTGATCGTGAGCGTCGGGGGGCGCTACGAACGGCGCCATCGTGCCGAGACGCCAGCGTCCCGCTGAGGGACCCCGGTCGATGCTCCCCAGGTGTATCCCGGGCCATGAGAGAGTGGAGGCTCGTGGTCTTCGGCCCTCTTCACGGCCCCGCCGTGGGAAGGCCCGCGAGTTTCGCACGGGGCCGCACACACACCTGGTGGTCGGAGGCCGCAGCCCAACCAACGGGGGACACCGAAAGCCCCCGGTCGGGGGCTTGCGCCACACCCTTTCGGTTGGTACACAGGGAAGCCACCTATCGGGAGCGTATATGCCCCAAGGACTTCCCCAAGACGAGGTAGAGCTTCTCGGCGCATTCGAGGACCATCTGGCCCTCGAGCGCCGTCTGTCGCCGAACACAGTCGCCGCCTACGCGGGTGACCTCGAGCAGCTCGCGACCTTCGTGACGAGGAACCGATCCTCGCTCGGGACCACCCCGTACCCGCTCTTGCGCCGGTTCCTCGCCCAACAGCACACGCTCGGGTACGCGCGCGCGACCATCGCACGGCGCGTGGGGGCGATCAGGACCTTCTATCGATGGGCGGTCTCAGCCGGGCGGATCCAGGAAGACCCGTCCCTCCTCCTCGGGCGACCGAAGGTCGTGAATCGACTTCCCACGGTGCTGCGCCCGAAGGAAGCCGACGGACTCGCGGAGGCGCCGAAGGGATCGGACGACGGAGATCCGCTCGAACGAGCGGTCGCCTTGCGGGATCGAGCCGCTCTGGAGCTCATGTACGGCTCCGGTCTCCGGGTGGGGGAGGTTGCGAGCCTGACCCTCGATCGGATCGACGTCCGAAGGGGCCGGGTGCTCGTGCTCGGAAAGGGCTCGAAGGAGCGGGAAGTACCTATTTCCGAGTACGCCGCCGATGCCCTCGGTGGCTACCTCCGCGAGGGACGACCCGCGATGGCACCCGACGGATCTCGGCAGCTCTTCTTCAATAGACGCCGCAAACCCTTCAGTGAGCGGGATATCCGTTCGATGGTTGAGCGGTATGGCGCTACCCTGCTGCCAGGGAGGCGGGTGACCCCGCACACCCTGCGGCACTCGTTCGCCACGCACCTTCTGGAAGGAGGAGCCGACATCAGGGCTGTGCAGGAACTGCTCGGGCACGCCAGCGTCGCGACGACGCAGCGATACACGCATGTCTCGCGTGGTCGGCTCTTCGACGCGTACGAGCGCGCCCACCCGAGGGCCTGACGTGGCGACGGCGAAGAAGGTCGCGACGAAGGTGGCGGAGCGGGGGCCGAAAGCTCCACCGAAGTCTCCGCGATCCAAGACGGTCATGATCCCGCCTGCGGCCGGCGACGAGCTCGTCACGCTCTGGGAATCCTTCAAACGCGATGCCAACGCCGATGCGCGCGAGAAGCTGATCTTGCACTACGCACCGCTGGTGAAGTATGTCGCGAGCCGCGTGGCGACGGGCTTGCCCGCGAGCGTCGACCAGCACGACCTCGTGAGCTACGGCATGTTCGGATTGATCGACGCGCTCGAGAAGTTCGAGCCGGGCCGAGGAAACAAGTTCGAGACCTACGCGATCCCGAGGATCAAGGGCGCGATCATCGATGAGTTGCGGGCGATGGACTGGGTACCCCGTTCGATCCGCTTCAAGGCGAGAGAGCTCGAGAAGGCACAGGCGGACCTCGAGGCGAAGCTGAAGCGGCGACCCTCGGAGGAAGAGCTGGCCGAACGGCTCGGCATGAGCCGGCGCGAGCTGCACGCGATGGTCTCGCAGATCTCGTTCGTCTCCGTGCTGGCGCTGGACGAAGTCGTCTCCGCGGGGAGCGAACGAGGCGATCAGGTGACCCTGATGGACACGATCGCCGACAAGGGGCTCGATCCCACCTGGGGGCTCGAGAGCCAGGAGATGCGCGGCCTGCTCGCCGCCGCGATCAACTCGCTCTCGGAGCGGGAGAAGATCGTCGTTACGCTGTACTACTTCGAAGGCCTCACGCTCTCCGAGATCGGCGAGATCCTCGGGGTGACCGAGTCCCGTGTCTGTCAGATCCACACCAAGGCGGTCGGTGGCCTTCGCGGGCAGCTCTCCGAGGTCGACTGACAGACCTTCACGGGTGTGACGCGCTTCACGGCGCGCGCCGCCCGGGCTCACTAGCGTCGCTCACGTGAGGAAGCTGGTCCTGCTCTGTGCGTTCTTCGCGTTCGCGCTGCCCGGGCCGGCGCGCGCCGCCGGGGACTGGTCATGGCCAGTCTTCGGTCCCCTGAGCCAAGGGTTCGACCCGCCGGATTCGCCGTTCGGCTCAGGTCACCGAGGCATCGACATCGCAGCCGCTGTCGGTTCTCCGGTGCGAGCCCCGGCGGCGGGGAAGGTGACGTTCGCCGGCCCGGTGGGTGGAAGGCTCTTCATGACGATCGACCACGGTGGCGGTCTCGAGTCGACTTACTCTTGGCTGGACGCTCTGATCGCCCGCAGAGGTGACCTCGTCTCGCGGGGGCAGCCGATCGGTCGGTCCGGGACCGGACACCCGAGCGAGCTCGTGCCCCATCTCCACTTCGGTGTCAAGTTGCTCGACGTCTACGTGGATCCGCTCGACTACCTGCGACCGATGGACGTCTGGAGGTTCATCCGACTGGCGCCACTGAACGGGGCTTGAACGCGCTCCGTGGGGAGGGAGCCGCTAGGATGACGCGGCCTTGCGCCCCTTCCACCTCTCCCGCGTTTCACGCTGCTCGCTCGCCGTGGCTTCCCTCACGGTCGGGATCGTCGTGGGCACACCCCTCGCCTCCCTGGCCGACTGGGATCAGTTCCAGGGCAGCGGCTCCCACGATGGCATCTCCGACGGTCCATCCGCACCGCTGGTAGTCGCCTGGACCAACGAAGACATCGAGCTCGAGGCCACCGACACCGCCGCTGGGCTGTCCTCGCCGGTGATGGCAGAGGACGGCACCATCGTGGTGGTCTCGCCGACCGGCGTGCTCGGATTCGACAGCGCGGACGGATCGGAGGTGTTCTCTGCCGATCGTGACCTCGGGCCCTCCTCCCAACCCGCGATCGGAGAGGGCGCCGACGGCGCGATCGTGGTGTTCACGGAGGGATCCGGTGACGGTGGCCCCGCGACGACCGCGTCGGCCAGCGCCTCTCCGTCTCCGTCTCCGTCTCCGTCTCCGTCTCCGTCTCCTCTATCCGGGGCGGTTGTTGAGGAAGACGAGTTCGACTCGCACGTGAACGCCGTCGATCTCGCGACCGGCGAGCCCGCGTGGGCATCGCCGGTGCAACTGGAGGACATCGTGCGAACGCCGGTCGCGGTGGACGAGACCGCCGCCTACGTCGGGGACGCTGGTGGGCGCGTCACCGCGGTCGAGCTCGTTTCGGGCGACGTGCGGTGGGAGGCCGACCTCGGGACGCCGATCTCAGGGGCCGTCACCCTCGACGCGGGGCGAGCGCTGGTGACCACGCTGGGCGGCCGGGAAGAGCCGTCGGAGATCGTGGCCCTCGACATCGAGGAAGGGGAGGAGCTGTGGCGGGCGAGCGCCGAGGACGCGTCGAATCTCGTGACCGCGCCGGTCGTCGCGGACGGACGCATCCTCGCGCTCGACGCCTTCGGTGGCGTCCTCGCCTTCGATGCGGAGGACGGTCGCTTCCTCTGGCGCACCGAAGTGGTGAACCCGCTCGCTCCGCGCCAGCCCTTCCTCCTGCGGGAGGTGGGGGCGCCCGCGCCGGTCTCGTCGGATGGTCAGGTCTTCGCCGTCGATGTGACCGGCCGCGTATACGCCTTCGACGCCCAGACCGGCGTCCCGATCTGGGACCAAGCGCTGAACGCGGTGTCCCAGTCCTCGCCGCCGCTCCTCACGGCTGACCAGATCCTCGTTCCGACGGACGCCGGCACCCTGTACGCGGTCGATCGCAGGAGCGGGCACCTCGTCTGGCGGGTCGACGGTCGGGAGGTCCTCCTCCGAGGGCTCGCGGACGCGGGCGATCTGCTCGTCGGCGTCACCGGTGCCGACGGCGCCGGGCTGGTGGCGTTCGAGGCCGACGCCGCAGGGCGGCTGCTCGATGAGCCGTCGCCGACCGCGATCGACATCGGCGAGATGCTGATCGGCTATGTCCTGGGTGGTCTGCTCGTTGGTCTCGTCGCGGTCATGGTCGCGCGTCCGTTGCAACGAAGGCTGGGTCCGGCGGTCGCCTCCGACACGGGCTCCGGCAACGGCGAGGACTCGGGATGAGCTCGCGAAGCCAGGGCAAGCGCCAAGGAACGGGTCGAGGAAGGGAAAGGGCGTCGGCTCCGCCGCCGCGCCGGGGTCTTCTGTCCGGCATGTCCGCTCCGCCGATGGACTCGATGCCGAAGATGCGCACGTCGTTCACCAGAGGCCTTGCGGGGACGTGGTCGAGTCCCGTGGTCGTGGGCGCGCTGCTCGCCTGGCTCATCGCAGAGTGGCTGGTGATCGTCGCCCTCGGCTATCCCGGTCCGTTCGCTCTGCTCGCCTACGTCTCCGCACCCACGCCGTTGAGTACCTTCACCGACCTCTCCATCTCGATCGGGATCCTCGGGGTCCGGCAGGGGCTGCTCTTCGTGTTCGGCGCCGCGGCGGTGCACGCGATCTGGTTCTCGCTGCTCGTCGGCCTGGCGATCGAGGGGATCGAGAGCGGTCGCGCCACGCGCTGGGGAGCGATCCGTGGACTCCGAGCGTTCCCCGTGGTCTTCGCGCTCCATGTGATCGGGGTGGCGGTCGTCTTCGCGACGGATATCGTGGCAGCGCTCGGTGGTCTCGGGCTTGCGCTCATGATCCGGACGGCGGGCCTGGTCGTCGCGACATGGGTATTCGCGTTCGCCCCGATCATCGCGGTCATGGAGCACCACCGATTGATGGAGTGCCTCGGTCGCTCGATCCGCGCCGCACGGATGCCCGGATCGGGGAACCTCCCCTTCGCTGCGATCTACGTCGTGCCGGTCTACGCCACGCTCCTCGCGCCAGGCCTTCCGGGGGCGCTTCTGGACGTCAACCCCCCGTACCAGGCCTGGATCTACGTGGTCCTGATGAACCTTCTGCATGCCGCGATCGTGGGTGCTTATGCGTTGCGCTACCTCGCGATCGCCGAAGAGGTGCCCGACGCGCGCGTCCGGGCCACCCGGTCGCGGGAACGCCCCGCCGCCAGGGGCTCGAAGGGACGGCCGTGAGCGCACATCGCCGCTGGTAGACTGCCGCGCGCCGGCACCGGATGGTGCCGAGTACACACGTCCGAGGACCGCGATGGCGGGGTCCCAGGCCAAGGCCGGGCCGCCCGTGGGTAGATCTGGACGGAGGAAAAACCCACACATCAGGAGGGAAACGTGCCTGTCGTCACCAGGCGGGAGCTCCTCGAAGCCGGCGTGCACTTCGGCCACCAGACCAGACGGTGGAACCCGAAGATGCAGCGGTATCTGTTCGGAGAGCGATCCGGCATCTACATCATCGACCTCGAGAAGTCTCTCGCGGGCATCGAGGAGACCTACGAGTTCGTCCGCGATCTCGGCCGACGCCGAGGGACGATCCTGTTCATCGGCACGAAGAAGCAGGCCCAGGAGGTGGTGGAGGACCACGCGAACCGCGTGGGGATGCCCTTCGTGAACCATCGATGGCTGGGCGGGATGCTGACGAACTTCACGACGATCTCTCGCCGGTTGATCCGCCTCCGCGAGCTTCGGGAGATGGAGACCTCTGGCGCGATGGATCAGCTCCCCAAGAAGGAGGTGATCCGTCTCCGACACGAGCGCGAGAAGCTCGAACGGAACCTCGGAGGGATCCAGGCGCTCGAACGGCTCCCGGACGCGGTCTTCATCGTGGACACGAAGAAGGAGGAGATCGCCGTCACCGAAGCGCGGAAGCTCGACATCCCCGTGATCGCGATCGTCGACACGAACTGCGATCCGGATGAGGTCGACTACGTGATCCCCGGCAACGACGACGCGATCCGGGCGGTCAGCCTCGTCACCCGTGTGATCGCGGACGCCCTCGCCGAGGGGTACGGCATGGCCAAGGATGAGGTCATCGAGAAGACGGTCGCGCGTCGCCCGACCGCTGCCCCCCGCCGGTCCACGACCGCGGCCCCAGGGCCGGCGGATGAAGATGTGCCGTCGCCGGAGGACGCGCGGGCGATCGCGGCGAGCACGGTCTTCGAGCCCGACCTCCCCAGCCCCGAACCTGAGGTCGTCGTCGAAACGGACGACACCGACGACACCGGCGCCGGGGAAGCTGTCCCACGTGACGGGACGCCGGAGAACACTGGATGAGCGACATCTCCGCGGGTCAGGTGAAGAAGCTCCGCGACCTCACGGGTGCCGGGATGATGGATTGCAAGCGAGCCCTCCAGGAGACGGGGGGTGACGTCGACAAGGCCATCGAGCTGCTCCGCCAGAAGGGCCTCGCCTCCGCGGCGAAGCGCGCCGGTCGTGCAGCCAACCAAGGTCTCATCGACAGCTACATCCATTTCAACAACACGGTGGGCGTGCTCGTCGAGGTGAACAGCGAGACGGACTTCGTCGCGAACACCGATGAGTTCAAGCAGCTGGTGAAGGACATCGCGCTGCACATCGCGAGCCCGGCCGCACCCAGCTGGCTCGCCCGTGAGGACGTCCCCGGTGAGGTCGTGGAGCAGGAGGAGCACATCGCCCGCGTGCAGGCCAAGGAGTCAGGGAAACCTGACAACGTGGTCGACAGGATCGTCGAGGGGAAGCTCAAGGCGTTCTACGAGGACTCCGTCCTGTTGGAACAGCCGTTCGTCAGGGATGACTCGAAGACGATCCAGCAGCTCCTCGACGAGGTGGGTGCGAAGGTCGGGGAGAAGGTTGCCGTCCGTCGGTTCGTCCGATACAAGCTGGGTGAGTCCACCGAGGATTGACGCCGTATCAGTGCGATGACGAGGGGAGCGCAAGCGAACGTGACGGCGAGCAGAGCAGTGAGGACCGGCTATCACCGCGTCCTGCTCAAGCTCTCCGGCGAGGCGTTCGCGTCGCCCGAAGGTTCAGGGATCAGCACCGAGGCGACCGCGCTGATCGGTCGGCAGCTCGCGGAGGTCGTAGACCTCGGCGTTCAGATCGCGGTCGTGGTCGGTGGCGGCAACATCTGGCGTGGGCGTCAGGCCCCGGGGATCGAACGGAGCCGCGCCGACTACATGGGGATGCTCGGCACCGTGATGAACTCCCTGGCGCTGCAGGACTCGCTCGAGAAGCTGCACGTCCCGACGCGGGTCCAGACCGCGATCCAGATGACCCAGCTCGCGGAGCCGTTCATCCCCTTGAGGGCGCGACGTCACCTGGAGAAAGGACGGGTGGTGATATTCGCCGCCGGTTTGGGCGTGCCGTACTTCTCCACCGATACCTGCGCCGCGCAGCGTGCCCTGGAGATCGGCGCCGACGCGCTCCTCAAAGGGACGAAGGTGGACGGCGTGTACACGGCCGATCCCAAGGTCGTCCCCGGCGCCTCCCGCCTCGACACGATCGAGTACGTCGACATCCTCCGTGAGGGCTACCAGGTGATGGATGCGACGGCGATCTCGCTCTGCATGGAGAACAAACTTCCGATCATCGTGTTCGACCTCTGGGAGGAGGGCAACATCCGACGGGTCGTGACAGGTGAGCCGATCGGCTCGCTGGTCCACGGAGGCGCCGGATGACGGTCGACTCCACTTTGAAGGAGGCGGACCACAAGATGGAGCAGGCGATGCTCCACCTGCGCGAGGACCTGTCGTCCATCAGGACGGGACGGGCCTCGGGCGCCGTGCTCAGCCGGATCATGGTCGAGTACTACGGGACGCCGGTCGCGCTGAATCAGCTCGCCGCCGTCAACGTCCCCGAGCCCAGACTGCTCGTGGTCCAGCCGTTCGACAAGAACTCGATCACGCAGATCGAGAAGGCGATCCAGCAGAGCGACCTCGGGATCACCCCCTCGAACGACGGACAGGTGATACGCCTCGCCTTCCCGCCGCTCACGGAAGAGCGCCGGAAGGAGCTCGTCAAGCAGGTCCATCACCGGGCCGAAGAGGGTCGCGTCGCCGTCCGGAACGTACGGCGACATTCCAAGGATGATATGGAGAAGCTTGAGCGAGAGCATTCCATCTCGGAAGATGAGCTCTCGAGGGGAGAGAAGGAGCTCCAGAAGCTGACGGACCGATACGTGGCAGAGATCGACGAGAACCAGCGCCACAAGGAATCTGAGCTCATGGAGGTCTAGTGCCCGACGACGAGCGCGAGAGCGAGGACCTGTTCGAGGATCTGGACAAGTTCTTCGCCCCGATCAAAGACGTCGAGTGGGACGAGACGGAGGAAGCCGCTCCGCCGCCCGGCGAGGCGCCGGGAGAAGACCACGTCACCGTTCGGCGTGAGCCCGAACCTGTGGTCACCGTGCCCGCCTCGGCTGACGAGCGGGCCGAGGCAACGGCCGGGACCTTCGAGGACGACGACGAGGACGAGGGCGATTGGTACGACACCGCCTCGCTCGAGCCCGTCGACCAGGCCCTCGGAGTGTCCGCCCCCGAGGAGGTGGACGAAGGTCTGGTCGCCCGGCCCGCGGAGATGGACCGGCCCGATGACGAACAGGCCCTGTTCGGGCGGCCGGCGGTGGAGGATGACGCGCCCGCCTTGCAGAACCAGGAGGGGGAGCGGCCTTCCGACGAGGAGTTGGAGGAGGCGGCATCCCATTTCGCGGGATCCCTCGCAGGTGAGGAGGCCTCGGCACCTCGGGTCGTCCAGATCGACGAGGAGAACGCAGCCGACCTGATGGAGGAGCTGGGTGCCGGGCCGTACCCGGGCGGCGAGGGAGACGAGGACGTGTTCGCCGCCATGGCCGAACAGGAGCCGTCACGGACGATCGTCGTCGGCGCCGAGGGTCTCGGGGGACCCAGCTGGCAGGAGCCCGCAGCCGTCGAGGTCGGGGCCGACCTCGACCGCCAAGCAACCGACCGGGACGTGCCCGCGGCGTTCCTCACCGGCATCGTGCTCGCAGGTGTCGCGCTCGTCGCGCTCCTGATCGATGACGCGGTCTTCGCCATCGTCGCTGCGATCCTGGCCCTCGTCGCGCAAGGTGAGCTGTACGGGGTGCTCGTGAAACACCACCGCCAGCCGGCGACCGCCGTGGGATTGGTGAGTGGCGCCCTGGTGTTGGCCGGGGCATACTTCCACGCCGAGGCCGGACTCGTGGCGATGCTCTCGCTCGGTCTCCTGGCCACGTTCCTGTGGTTCATGACGGTCCCTGCTCCCCATCGCAAGGACACGGTCGGCAACATCGGGCTGACCCTGCTCGGGATGGTCTGGATCCCCGCGCTCGCGGGCTCCCTCCTGATCATCTTGACCACGTTCGATACGCAGATCGTCGTCGCGGTGATCGGGCTCGCCTTCATCTTCGACACGGCGGCGTTCCTCATCGGCTCCGTGTGGGGAGGTTCGGCGATCCAGCGGCCGCTCGCGCCTGCGACCAGCCCGAAGAAGTCGCTCGAGGGCCTGATCGGCGCGACGCTCGTGACGGTGGTCGCCTCGTCGGCGTTCGTCACCGCGTTCGTCGACTTCGGGCCCGGGATCTTCAAGGACGGTGGACGCGTGAACGCGGTCCTGCTCGGGCTCGTCGTGGCCTTGGCCGCCACGTTCGGTGACCTGGCCGAGTCCCTCATCAAACGCGACCTCGCGATCAAGGACATGAGTAGCCTCCTCCCCGGGCACGGTGGTGTCCTCGACAGGATCGATTCACTGCTGTTCGTGGCGCCCGCGGCCCTCCTTCTCCTGCGCGTCATCGCCTTCTAGCGTTCTGGGCGGGCGCTGCCTGTTCCCTCGCGGTCGGGGGTAGGCTGTTCTCATGCGAAGTGTCACCATCCTCGGCTCGACGGGATCGGTCGGGACCCAGGCCCTGGACGTCGTCCGTCGCAATCCCGAGCGCTTCAAGGTCGTCGGTCTGTCCGTCGCGGGTACGAACCAGGAACTCCTGATGGGCCAGATCCGCGAGTTCCTGCCGCCCGTGGTCGCGATCGCTGACGAGACGGCGGCCGAGGAAGTCAGGGACGGCGTCGCCTCGCTCCGTGGTGTGGAGCTCGTCGTCGGGCCGGACGCCGCCGAGCGCCTGGCCGCGGACACCGAGGCGGATATCGTCTTGAACGCACTCGTCGGATCCTCCGGCCTGGCGCCGACGCTGGCCGCGCTGCAGAACGGCAAGACCCTGGCCCTCGCCAACAAGGAATCGCTCGTCGTGGGCGGAGAGCTCGTGATGGATCTCATCAAGGGCGAGCCGGAGCGGCTCCGGCCGGTGGACTCCGAGCACGCGGCGCTCGCCATGGCGCTCCGAGGCGAGCGCCGTGAAGACCTGAAGCGCGTGGTCATCACCGCCTCGGGAGGTCCGTTCCGCGGCTGGACGGCGACGGAGCTCGCCAAGGCATCGATGAAGGAGGCGTTGCAGCACCCCGTGTGGTCGATGGGCCCCAAGATCACCATCGACTCGGCGACGCTGATGAACAAGGGTCTCGAGGTGATCGAGGCGCATTACCTCTTCGGGCTCGAGTACTCGCAGATCCACGTACTGGTCCATCCCGAGGGGCTGGTGCACGCGATCGCCGAGTTCCGGGACGGGTCGATGCGAGCGGAGATGGCGACGGCGGACATGCGTCTGCCGATCCAACTCGCCCTCGCGTGGCCGGAACGGCTCCCCGCCGGAGTGGCCTCGCTGCCGCTCACGGAGACGCCCCTCACCTTCGAGCCCGTCGACCACGAGGCCTTCCCGGCGGTCGACCTCGCGTACCGGGTCGGCGCACTCGGGCTCACGTTCCCCGCGGTGATGAACGCCGCGAACGAGGTGGCCGTGATGGCATTCCTCGACGGGAAGATCCCGCTTCCTCGCATCGTGGAGATCGTCCAGACGATCGTCGATGAACACGAACCACCCTCGGTCGTCTCGGTCGTGCACATCGAGCGCGCGGATGCATGGGCCCGCCGTCGCACGGCTGAGATCATCGAGGCCACCTGAGTGGGCGGTCCTCTCGCGATCGTTGGTTTCCTTGCGCTGATCCTGCTCGTCGTCATCCCGATCCACGAGCTCGGTCACCTGCTCGTCGCGCGTCGTTTCGGTTTCAAGATCCAGGAGTATTTCGTCGGGTTCGGGCCGAGGCTGTGGTCCGTCCGGCGCGGGGAGACCGAATACGGCGTGAAGGGGATCCCCGCCGGCGGCTACGTGAAGATCGCCGGGATGAACCCATACGAACCGGTCGCGCCCGAGGATCTTCCGCGGGCGTACGGCTCGAAGCCGATCTGGCAACGCGCCCTGGTGATCCTCGCGGGCCCGTTGTCCCACCTCCTGGTCGGTGCGGTCCTGTACTTCGCGCTTTTCCTCACCTACGGCGATCCTGATACGGATCGAGTGATCGTCGGCGACGTCTCGAAGACGCTCGACGGCGAGACCTCGCCGGCATCCGAGTCCGGCCTGCGGCCCGGCGACGTCGTGATCCGTGTCGGCGACCGCGAGAACCCGACTCCGGACACACTCGGGACGTACGTCACGGAGTACGCGAGGGACCACCCGGGGGAACCGCTGACCTACGTGATCGACCGCGACGGCCGTCGGCTTTCGCTCCCGATCGTTCCCAGGCTCGTGAAGGAGGGCGAGATCGAGGAGGGTCGCATCGGGTTCACGCTCGGACCCGAGCGTCTCTCTCTCCCGGAGGTAGCGGTCGTGTCGGGGCAGTGGGTCGGGAGGGCGGCCTGGAACAGCGTCGCGACGATCCCGAAGATCTTCACCGAGGGCGTCGGACGCACGTTCTCGGCCCTGTTCAGCGACGAACCCCGCCAGGCGACCGACCCGGTGAGCCTCGTCGGGGTGAGCCAGCAGATCGGCGACGCGGGCGCGCAGGGCGATTGGGCTGTCTTCCTCGCGTTCGCTGCATACGTCACGATCTTCATCGGCATCGTGAACCTGATCCCGCTCCCGCCGCTCGACGGGGGCCATCTCCTGCTCCTGGCGTGGGAGAGGATCACCGGCCGCCAGGCGGACTATCGGAAGCTCATCCCCGTCTCGGCGGCCGTGATCGTCTTCTTCTCGATCTTCGCCCTCGCGACCGTCTTCCTGGACATCACCGAACCGCTGCCGCGCATCTAGCCACGTCAGAGATGCGCTCCCCGCCACGATTTCTCCATCAGCCAGCCGCTCGCCGCGCCCGGCGCGGTGGATACGATGACTCCGTGGCAGCCCAAACCGTGCTCGTCGTCGAGGACGAGGACGCGATCGCCGAAGCCGTTCGAGCCCGTCTCCAGAGTGAGGGCTATCACGTGGTCGTCGCGTCCGACGGGCCTGATGCACTCCGCAGACATGCGGAACATCGCCCGGACCTGGTGGTGCTCGATCTGATGTTGCCGGGGATGGATGGCCTCGAGGTCTGCACGCGGATCCAAAGGAACGGTTGGACGCCGGTGCTGATGCTCACCGCCAGGACCGAGGAGGCCGATAAGGTCGCCGGATTCGCCGTCGGTGCCGACGACTACCTCACCAAGCCCTTCAGTCTCCGGGAGCTCTCCATCCGCGTGCAGGCGATCCTGCGTCGCCGCGAGCGGATCGAGGGGTCGACCGACGGCGAACCGATCGAACGCACGGGTCTCTCGATCGATGCGAAGCGCCGCCGCGTGGAGGTGGACGACGCGGAGGTGCAGCTGACGCCGCTCGAGTTCGACATCCTCCACGCCCTCGCCCGCGAACCGGGAGTCGTGCTCTCTCGTGATCAGCTGATGGACCGGATCTGGGGCTACCGGGACCATGCGGGGGGCCGGGTCGTCGACTCGCACGTGGCCCGACTGCGGCGGAAGATCGGCGAAGACGGGAACGACCCGCGTTTCATCCGGACCGTCCACGGTGTCGGGTACGCCTTCAAGGAGTAGCCATGGCGACTCGGCCGCTGGACAGGCTCACGTCGATCCGAGCGAAGCTCGGATCGACGGTCGTGATCGCCGTCGCGCTGGCCTTGGCCATCAGCTACGTGCTGATCGGGTTCGCGCTGCGGAACTCGCCTCGCGACTCCGAGGCGATCGACGCCCTCAGCCTCGCACGGAAAGCGGCGACGGGCCGACTGGACTCGGTGCCCTCTGGGGCGATGGTGGTGACCCGGCATCCGGACGGGTCCACGGAGGTCCGAGGGGCGGACCTCGGCGAGCTGCCGCGGCTCCACGTCGACGCTCCCCGGTGGGGTGTGATCGGCGCCAACGTCTTCGCCAGCGTCCCCACCGGTGAGGGTGGCGCGGTCACGGCGTTGATCCACTCGCCGTCGCGGGGATTCCTCGGGCGTCTGTCTGCGACCACCGGCTTCCTCCAGAGCGTGTGGTGGCAGTTCCTCCTCGTCGGAGTGGTCGCCGCAACGGTCTCGCTCGTGGTTGCGCGCTTCTTCGCGAGAGGGATGACACAGCCTCTCCGCGACATGGCGTCGGCGGCCCGCCGGATGGAGACCGGCGACTACTCGGTGCGCGTGCAGACCCGTAGCCGGGACGAGGTCGGCAGACTCGCCACGGCGTTCAATCGGATGAGCGGCGAACTCGAGAACCTCGAACAGAGCCGTCGCGATCTGGTGGCCAACGTTTCGCACGAGCTGAAGACACCGATCACGGCGATCCGGGCACATCTCGAGAACCTGCTCGACGGGGTGGAGCAACCCGACCCGGCAACGATCGGAGTGATGCTCGCCCAGGTCGAACGGCTGGGCCGGCTGGTGGACCAGCTCCTGGATCTGTCGAGACTCGAGTCCGGCGAGGTTCCCCTCCGGATCGAGGCGCTCCCGTTGCAGAGTCTCGTCGACGACCTGATCTCCGAGATCGACATGGCGCTCCCCGGCAGAGGTGTGCAGGTCCGGAACGACGTCCCCGCCGACCTGCCGGCTCTGTCCGCCGACCGGGAGCGAGTCCATCAGGTGCTGTTCAACCTCGTGGACAACGCGGTCCGGTTCACCCCGATGGGTGGGAGCGTGACGGTCTCCGCTCGCCGCCGGAACGGCTCGGTGGAGGTGGCCGTGACCGACACGGGTGCCGGCATCCCGCCGGAGCATCTCCCCAGGCTCTTCGAGCGCTTCTATCGTGCCGACCCTGCCCGCGCTCGGGGCGACGGGGGTACCGGGATCGGGCTCGCGATCGCACGCTCCGTCGTGGAGGCGCACGGCGGTCAGATCAGAGCGAAGAGCGAGCCCGGCCTGGGGAGCGTATTCACCTTCGACCTGCCCTCGGCCGAGAGGAGCGACCGATGAGATCGAGCACCACATCCATCACCGTCACGCCGCCCGAGCGATACGCCTATCTCGATCTCACCGACGACCTCCGTCGCGCGATCAAGGACGCCGGTATCACGGAGGGTGTCGCCGTCGCGTTCTGCGCGCACACGACCTGCGCGTTGTTGATCAACGAGTGGGAGGACGGCGCGCTCGAAGACTTCCGGCGCTCTCTCGTCGACCTGGTGCCGCACGAGGGCGCCTACTATCGCCACGACGATTTCGACGTCCGAACGCAGAACATGCATGCCGACGAACGGAAGAACGGCCATGCGCATGTCAAGGCGATGCTCCTGTCCGCGACCTCGCACGCGATCCCCGTGGGCGGCGGGGAGCCGTCGCTCGGCACCTGGCAGCGGCTGATCTTCTTCGAGATGGACGAACCGAAGGACCGCACCGTCACCTTCCAGGTGTTCGGGAGCTGAGAGACTGACCGTGATGATCCAGCGCAGGGCGACGAGACAGCTCCACGTGGGTCGCGTCGCCGTGGGCGGCGACGCGCCCGTCTCGATCCAGTCGATGACCACCACCAAGACCGCGGACATCGATGCGACCCTGCAGCAGATCGCGTCGCTCGTGGCCGCGGGCGTGGACATCGTTCGCGTCGCCGTCCCGCACTGGGAGGACGCGAGGGCCCTGGAGGCGATCGCGGCCAAGTCCACCGTGCCGGTCGTCGCCGACATCCATTTCCAATGGAAGTACGCGATGGCCGCGCTGGAGGCCGGGATCCAGGGCTTGCGGATCAATCCGGGGAACATCAAGTACCAAGACAAGGTGCGCGTGATCGCGCGGGAGGCCAAGGCCAGGGGCGTGCCGATCCGGATCGGCGTGAACGCCGGCTCGTTGGAGAAGGATCTGCTCGCCCGCTACGGCGCTCCGACCCCCGAGGCGCTGGTCGAGTCCGCGCTGCAGGAGGCCCGGATCCTCGAGGACGAGGACTTCTTCGACATCAAGATCTCGGTGAAGCACTCGAACCCTCTCGTCATGATCGAGGCGTACCGGCAACTCGCCGAGAAGTGTGAGTACCCGCTCCACCTCGGCGTCACCGAGGCTGGTCCGATGCCGATGGGCGGTGTGAAGAGCGCCGTCGGGATCGGGACGCTGCTCTCCGAGGGGATCGGCGACACGATCCGCGTGTCGCTGACGGACGATCCCGTCGAGGAGGTCAAGGTCGGGACGGCGATCCTGCAATCGCTGGGATTGCGGAGACGCGGCTTGGATCTCGTGGCCTGCCCGTCGTGCGGTCGAGCTGAGGTCGACGTGCTCGGGCTCACGAAAGAGGTGAACGAGGCGCTCGAGCGCGAGGGCCTGAAGGCGCCGATCCGGGTCGCAGTGATGGGTTGCGTCGTGAACGGCCCGGGGGAAGCCCGGGAGGCCGACCTGGGGATCGCAGCGGGCAAGGGGCAGGGGTTCCTCGTCGTGAAGGGCGAGGTCGTCGACAAGATCCCCGAATCAGAGTTCGTCACGCGGCTCGTGGCCGAGGCGAAGAAGCTGGCGGCCGCCGCGGCGGTGAGCCCAGGCTCGGATCGATCCGCCTCCGACAGGTCTGCCTCAACGAGACCGCCGCGGCGGCCGATACACCTGGGGTGAAACGGATCCTCGCACTGTCGGTTGCGATCGCAGCCATGGCGTTCGGCCCGACCGCCCCGCCTGCCGGCGCCGCCAACGTGCCGGGCACCTCGTGCGCCGTCTTCCCGGCGAACAACGTCTGGAACATGGATATCCGGAAGCTTCCCGTGCATCCGAAAAGCGCCACCTGGAAGCGCGCGACCCATGCCGGGACGACCCGTCTGCACCCGGACTTCGGCCCACCGTCGTACGGGATCCCGTTCGACGTCGTGCCGTCATCGCACCGGAAGGTCAGGGTCCGCTTCCGCTACGCGAGCGAGAGCGATCGGGGACCCTATCCGTTCGGTGCCGATGTGCGGATCGAGGGAGGCTCCGATCGCCACGCGATCATGATCGACCGAGGAACGTGCGTCCTCTACGAGCTGTTCGCCGTCAAGAGGAACGGGGGGAACCCGACAGCGGGCAGCGGCGCCATCTTCGATCTCGACTCGAACGCTCTCCGGCCCGCGGGATGGACCAGCGCCGACGCAGCCGGTCTGCCGATCTTCCCGGGACTCGTACGCTACGACGAGGTCTTCGGGCCGAACGCGGGCATCCGCCACGCGTTGCGCTTCACCGTCGGCTGTACGCGCCGGAGCTACGTGTGGCCGGCGCGCCATCAGGCCGGCGTGGCGAACCCGGCGTGTCCGCCGATGGGCGCGAGGTTCCGGCTCAAGGCCACGTACGACATGAGCCGGTACTCGCCGCGAGCCCAGATCGTGCTGCGCGCGATGAAGCGCTACGGGGTGATCGTCGCGGACAACGGCAGCGACTGGTACTTCCAGGGAACGGTCGATCCTCGGTGGAGCTATCCGTTCGTCGAGCAGCTCAAGCGCGTGCCGGCGGTCGCGTTCGTCGCGGTCGATGCGTCCGCTTGCCGGGTGGCGGCGAGCTCCGGCGCGTTCTCCTACGGCCCGGGCTGTCCGGCGGCCTGATCAGCGAGCGAGCGCAAGGAAGTTCTCGACGATCCGCGGGCCCTCGGGCGTGAGGATCGACTCCGGATGGAACTGGACGCCGGATCGCGGCATCTCGCGGTGTTGGGTGGCCATCACGAGCCCGTCGTCGGTCCAGGCCGTGAGCTCGAGCTCGGGCGGAAGGTCGTCGCGGATCACGACGAGCGAGTGGTACCGCCCGGCTTCGAACGGGCTCGCGACACCATCGAAGATCCCTCGACCCTCGTGATGCACCAGCGACGCCTTACCGTGGAACGGCTCGGTGCGATCGACGGTTCCGCCGCTCACGAGGCCGAGGGCTTGATGCCCGAGGCACACGCCCAGGACGGGGGTGCTCGCCGGCAGCATGCGGAGGAGCTCCGGGAAGCACCCCGCGTCCCTCGGGTGACCCGGTCCGGGGGACAGGACCACCGCCTCCGGCTCGAGGGCGACGAGCGCGGCCGCGGGGAGCTCATCGGACTTCACGACCTGGGTGGCTCGCCCCAACCCTTCGATCAGCTGGACGAGGTTGTACGTGAAGCTGTCGTAGTGATCGACGACGAGGATCATCCGCCGGATCCCCCCTCCCCGGCGAGCGTACCCATCGCCGGCAGCAACGCCGCCGCCTTCGCCTTCGTCTCGACGAGCTCGGCCTCCGGGTCGGAGTCTGCCACGACGCCGGCGCCCGCCTGCACATGCGCCCGGCCGTCGGCGACCACCGCCGTTCGGATCGTGATGCAGAAATCGAGGTCCCCGGCGAACGTGAGGTAGCCGACCGCGCCGGCGTACGGGCCGCGCGCGGTCGGCTCGCGCTCGGCGATCAGCTCCATCGCGCGGCGCTTGGGCGCACCCGTCACCGTCCCCGCGGGGAACGTCGCGGCCAAGGCGTCCAGCGGGTGCCGGTCTTCCCGGAGATCGCCCTCGACGGTGGACACGATGTGCATCACCTTCGAGAACCTCTCGACCTGCATCAGCTCGGTGGGACGAACGCTGCCGGGAACGCACACGCGGCCCAGGTCGTTGCGTGCGAGGTCCACGAGCATCGCGTGCTCCGCCTGTTCCTTGGGATCCGCGAGGAGCTCGTGCTCGAGGAGCCGGTCGCGGACCTCCGTTCCGCCCCGAGGCCTGGTCCCCGCGATCGGCCGCGTGGACACCCGTCGCCCCTCGACGCGAACCAACGGCTCCGGTGACGAACCCGCCAGTTCCATGCCGAGCATCCGCAGGAAGAACATGTACGGCGCGGGATTCGAGACGCGCAGGCGCCGGTAGATCGAGAATCCGCCATCGGGGGCGTCGAAGGACACCCGTCGAGAGGGCACACCCTGGTAGATGTCGCCGGCGAGGATGTGCTCCTTGAACGAGGAGACGATCCGCCGGTAGTCCTCATCCGCCATGTTCGGCTCGCCGGCCCGGCGCCGGAGGCACCGGCGCCGTCGATCGTGGCCAGCGGCGGCGCCGCGGCCTCCGAGATCCGGTGGGCGAGGTCCTCCAGAGCCGCGACGCCGCCGTCGTACCCGCCCGCGGGGACGTGCGCGACGAGGATGAGCAGCTGCCGCCAATGATCGAACACGACCGCACGATCGATCGCGAGGAGCCCGATCGGGGGGCACGGCGCGTCGTCGGGGCGGGGCGCCGGATGGTCGTCGAGCAGTCCGGCGGCCTCGTACGCGAGGTATCCCATCAGCCCCCCCGTGAGCGGCGGCAGGTCGGGCAGGCGTGGCCCGCGGATCGAGTGCGCCGCGACGATCAACGCCTCCAGGGAGGACCCTCCGTCCGGGATCTCGAGCGGTAGGTCCCGGACGGCATCCTGGATCCGCAGGCCGTCTTCGTCGAGGACCAGGGTCGCCGCCGGGTCGCCGGCCACGAACGAGTACCGCCCCCAGCGTTCGGAACGCTCGACGGACTCCAGCAGGATGCCCGGTCCCTCGCCCGCAACGGTGGGGAACAGGCCCACCGGCGTGGAGACGTCGGCCAGCAGCTCGGCCCACACGGGGATGAGCGCCCACTCGCGGCTGAGCTTGTCGAACCCCTCGCGGTCGGGCCTGATCTGCAGTTCCGGTGCCAGGGATCCCTCCTGTTGTTCGGTCTTGTCTGCCTTTCGCCGAGTCACGTGACGGAAGAACCCCGGATCCGGCCGGGGCTCGTCGCGGTGGGTGCGGGGACTAGCGCGGCGGCGGCCCAGGGCCCATCGAGCCCCTCGGCCACGCCCAGTGACGCCTCGCCGCCATCATCGGGGTGGATGGTGGCATCTGGGTTCACGCCGAGTCAACGGACTGCTACCTTTGGCCGCTCACGCGGCGGGAGGGGCGCTGCACCGACCCACGGAGCGTGTCTGGATGCGTCGTCGGCTCATCTGGGGACTCTCGGCGATGCTCACGATGCTCGCGATCCCGGCTGCGGCGCGATCCGAGGATCCGGTCGATGGTTCGCCGAAGGTGCACGTCGCGGGGATCGGTTTGGGAGCGGACCCGGGCGGCCCCCGTTCGACCCCGGTGCCGAGACTCGTCCGCGGGGGGAGTGACCTGCGCGCCGGTCCGGCCGACTCGGAGGGACCGGGATCGCGGGGAGGGGGTATCCGCGCGCCGATCGTGGTGCCACCGACGTTCGACGGGGTGCCCGAGATCGAGGAGGTCTCGCCGGGCGATCCCACCGGGGCTCTGGGCCTGAACCATCACCTGGCGGCCGTCAATGTGCGCATGGCCTTCTTCACCAGGGCCGGCATCCAGCTCGCTCCTCCCAGGCGCCTCCGCGCCCTCGACGGTTCCCTCCCCGTCGGCGTGGACGACTTCGACCCGAAGGTGGTCTATGACCCGTACCGACAGCACTTCCTCCTGGCATTCGCATCGGCGAGCAACGCGAAGAGCTTCCTCTCGATCGTGGTGATCCCGGAGGGATCGGAGGCCGACCCCAACGACTGGTGCGTGCTGCACATGTCCGGCGACCAGGTGGGCGGGAACGGGAGGCAGTTCGCCGACTACCCGATGATCGGATTCACACAGAACCGTGTCACGCTCACCACCAACCAGTTCGGCTACAACAACGCTCCGTTCATCGGAGGCTTCCAGTACGCGCAGGTCGTCTCGTTCGCCAAGGGACCCCTCTACGACTGCTCCGTGCCCACGGTCCCGATCAAGGTCTTCAGCGGCGTCCAGACGAGGGACCCCGACGGCTCTCGCGCCTTCACGATCGTGCCGACGGTCTCCTTCGGCGGCGCACCGACGACCCAGTTCATGACCTCGATGGATTTCAACGGCTCGACAGGCAAGCTGATCCTCTGGCGGCTGAAGGTCATGAACGGTGCGCTGAGGCTGACCCGGGCCTCGATCGCCGGAGGCCTCATGGGGCTTCCCCCCTGGGGCCGGCAGTGTGGGAACGCTCCCGGCCTCAACTCCAAGTGGGACACGGGTGATCTCCGGCTGACCTCGTCCTACTGGGACGGTGCTCGCGGACGCCTCTACACGACGACCGCGATCCGGGGGAACATCGGCGGGGGTGCCCCGGAGTCGGTGGTTCGCTGGTGGGAGGTCGATCCGGTCTCGAGGTTGGTGGACTCCCGCGTGACCCGAAGGGGCCTGGTGGGTGCTGCCGGGCGCGACGTCGCCTGGCCTTCGATCGCGACCGACGGCAACGGCAAGCTCTGGGTGAACTACGCGCGCGCGGGAGCGGCGCAGTGTCTCGCCGCGTACGCGGCCGTGATCCCGCCCGGCGCCACCGGCTCCGCGTCAGTCCTCATCCAGCCGGGTGACAGACGGTACGAGTTCGCGCCGGGTGCGGAGCGCTGGGGTGATTACACCGCCATCTCTCGCGATCCGACCGACCCCGCGACGATGGCCGCGTACGGGGCGTACCCGATCGACGACGGCGTGGGCGGGTCCGCGACCCGTCTCTGGCAACAGGTGATCGCCACGCTCACGGACGTCTAGGTACCGGCGGGCGCGAGCCCACCGGTATCCTTATCCGTCCCATGCGGGTATCCAAGTTGTTCGCGCGCACGCTCAGAGAGGATCCGGCCGAGGCCGAGGTCCCCTCCCACCGATTGCTGCTGCGCGGGGCGTTCATCCGGAAGGTCGCCGCGGGGATCTATACCTCGATGCCCTTGGGACTCCGGACCATGAACAAGATCGAACGGGTCGTGCGCGAGGAGATGGACGCGTCGGGGGCCCAGGAGCTCCGCATGCCGATCGTCCTCCCGGCCGAGCCGTGGAAGCTCACGGGCCGCTGGCAGGCCTACGGGGACTTGATCTTCCGCCTCCAGGACCGGCATGGACGGGAGTTCCTGCTGGGCCCGACCCAGGAAGAGGTGGTGGCCCCGCTCGTGCAACAGGAGTTCCCCTCGTACCGGGACCTGCCCGTCAACGTCTACCAAGTGGAATGGAAGTACCGCGATGAGTTCCGTCCGCGATACGGGCTCCTGCGTGGGCGAGAGTTCCTGATGAAGGACGCGTACACGTTCGACCGCGACGAGGAAGGGCTGCGCGAGTCCTACCGCGTGATGTACGAGGCGTACCAGCGTGTGTTCGACCGCATCGGACTTGACTATGTGATCGTCGAGGCGGACCCGGGAACGATCGGCGGCGGCGTCAACCACGAGTTCATGGCGCTGGCGGACGTGGGCGAGGATCTGTTCGTCCGCTGCGAGAACGGCGACTACCTCGCGGACACGGAGGCGGCCACACCGGGCGTCACGGAGTCGGCACCGGTTGAGGGGTCGGAGCCGCTCACCGAAGTCGAGACGCCGGGGGCGGTGACGATCGACCTGATGGTGGAGCAGATGGGCGTGCCGGCCGAGGCCACGATGAAGTGCATCATGTTCGACGTCGAGGGCCGGACGGTCGCGGTGCTCGTACCGGGCGATCGTGAGGTGGGAGAGGAGAAGCTCGCCCGCCTCCACTTCCCCGAGCGCGTGCGCCGCTTCGAGGACGAAGACTTCGCCAGACTCGGGTTCGCCAAAGGCTTCGTCGGTCCCCAGGGGCTCGGTTCCGAGGTCACGATCTTCGCGGACCCATCCATCCGCGGACGCCCCACCTGGGTGACCGGCGCGAATCGTCCGGACGTTCACGTCACCGGAGCCACCCTCGATCGCGACTTCCGCGTCGATCGCTGGGAGGACCTGGTTCAGATCCGCGATGGCGACCGCTGTCCGGTCGACGGCGGACGACTGGAGATCGGACGGTCCATCGTGGTCGGTCACATCTATCAGTTGGGGACCAACTATTCGAAGCCCTTGGGGGCGACCTACCAAGCCGAGGACGGGTCACAACGCCACTACGTGATGGGGTCGTACGGCATCGGGATCAGCCGGATCATGGCGGCGGTGGTGGAGCAGCACTACGACGACGCGGGGATGGTCTGGCCGAAGCTCCTCGCCCCCTACGAGGTCGCCGTGATCATGGCGAATGCCGACGCACCGGCGGTCACCGAGGAGGCGGAGCGGATCTACGGGGAGCTGGGAGAGCGAGGGATCGAGGCCGTTCTCGACGACCGGGAAGAGCGCGCGGGCGTCAAGTTCGCCGACGCAGACCTTGTGGGCTATCCCCTGCAGGTGGTGGTCGGTTCGCGCGGCCTCGAGGGCGGCACGGTCGACCTCAAGGTTCGAGCCACCGGGGAGCGGTCGCAGGCGCCCCTGGCCGGGGCCTCACAAGCGGTGGCGGACCTCCTCAGCAGCGCACCGTAGCGCTCGATCGTCCCTCGGTTCCGGGAGCCCTGGCTATACTGGCTGGTCGACGACGATCTGCACGGCCGGAAGTGGGCTCGCCGCCCACTTTCTTTTTCGAGGGGTGACATCGGACCCGAGGCGAGAGGAGGGGAACGTGGACGCGGAGGCGCTGGTCAGACCCGTGATAGAGGGCGACGGCCTCGAGCTCGTCGACGTGACCTTCGGCCGTGAGGGCGGCCGCCGTATCCTCCGCATCACGGTGGATCGAGACGGCGGCGTGGACCTCGAAACGATCTCCACGCTGTCCGGGAAAGTGTCGCGCCGGCTCGATCTGGAGGGGTTCGAGCCCGGTCCGTACGCCCTCGAGATGACCACACCCGGGCTCGAGCGGCCGTTGCGCCGCCCGCAGGACTTCCGTCGCGCCGTCGGGGAGCGGGTGCGGGTGAAGACCGACGAAGGTGTTCTCGAGGGCGAGCTCCGCGCCGCCGAGGACGATGAGATCCGGATCGCCGCCGACGAAGGCGAGCGTCGCGTGACCCTCGACGAGGTCGCCGCGGCGAAGACCGTCGTCGATTGGGACGCGGAGCTGAAGGGGAGCGGTCGATGAACGCCGAGATGATCGCCGCGCTGCGGGAGCTCGAGCGGGAGAAGGGCGTCGCCTTCGAGACGATCCTGAGCGGTTTGGAGGAGGCGATGGCCTCCGCGTACAAGGCCCACTGGAGGCAGGAGCATCCGGAGGGCGACGACGAGTTCGTCGGGTTCCGCGCCGTGATCGACCCCGAGACGGGCGACCTCCGCATGTGGCAGCAGGAGCTCGAAGAGGTCGACGTACCGCCGATCGAGGGGAGCGATGAGCCGGGGCTCGAGATGAAGGTCATCTCGGAGTCCGAGGTGGAGGTGACCGACGACTTCAAGGGACGGATCGGCGCTCAGACGGCGAAGCAGGTGATCTTCCAGAAGCTCCGCGACGCGGAGCGAGAGATGACGTACGAAGAGTTCGCCGGCCGCGAAGGCGACGTCGTCACCGGCATCGTGCAGCAACAGGAGCGCAGGTACACGCTCCTCGACCTCGGCAAGGTGGAGGCGCTGCTCCCGCAGGGCGAACAGGTTCCTTCCGAGCCCTTGAGGCACGGCGAGCGCCTCAAGGCGTACATCACGGAGGTTCGTCGTGGGACGAAGGGTCCGCAGATCGTCGTCTCGCGCACGCATCCTGGCCTGCTGAAGTCGCTCTTCGCGCTGGAGGTCCCGGAGATCAATGAAGGGATCGTCGAGATCATGGCCGTGGCTCGCGAGCCCGGGCATCGCTCGAAGATCGCGGTTGCCTCCAACGAACCAGCCGTGGATCCGGTCGGTGCGTGCGTGGGACCGAAGGGCTCGCGGGTGCGGATGGTCGTGAACGAGCTGCGGGGCGAGAAGATCGACGTGGTGCCGTGGTCGGACGAGTCGGCGACGTTCGTGGCCAATGCTCTTCAGCCGGCGAAGGTGAAAGAGGTCACGGTCAACCCCGACACGCAGACCGCTCTCGTCATCGTCCCGGACTATCAGCTCTCGCTCGCGATCGGCAGGGAGGGACAGAACGCTCGGCTCGCGGCCAGGCTGACCGGGTGGCGGATCGACATCAAGTCCGAGAGCCAGGCGGCGGAACCGCCGCCCGCGCCGGTGCAGGCGGCCGCCGCCGAAGCCGCGGCGCCCGATGCAGCGAAGACCGAGGAGGAGGTGGCCACGGGCGCCGGCGCCGAACCCACGCCCGAGGTGGCCGAACCCGTCGAGGCCGAGCCGGTTGCGGCGGATCCTGTCGAGGCCGAACCTGTTGCCGCCGAGCCGGTTGCGGTGACCGATACGCCGGCCGAGGCTGCGCCCGCGGAGGCGCCGGCGGGGGAATGAGGGACCTTGGCGCGCGAGCCGGAGCGTTCGTGCGTCGGATGCAAGGCACGAGCACCCAAGGCTGAGCTCTTGCGGGTCGCGCGCACGCCGGCGGGCGTGCGCGTCGACCCGCTCGGCTCGGCGCCCGGGAGGGGTGCGTACGTCCACCGTGACCCCGCATGCGTGGCTACGGCCCTGCGCAAGGGTGGGCTCGCGAGCGCGCTTCGCACGGGGTTGGCCCAAGAGGAACTCGCTAGGCTTAGGAACGACATCGAGGAGGCGTTGCAGGCGACATGAGGATCCACGAGCTCGCGAGAGAGCTCGGCGTGTCCAGCAAGGAGTTGCTGGAGACGCTCGAGAAGATGGGCGTGACGGGCAAGTCCGCCTCCTCCAGCGTGCCCGAAGACCTCGTACCCCGGCTCCGGGCGTCGGGCGGCAAGGCGACCAAGGCAGCGAAGCCACGTCAGGTCATGGAGCCCCCACCGAAGCCGCGAGCGAAGCCCAAGCCGAAGAAGTCAACGCCCAAGGCCGCGCCGGCGCCCACCGCGGAGGAGTCAACGCCCGCGGAGGAGGCGGCTCTCGCGGGACCGGCCGCACCAGCTCCGGTGGCACCCGCAACAGTCGCACCACCGGATCCCGCCACCGCCGTGCCCGCCGCGGCCGCGCCAGCTCCCGCCGCCGCACGATCGGCTCCAGGCGCGTCCGCTCCCGCGGCACCGGCCCCTGGCTCGCCGGTCGCCCCGCTACGCGTCGCACCCGCCGCCCCCGCCGGGCAGGTGCTCCAGGTGGTTCGGGGCTCCACCCCGCAGCTGTTCGCGGAGAAGACCGACCGATCCCCGGCCGACATCGTGAAGATCCTCTTCATGGCGGGAGAGATGGTCACGGCGACCACGTCGCTGTCCGACGAGGCCCTCAAGACCCTCGGATCCGAGCTCGGGTATCAGGTGGAGGTCGTCGGCCTCGAAGACGAGCTCCAGGCCGAGGAGCTCGAGGAAGAGGTCGACGGATCGAAGCTCGTGCCCCGCTCGCCGGTCGTGACGGTGATGGGCCACGTTGACCACGGCAAGACGAAGCTCCTCGATGCGATCCGGGTGACCGACGTCGTCGCGGGCGAGTTCGGCGGGATCACCCAGCACATCGGCGCCTATCAAGCACACGTCAACGGCCGTGAGATCACCTTCATCGATACACCGGGCCACGAAGCCTTCACCGCGATGCGGGCGCGAGGGGCCCAGATCACCGACATCGCCGTGTTGGTCGTCGCCGCCGACGACGGCGTGATGCCGCAGACCGTGGAGGCGCTCGATCACGCGAGGGCGGCGGGCGTGCCCGTCGTCGTCGCGGTCAACAAGATCGACAAGGAGGAGGCCGATCCGAACCGCGTGCGGACCCAGATGGTGGAGCGCGGCCTCGTCCCGTCGGAGTGGGGCGGGGACACGGAGTTCGTCGACGTCTCCGCGAAGACGAGCGCGAACCTCGAAGGATTGTTGGAGACGGTGCTGATCGTCGCCGACCTGGCGGAGCTCAAGGGCGATCCCACCGGTCGTGCGCGAGGAACCGTCCTCGAGGCACACCTCGACAAGGGACGCGGTCCGGTGGCCACCGTGCTGGTGCAGAAGGGCCGGCTCGAGGTGGGCGATGCGTTGGTCTGCGGCACCACGTACTGCAAGGTTCGGGCGATGGTCGACGAGAACGGACAGCCCGTCGATGTCGCCGGCCCGGCGAAGCCGGTACAGGTGCTCGGGTGGAACGGCGTCCCCAACGTCGGCGACGAGTTCCGCGAGGTCGAAGACGAGCGCGAGGCCAGGCATGTCGCCTCCGAGCGCGAGTCGCGCGTCCGATCGGCCGAGGTCGTGAATCAGCGGCCGGCGTCGCTCCAGGAGCTGCTTCGCCGCCAGGAGCGGCAGGACATCCCGGAGCTCAACCTCGTCGTGAAGGCAGACGTCCAGGGTTCACTCGGAGCCCTCACCGACGCGTTCCTGAAGCTGCCGCAGGACGAGGTTCGGGTGAACCTCGTGCATTCCGGCGCCGGGGCGATCACCGAGCACGACGTGGATCTCGCGAAGACCGCGAACGCGATCGTCGTCGGCTTCAACGTCCGGCCCAATGCGAACGCCCGCGAGCTTGCCGAGCGCGAGGGTGTGGATATCCGGCTCTACCGGGTGATCTACGACGCGATCGACGATGTGAAGGCCGCGCTCTCCGGGATGCTCAAGCCGGAGGAGCGCGAGGCGATCCTCGGGGAAGCCGAGATCCGCCAGACGTTCCGCGTCCCGAGACTCGGAGTCATCGCCGGTTGCTACGTCACGAGGGGCACGATCCGAAGGAACTCGCAGGTTCGGCTGATCCGCGACGGTGTCGTGGTCTACGAGGGTCGGGTTGGGTCGCTCCGCCGGTTCAAGGACGACGTGGCGGAGGTTCGCGAAGGCTTCGAGTGCGGGATCGGGCTCGAGAACTTCCAAGACGTGAAGGAGGGCGACGTGATCGAGGCCTTCGAGGTCGAGGAGTTCGCTCGCCAGATCTCCTGATGCTGATGGCCGCTCTTCGGCTCGACCTACGGATCCCGGCCTGCGGGTCGTTGAAGGAGAAGCGTCACGTGGTCAAGACCCTGTCGAGCGGGATCCGGTCCACGTTCGAGGTCGCGGTCGCGGAGACCGCCTATCAGGACAAGTGGCAGCGGGCGGAGCTCGGCGTCGCCGCCGTGGCCGCAGAGGGGTATCACCTCAAGAAGGTGATGCACTCGGTGGAACGGTTCGTCGAACGGTGGGCCGAGGTGGAGATCATCGACAGTGACCTGACTCTCCACTCGCCGGAAGATTGAACGACGCGGAGGGGATGACGTGCCACAAGGTGCCCGGAGAGCTCGAGTGGCGGAGGAGTTCCGCGAGATCCTCGCGGAGGAGATCCAGCGACTGAAGGATCCGCGGATCGGCTTCGTCACGGTCATCGGCGTGCAGGTGACCGCCGACCTGCGACGCGCCTGGGTCTCGTACACGGTGCTCGGGGACGACAAGCAACAGCGGGCGACGGCCGCGGGGCTCCGGTCGGCGACCGCGCACCTGCGACGGACACTCGGGCGGCAGGTCCGCCTGCGGAAGCTTCCCGAGCTCGAGTTCCAGGTGGATCAGACGGTCGCGCAGCACGAACGGATCGAGGAGATCATCGGCCGGCTCCATCGTGGGGAAGGATCGGATGACTGAGGCAGAAGCCCTGCTCGGGGCCGCCGAGATCCTCTCGGACGCCGATGAGGTCGCCCTCGCGTGTCACATGAACCCGGACGCCGACGCGCTTGGGTCGATGCTCGGGCTCTCGAACTACCTGCGAGCACGGGGGACCGTGACGGTGTGCTCGTACGGCAACGAGCCGCTGGATCTGCCGCGGTGGGCCACACTGCTGCCCGGGACGGATCACCTGGTTCCCCCGAGCGGGTTCCCGGCGGAGCCCGCGGTGATGGTGACCTGCGACTGCGCGTCCTTCGACCGTTTGGGTGTGCTGGGGGCGTCGGCCTCACGAGCGGGCGAGCTGATCTGGATCGATCATCACCGGTCGAACGACGGCTACGGCACCGTTCGCCTTGTCGACCCAGACGCGTCGTCCACGTGCGAGCTTGTCTTCCGTCTGATCGAGACGATGGGCGGTGGCTTCGATCGTGACGTCGCCGTGTGTCTGTACGCCGGCTTGGTGACGGACACCGGGCGGTTCCAGTACCAGGCGACGACCCCGGACACGCTCAGGGTCGCCGCCCGGTTGCGCGAGCATGACTTCGACCACGCGGCGCTCGTGCGGGCGATGTACGAGGACAACGATCCGTCGTTCCTTCGACTGCTGGGGACCGCGCTCGGTCGGATGTCGGAGGTGCCCGAGGCGAGCGTGGTCTGGACGTACATCACGCAGGCCGATCTCGCCGAGGCGGGCGTCGGACCGGGCGATACGGACGACGTGATCGACGTGATCCGGTCGGCCCGTGACGTCGACGTCGCCGCGGTGCTGAAGCAGCAGCGAGACGGGCGGTTCAAGGTGAGCGTACGGTCCCGAGGGGGGCACGACCTCTCTGTGGTGGCATCGTCGTTCGGCGGAGGCGGGCACCGTCTCGCGGCCGGGTATACGTCCGAACACGGTCCAGAGGGAACGATCGAACGCCTCGTGGAGGCGCTCCGCCAGGCGTCGTGAATCTCTCGTGACTCCGGCGGAGGGTTTGCTCTTGGTCGACAAGCCTTCGGGGGTGACGTCGCACGACGTCGTCGACGTCGTACGACGTGCGCTCGGCACGAGGAAGGTCGGACACGCCGGGACGCTCGATCCGATGGCGACCGGGCTACTCCTGATCGGGATCGGTCGCGCGACTCGCCTGCTTCGCTTCCTCGGCGGTCTGCCCAAGGCCTACGAGGGGACGCTTCGGCTGGGTGTGGAGACGGCCACGCTGGACGCCCAAGGTGATGTCGTTCGCGAGGCGGCGGTCGACGTCACCGAGGTGGAGGTCGCAGCGGCGATGCGAGCACTGGTCGGGGAGTCCCTCCAACGGCCGCCGGCGTACAGCGCGGTGAAGGTCGGCGGCCGGAAGCTCTACGAGGCGGCTCGGGAGGGCGAGCGCCTCGAGGCGAACCCGCGACCGATCCGCGTCGACGCCTTCGACCTGGTGTCCTTCGATCCTCCGGATGTGACGTTCCGGGTGACGTGCTCGGGTGGCACGTACGTGCGCGTGCTCGCCGCCGACGTGGGCGCCGCCCTGATGTGCGGCGCCCATCTCACGGCGCTCCGCCGAACGGCGATCGGGCCGTACGCGGTCGACGACGCCGTCGCGCCGGACGGTGCCGGCGATCCCCTTCCGATCGACGCGGCCGTGGGCCACCTCCCGCGTCTCGACCTCGATACCGAGGAGGCCCTCGCGGCCTCCCACGGGAGGCCGCTCGGCCCGGCAGGTCTGACCGGCCCCTACGCCGTCTTCGGACCGGACGGTCGCCTGATCGGCGTCTACGAGGACGACGGGCCTCGCGCCCGGCCTCAGGTCATCCTCGCTCCGGGGTGATCTTCGAGGTTCATCAACCCCTCGGGAGCGCCGTGTGTGCCTTGCGAACGGATCACCGCGACGCCTACGGTGGCCCAGGTGACGTTCGGTCGAGCGGTGGTGGCAGTACTCCTCGTGGCGTGCGCCCGCGCCGAGAGCCCGATGACGTCGGAGCGCTGCCAGAGACTCGTCGAGGCGGAAGCCGAGGCGAGAGCGGCGTGGGATCGGGCCCGACAAGCAGGAGACACGCAGGATCTGATCGGAGGGCTCCGCCGGGCCTTCGAAGAGCAGCACGCCGCACTCGTCGAGAGCGGTTGTCTCACCTCCTAGGACCCGGGCTTCTCGGCCTGACTCATAGGCGTGACGCGGTGGTCTGGCCGGTACCCTCCCACGGCTATGGACATCGTCCGGGGTCCGCGGAACCTCCCACTTCCCGACGGCCCGTCGGTCGTGACGATCGGGTTCTTCGACGGCGTCCATCTGGGGCATCAGGAGGTCATCCGCCGGACGGTCGAGGCGGCCAAGGAGCGGGACGCGCGGAGCGTCGCTGTGACGTTCGACCGGCATCCTCGGGAGATCCTCACTCCGGGCGAGGAGCCGCGTCTGCTCACCACCGTCGAGAGGAAGGCAGAGCTGATCGATGCGTGTGGGGTCGACGTCCTGGTCGTGCTTGAGTTCACGAAGGAGTTCTCGCGGGTCTCAGCCGAGGGCTTCGTTCGAGACGTGTTGATCGACGGGCTGCACGCGGCGCACGCCCGCGTCGGCGCCAACTTCACCTTCGGGCATCGCGCGGCCGGCACCGTGGCCACGCTGCGCGAGGTTGGCGAGCCGTTGGGAATGGCAGCGGACGAGGTTGGCCTGTTCACGATCGATGGCCGGGTCGTCTCGTCGTCCTCCATCCGGGAGGCGCTTTCGAACGGGGACCTGCACTGGCCCCGGACGGCGCTCGGGCGGCGGTACGTCGTCGACGGCGAGGTGGTGTCCGGAGCGGGTCGCGGCAAAGGCCTCGGCTACCCGACCGCGAACCTCCGCACATGGCCCCGGTTGCTCCTTCCGGGGCAGGGGATCTATGCCGGTGTCGCGGAACTCGCGGGAGGAAGCCGCTACGTCGCGGCGATCGACGTGGGGACGAACCCGACGTTCGGGACGGAGCCGCTGCATGTCGAAGCGTTCCTGCTCGACTTCCCGGACGACGAGCTCCGAGGTGACACCCTCTCGGTCGAGTTCTGGGAGCGGCTGCGCGACGAGGTGAAGTTCGACTCCATCGGCGAGCTCGTGGCCGCGATCGCCGACGACGTGGAGCGAACCCGCGCTGCGGTGCCTACGACCGACCCTGATGAGTGGACTGACGGAACATCCGCAGGGCGAGCCTTGCCATGAATGCGAGCGGGATCGTCATGTTCGCGCGCTGGAGCAAGCCGTTCCCGGGCCGGACGACGTCGCGGAGGAACCACGTCGAGAGGCCCGCGCTCGCGCCGGCGGCGCCGAGCGCGGGCCGCGCAAGGTCCCGGAACGCCTGGTCCTGCGCGAGGCGCGGCGCGAGCGCGACCAAGCCGACCGTGCCGGCGATCCCGCCGACGACGGCGGCGGTGTCGTGGACGTCGTTCTCCCACGACTGTCCTTCGGGCTCGCCCGGTGCCGGGTAGTTCGACCGCCGATCCCGCCGGAAGATGCCGGCCACGATCGTGGCGAGGCCCGCGACCCCGATCAGGGCGGGACCCACGCCGGCCCGCGGGCCGAGCCTGCGTTCCAGCGCCGACGCGAACACGACCGTGCAGCCGCCGAGCGCGACGAACCCCGCCGTCATCACCTGCGGGTCGTTCGCATCCTTCGCCGCCAGGCCGCTGATGTGCTCGTGTCGGACCTGGTACTCATCCTGGCGGCGCTGGGCCAGCAACCAGGCCCCCGTGAAGGCGACGGGTCCGAGCAACCCGCACAGTGCTCCGAGACGATCGCTCCGCCACACACGGACATCGTAGAGCTGCGACCATGCGCCCCATGCGGCGACTCGCCGACCGGCTCGTGCGGACGATCGCCAGAGCCGCGACCTTCGGTTGGTTCCGTGCCGTGGAGGTCACAGGCCTCGAGCGCATCCCACGCACGGGGCCCGTCCTGCTCGTGGCCAACCATCACGGCGGGTTCGTCGACCCCGCGCTCTTGGTCGCGACGGTCCCTCGGCCCGTCCGGTTCCTCGCGATGGCGTCGTTGTTCCGGATCCTGCCGCTCCGGCCGCTGCTCGCGTTCGCCGGTGCGATCCCCGTTCATCGCGCGAAGGATGCCGAGGGAGACGGTACGGGGACGCGCCGCAACGTCGACACGTTCGCCGCCTGTTTCGCACACCTGCGCGAAGGGGGCGCGATCGGGATCTTCCCGGAGGGGGAGGCGAGCGACGAAGCGCACCTGCTTCCCATCCGGACCGGCGCCGCGCGGATCGCCCTCGGCGCGCATGCGCGCGGTGCGATGGGCCTCCGGATCGTGCCGGTCGGCCTGATCGCCGAGGACAAGCAGCGGGCGCGCTCTCGCGCCTACGTTCGCATCGGCCAGCCCATCGAGATGGACTCGGACCTGGCGACGAATCCGTCCGTTCCCCCCGACGAGACCGACCGCGAGGCCGTCGCCGCGCTCACGAGCACGATCGAGGCGAGACTGACCGATGCCGCGATCGACTTCCGGAGCGCGGAGCAGCGATCCGCGCTCCGCCTGGCGGCCAACGTGGCCCTCAGATGGGAGCGTGGGGATCCCCGGGGGCGGCCGCCGGTGGGGGAGGTGGAGCGGCTGGCCGACCGGCTCGCGGACGCGCCGTCGCAGCTCGAGGCGGCCGTCCGCGCGGCGGCCATCGACTACCGCGAGGCGCTCTCGACGGCGCAGATCCCCGATGCCGTGGCGGCGCCAGGAGCGGAAGCGGCGTTCGCGCGTCGGAGCAGGATCGGGTGGATCCTGACGCTCGTGCTCGCGCCGTTCGCCGCGATCGGGCTCGTCGCCAACGCGGTGCCGGCGATCGGCGTGTACGCGGTCGGACGCCGGCCGATGCCTCCGGTGACGCACGCGACCGCCAAGTTCCTCTCCGCGATCGTCCTCTTCACGACGAACTGGGCTGTCCTCAGGTGGCTCGTGCTCGACGCCGCCCCGCACGCCTGGCTCCTCACCCTCCTCGTCGGGCCGATCTGCGGCCTCGCCGCCCTGTGGTCCGTCGGGCGGGCGATCCGGGCGCGGCGGGCGCGCCTGGGTCTCAGGAGGCTGGCCGCGGCGTCGGGCGTGGTCGAGGACCTCCGCGCCCGCCGCGCCCACCTCGTAGATGCCGTTCGAGCTGCGACTTCAGCGTCTCTTGATCGCCGGGACGAGGACGGTGCTGGTAGCCTTGACCTGCAACCATGACGCTGACCAAAGAAGCCAAGCACGAGATCATCCAGGAGCACGCGCTCACCAGCGGCGATACGGGATCTGCCGATGTGCAGGTCGCGGTGCTGACGCGGCGGATCGCTGAACTCACCGAGCATCTGAAGACCCACAAGCAGGACCATGCGTCCCGGCGGGGTCTGCTCAAGATGGTGGGACGGCGGCGAAGGCTCCTGGAGTACATCAAGCGTGAGGACATCGAGCGCTACCGGGCGCTTATCGCGAAGCTCGGTCTGCGCCGTTGACCTCGAGCGTCAGGAGCGCAGCGAAGGAGTGATGCCAACGACCCACTGACCGACCGATCGGAGGCGGAGGAGCTCCATCATGGTCGGTTCTCAGTCGCGGACCCCCGGACGGCGTGCAGCGCCCAGCACCTCGCGCAGCGCCCAGCACCACACGCCGGAGGCCCACCACTGACAACCGGCCCGCCGCCTCCCGCAGCCGCGGCGCCACGAGGTGCCGCCCACAACAGGAGGTACAAGGCCTATGGCCACCAGCATGTCACGGCAGATCGGCAGCAAGGATCTGCTCCTCGAGTCAGGCACGTTCGCGAAGCTCGCCGACGGCGCCGCCGTCGCACGCTACGGCGACACCATGGTCCTGGCCACGTGCGTGAGCTCCGCGCCACGCGAAGGGATCGACTTCTTCCCGCTCACGATCGATGTCGAGGAGCGGATGTACGCGCGCGGCAAGATCCCCGGCAGCTTCTTCCGTCGCGAGGGACGTCCGTCCGAGACGGCGATCCTCACCGCGCGCTTGATCGACCGGCCCCTGAGGCCTTCGTTCCGCGAGGGCTACCGGGACGAGGTCCAGGTCGTCATCACGGTCCTGTCGGTCGACATGGCCAACGCGTACGACATCCCCGCGATGAACGCGGCATCGCTCGCGGTCGGGATCGCCGGTCTGCCGTTCGACGGTCCGGTCGGCGCCGTCCGCCTCGGCCTGATCGGGAACGAATGGGCCGTGAATCCTTCGTTCCAGGAGCTCGACGAGGCGACCTTCGACATCGTCGTGGCCGGCTCCAAGAACGACCAGGGTGGGATCGACATCCTGATGATCGAGGGCGAGGCCCCCGACATGACCTGGCCCCTCCTCGCGGCCGGTGAAGGCGCCACGGCACCCACCGAGGAGGTCGTCGCCCAAGGCCTCGAACGGGCGAAGCAGGTCATCGCCGAGGTCATCGAGTTCCAAGAGGAGTTCCTGGCGGCGGTCGGCGTGAAGCCGTCGGACTTCGAGCCCCATCCGCTGTACCAGTCCGATCTCTGGGATGCGCTCGAGTCCTTCGCGAAGGACAAGGTTCGGTCCTCGCTCGTGCCTGACCGGAAAGAGCGCGAATCCAACATGTCGGCGGTCAAGGACGAGGCCAGGGCCCACCTGGCGCAGGTGTTGGGCGACGAGGACTTCGCTCAAAGAGGACAGGAGTTCTCGCCCGCCTGGAAGGCCCTCGAGAAGAAGGTCATGCGCGAACGCGTGATCTCGGATGGAGTCCGGCTCGACGGCAGAGGGGCGAAGGACATCCGTCCGCTCTCGGCGCATGTGGGGCTGTTGCCTCGGGCTCACGGGTCCTCGCTGTTCGAGCGGGGCGACACGCAGGCCTTGAACGTGACGACGCTCGGGATGCTTCGGATGAACCAGATGATCGACACCCTCGATCTCGAGGATTCGAAGCGGTACATCCACCACTACAACTTCCCTCCGTTCTCGACCGGTGAGACGGGCCGCGTCGGCTCGCCGCGCCGAAGGGAGATCGGCCACGGGGCGCTGGCCGAACGCGCGCTCATCCCCGTGGTCCCCTCGGAGGAGGAGTTCCCGTACACGCTGCGACTCGTGTCCGACGTCCTTGCCTCGAACGGCTCCACGTCGATGGCCAGCGTATGCGCGTCCACGCTCTCGCTGATGGACGCCGGTGTGCCGATCAAGGCACCGGTCGGCGGCATCGCGATGGGCATGATCGCGGAAGAGGGCACGTTCGTGACCCTGACCGACATCCTCGGCGCCGAGGACGCGCTGGGCGACATGGACTTCAAGGTCGCCGGCACGCGCGAGTTCGTCACGGCCATACAGCTGGACATGAAGGTGAGCGGGATGCCGGCCGAGGTACTGACCGGGGCGCTTGAGCAGGCTCGTGAGGCTCGCTTCACGATCCTGGACGTGATGGAGTCGACGATCTCGGCGCCGCGCGAAGCGGTCAGTCCGATCGCACCGAGGATCATCACGATCCAGATCCCCGTCGACAAGATCGGCGAGGTGATCGGCCCGAAGGGCAAGAGGATCAACGAGATCATCGCGGTGACCGGAGCCGACATCGATATCCAGGACGACGGCACGGTGTTCATCGGCTCACACGAAGGCGAGGGCGCCGACGAGGCCGCCCGGATGATCGACGAGATCGCCAACCCGCGTCCCGTCCTGCAGGGTGAAACGTACGACGGCACGGTCGTGAAGACGACGACGTTCGGCGCCTTCGTGAACCTCGTGCCGGGCCGAGACGGTCTCGTGCACATCTCGAAGTTGGGCAAGGGCAAGCGGCTCAACTCCGTGGAGGAGGCCGTGAGGGAAGGCGACAAGCTGACGGTGCTGGTCGAGGACGTCGACGCGCAGGGCAAGATCAGCTTGAAGCCCGTCGGGCCGGAGTGGGAGGTTCCCGAAGGCGAGCGGTCATCGGGGAGTGACCGAGGCGGCGACCGAGGCGGCGACCGCGGTGGTGAGCGACGTGAGCCGCGCGAGCCGAGGGGCGACGCCGATCACGGACCCCGACGTCACGGCCGCCGGTTCCGTGACGCAGAGAAGGGCTCGTCGAGCTAACGAGCCACGTCCGGAGGCGGACCAGTGGGGATCGAGCGAACCGAGTTCTCCTCCGGACTGCGGGTGGTCACGGAGCGGATGCCTGGCGTCCGCTCCGTGTCGTTCGGCTTCTGGGTCCTGGCCGGATCCCGTGACGAGCCGCCGGCGATCAGCGGCTCCAGCCATTTCCTCGAACATCTGCTCTTCAAGGGGACCCGGACGAGGTCGGCGCGCGATATCGCAGAGAACTTCGACGCGGTGGGTGGTGACCTGAACGCCTTCACTTCGAAGGAATACACGTGCTACTACGCGCGGATCCTCGACAGGGACCTCGAGCTGGCGGTCGACCATCTCGCCGACATGCTCCAGCACTCCGCGTTGCGGTCGACGGACCTCGATGCCGAGCGACAGGTGATCCTCGAGGAGATCAACATGCACGAGGACTCGCCGGAAGAGGTCGTGCACGACCTCTTCACCGAGGCACTCTGGCCCAAGCATCCGCTGGGCCGGCCGGTCCTGGGGACCGCCGACACGATCCGCGCGGCCACGCGGGACAAGGTCCATCGGTTCTACCGGCGCCACTACGTGCCGGGTCGCCTGGTGGTGGCGGCGGCCGGCAACCTCCAACACGAGGATCTGCTCGGCATGCTGCGGAGCCGTATGGACACCGGCCGGATCGTCGGCACGGGCGAACCGCAGGGGTGGAACCTCCGCGCGAACGAGACCGCGCCCGCGTCCTCGGCTCGGCCGCTTGTCAAGCGGCGGAAGACCGAGCAGGCGCACATCTGTCTCGGCACGAACGGACTCGCGCGGAGCGACCCCGACCGGTTCCCCTTCCTCATCGTGAATGGGGCGCTCGGTACCGGGATGTCTTCGCGGCTGTTCCAGGAGATCCGCGAGAAGCGAGGCCTCGTGTACTCGGTCTACAGCTATCACTCGCAGTACACGGAGGCGGGGCTCTTCTCATGCTATGCGGGGACGACGCCGGCACGCGCGAAGGAAGTGATCGGATTGCTCCGTCGCGAGCTCGAGGATGTGGCGGGCGGCGGCCTGACGGCCGAAGAGTTCTCTCGCGCGAAGGGCCACGTGAAGGGCTCGATGGTGCTCTCGCTGGAGGATCCGGGGAGCCGCATGTCGAGGATCGGGAAGTCGGAGATCGGGCACGGAGAGATCTTGACCGTGAGCCAGTCGCTCAAACGTGTGGAGGGCGTCACCCTCGAAGACGCGCAGCGAGTTGCCAACCGGGTACTGTCGCAGCCGATGACGCTCACGGTGCTCGGACCGTTCGCGAAGCGTGATCTCGCCGGGGTCATGGAGTGATCCGCGTCGGCGTGATCGGCGCCACCGGGCATGTCGGCGCCGAGGTGTGTCGCGCCGTGCACGCCGACGCGGACATGGAGCTCGCCGCCGGGATCTCCCGCTCGAAGGCGGGCGAGAAGGCCTCCGAGGCGCTCGGACTGCAGGGCTCGGATGTCGTGCTGGCGGAGAACCTCGACTCGTTCATCGAGAGCGGTGTCGAGGTCGCCGTCGACTTCACCAACGCCGAGTTCGCTCCGGAGCACGTCGCGTGGGCCATCGAGCACGAGGTGCACATCGTCGTCGGCACGACCGGCTTCGGGGTGGACGACGCGTGGCGCGCGGCGCCGGTGGGCGTGCTCGTCGCTCCCAACTTCGCGATCGGAGCCGCCCTGATGCAGCGATTCGCGGCTCAGGCGGCGCGCCATCTGCCGGCCGTGGAGATCGTCGAGCTGCATCACGACGGGAAGGCGGACGCTCCGTCGGGAACGGCGGCCGCGACGGCGGACGCCGTCGCGGCCGCCCGCCCCGAGGCCTGGAGCGGTCCGTCTTCCGAGTCCGTCCCCGGTGTCCGCGGCGGTGAACGAGCCGGCATCCGGATCCACTCGATCCGGCTGCCAGGCCTCGTCGCGCACCAGGAGATCATCTTCGGTGGCCGAGGACAGACGCTCACGATCCGGCACGACTCCACGGACCGAACGTCGTTCGTGCCGGGAGTGCTGATGGCGATCCGCTGGGTTCCGACGCACCCTGGCTTGACCCTCGGTCTGGATGCGATCCTGGACGCTTGAGATCGGGCGAGCCTCAGTCGCCCGAGCCGCTAGTCTCCCTCCTCCATGGACCTCGAGATCCGCACCATCAAGGACGACGAACGGGTCGATTGGATCCGGGCTGCAGAGACCGCGTTCAGCTCGGCGGCCAAGGACGACGAGATCGAGGCGTCGCTGCCGGTCATCGAAGTCGATCGCTCGTTCGCGGCCGTCGACGGGAGCCGGATCGTCGGCACGTCCGCCGCGATCACGTTCCGCATGATGGTCCCGGGTGGAGCGAGGATCCCGACGGCGGGTGTGACGATGGTGGGTGTGCACCCGACCCACCGACGCCGCGGGATCAACACGCGGATGATGGGCGCGATCCTCGATCAAGCCGCAGACCGCGGTGAGCCTCTCGCCGCCCTCTTCGCATCCGAGGGAGCGATCTACGGGCGCTTCGGCTACGGGCTCGCCGGCATCTTCGGTGAGTTCCAGGCGGAATCCGCTCGCATGGCGTTCGTCCGCGGATACGAGCCACGCGGACGTGTCGAGCTTCTCCCCAAGGACGAAGCCATGCCGCTGATCGGTCGCGTCTACGACACCGCGATCCGCCCGGGCGGCGTCGAACGGAGCGAGACTCTCAGGGATCACATGTTCGCCACCGTGGGCGAGGACAAGGATCGGGCGTGGATGTACGCGGTTCACCTCGACGACTCCGGGGAGGCAGACGCCTACGCGGTCTACTGGATGAAGCACGACTGGCCCCGTTCGGTCCCCTCCGGCACGATCACCGTGAAGGAGTGCGTCGCGACCACGCCGGCAGGCTACGCCGACATCTGGCGGTTCCTCTTCGATGTGGACCTCGTGTCGACCGTCGAGGCATGGAACCGTCCCGTCGACGAGCCCTTGCTGCACCTGCTGCGGGAGCCCCGACGCCTGCGCTTCAGCATCGCCGACGGTCTTTGGTTGCGGTTGGTCGATGTGGTCGCCGCGCTCGAGGCTCGTCGATACGCAGGCGATGGTCGTGTGGTCTTCGGCGTCACCGACCCCTTCCGGCCGGATACCTCCGGCAACTACGAACTGATCGTCGAGGGAGGGGTCGGTCGGTGTTCCCGAACCGATGCGAGCGCCGACCTCACGGGCACGATCAACGTCCTCGGAGCGACGTACCTGGGTGGGACGAGCTTCCGGCAGCTCTGGTGGTCGGGTCTGATCGACGAGCGGAGCTCCGGAGCCCTGGAGCGCGCCGACGCGATGTTCGCCTCCACCCCGGCCCCCTGGTGCGTCATCGACTTCTGATCGTGCTCCCAGATCCGGGCCATTCGGCTCTTGCACTGGGACGCAACGGAAGGATACGGTCCGGCGCATCCGGAAGGATGTGGAGGACGCGATGTCTCGGCTGATCCGGTCCCGCCGCTCGTTGAGGCGACTGCTCCTCGCCTCAAGCTTCGCGGACCAGCATCGTCAAACCCTATTCTCGAGACAGATGTGCGCGGATCTTACGATCGGGTTCGAAGTGTTGAGCGGGTCTGGGTTCGCGGTCGACGCGATCCTCGCGTAGGACTAGCGGCTGGTCGGTTCGTCCTCACCCGCCTGCCGGCGGGCGAGGACGAACACCAGGTCGCTCAATCGGTTGAGATACCGGCGAACCTCGAGGTTCACTTCGCGTCCCTCGCGCTCGAGAGCAACTACGTTGCGCTCCGCGCGCCGGATCACGCTCCGCGCGAGGTCCAACGCCGCGCTTCCCTCGTTGGCGCCGGGCACGATGAACGCCTGGGGCAACGCCCGCTCCGCGACCAGCTCGTCGATCCGCGTCTCCAACCGTTCGGTCATGTCGGTCGTCACGAGCGACACGCCGGGTTGCAGCTTGGCTCGTTCCGCAGGGTTCGACGCCAGATCCGCGCCCACGATGAAGAGCTCTCGTTGCAGCGCAAGGATCTCTCCGGCCAGCTCCGGGACGGCCGATGCGCGGGCCATCCCGAGCACCGCGACGGCCTCGTCCGTCGTCCCATACGCCTCGGTCGCCGCGTCGTCCTTGGCCACGCGGCCGCCGTACAGCAACCCCGTGGTCCCGTCATCGCCGGTCTTCGTGTAGATGCGCGGCATGGGGAGCTAGCATAGGGCGTCGCTCCCGACCCCCCGAGCGGCTCGAAGGGCCCAGCAAGGCCGAGGAAAGAAAAGGAGGCATCGCATGGCCGGAAGGTTCGGATCGGTCGTCACGGCGATGGTCACCCCGTTCCGGCCAGACCACGGCGTCGACCTCGACGGTGCGCAGGAGCTCGCCTCGTGGCTCACGGACAACGGCTCCGACTCGATCTTCGTCGTCGGTTCGACCGGCGAGTCGCCGACCCTGTCCCATAAGGAGAAGGCCGAGATGTTCCGAGCGGTGGGCGAGGCGATCCGGGGGAAGGGGAAGCTGATCTGCGGCACCGGGACCTATTCGACCGCCGAGACCCTCGAGCTGACCCAAGCCGCCGAGGACGCGGGTGCGGATGGGATCGTCGTGGTCACGCCGTACTACAACAAGCCGCCGCAGCGAGGTCTCGTCGCCCACTTCGAGCACATCGCGGAGGCGACGGAACTCCCGATCATCGTCTACAACATCCCGAGCCGCACGGGCACACGCATCGAGCACGAGACGATGCTCCGGATCGCGGAGAAGCCCAACGTCGTCGCCGTGAAGGACTCCACGGGCGACTTCAAGGCCATCTCCAACCTGATCTCCGAAGCGCCCGAAGGATTCGAGATCTACTCGGGCGACGACTGGGCCACGTTCGGTTACGTCTGCCTGGGCGCCGTGGGGGTCGTGAGCGTCGCATCTCACCTCGTCGGCTCTCAGATCCGGCAGATGATCGACCTGATCGAGACCGGTGACGTCCCCGCGGCCCGCAAGTTGCACGAGGACCTGTCGCCGCTCTTCAACGCTCTCTTCGTCACATCCAATCCGATCCCCGTGAAGGCCGCCCTGGACATGCTGGGGCGGCCTGCGGGTCCGCCCCGCCTCCCGCTGGTTCCCGTCACCCTGGGCGAGCGCGAACGGGTCCGCAAAGCACTGGAGGATGCCGGTCTCCTCTAAGTCCTCCGCGCGACTCGTCTTCCTCGGTGGAGTGGGCGAGGTGGGTCGGAACATGGCCTGCCTCGAGCTCGACGGCCGGATCCTGATCATCGACGTCGGTCTGTCCTTCCCGCACGGCGATATGCCGGGCATCGACCTCGTCCTGCCGGACTTCGACTTCGTTCGGAAGCAGGCCGACCGGATCCAGGCGGTCGTCCTCACCCACGGGCACGAGGATCACATCGGCGCGCTCCCCTACCTCCTGCGCGACCTGGATCGCCCTCTCGAGGTGTACGGGACGGCGTTCACGCTCGCACTCCTGCAGAGCAAGCTCGACGAGCACGAGGTCGCCCACCTCGTCGATCTGAAGACGGTGACGCCGGGCGAGCAGGCGACCGCCGGGCCGTTCACCATGCGCTTCCTCCGCGTCACGCACTCGATCCCGGACGGGATGGCGGTCGTGGTCGACACCCCGTTCGGGTCGATCCTCCACACGGGCGACTTCAAGATCGACCAGACGCCGCTGGACGGGAGGGCGACCGACCTCCACGGGCTCGCCGAGGAGGCCGGCCGCGGCAAGGGTGTGCACCTCCTCCTCTCCGATTCCACGAACGCCGAGGAACCCGGGTACTCGGTCAGCGAGCGCACCGTCGGACCCGTCCTTCACGACATCGTCGCAGGGGCTCCCGGCCTCGTGGTCGCCGCCTGCTTCTCGAGTCACATCCATCGCGTGCAGCAGATCGTGAACGCGGCGCGCGCCAACGAGCGGGTGGTCTCGTTCCTCGGGAGGTCGATGTTCAAGTCCGTCGAGGCCGCGAGGCGGCTCGGGCACCTCCACGTGGCCGACCAGGACGTCGTGGACATCGCGGAGATCGACCGACTGGATCCGGGCCGTGTCGTCGTGATCTGCACCGGTTCGCAGGGGGAGCCCTACTCGGCGTTGTCGCTCATGGCGCAGCGCCAGCACAAATGGGTCGACATCGGGCCAGGCGAGACGGTGGTCCTGTCCTCCTCCCTGATCCCCGGGAACGAACCGGCGATCCACCGCGTGGTCGATGCCCTCTACCGGACGGGGGCCGATGTCTTCCACATGCCCTCGGATCCGGTACACGCCTCCGGTCACGCAGCCCAGGAGGAGCTCAGGCTGATGCTCTCGCTCGTCAGGCCGCGTTGGTTCATCCCCGTCCACGGCGAACGCCGCCACCTCCAGCATCACGCCCGTCTGGCTCACGAGGTCGGCATCCCGCCCGAGCGAACCCTCATCTGCGAGGACGGCGATGTCGTCGAGGTCGGCGAGGAGTTGAGGCAGCTCGACCGCATCCAAGCGGGGATGACCTTCGTGGACGGCCTTGGGATCGGCGACGTGGGCGGTGAGGTGCTGCGGGATCGCCGAAAGCTCGCGGGGGACGGAGTGGTCGTGGTCGTCATCATCGTCGACTCGCAGACGGGCGAGCTGGTGGCCGGTCCGGACGTCGTGAATCGCGGATTCGTGCACGAGGAGACGTCAAGCGACATCCTCGAAGAGGGGCGGGCGCGGGTGATCCAGGCGGTCAAGGAGTCTGCCGCGGCGCACGTGACCGACCCGTCCGCGCTCCAGCAGAACGTCCGGCGTGCCCTCGCCAGGTACTTCAACGAGGTCACCCAGCGCAAGCCGGTGATCTTGCCGGTGATCATGGAGGTCTGAGCACGGCTCAGGTCCTTGAAGCGACCGCACCAGCAGTCATGCTTGTCGGACCATGCCCACGAAGACTTCCCCCTCCCGGAGGTCCGGGACCGGTGGGTCGCGGAAGCGACCCGCGAAGAGAGCAACCTCCAAGAAGAAGAAGAAGCCGTCGAAGGCCTCCGTCCGGACGATGCTGTCGCCGTGGGCGCGGGACGCCCTCGGCATCGGCCTCATCGTGCTGGCACTCCTGGCGGTCTTGTCGGTCTGGATCGATGCCGGCGGCACCGTCGGTCGTGGGATCGCCTGGCTGATCCGAGGTGCCTTCGGGGTCGGGGCCTATGTGTTCCCCGTGTTCGGTGCGTGGTGGGGGTTCGTTCTCCTGCGGGACACCGCGCGAGAGGATCGCGTCCGGATGTTCATCGGGTTCGCGGTGCTCGCCGCCGGCCTCCTGGGCCTGGTGTCGTTGTTCGCCGGCAATCCCAGCTTCGCCGAGGGAGAGGGTGTGCTCGCCGACGCCGGAGGTGTCGTGGGGGCTCTGGCAGCGTGGCCGCTCGCTCGCGTCATCTCCCCGATCGGCGCCGCGATCGTGTGCGCGGGCCTCGCGAGCCTCGGGCTGCTGATCTTCACCGGGACCCCTTTCGCGGTGATCAAGGAGAAGTTCGATACGTTCCGCGAGGAGCGTGACGAGCGAGATCCGGTCTCCGCGAAGGCCCGCGAGTCTGAGCGAGAGAAGCCGCGCCGGCGATGGTCGCTCCGCGAGGCCTTCGGCCTGAGCGAGGATGTGGTTCGACTTCCCGAGGCCGAAGACGAGACGCCGACGGAGACGATCGCGGCCGTCGAAGGGGAACCTGGCTTCGTCAGCGAACCCGGTCTCCCCGCGGCCAAGGTGTCGCGCGCCCGAACGGTCACGACGCCCAACGGCCCCTATCAGCTTCCCCCGCTGGATCTGCTCCGAACGGCTCCTCCCTCGAACGCGGACGCGCGCGCGGAGCGGGACACCCTGGCTGCCCTCGAACGGACACTCCACACGTTCGGGGTCGACGCTCGGGTCGTGGGCGCCCACCGAGGCCCCACGGTCACCATGTACGAGGTCGCGGTGGCATCCGGGACCAAGGTGAACAAGGTCGTCGGCCTGTCGAGCGACATCTCCTACGCGCTCGCGTCGCCCGACGTCCGGATCCAGGCGCCGATCCCCGGCAAGTCGGCGATCGGGATCGAGGTTCCCAACACCCACAGGGACTTCGTGATGGTGGGAGATGTCCTGCGTTCCCCAGCGGCGAAGCAGGCGACGCATCCCCTGGAGGTCGCGTTGGGCAAGGATGTCCACGGCCGGGCGCGGATGGTGAACCTCGCGGAGATGCCGCATCTGCTGATCGCTGGAGCGACCGGTGCCGGCAAGTCGTCGTTGGTGAACTCGTTCATCACGTCGCTGCTCGCGAGGACCACCCCAGAGGACGTCCGCCTCGTTCTCGTGGACCCGAAGCGTGTCGAGCTCAGTCATTTCGGCGACGTGCCGCACCTTCTCTCCCCGGTGATCGTGCATCCGAAGCGAGCCGCCGAGGCGCTCCAATGGATCGTCCGCGAGATGGAGATGCGCTACGAGCTGCTCGCCACCGTGGGCGTCCGCGATATCGATTCCTACGAGGAGGGTTTGCGCGACGGCACGCTGCGGATCCCGGTCGGCATGGAGGAGAAGTTCGAGCACATGCCTTTCATCGTCGTCGTGATCGACGAGCTCGCGGACCTGATGATGGTGGCCCCGCGCGACGTGGAGGACGCGATCTGCCGCGTTGCGCAGATGGCCCGAGCCGTGGGGATCCATCTCGTCGTCGCGACCCAGCGTCCGTCGGTCGACGTCGTCACCGGGCTGATCAAAGCGAACATCCCCTCGCGCATCGCCCTGATGACGTCTTCCCAAGCCGATTCACGTGTGATCCTCGACATGAACGGCGCGGAGAAGCTCGTAGGCCACGGCGACATGCTCTTCGCACCCTCCAATATCTCCAAGCCGGTCCGGATCCAGGGCGCCTGGGTGACGGAAGGCGAGGTGCGGGCGATCTGCGACTTCATCCGTGCCCAGCGTCAGGTCGTCTACGAGAACACCGTCGAGGGTCTGGCGCTTCCGCCGGGTGAAGGCGTCGGCGAGCACGGGCTCGGCGACGACGACGACCTGCTGGAACAGGCGGCCGAGCTGGTGATCCGTTCCCAGCTCGGCTCGACATCGATGCTGCAGCGGAAACTCAAGGTGGGGTTCGCGCGCGCAGGCAGGATCATGGATCTGATGGAGGAGAGAGGGCTCGTCGGGCCGTCCCAGGGCTCGAAGGCTCGCGACGTACTCCTCACCTGGGAGGAGTGGGAGGAGCGTCGCTCCGCTTGAGGGGATCGGTCAGATCGCGCCGACGCGTCGTGCCACCTGGAACAACGTATCCGCGTGTTGCTGTGGATCGATCATGAGCTTCCCGGCCACCCCGACATGCGCCTGCCAGTACGCGTAGATCCTCTCGACCGTCCAGCCTCTCGCCTGTGCGCTTCGGAAGCTTCGGACCATCTCGCTGCCAGCCCAGATCGCGTCCGGGCTGACCAGGAACCCACCCCTACCCCCCTCGATCGCGCGCCAGAATGAGCCGATGGATCCCCAAAGGCCGTCGTCCCGTTCGCCGGCCACGAGCAGGTAGCGCACCGGACCGTCCGACAACAGATGTGCCGCCGGCAAGATGTCACGCACCGTTGCCAGCGGCGAGTCATCCGTGTGGTCTTGGGGCATACTCGGTTCCAATCGGTTCCCTCCCAGCCCGGCCAACTGTAATCCCCCGCGTAGAGGGCTCCACCCAACGGACGGCCGATTCCGACCGGGCCCTTGGACCTAGGCCGATCGGTGAGCCTCGTGTCTATCCTCGACGGTGAGCGCCCATTGCTCGTGATCGCGCCAGCGACCCCCGATCTTCAGGTAGCGCCGGGCGAGCCCCTCCTTGCGGAAGCCCGCGCCGCGCACCAGCGCGATCGATCGTGCGTTCCCGGGCTGGATGCTCGCCTGGACCCGGTGGAGGTGCAGGTCGCCGAATGCGTAACGGAGGACGAGCTCCAACCCTTCCCTCATATGCCCGTGGCCGGCGAAGGGCTCGAACGCGTAGTAGCCGAGGTAGGCGTTGCGGAACTTCCCGTAGAAGATCTGGCCAAGTCCGAAGTAGCCGACGATCGCGCCGTCGTCGTTGCGGCAGACCACGAAACGCGCGTCGCCGTCGCCGCCGTCTCCCACGTGCTCGCGGAACGCTTGCCGAGTTGCCGGCGGATACGACCAGGGACGATGCAGGACACGCGACGCGCGGACCAGCCGGAGGAACTCGGCCTCGTCATCGAGCAGGAGCGGGCGGATGTGCACGTGGCGGCCCCGCCTGCGTGAGCCTGGCATCCGCGGGAGTGTAGGTCCGCGACGGCTATCCTTGCGCTCTCAATGGCCGGCTCAGTGACGGATCCCCGGACAGGGGTCGGCCCGGCCCTGCAGCGTGCTCGCGAGGCGCGAGGGTTCTCCCTCGACGAAGCGGCGCGTGACACCAGGCTCCGGGTCGACCAGCTGGATGCGCTCGAGCGCGAGGATTTCGACGTCCTCCCTGGAGAGGTCTACGTGCGGGCATCCCTCCGGACGTACGCGAGCTACCTCGGGCTCGATGCGGGCAAGGTGGTCGGGGCGTACGCCAGCACGGTCGAGGAGGTCGAGCCCCCGCCACCGCCCGGCAGGCTGGGGCCCGTCGAGCGGATGATCGCGGCCACCCGCATCCGGGACAATCAGCGATTCCTCCTGGTGGCCGCGGCTTCGATCCTCGTGATCCTCCTCGCGTTCGGTCTCCTCTCCCGAGGTGAGGCGGCCCCGCCGAAGGCGGAGATACCGGCGGATACGTTGTCGCCGGTTCCGAACGATCCTTCGATCAGGGTCGTGGTGGTGGCTCGGAGCGATGTCGGGCTCGAGTCCGTCGCCGACGGCGCTCCGGATTCGTTCACCATGAGGCCCGGAGAGACCATCACGCTCGTGGCCTTGGAAAGCCTGGATGTGACCGTGGCGGATGCGGGCCTCGCCGAGGTCAGCCTCAACGGGACGGACGTGACCGAGGGCACACCCGGGATGCCGCACACATACCGATTCACGCTGGGGGACGGTGGAGGAGAGTCATCGTCGATCGGGTGAGACCGCTCGGGCTGGGCTGGCCGAACGTCCTTTCCCTCGGGCGCATCGGGCTGATCCCGATCGTCGTGGTGCTTCTCGCCACGGATCGCGCCGAAACGAGGTGGCTCGCGCTCCTGGTCTTCGCCGTCGGCGCCCTTTCGGACCTGGCGGATGGCTATCTCGCCAGGCGTCACTCGATGACGACGTCGGTAGGCGCGTGGCTCGATCCGCTGTCGGACAAGCTGTTCGTGATCGTGCCCGCCGTCGCGCTCACGGTCCAGGGGGACTTCCCTTGGTGGGCGACGGCGACGATCATCCTTCGAGAAGTCGCCGTTTCGTTGCTCCGCTGGCGTTTGGATCAGCGAGGCGTGTCGCTGCCGGCATCGCGCGCCGGGAAGGCCAAGACCTTCAGCCAGATCTCGGCGGTGGGTCTGTCGATCGCGCCGCTGCCGTCAGGGTTCGATCCGCTCGTCCTGGCGGTCATCGTGATCGCGGTGGTCCTGACCGTGATCAGCGGGATCGAGTACCTGTTCACCGAGCGCCACCGCATGGAGACGGGGTGAGGGCGGAGATCGTCGCGGTCGGGACCGAGCTGCTCCTGGGTCAGATCGCGAACACCAACGCCAGGTGGATGTCGGAGTCCCTCGCGGCGATCGGTGCTGATGTCCTGCACCACCAGGCCGTCGGGGACAATCGGGAGCGGATCGTCGAAGCCATGCGGCTGGCCTCGTCCCGCGCAGACGTCGTGATCGTGACCGGGGGGCTCGGGCCGACCCAGGACGACATCACGCGCGACGCCTTCGGTGACCTGCTGAGCGCCCGGATGGTGCGTCATCCGGAGCTCGAGGAGATGCTTCGCGACAAGTTCCGCTCGTTCGGCCGTCGCGAGATGCCCGACAGCAACCTCCGCCAAGCCGATGTGCCCGAGGGTGCGAGGTACATCAGGCCGGAACGAGGGACGGCGCCGGGACTGGCGGCGGAGCTGCTCGGCGGTGTCCGGGTCTACGCCGTGCCGGGCGTGCCCGAAGAGATGGTCGAGATGATGGAAGGGACGATCCTTCCGGAGCTGGCATCGGCGGCCGGGTCCGGCGTGGTGCGCTCTCGCGTCCTCCGATGCGCTGGGATCGGTGAGTCGGCGCTCGCGGAGCGGGTCGACGACCTGTTCCTCGGGTCGGCGAATCCGACGATCGCGTTCCTCGCGTCGTCGGGCGAGGTGAAGGTTCGGATCACCGCCAAGGCGACGACGGTGAAGGAGGCGGACGCCCTGATCGAGCCGGTCGCCGAGGAGGTTCGGCGACGGCTCGGCGACGAGGTGTTCACGTCGGACGACGAGTCGCTCGAGGAGGCGGTGGTCCGGCTGCTGCGGGATGCGGACAAGAAGCTCGCATGCGCCGAGTCGATCACGGGCGGGGGAGTAGGGGCCCGCGTCACGAGCGTGCCGGGCGCCTCCGAGGTTTTCGTGGGGTCCGCCGTGGTCTACACGAACGAGGCGAAGATGGGCGTGCTGGGCTTGCCACGCGAGATCCTCGACGGTCCCGGGCCGGTCAGCGAGGAGTGCGCCCGGCAGATGGCCGCGGGGGCTCGGAGGGTGTTCGATGCCGACTTCGGCCTCGCGCTGACGGGAGCGGCCGGCCCTGAGTCGCACGGCGGCGCGCCGCCGGGTCTGATCTGGATCGCACTCGAAGGCGAGGATGTGGCGCACGCGCGGAGCTTCCACGTGCCGGGGGAGCGAGATCGCGTCCGCCGGTGGGCGGAGCAGGCCGCGTTGGACCTCGTGCGCCGCCACCTCGAGGGCCGACCGCTCCCGGGCTCCGATCGTCTGATCTGATGGCCCGGGATCGGGCCGCGCGCCCCGAGGCGAGGCCGCTCCGGCTCTTCATCGCGATCGAGGTCCCGGACCCGGTGAAGGAGTCGGTCGAAGAAGCCTTCCGGCCCTGGCGAGAGGAGTTCCCGAAGGTTCGCTGGGCGCCGCGCGAGAACTGGCACGTCACCCTGAAGTTCCTCGGGCGGACCTGGCCACGGCTCGCCGACTGGGTGCCGCAGCAGGTGGAGGCGGCGGCCAGGGATGTCGAGCCGTTCCGCACGCGGATCACGGGCGTCGGCGGGTTCCCCTCACCCGCGAAGGCTCGCGTGGTGTGGGCGGGCCTGGACGACGAGGACGGTCGCACGAGCGGGCTGGCGGCGAGGATCGAGGGAAGCTTGCTCGAAGAGTTCCCCGCGGAGAAGCGCGCCTTCCACCCGCATCTCACGGTGGCTCGGAGCGATCCACCGGTGCAGCTCCCGCAGGAGTTCGCCGAAACCCCGCTGGTGACGGAGGGGTGGGAGGTCGGTCACGTCGTCCTATTCAGAAGCCATCTGCGTCGGCCGGCCCCCCTGTACGAACCGTTGGCGCGCTTCCCGCTAGGCGCGTAGGTTGCTTGCTTTCGAACACCTGTTCGATTAATCTCGGGCCGCGTATGGGCGCGACCGAAGCAGGAAGAATGACAGAGGTGTAACTTATGTCGGAGTCGCTCGCTAATCTCCACTCGTCGCTTGCACAGGCACTCTCCCGGCCCCCCTCCGGGCAGGGCAGGGGCACGAAGGAGGGGAACGTGGACCGGGACAAGATGCTGGACGTCACGCTGCAGCAGATCGAGAAGCAGTTCGGAAGAGGCGCCGTGATGAAGCTCGGCGAGCACCCGATGGGGGCGGGGATCACCGTCATCCCCACCGGCTCGTTGGCGTTGGACATCGCGCTCGGGGTCGGTGGGATCCCGAAGGGACGCGTCGTCGAGGTGTTCGGTCCGGAGGGGTCGGGCAAGACGACCGTGTGCCTGCACATGATCGCCGAGGCGCAGGCGAAGGGCGGCATCGCCGCGTTCATCGACGCGGAGCACGCGCTCGACCCCACGTACGCGCGCGAGCTGGGCGTGAACATCGACGAACTCCTCGTGTCGCAGCCGGACTCCGGCGAGCAGGCCCTCGAGATCGCGGACATGCTGGTCCGCTCCGCCGCTCTCGACCTCGTGGTGATCGACTCGGTGGCGGCGTTGGTGCCGAGAGCCGAGATCGAGGGCGAGATGGGCGACACCCACGTCGGTCTACAGGCGCGCCTGATGTCCCAGGCGATGCGCAAGCTCTCGGGGTCGCTGTCCCGGTTCGACACCACCGCGATCTTCATCAACCAGCTGCGGGAGAAGATCGGCGTGATGTTCGGCTCACCCGAGACGACCCCCGGCGGCCGGGCGCTGAAGTTCTACTCCACCATCCGGCTCGACGTTCGGAAGATCGAGAACCTGAAGGACGGGACCGAGGTCGTGGGCTCCCGCACCCGGATCAAGGTCGTGAAGAACAAGGTGGCGCCGCCCTTCCGTCAGTGCGAGTTCGACATCATGTACGGCAAGGGCATCTCGAAGGAGGGCTCCCTCATCGACGTGGGCGTCGATCTGGAGATCGTCAAGAAGTCGGGGGCGTGGTTCACCTATGAGGGTGACCAGCTCGGTCAGGGCCGGGAGAACGCCCGGCAGTTCCTCGCGGAGCACATCGACCTCAGGGACGAGATCGAGCGGAAGGTCCGCGAGGCCGTCGGCCTCACGTCCTTCGGCGAGGGTGACGACGAGCCCATCGTGATCGGCGACGCTGAGGCACCTCCGCCGGAAGAGCCACCGATGGAGGAGCCCGCGCCTGCCGCCAAGTCGAAGAGCGGGTCTCGGACGTAATCCGAGCCTTCAGTGGCCCATCGTCGCGAGCCCAAGAACCCGAAGAGCTGCCACGAGCGCGCCCTCGGTCTCTTGGCTGTGCGTCCACGAAGCCGCCGGGAGCTGGAACGGCGCCTCCTCGCAGCTCGCTTCGAGCCGAACGAGGTCCAGGACGTCCTCACTCGGCTGGAGCGGGTGGGGCTCGTTGATGACGAGGCCTTCGCCCGCCAGTACGCGGAGCAGCGTTTCGGTGCCCGGAGGGAAGGCAGCCGGGGCGTGGAGCAAGGACTCCGTGCGGCCGGCATCGCCCCCGCGCTCGCGGCCATCGCGGCGGAGGGGGCTTCGGATGACGACGAAGATCGAGCCGCCGAGCTCGCCCGATCGCGCGCATCGAGGCTCAGGGGGGTCGCCCCTCAGAAGGCCTTCGCGCGGCTCTCCTCCCTGCTGATGCGCAGGGGCTATAGCCCCGAGATCGCCCGCAGCGCAGCGCGGAAGGCGCTGGAGATCGCGTTCCAGGACGACTAGCGACCTTGTTTCCAACGGCTGCCGGCCGTAGCATCGGGGAAACGAGAGGAATCGATCTCCCGAACCCATCCGAACGAACGACCGAAGGGCTCCAGTGACCGAGTTCAACATCGACCCAACCACCTGCTCCGACCTCGCATGCGCCCTGAGAAGGGGTCGGCGCCACTAGCCTTCGGCCGAACAACCGGATCGGGGACCGAGATCCCTCTCCCGAGACATCGGGAGGAACGATGGAAGCCGTCGTTGCCCTCCTCGGCCTCATGGCCGGGGCGGTCGTGGGATTCGTCGTCCGTAACACGATCGGAGCGTCCAATGCGCGCTCCGCCGAAGCGCAAGCCAAGAAGATCCTGCTCGGATCCGAGGAAGAGGCCGCCAAGACGCGCGCCCGAGCGCTCCAGGACTCCAAGGACGAGGCCGCGCGGATGCGGCGGGAGACAGAGGAGGACCTGAAGCATCGCCGAGAGGAAGTCGCGCGTCTCGAACGCCGGATCACGGAGACGGAAGGCGATCTCCGCGATCGCAGCCAACGGATGGATGCACGGACCGCCGAGCTCAAGGAGCGTGAAGACAAGCTGACGTTCGTCCGCGAGCAGCTCGAGAAGGCGACCGACCAGCACAAGACCCAGTTGGAGCGGATCGCGGGGATGACATCGGGCGAGGCCAAGGACCAGCTGGCCTCGCAGGTCATCGACGAGGCCAAGCGCGGCGCGATGGCTCAGGTGCGCGAGATCGAACAGCGGGCGCGTGAGGAGGGTGAGGAGAGGGCTCGCAAGATCGTGACCATCGCGATCCAGCGTGTGGCCTCGGAGCAAACGGCCGAGTCGAGCGTCAGCGTGTTCACGCTCCCCAGCGAAGACATGAAGGGGCGGATCATCGGTCGCGAAGGCCGGAACATCCGAGCTTTCGAGGCCGCCACGGGGGTCAACATCATCATCGACGACACCCCCGAGGCCGTCGTCCTCTCCTGTTTCGATCCCGTGCGTCGTGAGGCGGCGCGGATGACGCTCGAGAAGCTCGTCCAGGACGGCCGTATCCAGCCGGCGCGCATCGAGGAGGTCCACGAACGGTCCGTGCGGGACCTCGACGAGCAGATACGGAAGTCCGGTGAGGACGCGGTGGCCGAGGTCGGCCTCACGGACGTCCACCCGGAGCTGATCAAGCTCTTGGGCCGGCTCCAGTACCGCACGAGCTACGGCCAGAACGTCCTGAAGCACCTGGTCGAGTCCGCCCACATCGCCAGCGCGCTCGCCGCGGAGATCGGCGTCGACCCCACGATCGCGAAGCGAGGCGCTTTCCTCCACGACATCGGGAAGGCCGTCACGCACGAGGTCGAGGGTTCGCACGCGATCATCGGAGCCGAGATCGCCCGGCGGTTGAAGGAGGACCCGGAGATCGTGCACTGCATCGAGTCCCACCACGGCGAGGTCGAGCAGCGGACCGTCCACGCGGTGCTCGCGCAGATCGCAGACTCGATCAGCGGTGGCCGACCCGGCGCTCGCCGCGAGTCGCTGGAGACGTACATCAAGCGCCTCGAACGACTGGAGGAGATCTGCACGGCGCACGAAGGGGTCCAGAAGGTCTTCGCGATGCAGGCGGGCCGTGAGGTCCGCGTGATGGTGACGCCCGACGACGTCGACGACCTTCAGGCGCAGACGATCGCGCGCGACATCGCCAAACAGGTTGAAGAGGAGCTCCAGTACCCGGGCCAGATCAAGATCTCGGTGATCCGGGAAACGCGCGCGACCGAGTACGCGAGGTAGCCTCGGTCGCGTGAACGGGACATTCCTGATCCGGACCTTCGGGTGCCAGATGAACGAGCATGACTCCGAGCGGATCGGAGGGATGCTCCGGGCCGACGGCATGACGCCGACCGAGGACGTAGGAGACGCGCGGGTCGTCGTCCTGAATACGTGCGCGATCCGCGAGAACGCCGACAACAAGCTCTACGGCAACCTCGGCCACCTGAAGCCCCTGAAAGCGGCCAACCCGGGGCTGCGGATCGTCGTGGCCGGCTGCCTCGCACAGAAGGATCAGGGCCTGATACAGGAGAAGGCGCCGTGGGTCGACGTGGTCGTCGGTACCCACGCCTTGCCCCATCTGCTCGACCTGCTCGGGAGGGCGGAGAACGAGGGCCCGCAGATGGACGTCGCCGAGTACACCGAGCTGTTCCCGTCGGCGCTCCCTGCGGCGCGTGACGATGTGTTCCGGGCGTGGGTGTCGATCGCGGTGGGATGCGACAACGCGTGCACGTTCTGCATCGTGCCGTTCGTGCGGGGGGCGCAGCGCTCCCGGGCGATCGGGGACGTGCTCGCGGAGGTGCAGGGGCTCGCCCTCCAGGGCGTGGTCGAGGTGACGCTCCTCGGACAGAACGTGAACACGTACGGGCGCGACGTCACGGTCCCCGGGACGTCGCGCCGGCCGCTCTTCGCGGAGCTCCTCCGCCGGGTCAACCAGGTCGATGGGCTCCGGCGGATCCGCTTCACCTCGCCGCATCCGCACGACTTCACTCCGGACGTGATCGACGCGATGGCCGAGAGCGAGAAGGTGTGCGAACACATCCATTTCCCCCTGCAGTCGGGGTCCGACGCCGTGCTGAAGGCGATGCAGCGCTCCTACCGGCGCGAGCGTTACCTGGGGTGGCTCGACAGGATCCGCGAGGCGATCCCGGAGGTCGGCGTGTCCACCGACATCATCGTCGGGTTCCCGGGCGAGACCGAGGCCGATTTCGCGGACACGCTCGAGGTGGTCGAACGGGCGCGATTCGATTCCGCCTACACCTTCCAGTACTCGCCCCGCCCCGGCACCCGCGCCGCCTCGATGCCCGACCAGCTTGCGAAGGAGGTGGTGCAGGAGCGGTTCGAACGGCTCGTGGCCCTTCAGGAGCAGATCTCGCTCGAGAAGGCGCGCGCACAGATCGGCACGGAGGCGGAGATCCTGGTCGAGGGCGCCGGGCGCCGGGGGACGTCCACGAAGGCCCGGACGCGAACCAACCGGATCGTGCACCTGAGGGAGTCTCTGGAACCGGGGATGTTCGCCTCGGCGCGCATCACGGACGCAGCTCCGCACCACCTCTCCGGCGAGGTCGTGCCGGTTCGTGTGCCGGCCTGAGGCGTGGAGCCGTTCCTCGCCCTGGTCGGTCCCACCGCGTCCGGCAAGACCGAGGCTGCGTTGCAGGTGGCCGAGGCTCTCGGGGCGGAGATCCTCTCGATCGACTCGATGCTGGTGTACCGCGGTATGGACGTGGGGACGGCCAAGCCGACGGCCGAGCAGCGCGGCCGGGTCCCGCACCACCTGCTGGATCTGGCTGAGCCGAGCGAGGCGTTCAGCGTGGCGGCGTTCCAAGCCGCGGCCCGCGAGGCGGCGAACGACATCCGCCGCCGCGGGCCGCGGCGATTGCTCGTCGGTGGCTCGGGTCTGTACTTCCGGGCGGTGGTGGACGACTTGGAGTTCCCGGGGACGGACGCCGGGATCCGCGGCACGCTGGAGGGAGAAGCTTCGGTTCTGGGAGCGGAACCCATGTACCGGCGCCTGGCCGAGATGGATCCCGTGGCCGCCTCGAAGATCCAGCCGGGGAACGTCCGGCGGACCGTACGCGCCCTCGAGGTCGCGGCGATAACCGGGAAGCCGTTCAGCTCCTACGCGGCCGCGTGGGAGTCGTATCCGCCCGACCGGGTCCGGGCGGCCGGCGTGCGGCTCATGCCGGAGCATCTCGCGGCCAAGGTCGAGAGTCGTATCAAGGAGATGTTGGCGGCGGGCTGGCTCGACGAGGTGGAGAGGTTGATCACCGCCGGGTTCGGCCGCTGGCTCACCTCCACACAGGCCATCGGCTACGCTGAGCTCGCCCGCCACCTGGAGCACCGGCTCAGCCTGGAGGACGCCGTCCAACAGACCGTCAAGCGGACCCGCAAGCTCGCGCGGCGGCAGATGGCGTGGTTCCGTCGCGACCCGCGCATCCGATGGTTCGATGCCGGCGAGGAAGGTGCCCGCGGCGTCGCGGACGACGTCGTCGCGTATCTGGCGGACGGGTGAGCGAGCTCCGCGTCTGGAAGTACCAAGGAACCGGCAACGACTTCGTCATGACGCTGGATCTCGAGGACGAGCGCCCGCTGACGGCCGCCGAGGTACGGGCGCTCTGCGATCGCCGGTTCGGGATCGGAGGAGACGGGTCGATCCGCGTGACGAGAGGGACGAACGGTCGCCCATTCATGGATTACCGCAACGCGGACGGGAGCCTGGCAGAGATGTGCGGCAACGGCGTTCGCTGCGTCGCCGAGTTCCTGCGAGAGACGGGCGAGGAGACCGGGTCCACCTTCGACGTCGAGACGAGATCGGGCGTGCGGCAGGTCGAGTTCGCGTCCGATGGCCGCGTCACGGTGGACATGGGCAAGCCGAACTTCACGAAGGCAGCGATCCCGATGCGGGGCCCGGCGTGGGAGACGTTCCTGGACGAGCCGCTCGACCTCGGCGGCGGGCTCAACGTCAGGGCGACCGCGCTCTCGATGGGGAACCCGCATCTGGTGCTCTTCCTCGACGATGACCCCGAGCGCTACCACGTCGCTCACATCGGTTCGGTGCTGGAGCGCGATGACCGATTCCCGGAGGGGACGAACGTGGAGTTCGCCCGCGTCGGCTCGAACGACATCGCTGCGCGCGTCTGGGAACGCGGGAGCGGGGAGACGATGGCTTGCGGGAGCGGCGCGTGCGCGATCGCGGTGGCCGCGAACGAGACCGGCCTCGCGGATCGTCGGTCGTCGATCAGGTTCCCGGGTGGTCTCCTCGAGGTCGAGCGTCAGGAGGGTGGCCCGGTACGCCTGACCGGGCCGGCGGCCCGCGTCTTCGAGACGACGGTCGATCCTGAGGCGCTCGTGGAGCCCCTCGGGTCGTGACCGTGATCGCCGAGCGGCTCGCGGCGCGGACCGAGGCGCTGGTCCGGATCCCGTCCGAAAGCCGGGGCGAAGAAGCGATCCTCGCTGAGATCCGGCGACACCTGCCCCGGGAGTACCAGGTCGTGGACGACCGCGACTCGGTGCTCCTCGCGCTGCCGGAGCGGCGGCCGGGGGCGCCGATGATCCTCCTCGCCGGTCACGTCGACACGGTCCCGATCGCGAGGAGCGCCGCCGGCCGCCGCGAAGGCGAGACGCTCCACGGGCGAGGCACCTCCGACATGAAGAGCGGCCTGGCCGTCATGGAAGAGGTGGCCCAGGCGCTCGCCTCGGGCGAGTGGACGAGCGATCTCGATGTGGGGCTGCTGTTCTTCGGACGCGAGGAGCTTCCGTTCGCCGAGAGCGCGCTCGCGCCGCTGTTCGACCGGCGTTCCGAGATCGCCGACGCTGCGCTCGCGATCGTCTTGGAGCCCACCGCCAACCGGCTCGAGCTCGGATGTCTGGGCAATCTCAACGCCACCGTCGTGTTCGAGGGCGAAGCGGCGCACACCGCGCGGCCGTGGCTGGGTCGGAATGCGATCCACGCCGCGATCGCCGGCCTCGCGCCGGTGACCGACCTCCCGGTCCGCGACGTGGAGGTCGACGGCATCATGTACCGAGAGGTCGCGTCGGTCACCACGATCCAGGGCGGTGTCGCCACCAACGTCGTGCCGGATCGGGCGACCGCGCACGTCAACTTCCGGTACGCGCCCACCCATACGCCGGCCGAAGCGGCTCGCCGGTTGCGGGAACTGCTCGGTCACGCGGGTGCGACCGTGGATGTCGTGGGCAACGCGCCGCCCGGCCCGGTGCCGAAGGGGAACCCGCTTGTGGAACGGCTGAAGGCCGCCGGGGATCTTGCCGTCGGCCCGAAGCAAGCCTGGACGCCGGTCGCGGAGTTCGGATCGGCCGGCGTCGACGCCGTGAACTTCGGCCCCGGCGACCCGCAGTACGCTCACAGGGATGACGAGCGGATCGGTATCGGCTCGCTCGTCAGATCGTACGAGGTGCTCCGCGCGTTCCTGGAAGATGCGCCGGGGAGACACGAAGGAGAGGGCTGAGGAAAACAGAGATGGTTCACCTGTCACCGGAGCTCCGAGGTTCGGAGCCGTATCCGTTCGAGGAGCTGGATCGGAGGAAGGAGGCCGCGCTCGCCGACGGACGCCAGGTCGTCGACTTCGGCGTCGGCGACCCTCGGGAGGAGACGCCCGCGTTCATCCGCCAGGCGCTGATAGACGCCATCGCGCCGACCTCTTCGTACCCTCGCGCCGCCGGCCTCCCGGAGCTGCGCACCGCGATCGCCTCCTGGGTCGAGCGACGCTTCGGTACGACCCTCGACCCCGACATCCACATCCTGCCCACCCTGGGTTCGAAGGAACCGATCTTCAGCCTCGCCCGATCGCTCCTGGACCCCGAGGGCGGCAAGCACCTGGTGACGGTGACGAGCCCCGGCTACACGATCCCCGAGCGCGGCGCCCGGTTCGCCGGGGGCGACGTTGCCCGCCTTCCGCTCACCGAAGCGAACGGGTTCCTGCCCGACCTCCACGCCGTGGACGCCTCGACCTGGAGTCGCACCGCCGTCCTGTGGCTGAACTACCCCAACAACCCGACGGGCGCGACCGCTCCCCTCGACGTCCTCGAAGCCGCGGCCGACCACTGCCGGTCGTACGATGTCCTTCTCGCCTCCGACGAGGCCTACAGCGAGCTCTGGTTCGAGGGCGAGCCGCCGGCCTCGGCGCTGCAGGTCGGCGACCTGTCCAACGTCCTCGCCTTCCACACGCTCAGCAAGCGCTCCTCGATGACGGGTTACCGGTCGGGTTTCGTCGCCGGCGACCCCGAGTTGATCGCAGCCCTGCGGTCGCTCCGTCCGTCCGCCGGCGTGACGCCGCAGGAGTTCGTCCAGCGGGCCTCTGTGGCGGCATGGAACGACGAAATACACGTGGAGGAGACGCGGGCCCTCTACGCACGCAAGCGGAAGCTGTTCCTCGACCTCTTCGCATCGCACGACATCAGGGTGGCCGGGAGCGTTGCGACCTTCTACCTCTGGGTCCTCGTACCCGAAGGACGAACGTCCCGCGAGTGGTCGCTGGAGCTCCTGGAGGCCGCGAACGTGATCGTCGCGCCGGGATCCTTCTTGGGCCACGACGGGGAGGGTTACGTGCGGTTCGCGATGGTGCCCACGATCGAGGAGTGCGAGCGCGCGGCCGAAGCGCTGGACCCTGTCTTGGGGGCACTCTCATGACCCTCACCGATCTGGCCGAACGGATCGAACGGTCCTGGGGGGAGCCGGATCGCCTGGATGTCGACGCCGTCGAAGAGGTCGTGGGGATGCTGGATCGCGGGGAGATCCGCATCGCCGAGTCCGACGGCGACGGATGGACGGTCAACGAGTGGGCGAAGAAAGCGGTGCTGCTCTACTTCCGCGTCCGAGACCTCGAGACGACCGAGGTGGGTCCGTTCGAATACCACGACCGGTTGCCACTCAAGCGCGATTACGCCAAAGGCGGGGTCCGCGTCGTGCCCCCGGCGACCGCCCGCTACGGTGCGTTCCTGTCGCCCGGCGTCGTGTTGATGCCGAGCTACGTGAACATCGGGGCCTGGGTCGGCCCGCGCACCCTGATCGATACGTGGGCCACGGTGGGGTCGTGTGCCCAGATCGGGGCCGACGTCCACCTGTCCGGCGGTGTCGGGATCGGTGGCGTGCTCGAGCCCGTGCAGGCGCGGCCGGTCATCGTCGAGGACGGCGCGTTCGTCGGCTCGCGGTGCATCGTGGTCGAGGGTGTTCGGGTGGGCGCGCGCGCGGTCCTCGGGGCCGGACTCATCCTCACCGGGAACACCCCGGTGATCGACGTGACCGGGGACGAGCCGGTCGAGCATCGTGGGGAGGTCCCCGCCGGTGCGATCGTCGTGCCAGGTACCCGCCCGCGCGACTTCCCGGCCGGCCGCTACGGGCTTCCGGCCGGGCTCGTCATCGGACACCGCAGCGAGGCGACCGACTCCAAGCTCCAGCTGAACGAGATGCTCCGCGAGTTCGGCTCGTCGGTGGGTTCCTAGCCGGATGTCCGAGCGAGAGCGACCCCGAGGGGCGCGGGCCACGGACAGGGCGATCCTCGAGTCGCCCCTCTCCGCCACATGGCAGCCTCGTGTCCGCGAGAGGGCGGTCCTCGTGGGTGTCGGGCCCGGCATCAGCGACGAGGACCTCGACGAGCTCGCGGCCCTCGCGGATTCCGCCGGCGCTGAGACCGTGTCCCGGATCGTGCAGAGCCGCAAGGAGCCCGACCCCGGCACGTTCATCGGCCGGGGCAAGATCGAAGAGCTCCACCGGACCGTGCACGGTCTGGACGCGGAGTCGGTGATCCTGGACCGGGAACTCACCCCCGGCCAGCTCCGGAACCTCGAGGAACGGCTCGGGGTGAAGGTGATCGACCGCACCGCGTTGATCCTCGATATCTTCGCGCTGCACGCGCGGAGCCGGGAAGGCAAGGCGCAGGTGGAGCTGGCGCAGCTCAACTATCTCCTTCCCCGCCTTCGAGGCTGGGGGGAAGCCATGAGTCGGCTGGGGGGTGGCATCGGCACCCGAGGGCCCGGCGAAACGAAGATGGAGGTCGACCGCCAGCACATCCGCCGGCGGATCGCGAAGCTCCGACGCGACATCAAGACGCTCGCGAAGACGCGCGACCTGAAGCGCGCGCGCCGACAGGATTCCGGGATCCCGCAGGTCGCGATCGCTGGCTATACGAACGCCGGCAAGTCGACGCTCATGAACCGACTGACGGGGGCGGAGGTGATCGTGGCCGACCAGCTCTTCGCGACGCTGGATCCCACGACACGGCGGATCGAGCTGCCGGGCCGCCGCCGGGCCGTGATCTCCGACACGGTCGGTTTCGTCGGGAAGCTTCCCCACGACCTCGTGGAGGCCTTCCGGTCCACCCTGGAAGAGGTGGCGTTGGCCGACCTGATCGTCCACGTCGCCGACGCCACATCGCATGCGCTCGACGAGCAGGTGGACGCGGTCCGGCGGGTGCTGGGGGAGATCGGAGCGGGCCAGATCCCGGAGGTCCTCGCGCTCAACAAGATCGACCGGGTGGCGGGCTCCGCGCGGGCGAGGCTCGCCGGGAGGTTCCCCGGCTCGGTGGCGGTCTCGGCGCTCACCGGAGAGGGGGCGGACGGCCTGCTCGAAGAGATCGGGGTCCGGGCACCCCACCCTCCCGTGGAGGTCCGCCTCCTCGTGCCCTTCGGGCGGGAGGACGTCACCGCCCGGTTGTATCGCGAGGCCGAGGTGCTCTCCAAAGAGACAGACACCGAGGGGACGATCGTTCGCGCCAGGGTGGGACTGCGGCTGTTGTCCGCGATCCGCGGCTTCGTGTTCGAGCAGGTCTAGACGTCCGGTCGCCCGAGCCGCCACAGCCAGGGCTCGGCCCAGTTGCCCGTGATCACCGTGTCCGGGTCCTGCCCTCGTTCGAGCGCGAAGCGGAGGGCGAGGAGCTGCAGCCGGACGGTGAGTGGGATCTGGGCCAAGAGCATCGGGAGCGGGTCCGGCTCGCGCAACCGGTAGACGGGGATGCCTTCGGTCGACGCCGCGGCCGTGACGGCTTCCACGAATCCGTCCGCATCCGGTGTCATGAGACTGAGCAGGGCGTCACGTGCGTCGAGCGGGACCGCCGAACCGTGGAGCAGGTACTCGATGTCGTGCCCCTCAGCCAGCACGCGCGCGCCTTCCCGTAGCTTGAGCGCTCCCTCCCGCGCGGTGAAGGCAGCGGGTCCGGCTCCCGCGATCACCAGGTCCCGCTCGGGGACCGTGATCGACTCGGTGCCCGGTGCGTCGATCGCGTTCTGGACAGCGCTCGGCACGAGCGTGAGCGAGTCATCCGTGATGGAGTCGGCCCCCATCTCCTTCGCGATCATGGCGAGGACGAGCAGCGCCGTCGTGTAGCTCACGGTGTAGGTCTCGGAGGTCTCGGCCGGGCATGTCTCGACCGAATGGGGGAACGGGGTCCCGCGCTTGGTGATCGTGATGACGTCGAGGCCGGCGAGCATCGCGAGCGCCCTGGCGGCCAGCGCATAGGCCGTCTCGCCGGTGTGGGTGATCACGATGATCGTGTCGTCGGGTCCGACGATCGGTGCCCAGACCACGAAGCGCATCGACGACACGGCGACGGCCGCCCGCCCGGCGTCCTGGAGCATGCCGGCTCCCAGGATCGCCGCGTGGTAGCTCGTACCCGTCCCGACCAGCCAGATGCGCCGAGAACGCTGCAGGCTCTGGGCCGCCGTGTGGACCTGCTCCTGGACCTTCTCGGAGGTGAGGAGACGGGTCAGCTCCTCTGGCTGCGAGCGGATCTGACGCTCCAGCTTCGTGCCTTCCTGCATGGACATGCCCCCTCAGACCCGTCGTCGGAGAGAGGAGCTTAGTGACTCAGAGCTTCCTGAGCACGGCGACGACCTTGCCCAAGATGCGCCCGTCCAGCATCTCGAACGGCTCCAGGGAGGGGTTCTCGGGGATGAGCATCACGCGAGCGCCGTCGTGACCGAGGCGCTTGACGGTGGCCTCGTCCTCAGCGGGCCCCGGCAGGAGCGCGGCCACGATGTCGCCGTCGGATGCCGACCGCTGACTGCGCACGACGACGAGGTCGCCGTCGAAGATCCCTGCCCCGATCATCGACTCGCCGGCGACCCTGAGCGCGAAATGGCCGTCGCCGCGCACGAACTCCGCCGGCACCATGATGCGATCCTCGATGTGCTCATCGGCGAGCACCGGCTCGCCGGCCGCGATCCGGCCGATCAACGGAACGGGCGTTCCTTCGGCCCGTCGCTCGTCCGACAGGGCCATCGCCCGGGGCTTGCTCGGATCCTTGTGGAGGAGTCCCTTGCGCTCGAGGTTGGCCAGTTGTGCGTGGACCGACGACGACGACGTGAGGCCTACGGCATCGCCGATCTCCCGAACGGTGGGGGGGTAGCCCCGCTCCCGAACGGTCCGCTCGATGAAGTCGAGGATGCGCTGCTGCCGCGAAGTGATGTCAGACACCGTACGTAGCCTCCTGTTCCGAGCGGCGCTTGGTTCGCGTGGCGGCACCGTAGCACCGGCCGAGGAGGGATGCAAACATATGTTCGGTTCTTCCCTTGACATCGAACGTTCGTTCGGAGACCATCGTCCCATGGGTCGAACACGCGTTCGGCGGAGGCGGCTGATCGCGCTCTGCATGATGGTGGGGCTCACGGGTGTCCTGTCCGGACCGGTGGCTAATGCGATGGGGGTCGGAGGGGCGCCGGAGGCACGTTCGTCCCGGACCTATGTGGTCCGGCCCGGCGACACCCTGTGGTCCATCGCCACGCGAGTCGCGCCCTCGACCGATCCTCGCTTGATGGTCGATGCCATCACGTCGACCAACAGCCTCGACCCCGCCGTCTTGGTGCCGGGGCACGAGCTCTCCATCCCGTCTGTCGGGTAGCGGACCGAGGCAGTGGGTTTGACCACCCCACATCCTGCGGGTACCGTGCCCGCGGCCACCACATCTTGTGGCCATACACGACATGAGATGCCCTTGGTGCAGCGCGGACGACGATCGGGTCGTCGACTCACGGCCCGCCGACGGCGGATCGGCGATCCGACGTCGGCGGCAGTGCGCCGCGTGCGGCCGGCGATACTCCACCTACGAGCGCATCGAGGACGTCGGGCTGGTCGTCCGCAAGCGCGACGACTCGAGGGATCCGTTCCGGCGAGAGAAGGTCACGGCCGGCATCCTGAAGGCGACGAAGAACCGACCCGTCTCCGAGCTCCAGGTGGAGGAGCTCGTCGACCGCGTGGAGGAGCGCCTCCGTCGAAAGGGTCCGGAGGTGACCTCGCAGCAGGTGGGCATCGAGGTGCTCCAGCAGCTCCGGAAGCTCGACGAGGTCGCATACATCCGGTTCGCGAGCGTCTATAAGGACTTCCAGGAGATCACGGACTTCGAGCGGGAGCTCGGGACCTTGCTCAAGCGAGAGCCGGCCAAGCGACGCCAGCGGTAGCTTCCGGGCCAACAAGAGCGACAAGAACGGGTTTCCCACCGGCCGTCCACTGGTGTTCCACAGGCACGTGCGGGTACGTTCCGACTCGCTACCCCGATCCGTTCGTAACCACAAGATGTTGTGGTCCGGGGTGGGAGTTAGCCCCCACATGTAGGAAAATGGAGCTTGACACGGAACAGCCTCGGGGGGATATTACATCCCTGTGATTCCACGGGTGTGATTCTTCCCCGAGAGGAGGGCGGCGCAGGTGGCGAAGACGACAGACGACCTGCAGGGCGTGCAGGTGATCCGGGAAGGCTTGACGTTCGGGAGGCATTTCTCGACGGAAGGGACCCATCCGTTCGACGAGGTCGAATGGGAGACGCGCGACGCGGTCATCCCGAACTTCAAGGAGGGCGGGAACGCCTTCGAGCAGCGCGGCGTAGAGTTCCCGGTCGGCTGGTCGCAGAACGCCACCAACATCGTCGCCCAGAAGTACTTCCGAGGCCCGCTCGGCGCGCCGGAGCGTGAGTCCTCGGTCCGTCAGCTGGTCTCCCGCGTCGTCGATACGATCCGCGGCTGGGGCGAGAAGAACCACTACTTCGCCACGGAGAAGGACGCAGGGGTTTTCGCCGACGAGCTGACCCACCTGCTGGTCAACCAGAAGGCGGCGTTCAACTCGCCGGTGTGGTTCAACGTCGGCGTCCCGGACACGCCGCAGCAATGCAGCGCCTGCCAGCCGTACGGAGCGCTCGTCAGCACCCCCGACGGGTTGATCCCGATCGGGAAGCTCGTCGAGGAGAACCGGATCGGCGCGAAGGTCCACGATGCCAGCGGGGTCACGAGCATCGTGGCGACGAAGGCGAACGGTGTGAAGGAGGTCCTGCGGGTCCACACGAAGTCCGGACACCAGCTCGACGTGACCGGCGACCATCTCGTGTGGCGAACGGATGGCAGCGGCACGGGTCGGTTCGTGCCCGCGGGGGAGCTCCTTCCCGGCGACAAGCTGCATTGGCACCGCCGGGACTCGTTCGGCGGAGGTGAGATCGATCTCGTCGAGGTGGCCGAAGCGGCGCTCGTCGGCTGGCTGCAATCCGATGGCGTCGTCGGGCAGGACGTGGGCATCGATCGATTGCCCTCGATCGAGGCGATCACCGTCAACGACGACGAGCACGCCTGGGTGAGCGAGGCGCTCGACCGGGTGTTCCCGACCGCGGATAGGCACGAGCGAACGCAGGCCACGCAGGTGAAGGGTCTCGAATGCCGGCGGATCCGTCTCTACGGGGATGCGCTCGTGCCGTTCGTCGACAGATGGGGCCTTCGGTCGCGCGGGGCCGACATGGAGGTTCCGGAGCGACTCTTCGCGGCGCCCCTCCCCGTCGTCGCGGCGTATCTCCGGAGCATCTTCCAGACGGAGGGGTACGTGACGGTGGACGGGAAGTCGGGCCTCGTCGCGTTCGGCATGATCTCGGAGAAGCTCATCCGTGGCGTGCAGCAGCTGCTCTCACGGTTCGGGGTCTTCTCTCGTGTGACCTTCAAGGAGGACCCCCGGTTCGCCCGGAAGGGGTGCTGGCACCTGACCATCGACAACGTCGGCGATCAGGTGCTCTTCGAGGCGGAGATCGGGTTCGTGGATGCCCGGAAGTCGGACAAGCTCGAGATGGCGATCGACCGACAGGGCCTGGTGACCCGCGACACCAAGCGCCTCGAGATCACCTCGATCGAGCCGCTCGGTCCGATGGAGGTCTACGACATCCAGACCGAGAGCGGCGAGTACCTGTCGGGGAGCCTCCGCGTGCACAACTGCTTCATCCTCGCGGTCGAGGACCACATGTCGTCGATCCTCAACTGGTACGTCGAGGAAGGCACGATCTTCAAGGGAGGGTCCGGGTCGGGCATCAACCTGTCGCGGATCCGCTCGTCGAAGGAGGCGCTCGCCGGGGGAGGGACCGCCTCGGGGCCCGTGAGCTTCATGCGCGGCGCCGACGCCTCCGCCGGCACGATCAAGTCCGGCGGCAAGACGCGCCGCGCGGCGAAGATGGTCATCCTCAACGTCGATCACCCGGACGTCCGCGACTTCATCTGGTGCAAGGCGGTCGAGGAGCGCAAGGCGCGAGTCCTGCGCGACGGTGGATTCGACATGGATCTCGACGGCAAGGACAGCTACTCGATCCAGTATCAGAACGCGAACAACTCGGTCCGGGTCACCGACGAGTTCATGCGCGCCTTCGAGCAGGACCAGGACTGGAAGCTCAAGGCCGTGCTGACCGGCGACACCGTCGACACGATCCGGGCGCGCGCCCTGATGCGCGAGATCGCGGAAGCGGCCTGGCAGTGCGCGGACCCGGGGATGCAGTACGACACCACGATCAACGAGTGGCACACCTGTCCCGCGACGGGCCGTATCAACGGCTCCAACCCGTGCAGCGAGTACATGCACCTCGACAACTCTGCCTGCAACCTCGCGTCGTTGAACCTGATGAAGTTCGTCGACGACGAAGGCAACTTCGAGGTGGCAGATTTCAAGCACGCCGTCGAGGTCGTCTTCACGGCGCAGGAGATCCTGGTGGGGGAGTCGAGCTATCCGACCGAGAAGATCTCGGAGAACGCCAAGGCGTACCGGCAGCTCGGGCTCGGGTACGCCAACCTGGGGGCGCTGCTGATGGCCCGCGGTCTGGCCTACGACTCCGACGCCGGGCGCGCCTGGGCCGGCGCGATCACCGCGCTCATGACGGGGCACGGATACCGCACGTCCGCGCGCGTGGCCGAGGCGATGGGCCCGTTCGAGGGCTACGACCCCAACGCCGACGCGATGCTGCGCGTGATGCGCAAGCATCGTGAGGCCGCCGACGAGATCGACGGCGAGCTCGTGCCCGAAGGGCTCCTCTCGGCCGCGAAGCATTCGTGGGACGAGGCCGTTTCTCTCGGCGAGCGGCACGGATACCGGAACGCCCAGGCCACGGTCCTGGCGCCCACCGGGACCATCGGGCTGATGATGGACTGCGACACCACCGGCATCGAGCCGGAGCTCGCGCTGGTGAAGACCAAGAAGCTCGTCGGCGGCGGAACGATGCAGTTCGTGAACCGGACCGTGCCGAGAGCGCTCGAGCGGCTCGGATACGACGCCGCGCAGACCGAGGACATCGTCGCCTACATCGCCGAGCACAACTCGGTGACCGAGGCGCCCCATGTGCGGCCGGAGCATCGCTCCGTCTTCGACACGGCGATGGGCGATGCCCCGATCCACTACATGGGGCACGTCCGGATGATGGCGGCGGCGCAGCCCTTCATCTCCGGCGCCATCTCCAAGACGGTCAACATGCCGGAGCACGTGTCGGTCGAAGAGGTCGAACAGCTCTTCGTCGAGAGCTGGAAGCTCGGGCTGAAGGCCGTCGCCATCTACCGGGACAACTGCAAGGTGGCTCAGCCGATGTCCGCCGACAGGAAGAAGACGGCGGTGGTGCCAGAAGGCGAGCCTCAGACGTTGCCGTGGTCGGCGAAGAAGCGTCTCCCGCGCTCGCGACCGGCGATCACCACGTCGTTCCGGGTGGGCGACGCCGAGGGCTACATCACGGCGGGGTCGTACCCGGACGACGGGCTCGGCGAGATCTTCCTGAAGGCGTCCAAGCAAGGCTCGACCCTGTCGGGGATCATGGATGCGTTCTCGATCGCGGTCTCGGTGGGTCTCCAGTACGGCGTGCCGCTCGAGGACTACGCCTCGAAGTTCATCAACATGAAGTTCGAGCCGAGCGGGATGACGGACGACGCCGACATCCGGTTCGCCTCCTCGATCGTGGACTTCGTGTTCCGTCGCCTCGCCCTCGATCATCTGCCACCGGAGAAGCGCGAGGCGCTCGGCATCCGGTCCATCGAGGAGCGGAAGGTCGAGGCCGCCGAGAAGACCGCCGATGCGCAGAACACCGCCGGGGAGACGACGGCCGTCGAAGAGGCGCCGATCCAGACCTCGGAGGGAGCCGTGATCCGACCGATCGAGCTGCTGTCCTCGCCGACCGCGAAGGAGCTGGACGCACCACTTTGCTATCAGTGCGGCTCCAAGATGCAGCCGGCGGGCTCCTGCTACGTCTGCGGGACCTGCGGCAGCACCAGCGGCTGCTCGTAGGATAGGCGCGCTCGCGAGGCGGGCCGGGGAGGACGTTCCATCGTCCCCGGCCCGCCGTTCACAGGGGACGGGGCCATGGCCTACAACGAGCCCGGGAGGCTGATCGGGTTGCACCATGTGCAGCTCGCGATGCCGCCCGACGAGGAGCAGGCTGCCATCGACTTCTACGAGGGTGTGCTCGGGCTCGAGCAGGTCCCCAAGCCACCGGAGCTCTCGGACCGAGGCGGCGTGTGGTTCCGCTCGGGAGACCTCCAGGTCCATCTCGGCGTCGAGGAGGGCTTCCATCCGGCGATGAAGGCGCATCCCGCCTTCCTGGTCGAGAACCTCGAACGGATGCGCGTTCGCGTCGAGATGAGCGGCTACAAGGTGATCGATTCGGACCAGTTCTCAGGGTTCCGCCGGGTGCACGTGCGCGACCCGTTCGGGAACCGCCTCGAGCTGATCGAGCCGGAGTAGCCGAGCCACGATGGACCTGCCTTTCACACGCGTGAGGCCGGAAGGTCAGTTGCCGCAGGCCCAGCATCCGGGCGACGCCGGCCTCGACCTGCGCGCGGCCGAGGGCGTCACGGTCAAGCCGGGGGAGCGTGCGATGGTGCCGACGGGCGTGGCCGTGGCGATCCCGGACGGCCACGCCGGCCTGGTGCTCCCTCGCTCCGGGCTCGCATCCAAGAATGGCCTCACGTTGGCCAACGCGCCGGGCCTGATCGACCCCGGCTACCGGGGTGAGGTGTTCTGCGCGGTCGTGAACCTCGATCGGCACGAGCCGGTCGAGATCTCGGCCGGCGACCGGATCGCCCAGCTCGTGATCGTTGCCCTGCCGGATCTGTCCCCGGCCTTCGTCGACGAGCTCCCCGAGTCCAGCCGTGGGGCGGGCGGTTTCGGCTCCACGGGCACGGCGTGAACGTTCGCCTCGAGCGTCCTGAGGACAGGGATGCCTCGGTCGAGGTCGAGCGCGCGGCGTTCGGGAACGAGGCAGAGGTTGCCATCGTCATCGCGGTCCGTGACGAGGCGGGCTCCTTCGCCTTCGTGGCGGAGGAGGACGGACACATCGTCGGCCACGTTCAGCTCAGCCGAGCGTGGGTGCGATCGGCCGAGATCCTGGCTCTCGGGCCGATCGGCGTGTTCCCCGATCGTCAGGGGCAGGGGATCGGCCGCGCCTTGATCGAAGCCGCCGTCGCAGAAGCGCGCGTCCGCGGCGAGATGGCAGTGATCCTCCTCGGCGACCCGATGATCTATCCGCGGTTCGGATTCGAGCCGGCGTCTCGCTACGGGTTGCGGAATCCTTTCGCCGGCGTTCAGACGGACGCCTTCGTGATCGCGGAGGAGGACTTCATGATCTTGCCCCTGGACGGCCGGGCGCATTCACTCGCCGGGAACGTCCGATGGCACCCGGCCTTCGGCTGAGATCGGTCGGTTGAAGCTCGGAATCCTCGTGCCTAGGATGAGGGAGCAGTCTGCGGACGTGGCTCAGTGGTAGAGCACCACCTTGCCAAGGTGGGGGTCGCGGGTTCGAATCCCGTCGTCCGCTCCAGGCAGAGCGGCCGGTTGGTCGATGGGACAGGCGGCGTGGCTGCGCTCACGAGCGGCGCACGGCTCGCTCCTCATCCGCGGGCGGCGTGCTCGGCGGCGACCCCCTTCGGGACCACCATCCGCCAGGCGTCGAGGACGAGCTCTCGCATCTCGTCCTCGTCGATCGCGTCGAGGCGGACCTGGACCCATTGGTACCGGAGGTCCTTCCGGTCCGGCATCAGGAACTTGTGGGGCTCCGAACGCACCAGCGCCTCGCGCTCCTCCTTCGGGAACGCGAATCCCATGATCGTCTCGTCGTGGGAGAACGCCAGATAGACGATGCGGCCGACGCGGAACTTCACGCGATCGCGGACGAGCGCCTCGGTCGTCCGCGGGAGCGTGAGCGCGAACGAACGGACATCGTCGACGTCGATCACGCTTCGGAATCTACCCCGGGGCAAGCGGTCGAAGATACGCCATCCCAGAGCTTCCGACCAGAATCGTGTGAGGCGTTCGCAGTCGGCGGAGTCGACGACAACGCACTGAAGCCTGATGTCCACGAGCCAACGATAATCGAGTCCCGGACCGGGGAAGCTGCAAGCTGTTTCGGCTGGTCCTCGGACTCTCGTGGGGCGTCCGATGTGACAGGCATGACCCCCAGGGCGAGCTCCCTGTTGAGAAGTCGCTGGGGCCTTCGGGTTCCGGTGTCTCACTTTCTCGGCGTCTCTTTCGCCAGCGTCGCGTGTCCCACCACTCCCGCTCGCCCTTCGCTCGATCGTCGCCGAAATGGCCTAGCCTTCCCCCTCGTGGTGGCGATATTCCGCAAGATGCTGGAGGAAGGTTGACGAATACGACCACGAGCTTCCTCATCGGTAGGGCAATCGGTGATGGTCGCCCTTAGGCTGTGACGACACCGTGAGGGAGCGCGGAGCAACCGTGCTGGAGACCGAACGGCTCGTGCTGCGGCATCTCACGCTCGGCGATCTCGACGAGCTGGCGGCCCTGTACCGGGATCCGGAGGTGAGGCGCTACTTCCCGGAGGGCACCCTCACGTACGAGCAAACTCGGGAGGAGCTGGAGTGGTGCATCGATGTCTATGACGGCCGGTATGGGTACGGGCTGTGGGCGACGGTCCGCAAGGACCGGGACGGGCTGATCGGCCGCTGCGGGCTCCTGCCGTGGCGAGCCACGGAGACCCCCGAGGGCGAGCTGGTCCTGGAGGGTGCGGACGAGCATCCCGTGGACGGGGCCACCTATGAGATCGAGCTCGCGTACCTCCTGGGGAGGGAGCACTGGGGCCTGGGCCTGGCCACCGAGGCGGCTCGCGCGATCGTCGATCACGCTCTGCGGACCCTCCAGCCTCCGCGATTGATCTGTCTGTTCGATCCGACGAACGTCGCCTCGCGGCGGGTCGCCGAGCGCGTGGGGTTCACCTTCGACAGCGAGGTCCTCTTGGACGGCGAGCGGCTCCCCATGCACTCGTTGCGTGGCGGGAACATCCCCACCCGGTAGGCCGTTTGGCGACTCACTGGCCGACTGGATTTCACGCACGCACGCTTCGCTGCACACACCCTATGGGTCACCGCCCTCGTTCGATCGACCAGGCAACCTCCGACGATCGAGATGCGAAGCGGAGTGCCTGCGACCCCGCCCGCGCGAGCGGCGTCCGGTGCGTGTGGGTGTACTACGGAGACGCGCTCGAGTCTTCAGGCCAGACCGACGACACCAGGCCGGCGACGAGCCGCTCGGCCCCCACGCCGACGATGAGCGTGACAGCCGTGCCTGATGAGACCGAGCGGCCGATGCTCGGCAGGGTCCCGAGCACCCGCCCGGGCGTTCCCTCAGCCGCGATGGCCCATTCGAACCTCAGTCCCGAGCGCTCCAACACTGCCCGTGCCTGCGGAGCTGACATCCCTCGCACGTCGGGGACATCCAAGCCGGGAGCCGCATCGATGTTGGGTGCCGGCGGATCGGTCTCGGTGGGATCGGGTGTGCCCACACGAGACCCCATCGCTACGCCCACGGCTACCGCGGCTACCGCGAGTGCGACGAGCAAACTCGCTGCCCGGTACCTGTGAACCCGGTACCCGTGAGAGTACGCGCCCCACGAGCGGGCGAGGCGAACTCGACGATCGGCCAGCCAGCCCTCGAGCCTCGTCACGAGCACCACTACCCCCGTGGGACGGCGTACACCACGACGTTGTCCTCGTATCGCCCGCTCTCCTCGGAGAAGCGACCGCCACACGTCACCAGGATGAGCACCTCGGGCCCGATGCGACTGAACAAGCGAGCCGGCACCGCCTCCTTGGCATACGACCGGCGAGCGAAGACCTGGTACGCGGCCCACGAGCCGTTCCGCATCTCGACGTTCACGTCGTCCCCCGGCGCAAGCTCGCGAAGGAGGAAGAACACCCCCGGTCCCTGTGTTCCCGACGACACATGGGCGAGCAGGAGTGTCGAGCCTGACTCCCCCGGGCGTCCACCGAATTCATACCAGCCCACCGTGTCCACATCTGCTGGTACCTGCGTTGTTCCGTGCGTCACCCCGACCGACACGATGGGCGCATCGACCCCGATCGCGTCGATCCGCAGTCGTCGGGGTATGCGTCCGCGGTCAGGAGCTGCCTGGTCCGCGAGAAGCCCGGACCGAACGACCACCTCCGGCAGCTTCAGTCCGCCCCGTACCACGGTCCCGACAGGAGCAGAAGCGCTGGCTCTGCGAAGCGGCTCGAGAGAACCGACATCGTTGTCTCGTTGCGATACCAGCGCCCAGGCCGGCACGGTGACCAGCGCCAGGATGCTGGTGCCCCCAGCCCACCAGAAGAGTCGGTTCACCGACCCGCCACCCTCACCTTCAGGAACTGACGCGCACTCACGAGGAGGGTGAGACCAGCAACGACCATGACGGCGAGGGCCCACCGCGGGAACAGGGGTTCCGCGCCAAGACCTCCGTCGCCCGTGAGCACGCCGGACGGAGCCGAACGCAAGCCGCGGACAGACTGGACCATCAGCTCCAAGCTGCCGGATCCCACCGGGCCGCCGATCACGTAGACGATCCGGGCAACGCCCTCCTCCAGATCGATGTCGGTGGGGGGGATCAGGGGGTCGTTGGCCGAGGACGACCCGAACGAGATCACGTGAGGGCCGGGATCGGTGGTCGTTCCCCACTCATTCCGGAATCGGAGGTTCTCCTTCACCAGGCGACCATCGAACCGCACCGACAGAGGCGGACCGCCCGCAACATGACGGACGCGGAGCAGCGACCTGCCGGCAGGGAGACGCTGGAACGTGTTCTCGAATACGGTCAGGGCCCCATACCCATCGCCCCCACGCGTGAGGTGCGCGACGACCGAGATGTTCGAGCCTGCCGTGATGGGAAGGGTGGCACTCAGCACAGGTGGCGAGTCGGCGGGTGCTCCGACGGTGCGGATGTCCACGTCATAGCTGCGGGGAGCCACGCGAAGCGGGCCCGCGGTCGACGTCGGCCGGAAGCCGTTGAGAAGCAACTCGCCGTCCAGATAGATATCGGCCGTGAAGCCGGGCAGACCATGCACGATGGTGACCGAGGCCTTCGTCGAGGCCGCGGGTGTGGCACCGGCCGTCCCGACGACGAACAGCAGCGTCCCGACGATGATGGATGCCTTTCTCATGATGTCCTCCCTCATATGCAGTAGGGCATTTGTCTACTCCCCCGGGGAGCAGATGGCAATACCCGAGATTTCCCAGGTGAGCAACCGCTTCGCTCAACCGCCGGGGCTCCGTTCGCAGAGGGCCCGGTCGTTCCGAGCCTTCGCCTCCAGGCTGGCCGTCGGCCATCGTGAGCACGAAGGAAGGGCGGGGGAGGGTGCCTCACTTGCACGAGATCTGGTGGTCGAGGAGCGCGCCGCTTCGAGCCCCCTCAACCTGGGTCGGGCGACGGCCGAGGGCGAGTGTCGCGATCGGGAAGCCACAGTCCGAGGAATGACCTCTACTTCCCGGTCCCGCCCAGTGCTCCAAGGACGAGGCGACGGGAACGCTTGGCGCCCCGGTGTGAGCATCCTGAGTACCGGGAGCTCGAGGCCGGCACTCGCTGGCCGGCCTAGGGTGCCGACTCCTCCTCTCCGATCGGCTCACTCGCAGTCCCGAGGAAGCCTCGGCCGGCGGCGAAGTACACATGGATGGGTTCTTCGTTCCGCAGAACGTCCAGCACGCTCAGGAACATCGAAGACGGAAGATGCATCCTGATGATTCCAGCGTCCTCGTAGTCGGTCTCGTAGAACATCCCTGGATCATTGAAACGGATCCAAGCGAGCGACTTGCCTGCGGCATCGCTGAGCTGGATCTGCGCGCGATTGGTCTGATAGCCGTCCGGCCCCCCGTAGAACAACAGACCGTAGGAAGCGACCTGCGCCATCGGATCACCCCTTCACAGTTCGGCGATAGCTCTCGTCCGGGGTCTTCCGTATGCGGTCCCGCTCGTGGACGGTAGTCGGCCCTTCAGCTGAGGGCAGATGCACCAGACCCCGGCCGATGCTGACCGGGCCCGCCCGGCTCCGCCGCCGGGGCGGTGCGGCAGCCTCTACTCGACCCCCTTTCACCCGGATAGAACACCTTTCCGTTTCAGATGGCCTCCAGAGGGGAAGGCTGTCGGGAGCAGTCGAGGGAACCATCCGGGAAGAAGGAGGAGCCGATGTGCGCCACCTGTGGATGCGGGATCGCCGAAGACAAGCAGGGTGACGAGCGGAACATCAACTGGAGCGAGATCGTTGCCGCGGCGGAGGCCAACGACATCTCTCCCAGCGAGGCCATCCAGAACATGCAGAGGATGGCGGAGCAGCAGGGCTAGCCCCCCAGCGGATCATCGGGTGGGCGGGCCTGAGAGATGGTCCCGTGATGGCCGGAAGGGCGACGTCGGCAACAGACGTGATGCGAGGAGTGGCGGGGGGTGCCCTCCTCGGGGTGCCACTGCTGTACACCCAGGAGACCTGGCTGCACGGACGGAGCATCTCGCCGATAGTCATCCTCGCCGGACTGGTCGGCACGTTCGCGGTGAACGTGGCGCTGTCCTACTTCGTGGGGTTCCGTCCAGGGCGGACACACCGACCGATGGAGGACGCCGTGGTCGGGATGGGCCTGTCCCTGCTGCTCGCCGCACTGCTGCTCCTCCTGCTCGACCGGGTCGGGCAAGAGACCTCGCTGGAAAACGTGCTCGGCGTCGCCGCCCTGACCGCGATCCCGGTCAGCATCGGCTTCTCCGTTGGGGTGGCGCTCGCGCCGGTCAGCGGAGGGGAGAAGTCGGAGCAGATCCCGGGTGGTGCCGGCGATCTGCTCGTCGCCGCGGGCGGCGCTTTGGTCTTCGCCCTGAACATCGCTCCGACGGAAGAGCCGATCCTCCTCGCCGCCGAGCTGGACGGCATCCGCCTCGGTCTGCTGGTCATCGCCTCACTCGTGCTTCCCTACCTCATGGTCTTCTACGCCGAGTTCGGCGGCCGCGAACAACGCGTCGCGAGCGACGGGGCGACCCAGGGGCCGCTCACCGAAACGCTCCTCGCGTACGCGGTGGCCTTCGTCGTGTCTGCTGCGATGCTCGCGATGTTCGGACGCGTGGAGGAGCTGAACGGCGCTGCGACGGCGCGCGTGGTCACGTTGGCGTTCCCCGCCTCGATCGGAGCGGCGCTGGGGCGGATGCTGATATGACCTCGAAGCGAAGCTCCGGCAGGGGTGGGATGGGGCGGAAGCGGACGTCGTTCGAGTGGGCGCTGTTGCTGGGCTCGCTCGCCGCCATCCTGGCTGTCGTGATCGGGCTCGTGGTGGGCGAGCTCTCGGGACCCCGCGGTCCGGTCGACGTCCGTGTCACGGTCACGGACGCTGGCGGCCCTGCGAGCGGTGGCCGGCCCCTCGAGGTGATCGTCACGAACGTCGGCGGGACCAGCGCCGAGCACGTCGTCATCGAGGTGACAGTGGGCGACGTGGTTCGCGAGGTCAACCTGGACCTGGTGGCGAAGGGCGACGAGGAATCCGCGACCGTCGTGGTACCCACGGGCACCGCGGGTCAGCCCCAGGCCGAAGTCGTGAGCTACACGAACCCCTGAGACCCCGGATGCCCGCACCAGCTGGTGCGGCGGGATCACGGGAGGATCGCTCGGAGCTCGTACAGGTCGATCGCCTGAGCCCGGCCCTTCAGCGAAGCGGCCCCGAGTGGTTGGACGCTCGCGAGACCCCGGATCCTGTCGTACGTGCTTCTTGCGAGGAGCACCTGGCCCGGTTCGGCCGTGGCCTGCACCCGTGCCGCCACGTTCGTCGTATCACCGACAGCCGCGAAGCTCCGTTGGCCCGTTGCGCCCACGTTGCCGATGACGGCGAGCCCGCTGTTCAGACCGATCCGGAACCGCGGCCAGTGCGGATGCTCCGCCGCGATCCTTCGCGTGTGTTCCTGCATGGCCAAGGCAGCCCTCGCGCCGCGGAGCGCGTGATCGGGTTGGTCGTCGAGGGCATTGAACACTGCCATGACGGCGTCGCCGGCGAATCGTTCGATGAGGCCACCCTCTTGGTCGACCACCACCGGCACCACGCGCTCCCAGTAGCTGTTGAGCATGTCGATCACGTCGGAGGCGGACCTGCCCTCGCTGAACGAGGTGAAGTCGGCCAGATCGGCGAAGAGAACGGTCACGTCCGTTTCTTTGCCTCCGAGTCGCGCGAACTCGGGCTCTCGCTCGAGACGTTCCGCGAGTCGAGGGCCCGCGTACCGGCGGAACAGCGTGTCGATGCGAACCAGCTCTCGGGCCGAGCGTTCGAGGGAGGAGATCTCCTCGACGCTCGTGCCCGTCGCACGGAATCGTTCCACGATGAGCGCGAGGGGTTGCTCGCCTCGGACCGCCTCGACCATCTCCGTCAATGAATCAGCTTGTCGGCGATCGAGGCTCTCGAGGGTCCGCTCGACATAGAGCCCGCCGAACGCGGCCGTGATCGATCCCCCTCGCATGTACTCGGACCGGGCGGCGAGCAGGATCACCAGGAACGCGATCGCCATCAGCACATGCCACTGCCACCACGTCGCGTGCCAGCTGCGAGCGACGATGATCGTGAGCACGGCCTCGGCGAGGAGAACGAACGCGGTCGCCACCGCGAGTGGAAGCAACTGCCTGCGACGGGCGAACACGGTCAGGTACCGCGCAGCGGCGAAGGCGTAGAGACCGATCGCCACCGGTGCGATGAGGCGTATCAGCGCGGGTGCCTCGCTCGGTGCCGGGCGACGAAGGAAGGACGCGCCGGTGAGGGACGCGATCGCCCAGGCGACGAGCACCACGAGGAGCGCCCATCGGACCCAGCGTCGCGTCGATCGTGAGGTTCGCGCCCGCCCGTGCTCCGGTTCCAGCGCCGAAGCCGCAGCGAATCCTGCTGCGAGGAACAGCCCGATCGGCGTCGCGATCACGAACCCGTTGTTCGGCTCGCGTATGAGGACCTCCGGGGTGGCGAGGGCATGCAGGGCCAGGAAGCCGGCGCTCGCCAGCAGGACCAGCGACACCAGGAACAACCGGCCGTCGTCTCGCCGCGCGGCCGCCTCGCTCATCGCAAGGCCGAGCACCGTGTCGACGACTGCGACACCAAGCACCAGCAGGAAATGCGAGGGATGGTGCTCCCATCGGACGTCGAGGCTCGGGATACCCAGGAGGAGCGCCAGCCCCGCGAGTGGCAGCGACAGCGCTGCCACGAGCGCAACCGCTCTCGTCCGCGAACCGCTCATACGTTCCGCCATCCGGATCTCCGAAAGGAGCCAACCACAAACCCCCAACGGCAGACGGCGGGGGATGCCCGGATCCTTTCGGGTTCCCTCGGCCTATGCCACGAGGTACCTGGACAGGGCGAACCTTCCGGATCGGCCGAACCCCCCGGCTCGACCCGCGGCCACGATCCTCCCGGCCCGGATGGCCAACCCGGACGCCAAGTCTTCCCCGGCGGTGAAGTTCGTGGTCACCCTGCCGTCACCTCCGAAGGAGGCGTCGAGCGCTCCGAGACGGTTATACCGAGCCAGCGCGAACCGACCGGTGCCGCCGACTGCTTGGCCCACGGCCACGATCTTCCCGTTCCCCTGGATCGCGACGTCGTTGGCGGTGGCGTTCTTGCTGCCGAATCTCGTCTTGACCCTCCCGTCGCCACCGAAGCTCGGGTCGAGGCTGCCGTTGAGGAGGTAACGCGCCAGGGCGAACCTGCCGGGGCCGAACGTGTCGCCGAACTCATGGGGTACGTCGGTGTATCCAGCAGCGACGACCTTCCCGTCCCCTTGGATCGCCACGCCCGTCGCGGCCGTCTCTCCCCGCCCCATGCTCGTTGCTACCCTGCCGTTGCCGCTGAAGCTGGTGTCGAGGGTGCCGTTCGCGTGGTAGCGGGCCAGCGCGAACCGGGCCAGTTCCGAGGATGACCCCGCCGCGACGATCTTCCCGCCGGCTTGGATGGCCACCGCCTCGGCACGGGCGCCGAATCGGAACGGAGTGGTCACCCTTCCGTTGCCGCTGAAGCTGGTGTCGAGCGTGCCGTCGGCGTGGTACCGGGCCAGCGCGAACCTGTTGCAACCACAATCGGAGTGTGCGGTTCCCACCGCCACGATCCTCCCGTTCGCCTGGATCGCGACCCCGGAAGCGACGTCCTCCCCGGGGGTGAAGTTGGTCGTCACCCTGCCGTCGCCGCCGAAGGTGGTGTCGAGTGTGCCGTCGACGTTGTAGCGGGCGAGCGCGAACCTGCCGACGCTGCGCCTGGTTCCGCCTGCCGCCACGATCTTCCCATCGGCCTGGATGGCGACGCCGAAGGCCACGTCGCGTCCTTGGGTGAAGTCCGTCGTCACCTTGCCGTCGCCGCCGAACGTCGTGTCCCGGGTTCCGTCGGTGTTGTAACGGGCCACGGCGAAACTCCCGCCCCCTCCTCTGGCTCCGCCTGCGGCCACGATCTTCCCGTTGGCCTGGATCGCGACCGAGTTGGCGCCGGCGAACCCACCGGCGAAATTGGTCGTCACCCTGCCGTCGCCGCCGAAGGTGCCATCAAGCACGCCGGGAACGGCGAGGGCGAGGCTGGCCCACATCACGGCTGAGAACACAAGCAGAGCTGATGACGAAGCTGGCGCGCCGGACGGCGTTCATCACGATCCTCCTGTTGGGCGCTGTCGAGCCAGGCCGATGGTGGATGCGACCCTGATGGCGTCAATCTACGCCGAACGCAAGGAGGCCGGCCCATCGGGCCGGCCTCCTGCACTCCTTCGACAGCAGGTTCTTACTCGAACCGGCGCCGCGCCAGGTCCGCGACCATCGCCCCCGCCCGAGTGGGCTGGAACGCGACGAGCAGCCAAGCAACGGTCGTGATCAGGATCGCGACCGTGCCGACCGTGCCCCAGGTCGTGCCCATGGCCACCAGCGCCAGCGTCAGTGCTCCGATCAACCACACCATGTCGATGTCCTCTCCTTCAGCGTTGGGCTCGCGCCCCCACGTATCGTGCAACGCGCAAGCCCCTCCCTCGATTCCCTTCGAGGCTACCGAGAGCATGGATCGCTGTGGGCGATCCCTTGTGAACAGTGGGTGAACAGATCTGGGGTGTCTGTGGACCCGTGAAGCAGGCGGATCGCGGGCTTCCAGTACCCTGCCGCGGAGGGTCGCCAGGGTGCGGTCGGAGGCCGCGGCTAGACTGGCCCTCGTTCGGCGGGGTGGCCGAGTGGTTAGGCAGAGGCCTGCAAAGCCTCGCACACCGGTTCGATTCCGGTCCCCGCCTCCAACCCTCTACGATGTGGGACTCGGGCGCTTAGCTCAGGGGGAGAGCGCTTCCTTGACACGGAAGAGGTCAGAGGTTCAAATCCTCTAGCGCCCACCAACAACGTCCCAGCTCAGGCCCCCTCACCGAGGTGTCGGCGCATCATGCCCTGGGAAGATGCTGGCTTTCTTGCATGGTAGGCGGCTACGACAGGCGCCTGGTCAACGGTTGGTCAACGCCATGTGTCCCTCGCGTAAGAGCCCTCAGTCCTCGACGAGCTGCTGGCCACCATCGATGTCGAAGGTCGCGCCGGTGACCGCCGTGTTCGTCATGAGATGGACGGCGAGCGCGGCTATGTCGGCCGCGGCGATCATGCGCCCGATCGGCAGGCTCGACCGAAGCTCCACACGTCGCGCTTCGAGTCGATCGCCCAAGACCGCCTCCGACAGCGGCGTGTCGACGAAGCCGGCCGCGATCAGGTTCACGCGGATGGGCGCGAGCTCACGCGCGAGATGCTTGGTCATGGCCGAGAGAGCAGCCGTGAGCGCCGTGCTGAACGCCGGTCCCACCGCAGAGTTCCCGCCGTCGAGGCATCCCGTGAACAGTAGCGTTCCGCCGGGACGAACCCGGTCGGCAGCCTCCCGCGCGACCTGCAGCGGAAGCACGAGATGGGCGTCCAGCTCGCGATGTGCCGCTTCGACGTCGAACCCCGCGAGCGGTACGGCGGGAGGACCAGGACCGGTCAGCAACACGTGGTCGATCGGCGTCGGCAGTTCGTCGAAGAACCTGCCCAGCCGGTCGAAGTCGGTGGCGTCGAAGGCGGCGATGCTCGCTTCGAGCTCCAGGCCCACGCGGTGGACGCGCTCCGGGTCGCGCGCCGTCAGGATCACCTCGGCCCCCTCGGCCCGAGCTCGCCGCGCGGTCTCGAGGCCGATGCCCGAACTCCCGCCGATCACGAGGAGCGTCTGACCGGCGAGCTGCGGTTCGCCACCCATGCCGGGTCAGCGTGCGAGTCGGGTTCCCGGGTCGCACCAGGGGAACTCCCTGGTCCCCCGGAGCGCCTCACACGAGCGGCCGCGCGTCCTTCGAGGACGACAGGTGTACGGTTGCGCCGAAGGGGCTCCCGCATCGGGGGTGGTGAGCCGGTCATGAGACTCCTTGGGCGTCAAGCCGAAGTCGAGGCGCTCGATCGGCTTGTGGTCGATGCGCTCGCCGGTACGAGCCGGGTGGTCGTCCTACGAGGCGAGGCCGGCGTCGGCAAGACGGCGCTCCTCGGCCATCTGATCGGGCATGTCGAGTCCTCGGGCTCCCGCATCGCTCAGGGGGCGGGGGTCGAGTCCGAGATGGAGCTCGCCTACAGCAGCCTTCACCAGCTCTGCGTGACGATGCTCGACCACCTCGATCGGCTCCCTGTGCCGCAGCGCACCGCGCTGGAGACGGTCTTCGGGCTGAGCGAGGGCCCGGTCCCGGGCCCGTTCCTCGTCGGGCTCGCCACGCTGACGCTCTTCGCCGACGTGGCGGAGGACCAGCCGCTCGTCTGCATCCTCGACGACGCGCAATGGCTCGACCAGGCATCTGCGCGCGTGCTGTCGTTCGTCGCACGTCGCCTCCTTGCCGAGCGGGTCGCGATCGTCTGTAGTGCGCGCACGGGGATCGGCGACGGCGTCATGGCGGGACTCCCCGAACTCCTCGTCGGCCCACTCGACGATCGCGACGCACGGGCTCTGCTGCTCGAGAACCTGATCGGCCCGCTGGATGCGGCCGTCTGCGATCAGATCGTCGCGGAGAGCCACGGCAACCCGCTCGCGCTGCTCGAGTTCCCGCGAACGTGGAACGCTGCGGAGCTCGCCGGCGGGTTCGCGTTCCCCGAGACCCATCCGGTCGCCGGCAGGATCGAGGAGAGCTACGTGCGTCGTCTACATCGGCTCCCCTCCGACACGCAGCTCCTCGTCCTCGCCGCGACCGCCGACCCGCTCGGCGATCCGCTCTTGCTCCACACCGCTGCGAAAGCTCTCGAGATCGACATGTCGGCGGTGGACGCCGCGGTGGACGCCGGGCTGCTCACGGTCGGTCGGCGTGTCGAGTTCGCGCACCCGCTCGTCCGCTCTTCCGCCTACCGCTCGGCGGCGGCGCAAGACCGCCACCGCGTCCACCGCGCGCTCGCCGATGCCATCGACCCCGAAACCGACCCGGACCGGCGAGCGTGGCACCTCGCCAGGGCCACCCCCGGGCCCAACGAGGAAGTGGCTCTCGAACTCGAACGGTCGGCCGGTCGGGCGCAGGCGCGTGGCGGGATGGCAGCAGCAGCTGCGTTCCTGCAGCGAGGGGTCGAGTTGACACCGGACCCGGCGCGCCGCGCGGGCCGCGCGCTGGCCGCGGCCGAGGCGGCGTACCTCGCCGGAGCGTTCGACAGGGTGGAGCGGCTCCTCATGACAGCGGAGGCTCACACGCTCGACGGGTTGGAAAGGGCACGAGCGGCTCTGCTCCGCGGTCAGGTCGCCGTCGTTCTGGGTTACGGCAACGAAGCTCCACAGCTGCTGCTCGACGCCGCGCGACAGCTCGAACCGATCGACCGGGAGCTCGCTCGGGGTGCCTACCTAACCGCGTATGGTTCGGCGTTCGCGGCCGCGCATCTCGCGCCATCGGGCGTCTTCCTCGAGATCTGCCATGCCGCCGAGAGCCTCGCGTCGAAGGGGAACCCGCCGGGCCCGTTGGACCTCCTCCTCGAAGGGCTGGCTCGATCGCACACGGGCGGTCGCGCGGTCGCGACCCCGATCCTGCAGCGCGCGAGGAACGCCGTGGCCGAGCTTCCGGCCGAGGACGTCGTGCGCTGGGGCTGGCTCGCCCCGGCCGCCAGCAACGTCGTTTGGGACTCCGATGCCTCCACCGCCATCTTCGAGCGTCAGGCCCGGATCGTCCGCGAAGCCGGTGCGCTCGCGGAGCTACCCGCACACCTCTCGGCACTCGCGCTGGACAAGGTATTCACCGGGGACCTCGAGGACGCGGCTTTGCTCGTCGCTGAGAGCGACAGCGTCGCGGCGGCGACCGGGAGCCGGCTCCCGCCCTTCGCGGCGCTGCGGCTCCGATCCCTGCAGGGCAGGGAGGCCGAGGCGTCGGTCTTGATCGAGGCCACGATCTCGATGGCGGAGGCCGTCGGGGCCGGTCACGCGGTGAGGGTCGCCCTGTGGGCGGCCGCCGTCCTGTACAACGGCCTCGGCCGGTACGACGAGGCGGCAACAGCGGCCCGCCAAGTGACGGCGGAAGACATCGACCCATTTCCCGCCATGTGGGCGCTCCCGGAGCTCGTAGAGGCGGCAGCACGCGCGGGCGAGATCGATGTCGCACACAGGGCGCTCGCCCGACTAGCGGAGGTGACGCAGCCGGCCGGCACCGACTGGGCGCTCGGGACTGAGGCGCGCTCGCGGGCCCTGCTAAGCCATGGCGAGAACGCGGATCTTCGATATCGCGAAGCGATCGAACGGCTCGGTCGGACCGGGCTGCGTCCGGAGCTCGCCCGGGCGCATCTGGTGTACGGCGAGTGGCTGCGCCGCGAGGGTCGCCGCCTCGACGCGCGCGAGCAACTGCGCACGGCG
>CAWJFY010000008.1:0-103725 GCA_963842295.1 uncultured Actinomycetota bacterium | reverse complement strand
GGAGGCGGACGGGAATCGAACCCGCCAGGGAGCTCGTCGCCCCCTCGTCGGTTTTGAAGACCGCGGGGCCCACCAGGAACCCAGACACCTCCGCACCGAGGATAGCGGCGCCGGCTCCGAGGCCGGGTGTACAGTCGCGCTCGTGACGGAGCCGGCGCCGCCGAACCGAACGAGACAACGGCACATCGCCCTGATCCTGGCGAAGGATCTCGCCGCGAACCTCGCGACCCCGATGCTCCTGGTCGACGCCGAGGGTGACCTCGTGTTCTTCAACGAGCCGGCCGAAGCCATCCTTGGACGCCCATATGCAGAGGCGCAGATGAGTCGAGCGGAGCTCGCGAGGACGTTCAAGCCGGTGGATCGAGGCCGGGGAGCCTGTCCCGATCGAGAAGCTCCCCCTCTCGCAGGCGATCCGGAGCGGGATCCCCAGCCACGGCCATCTTCGGATCGAGGCGGTGGATGGGCGCACGCGAGACCTCGAGGTCATCGGCATCCCATTGTTCGCGCAGGTGGACCAACCCGTCGGCGGCCTGGCGGTGTTCTGGGAGCGAGTCGAGGAGGCCTGACGTGCGCGCCAGGTTCTGGGGCTCGCGTGGTTCGTTGGCGTCGCCGGGCCCCGATACCGTCCGCTATGGGGGCAACACGTCGTGCATCGAGGTGCGCCCCGGCGACGGCAGCCTCGTGATCCTCGATTCCGGGACCGGGATCCGCGCGTTGGGGGCCACGCTCGACGGCACCTCGCCCAAGCGGATCGACATCTTGCTCAGCCATCTGCATCTCGACCACCTCGAGGGCCTGGGGTTCTTCGCGCCTCTGTGGGATCCCGGCACCGAGCTCCACATCTGGGGACCGCAATCGCCGACACGTTCGCTCTCGGACCGGATCTCGCAGTACCTCTCGCCGCCCCTCTTCCCGGTGCGGCTCGCGGAGGTGCCGGCACACCTGCAGCTCCACGACGCGCCCGACGAGCCGTGGATGCTGGGTTCGGCGACCGTCACCGCCCGGCCGATCATCCATCGAGGCCCGACCGTCGGCTACCGCATCGAGGACTCTGGCCGCAGCCTCGCGTACCTCACCGACCACGAACCAGCTCTGGCCGTCGATCTCTCGACGGTGCAGCCTGAATGGGTCTCGGGGTTCGAGGTCGCCGCTGGAGCCGACGTGCTGATCCACGACTGCCAGTACACCGAGGAGGAGTACCCGGACCGAGCGGGGTTCGGACATTCGAGCACCCAGCACGTCGCAGATTTCGCCCGTTTGGCCGGGGCGCGTCGTCTCCTGCTCTTCCATCACGACCCCAACCACACCGACGACGACCTGGAGTCGCTCTGCGAACGGGTCCGCGAGCTCTGGGACGGCGGTTCGGTCGATCTCGCACGCGAGGGCGAAGAGATCGACTTCAGCTGAGCGCAACTCGTGGTTGCTCCTCAACGTCATGGTGTACCCGTACGATGGTTCTCTCGATGGAAGCGGCATTCTTCGACCTGGACAAGACCGTCATCTCGCGGTCGAGCACGCTCGCGCTGTCGCGGCCGCTCTACCGGGCCGGGATGGTCTCGCGTGGACAGCTGCTCCGCGGCGCGTACGCGCAGCTCGTCTACCTGCTCGTGGGAGCCGACGAGGGGAAGATGGAGCGCCTCAAGGAAGGGATGCTCCAGCTCACCAAGGGTTGGGACCGAGCGCAGGTGGAGCGGCTGGTCGAGGACGTGATCCTCGACGTGATCGATCCCTACGTCTACGCCGAAGCCCTTGATCTGATGGAGCTCCATCGATCCGAGGGGAGGCGCATCTACATCGTGTCGTCTTCGCCGGAGGAGGTCGTTCGGCCGCTGGCGCGCCACTTCGGCGTCTCCGGCGTGATCGCCACCCGTGCGGCGATCGGTGCGGACGGTCGGTATACGGGGGAGCTCGAGTACTACGCGTACGGCGAGGAGAAGGCCTCGGCCGTCAGAGCTGTGGCGGAGCGCACCGGGATCGACCTGTCTCGGTCCTTCGCGTACACCGACTCCGCGACCGATCTGCCCCTTCTGGAGGCGGTCGGGAACCCGGTGGCCGTGAATCCGGACAAAGAGCTGAGGAAGGCCGCGGAGGAGCACGGCTGGCCGATCCGGGATTTCCATCAGCCCGTTCGGATGCGTACCCGGATCGCGTCTGCGGTGCCAGGTCCGAGAGCGAGCTTCGCGGCCGCCCTCGGGGCGGCCGGCGTCGCCGCGGTGCTCGTCTGGGTCATCCTGCGGTCGCGCGGCGCCGGCCGCCGCGCCGCTCGTTCCTCGTGAGGTTCGTTCGGCTCGCGATCGGAGTGGTCGTCCTCCTCACCGCTTGTGACGGGAGTGCCACGCAGGCCCCGCCGCCTCTGGACCGACCGAGCCTGGAACCCAGCCCGGGCGGCGGGGCCTGCTCGGAGATGGAGGTGGACGGAGCCATCGCGATGCGGTTCGAGGCGGACGGCTCCTGCCTGTCGGGGGGAGTCATGGTCCTGTTCCGGTGCTCACCCGAAGCCGTGCCGGTCCTCCGGATCGCTTCGGTCGCCGGTCCTGCCGTGTTCCTCGGGGGGTCGTTCGCGGTGCCGGTGAGGACGGTGCCCGCCGATGTTCGTTTCGCCGGAGCTGCCGACCGGAGCGAGGTCCTCATCGCCGATCCGCCGGTGGCCGGCCTCTCGCCGACGGGTTCGATCTCTTCGAGTGCTTCCGCAGAAGGCTCGGAGCCGGTCATCGAGCCGGAGCCGCTCGTCTACGTGCGCCACGATGGCGTGACCGAGCGGTGGCTCCGGCTCGAAGGGCGCCGGGGGCTGCACGATCCGCCGGTCGTCTGGGTGATCGGGGACTCGATCCTGGACGGTGGTCGTGACGCGGTCGAATCGGGCCTCTCCGATTGGAACGTGACGCTCGATGCCGAAGTGGGCAGGTCGACGTCCTCCGGCGTCGCGCTCGCGGAGGACGCGGTCGCGCAGGACGCCGATGCGGTCGTGGTGGAGCTCGGCACGAACGACTTCTCGCCGGTGGCGTTCCGCGTCTCCCTGATCCAGACGCTCGACATCCTCGCGAGCGTGCCCCTGGTGATCTGGCAGACGGCGAGAGGACCCGAGGACGAGGAAAGCATCCGGGCGGTCAACGAGGCGATCCGGGAGATCGTGCCGAGCTACCCCAACGTGGCGATCGCCGACTGGGAAGCTTTCGTGCCCGAGGAGGCGCTCCAGGGGGACGGGATCCATCCGGACGACGGCTTCGAGCATCTGGAGTCCGAGCTCCTGGTTCCGATGCTCGCGGAGTGGCGAGGTGCTCTCTCGGCGGAGGGGGCGACGTCGTGCGCACGGAACGTCGTGCGCCAGACCTCCTGATCGCTCCCGGACACGAGAGAGCGGGAGGAGCAGGTATCAGGCGTCTCGTCTGCATCGTGCTCGGGCCGCCGGACCTCACTTGGCCCGGGGGCCTGAGCATGCCTCCCGCGGCAAGACTCGCGCGTGGGTTCTGCTCCCCCCGCAGCTACCTCTCGATAGCGTCTTCGACCGTACACCCGGGGGTCGCCGTACCGCAAAACGCCTCTTCAGGATCCCGACGCCGCCGGATGCTCCAGCAGGTCGGCGAGTCGTTCGGCCCGGTCGGCAGCGTCCAGCGGCATGCCCGAGGACACGGCTCGCGCGATGAGGAGGAGCTCCCGCTCGACGGTGGGGGCCATCCGGCCGGGCCGCCTCTGGATCACCGAATCGAGCCGACCGACCGCGTGCTCCAGGCGCCGCATCACCGTGAGCTCCGGGTTCTGCCGATCCCGGTACTCCGCGAGTGAGACGATCTCTCCCATGGGGCCATGATGAGGGCAGGCTCTGACACGCCTGGGAGGCTGGGGTCGTCGCTAGGCGACCCGGACGGAGTTGACCGGCGCGAGCCGCTCCCGAACGGTGAACCATGATGCGCCCGCGTCCCCCGAGCCGAAGACGTCCCCGGACGTGGCTCCGAAGTAGAGGCCCATGTCCGCCCCCTCCCCGTCGCAACCGAACGCCTGCCGCAGGATCGTGAGATAGGCGTTCTCCTGGGGGAGCCCGTCACTCAGGGTCATCCACGTTTCGCCCGCATCGCGCGTCCCGAACACGCGCACGCGCCCATCCACGGTCACGCGGTCGGTGTCTGCCACCAAGGGGATCAGGAACGCCGAGTCCGGATCGCCCGGATCGATCACCATCGGGAAGCCGAAGTCTGACGGGAGTCCTTGCGCGATCGAGCTCCACGTCTCGCCCGAGTCGTCGCTACGGTAGACGCCGCCGTGGAACTGCATGAAGAGCCGCTCGGGGCGAAGCGGTGCGCGGTGCATGTTGTGCACGCAGAGGTCGATCGTGTCCCCTTGGGACTCCTCCGGAACATATCGGGGGACGAGGCCCGCGTTGCCGTGACGCCACGTCTCCCCGGCGTCGTCGCTGAGCCACACCCCGACCGCCGAGATGCCCAGTGCCAGTCGGGAGGGGTCGCCTGGCCATGTGGCGATCGAGTGCAAGCAGAGGCCGCCGGCGCCGGGCTGCCACGAGCTGCGGGTCGGCTGATCCCACAGCGGGCGGTTCAGCTCCCACGTGAGGCCACCGTCCGTCGAGGTGAACAGCGCCGCGGGTGCGACGCCCGCGTACATGAGCCCGTCCGCTTCACCCGGTCGTATCGACCAGATCCGCTCGAGTGACCAATCGTCGCCCTCGGGGAACGCGAGACCCGTCGCCTGCTCCCAGTCGCCGCCCGGATCCATCGTGTGCATCACTCGCGGCCCGTAGTGCCCGGATGTCACCGACGCGAAGTACCGCCCCGAACGCGGCTCGCGGATCGCGAACTCCACCGCGTCACCCGGGAATGCGCGCGTGGTCACTTCGAATGGCTTCTCCGCGCCGGGATCTCCCTCGAGCACGAACAGACCCTTCTTCGTGCCCACCAACAGCTCGGTCATCTCGAACCTCCTGATATCGACGGGAGGACGTGCAACGTCGCGTCGGGCGCGACGGGCGCGTCTTCCCTCACCTGTTCGCCATCTACGAAGACGTTCACATGGCGCCGAACGCGCCCGTGCTCATCCAGGACCCAGCCCGTGATCTTCGGGTGCTGCCGCTCGAGCTTCCGCAGGACCTCGCCGACCGACGAGCCGTCGATCGCGAGCTCGCGGCTGCCCCCGGCCAGGTCTTTCAGTGGTGCTCGCAGCCTGACGATCGCCATGTTCCCGAGCCTATCCGGCGGCCGCGACGAAGCGCTCCAGGGGGAGCTGCCATCCGCCGTGGTGCCCCTCGCGCGCCTCCGCTGCCCGTGCGCCGAGCTTGTCCCATCCCCGGTGCTCGAGCCTCACGATCGTCCCATCGCCGTCCGGCTCGAAGTGGATCTCGACCTCGGTCGGAGGCTCGGGCCGATCGTTCGGCTTCCAGGCGAGCACGATCCGAGCGGGCGGCTCATACACGAGGACGTCAGCCCAAACTCCTTCGACACCTTCGGATGTGACCTCATAGAGTCGACCACCGACGCGGGGCTCGAAGACGACGCGCTCTACCTTGACACCGTTGCCGTATTGGTCGTCGGCAGCCCGTGAGAGGACCTCCACAGGCCACCATCGATCGATGTGCTCCGTGAAGAGTCGGAACGCCTCCTCTGCCGATCGGTCGACACGGACGCTCTTGCGGACGGGTTCGTATATCGCTTCGTCGGTCGTCATCGCTGCTCCTTCCGGGGCCGGCCGACCGCGCGGCGACATCCCTTGAGTGCTCGGACGATCTCTTCCCGGCGAGCGCGTTGCAGTTCCCTGCTCACCTCCGGATGCACGGAACCGATCATCGCCTCCTCCTTCCCGTCGAGCCCGGGGGCACCGACTCCACGTACTCCTTGAACGCGTCGAGGCGCCGATCCCACATCGCGCCGATGGCACGCATCCAGGCCTCCGCCTCGGCGAAGGCCCGGGTGCGCAGCTCGTAGCGGGTCTCGCGGCCGACACGCGTGGCGGCGGCGAGACCCGCCTCCTCGAGCGAATCGAAGTGCTTCGCGATGGCCTGGCGTGAGACCGGGATCCGACGAGCGAGCTCCGTTGCAGTCAGCGGTCCATCTTTCGACAGCTCGTGCACGACGCGTCGACGCGTGGGGTCGGCGAGCGCCGCGAAGACCGCCCCGGCGGGATCTCGCGTCATGCGGCTTCCAGGTAGGTCTTCAGCTCACCCAGCTCGTGGGTCCAGCCGCCGTCGTTGTCCTTCCACGCGGACGCGCGCTTGTTCTCCCGCACCTTCGAGAAGCCGCTCTCGACGACCAGGAGGCGCGTCCCACCTTCGACCGCCTCCAGGGTGAACTCCACACGGGTCTGCGGCGAGTCGAACCCGGCGCCGTGCCAGAGGAAGACGAAGCGGGAAGGCGCTTCCACGACCTCGACCGTGCCGTCGTCGAACTCGCCGTCCTGCCACTCGATCCGGATCGCGCCACCCGGGCGCAGGTCGACCTCGGCCGCCTTGTCCGGGAACCACCGAGTGAGTTGCTCCGCCTCGGTGAGCGCCCGCCACACACGATCCTGCGGCGCCTGGATCACGAGCTCTCGCCTGACCTCGTCGGGGATCTCCATCCGACTCCACCTCTCATCCTGCAACCGTTCAGTTGCGTGATGATACGCAACCTTCGAGTTGCATGTCAAGTGGATTCCGTCAGGAAGTTCGGGTAGTGGTGCTAGGACGCTCTGAACTGATCCGGGACGCGCCAGAACTCGAAGTGGTGGCCGTCGGGGATCAGGAAGTCGCCTCCCCAGTTGAAGCCCCAGCTCTCGAAGATCCGGACGATCTCCCGATCCATCGTCGGCTTCGTTCCGTAGGGGTTCTGAGGCGCGTTGATGTCGATCGCGGCGCCGTACGCGTGGAACGAAGGCGGTGCGGTAGGGCTCCGCGAGACCGTGCGCGATGCCCAACACCCGGAATACACCTTGATCTCCGATCCCAAGCCCGACGAAGCAACCTCGTAGAGCGCGCCGCGGACCATCGGGATCAGCTTGCGGTGACAGGTGACCGTCCCGAGCAGCGGCACCTTTTTCGTGACGATGTTGCGCTCGACCCACGCGGGGTCGATCGTCAGCCAAGCGGGGTCGGACTGCGGCGTCGCGGCGAACTCGCCGAACACCTCCTTCACGAGGATCGGCGGGTTCACCCCGCTTGCGACGCGCACGAAGCGTGTGCCGCCCGGGACGTCGACCCGGAGCGGATCGTCTCCGACGAACGGCAGCAGCGTGCGCTTCCAGACCGATCGTGTGAGGTTTCGACTCGGCTGCGCCAGCAGATAGCGTTCGTGGGTGATCCCGAAGCGGCGGCCGACCTCGCGGCTGAGCAGCACCTCCGCCCAGCCCACCGCGTCGTCGGGGACGATGGCGCCGACGCGCACCGAGCCCGTCCGGAACGTGAGCTTCCCGCCGGGACCGAGGCGACGGAGCCTGGCGCTGTGCTCCCCGAGCACCGCCTTCCCAGAACCCAGTGCCCGGACGATCTCACCTCGCACGCTCTCCGCGACGAACGGGGCGTAGTCCCTCGCCTGCACCGCGAACGCGTCGATCGGGAACGCGTACGGGCTGGTTGGTTGGTGCACCACCCGGCCGTCGGCGTCCTCCGTCTTCCGGAGCCACAACGTGTCGCCGGCGATCACCACCGCCTCATCGAGACCTGCGAGCCGCTCCATCTTCTGGCGGAAGCGCGGATCGTCGAAGCCCCCGGGGACCCACGCGAGGTAGTTGTCCGGCCCGGAGTTGCGCTGACTGCTCTCGTCGATGAGATCCGACCGGACCGGAGCGGCGTCGCGAGCGGGCCACAGCAAGAATGCGGCGATCGCCACGGACAGGACGAGGACCAGCGAGACGAACCGTCGCCGAAGAGCGATCTGGTGCGGGGACATGTGCGTCCAGGCTACTGCGGGTCAGCCTCTCATCCGCGACCCGTCGGGGTCGTAGAAAGGGCGGCTCGAGAGGGTCGCTTTCACGAGTACGCCCGCGCAGTCCACTTCCGCGGTCGCCTCGTCACCCGGAAGGAGAGCGGTGTCCACCAGCGCCATCCCCGCCGCCGCCCCGATCGTGTGTGCGTATGCTCCCGACATCACCGTCCCGGCGATCAGTTCGTCGGCGATCACCGACTCGCCGTGGAGAAGCACGGGTTCGGGGTCCTCCAGCTTCAAGCTGAGGAGTCGCTGCGGGCGGGGCGTCGCCTTCGCGACGCGCGCCGCCTCGACGCCCACGAACTCCTTGTCCAGCTTGACGAAGTGGCCCAGACCGGCCGTGAACGGATCGTCGGTCGGGCCCACGTCGTGCCCGACGTGCACGAAGCCCTTCTCCACACGGAGCGAATCGAGCGCGTGGTAGCCGGCGCGGCGGAGACCGAGGTCGGCGCCTGCCTCGACGATCGCGTCGTAGACGTGCACCGCGAACTCCGATGGTACGTACAGCTCCCAGCCGAGCTCGCCGACGAACGAGGCACGGATGGCGAGGGCGGGCGCGTTCCCAACAGGGATCTCCTTCGAAGTGAAGAACGGGAAGCCCTCGTTCGAGAGATCGGCAGAGCTCAGTCGCGAGAGCAGCTCCCGGCTCATCGGTCCCATGACGGCGAGCGTCGCGAAGGCACTCGTCACGTCGGCGATCGTCGCCGTCCTGCCGTAGCCGTAGGCGCGGAGCCACTCGACGGTTCGATGCTGCGTGGCGGTCGGCGTGATGACGAGGAAACGGTCCTCCTCCAGACGCGTGACCGTCCCGTCGTTCTCGATGCCTCCGCGGGCATTCAGGAACAGCGTGTAGACGACCTTCCCTTCGGGCATGTCGACGTCGTTCGTAGACACGTGCTGAAGGAGCGGGAGCGCCTCTGGGCCGGTCACTTCGATCTTCGCGAACGAGGTCAGGTCGAACAGCGCTACGGTCTCACGCGCGGCGCGGTGCTCCTCAGCCGCGTAGGGGAACCAGTTCTGGCGCCCGAACGAGTAGTCGTAGACGGGTTCCACGCCTGGCGGCGCGAACCAGTTCGCCCGCTCCCACTGCGCGAGCTCCCCGAAGCATGCCCCGGCCGCCCGCAGGCGGTCGTAAAGCGGCGAGCGTCGGATTTCGCGCGCGGTCGTCGCCTGCAGGTTCGGCCAATGCATCGCGTAGAGGCGGCCGAGGGCTTCCTTCGTCCGCTCGTGGAGGTATCGCTCGTTCGACTGCGAGGACGCGAAGCGCCGGACGTCGACCTCGGACGCGTCGAACGTCGGGGCGCCCTCCTGGATCCACTCCGCGAGCGCGCGACCGGCGCCGGGCGAGTAGATGATCCCCTGCGAGTTGAAGCCGGCCGCCACGTAGAGGTTGGTGATCTCTGCGGATTCTCCGAGGCAGAAGTTCACGTCGGGGGTGAAGGACTCGGGGGCGCGGAGGAACCGCGTGAACGTTGCGTCTTCCAGGGCAGGGATCCGCCTCGTCGCGTTCGTGCGCGTCGGCGCGAAGTGATCCCAGTCGGGGCCGAACTCGCCGAACGCCCACTCCTCGGGGATCGAGGGTGTCGAACGCGGCCGTCCGTTCGGCTCGAAGGCGCCGATCATCAGCCCGCCGGCATGGTGTCGCGCGTAGAAGAAGCCGTCGAGGCCGCGCACCAACGGCAGGAGGTCGTGCACACCCGCGATCGGATCGGTCGAGACGTGGACGTGCTCGGCGGCGTAGAGGGCAACCGACACACCGACGGTTGCGGCGAGGTCACGGGTCCACAGCCCGCAGGCGAGGACCACGGTCTGCGCCTCCACGTCTCCGCGATCGGTGCTGACGCCGACGACGCTGCGCCCGTCCGTGAGGACGCTCGCAACGGAGACGCCCTCGCGGATCGTCACGCCGCGGTCATGGGCGCCTTTCGCAAGGCCGAGCGCTGCGAAGCCGGGGTTCACGGTGCCGTCGCCCGGCTGGAGGAGGGCGCCCACCAGGCCGTCCGTCGAGATCAGCGGCCACACCTCGGGGACCTCGGAGGGCTCCAGGAGACGGGCCTCGATCCCGTGGTGACGGGCGATCGCGGCCGTGTACCGCAGCTCTGTCATCCTGCCCCCGTTCTCCGCGAGCGTGAGCGAGCCCGTCGGCCGGAAGTGCACGTCGACGCCCGTCTCCTCTTCGAGGCCGCGGTAGAGATCCACGCCGTAGCTCGCGAGCTCCGTCATCGGATGCGAGCCTCGGACACGCGCGACGAGGCCCGCGGCATGCCACGATGTCCCTGAGGCGATCCGAGCTCGCTCGAGGAGCAGCACGTCGGTGATCCCGAGCCCGGCCAGGTGGTACGCGACCGATGATCCGGCGATCCCACCACCGACGATGAGGACCTGCGCCCGGGCTGGCAGCGATCCCTCGGCAGCGTCAGGAGCGAACGAGGTCGCGGTGAGGGTGTCGTCCAGCATCCGCTCGGCCATGGCGCCGAAGGATATCGAGCCGTCCGTGTCGATGAGGTTCTGATCCTTCGTCATGGCCCGGTTCGCAAGAGAGTCGGCCTCTTGGCGTGTCAGTGCGAAGCGTCGCCACGCCGACAGCCGCCTGTTCTACGAGTTGGCCGACCTCGAAGGGGACTACGAGCAGGCAGCGTTCGATGAGAGAGTCTGGGTCCAGATGAAGGACCGTCAGCCGCGGGCTCGAAGCGCGGCCTCGATCTCGTCGAGGTGCTCGCCGCGGTGCTCGCCGCGGCCCGCGTAGATCGGGCTGTCGGGGTCGCGGGGCCACAACCGATCCAGGGGCAGCTCCGCGACCCGCGCGTCCGTCTGCTCCGCGATCCGCAGCGCGAACTGGGCGGCCTCCCTCGGCGCGATCGCGTGGATCAGCGGACGGGTGGAGTCGTTGAGCCAGTCGCCATCGGGCTCAGCGTCCCCCGGCGCCCACGGTTCGCCACGATCGATCTTCTCCGCGAGGACCAGGACGCGGATGTCCCAGTACGCGATGTGACCGAGCACGCCGGCCACGGTCCAGTATTCGTTCACGGGATCGGTGAGCGCATCGTCGTCCAGCCGTTCTACGAGCGTGCGCATGCGCTCGCGCTCGCGGGTGTTCGCATCGATGTAGGAGCGATCTTCACTCATCGTCCGATCTTACCCAGGTGGCAGATGCGGGACGCCCGCGGTTCTGCCGGCCGGGCTCGCGGCGGTGACCTGAACCGAGACCCACGAGCCCGTGTTCTGCAGGCCGGGCAGCCACGCAGCCGATGGGACGCCGACACCCCCGGGACGTGACCTCGAGTCCGGGTTCCTGCACACCCGCGCCGACCGCCGCCCCAGCCCCGCAGATGGACGACGGGATAGGAGAGAGGGCCAAGGCGAACGCCGCCCCCTCCCGGGTTGGTCCGAGAAGCGATGAGCGATCCCCTAGGGCTCGATCTGATCACCGGGCGGCCATAAGGCACCGGTGTACCCCATCGGCGGTACTCTCGCGAGATGCGACCCCTTCGGTTCTCAATCAACGTCACATTGGACGGGTGCTGCGATCATCGTGCGATCCCCGCGGACGAAGACTTGCATCGTCACGCAGTCGAGAACCTCAACCAGGCCGATGCCCTTCTCTTTGGCCGGGTGACCTACGAGATGATGGAATCAGCGTGGCGGTCGCCGGCGCCGACGGGAGCGAGACCTGATTGGATGGAACCCTTCGCCCAGACGATCAACGCGGCAAAGAAGTACGTCGTGTCGAGCACCCTGGAGCAGGTCGATTGGAACGCGGAACTCGTGCGCGGGGATCTGGGCAAGGCCGTTCAGCAACTCAAGCGGGAGTCGGGCAAGGGACTGTTCGTGGGAGGTGTGAAGCTCCCACTGGCGTTGACGGAGCTGGGATTGATCGATGAGTACGAGTTCGTGGTGCATCCCAGGCTCGCGGGCCACGGGCCGACGTTGTTCGCGGGGCTATCGAAGCATGTCGACTTGAAGCTCGTGAGCCGGCTGGAGTTCGGCTCGGGAGCAGTGGCGATGCGGTACGAGCCGAGAAGGTAGCCATCGGGCTCGCTAGTGGGGCGGCGTTCGCCGTGGCCCCATCTCCTATCCCCGCAGTTGGATGAACGATGTTCCCGCCCAAACAGCCCTTTCGGTGCAGATCGGGGATCCGACGATAAGTATGCCTAGCCGTCGGTCGGTTGCCTCGAGTCGAGCCGGTTGGGACGATGCTGCGGTGAGCGACCCGGGAGCGACGATGCGAGAGGAGCGGCGCTTCGTCACGGCGCTCTTCGCCGACCTCGCGGGGTCCACCGCCCTGGCGGAGCGCCTCGAGCCGGAGGAGCTGAAGCTCGTGGTCGGAGACGCGATAGCGAGGATCGTCGGCGCGGTCGAGGCGTTCGGCGGCACCATCAAGGATCTGGCTGGTGATGGGGTGCTCGCCCTCTTCGGAGCGCCCGTGGCCCACGAGGACGACCCCGAGCGAGCCCTGCTCGCGGCTTTGAGGATCGTGGAGGAGATCGACGGGTTCGCAGGCGAGGTTCGGGGGAGCTGGGCGATCGAGGGTTTCGGCGTTCGGGTCGGTGTGGAGTCCGGTCCGGTTGTCGTCGGAGCTGTTGGGGCAGGGTCGCGCGTCGAGTACGGGGCGATGGGCGACGCGGTCAACGTGGCGGCCAGGCTCCAGTCCCACGCTGAGCCCGGCACCGTCCTCGTCGGTGAAGGGACCGCCGAACGGGTCGAGCCATTGTTCGAGTGGGGGCCCGCGCAGGAACTCGACCTGAAGGGGAAAGCCGATCCCGTTGCCGCGAGGCTCGTGATCGCCCCTGCCACGGCGCCAGCACGAACCCGCGGGATCGAGGGTGTCCAAGCGCCGATCGTCGGCCGTGAGCGCGAGCTCGCGCTCACGCGCGAGCTCGCGCGGGCCGCGCTCGATGGTGCCGGCGGGATCCTGTTCGTCTTTGGCGAGCCGGGGATCGGCAAGACACGCTTGATCTCAGATTTCCGAGCCGTCTTCGAGGACGGTCCGGCGCCGCGCGGTCGGCCCCTTTGGCTCGAGGGGAAGTGCGTCTCGTACGGCGAGTCGATGACCTATTGGCCGTTCCGTGACCTCGTTCGGTCGTGGCTCGGCGTTCTCGCGGACGAGCCCGAGATGCGGGTCCGCGTGACGCTCCGGCGGAACGTCGAGCGGCTGTTCGGCGCCCGTGCCCCGGAGCTCTATCCGTATCTCGCCGCGATGCTCGGCCTCTCGTTGGAGCCGGAGGCACAGACGCGACTGGCAGAGCTGTCGCCCGAGGCCCTCCAGTACCGAACGTTCGAGGTCGTCCGCGAGCTGCTCCGTCGCCTCGCCGAGGATGGGCCGGTCGCCGTCGCGCTCGAGGACCTCCATTGGGCGGACGCAACCTCGCTCCAGCTCCTCGAACGGCTGCTCCCGGACACCGAGGAGTCGGCGCTCCTCCTCGTGCTCACGCTCCGGCAGGAGCGCGACCACCCTGCGTGGCGGCTGAAGGAGGATGCGGCCCGGGAGCTTCCGCACCGTACGACCGAGATCTCGCTCGACGCCCTCTCCGGGGACGCGGGGCTCGACCTGCTCCGTTCGCTCGTCGGAGCCGGAACGCTCTCCGATGAGATCGAACGGCGGATCCTCGAGCATGCCGAGGGCAATCCCTTCTTCCTCGAGGAGCTCGTCCGGTCTCTGGCGGACGCTGGATCGCTCGTGAGGGAGGGAGACCGGTGGCGTTTCGACCACGAGGCCGAGGTCGAGATCCCGCCGACGGTCGAGAAGGTGATCCTCGCCCGCATCGACCGGCTCGGATCGCAGCCGCGCTCGGTGCTCACGGCAGCCTCGGTCCTCGGACGCGAATTCGGGCTCTCGCTCCTGGAAGCGGTGAGCGGCAACGGCGACGTCCGAGCATCGCTGTCGTCGCTGATGCGGCTGGATCTGCTCCGCGAGGCCCGACGGTGGCCCGAGCCGGAGTACCGCTTCAAGCACGCGCTGATCCAAGAGGCGGCGTACCGCACCCTCGTCGTGGATGAACGCCGCGCTCTTCATGCGAAGGCCGCGACGTGGCTCGAGGACCGCTACGCGGGCCGAGAGGAGGAGGTCGCGGGACTGCTCGCGCACCACTGGCTGGCGGCCGCGAACGAGGACAAGGCGGTCGCCTACCTCACGAAAGCCGGCGACCGTGCTCGGCAGGAGTACGCGCTCGATGAGGCGATCGCCCACTATCGGGAACTGTTGCCGATCCTCGGACGACGCGGCCAGCAGGATGCGATCGCCTTGGTGCTCCTCAAGCTCGCGCTCGCATTCCACATGTCCCTCCGTTTCGCAGAAGCGAATGAGATGTATCAGCGGGCGTTCGACCTCTGGCGCTGGCCGGCGCAGCCAGCCGACCCCCCATCAGCCACGCTGCGCGTGGGCACGAGCTTCCTCCCGAACGATCCGGATCCACGCTCGGCGATCGCGTGGCCGAACATCCAGCTCTGCATGCAACTGTTCGACCGGCTGGTCGAGGCATGGCCGGAGCGGACGATCGTGCCCTCGCTCGCGGAGCGCTGGGAGATCTCCGACGACGGGCTGCGCTACGTCTTCCATCTGCGTGAGGGCCTGACGTGGTCCGACGGGGAGCCCTTGACGGCGCACGACGTGGAGTACGGGATCAAGCGGGTGCTGAACCCCGACGCGCCCGGTTCATCGGTCGCGATCTACTTCGTCCTCGAGCACGGGCAGGATCATTACCTTCGGAAGACCGAGAACCCGGATCTGATCGGCGTCCGCGCGCTCGACGACCGGACGCTCGAGTTCCGGCTCGCGGCGCCGGCGCCGTACTTCATGAGCGTGATGAATCGACCCGACGGCGGGCCGCAGCCAAAGCATGCGATCGAGCGTGACGGTGATGGATGGGCCGACGTGGGGAGGCAGGTCGTGAGCGGCGCGTTCGAGATCTTCGAACGTGCACCGGATCGCCTCCTCCTACGCCGTCGCCACTCTCCGGGCACGATCCGATCGGGGAACGTGGCGACGATCGAGTATGTGCGGCGCGAGATCCCCGAGGCTATCGCCGCCTACGGCCGTGATGAGCTCGACGCCGTCACGGTCCGCTACACGCCGAAATCCGCCGACCTGGTGCCCGGGGTCGCAGAAGACGCGCATCTCGGTGCTGCGAGCTGGTCCGGTTTCCTGGCGTTCCGGCATTCGGATCCGGTGATGTCGAACGTCGAATTCCGTCGCGCGCTCGCGTGTGCGATCGATAGGGAGGCGCTCGGCGAGCATGTCCCCGCGAACCTCGTGGTGGCGAACGGCGGCATCGTGCCGCCGGCGCTCCAGGGGCACACGCCCGACATCGTGCCCCGCTTCGATCCGGACGCGGCCCGTGAGCACCTCCGCATGTCCGGGTTGCCCCCGGCTGAGCTCCGAAGCCTCGAGATGGCTGGGATCGAGACGTGGCTCGACGATTTCCTACTGGTCGTCGCACAGATGTGGAAGGACGTGCTCGACCTCGACGTGCCCGTGCGCCCGTGGACCCTGGAAGAGGCGCTGTCGATCGGCGACCCGACCGAGATGGCTCCGATCGTGATCACTGGATGGCTGCCGGGCTACGCCGATCCCGAATACTTCCTTCGGCTGTTGTTCCAAACCGATAGCAAGACGAACTACGGCGGCTTCTCCGATCCCGAGTTCGACATGTTGATCGAACGCGCCCGCCAAGAGCGCAGCGACCGCTCGAGGCTGGAGCTGTTCCACGAGGCCGATCGGATGGCGGTGGCCGACCGGATCGCGTGCATCCCGCTGGTCTACGGACGAAGCATGTCGTTCGTGAAGCCGTGGGTGAGGGGCTGGTGGGAGTTCGGGAAGTCCTCGTCGTCGGTGGCGGATCTCATGACGGCGGGTTCGTCGTACATCCTGAGGGAACAGGGGACCGCGACGGACTAGCTGGCTGCTTTGCGCTCTTCCTTCGCGGCCTCGTGGGCAGCCTTCCGCACGGTCTTGGCGGCTCCGTGCTCGGCCTTGCGCTCTGCCTTCGCAGCTTTGCGCTCCTCCTTGGCCTCGTCGCGGAGTTCCTTCCGCTCGAGGTTGGCTGAGAGGTGCTCGAGAGCGTTCACGAGGCCGTCGTTGTCGTTCCGGATGCAGTTCCAGAGGACGTGCGAGATCGCGTTCTCGAGCCCCTTGAGTTCGCCGGGGAGCGGCTTCTCGCCGGGAGCGTCGGCGGCGGTGAGGCCCGCGGCTTCGGTGCACTCCGCGATGCGCTCCTCGGTGGGCTCGAGCGCTGGTCCTTCGTCGCTCTCGACGCCCTCGTCGGCGGCCGCCTCCGTGTCCTCCGTGTCCTCCTTGCGTCCTCACACCCTTCTGTCTCGTCGCTCTCTTCTGATCCGTCCTCCTCCGACTTACCCAGGTCGCCGCCTTCGACCGTTTCGTTTTCTTCGACTGGGTCGGTCGGCTCGCACGCGGAGAGCCTGTTCCTCGGGGGTCTCAAGGAGTCGCCGGCCAAGGCGAACCCGGCGGACATGAGCGCGATGACCAGGCCGATGACGGCTACGAATCGGAAGCGCTCCGCTTTCTGCATGCCTCTCTATCGTGCTTCGGCAGGCCAGACCTTGAGCCGGCGGCCCCCGAGGAGGACAGTTCGAGCACGGATGCGGCGTCGGCGCAGAGCTCGGGCTCACGAGATCGTGATGTGGCCGTCCTCGCCGATGGGGAAGGTCGGGTTGTAGGCCACCTCCCAGGGGTGGCCGTCGGGGTCGGCGAAGTACCCCGAATACCCGCCCCAATCAGTCCTGGTGGCGGGTTTCAGGATCCGGGCGCCGGCGGTCACGGCCGCCTCGAAGGCGGCCGTGACGGCCTCCTCGCTCTCGACGTTGATCGCGAGGGTGATGCCTCCGAAGTCCGCTCTCGGCTCCGAACGCAGGCCAGCGTCCGTCGCGAGGGCCTCGCGGCCGAAGAGACCTAGATAGGAGCCCGCCGTGCGGAACCAGCAGATCTCGTCGCCGACCGAGCCCGCGACCTCCCACCCGAGCGCTTCGTAAAAGGTCTTCGACCGCTCCAGGTCGTCGACGCCAAGGGTCACGATGCTGAGCCGTGCTGGAACACTCACCTTGAACCTCCTCGATCCGTGTTGATGGACGCTATCGCGTGCTCCTGACCGCAAGCGTGTCCGTAGAGTGAGCCGATGCCCGCTGTCCGGCTGAACCCGAGGCTCCGCGCGATGTGGAAGATGCACCGGTTCCTACTGCGGGCGACACGAGGGCGAGTCGGGTCCCGGGTCGGCAGCATGAAGGTGCTCCTGCTCGCGACGACGGGCAACAAGAGCGGCCAGCTCCGATCCGTGGGCCTCTCCCATCTCGAGCGGGGCGGTCGATACTTCGTTGTCGCGTCCTACGCCGGCGAAGATCGAGATCCAGCCTGGGCGAAGAACCTCCGAGCGCAGCCGAAGGCAACGGTCACCGTGATGGGGCGATCCTTCCCCGTCGTCGCGCGCGCTCTCGAGGGCGAGGAGCGGAAGGCGATGTTCGCCCGCTTCGTCGAGGCGGACCCCGCCTACGGCGAGTACACGGAACGGACCACACGGGAGATCCCGGTATTCGAGCTGCGGCCGGAAGGTTCTTGACGCATGCCGTCCATCACCGACGTCGAGGGCATCACCGTCGGTCACTGGACAGACGAGGTGGCGATGACGGGCTGTACGGTTGTCCTCCCGCCAAAGGGCACGGTGGCATCCTGCGAAGTTCGCGGCGGAGCTCCCGGCACCCGTGGCACGGACATGCTCCAACCGGGCACGCTGATCGAGGAGGCTCATGCGATCGTGCTGACCGGCGGAAGCGCCTTCGGCCTGGCGGCCGCGGGCGGAGTCGAGCGGTACCTGGAGGAACGCGGGGTCGGTTCGGAGATCGGACCCGTCCTGGTGCCGTCTGTCGCGGCGGCCGTGATCTTCGACCTCGGGGTCGGAGATCCGACTCGGCGTCCTGGGAGCGACGAAGGATACGCGGCATGCCTCGCGGCATCAGGGGAGGAGCCCGAGGGGAGGGTCGGTGCCGGTACGGGGGCGACCGTGGCGAAGCTCTGGGGACCGACTCGCGGGGTCCCGGGCGGGCTCGGGACGTGGGCGGTTCGCGACGGCGACCTCGTGGTGGGCGCTCTGTTCATCGTCAACGCGGTGGGGGAGGTCGTGGACGAGGACGGCGAGGTGCTGGCTGGCCCTCGGCTAGAACCTGGCGAACGGCGCGAAGACCTCCTCGAATGGATGCGCGTAGCGGGCAACACGACGATCGGTGTGGTCGCGACGAACGCGGCCCTGCCGAAGTTCGAAGTGCGGCGGCTGGCTGAAGTGGCCAACGACGCCATCGACCTGGCGGTCCGACCGGCGCACACGATCTTCGACGGGGACACGGTGTTCACACTGGCGACGCGTCGGGTGGAAGCCGCCTTCCACGACGTTGCCACCTTGATCGAGCCGGCGGTCACGACGGCGATCCGCCGCGCGGTCCGGCACTGACCGATGTGGGTGAGCAGGCTCGGTTCCGCCGCGGGGAGGTGGCTGACCGACGCTTCGCTCTATGGGCTTTCGGCGGGATTCGCTGCCGTCACCGCGTTCGCAGCCGACATCCCGTTGCAGCGGACGTGGGGGCGGACGGCTCTTTGGGGGTACAGCATCGCAACCGTGGGAGCGGCCGCCGCATCCTTCCGACGTTGGACTGAAACGCAGGAGAGACGATGCCGCGTCCTGCTCGCGATCAGCGTCTTCGTGGCGACGGCCCTCGTGCCGCTGGTGGTCGCGACATATCTCCGTTCGGAGGGAGACCCGGGGGACCACGCGCAGTCGGAGGTGATCATCGTCGAAGAGGGAGCCGACGCGCTGTTCGACCAACGCGATCCCTACGCAGAGGGATACCTCAGCGGCCCCCTCTCGGATCGACCCCTCGCGACCCAGATCCATTTCCCCTACATGCCACTCATGCTTGCCTTCGGGGTGCCTCGGGTGCTCGTGGGACACGTTCCCTTCGCGGATGCGCGCGTCTGGTTCACGATCGTCTCCGTGTCGATCGCCGTCGCAAGCTTGCGACAGATGCGTACCTCCGCCTATGCCCGAGTCCGAACGTTCCAGGTCTTGTTCGCACTCCCTACCGGAGCTCTGCTGCTCGCCACGGGCGGTAGCGATCTCCCGGTGCTCGCACTCCTTCTCGCCGTGTTCGTGCTGGCCCAACGAGGTGATGCGAAGGGTGCCGGGCTCGCAGGGGGATTGGCCCTCGCGATGAAGCAAACCTCACTCCTCGTTCTGCCATTCGTCGCCCTTGCGATGGCCGCAGGATCGGACCGGCGTCGGTACCTGGCGACGGCTGGCATCGTCGGCCTCGCGCTCTCGCTGCCCTTCGCGGTCTGGGACTTCGGTGCTTTCGTAGAGGACACGATCCTGTTCCCCCTCAACGCCGGCCATGGCGTGTCGGCGGCGCGAACTCCGACCATCGGCTCCCTGCTCCTCGATCTCTTCCCGTCACAACGCTCGGCGATCACGGTGATCCTGGTTTTCCTCATCCTCGCGGCCGTTGCCTTCCTTCTTCTCTCAGGGCGGGGAGCGTCGATGTCCCAAGCATGCGTGCGTGCGGCGGGCGCCTTCTTGGTCGCGTCGGCTCTCGCCCCGGCTGCGCGAGTGGGGTATCTCGTGTATCCCGTGAACCTGGTCACGTGGGCGTTCGCGTTCCGGCACGCGGACGCGGACGCATCTCTCGACGCGACGGGGACGGTTCCTCTGAGCCACGCTCGCGAGAGCTAGCTCACATGGGGAGCGTGCCAGAGGTGCATCACGGCGTACGCGCGCCAGGGTCGCCATCGTTCGGTCCGGGCGAGGATCTCCTCGGCACCCGAGGGCAAGCCCAACGATCGGAAGCCTCTTCGGACTCCCAGGTCGCCGGCCAGGAACGCGTCAGGATCTCGAAGAGCGCGCATCGCCACATAGGCAACGGTCCAGGGTCCGATCCCCCGGATCTCGCCGAGGATCCGAAGCGTCTCTTCGAGCGGCGCGTCGCCGGAGAGATCCAGTTGCCCCACCGCGACCAGTTCCGCGACACGGCGGATCGCCTCGGCACGACCCCGAGGCATCTCGAGGGCTTCGGGATCGATCTCGGCGACCTGCTCCGCGCTGGGGAAGAGGCGGGCGATGTTGCCGCTCGGCGGATCGAGCGGCGTGCCGAAACGTGCGGCGAACCTGCTCAGCGAAGTCCTGGCTCCCGGCACGGAGACCTGTTGCCCGAAGATCGCGCGAACCACGAGCTCGAAGGCAGCGAAGGTGCCCGGGACCCGCATGCCTGGCGTGCGGTGAACGAGTGGTGCGAGCACCGCGTCCCCCGACAGTGAGGCATCGATCACCTCCGGATCGGCATCTAGATCGAACGCTCGGCGTGCGCCTTGTTCCAACCAGTGGAGATCGGGTGCGTCGCCCGCCGGCCCGTCCATCATGAGGCACCCCTCATCGGGGTTGGGCGTCATCGCGATGACGACCACATCACCGTCCGTCGCCTGAACGCCGCGACGGTAGGTGCCGTCGTGAACCTCCTCGATGCCCGGCACCGCTCGAGCGCGAAGGAACGAAAGAAGAGCGTCCGCCGCGAACGGAGGCCGGTAGGGGAGACGAAGCGGGAGCTTCCTCGGCTCGCTCATGCAGGCAGATATAGCGGAAGGGTGGCGTTTGCCGTCCGGCCCCTCTCCGTTTGTCAGCGGTGGTGACTACCGTTCAGGAGCATCCCCGCTTGCCTCCCCCGCGACGAAGGGGGAGGACATGGTGGATCAGGTGGCGAGGGTCGTGCTGGCGCTCGAGGCACCGGAGGTGGCCGAGGAGGTCATGCACTTCCTCGATCGGAGCGGGCGCGCGCGCGTGGTGGCGACGGCAAGCGACGACCGACAGCTTGCCGAGGCGGTCCGGCAGCTCGAGCCGGACGCGATCGTGGCCGCGCCGGCGATGCTCGCCGGTCGGACGGGTGCGGGCATGGTGCTGGCCCTCGACACGCGCGAGTCGGTGGCCTCGCTCCGGACGGCGATCAGGGCTGGCGCGTTCGGCTACTTCCTGTGGCCCAAGGAACGCGAGGAGCTTCTGGGTGCCGCCGCGGCCGCCGTCCGGCGGGTGCACGAGACGGCGAAGCGGGGCGCGGTGGTGGCCGTCCACGGCGGCCGCGGCGGCGTGGGGGTCACGTTCGTGGCGACCCACCTCGCCGCGGCGTTCGCACGCCGCGGTTCGGCGATCCTGCTCGACGCGGATCCGATGTTCGGCGACGTCGCCCAGGCGTTGGGCGCGCCTGCGGACGACGACGCCGAACCCGTCCACACGTTCGCCGATGTGGCCTCGCTCGGCGAGGACCTCGGCCCGGACCAGCTCAAAGGAGCGCTGTGGCGCCACGCGAGCGAGGTCGACGTCCTCCTCCCACCGTCGCCCGAGGAGGCTGCTCGCCTCGGCGCGGACGACCTTCGCCTCGTCACCGACGCCGCGGCCAGAGTGGCCGACGCCGTCGTGGTCCACTTGCCTCGGGCGCTCGGTCCCATGACCCTCACGGGCGCGGAGAGCGCCGGCCGCCTGCTCGAGGTACTCACGCTCGACGTCGTGTCGTTCCGAGCCACGTCCCGTGCGATCGAGGCCTTCTCGCCGCTTCACCTCGAGGGTCGCGTCGCGTTCGTCGTGAACCGAGCGGCCAGGAGCGAGATCACGCCTGGCGACGTCGGTAGGGTCTTCGGAGAGCCCGCGCTCGCCGTGCTCCCGTTCGACCGCGGTGTCCGCTCGGCGCAGGAGCGGGGCCGCCTGTTGCCGGCGAGAGGCCGGATGGCCCGCCGATTCGATCGTCTGGCGGCCGCGTTGACGGAGCGTGTTGTCGAAGAGGTGGCGTCCTGAGCGTCTCGAGCCCGGTGACGATCAGCGGAACGGCCAACGTGTTCGAGTCGGTCGTTTCGATCGCCGTCCTCGATGAGCACGGACACACCGTGGCTTCGACGTTCACGATGGCCACCTGTGGGACCGGTTGTCGCGGCACGTACTCCACGGACGTCCGATACGACGTGGGGACCGCGCAGCCGGGCACGATCAGGGTCTACGAGGTGAGTGCCATGGACGGATCCCAGATCAACGTGGTCGACATCCCGGTCACACTGACGGCGTGAGCCCACAGCCATCGAAGCAGAGCGGCATGGGCGGACTTCGCAAGCTCGTCAGGACGTGGGCGGGGTGTCGATCACGCGGCCGCTCTCGAAGCCGAAGTCCCAGACGTCGATCTCAGGCGGCTCGATACCGAGCGTCGTGAGTGCGGTGCAGATCTGGCTCCGGTGATCGGTCCCGTGATGCACCACCTGCGCGAACCGGATGCTTCTCGGGGCGTGGGTCTCGGACCCGTCGTCGCGGCGCCTCTCGAGGACGGCGTCCGGGTCGGGGTCCTGGGCGAGGACCTTCGCCCATTCGGCGCCGTTGCCCTCCATCACGGCCCTGAGCTCGGGGAGGTCCATGTGGTCCTCGTCGATGAGAGGGGTGCGCTCACCGGTCGCGACGAACAGGTATGAGGAGTCGGCGCCGACGAGGTGGCGCATCGTGTCGAGGATCGACCCATAGGTCCCCGGAACGGTGGTCTCCAATTGCTCCGGGCTGAGCGCGAGGCATTCGTCGATCACCCGCAGCGACGCCCAAATGTGGTGGGCGAACGCATCATCCAGCAAGGTCTTGCTCATCTCCTCACCGTAGCAACTCCAGCCACACGCTGAGACCACGACGCCGAGTCTTTCCCCCCAAGCGACACACACGGCGGACCGTTTCGGGTTTCGGATGAGTCGGGCTTCGCGTGGCCGCTCGACGAGGGATGCTCCGGGCGGAATCCCCCGACCCGTCCGACGAACCCCCTGGCTTGGGGATGGTTCTTTGTCGGACCTCCGCGCTAGGGTGTCCATCGTTCGACGCGGCGAGCCTCCTCCGCCGGTCGACATCCCCTTCACCCCCTCGTGCTGGTGCCTGCTTCCCCCGCGAGTGTTCGGAGGAGACGGATGGCCCACGAAGAGCGAGTATCGCTCGTGTTCACGACAGGATGAGCACGGATCCTCTCGCCAGGGTGCGGCGTCAGCTGCGTGCGCAGCTGCGTGAGCGGGTCGATGCGCGCGGGCTCTCCACTGCACCGCGCACCGAACGGCGGCTCGTTGTGCGTGAGGAAGCACTGACCCTCATGCGTGAGAGCGGAGCCTTGCTCCCTCAGCGAGACCTGGCGCGCGTGGTCAACGAGGTTTCCGACGAGGTCGTCGGGTTCGGACCTATCGAGTTCCTGTTGAGGGATCCCGAGGTCACCGAAGTGATGGTCAATGGACCTGACGACGTATACGTGGAGCGGGAGGGGCGGATCGAAAGAGTGGAGGACCGGCTGTTTGAGGGGGAGGAGTCGGTCCTTCACCTGATCGAGCGCATCGTAGGTCCCCTGGGCCTTCGGGTCGACCAAGCGTCACCTTGGGTGGACGCGCGACTTCCGGGAGGCAGCAGGGTTCATGCGATCGTTCCGCCCCTTTCGCTCCGCGGCCCCGTGCTTACGATCCGGACATTCGCTCCCGTGCCGCTGACCGCCGAGGACATCGTGCGGCAAGGTTGTATCGGGCCCCGAGCGATGCGGTTCCTCGAGTCGTGCGTGCGCGGACGGGCGAACCTTGTCGTCAGCGGTGGGGCGGGCAGCGGCAAGACGACCTTGCTCGGCATCCTTTCGTCGTTCATCCAAGACGACGAACGGCTGATCACGATCGAAGATGCGGCCGAGCTGCGTCTCAACAGATCGCACGTCGTGGCGCTCGAGGCGCGGCCGCCGAACGTGGAAGGCCGGGGCCGGGTGACCGTTCGGGACCTGGTTAGGAACGCCCTGCGGATGCGCCCCGACCGGATCATCGTCGGTGAGGTTCGCGGCGGTGAAGCCCTCGACATGCTCCAGGCGATGAACACGGGACACGACGGGTCGTTGTCCACCGCCCATGCCAACTCCTGTAGGCACCTGCTCTGGCGCCTGGAGACGATGGCGATGATGTCGGATGTCGAACTGCCGGCCGCCCATATCCGCAACCAGGTCGCCTCGGCGATCGACGTTGTGGTGCAGCTTGCGCGCCTCCGGGGAGGTCGCCGGATCGTCTGGGAGATCGCTGCGGTCGAGGGGACCCATCGCGGAGAGCCGCTCGTGTCACCTCTGTACCGTTTCCGCGGACGCGAGGGTGACGATGGCGGATTCACGGCGACGGGCTCGGTGCCGCGGGTTGCCGACGTCCTCGCCGACCGCGGCGAGGACGTCGGCGACTGGCTCTTCCGAGAAGGACCGGACGGATGATCGGGCTTGCGTCCGGTCTGCTGGCGATCGCCGGGGTTTTCGCGGAGCGTGCCGTCGCGACCGCGCGTTCGGAGCGGGTGACGCAGGAGCTAGGTGTCGAACGACACGATCGGCTTGTTCTGCGCCCGTCGTGGATGTTCCTTTGGCCGCTGGCACTCCTCTTCTTCCTCGTCACGGCCGGGCCCGTGCTTGCCCTGGCAGGCGCTGCGGGCATCGCCGTGGTCCGGTTCGTCTTCCTCCGACGTATGCGGGCCAGTGTGCGCCGGCGAGCGGGCGAGCAGCTCGCCGACGCCGTGGGCGCGATGTCCGCGGGACTGAGGGCTGGTCTGTCGCTCGCGCAGTCGTTCGCCTACGCGCGTGATGAGGCGGACGAACCACTGAGGAGCGCCCTCGCGAGCCTGGTCGACAAGATCGACGTTGGCACACCTGTGGGCGAGGCCCTGTCCGACTGGGCGGATGCGCAGGGCTCCGATGACGCTGTTCTCATCGTCGGCGTGCTGGACCTCCATCGTCGCAGCGGCGGTGATCTACCGACCGTTCTCGACAGCCTCGCCGGAACGTTGCGGGAGCGCCGCGCTGCTCATCGCGACGTGCGCGCACTTACGGCCCAGGCCCGCTTGTCCGGCGTGATACTCGGCATGCTGCCGATCGGGTTCTTCGGGTTCCTCCTGCTGACCTCCCGACGGGAGATGCTCGATGCGATCGCGACCCCGCTCGGGAAAACAACACTCGGTCTCGGCCTCGGGCTGGAGATCCTGGCGTTCCTGTGGATCCGCCACCTCCTCGAGGTGCGGTGATGGAGGCGCTCGTCGCGGGGTCCCTCGCCGCGGTCGCGGCTGGATGCGGGGTGGTCGGCGTCGCCCTCGCCCTGCCCCGGAAACGGATCTCCCGAGGCTGGGCTCGACCGGCGGACGTTCGGTACCTCTGGTTCGCGGGCTTCGCGATGATCGGAGCGCTGATCCCAGCTCCCAAACTGTTGACGGTTCCATTGGCCCTGCTGCTCGGCGGTCGGATCCGCGTACTCGCAGCCTCTCGTGCCGACGCCCGCCGCCGTCGGGCGATGGACGCCGAGATCCCGCAGCTGCTCGATCTGCTCGCGGCGGGATCCACTGCGGGCCTGTCGGCCGTTGCAGGGCTCCAGCGATCGGTGTCGGCCCTACGCGGTCCTCTCGGTGCGGAGCTCACGACGTCGTTGGATGCGGTGGAGCTCGGCGCTCGCTGGCGGGAGGAGCTCGCGGCGGCCACCGAGCGCCTCCGCCTCCCGGACCTTCGGCGCGCGGTTGCCGTGCTGACGCGCACCGAAACGCTCGGCACCTCGCTCACCGACGCGACTCGGGAGCTCGCCGCGGAGGTGCGGAGATCCCGGAGCGCGGCCGTGGCGGAACGGGCCCGCGCTGCCCCCGTGAAGATGCTCTTCCCGCTGGTGTTCCTGGTCCTCCCCGCCTTCCTCCTCCTGACGGTGGTCCCGGTCCTGCTCACCACCGTCCAGTCCATCCGCTGAGAGGAGGTGAACCGATGCTCTTCCTGTACGCCCTGTTCCTGCGCACCGTCGATACCCTCCGGCTCCGCAGGGAGGAAGGACAGACCACGGCCGAGTATGCGCTCGTGATCCTCGCCGCGGCCGCCGTGGCCGTGGTCCTGATCGCCTGGGCTCGTTCGTCCGGCAAGCTGCCCGCGTTCTTCGACGGTGTGATCGACAGCGTGATCGGTGATGCGAACGCCGCCTGACGCTCGTCGGTCGGAACGAGGTACGGCGGCGGTCGAGTTCGCTCTCGTGTTGCCATTGGTGCTCGTGGTAGCGCTCGCACTCGTTCAGACGGGGCTGCTCGTCCGCGACCGATTGCTGGTGGAGTCGGCGGCGCGCGCCGGGGCGCGCGCCGCCGCCGTGCAAGAGGATCCTTCGGCGATCCGGTCGGCCGCTCTTGCCGCCGCGCCATCACTCGACGAGGGGTCCGTAGATCTCGCGGTGACCCGTGAGGGCGTTCGAGGCGAACCGGTGACGGTATCGATCCGTTACCTGGCCTCGATTCGAGTGCCGTTCGTCGTCTGGCTCTTCGGGGATTCGGTCGGCATGACTGCTTCCACGGCCGCTCGGCAGGAGTTCGGATGAGGTCTGAACGAGGCAGTGTCTCGGTGCTCGTGGCCGCCGCCGTGGGGATGGCGCTCGTCGTCACGATGGGCGCGGCCGATGTCGGACGGGCGCTCATCGCACGGTCGCGCGCCGAGGCCGTAGCCGACCTCGCCGCGCTCGCCACGGCGCAGGAACTGGCCTTGCCGTCGGGCATCGAGCCGACTCAGCTCGCCGAGCACTATGCAGTCCGGAACGGCGCTCGGCTCGTGTCGTGCTCGTGCGCGGAGGGGACGTCGGAGGCGACCGTCCGTGTGGCCGTTCCCGTCCGAGGATTCCTCCTGCCTCTCGCCGACCGGGACGTCATCGGGATCGCTCGCGCGGTCGTGGATCTGCCCGCGTAGCCACACTCCAGCTCGCGCAGCACGGGGGATCGCGTCTGACCGCGAGTCTCCGGTCCGGTCACGAGCACCGGGTGACCGTCCGAGACGATCTCGACCGGCAGCAAGCGTCCTCGGATCGCGCCGTCGGGTGCCACGACGACCTCTGCGACCGCGGTCGCCGACAGCGCCGGCGTCACGCGAGACCACACGAAGTTCCCCAGGCTGTAGAAGATCGGGCGGTCTCGGTAGGTCTCCATCGGCTGGAGTCGGTGCGGGTGCGATCCGAGGATCACGTCGGCGCCGGCGTCGATCATCTGATGGGCTTGGTGGATCTGGTATCGCCTCGGTCGCGCTTCGAGCTCGACCCCCCAATGGATCATGACGACGACGAGGTCCGAGGAGGCAGCCGCGTCCCGGACGGCCCGCAGCGCGAGCCGGAAGTCGTGCCCGGCGGCCGTCCCCGGCTTGTCCGGACCCGCGACCTGGTCCACCGGGTCGAGCACCTGGTTGATCCCGAGGACGGCGACCGCCCAGCCGTGGATCCGGAAGTTGGCCGCGCGTAGCGAGGCGGACTGGTCGATCCCGGCGCCGACGGGAGCGACCCCCGCAGCGCGGATCGTGCTCAAGGAGTCCACGAGACCAGCTGGTCCATGGTCGTAGGCATGGTTGTTCGCCTGGTTGGCGACGTCGACGCCGGCCCGACGGGCCGACGCGAGGGCTCGCGGATCGCACCGGAACGTGAACGCCTTGGGCTCGGGATCCACCACGTCGGTCGCCGGACATTCCAGATTCACCATGGTGAGGTCGTCGTAGCGGAACAGCCCGCTCAATCCGCTCCATGCCCAGCCGTATCCGTGGGTCCGGAACGAGGGGATCTGAGAGGGATCGAGGCTCACGTCACCGGTCCCGTGGATCACGAGGGTGCCCCTCGTTCTCACCCGTGGCGCTCCCGTCGAGGCGGCCGCGCAGGAAGCGAGGGTGAGCAGCACGCTCACCCTCGCCACCCATCGCAGTCCGCCGGCCGGTCGACCCCTGGCGGCGTGCGTCGATCCCATCCCTCCGTCCTCCTCAGCAGGCCGAGACGGCGATCTTCTGGAGGATCCCGGTGATGCTGCCGCCGACGACCGTGATCTCGTAGTACAGGGCCTCGGTGAATGGCGTCGTCTCTTCGCGAAGTCGCGTCAGGCCGCCCCACCGGTTCGACGCCTGGCACCCTCCGAGGAACGCGATGTGGGCGTCACGAGCGACCTCGAGCGTCCGCAGCATCGGGTTCTCGTTCCGGATGTAAACGGGGTCGTACCGAACGTCCTTCCACGGGACGCCGTCCTCGACCGCCGCCTGGTGTGCATCACTCCCGGCGAAGACCTGAAGGACGTCCACGGTGACGGTCGTATCGCGCACGTTGACGGCGCGGACGAACGTCGGGTAGACGCCGTCGGCCAACGCCGCCGGGTCCGCCGCGGGCTCAGCAGTCGGCGACGGCTGCGTCGTGGTCACTGGCGGAGCGGGGCTCGTGACGGCCGCGGGAAGGGCCGGACGGTCCGGCGTGACCGTGACGCTCGGATCGGGTCGAGTCCGAAGCGGGGTCGAGTCGCTCGCCAGCGCGCGAACGCTGGCGACTGCGAGCCCGGACGCGAGCGTCACCACCGCGAGCAGGACGATGGTCCGACGGCCTCGCAGTGTGGCCGGTCGACCGTTCTGTGGGGACTTCATGATGTTGCCTCCTCTGACTCCTCGCGGCGCCCACCGCGGGCCCCCGCTCGATCCCATCGACATGATCATGGGTGGCGGACGGTCGCGGTCCCATCGCCTGCGAGCGACGCTTCCGTCGTCGGGCGGGTAGGTTTCCGTCACCATGAGTGACATCCGGGGAGAGGATCCCGATCGCGAGCACGGTGGGCGCGACGAGGGTGCTCATCTCGAGATGTGGGTCGGCAGCACGCGGGACCGGATCCCGTTGCGAGGCCACGGGGTCACGATCGGTCAGGCATCGACGAACGATGTTCCCTTGCCGTTCGACAAGACGGTCTCGCGCGTGCATTGCGTCCTCGAGTCGGTTGCCTCGCGATGGTGCGTCCGCGATCTGTCATCGCGGAACGGAACCTTCGTGAACGGGGAGCGGATCTGGGGGCAGCTCCCGCTCCGCGAGGGAGACGAGATCCGGGTCGGGAGCGTCCGGTTCGTCGCTCGACTGGACGACGCCGGCGTTCCCGACGACGAGACGGTCGGCGCGGAGACGGGACCCGCCCTCACCCGGCGAGAGCGCGAGGTGCTCATCGCGCTCTGCAGCCCGATGTTCTCGGGAGACGTCTTCCGCGAGCCGGCCTCGACCCGGCAGATCGCGGGCGACCTCGTGGTCACCGAAGCGGCCGTCAAGCAGCACCTCTCGAGGCTGTACGACAAGTTCGGGATCTTCGAACAGGAGGGCCGCCGGGTCCGCCTGGCCAACGAGGCGATCCGGCGTGGTGCGGTGAGCACAGCTGAGATCCTCGGACGCAAGCCCCCCGACGAGTAGCCCGTCCCCGAGGTCACGAAGCCGGCTGCCGCGTCGGCGATGATGTGGGGGTGGATCCCGACCGGATCGTCGGAACGGATGTCGCCGGCTATGAGATCGAGTCGGTGCTGGGGCACGGCGCGATGGGTGTGGTGTACGTCGCGCGTCAGCGCTCGCCCGAGCGCAGGGTGGCCTTGAAGTTGATCACCCCAGCCTTCGCCGACGACGAGGTGTTCCGGCGGCGGTTCCTCCGCGAGGCGACGGCGGCGGCCGCCATCGAGCACCCGCACATCCTTCCCGTGTACGCAGCGGGCGAGTCGAACGGGATCCTGTTCATGGCGATGCGGCTCGTCGATGGGCGCGACATGCGCGAGATCCTGCGGGGATCGATCGGGCTCCCCGTGGATCGAGCCGAGAGGATCGTCGGGCAGGTCGGTGGAGCGCTCGATGCGGCACACGCTCGAGGCCTGGTCCACCGGGACGTGAAGCCGGGGAACGTCCTCGTCACGGAGCAGTCCGACGCGGAGGATGCCGACTTCTGCTACCTGATGGACTTCGGCGTCAGCACCTGGAGCGCGTCATCGGCAGCGACGATCACGGCGACCGGCCAGATGGTCGGGACGGCGAACTACATGGCACCCGAACAGATCGAAGGGGCGCGCGTCGACGGACGTGCCGACCAGTACTCGCTGGGGTGCGTGCTGTACGAATGCCTCACCGGCGAGGCGCCGTTCAGCGGGAGGAGCCCGCCGGCGACCCTGTACGGGCACCTCCACGAGCAAGCGCCGGCTCCGACCTCCATCCGCCCGGGTCTGCCGCCGGGCGTGGACGCGGTCATCGAGCGCGCGCTCATGAAGGCGCCGACGGATCGGTACGCGTCGTGTCGCGAGTTGACGCAGGACCTTCGCGCGGTGTTGACGGGTTCGACCGAAACGCGTCCGAGCGGCGGGCTCGTGGCACCGGCCCGCCGAGCATCCTCGTCCCGATCGCGCGGGCGTGGGGTATGGGTTGCAGTAGCCGCATCGGCGTCGGCGCTCGTCGTCGCGGTGGCGGGGTTCGCGTTCGTCGCTCTTCGCGACCCGGGGCCCACGCAGAGCTCCTCGCCGTCGGCGTCCCAGCCGCAGCTCATCCGGGAAGGTACACAGGTGATCGCGAGCCACACTGCGCCGTCCTCGACCGACGCGGCGGGGAACCCGGTCACCTACGTGCCGGCGAACGTGATCGACGGCAACGTGCAGACCGCGTGGCGGACGCCCGGCGACGGGCACGACGAATCGATCACGCTGATCTTCGACAACCCGATCAACATCGTCCGCATCGGGTTGATCCCCGGGTACGCGAAGACCGATCCGCAGACGGGTGCCGACAGGTTCGTCCAGAACCGGATCATCGATACGGTCGCCTACAAGATCCCCGGGCTCCCGAACACGATGAAGAGGTTCAGGCCGCTCCCCGTTCCCCAGTTCGTGCGTCTGCGAGCCACGACCTCCCGGGTCACGGTGAAGATCCTCGACACCACAGACTCGGGAGGGCTGGACTACACGGCCATCTCCGAGATCTACGTTTTCGGGTATCGAGAGTAACTTCGTGGTTCGTTCCTGCCCTGCGTGGGTGTTGACTCTCGGGGACAGCGATGGGGTTACTCGAGATCCCGGGCTCGTGGGTCTCTCCGGACCGGTGGCCGGTAGTCGGGGTCGCCTCGAAGGACGATGTACTCGACGGCCGCCCACAGCATCTTCGAGCGCGGGTAGAACCACAGCGGAACGAGGATCAAGACGATCGCGCTCAGTACCATCAGCGGCCCGACTGGGACGTCCGGCACGGTGAGGACGACCCCCACGGTCAGGACGACCAGCCAGACACCGATCGCCAAGACGTAATTGAGCGTCATGGCTCCCAGGAAGCCCCCGTCTTCCTTGGCGAAGCGGAGTTCGCAACGCGGACAGGTCGTTCGCATCTGGAACCAGGCCACGAAAGTGTCAGGTTCGCCGCAACGAGGGCAGCGTTTCCGCACACCTCGAACGAGCGCGCGCATGGTGCTCACCTCGGGGAACAGCGGCGCCGGCTCAGGCTCAGGCCTCCCAGGTTCGAGCGATGCATAGGGGTCGGAACCCATCGGTCTCAGGGTAGGCGCCGCGGAGGGTAGCCGCAGGCCGGGTTCAGCGCTTGTGGTGGTGCTCTTGCTTGTCCGCGGCCTTGTGCTCCCGGCTAGTGTGCGTCGGCGAGCCCCGGCCACCATCGCCGCCATCGCGATCGCCGTCACCGCCGTCGCCGCCGTCTCCGTGACCGTCCCCGTCGTGACCGTCCCCGTCGTGACCGTCCCCGTCGTGACCGTCCCCGTCGTGACCGTCTCCGTCGTGACCGTGTCCGTCATGACCGTGTCCGTCGTCGCGGTCGTCGTCGTCGCGGTCGTGTCCGTTGCCATCGTCGTCGTGGTCGTCGTGGTCGCCGCCGTGTCCGTTGCCATCGTCGTCGTGGTCGCCGCCGCCGCCGCCGCCGCCGCCACCGCCACCGCCGCCGCCGCCGCCGCCGCCACCGTCACCGCCGCCGCCACCACCGGTGCCACCGTCGCCGCCGCCGCCGGTGCCACCGTCACCACCGCCGCCGCCGCCACCACCGGTGCCGCCGCCACCGCCGGTGCCACCGTCGCCGCCGGTGCCACCGTCACCTGGGTCCACGCCTGGCGCAGGCTCGTCAGTGCCACCGGACGTGCTGGGAGTCGCCACGTCGCCGCCGAGTCCTTCGTCGGTCGCGGTGCCTCCCTGATCGGGGCCGCTCGGTTCATCGATCGCCGTGGGGTCGTAGCCGCCTCCCCCGAGCGAACCCGTACCGAAGGGACCTTCGGTGCCGGACCCTGGCCGGACGACTCCGGAGACACCGGGGGGCAGGAAGCCGCCCCCGCGAACGAAAGTGTGGTTGGATCCTGCCTCCGCCGAGCGCGAGCGCCAGCACGAGGGCGCTCACGGCGGCCGCCCCGCTCAGTGCGAGCGTTCCGAGCCGCCGGTTCCACTCCGAGCGTACCACGATCGTTCCGTCGGCCGGGTTGGATGAACCGCCCCCACTGATGTCGAGGACCGGCTCGAGTGTGGGGCCTCCGTCACCGACCGGAAGGAGGGCCATCGCCGCGGCAGCAGCAGCTGCTTCACGCCGCTCGCGATCCGCGGATCTGGACCGGCGACCGGAAGGGTGGAGTCGTCGGCTGCGGCGCTGCAGTTGGGTCACGCTTGGACGCTTCGTCGCTCCCTTGCCCGCTCCGAGCTTGTCTCGAAGCGTGGCCGGATCCTTCCTCACCTTGTCGATCCAGTCGGGCCGCGCGATGGTCCCGGCGACCGCAGCACCCGTGGCGAGTCCCGCGCCGGCGGCCACCACCTGATCGACGGCCGGTGCGAGGTCCTTGAGGATCCTGGCGGGCTCGACACGGGCGTCGCCGCCGATCGGGACGACGGCAGAGGGCCACACGAGCACGACCTTCGCCTGCGGGCTCAGCTCGTGCACCATCGAGACGGCCGTCACGCCGATACCGTCATCCAGGACGACGACGTCAGGCTTCTGTACGTCGATCACGTCCGACAGATCGGCCGATCCTCTGGCCTCGCCGACCACGTCGAAGCCTTCGCCCTCGAGGACGAAGCGAAGTAGTCCCCGTTGCGCCGTCCGGCCCTCGCCGACGACCACGCGTATCGATCGTGCCATGATCCTCCCCAGGACGCCCCGCCGAGCGTACCCCACCGATATGGGGCCTGGCCTCAGCCCTATGGGGGTATTCGTGCTGAAGGGCGTAGTGCGGCCGGACCACGGCCATCTGTCCGGCCCATGTCAGCTTCGGCATCCGAGTCCGTCAACCTGAGACAATGGAGCGGTCAGCCCCGGAGGGCCGCGAACGCCAGTGTCGGACACGATCGAACAGTCAGCGCCCACCAACGCCTCCTCCGAGCTTCATCCCAAGGTCGACGAGATGCTGGCTCGGATCGAGCGGGATGCCGTGCCGGAGCGGGTCGAAGCCCTCAAGGCCTTCGCCCGCGCGCTCCTGCGACGGTTGGCCGACGGCGACCTCGCGGAGATCACGTCCGACGAGCTGTATGCGCTGGCGGTCTCTGCGTTCGCCTTCGCGGACAGCAGAGGCCTCGAGGCCTCTGCTGTCCGCGTCTTCAACGCCGACCCCCAGGTACACGGCTACCACTGCCTGGGGACCGTCGTCGAGGTGGCCACCGACGACTCCCCGTTCCTCGTCGACTCGATCTCGGAGGAGCTGACGGCGCGAGGCCTGACGATCAAGCGCCTCCTCCACCCGGTGATCGGCACGGTTCGCGACGAGCAGGGTCGCCTTACTCGGGTGATGTCCGGTCGGGAAGCCGAGCACCGCGAGTCCTTCATGCACTTCGAGGTCGATCGGGCCCTCGCCGATGAGGTCAACACCGAACTCGAGGCCCGGGTGCGCCGCATCCTCCGGGACGTGTCGCTCGTGGTTCGTGACTTCGATCCGATGCAGGACCGCGTCCGACACATGATGGAACTGGCGCGCGCCGCCGACGTCCGCTATCCACCGGAGGTCGTCGAGGAGGTCATCAAGTTCCTCGACTGGCTCCTCCAGTTGAACTTCGTGTTGCTCGGCTACCGCGAATACGAGCTCTTGGAGACCGAGAAGGGCCGCGCGATCCAGGCGGTGCCAGATAGCGGTTTGGGGATCCTCTCGGACGTCGGCACCTCGACGTTCTCGCAACTCACCCCGTTGTCCGCGCTCACGCCGGACATCCGCGATCGGATCGAGGACGGCGAGCTGCTGATCTACTCGAAGACCCAGGCGTATTCGACGGTGCATCGGCGAGCGCGCATGGACTACATCGGCGTTCGCAAGGTCAACGCCGACGGCTCGATCGTCGGCGAGGCTCGCCTGATCGGATTGTTCACCAGCAAGGCGTACATGGAGCCTGCGGCGAGGACCCCGCTCCTCCATCACAAGCTCGAACAGCTGATCGCCGCCGAGGATCTGATCCCGGGATCACACGACTACAAGGCGGTCGTCGCTCTGTTCGAGTCGTTCCCCAAGGACGAGCTGTTCCAGGCTTCCGCCGACGAGATCCGCCGTTTGGTCGTCGGCCTCCTTCAGCTCGAGAAGCACGGCGGCATCCGGGTCCTGATCCGCCGCGACCTCTACGGGCGGAACGTCTCCGTCGTGGTCGCTCTGCCACGTGACCGGTTCAACGCAGATCTCCGCAAACGGCTCCAGGCACTATTCCTCGAGCGCTTCCAGGGGACGACGATCGACTACCACCTGTCCCTCGGAGAGACGGAGTCGGCGCGGATCTTCTTCACGATCCACGTCGCGCCCGGCGTACCGATCCCCGACGTCCGCTACGAGGAGCTCGAGCAGGAGGTCGAACGCCTGGCGCGCACGTGGGAGGACGATCTGCTCGATGCCTTGACCCGGCGCGTCGGCGCCGGGCGCGCGGCGTCGCTGATGGACGAGTACTCCCCGCGTTTCCCCGACTACTACAAGTCGAACGACGACTGGGATCTGGTGGTCGACGACGTCTTGATGCTCGAACAGCTGGAATCGTCGACAGAGGGCTTCCTGGTCGGCCTCGGGAACGAATCCAAAGGCGAGCGTCTGACGCGCGTGAAGCTCTACAAGACCGGTGGGAAGGTGGATCTCTCCGACTTCATGCCGATCCTCGAGGCGCTCGGTCTCCGCGTCGTCGAGGAGGTGCCGACCGCGATCGAAGGCGAGGGTCGCGTGTACATCCACGACTTCGGTGTGCTCGACTCGCGCGGTGCGGTCCTGGAGCTCGGGGATGCGGCCGAGCGCGTCACCGACACCATCGCGGCGGTGTGGCGCGGAGACTGCGACTCCGACTCGCTGAACCGTCTGGTCACGCTCACCTCGCTCACGTGGTGGGAAGTCAGGATCCTGCGAGCGCTCCGCAACTACCGGATGCGCGTCTCGGCCCGCTACACGGAGAGCTATCGCGATGACGCCATGGCCGCCTACCCGCAGGTCGCGGAGCGCCTGGTCCGGATGTTCGAAGCCAAGTTCGATCCGGTCCGCGCCGCCCCCGATGAGGAGATCGACGAGATCCGGCAGGCGATCCACCAAGACCTCCGTGGCGTCGCTTCTCTCGACCAGGACAACATCCTGCGGCATCTCCTCGGGACGATCGAGGCCATCGTGCGGACGAACGTGTACGTGCCGGATCGTCCGTCGCTGAGCTTCAAGCTCCTCTCCGAGCGAGTTCCCGAGATGCCGAAGCCCACACCGCTGTATGAGGTGTGGGTGTATTCGACGGAGATGGAGGCGATCCACCTCCGTGCGGGGATGGTGTCCAGGGGTGGGATCCGGTGGTCGGATCGCAGAGAGGACTTCCGCACCGAGGTGCTCGGGCTGATGAAGGCGCAGAAGGTGAAGAACGCCATCATCGTGCCCGACGGCTCCAAGGGTGGCTTCGTCCTCAAGAGGAGGGCGGTCGCGCCCGAGCAAGTGAAGGCGGAGGTGAGCAAGCAGTACGTCAGCTTCATGAACGGGCTGCTTGATATCACCGACAACCTCGTGAAGGGCGAGGTCGTGCATCCGGAAGGGGTGCGTTTGATGGACGGCCCCGATCCGTATCTGGTCGTGGCGGCCGACAAGGGCACGGCGGCGCTTTCGGACACGGCGAACGAGGTGAGCCAGCGGTACGGCTTCTGGTTGGGCGATGCCTTCGCGTCCGGAGGCTCTCACGGATACGACCACAAGGTGCTCGGTATCACCGCTCGCGGGGTTTGGGAGTCGGTGAAACGGCACTTCCGCGAGATCGGGCTCGATCCCGCGACCAACCCGTTCTCCGTTGTCGGCATCGGCGACATGTCCGGAGATGTGTTCGGCAACGGCATGCTCTACACGCGCAGGCTCCGGCTGCTCGCCGCCTTCGATCATCGGCACGTCTTCCTCGATCCCGACCCCGATCCGGTGGCGTCGTTCGAGGAGCGGAAGCGCCTGTTCGGACTCCCTGGATCGTCGTGGGCCGACTACGACCGATCGCTCTTGTCCGAAGGCGGCGATGTGATCGACCGGGCGGCCAAGTGGGTGACGCTTTCCGCGCAGACGAGGGCCGCGTTGGCGATCCCCGACGACGCGCCTTCGGAGATGACGCCGGCAGACGTGATCCGGTGGGTGCTTCAGGCGCCTGTCGACCTGCTCTGGAACGGTGGGATCGGCACGTACGTGAAGGGGACGAACGAGGGACATACCGAGGTCGGCGACCGCGCGAACGACCTGGTCCGGATCAACGGCAGCCAGGTGCACGCCCGGGTGGTGGGAGAGGGCGGCAACCTCGGCTTCACGCAGCGAGGGAGGATCGAGTACGCGCTCGCCGGCGGGCGGATCAACACGGATTTCATCGACAACTCGGCAGGTGTCGACACTTCCGACCGCGAGGTGAACCTGAAGATCCTTCTCGGGCTCGCGATCGAGCGAGGTGAGCTCACGACGGACGATCGCAACCTCTTGCTGGAGGCATGCACCGACGACGTGGTCCGCCGGGTCCTCTACGACAATTATCTCCAGGCGCAGATCCTGTCCCAGGAGTCGGCCGTCGCGGCAGAACGGAACGAGGCCTGCGAGGATCTGATGCTCCAGCTCGAAGCCGAGGGCGAGCTGGACCGGGCCGTCGAGTTCCTGCCCACGTCGGAGGAGATGGCGGAGCGGCGTGGCCGGGGCGAGGGGCTCACTCGGCCCGAGCTCGCGCTCCTGGTCGCGTATTCGAAGCGCTCGATCAAGCGAGATCTGTTGGACGCCGACCTTCCCGACTCGGAGTACCTCGAGCAGGACCTGGCGAGGTACTTCCCGGAGAAGATCGTCGAGCGGTTCCGGACGCTGCTGGGGGAGCATCCGCTGCGCCGCGAGCTGATCGCGACGATCGTGTCGAACGACGTCGTCAACTCACAAGGGGTCACGTTCGTCTCGCGACTAGTGGCGGAAACCGGAGCAACCCCGGCGGAGGTCGTCCGGGCGTTCAGGATCGCGCGCGACGTGATCGATGCGGTTTCTCGATGGGATGCCATCGAAGCGCTCGACGGCAAGATCGACCCGGAGATCCAGAACGAATTGATGACGGCGGTGGACCGTCTCGTCGAGTCGACCGCGCGCTGGTACCTGGTGCGAGCCCCCGGCCTGCGTCTCGGGGAAGCCGTCGAGCGATCGAGGGCCGCTTTCCTCGAACTGTCGTCCGTGATCGAGCAGATCGGGCCTGAGTCCTGGCGCGAGCAGCGTGAGCGTGAGACGGAACGGCTCACGGCCGCGGGCGTTCCCGAGGAGCTCGTGAGGCGGCACGCGTTCCAAGACGAGCTGGTGCACGGACCGGACATCATCTCGGTCGCCCGGGCCACGGGGCGGCCCGTGCTGGAGGTGGCTCGCGGGTTCTTCCTCCTCGGTGAGCGCCTCGACATCGACTGGCTGGAGCAGCGGCTGGCCGAGCAACCGGCGAAGACGCGTTGGCAACGATGGGCGCTCCACTCGATGGAAGACGACCTGTACACGATCCGTCGCGAGATCATCGAGACCGTGCTCGAGCATGCGGGCGGACGCCCGATCGACGAAGCCGTCGATGCGTTCCTCGAGTTCCGGAGCGCGGCTTATGGCAGGTTGCAGCGGTTCATGCGATCACTGGCGATGGAGGGTGTCACCGATCTCTCCCAGCTCACGGTCGCCCTCCGCCAGCTCCGCTCGCTCGTGTCCTGAAGCGGCGGCGTCACCCACCGTAGAAGATGGCCGTCACCCACACGCCGCCTCGGGCGCTCACGATCCCGACTCCGACCCGCCGGTAGCGAGGATTGAGCAGGATGGCTCGGTGCCCGGCGCTTTGCATCCAGAGGGTTCGCACCCGCGTGACGAGGCCCGCCATCCCGACGTTCTCTCCCCACGCCGACGGTCGGTAGGCACGGACCGCATCGTAGAGCCGTCTCGTATGGAAGAGAGTGTTCTGTTTCACCATGTTCCTCGAATGCAACCAGGCGCGGTGCGAAACGGGGGCGTTCAACCGGAGGACGGGACGGCCGCTATTCCGTCGGGTCTGGTTCAGGATGCGAAACATCTTGTTCCGGCGCGGGAGGTCGTCGGCGAGGACAGAAGACGACGTCCCCGCCAGGAGCACGGCGACGACCACAGCGAGAATTGGAAGCTTCCGACGGGTCATCGGTTAGCTGGAGGCTACCTAAAGATCCAGTTTTGTGAACCCCGTGGCCGCGTTTCTTCACGGCATCTTTACGGCTTTTCGTTGGTGCGCAACCTTTCAGGAGATCTTCAGCGATCGAGGGGGCGCACGCGCGCCGGGTCGCATCCGAGTAGTGCAGATGTTGAAGGCTTATCGAGCCACTTCATTGTGGCGACTGCGATCACCGACAGTGGTCCCACCACTGTGTTTCCATGGCCTTCAGGGCACGGTATCGCGGCGTCCGCGTCGGCGATCCTGGGCGCGGTCGCGCCGCACGATCGACATCGGTGTGGTCGTTGGTCGCTACGGCGATGAGGCGGGGGTCGTTGGAGGCGGCGGCTCGTCCTCGGGAGGGACGGCGGAGCCGGGGGCGTCCGGCGGGCTCGGTGTGGGCTCGACAGGCGCCACGGGCTCGACAGGCGCCACGGGCTCCACGGGCTCCACGGGCATCGCGGGCGTCGCTTCGAACGGCGATGTCGTTCCGCCATCGAGGGCGCCGGCAGCCGGTGCAGGAGCCTTGCGATGAGTGAGCAGGTAGACGATCGCGCCCAGGACGAGAGCTCCTGCTGCGATCAGAAGGATCATCAACAGCGGAGAGCTCTTCGACGGGATCGCGCTCGCTACCGCCTCAATCGGATTGTCCTGACCGATCTTGGGCTCCCACGTGACCGTGTTGCCGTCGATGTCGCCGGTCGCGGACTTGACCTCACCGGGGAACGTGATCGAGATCCTGAATTCGAAACTCTCCAGGAACTGCTGGGGGATCTCGGTGCCCGTGAACTCCGTCCCCGTCATGTTGAACGCCCCCGTGACGTGGAACTCGTCACCTTGCCGAACGATGTTCAGCTCTTCGCCGGTGCCCCCGCTGGAGCCCGACAAGGTGTTGTTCTGCGTGAACGCCTCGAGCGGCATGTCGGCGAACGTGATCTCACGCCCGATGAATCCGTCCTCCTCGTACGGGCTCACCGTCGCACCGGCGGGGAGGTCCGAAAGGTTCATGTCCTGGAACAGCTGATCCGCGCTCTGCCCACTGAGCTCCAGGATGCTTTCGTCCACAGCGATGACGGCACTGCCCGAAACGGTGTTCTCGGGACTCACCTCCACGTCCATGTTGACCTTGAAGCATCCTGCGAGCAGCAGCGCCATCGCTCCACAGCCCAGGATCCGCCCAACCCGTGTGTTCATCCCCATCCTTCCGAGTCTTGGTCCCAACTCCTGGGCCACGCGGAGCCTACTCGCAGCGTGCATCGGGGTCGAGGACCAGGACCTCAGCGGTTGCGGCCGGGCGCGAGGTGGAGGTGGCCGCCGCTCCACCTGAATGACTTCCCACGGGTTCGTGTGGCGGGGTCTCGCGGGAGGCGATATGCGGGTCGGAGGGTCCGGGAAGGGGGTGGGTTCCCCGTGACCCTCCGACTCCACACATCTGAAGATGGGTCTCGGCCGGAGGGGCCGGGACGCCGTTGAGGCGTGTTTACCCCTCGCCACGGGCCCTAAACGCCGGAGGCGGAAATACTTCGGCGCTTCGGCTGGGTCAGTCTTCCGCGTCTTGCGGATCGCCTGTTTCCGCTTGCCCGGAACCCGGCCACGTGGAACCGGCCGAAGGATCGAGGCCGGTCGCCGCGATGAGGTCCGCCAGTTCCCGTTCTGCTCGTGCGCCGTTCTCGACATCCGACAGCCACCCGAGACGTTGGCCAACCTGGCCTCGGGAGATCCGGGCCCTGAGAACCTCCGCCTGCGCTCCCTGTCGCATCGCGACATCGAGGCTCCGGTCGAACAGGACGTGGGCTCGGCGCCGGCGCCCGCGAGCTGCAGCGAGATACGCGCGCTCGCGCAGAACATGAGGCAGGTCGTTCCGATAGAAGCGCGCTCGCCGACCCGCTTGCCGCGCGACGGATCGCGCGCGGCGGCGGAGGGCTCGCCGATCACGATCCCCGGATCGTGTGCTCTCGACGGCTCGGCGGAGGGCGGTGAGCAGCCACGGCCGGACCGGGCTGACGCCGGCGTTCTTCATGCCTGCGTGCCGGAACAAACGCTGGCTCTCCTCGAAGGCAGCGACCGCCGCGCCGGCGTCGCCGGCGCCGAGGAGTCGCACCCCTTCGGCTTGCATGACGCTCGCGATCGTGAGCACATCCTCACCCGAACGTTCGACCTCCGCGCGGATCAGGTCCTCTGGGATCAGGCCATCGGTGGCCTTGGCCCAACATTCGAGCCCGATCCCTCGGGCCTGTGAGTCGCCGATCTCGAGCCCCGCGTTCCGGGCCGCTCGGCTCTCCTCCACGGCGCCTGCGAGATCGCCGAGCCGGTACTTCGCCATGGCGATCTGGAGACGACAGTTGTTGAGCTCCCACTGGTCACCGGTCCGTTCGAGGAGTTCCAGGGCCTCCCGCATCCGCTCCAATGAAGCTCCGAACGCCGACGCGGCGTAGAGCCCCGCGCCCCAGAAGTGGAGCGACTGACCCTGTCCCCAGAGATCGCCCAGTTGTACGCGGATCTCGTGGGACCGTTGCGCGTAGCGGATGCCCCGTCGGTGCCACGGGATGAGCATCATGGCGGGTGCGTGTTCCGAGTATGCCTGAGCGAGCTCAGGAGTTGGGGGGTAGCGCTCGGCGAGGTTGAGCGACCGGAAGTGCGTCCATAGGGTGGCGATCTTCCCTCGCTCGAACCACCACGCGTAGCCCAGGCGGCTGTGGAACCGGGACGCGAGGAGGTCTGCCGCGCCTTCCTCGAGGGGCCGACGTCCCACGAAGAACGACGGGAACAAGGAATGCAGCGCCTGCACGAGGAGCTCCTTGAACAACAACGGCAGAAGGACGCCCGTTCGGCGAGGAACATGTCGTCCGATCATCCGGAGCGCCCGTTCTGTCGCGGCGGCGGCCGTCTGCACGTCGCCGCGCTTGAACGCGAGCTCGCCGATCTTCCCCTGGATCGTCGCCGCTCGATCGCCGGTCCGCGCGAGCGAGCGAGCCTCACCGAGCCACTGGCCGGACTCCTCGTAAGAGCCCCGCAGCATCAGCACCTCTCCCAGCTCTTCTGCCACCGTGATCCGCGTCGCGTGATCCGCCTCGGGGACGCCTCTGGCAGCGATCCGGAGCATCGTCTCGGCGCTCTCGAGCGCTTGGCGTCCTCTGGCGATCGAGGTCGCCTCGAGGGCCGCGCTCAGGCCGCGGTCCGAGGCACCGGCCTGGTCGTAGTGGTACGCCAGGTCGAAGACGTCACCCGGGCGCCCTGTCTCGATCAGGTTGGCAGCCCGGAGATGCAGGGCTCGCCGCTCCGCCGTCCCGAGGCGCCCGATCGCTCCTTCCCGCACCTTGTCATGGATGAAGGAGAAGCTGTCTCGGTCCTCCGCCAGCCAGATCAGACCGGACCGTCGAGCTTCCTCGAGGGTGGCGTCGATCCGGTCGGGCTTCGTCCGCGCGAGGGAGGCACTCTCGGCAACCGAAGCGTGGCTGCCCACGATCGCCCCCGCCGAGAGGAAGCCGAGGGTTTCGTCGGTCAGCCGTCCCAGGCGCCGGGTGACGATGGCGGCCTCTTGCGTGGTCGATGCGAGCGTCGCGATCGCAGCGGGCTCCATCTTCCATCCGTTCGAACCAGGGCGGAGAGCTCCCGACTCGACCATGCTCCGCAGGACCGAGGCGACGAAGAACGGACTGCCACCTGAGAGCCGAGCGATGACCGCGTGAGCTTCAGACGGGACACGTCCGGCCATCGATGACACCAGATCGCGCGTTTCGTTCCGTTCCAAAGTCCCGAGGGCGATCGTCGCTCCGCTCGTCCATATCTGGGTGAGGTCGTCCGATCCGGATCCCGCGCTGCGGGTCGCCGCCACGACACTGACGAACCGGTCCGCTCGAGGTTGCGAGGACCAGCGTCCGATCACCCCGAGTGAGAGCTGATCCGCCCATTGGCAGTCATCGAGCAGGATCACCGCGGGCCGCTGCTTCATCCCGAGGGCGTCGAACAGGGCGGCCAGACCGTCCTGGAGTCGCATCTGCGAGGAGAGCACTGATACCTCCACGTTGGCAACGAGCAGCGGGCGCAGAGACGGCAGGACGGTGCGGAGCTCGGGGGCCCATGGGGAGAGACTGCGGGTCAGGTGATCGGCGAAAACGGGATCCTCCGCCGCGGCCTCGAGGATCGATCCTGCCAGTCGCTCGAGCATCGCGACTGGGCGGGGGGCCTCCAGCTCATGGGCTTCCGCTCGAAAGACACGCTCGCCTCGCTGAGATGCGGCGAGAGCCGCCTCGTGGAGGATCCTCGTCTTGCCGTCGCCCGAAGCCGCCTCCAGCCGCACGAGGGCACCGCGACCACGGGCGGCCAGACCGAGGAGCGCGTTCAAGAGGACGAGCTCCTCTGTTCGCCCGACGAGACCCGGTTCCGTGAGGGTCGAGCGAACGTCGCCCAATCCGATCACGAACCCGGGATCTCGTTCGCCTCGCTCACGACGGCGCTCGAGCTCCATCAGATCATGCAGGACCGAGCCCGACGTGGCGTAACGGTCCGTCGGGTCCTTCCGCAGCAGTCGCCCGATGATCTCGTCGAGGACACGAGGAGCATCGACGCCCTCGGCCCGGATGCTGGATGTGGACTCGAGCACGTGTGCGCGGAGGAGCTCTCCCTTGTCCGTCGCGTCGTGGAGGGGACGGCCGGTCAGGCATCCGAAGAGGACCGCGCCGAACGAGTACAGGTCGGAGCGGAGGTCGATCGGATCCTCCAGGACACCCGCTTGCTCGGGGGAGCGATAGAGGGCCGCGTCGAGAGATCCTTCCAACGCGTGCATCTGTTCGGGAACGGGATCGACCTGGGCCGGATCGACGAGCCAGGCCCGCCCGTCGGAGGAGACGATGATGTTCGACGGCTTGATGGCGCCGTGGACGACCCCATGGCTGTGGAGCGTGTCGAGCGCTCGGAGCACATCCAGGCCGACGCTCAGGACGAGCTCGAGAGCGAGTCGAGGTCCGCTCATCATCTCGTCCAGCGGCGTCCCCTCGATGAAGGGACGGAGGGTCCGGACGACGCCGCCGGCTCGATCGACCTGGGAGGGCAGGACCAGCCTCGTCCACACGGAGCGTTTCGGGTCCGCCGGTGGCAGTCTTCGGATCGCGCCGCCAAGCAGTTCTTTGACGACAACCGTTGCGCCGCTGGTAATCTCGCGCCCGATGCTGGTGACGACGGAGCCACGCTCCCGGATCACTCGATCGATCTTGACCCGGTCAGCGATCGGGGGGACGTGGGCGTTCCGAGGCAATCGTGTCCTCCGGTGTTGCGCTTCCAGCAACCGAAGTATCGGTGCTCGTAGGGGATCGTGCGAACCGCGTCTCGGTCATCCCTCCTGCGGTCCACCGAGCTCTCGCTCGCGGGCCCCCATGATCGAGCGGAGCTGGCCCGCGATCTCAGGCATCTCCTCCTCGATCACCTGGAGGTCGTCGGCGCTCACCGTGACCGCGCGGAGCGGCGACGTGACCCGAACGGTCGCCATCCGACGCTGGAGCCGCAGGAGTCCGATCTCGCCCACCACGTCGCCCGGGCCGATCCTGCCGACGGTCTCGCCGTCCTTCGTGACATCGGCCGTGCCTTCCTCGACCACGAACATCTCGTACGGGATCGAGCCCTGCTCGAACAGCACCTGTCCTTCCGACGCCTCCGTCTCTCCGACGTGATGCGTGATCATGGACAGGTCGTGATGATCCAACTCGCCGAAGAGGGGGAGCCGACGCAGTCGTTCGACGTCCACCGTCACGTCGAGATCCTGCTCCGTGGCAGGAAGGTCCCCTGCCCCTGCTTCCCGTGGAACTCGCCGTCCTCCACCAAGACGTTCCCACGCTGCATGACGATCTGAGGCATCCCCTTCACTCGTCGTCCTTCGTAGCAGGAGTAGTCGACGTTCATGTGGTGCGTCTCGGCCGAGATCGTACGCTCCTGCTCCGGATCGAAGATCACGATGTCGGCGTCGAACCCCGGCGCGATCGTTCCCTTCCGCGGGAACAGGCCGAACATGCGAGCGGGCGATGTCGCCACGATCTCGACGAATCGGTTGAGGCCGATCCTCCCGTCGACCACCCCCTGGTACAGCAGCGTGAAGCGATCCTCCACCGAGGGGAGGCCGTTCGGGATCTTCGAGAAGTCGTCTTTCCCGAGGTCCTTCTGTCCCTTGTAGTTGAACGGTGCGTGATCCGTCGAAACCACCTGGAGGTCGTCCGCCACCAGTCCCTTCCAGAGCTCGTCCTGATGGTCGGGTGTGCGGAGCGGCGGCGAGCATACGAACTTCGCACCTTCGAAGCCGGGACGAGCCATGTCGTCGATCGAGAGGTACAGATACTGGGGGCACGTCTCGGCGTAGGCGGCGACGCCGCGGTTACGCGCGTCGCGGACGGCGTCGAGCGCGTCGCGCGAGGACAGATGGACGATGTAGGCGGGCGCGCCGGCAAGCTCGGCCATCTTGAACACCCGATTGACCGCCTCGCCCTCCATGACCGGTGGACGCGTGAGGCCGTGATTGACCGGATCGGTCTTGCCCTGCTGCAGGTACTGCCGGATCAGCACGTCGATCGGGCCGCCGTTCTCGGCGTGCATCATGATCAGTGCGCCCGAGTCGGCCGCGCGCTGCATCGTCTGGAAGATCGCCGCGTCGTCGAGCATGAAGACGCCCGGATACGCCATGAAGAGCTTGAACGAGGTCACCCCTTCGCCGACGAGGGTGTCCATCTCGTCCAGTACCTGGTCGTTCACCTCGCGCACGATCATGTGGAACCCGTAGTCCGTGTGCGACTTCTGCGCCTTCTCGTGCCAACGGTCGAGCCCGGTGCGCAGGCTCTCGCCGTAGTCCTGCAGGGCGAAGTCCACGATGGTCGTGGTGCCGCCGTACGCCGCTGCGCGTGTCCCGCTGGCGAAGTCGTCCGAGCAGAAGCTCCCCCCGAAAGGCAGATCCATGTGGGTGTGCACATCGACCGCACCGGGCATCACGTACCGGCCGGTGGCGTCGATCGTCCGGTCGGCCTCGACGGCCATCCCCCTGCCGACCGCGGCCACCTTCTCCCCGTCCACGAGCACGTCGGCAGCGACCGTTTCGGTCGCCGTCACGACGGTGCCGCCCTGGATCAGTGTCTTCACGTGCTCCTTCCTCCTTCCTCGGCCGCCTGTCCGTCAGGGAAGCAATTGCGTGAGCTCACCGTAGAGTTCGGGGCGGCGGTCGCGCATGAACTGCCACGTATCGCGGACCTCACGGATCTGATCGAGGTCGAGGTCGTGAACGAGCACCTCGTCCTCGGAGTCCGAGGCTTGCGCAACGATCTGACCCCTCGGGTCGCAGAAGTAGGACGAGCCGTAGAACTTCGCGCTCGAGAGCGGCTCCTCGGTGCCGACGCGGTTGATCGCGCCGATCCAGTAGCCGTTGGCCACCGCGGTCGCCGGTTGCTCGAGCTCCCAGAGGTACTTCGAGAGCGACTCGACCGTGGCCGAGGGGTTGAAGACCAACTCGGCCCCCTTGAGCCCGAGTGCGCGGCCGATCTCGGGGAAATGCCGGTCGTAGCAGATGATCAGCCCGACCTTCCCCACGGACGTGTCGAACACGGGATATCCGAGGTTCCCGGGCTTGAAATAGAACTTCTCCCAGAAGCACGGCCCGACGTGCGGGATGTGGGTCTTGCGGTACTTGCCGGCGACGGTCCCGTCCCGCTCGATCACGACGGCCGAGTTGTAATAGACGCCGGTCTGCGCCTCCTCGAACCAGGGGACGATCAGCACCATGTTGTGGGTCTTCGCGACCTCGCGCATCCTCGTGACGAGCGGGCCGTCCTCGGGCTCGGCCGTCGCGTACCACTTCGGATCCTGCTCGGCGCAGAAGTAGGGGCCGTGGAAGATCTCCTGGAGGCAGGTCACCTCGGCGCCCTCGGCAGCCGCCTTCGCGATCAACTCGACGTGCTTGTCGATCGCTTCCTGCTTCGGCATGTTCGCATGGGCTTGGATCACTGCGGCTCTGATCGTCGTCATCGTCCGTGCACCTCCGTTCACCGTGCCGGCGATCCGCTATGAGCGGAACGCCGGCAGCACGTCCTTCCCGAACCCTTCGATGATCCCGGCCGGCCCGGGATCCTCTTGCATCGAGTAGATGTTGAACTGGGTCACGCCGAGCGCCTCGAGCTCGCGGAGCTTCGCGATGCACTCGTCGGCGGTGCCGAGCACACAGAAGCGGTCCACGACCTCGTCGGTGACGAAGTCTGCGTGCTCGGCACCCGTCCGGCCGTGTTCGGCGTAGTCGTAGTGGTCGCGCGCTTCGATGAAATCGGTCAGCTCTTGGGGGAGATCCGCGTTCGCGTAGCGCTTGACGAGATCGACCACGTGATTGGAGACCAGCGCAGGGAACCAGCGCACTTGGTCGCGCGCCTTGGCGATGTCGTCGGCGAGGTAGGCCGGCGCCGCGACCTGGATCTGGATGTCCTCGAAAGATCGCCCGGCTTCCTCGGCTCCCTCACGGATGTAGGTGAGTGACCAATCGAGGATGAACGGGTCGGCGAGCTGCATGATCAGGCCGTCGGCCACACGGCCGCACGCGCGGAGCGCCTTGGGACCGTAGGCAGCAACCCAGACGGGGAGACGGTGGCCTTCGCTCCACTTCAGCTGAAGGGGTGTGCCCTCGTAGTCGACCTCCCGGCCCTCGGCCATGTCCTTGATGAACCGGCAGGCGTGCTCCATCTGCTCCACCGTCACGGGCTTTTGGCCGATCACGCGTCGGGCGCTATCCCCCCGGCCCATGCCGATGTCCATCCGCCCGCGTGAGACCTCCTGGAGCGTGGCCATCGCGCTCGCGGTGACGGTCATGTCCCGGGTTGCCGGATTGGTGACGCACGGGCCCATTCGCACTCGATCGGTGCCGGCGGCGACGAGTGCGAACGTCGTGTAGAACTCTTGCCACAACACGTGGGAGTCCCAGGCCCACACGGAATCGAATCCGTGTTCCTCGGCGAGCTTCGCCCACTCGACCGTTCGCGAAACCGGTGGGTCGAGCATGAACGTGACGCCGAAGGAGAGCACCTTGGTCGTTGCCTTTCCCGTCCCGGCCGATGGCCGCTATGCCCATCGTAGGAGGGTTGCCATCGGGCGACCAATCGGCCACCCGGCTTGGAGACCGGTTCGCGCGCAGGGTCCCTCGCGTGGCAGACTGGCGAATGTGTCGACGCAGGACCTGATCGTGAACGTCCCGGAGTCTCCTTCCCAAGGTCTCTTCGCAGCGGTACAAGGTCACCTCGATCAGGCCGCCGACCGGATCGACCTGGACGACGGCGCTCGGAAGGTCCTGTCGACACATCGGCGTGAGGTGGCCGTGTCCGTCCGGGTTTCCCGCGACGATGGTTCGTTCGATGTGTATCCGGGATGGCGGATCCAGCACAACGGCGCGAGGGGACCCTTCAAAGGAGGCCTCCGCTTCCATCAGAACGCGTCCCGCGACGAGTTCCGTTGCTTCTCGGCGCTGATGACGTGGAAGACGGCGTTGCTCGATGTCCCGTTCGGTGGCGCGAAGGGCGGCGTCAAGGTCGACCCGAAGACCCTGTCGGTCGCCGAGCTCGAGCGGCTGTGCCGTTCCTACTTCTCGGCGATCGAGACGATCGTGGGCCCGTACCGGGACATCCCGGCTCCCGACGTCAACACGGGCCCGCGTGAGATGGCGTGGATGTACGACGAGTACTCCAGGTCGCGCGGTGACTCGCCCGCGGTGATCACCGGGAAGCCCGTCGGACTCGGTGGGTCGCTCGGTCGGGACGCCGCGACGGGTCGCGGAGCGCTCTTCGCGCTCGATCGCATCGCTCGCTCGAGGCGGTGGACACGCGAACACATCCGGATCGCCGTCGAAGGCTTCGGCAATGCCGGTGCGTGGTTCGCGCAGCTCGCCCATCAGATGGGCTATCGGGTCGTGGCGGTTTCCGACTCACGGGGTGCGGTCGTGAACCTCGAGGGACTGATCCCGCGCGATGTGCTCGCACACAAGCAACAGACGGGGAGCGTGACCGGGTCCAAGCACGCGGACTCGATCGCCGGCGACGACCTGATCGGGGTCCAGTGCGAGGTGCTGGCTCCGGCCGCTCTCGAACGTTCGATCCGGGCCGACAACGCAGAACGTGTACGTGCGAATCTCGTCCTCGAGCTCGCGAATCATCCCACCACCCCGGATGCGGATCTGCTGCTCCAAGATCGCGGCGTGTGGGTGGTTCCGGACATCCTCGGCAGCGCCGGTGGAGTCACCGTGAGCTACCTGGAGTGGGTACAGAACCTGCAACGCGAGCGCTGGAGCGAGGAGCGGGTCAACGGGCGATTGAAGGAGCTGATGGAGGAAGCGACCGATCTCGTCCTCGAGCGTGCCGACGAGGGTGGGATCCCGCATCGAGCTGCTGCCTACGAGATCGCGGTCGAGCGGGTCGCGGAGGCGGGCCGGTCCCGCGGCTGGCACTAGCAGCAACTCATCGGGTTGATCTGAGAGCGATCTCGGCTCGGCCGACTCCAGCCGATGCCTGGAGTCTTCCCGAACTCTTAGCCACCGATTCATGCGTGCTTGGAGTGTCCCGCCGCACTCTGGGTCCATGAACGCAGCGAGACCGACCCTCTCGATGGCGCTCGCCCTCGCCATGGTTGGCTGTTCGCTCGCAGAGCGGGAGCCTGCGCCGTCGCCGCTGTTCTGCGAGTTCCACCGTGCCGATGGGATGGAAGGGACCTTGACCGTCGAGGCGGCCTGATCGTTACTCCGGATCCGACCAGACGGCCGTGCTCCATGCGGGCCAAGCGGCCCGATGCCCATTCACCCGCGAGCTTCTCGGCAGCGAGACCGCACCGGCGTCGATGCAGGGGTCAGCCTTTGGTCCCCGTCAGCGTCACGCCCTCGATGAAGGCCCGCTGCGCGAGGAAGAACAGGATGATCACCGGCATCACGAACAGCACGGCCGCGGCCATCGTGAGGTTCCACTCGACGTGGTACTGACTTCGGAACTCGGAGAGCGCGATGGAGAGCGTCCACTTGTCGGGGTCTTGGATCAGGAAGAGCAATGGCGCGAAGAAGTCGTTCCATGAGTACAGGAACTGGAACAACGCCACGGCGGCGATCGCCGGCTTCGCCAGCGGGACGATCACACGGGTCATGATCTGGAACTCGCTCGCTCCGTCGACCCGCGCGGCGTCGGAGAGCTCCGACGGGATCGTGAGGAAGAACTGCCGGAGCAGGAAGATCGTGAACGCGTCGCCGAAGAACAGTGGCACGATCAACGGCTTCATCGTCCCGATCCATCCGAAGCGGACGAACAGGATGTAGAGCGGGATCACCGTGACCTGGAAGGGCAGCATGATCGTTGACAGGACGACGAGGAACGACGCGTTCCGGCCGCGCCACCGCATCCTCGAGAGCGCGTAGGCGACGGGGATGCAGGACACGACGACTCCGACGGTCGCCAGGGTCGCGATCGTGGCTGTGTTGAAGGTATATCGGACCAACGGGATGCGGTGGAAGACGTCGAGGAAGTTGCTCCATCGGAACGGGTGCGGCCAGAGATCGGGCGTTCTCGCCTGGCCGTCGGTCATCAGCGCGGTCAGCGCGATGAACGCGATCGGCAGCAGGAACATGATGCTGACCGCGATCAGCGCCGCATGGTTCCCCACCTCGGTCAGGAACCGTCGGCGCCGGACGGTCGGTGGGATCGGTCTCCGCGTCCGCCCGGTGGCGGTCGGGGAGCGCGGGCGTGAGGTCGTCGTCGCGGCTATCGGAACCCCCCCTGATAGTGGACCCACCGCCGGGACGTTCTGATGATCACGATGGTGCAGACCATGATGATCAGGAACAGGATCCACGCCATCGCCGACGCGTAGCCCATCTGGAAGTGGGCGAAGCCTTTGATGTAGAGGTGCAACGAGTAGAACAAGGTCGATTCCTCGGGCCCCCCGATGTTGGCTGCTGCGCCTCCCGTGGGTTGACCGGAGACGGCGAAGCTCGCGACGTAGGCCTGCGTGAAGTACTGGAACCCGGCGATCACTCCGATCACGACGGAGAAGAAGATCACCGGGGAGATCATCGGCAGGGTGACGAAGCGGAACCGCTGCCACGCACCCGCACCTTCGATCTCGGCGGCTTCATAGAGCTGTCGCGGGACATCCAAGAGGCCGGCGAGGAAGATCATCATGGTCTGGCCGACGCCCCAAAGGCTCAGGAACACGAGGCCCCATTTCGACCAGAACGCGCTGTAGAACCAGAGGGGCGGGTTCTCCACTCCCAACGCCACGAGCCCTTGGTTGATAGGGCCCGTGGCCGGATTGAAGAGGAACACGAATCCGAGAGCCGCCGCGACCGGAGGGATCATCGTGGGAAGGAACAGGATCGTCCGATAGATCCGAGACCCTCGTCTCGGCCGGGTGAGCAGCCAGGCCAGAGAGAGCGACGTCACGATCTGCAGGGGAACCCCCACCGCGATGATCCACAGGGTGTTGCGCATCGCCTGCCAGAACATCGGGTCCTTCGTGAACATGAACCGATAGTTCTGGAGACCGACGAAGGTCGGATCCTCGAGAAGGTCGTAGTTCGTGAAGGAGTAGTAGAAGCTCGCGATCATCGGGTACGCGATGAAGACCGAGAAGCCGATGATCCACGGAAGCATGAACAGGGAGACCGTGCCGTAGCGACGGGCGCGGCGGCGCGCCGGTCGTCTCTTCGAGACGGGCCGGCGCGCCTCCGCCGTCAGTGTTTCGGCGATCGTTCCCCCCGCCCGATCAGCCGCCCGCCTGCGCGAGCTGGTCGTTGATCTGTTCCGCGACGCCTGCGAGGCCCGCTTCGAGGTCGGTGATCCGACCCGATTGCCACTTCGCCGCGAAGCTCGACAGGATGTCCTGGTCAGCGGAGCCGAGGATAGACATGTCCTTGTAATGCGAGTTCGGGTTCGAGAACACGTCCAGGAACGTGTTGAACTGCTCGGGCAGCGACAGCGCCGGAGACTCCAGCGACTCGAAGGTCGTCGGTACGTTGCCGATCGCGTTCGCTGCGGCGACGAGACTCCCGGTGTTGGTGGCCATGAACTTCACGAGGAGCCACGCCTCGGCTTCGTGCGCCGATCCGCGGGGGATCCCGATGATCGTCCCGCCGACCCGGCCGACCCCGTACACATCCTCCCTGCCGTCCGGAACCGGTGACGGCGCCGTCCCGTAGTTCAGGTCGGGCGTGCCGTTCTTGATGAACGCGGTCCGCCATTCGCCATCGAGGGCCATCGCGATACGGCCGAGCTGGAAGTCCTGACTCGACTCTCCCCATTCGTCGCCCTGGCCGGCGACGAACTTCTTCAGGTTGTCCACGCCGTAGAAGTCGACGAGGTCCTTCTGCCAGCGGAACATCGCCGCCCAGTCCGGGTCGGAGGCCATCGCCGCCGTGCCGTCGTCGTTGTACCAGTCGGCGTCCCAGGCGATGGAGTGGTTCAGCGGGTCTCCGTTGACGTAGTAGTTGCCGAACCAGGGCACGAATCCGGCGACCTTGATCGTGCCGTCCGGGTTGAATTCGGTGAGATCCTTCGCCATCGCCGTGAGCTCGGAATAGGTCTTCGGAGGCTCGGTGTAGCCCTTCGCCTCCAGGAGATCCCTGTTGTAGTAGAGGCCGACCGCATCGGTGAGGAATGGGAACGCGCACCGTTTCCCGCCGAAGCCCGTGTATCGCTCGACCGAGGGTGGGAAGTGATCCGAGATCTCCATGCCGTCCTGCTCGATGTACGGAGTGAGGTCCTGCCAGGCGCCGGTGTCGCAGAAGGCGGCGAGATCGTCCAACGCCCACGACATCGTCGCGTCGGGCGGAGTCCCGGCTCGGATCGCGGCAAGCACCTTGGCGTCGTCCTCGACCCCGGTCGTCACCTTCATCGTGATCCAGGGGTATTCCGCCTCGAAGGCGTCGAACGCGGCTTGGACGCCGGCCACCTCGTGATCCGCGCTGAACGGGATCCACATCTCGAGCGTGACCGGCTCGTGCTCCGCGTTCGGGTCGACAGAGGGCGGCGGATCGCCGTCCCCCCCACCCGCGGTGCAGGCCGCGGCGAACAACGCGAACGCTGCCGCTACCGCGATCGATGTGACTCGACGTTTCATCCCACTCTCCCTTCTGTCTGGCCGCCATCTTTCTCGGGCTCAGGCCCGAACGGTCGACGGCATCTGTGCGACACGTTGATCTCCTTACCTCCTGTGACCTGCTGCTTCCGCGCCGCGCGCGAAGAGCAGCGTCTGCGCCGACTGCAGCGCCGTCGCCACTGCACCGTGGAGGCTGGCCTCCTCGCCCAGCACCGACACGTCGATCCGTGGGCGGAACGGGGAGATGCTTGCGAGCTCGCGCTCGACGGGTTCGAGGAGCAGGTCACCGTTGCTGCCGATCCCGCCGCCCAGCACGACGAGCTCGGGGTCGATGACCGGCACGATCGCGGCGATCGCCAGGGCGATCCGACCGGCTTCGAGCTCGACGACGCGCCCGGCCACTTGATCACCTCGCCTCGCCGCCGCGAACACGCGCTTGGCGGACAGTGGTCCCGTCATCCCGAGGTCGCGCGCGGTTGCGACTACACCGGCCGCACCCGCCGCGGCATCGAGTGCGCCCAGGCGGCGTGAGACGGGGTCGCGAGGATCCTCGGTCGCGAGGGGGAGATAGGCCACCTCCCCGGCCGCCCCTGCGTGCCCACGGAAGAGCTCTCCGTTGAGCACGAGGCCTGCGCCGACACCGGTTCCCACATGGAGATAGGCGAAGTTGGCGACGTTCTTGCCGAGCCCTCGCCACTGCTCGCCGAGTGCGGCGAGGTTCACGTCGTTCTCGAAGGCGATCTTGGTGCCCAGCTCCTCTTGGACGGACTCCACCAGGCCGGTCCTGCCCCATCCCGGGAGCGCGTACGCGAGCTCCACGGTGCCTTTGGCCGGGTGGAAGACCCCGGGGCTCCCGACGGTCGCGAAGGTCACCTGACGCCACCGGAGATGTGCCTCGGCGGCGAGACCGTGCGCGATCTGGCCGATCTGGGAGATCAGAGCCCGCTGGCTCCGCACCACGGTCCGTTCGTCACGCCGGGCGACGATGTCGCCCGAGAGGTTCGCGATCGCCGCTCTGATCCAAGCGCGGCCGATATCGATGCCGACCACCCATCCCGCTCGTGGGTTCAGCTCGTACAGGATGGCGGCCGGTCCCCGTTTGCCACTGGCCCTCCCAGCCTCCCGGACGAGACCTGCCTCCAGCAGTGATGCCAGCGCCTGCGACACGGTGGGCTTGGAGAGGTCACTGTCGCGGGCGATCTGGGCTCGGGAGACGGGACCCATGCGCCGGACGAACTCGAGCACGGAACGCTCGTTGATCGCGCGAAGGAGGCTGGGCGTCCCGCCGGCGAACGTCTCGTCGAGGCTCGTCGTCTCTCCCTCCCGCGTCCTACCGAGCGACGTCACTCATACTCTCAGGAAAGTTTCCTAACTATTCGCCGGATGCTACGCTCGCGACCCACACCACGTCAAGACGGTCGAATCACGCGTTCGCGTCGTGAGTCGAAGGGGGTCGCCGATGGCCGGATGGGATGCATCCGCCAGGCTCCTGGGGATCGTTCGGTACCGGAGCGCCGGGGACGTCGACGGCACCCTGGAAGCGCTGGTGCGCGGGGGGATCGGGCTCCTCGAGGTGACCCTGGATACCCCGGGGGCGCTTGGCGCGGTTGAGCGAGGGCGCCGTGCCGGATGGTCGATCGGGGTCGGCACGGTCCTCGAGCCCGATCACGTTTCCCGGAGTGTCGACGCGGGAGCCTCCTTCCTCGTGAGTCCGGGACTCCTTCCCGACGTGGTCCAACGTGCTCTCGATCTGCGGGTCGACGTCGTGCCGGGAGCCCTCACCCCGACGGAGATCATGCGCGCCCACGCCATGGGCGTTGCCGCGGTCAAGCTGTTCCCTGCTTCGGTGGGAGGTCCGGGCTACGTCCGGGCGCTCCGGGGGCCCCTGCCCGCCGTCCCTCTCGTTCCGACGGGCGGCATCGCGATCCAGGACGCGGGCGCCTATCTGAATGCAGGCGCCGCGTGCGTCGGTCTCGGCGGCGCGCTCGTCGGCGAGGGTCCGCCCGCGAGTGCGACGGAGCTCGATGCGATCGCCGAACGGGCGGCGACCGCGGTCGCGTCCATCGTCGATCCGTCGTGACCGGCATCCCCGAGGTGGTCGCGGTCGGCGAGACGATGGTCTCGCTCGTGGCTCTGGATGGGTCATTGGACGGGGCGAACTCGTTCCGCGCGACCCACGGCGGCGCCGAGAGCAACGCGTGCGTGGCGCTCACCAGGCTGGGCACGAGCGCCGCGTGGGTGAGTCGCTTGGGCACGGATCCCCTCGGGGACCGGATCCTGGCCGCGCTCGGGGCTGAACGGGTGGGGCTGTCGTGGGTGAAAAGGGATCCCGACCGGCCGACTGGGCTCATGCTCCGTGACACCGTCGGGACGGTTCGGTACTACCGGACCGGCTCGGCGGCAAGCGTGCTCTCGCCCGTCGACCTCGAGGGGGTCCCGGTCGAAGACGTTCGCGCGGTCTTCGCCACGGGCATCACCCCGCTGCTCGGACGGGATCCGGGCCGAGTCGTTCGTGCGTTGTTCCGCCGAGCCCGCGGGATGCGTGTCCTCGACCTGAACCTTCGTCAGGGCCTGTGGGGCTCCGATCACACCGTCGCCCTGATCGAGCCTCTGCTCGGTTCGTGCGATCTCGTCCTCGGCGGCATCGACGAGTTTCGTGCGTTCGAGGATGCACAGACGACCCAGGAGTTGGCTCGAGCGTTCGCGCGGCGTGGACCTCGCGAGATCGTCGTGAAGGGTGGGAGGTCGGGCGCCGGAGCGCTCGATCCCGAGGGTCGTTGGCACGAGGTGGCGCCGGTGCCCGTCGAGGACGTCGACCCGGTCGGCGCGGGCGACGCGTTCGACGCCGGATACCTGCACGCCCGCCTGAACGACGCGGACGTGCCGGAGGCGCTTGTCGAGGGAGCCCGGTGCGGCGCCGCGGTGGCCGCCACGGTCGGCGATGCGGAGGGCGTGGCGCGCGCGGATCCCGCTCAGAAGTAGGTCGCGACCGCGTCGATCACGTGGTCGTCGTCGTCGAGGACGGGGATCACCCGCCACTTGTCGAACGCGGTGCAGGGATGGGACACGCCGCACCCCACGAGGTCGCCGGGCTCGATCGAGACGTCCGGTCCGACTCGGCAGAAGGCGTGCTGGTCGTTCAGTCGCTCGACGACCAGAGCACCGACGACGTCGATGCGTTCGCCGGAGCGGCGTCGCAGTGTGAAGGGCGCGGGCAGGTCCTGGTCGAATGGAACGTCGCGCCGCCCGAAGTTGATGATCGCGAGATCCGGCTCGGGGCGTGAGAGCACCGCACCCCATGCTTCGATCGCCGAGCGGAAGCGACGATCCGGGTCGTGGTGTGCGAACGGCGACACACGTTCGTTCTGGCGCGTGTCGTGGACGACGTAGCGACCGGAGCGGAGGAGCACCCGGTCGGCGATGCCATCGGACGGCTGGAGATATTCCACAACGAGGTCGAAGAACGCGCTGCCTCCCGCGCTCACCCATGTTTCCTCGGTCTCCACCAAGCCATCGGTCCGGAGCCGAACCGTGAGGGTCGCGAGGCGGTCGAGGAAGGCACGGACCTCCTCGAGGCAGGCCGGCGTGCGGTCGTCGCAGATCGTCCCTTCGAAGCCGGTCGCGCCCGCCAGGGCGAGCTCCGGCTTGGTCGTCACGAGGCGGGCTACCTCGATCGCATCCTCGATGGTGCGGCATCCGGTTCGACCTCCCGGATGACCGAGCTCCACGAGGACGGGGAGCGGTCGAGGCATTCCGTCCATCCCCTCGGCGAGTAGCTCAACGCCGGGCGGCGAATCCACGGCGCAGAGGATCTCGAGGCCGGGGTCGCGCAACTGCGTCGCGACCCATCTCACGCCGGGAGGGTCCGTCACCTCGTTGGCGATCAGCACCCGTCGCACGCCGGCGGCGAGCATCACCCGAGCCTGCGCGACGGTCGCGGCGCTGATGCCCCACGCGCCGGCGTCGAGTTGGCGGCGCCAGAGCTGCGGCGCCATCGTGGTCTTCCCGTGCGGCGCCAGCTCGACCCACTGGTTCGCGCAGTAGTCCGCCATCAGGGCGATGTTGTGCGCGAGCGCCGACTCCCTGAGCAGGAGCACCGGTGGAAGGAGATCCTCGAGCGACCATCCTTGTGTCGCGACGTCGGCGAGCGCGATCGGACCGTCGACGGTCGGGAAGCCCTTCGTCGACGGATCCACCTGAGCATCGCGCGACGCGTCGAGCGCTGGGCGATCCGCGTTCATCCGCTGGCGGCGAAACGCGGCAGGAAGGGCCGGTTCACCTCGAGCAGCGCATCGAGCAGGGGAGCGGCCCCCGCGTAATCACCGACCAGTGGGTTGGCGAGCAGGGCCTTGAGCGCCTTCGTCCGGTCACCGGTCGTCGCGGCCTCGATCGCCAGGCGCTCGTACGCCTTCGCGTGCTGGACGATCCCCAGCATCTCCGGTGTGAGAGCGGCCGTCTGCTCCGGGTGTGCGCCGTCGCGATCGATGCGCGCCGGGATCTCCACGATGTCGTCGTCGGGCAGGTTCGGGATCGCGCCGTCGTTGCGGACGTTCACGACCTGCACGTCCCCGGTGCCCGCATGCAGCGACGCCACGAGGGCTGCGGCGGCCTCGGAATAGAACGCGCCACCTCGCTCCTCGAGGAGCTTCGGCTTCTCGTCGAGGGACGGGTCCCGGTACAGCTCCAGGAGGCCGGCCTCGATCTGCATCACTTCCTCGGCCCTGCTCCGGTGGGTGCGCTGATGCGCCAGGACCTCGGAGGGGAAGTAGTAGTAGTGCAGGTACGGGCTCGGGATCGCCCCCAGCATCCGGACGAGCTCGGGCGGGAACTCATCGGCACCGGGGTAGGAGGCGGGGTCCTCGAGGATGTCCGCCATCCGATCCTGCCCGTCGACGATGACGGACCGCTCCCAGGAGAGGTGGTTCAGCCCGACGTGATCGAGGGTGACCCTTTCGGGTTCGACGGCGAACCGTTCCGCCAGCCGCCGTTGGAGCGAGATCGCGACGTTGCACAGACCGATCGCCCGATGACCGTCGTCGAGGAGGGCCTGCGTCACGAGTCCCGTGGGGTTGGTGAAGTCGACGAACCACGCGCCGGGGGCGCCGCGCCGCGCCGTCTCCTCGGCCAGCTCGAGCACGACGGGTACGGTCCGAAGTGCTTTCGCGAATCCTCCCGCGCCCGTGGTCTCCTGGCCGATGAACCCGAATCTGCCGGGGATCGTCTCGTCGGTCAGACGTGCGGTCTGGCCACCGACCCGAAGCTGCACGATCACGAAGTTCGCGCCCTCGAGTGCCTCGTCACGGCTCGCGGTGAGAACGAGCCGGCCGGCCCATCCGGCTCGACGGAGCATCCTGTCGGCGAGGGCTCCCACGATCTCCAGGCGTTCGGGATCGGGATCCAGCAGGACGAGCTCGTCCACCGGCAACCGATCGGCGCGGGTCACCAACCCCTCGACCAGCTCCGGCGAGTACGTGCTCCCCCCACCGGCGACGGACACCTTCACACCCACGGCACGGCATCGTACACTGCGGCCGTGAAATCGTTAGGAAAGTTTCCTGACTCTTTCTCCGCCGAGATCACCGGGCAGCCCGAGGCGCTCCGGCGAGCCGCCGCGGGGCTCCACGACCAGCAGGAAGCGCTTCGGACGCTGGGCGGGCTCCTCACGAGTGGCACCGTGATCCTCACCGGGATGGGCGGCTCCTACGCCTCGTGCTACCCGCTCGCCGCCGAGCTCGCCGAAGCCGGTCTGACGGCCGTGATGCTCGGGTCCGCGGAGCTCCTCCATTTCCGATCGGGGATCCTTGGCCCCTCGACGCCGGTGATCGCAGTGAGCCAGTCGGGCGAGAGCGCGGAGATCGTCCATCTCGTCGAGACGCTTCGGGGCCGAGACGACACGCCCTCGATCGTGGCCGTAACGAACGGGATGGACAACACGCTCGCTCGGGCGGCGGATGTGGTGCTCGACACACGGGCCGGCAAGGAGACGGGGCCATCGACGACGACGTTCGGCGCGGGGCTCGTCGTGCTCGCGGGGATCGGAAAGGTCCTGGGCGGCGCCACACCCGGAGCCGCATGCGACGCGCAGTCGCGAGAGGCGGAGCGTGCGGCCGTCTCGATCGAGCGTCTCCTGGCGAACGAGGCCCTCGCGGACGACGTCTTGGCCTGGCTCGGGCCGCGCGAGGACGTCGTGGTGCTCGGCCGCGGCCCGGCACGGGCCGCGGCCGAGATGGCCGCTCTCACCCTGAAGGAAGCCGTCGGTCTGGGCGCCGAGGCGCTCGAGTCCGGCCAGTTCCGACACGGGCCTCTCGAGCTCGCCGGCCCGAACCTGGCGGCGATCGTGATCGCGACGGAACCGGAGACGGAGGCGCTGGACAGCTCTCTGGCACGGGAGCTCCGCGAGGTCGGCGCCGCCGTACTCGAGATCACTCGCGCGGAGGGAGTTTCCATGGGGTCCGGATCCCCGGCCGCGCTGTCCGTCGGCATCGACGCGATCGACCGTTCGATCGCGCCGGCCGTCTCGATCGTGCCCACCCAGCTCCTGGCCCACGGGCTCGCGATCGCCCACGGCCGCGAGCCCGGCACCTATGTGCATGCCACGAAGGTGACGACTCGTGAGTGAATCCAGGCGATGAGTGAGTCCCGACCGCGCGTCGCGCTGACGTTCGACGCCGAGCACCCCGACCGTCCCGGCGCCGGGCCCGCGACGGTCGACCGCATCCTCGCGACGCTGCAGGAGGCCCAGGTGCCCGCGACGTTCTTCCTCCAGGGACGTTGGACGCAGGCCGAGCCGGCGAGGGCGCGTCGGATCGCCGAGGACGGCCACCTGGTCGGCAATCACTCTCACTACCATGCGCGGATGACGCTGCTGTCCGACGCAGGGATCCGCACAGACGTGGAGGATGCGGAAGCGGCCGTCTCCGAGGCCACCGGCGCGCCGACCAGACCCTGGTTCCGTTGTCCGTTCGGCGATGGACACGACGACCCTCGCGTCCTCGATCTGCTCCGAGAACTCGGCTATCGGAACGTGCACTGGCACGTGGTGCTCGAGGACTGGGAGCCGTGGCGAACCGCCGAGGCGATCGCACGGGACGCGATCGACGGGGTCGAGCGCCAGGGAGACGGAGCCGTGGTCCTGCTCCACGCCTGGCCGGAGAAGACCGCGGACGCGCTCCCGGCGATCGTGGACGGGCTGCGAGCGCGCGGATCCGATCTCGTGCGACTCGACGACCTACCGGAGGACGGCCTGCCGTGAGACGGCCCGCGCTCCTCGCCGTCGATGCCGGTGGCTCGAAGATCGATGCCGTCCTGCTGCGGCGCGATGGCAACCTCCTCGGCGCCGCCCGCCGGCGTGGCCTGGATCACGACGGGACCGGGAGGGAGGGGTTCCTCGAACGGATCGCCGACGCGGTGGTCGCGGCCTGTCGTGACGCGGGGTTCGAGCCCGACCACCAGCCGGTGGCGGAACTCGGGATGTACTGCGTCGCGGGGGCGGACCTGCCTGCGGACGACCGCAGGATCGCGCGGTGGTTCCAACGTCGTGGCCTCACCGAGAGCGATGTGGTTCGCAACGACACCTTCGCGGTCCTCCGAGCGGGCACCGAACGGACGTGGGGGGTCGCCGTGGTATGCGGGTACGGCACCAATTGCTCGGCCGTCGCGCCCAACGGCCGCACGTTCCGATTCCCCGCGTTCGGGGAGCTATCCGGAGACTGGGGCGGTGGTCACGACATCGGGAGCGCCGCCCTCTGGTACTCCGTCAGGGCGGAGGATGGTCGAGGCGAGGCGACGATGCTCCGGACGCTCGTGCCGCAGCATTTCGGGTTCAAGCGGCCGAGGCAGCTGACGGAGGCGATGTACTTCGATCGGATCGCCGAACGACGTGTGGTCGAGCTGACGCCGATCGTCTTCCGAGCGGCGGCCGCCGGTGATGCCGTCGCTCGCTCGATCGTCGATCGTCAGGCCGATGAGATCGTTCGGATGGCGGGCGTTGCCGTGCGGCGCCTCCACATGACGCGGCTCGACGTGGACATCGTCCTGGGCGGGGGGATCTTCTCGTCGGGAGACGAGGACTTCCTGGGACGGATCGGCCGGGGATTGGATGAGGTGGCGCGACAGGCTCGGGTTCGCGTGCTCGAAGTCCCCCCGGTCGTGGGAGCGGCCCTGCTGGGCCTCGACACGATCGGCGCGCGGCCGGATGCTCAGCGCCGAGCGCGAACGGCACTCGCGAGGACGCGTTTCGGCGCGCGGTCGCGACGCGAGAAGGGGTGAATCGATGGCGAAGATCGTTTTCGAGGGCGTGACCAAGGAGTTCGACGAGGTCGTTGCCGTGGACGATGTCTCGCTCGAGATCGAGGACGGCGAGTTCATGGTCCTCGTGGGACCTTCCGGCTGCGGGAAGTCCACGATCCTGCGCCTGCTCGCGGGGCTCGAGGACGTGACCGCGGGGGAGATCTGGATCGACGAGAAACAGGTCACGGATCTCTCCTCGAAAGAGCGGGACATCGCGATGGTGTTCCAGAACTACGCCCTGTATCCGCACATGACGGTCGAGGAGAACATCGCGTTCGGTCTGAAGCTCCGCAGGGTGCCGAGGGACGAGCGCGAGCGCCGGGCGAAGGAGGTGGCGACGGTGCTCGCGATCGAGCACCTGCTCGAGCGCAAGCCTGCCCAGCTCTCGGGAGGTCAGCGCCAGCGAGTGGCGATGGGACGAGCGATGATCCGCGAGCCCGTCGCCTTCTTGATGGACGAGCCGCTTTCCAACCTGGACGCCAAGCTCCGGGTCCAGATGCGGGCCGAGCTTGCACGCCTGCACGACCGGCTCCGGACCACGACCGTCTACGTGACGCACGACCAGGTGGAGGCGATGACCCTCGGGGATCGTGTGGCTGTGCTGCGCGACGGTCTCCTCCAACAGGTCGACACGCCCCAGCGACTGTTCGCTCGACCCGCCAACCTCTTCGTCGCGGCATTCGTCGGGTCGCCGCCCATGAACCTCGTCGAGGGGATCGTCGAGAGGGGCGCGATCTCGTTCGCGGGGTTCCAGCTGCCCCTCGGGGAGCGGACGGACCTCTCCGGTCACGAGGGGCGGAGCGTGATCGTCGGCATCCGGCCTTCGGATCTGGAGGATGCGGATGTGTGGGGGACGAGCGGAACGTCGGTGCTCGACGTCGAGGTTGACATCACCGAGGAGCTCGGTTCCGAGGTGAACGTGCTGTTCACGGTCGATGCTCCTCCCGTCACGAGCGAGGAAGCACTCGCCGCGGCCAGTGATGAAGGGGCCGATGACATCCTTCCGCTGATCACGGAGCGGGCGCAGTTCTGCGCCAGGGTCGACGCCCGGACCAGCGCCCAGCCTGGAGGACGCGTGCGGCTTGCGGTGGATCCCAGCCGCTTCCATTTCTTCGAGCCGGACACGGGGCTGGCCATCACCAGCGAACGAACGGTCCCCGCGACCGCCTGATCCAGGTACTCGATCGAGAGTTCGCCCGAGATCCGAACGTTCGCGCCCGTACAGCCCGTTGCTACGAAGCACATCTGGCTGACCTACGTCACTCAAGGCCGCCCCCGTGGAGTGCCGAAAGGAGAGACGTGCGGAAAACCCTCTTGCTCATCACATCGGTGGCGCTCATCGCCCTTGGAGTGACACCCGTCCGGGCTGCATCGGTCAAGATCGAATGCGACGCCTCCCATGCTGCGCCGAATGACCCGATCGTGTTCCCCGGGCAGGCCGGCGCCGCTCACATGCACGAGTTCTTCGGGAACACCAGCACGAACGCGTCCTCGACCTATCCGTCGATGATCGGCAAGCCGACCACCTGCCCTCTCGACGGCGATGCGGCGGGCTACTGGGTGCCTGCGCTCTACAACTCAGCCCACCAACGGATCCCCGCGCGCCGGATGACCGTGTACTACCGTGATCGGCCGCAAGAGTCTCGTGCGGTCACACCGTTCCCACCCGATTTCCGGATGATCGCGGGAGCTCCTCGGGCGGGAGTGTGGGGTTTCAACTGCGACGGGACCGCGCTGAAGACCACGGCGCTGATCGATTGTTCGGGACAATCCGCGGGTCATACGTTCGTGAGGGCCACCGTGATCTTCCCGAACTGCGGCAAGCTGAACGCCGCCGGGAAGGTCATCAGGGACTCCGCGGATCATCGGAGCCATGTCGCGTATCCGATCTCCGAGAAAGCGGGCTGCCCGGCTTCCCACCCCATCAAACTGCCGCACGTCAAGGTGAACGTCCGCTTCGACGTGAGCGATTGCATCAAGGCGGGTTGCCACCTGGCGTCGGACATGGGAGCGCCCTGCACGGGGAATGGCTGTTCGCTCCATGCGGACTTCTGGAACACGTGGAACCAGACGGCTCTCATCAAGATGGTGCAGACCAAGCTGAACGCCTGACCTGCTCTCTGGCGGCGAAGGCCATGCGATGATGGCCGACCGTCCGACGGAGGGGATGTGGGCTCGAAGGTCTTCGGCGTCGATCTCTACCGGGTCGATGCTCGCCACGGCGAGCCGTTCGTGTTCACCGACGTTCACCCAGGCGGGGCCGGTGCCCGGATGGATCACGATGGCCCCGCGCTGATCTTCGTCGGAGACGGCGACACCAGAAACACCCCGATCGAGGTGATCGAGACTCGGTACCCGCTGCGGGTGGAGCGCCACGAGCTGCTGCCCGAGTTCGGAGGTCGCGGTCGCCGGCGCGGCGGGCCCGGCGTGGCCCGCGACTTCCGGATCCTCGAGCCCGGCGTACACATGCAGTACACGGTGGAGAACACGCAGGACCCGTTGGCGAAAGGCCTCGACGGAGGCGAGGACGGCGATCCCGGCGTTCTCGTAGTGAACCCAGGGACCGATCGGGAAGCCGTGATGACCGACCGTGTCACCGCCTACGGGCCGCTCGCGGTCGGGGATCTGCTCAGCGCCCGGTCGGGCGGCGGAGGCGGGTTCGGTCGGGCGTGACGGATGTCCGGTACGACGTCGAAGCGCTCCGCCTCGAGCGGCTGGCGAGGCTGCAGAGGGCGATGCGCGCGCACGGCATCGAGGTCTGTGTGCTCTTCAACGAGCCGAACGTGCGATACGCGACGGGTGCGACCGCGATGCCCGTCTACTCGATGAGCACCTTCGTTCGCTGCGCCGTCGTGCCGCAGGAGGGGACGCCCATCCTGTTCGAACACGCGAACTCGATGCATCGCTCTTCCCTGCGTGCACCGGATGTACGTCCGATGCGCGCGTGGGAGTTCCTCGACGATCCCCAGGCCGAAGCCGACGGATGGGCCGATGAGACCCTTGCCGCCATCCGAGAGCTCGGCGCCACGGGAGAGGTCGTCGCGGTCGACCGGCTGGGCGCGCCCGCGTATCTCGCGCTGCAGGGCCGAGGCGTGACGATCCGAGGCTCGGCTCCGGCCACCCAGGAGGCGCGCCGCGTCAAGACCACTCAAGAGCTGTCGTTGCTCGACGTGAACGCCGCGATGGTGATGGACATGCTGGCGGCGTTCGAGGGAGAGATCGCGGCGGGGATCAGCGAGCGTGAGCTTCTCGCGGTCCTCACCGACGTGATGGTCCGCGGCGGAGGCGAGTACCTCGCGACGACGACCGTCTGCGGCGGGCCCAATACGAACCCCTGGCGCGCGGAGGCCACCGACAGACGCCTCGAGACCGGTGACCTGGTCTACGTGGACACCGACACGGTCGGCATCGAAGGGATGTTCTTCTGCGTCTCGCGGACGTTTCCCGTAGGTGACGCGGATCCGCTGCCTGGGCAGCGCGACGCCTACCGCACGTCGTACGACTGGCTGCAAGGGATGGAGGCGCTGATCCGGCCCGGTGTGAGCTGCGGTGAGCTGGCATCGCTCGCCCCTCCGATCCCCGAGCGCTTCCTCGCGCAGCGATACGAGTGCATGGTCCACGGCATCGGGTTGGAGGAGGAGAACCCGAGCGTGTGCCATCCACAGGACCGCCAATCCAACGCCGACACGCTCATCGAGGAACACATGGCGCTCGTCGTCGAGCTCTACGCCGGTGAGGTCGACTCACGCCACGGTGTGAAGCTAGGAGACCAGGTCGTCGTGACCTCGGACGGATGCCGGGTGCTCTGTCCGTTCCCGTTCTCCGCGCGACTTCTCGCATGACGAACGGTCCTCCGATCCGCTTCGCGGGGACGCACCCCGGCGGCCGTCAGGTCGTCGAGCTGGCCTCGACGTACCCGCCGGGCCACCGCAGAGCGCCTTCGATCGTCGGGGGGATCGGGCCGGGCCGGCCGAGAAGGAACCCCTGTCCGTTCCGGACGCCGAGAGCGCGGAGGGTCTGAAGCTCCCCATCGGTCTCGATCCCTTCCGCAACGACCTCCATGCCGATCTCATCGCCGTACGAGGCCAATCGTGCGATGAGAGCGCTCTTCGCGGTATCGGAGTCGACGCCGCTCACGAGGCTCCGATCGATCTTCAGCAGATCGGGGGCGAGCTCAACGACCCGCCCCAGGCCAGAGAACCCACGCCCGACGTCGTCGACGGCCAACCGAGTGCCGAGCACCCGGAGGTTGGATACGCACTCCACCGCCTCTTCGTAGTCGACGATCGGCGACCGTTCGGTGAGCTCCAGGACCACGCGCCGCGCGGGCACGTCTTGAAGGATCTCCACGAGACCAGGTGCGCACAGGGTCTGGGGTGAGACGTTCACCGAGACGTACACGCCCTCGGGGACCAGTTCGAGCTGCCCGAGGGCATGGCCGGCGGCGGCGAGTTCGAGAGGGATGAGCAGGCCGTGGGTGGACGCCTCGGCGAACCATGTCTCCGGGGATCGTCGAGGCCTGGTCAGGAATCTGGCGAGCGCTTCGAGCCCGCAGACACGGCCGTTGACGAGATCGACGATGGGCTGGAACGCGGTGTCGAGAACCTCTCCCCTTATCGCTTCCTGGATCCGTTCGAGAGAGACTTCTGCCCGCTTCGGCCCCCGATCGGCATCGCGCGCCTGGTGTTCCGCGAGCCGCTCTGCCACCTCACCGAGCCGATCGACCGAGATGCTGGCTCGTCCGTAGACGGACCGATGGATGGCGCGCAAGACCTCATCCGCCGATCGATCCTTCCCCACGTATCCCACGGCTCCCGCGCGAACCATCGACACGACCGACCTCGGATCCGTGCTCGCCGACAGCGCGACGATGCGGGTCTCGGGGGAGCGTCGGCGGATCTCTCGCGCGGCCCTGCTGCCGCCACCACCTGGCATTCGGACGTCGAGGAGAGCCACGTCCGGCTCGTGCATGACGGCCAGGTCGATCGCCTCACCCGCGTCTCGTGCCGTCCCGATGAGGTCGATGAACGGGTCCATCGACACGAGCTCACTCATCGCCGCGAGGACCGGGGCCTCATCGTCGGCGAGCATCAGTCGGATGCGGCTCATCCGGCTCCCCGCCTTCCCCGGTCTCCGTCGGACCGAGCGACGCGGTCACCCATCGTCGCTCCTTGGCTCAGCCAGCCTTCGCGATCGGGCAGGAGGAGCACTTCGGCGATCGACCCCTCACGATCGATCGGGCGCGCGATGTCCCCTTCTCCGTCGGGAAGCCACACCTCGATCGTGGTCCCCTCGCCCGGGAGGCTCCAGAGCTTCGATGAGCCGCCCGCCATCTCGGCCCGCTCGCGGATCGCGGCGAGGCCGAGATGGCCCGGCGCGGCGACGACGGCGTCCTGCGGCATGAACCCGACACCGTCATCGACGATGTGCATCGAGGTGCCGCCGCCACTTCGCGAGAGGGTGATGCGGAGGTGCGCCGCCTGCGCGTGCTTGCGGGCGTTCGCGACCGCCTCCTGTGCGATGCGATACAGGATGAGGGAGCTCCGGATCGGTGGCTCCTCATCCAGGGGATCGTCGTCCACCTCCCATACGAAGGAAGATCCGGAGTTCTCCAAGAGGTAGGCGAGTGCGGACCCGAGTCCTTCATCCTCCAGCGTGGGCGGGCTGAGGTCGAAGAGCAACGTTCGCATGCTCTTGATCGTCACCTTCATGACCGCGAGGGCTTCGTCGATCTCGGGAAGGCCGGGATGCTTCTTGCGAAGCAGCTCGAGCTGCATCTTCATCGCCACGATCTTCTGCACCGGGTCGTCGTGGATGTCATGCGCGATCCGGGTGCGTTCCTCCTCGGCCGCTCGTACGACGTGCTCCAGGAGCCGCCGCCGTTGTTCGTCGATCTCCCGAAGGCTCGTGATGACGTCTCGCAGCTCATCGGTGCGCTCGGCGACCTTCGCCTCGAGCTCGTCGTTGTGTGCTCGGAGCTGGAGCTCGAGGCTCTGGATGGTTCGCAGCTGCGATTCGCGCTCCTCCGTCAGCCAGGCGTTGTGCAACGCGAGGGCCGCATGCTCGGCGAACTGCTCGACCATCGCGATCACCCATCGGCGCATCGTCGGGTGTTCGCGCCCGCGTTCGACGACCACGGCTCCGAGTCCTTGTCGGCGGCCGCGAAGCAAGGGCACGACGAGAACGTTCCGGGCGTCGGGGATGAGCGATGCGAGCCGAGGATCCGTGGCGGGGTCGATCGCCCGCAGGAGTTGGCTGGTGCGTTCCTCCCACGCCCGCGAGACCGCTCGGTCGACGCCGATCGCGAGGTCCGTCGGCATCTCGGTCCCGGCCCATGCGAGAAGCTCGAGGTCGCCGCGCAAAGACGCGACGACCACACCACGTGTGAATCCGAACGTCGAGCTCAGCTCTTCGAGCAGCATGTTCGGGATGTCCCCGGCCTCGGGGTCGGCGTCCATCCGAGCCACCATGGCCGACAGTCGCGAGAGGTCGTGCTTCTGCCTCCGGAGCTGGCGCTCGCCGACAGCCGAGAAGAGGGCCGTTCCCAGAGCGAACACCCACAAGCCGGCGACGGTGAGTATCGTTCCTTCTCCGTTCCTCGCATCGAAGCTGGCCTGGATGCCCTGCGCCATCCGACCGTGGAGGACGCCGCTCCGGGCGGCTTCGATCACGAGGAAGAACAGGAGCGTGTGCCACAGGGCGAGCTTGAGCCCGGTCCGGTAGGAGCAGAGCAGGGTGACGCCGACGACGTGGACGTACGGCAGGAGCCGGATCGCTTCGGCGGTTCCTCCCGTCTGGGCGATCACGGTGGCCAGGTAGAGGCCGTCCACGAGCAACGTCCCCTGCAGGACGGGAACCGCGGTCCGTCCTCCCAGGCGAACCACCGCCGCGGAGACGAGCGAGAGAACCAGGAAGCCGGTGGTCGCGATCGAGATCGCGACCATCGGCGCGCCGTCTGATGCGAGAGCGACGGCGGTGACCACCGCGGCGAGGCCCATCCTGAGCCCGAGGAGGTAGCGCGCGCGCTCGGTGATCGACAGCAGTTCGGCCGGGTCGGCCGACAACCCCCGGCGGGCTCGCCGGCTGATCACACGAACTCCACCACATCGGACTCGACCGGCGCGAGGGCGAGCCTCGGATCGCTCCGGTCGAGACGATCCTGGAGCGCGACGAACGCGATCGCCAGTCCGAAGAGCACGAGCACGATCGCCAGACTCCGCGCCACTCCCTCGAGAGCGGCGCGGGAACGATCAGGGGACGTTCGGTCTGGATGCACCCCGCGCGTGCTCGACGGTTGATACGCGGTCGAAGGTCCCGTCGGGCCGGAGAGTCTGGGGCCTCGGGCGAGAGCGTCCCGGTGGCCGGAAACTGCGGGGCTCTTGATGCCTCGAGTGTGATCGCCGGGCGGCGGGCCGACGACATGATGACCACCGCCACCACCGAGATCGGGAGGGTTCACCTGACCGCCCCCGGGGAGGTCGTTCGTCCGCCCGAGCACGTCGTCAACGACCTGGTCGACGGTGCCGATCAGGGCGTCGACCACCTCGTCCACGGGAGTGTCGACGGGGCCGATCGTGTCGACCGGGAGTTCTCCGACCGCGCCGATGGCCTCGTCGACTCGGCAGACGAGGTCCAGATCCGGACAGGATGCGAAAGCGGACGAGACTCCGGGGACGGTGACTCCGAGTGTCGCCAGCATGACCAGCGTCAGGCGACGGGTCGATCGTCTCACGAGGCACCACCTCCCAGCGTCGAGGTGCCCGACGGACTCTCCTTCTCATCGACCGGAGAGCTCGAAAGCTTGACCCGCTCCACCTCCCACATCCCATGCTGATCGCCGAGCTCCGAGAGCGGGATAGGCCCTCCGACGAGCGGCCCTTGCACCATCTCGACCCCGAGGTTCCGCAGCTCCAGCAACTGCTCCTCGGAATCGACGCCGGGGGCGATCAGCCGGGCTCCGACGTCGGATGCGCAAGCCACCATCGCGGCGACGATCGAGTGGCTCGAGAAGCTCTGGCCCAAGGCTCGGACCAGCGTCCCATCCAGTCTGGCGAGGTCAGGGGAGAGGTGAGAGAGGTGCCGGAGGCCCGCGAATCCCGGGCCGACGTCTCTCGCCGCGATGCGAACGCCGCGTCCGCGAAGCCCCGCCAGGATCCCGTTCGGATCCGTCCCGAGCGCAGCGGTGTCAGCCGGAGCGAGCGGAGAGAACCCCAGTGCGATCCGGGAGGCGACCGGCCGCCGGATGGCTCGCCGGAAACGGCCTTCGATCGCGGTCGACGGTGTCACCTCGAACTCGAGGAAGAGATCCTCGGGGATCATCGGCAACGCCAGGAGACTGGCTCGGAACGCCGCCAGCTCCACGTCGAGCAAGAGGTCGGCGGCTTCCGCGTCGGCCAGCCACGTGTCGTAGGAACGGTGGGGAAGGGTCGCCACGCGCGGCCTGGCATCGAGGCCGACGATCTGCCCCGTGGCGAGGTCCGCGATCGGTTCGAACTCGGTGGTGATCGCGCCATCCAGGATCGCTTTCGCGACCGCTGTGCTCTGTTGGGTCCGCCGAGGAAGCAGCGGGGATACCACGTTGAGCGGCGGCTTCCGCTCGGTGGCCTCGTAGTTCGAGTCGACCGCTCTGTGGATCGTCCTGAGGATCTTCTCGGTGGAATCGCCCTTGGGAACGTAGGCGCTCGCACCCGCGCTGATCATGCCGATCACCGTGTCCGAGTCCTCGTGTGCGGAGAGCGCCACCACCTTGGTCGAGTCGCATCGCTTGGTGATCTCGCGCGTCGCGCGCAGCCCTCCACCTCCCGGCATGCGGACGTCGAGCAGGACGACGTCCGGGCGTTCGCGAACAGCCAGCTCGATCGCGTCTTCGGCATCGCTCGCGGCTCCGACGAAGCGGAGCGAAGGATCCGACCCGATGAGCGCGCGGAGGACGTCGACGACCGTCTCCTCGTCGTCGGCGACCAAGACGCGGATCGAGGTGCTGTCCTCGGCCCGTTCGGTCGAGCTGCTGGCTCCGCCCACGTCCCGCTCCTTCCACATCGAGGATGACCATCGGTTCTGTGTATACCCGAGATAAGGTATCGGCACCCACTTGACCTGGGGCGATGGTTCCTTCGCGCCAATCTCCAAGGGCTCGGTGTGACTAGATCGGCGCCTCATCAGCCGTCGCTCGTCGGGCCGACGGCTCGCATCCGACCGAGGCATCCGGCCGAGGCATCCGGCGGGCCCGAACGAGCTCTGGAGCGAGGGCAGCGCCCCGATACCGTTCGCGCGTCTGATCCCCGGCTCTACGCCTTCCGCACCAGTCCGAACGGCACCTCCCGAACCCGACGGACGGCGGATGTGGACTACCCCCCAAGCGGCCTACGGTGAGTCATGTAGAAGGACGCAGGGGAGAAGGGGACCTCAGATGATGCAGAAGGGTTCGGTGCCGATCGACGCGGCTGCGGAGTTGGCGGATGTCGATGTTCGGACGATCCGTCAGTGGGCGGCCATCGGCGCGATCGAGATCGAGCAGAGAGGCGAGATGGAGGTCGTTCGCCTCGACCGGTTGAAGTTCCTCGTGAGCACGTGGGAGATCCCCAACCGCGATCGCAGTTCCGAGCGAGAGGCGATCCGCGGGTTGCTGGGAGATGTGACGGTCAACACCCCGAGTGTGAGCGATCTTCAGCAGATCGCTCGCGAGCGGGGCTGACCCGAGCGATATCGGAGCTTCAGCGTCGCACTCGGAGGAGGCGACCGTCACCGAACATCCCGTCGGTCACGAACACCCTGCCACCGCGGGTCACGACGACGCCGCCGGGCTGCGACAGTCGGCGAACGGCGAGGCGAGTGCGTTCGTCGCCCTTGACTCTCAGCAGGACGGCCGGCGGGAAGTTGCCGGTCTCGAATCCTTCCTCGAACGCGAGCACACCGTCGGCGGCGAGCTGGTACACGTACAGCGTCGAGTTGCGCTGGTTGAACGCGATGTCGTTGATCGCCGTGAACCGCCCCCTGATGTGTGAGCAGCCGGCGGCGGGGTCGTTCACCGAGCACAGCACCCCGTCGGCGTTCGGATCGATCCGCCAGATGTGCGACGTTCGCGGGCGGAACGGGAAGCCCTTGAGCTCACCCACATAGATCCATCCGTCGGGTCCGATCGTCACCGAGGTGGGCACCGCCTCGGCATCGAGCCTCCGCGGCAGTGTCGGATCCGGGATGTGGTTCGTCGAGATGCTCTCGACGTCGAACCGGGCCACCGTTGTCGCATCTCCGTCCGGCGTGACGCGGAGGAGATCGTTGCCGGCCGCGTCGGCGACCAACGCATCGCCCGTGGGGAGGACCGCGAGCCCGTACGGGTTGGACTCGGTGGGCGCCTTCTCCTGGTCGAACGGATCCGGATCGGTCACCTGGTAGGCGGCGATGTCCAAGACGGGTTCGATGTTGCCAGCGAGATCCTGGCGGTAGAGCACCCGGTCACCGCCGATGGCCCACCCCGAGCCATCGGGACCCTCGGCGACGTCGACCACGTTCAACGGCTCCGTGACTTCGATCGTGTCACCGCGGTCGGGACCCTTCAACAGGTAGACCAGCACCGGCGCGGGCGGGCCGAAGGCGCCCTGTCCCACGATCAGGTTGCCGTCGTGCGCCAGAGCCAGGCCCTTGGGGGACGACAGGCCCGAGAGCAGCACCTGTACGCGGGGACGTGCCGAGGCGGCCGTGGGCGCGACCAGCGCGATGAGCAGAGCCGAACACGTGATGATGCCGAGCGCGACGATCCGACGAGTTCCCCGCACGGGTGATCCCCTCTCAGTCCGGGTCAGTAACTCCGCCTACAGTAATCGAAGGAGTCCGCCGGTGACCTACGGGACTACCCGACGACCGTCTTCGTCTCGCAGCTCTTCGCCCGGTCGCCCCGGTCGAGGTAGCACGTGTCGTGTCCTGGTCCGCCGAGAGCCCGGTCGCCGGCGGCTCCGTCGGTCACCACGATCGTGTCGGCGCCTCGGCCACCCCGAACGACGTCCCTGCCCTCGTTCGCTTCCAGCCGATCGCTGCCCTTGCCGCCGAAGATCCGGTCGGCTGCAGGCCCTCCCTCGACCAGATCGCTCCCGCCGAGAGCGCAGATCACGCTGGCTCCCGCGGTATCGATCAAGCGGTCGTCGCCGGAGGTCCCCCGCAAGGTGCAGCGTGGTCCGGCGGGCGCCGACGACGCCCCCGCGAGCATCGTCGTGCCGATCAGGATCCCTGTGACGACGAGCTTGGTGATGCGACTGCGTGGCATCCGCTTGCTCCTTTCCGTCCTCGAACGGTTCGCTACCTAGATCAGGGTAGGGATGCGAGCGGGGGTGGAGTATCGCCCGAGGCAGTGATTCGAGAGAGGGAACCCGACCGAAAGAGGGATGGCCACCTCCAGCTAGTCAGACTCAGCGGGGAGTGGCTACGGTTCGGGGATGAGCGGGATCTACACGGCCGAGGCCGATCGCTACGACCGCATGCCGTATCGCTTCTGCGGTCGGAGCGGGCTCCAGCTCCCGCCGATCTCGCTCGGTCTCTGGCAGAACTTCGGCGACGCGACGCCTGTGGACACGCAGCGTGCGATGCTCCGGACCGCCTTCGACCTCGGTATCACCCACTTCGACCTCGCGAACAACTACGGTCCGCCGTACGGCAGCGCCGAGATCAACTTCGGACGGCTGCTGCGCGAGGACTTCGGACCGTACCGAGACGAGTTGATCATCTCGACAAAGGCCGGATGGGATATGTGGGCTGGGCCGTACGGGCAGGGCGGTGGCTCGCGGAAGTACGTCCTCGCGAGCCTCGATCAGAGCCTGCAGCGGTTGGGCGTGGACTACGTCGACATCTTCTACTCGCACCGGTTCGATCCCGACACGCCGCTCGAGGAGACGATGGGTGCGCTCGCGACCGCGGTGCAGGGAGGCAAGGCCCTCTACGCGGGCATCTCGTCGTACTCGGCGAAGATGACGCGGGAGGCCTCGAGCATCCTCCGCGGTCTCGACGTCCCTCTGTTGATCCATCAGCCCTCGTACAACATGCTCAACCGCTGGATCGAGGAGGAGCTCCTCGACACGCTCGGCGAGGAGGGGATCGGCTGCATCGCGTTCACGCCGCTCGCCCAGGGCGTGCTCACCGACAAGTATCTCTCGGGTGTGCCGGAGGACGCGCGGGTGCGTCGCCCCGGCGGTGACACGCTCGCGGCGACCGACCTGAGCGAGGAGAACATCGAGCGCGTGCGCGCTTTGAACGAGATCGCCCGCGCGCGAGGTCAGAGCCTCGCGCAGATGGCCATCGCGTGGGTGCTCCGCGATCCGAGGGTGACGTCCGCGTTGATAGGCGCGAGCCGTCCCGAGCAGATCCGCGACAACGTCGCCTCGCTCGAGAACTCGGACTTCACCGAGGACGAGCTCGCCGAGATCGACCGCTACGCGAAAGAGGGTGGCGTCAACCGCTGGGCGCGGCCTTCGCACGACGAGCGGCCCTGACTCAGCCGGGAGAGCAGCGGGTCGAGTACGCGACAGCAGACTGATCTGTAGCGGGTCGCCTGACCGCTTCGGGCGGAAGCATGCTCGGGTGAACGGGAGACGACTTCGCGAGGACTCCCCTTCACGACGCCAATTAGGCCGTTGGTCCCTTCCCACCGAGGCGGCCCGGATGGTACTAGTAGGGGGAGCTTCTCTCCGCCTCTGGGTTCGTCGGCGGAGGGTGCGGACCGTCCCGCAGCACACGTTCCTCACAAGGGAGATAGGTAGATGAGAGATCACTCACGCGCTTCACTGTTTGCACTGAAGCGGTTCTCGTGGGCAGGGCTGGTGCTCGCGCGTCATCGCGGTGCTCGGTCTTCCCACGGCGGCCTTCGCCGCCCCGACCACGGTTTCGCTCGCCGGGGGCACGGTGACGGTGACCGGCGACGCTCTGGTCAATACCTTGGTCATCACTGACTCGGCCACCCAGGTCTTCGTCGAGGACACGACCCAGGGAGCCACCCCGGGCGTCGGCTGCGAGGCCGACCCGGCCGACTTCCCCGGCCGGGTCCGGTGCACCAAGGACACAGGGGGATCACGATCATCGATCGTGAACCTCCTTGCGGCGACGACACACTGGCCACGACGGGTCTGGGGGAGCCGCTGACCGTCACCGGTGGGGACGGGCTCGACAACCTCGAAGGTGGATCGCAGCCCGACACGCTGAACGGCGATGCCGGCGACGACACCCTCGACGGAGGGGGTCTCAACGACCTGCTGATCGGTGGACTCGACATCGACACCGCCGACTACGACGGCACCCCGGATCGGACCGTGACGTTGGACATGGCCGCGAACGACGGAGCCGCAGGCGAGAATGACAACGTCCAAACGGAGAACATCACCACCGCCCTCGGCAACGACACGCTCACCGGCGACGCGGGCGCAACAGACTCTCGGGCGACCAGGGCAACGACACGATGAACGGTGGCGCCGGCGGCGACATCTTCCAAGGCGGCCTCGGGATCGACACGGTCGACTACTCGGACGCGGGTGCCGCGGTGACGGTCACGATCGGTGGCGGCACCAACGACGGCGAGGCTCGGCGAGGGCGACAACGTGACCACCACCGTCGAGAACGTCACCGGGGGACCCTTCAACGACCACATCACCGGATCGACCGCCGCCAACCGGCTGAACGGTGGCGTGGATCCGGACCCGCTCGTGGACGATGGTGACACGGGCAACGACACATTGATCGGCGGGCTCGGGAACGACACGCTGAACGGGTTCGACGGTGATGACGACCTCTTCGGCCAGGACGATGCGGACACCCTGAACGGCGCATCCGGGGCCGATGTGATGGACGGCGGCCTCGGCGCAGGCGACAGGGTCACCTACGCGAACCGAACCAGCGGAGTGGTCGTCAACCAGAACGGCGCCGTCACCGGTGACGGGGAAGGCGGAGGCGCAGAAGGCGACGAGGTCCGCGCGAGTGTGGAACTGGTCACCGGCAGCGCGTTCGCCGACAACATCGTCGGTGCGAATCTGTTCCCCAGCACCCTGTTCGGCGGCGGCGGCAACGATGTCCTGAACGGGGGCAACAGCCATAACGACACCGTCAACGGCGGAGCCGGGAACGACACGATCAACGACAACGGCGGTCGCGACAGCCACATCGGTTCCATCGGGAACGACACCTTCCATACCAGCGACGGAGCGAGGGACCTGATCAATTGTGGCTTGGGGGCCGACAAGTCCTCAGACCGTGATCCGATCGACGTCCGGCACGCCAGCTGCTAGTAAGGGAACGTGGGGGCCCCGCGAGAGCGGGGCCCCACTCGTTTCGCTCGTTCCTCCTGACTCAGTCGTCCTCGGCCTCCGTCCCGGGTGCATCCACGTCGCCGGGTTCCTCTGCGTCGTCGGAGCCCGGGCGTGCCGACTTCGCTCCGGCTACCCTCGCCTTCGCACCAGGATGACCACGACGACGATGATGATGATGAGGACGAGCGACCCTCCTGTCAGGAGGTTGTCGTTTCCGGAGTTCCCCGCGTCCTCACATGCCGTGAGAAGCGCCGCGATCGGTGCAAGCGTGAGTAGCTTCCTCATGTGGAGCCTCCTTCATGGTCGAGAGCTTGCTCCATGGCATACCCGAGGACTCAGTCAGGAAACTCCGACACCTGGAGGAATCCCTGAGGTCCGTCCAGCGTTGGACTTTGGGTGTCCAGATGGGTCATCTGGACGAGGACGAAGCCGTGGAGCCGTCGAGAGGAGGGCGTTGACGGTGACTCGATGCGTCACCTGCGGAATCGAGCTGCATCCCGAGCGAGCAGAGAAGTATGACTACTGCACGGCCGCCGAATGTCAGGCGAAGAACGCTCGGAGCCTCACGATCGCGGCTGTGGGTGTGAACAAGGCCGCCGACCAGTTCGTGATCCTGGACGAACGTACAGAGGCCGAGATGGCGAGCGGGCGCTACCAGGATGCGCGGCGCGCCTCCTCGATCTCCAACGCACGCCCTCGGCCACGCAGGGAACGGACGAACAGGGCCGGCGCTGACACGGCGGCGGTACGGCACTCCGAGCAGCCGGAGGAATCGTGGACCCCGTCCCAGCAGAACCTCGCACTCGCTCTCCACGTCACGGGAAGGAAGACGCTGAACGAGATCGCGGAACGGCTCGGCCTGCGACCGGACACCGTCGCGAAGATGATCGTCGCCGCGAAGCGCGCGTGGCGTCGCTAGGCCGTCGATCCGCCTAGAGGGCCAGGACGCCTCGGACGGTGAGCACCAAGCCGACGGCGGTGATGCATCCGGCGGAGAATCACCAGCGCGCCGACTCCTGCCAGGGAGATCGCGAGGCCCACGCTGACGCCGCGATCAGCACGAGCCCGAGCGCCGTCCTCCGCCGTGGGGGCGACGACTCAGCGGCGATCGCTGCTCGGTGGGTCGTCGAGGCCGTAGAGCCGCCGGCCGGCGGGTGACATCCGCGCCGCCTCCGCAGGCGTGATCACCCACGAAGTGCCCCTGTCGGCCGGTCGCTCACGCCTGCGTCGGCGGCCGCGGCGCCGATCCTCGTGGGGTTCCGGCGCAGGAGGCCGAGGCACGGAGGAGTGTCGCTCGTACTTCGGCCTGTTCAGACGCAACGCTTCTCGATCTGAGCCGACCACGCGCTCCTGGACCGCGGCATCGACGAGCCCGGACAGCATGGGTGGCTCCGGGGCGTGCTCCTCATCAGCGGAGCTCGGGGCGCGGAAGGTGTTCGAGTTGGCCGCCCGGAGCCAGCGTTCCTCCTGCTCGCGTCGTTCGAACTCGAAGGCGAATCGTTTCGCACCCCACTTGGTGGCCGCCTGCTGCGCGTATCGGAGCAGGGCAGTCTCGACGAGCTCCTCCTCGGTCAGCAGCATGGGCTAGATATCGGCACGGGACCCCCGCCGGCTTCAGTCCGTGACGAGATCCAGTCGGTTTTTCGCGACAAAGGGACGCATCTCTGGGGCCGGCTCGAACCTGCGACATCTCGCGCTTGGAATACACCCCGCGGCGAACCGTTGAGGCAGGGCAGGAGGGAGATGAGGGACATGAAGCAACAGGTTGAAGAGAGGGAGCGCGACGCGATCCTCGTGGAGGACGCCGCGCGGATCCGGATGATGGGCTTCCCGATCTTGGAAGCGCTGCCATCCCGTGGGGCGCCGTACGAGCAGGTCGATCCGTTCCTCCTCGTCCACGAGGGAAGGATGCGGCTTTCGGATATGAAAGGCGTCGACACCAAGCATCCCCATCGAGGGTTCGACAACCTCTGGTACGTGGTATCGTGGCTCGGCCAGCACGGGTCACAGCACCGGTCCGGGCGGGGCGATGGAGAGGGCACGCCTGTCCGAGGGAGCGCTCCTTGCGCTCAGGACGGGTAGGGGAGCCTGGCATGCCGAGGGGATCGGGGAAGACGAGATCAACGAGGGTCATGCCGACGCCGAGTTCCGTGGCGTGCTCTTCTGGGTGAACCTGGCTCGGAAGGACAAGCAGGCCGAACCGAGCGCGATGGTCTTGCAACCGGAGCAGATCCCGGTGCGGCACGACGGGGACGCGATCGTGCGGGTCCTCGTGGGCGAGGGTTCTCCCGTGCAACTGGGCACTCCGGCGATGATCCTCGATGTCGAGTTGCCCGAAGGTGGCCAGGTCACGACTTCGGTACCGCCGGAGTTCCAGGGGTTCGCGTACATGCTCGAGGGCGAAGGCACGTTCGGGGCCAACCGGCGTCCGGCGAAGCCCGCGCAACTCGTCCTGCTGGGTACGGGAGAGACGTTCGCGGTGACGGACGCTGCGCCCGGTACGCGGTTCTTGCTCATGACGGGGCAGCCCTACGGGGAGGTGCCTGTGTTCAACGGGCCGTACGTGGACTAGCACTGGGATCCGGTGTCACCACCACGAGGATCGCGACTGCTTCGCCCGTCAGCTCGACGCTCTGCGAACTCGGTAGGTCGAGGATACGAACGGTCCTTGTCGTTCCACGCTCACCAGCGTCAGGTCGGAGGAGAGCAGACGTCGGGGCAGCAGCGGCGCGCCTGCGCCGAGCGTGACCGGAGCGATGCTGAGCTGGATCTCGTCGAGGAGCCCCTCGTCCGAGAACTGTCCGACGAGGTCGCCGCCTCCGACGAGCCAGATGTTCTTGCCGCCGGCGGCCTCCACCATCGCTCGGTGAACCGGCCCGACATCGCCCTGCACGAATCGCAGATCGACGCCTGGGATCGGCGGCAACTCCCGGTGTGAGAACACCCAGCTGGGGGTGTCGCCGTAGTACCCGTGCCACTTCTCGGGGAATTCGAGCAGCTCGTCGTGCTCGAGTATCCACTCGTACGTCGCCGATCCCATCGCCATCGCACCGACGTCGCGGATGAAGCGGGCGAACCGGTTCTCATGGCCCTCGTCGTCATCGCCGGCGGGGACCTGGAAGAGCCAGTCCAGCGAACCGTGCTCGTCGGCGATGAACCCGTCGATGCTGGTGGCGGTGTAGAAAACGGTCACGCCCATCACCCAACCTTGGCACAGATCGCCAGCGAGAGAGTCTCGCGTGACGATCCGTTCGCGCTCTATCCCTATCCCGGGCGATCGGTGCCTAGGATGCGAAGCGATGCCGTCCCGTTTCAGCTTCGAGGTCGTCAATGCACTCGACTACGATGAGCTTCGTCCGAGCTATGCGCCTGAGGCCATCGCCTGGGTTGTGGAGCGAGGCTCCCTCCGCCCCGGGTCGAAGGTGGTCGATCTGGCCGCAGGTACCGGCCAGCTGTCGAGACGGCTCGCACACCTCGGTGCGGCCCTGGTCGCCGTGGAACCTGCGGAGAACATGCGGACGGTGTTGGAAGACCGACTGCCAGCGGTCCGCGTCCTCGACGGGACCGCGGAGCGGATACCGCTCACCGACAGCTCGGTCGATGCCGTGGTGGTTGGGAACGCGTTCCATCACTTCGAGCGTCGGGCGGCGTTCGCTGAGATCCAGCGGGTCCTTCGTCCCAGAAGCGCGCTCGCGTTGTTCTGGGCGTGGCCGCTCGAAGAGGAGCAACTGTCCATCCCCGGTGTGCGGGAGATCAACGAGGTCGTCGAGGCGGTGCGGGGGTCGAACGAGATCGCGACCGCCTATCGTTCGTGGCAGGATCCGCCCCCGGATGCGGATGGGTTCGGTCCGTTCGAACGCCGTGAGTTTCCGGTGACCCACGACATCCCGTCCGTTCGACTCGTCGATCTCTACGCGACGTCGAGCGACGTCGCCTCGCTGCCGGACGCGGTCCGGAACGACCTTCTCGGCCGCATCAGGCGACTCGCGTCCGGGCTCCCTGAGGTACTGCACCTCCCGGCGAGAAGCGTCGTCGACCTCTGCATGCGGCAGTAGGTACTGTGCTCATGGTATCGGCAATGGTCTCTCATCCGGCTCCTGCGGTAGGAGCTTCGCGCCGTCCCCGGGCGACTTCGAGCAGCCTCCGGAGACTTTCGGACACGTCTTCCGTGTGACTCGAACGGCTCTGGATCTGTTCGACGAGCGACTGCCGCATGCCGGGGATGCGATGACGCTCTCCAGTGTCCGTTACCAGCACGACGAACCTGGACTCGGGAGGACCCTCGAACCCCTCGATGGAATCCCAGGGGTAGGTCCGATCCGAAAGGAGACCAATGACCCGGACGCCGCTCTCGTTCGCGACGACGCGGATGAAGAGACTCCGAACCATCCAACTCACCAGCACCGCACATACCACGAGGAAGCCGAAGGACGTCGCGTCGTAAGGCCCTTCCACGAGGATCCCAATCACCGGGAGCCCGAATACGACAGCGGCCACACCCCAGAGGATCCTCTGAGGCAACTCCGGCTTGAAGGTGACGTCCATTCCAAGATCATCGGCGGGTCACGGATTGGATGAAGGCAATGGTCAGGAAGTAGTCGCCGGCTGGCGCGCTTCCCCTTCTGATCGTGAGCGCGCAGAATCAAAGGCAAGTGGGGAGTCAAAGGCAAGTGGGGAGTAAGGAGCGGGTGAGTGCCCCTGCTGATCGAAGAGATTCAAGGGACGCAGGCGGACGTGAGTCTCTCGCCCAGCCCGGCGCTCTGGGTGATCCTGGCTATCGTCGTGCTCGGTTCACTAGCCGGATGGATCTGGGTCAAGCGTTCGCGGGCGTCGAGAGGACCCGCGGCGAGACCCGCAGTGTTCTCCCTCCTGGGCGACGTGACAGAGGTTTCCCTTCCTACCGGATGGTCGGACGAGCAGATCGTGGTTGTCATCGGCGACGTGCGGATGGACTTGCGCGACCGGCCACCGATCGATGGAGCCACCCTTAGCGTCTTCCACCTGATAGGCGATGTCCGACTGCGGATCGCCTCCGGCACTCGGGTGGTCACCAGCGGCAGCACACTCCTCGGGGATCAGCGTGTCGATGTGCAACCAGGCCAAGGCCCTGAGCTCGAGGTCCGGGCATGGGGACTCTTCGGTGATCTCGAGATAACGGACTAGCGCCGGGTCGGTTCGATCTCGCGGAAGGGCACACCCCTGCGCCGGTCGAGATCGACGCTCGAGCTCGACGTTCGCCGCCCGAGTAGATTCCCTCCGTGGATGATGTGCGCGTGATTCCCTTCCTCGTCTCCCGGCTGCGGTTGCCTCCGGACGAGCAGGAGCTGCTGCAGCGTGACTGGTGGCCCTCGTACGCCCACGCCATCATCCACCGGGACGGCGTCTTCCTGTTCGACAATGGGGTGGGCTTCGGCAACGCCGAGATCGACTCAACGTTCTCGCCAACGGTGACGTCGATCGACGATGGGCTCGCCGAGCACGGGATCTCGCTCGGTGACGTCACCGGCGTCGCGAACTGCCACCTTCATTTCGACCACAGCGGACAGAACGGCAGGATCCCGCCTGGCGTGCCGATCTTCGTCCAGCGGGCCGAGTGGGCCATGGTCCATGAGCCGGACTACACCGTGGCCGACTGGATCGACGTCCCGGGGCTCTCCTACGAGGTTCTCGAAGGTGAGGCCAAGGTCGCGCCCGGGCTTCGGTTGATCCCCACCCCCGGACATACGGCGGGCCATCAGTCGCTCGTGGTGGACGCCTCCGACGGGAACGTCGTCCTCGCCGGTCAGGCGGTGCAGTCGCGAGCCGAGTGGGAGGGGGCGACCGGACCGTCAGTGTCTGGAGCGTCCGCGGCGCGCGATCCCAGTTACCCACGCTCGGTCGATCGCCTCCAGTCCCTTGATCCTGTTCGAGTGCACTTCGCGCACGATCCCGCCGTCTGGCAGCGCTGAGACCTTTCCGGAGACCAAGCTTGATGCGTTCTTCCGAGGCCGAAGAGAGTCAGATGGGCATCTTTCCGGTCAAGATTCGGTTGGATGGTGAAGGGTCAGGTGGGGCCACGTTTGGCCACCCTCAGACGGGGAAGGGGCCACGGATACCCAGAGGGGACAGGACTGATGGGCGAGGAGCGGGTCGAGCGCAGGGAACGAGAGAAGGAGATCCCTAGCTCTGAAGAGGAATGGCGCCGGCGACTGTCGCCGGAGCAGTTCGAGGTGCTCCGCAACAAGGGGACGGAGCGGGCCTTCACCGGGAAGTACGCTTTCACCAAGGATCGCGGGGTCTATCGATGCGCGGCCTGCGGAGCGGAGCTGTTCCGCTCCGAGGCGAAATACGACTCGGGCACCGGCTGGCCCAGCTTCTTCGAGCCGATCGCTACGGGAGCTGTCAAGCTTCACGAGGACCGGGCCTTCGGTATGCGACGCGTCGAGGTTGTGTGTGCTCGGTGCGGAGGCCACCTCGGCCATCTCTTCGATGACGGTCCTCGACCGACGGGCGAGCGTTATTGCATGAACTCGATCTCCCTTGAGCTCGATCCGTTCGATGAGCCGGTGGATGAGTCGACGGCCTAGCGCCAAGGTGTGATCGAGGCCGATTGACGTGGTGTGGCTATCCTTGGAAGCGGGTCGCCCGGATCACCGTTCAGTCAGCAAGCGGTCAAGGATCGACGGCACTCTCCCGAAGATGGCGACGCCGCTGATGCACAGCACCGCGCCGATCACCACCGGCACAACCCATGCCGCAAGGTCCTCGCCGACAGCGACGGCGAGTTGCCCGCATCCGGCCGCGACCAAACCGGCATATGACCACGTCATGCAGAATGCGTGGGTCCCGATGACCATCGGTGATCTCTTGCCCAGGAGCAGGGGCGACAACCCGACAGCGATCGTGATCAGGCTGGCGACCGCCAACGCATGGAATACTCCGAACACGTCCTCTCGATGCAACGACAGCGCCGCCACGTTCACCAGAACCAATGCAAGGACGTAGACCTTTCCGATCACTCGGTGTCTCTGCGTGCCCTTGGGTAACAGGAGAACAGCGGCACCCGCACCCAGCGCTGAGAGCGCGGCCAGAACGTGTCCGGTAGCCAAGGCTTGTTCCAAGTCCGCCGATGTTATCTACGACGTCGCGCCGCGCCCTCACTGGCTGCACTTCCATCGCCACGTCGGACCTGGTCTTCTTGGTGAGGGCGCCATTCACGTACGGCGTCAGACCGGCCGAGGGAAGGGTGCGAGCACTTTCAGGTTCGCGCCCCACCCGCCGACCGCATCGAGCGCATTGGCGATCGACAGGGTCGAGGGCAGCCCAGCCGCCAGATAGGGATCCGGCATCCCGAAGGCGGTCCGGTCCTGCGGGGCTTCGTACGTCAGCGTCCAGTTATTCGAGCCGTTGTAGCCCACGAGGGCACCGTGGACCGCCAGCCCTTTCAGGATCGCCTTCTGGTACGTCGGGATGTTCAGTGCCTCGACCTCGGCGACCGTCATGTCCACGAACACGACGTTGCCCATCGACAGCCGCGTCGTCGGGTCGTTGATCGGGTCGCACGTCACGCCCTTGGTCCCCGACAGGTCGTACGGAGCGACGTTGTGACCCGACAGACACTTCGCGTGCATCCCCACTGTGTGCCGGACGAACCCTGCGGCGAGTTCCTCCGGCCGGATCGGCTCCAAGCCGGTCGGGGGCTCCTCGATGTTGTGGAACCCCGGCCCATCCGTTTCGAGTCGGTACGAACGCCACGCGTGGATGACCCGAGCGGTGTCGTCCACGAACGCCCGCTGGAAGTGGTACGTGTAGCCATCGGTCTGCTCGACCAGCCGGAACACGCCGTCGGATCCTCTCGAGGTCTGGACCCCGACCGGGCAGTGCACGAGGAGCCCGTCGATCTCCCGCGCGAACGGCGCGGTCGTCCCCGATATGACGATCTCGTACACCGGGTCCTGCGCCCTCGCGAAGTAGAACGGGAACCCCCACATCGATCGCACGTCCGCCGTGATGTCCCTGGGAGGCCCGTCGGACATGAGCGTCCGGATCATCACGGCCGAGTTGGGGTCCACCTTCGACTTGTCCAGCGGCGTGTTCCACACGCTCGTGTCGGAGAACATGTGCCAGTCGAGTCCGGGCCAGTTGTTGATGCTGTACAGGCTTCCATCAGGCGTCGGCGACGGAGTAGGGGTCAGGGATGGCGTCGCGCTCGGGGTGGGAGGACGTCGATCCGGTCCGCTCCATCGACGTAGGGCTAGGTAGGCGCCCCCGACCGCCAACGCGCTCAGGAAAACCCTTCGAGACAAGCCTTTAGGCATGACAAGCGGTCCTGCCAGGATCAGCGACCGTGGCGTTCGCTCTCGTAGCGCGGAGGAACTTCCACGAGTGGCCGCTCGGACGGAGGGTCATGTCGGGGTGGGCATTCACTCGTCTGCGATTATCCCTGCGAAGAGCTCGGCAGGGCGGGCAGCCCGGGTCTACTTCCAGCCCTTCAGCCTTGCGGCTCCGGAGGCGCCCCCTTACCGGCTAGTCCGCCTCCGCGTCGGACACTCCAGCCGTCAAGCCGAGCCTTGATGGTCTCCCGGGCGATGCCGGTGGTCGCCCACTTCGGCTACCGCCATACGATTCCCGACGTGAGCGCGCGCGCCCGGTGGACGATCGTCGCGGTGGGTGTCGTCGCCACATTTCTCGTGGCGAACCGACCGACGGGCGTCCGGATGCCACACGGGGCGGGCGCGTGGGTAGTCCAACCCGGCGAGACGCTGACGCTCTCGCCGGAAGAGGTTCACCCGGGCGCCTACCCCGCGGACGAGTACATCTGTCCGGGCAAGGGTCGCGTGGTCGGAACACCCGAGCCGGGACAAACATTCGTGAACGGTCGTCTCGTTGTAGAGACGCTTGCCGGCGGGTCGGTTACCGCGGGTTGTAGCGACACGCCGGGATTTGGCCCCCCTCTTCCTAACAGAGGAAGGCCGGAGGGTGGCCGGTCGCCCACTCCGCTAGAGGCACGCGATGACAGTACGTCCTCGGGCGCTCAAAGATGAATCTGGGATCTGGTGAGCTACGGTCTAGCCGACCGGTTGTACGGACTGACGGGTGGAGCGACTGTCTGCGGCTTCGAACGGGGTCATGCACATGAGGGGATATAGGGGTGGGCGAAACCGCAACGCGCACTCGCGGACGCCCTGACTAGGCCGCTGGATCCTTTCGGGGCGGCGGCGCGCGCCCCGGCGCGTGCGGACAGGTTCCCGGGGGGCGACGGAGCCAGAGGTGGGGACGGTCGGCGCCGAACACTCGCTCTTCGTCGTCCACAACTCGCCCATAAGACGCCCGGGTTGCGAGACGCAAACCTCGCGCACATGATTGGGGTGAGAAAGGAGAACGAACATGGGGAAAGTCCGCACTGGGCTCTCAGTCTCGCTCGACGGGTTCATAAGTGGGCCGGATGACGGCCCTCAAGCACCCATGGGTGTCGGCGGCGAGAGGCTCTTGGCCTGGTACTCCGCTGGCGACACCGAATACAGAATGCCTGGGACCGAGATGGTCTTCATGGTCGCGGCACAGACCGCCGAGTTCCTCAAAGAGACACGCGAAACGACAGGGGCGTTGGTGTTTGGTCGAAGGACGTTCGATCTCACCAACGGGTGGGGTGGCAAACACCCCTTGGACGTACCGGTCTTTGTCCTCGGCGGCTCGGTCCCACAAGAGTGGGTCTACGAAGGATCGCCGTTCACGTTCGTCACGGACGGACTCGAAAGCGCCGTAGAGCAAGCGAAGGCGGTCGCAGGCGACAAGGACGTCGGCGTGGGTGCCGCGAGCATCGTGCAGCAGTGCATCAAAGCAGGGCTCCTCGACGAGATTCATATGGACTTGGTGCACGTCCTGCTCGGGGGCGGCGTTTCGTTGTTCGACCATCTAGGGACCGGCCCGATCGACCTGGAGAGGACGAGGGTGATCGAGGGCGCTGGGGTCACGCATCTTACCTTCCGTCTCATGAAGTGAAGTACGCCCGATCTCGCGTACGAAGTTCAGAAGAGGCCGAGATCCTGGTCGACTTCTCTCCCTGATCGTCGGTCGATGATCCGATCCGCCTGATGAACACGCGCAGGGCGGTCGGCCACGTTCCTAGAGTTCCCGGAGATATCATGCGCCTAAATTTGCCACGCGCCCCGGCGCGTTCGGCCACGGCCGCCGTCTCCTAGGCCTCGTACCGATCGTATGGGCGCCGGGCGTTCACTTGTGGGAGGACAATTCCGGAGGTGCCGATGGGGTGGAACTGCTGGGCGCACCGAGTAGCCTGTTCTGGATCGGGATCAGCTTGGTCCACTTTCGGAGACCTCATGCCCAGCCTCAGACTTAGCGTGTGCCCGCTCCGCGGTCGGGTCGATCCGCGCCTCTTGCGATTCAGTGCCGGGGCCACTGCCTGCACGCTCGCCGTCGTGTTGCTCATCATGGATGTTGCTCGACCATTGGGTCTCGGCCTGCTCGCCTCGCAGGTCGCCGTATTTGCGTTCACCGCGTTCGTGAGTTTTCAGTGGTCGTTGTGGGCGCAGATCTTCGCCCGCTTCATCTGGCCGCGGATCGAAGCACCGACTGAATTGGAGGATGCTCGGCCGGCGAGGTTCGCCCAGTTCTTCGGCTTCGTGTTCACTGCCCTGGCGCTGATCTTCTTCGTGGTGGGCATCGATGTCCCTGGCTACGGCCTGACTGCGCTCGCTTTCGGAGTATCCGCTCTCAACGCATCCACCGGCCTGTGTTTGGGCTGCAAGGCCTACCGGCTGATCCGCCGACCGGAACCGGCCTGAGCTTGGTCGACCACCGACCGAACCCGCCGACCGGGTTACCGCAGCGCCGCCGGGACCCCCACCCCAACCCGTCCTGCACCTGATGGGAAGTCAGATAAGAGAGCCGAAACGCCGCACCCTCAGCCTTCCCATCCTCGCGTTCAGACGGAGGCTCAGCATCGGGGCGACTTCCGGCCTCGCCGCATCCACGGCACCAACTTCTTCGCCGGAGTTTCGCGCAGGCCCTTCCCTTTCCGCGGCCATGAGACGCGATAATGAGCTTCGCGCTCCAGCGCGCGCATCGACCATCGGGTGGCTAGCCCCTCACGCGCCCTAGCATCCGCCGCCGCACCGCGCGAGGTCGTCGAAGGCCCTTCATCATGTAGTCGTGACCGACGATCCCATCACCGTCAGTGACGTCGACGACGGACTCGCCGCCGCTCTCTCGGATCGCATCAACGAGTTCAACACCGACGCGACGGGTTCGACGACGGACGATGGCTACGCGCTGCGCAACGGGGACGTGACGGAAGCCTCGAAGCGGGGCTGGCGGGTTGGACGTGGGGGGGTCGGCGGTCAGTGTTATTCGTCCCCCGATCGCTCGACCATGCATGTCCAGCATCCGGTACTGGTGGCTGGTCTTCCCGAGGTAGCCTGCGCCTACCGGAATGGGAGGAGGAGGGCTGATGTCCCATCAGGCAGGCACAGACGAGCACGTCGGCTTCCGGGTAGGCCGCGTGCTCGTCCTCTTTATCTACGGCTTCGCGATCGTCTGCACCGTGATCCTGGCGATGGCGTTCTTCCTCGAGCTGTTCAACGCGAACGAGGGGACGCCGTTCGTCCGGTGGGTGTTCCGGGCGACCGATCGGATCATGCAGCCGTTCCGCGGGATCTTCCCGGCGGTCGAGGGCGAGAGCGGCTCGCTCCTCGATCCTGCGCTGCTCTTCGCGATGTTCATGTACTGGCTGCTCGCGGTCGGGATGCATGCCCTGGTCGGTTGGATCGATCGGAGGATCGTGGCCGCCAGGTACCAGGAGCGGTTGGAAGCGGCTCACGGGCCCACGACCCCACCGGCGACGACACAGACGGTCGCACGACCGGAGGACCCAGGTCCGACCCTGTGATCGCGCGGACGGGTCGGATCTAGGACGCGTGGGACCCCGGAGACTGGCGGCCGGGACCACCGCAGGGTCCTGCGGGAACCGTCGCCGTGAATCCCGCGGCCTGGGTCGGGTTGTCCGGCCGTTCCTCGTCGAGGCGCTCGACCGCTCGGCGAGACCCAGCAGCACTATGATCCCCGGAGGGCGGAACCAACGTGCGATTCGAGGAGTACTCGTTCGGTTCCATACGGATCGACGGCGTGTCGTACGGTCACGACCTAGTCATCGACCGCGGAAAGATTCGCAAACGCAGGAAGGCTGCGTCCAAGAGGTTCCGAGACGCCTATGGACACACCCCGCTCTCTGTCGTTGAGGACATTCCGTGGCGGTGCCGCCGGTTGGTGATCGGTACCGGTGCTGATGGCGCCTTGCCGGTGATGCAGGAAGTCGAGGAAGAGGCACGCCGTCGGAAGGTCGACCTGCTGATCGCACCCACGGTGGAGGCGATCAAAGTCCTGAGCAAGAGCACGAAAGGCGCCAACGCCGTCCTACACGTGACGTGTTGAGCCGCTGATGGCTCGGTTGGGCTGGGTCGCCTAACGTCCACGCGCCCCGGCGCGGTCCGCCCCACGTCGGATCAGGCTGCGAAGGGGGGCGCGGTCTCGCCGCCCCCTTGGCGCCGGATCAGCTCCACGACGCGGCCCACGTTCAACGCCCAGCCGACCCCCCACACCTGAGGCTTGAGCATATGCTCGTCGTCGGGGGACCAGTAGGTCTCGCGGACGCGATCGAGCGTCGGCGGCCGGAGCTCGTAGGGGACGAACCCTGCCAGCTTGCCGTGCCACGTCCGCTCCTCTTCGGGCTTGCGGAGCTCCGTGATGACGGCCCAGGCGAGCAGACAGAAGAAGATCGTTCGTCCGAGCCACTTGTTCTTCTTGCGCGATCCCCCGCGTGCCATCGCGTGGCCTCCTGATCCGAGCGGCTCGGGCCAGCCTAGTTCGGCCGGGGCGTTCCGTCGACGGCGCTCCCGACGGGGGACTCCCATGGCGACGCTCGATGCGTAGGGTTGGCACGCAACGCGGAGCGAAGGGAGGGCAGTCGTGAGCGATCGAAAGGAGAGCGGAGGGGTGGCCACGACCAGCACGGAACGACGATTGGTGGGCGCGGTGATGGCCTCGGCGGTCGCGGGGTTCCGCACGCTCGCTCGTCAGCACCTGGAGCTGGCGAAGATCGAGGTGGTCGAGGCCGCATCGGTCCGAGGGCAGGGCGTCGGGCTGATGGCGGCCGCGGCAGTCGTGGTCATGTATGCGATCGGGTTCCTCGCCGCCGCGGGCGCCGCGGCGCTCGCCCTGGTGTGGCCGGTCTGGGCGGCCATCCTGACCGTGGCGGTCGTGATGATCGTGGTGGCGTTGGCGCTGGTGCTCGTCGGGCGTCGTGCGATCCGTAAGGCGCCGCCGCCGACGGTGCAGACGCGGGAGACCCTGAAGGAGGACGCTCGATGGGCGAAGCGGCAGATCGAAAGGTAACGGAGATCGCGGAGACCCGGCAACGCATCGAGGCCGACCTGCGCGAGCTCGAGACGCGCGTCCCGTCCCCGCTCCGATCGGGGAAGAGCGTGGTGGGCGTGCTCGTTGGGGTCTCGGCGCTAGCCGCGCTCCTCCGCCGACGGTCCCGGTCCAAGCGCTCGGACGCGCCGACCGCGGAGGTCGTGATCCGCGTAGTCCGCGACGACATGTGAGCGAGTCGACCGCGACGGGGTTCGACGACGGACGATGGCTACGCGCTGCGCAACGGGGACGTGACGGAAGCTTGAAGCGGGGCTGGCGGGTTGGACGTGGGGAGGTTGCGGCTACATGGAATTCTTGTGGGGCCTACATCGAGCACGGGAGGATTGAGGGCAGGGAGTCGAGGAAGAGGCACGCCGTCGGAAGGTCGACCTGCTGATCGCACCCTCGGCGGAGGCGATCAAAGTCCTGAGCAAGAGCACGAAAGGCGCCAACGCCGTCCTCCCGCGACGTGTTGAGCCGCTGATGGCTCGGTTGGGCTGGGGGTCGCCTAACGTCCACACGCCCCGGCGCAGGCGGCCGCGCGACGCGGCCGAGCGGGTCCTTCCATCTCTGAGGTGATGCTCGTCGGACCCGATGACGCATTCGTGAAGCACGAGGGGCAGGCGGAGGTGGTAGAAAGCCGATCTTGGCACGCCATGCGCGGAGCCCATCCCTCATGGTGCGAGGCCACTCACTCCCTTCGCGCGCCCGCAATCGCGAGACCCGCATACACGGCTGCGAACGCCAGAAACACGGCACCGACGCCCGACGTATCGCGGGTGAAGTCGACTATGGCTATCACCGTGAATAGCAGAGCTGCTATCGCGTTACCGATGACTTGGCTTGACATTCAGCAATGCACCTCCTTGCGGTGCGGGTCGTTCCCGAAGGTGACGTCCTTCCCGACGACAGAACCGACGCTGATTGGCGGCCCGAGCGAGCGGTGAGCCTCAGGCGAGACAGTACGTGGATCAACGCGCGACCCCTTTGCCGTCCTCGAGCGGAGAACCCTTTCGACGTCGATCACCTCGATCTCGAGCACGTTTGGCCTGTAGTCCACACGTACCGTGGCGAGAGTGCCTCCCGAGTGCTTGCGAGCGTTGGTGCAACGCTGGTTCCCATCCGCGAAATCCTCGCGGGTATGGTCGATCACGTCGTCCGCGCCGATCGAGCTGACAAGGTCCTCCTTCGAGGTGCTGCACACGGCGGTGACCTTCGCGCCGTAGGCCTTGGCGATCTGCACAACGAGCGATCCCACACCTCCGGCCGCGCCGATGACCAACACGGTCTGCCCCGGCTGTACGTTCCCCTCGTCGCGGATAGCTCGGAGTGCCGTGATGCCAGAGATAGGAAGGGAGCCCGCCTCCTCGAAGGTGAGGCTGGCTGGCTTCGGGACCAGGTCGTCCGCTTTGGCGATCGCGAGCTCTGCGAACGAGCCCTTCGTGGTGCCCATCACCTCGTCGCCGGGCTGGAAGGCCGTCACGTTCGCGCCGACGGCATCGACCGTGCCCGCGACGTCCCAGCCGAGGACGGGAAGCTTCGGCTTGCGGAGACCGATCGCGAGACGCGCCATGTACGGCATCCCGGTCATCAGGTGCCACACGTCCGGACCGCAGCCCGCCGCGTGCACCCGGACGAGTACGTCGTCGTCCCCGACCGCCGGCTCTTCGATGTCTCGGAACTCCAGAACGTCGGCCGAGCCGTATCGATCCTGCACGATGGCCTTCATTGTGGTTCTCTTCGCTGCCAAAGGGGGCCGGGTGATCTGTTCCCTGAGTGTCACGGTCGTCTCCTGATGCTGGAGTTCCCTCACGCAGCGAGTCGGAAGGGCGGGTATCGGTCGGTAACCAGGAGGAGCGCGTACCCGAGGACCCGGTCGTGCCATCGAATCACGCCCTGAACGAAGTCGAACAAGCCACGCGGGTAGCGGCCGGTGAACAGGATCGCGAACCAGGCGATGACGACGACGACAACCGCCGCGATGTACAGGAAGAACAGGGCTACGTAGTGAGGGATCGCGAGGAACCACTTCACCAGGGGAAGCCACCGATTCAGGTCATGGGCGACGTCCGGGTAGTCGTAGTCCAGGTGGACCGACTGGTCGTCATCGGTCGAGGGGTATCGGTCGTCCATGAGGCTGAGGTAGACCCCGACGCGGTTCGAGAATCGGAGCAGTTCGCGGCTCCAGTCGAACCACCAGCGCGGATACTTCTGTCGGAACAGGATCATCAGCAGCGGTCCGAAGAACAGGAAGCCGCCCGCGGCCACGGCGGCTCCGTGTTCATGGCTCCACTCCCATGTTCCTCCGCTCACGCTGGCCAGAACGATCAGGATCGGGATCGCGAAGAAGAGACGGAAGAACGTCGTCAGTCGATTCAGTTCCCGGTCCGGGCGATCCACCGAGAACTGAACCGGATAGGCGAGCGGTGCGTTCTGCATGTCCAACACTCCTTCGATCAGTCGGCGATCCGCAGTGCTACCGCGGGTCGGATGCGCGCGGCCCGAGTGGCGGGCCATAGCGTCACTGCCAGCGAGGCCACGAGTGGAAGGGCGAAGATGACGGCCAAGCCGACCCACGGAACGATGAACGGGATCGGCACGTCGCCGAACGAATCCGACGCGAGCAGCAGCTGACGTGTCGTGATCAGTCCCAGCACGGCACCGATCACCGTGCCCTGGACGGCGATGAGTCCAGCTTCAGAGAGCATCGCGGTGCGGATGAGTCCGGCGCGGAAGCCCATCGCCCGGAGCATGCCGATCTCCTGGCGCCGCTCGCGGACGGCGCGGACCATCACGACACCGAGACCCGCGATCCCCACGAGGAGCCCGAATCCGAGGAAGCCCCGCAGGAGCGCGATGAAGTCCGTGAGTTTGCTCGCACCGGCGTTGATGAGCGCCGTGAAGGTATGGGCGTCGGCTCCCTGCTCGAGGAAGGTTCCATTCACCGAGGACGCGACGGCATCCGCATCGGCGCCGTCCGCCACGCTGAGGTAATAGCGAGTCACGATGTCTTGTTCGCCGAACAGCTCGGTGGTGAGCTCGCGGCTCACGAGGGCGCCGTTCTCCAGCCAGTCCGTCTCGCCCAGAGCGGCGATAGTCAGCTCACGTGGGACCCCGCTTCCCGGCTCGATCACCGTGAAGGTGTCACCGACGTCGAGCACCGCCACGTCCACGCCGGCAACGAGGAAGTTCTCCGGCACGATGGCCAGCGACGGATCGTCGAGCACCGCCAGGTACACGTCTGCGTCGCTCGCGTAGGCCTCGTCCCGTACGGAACAATCCCGGCGTCCCGCGTCTCAGCAGGTCGACGTCGAACCCGCTGATCGGCCCACTCGGGCGTCCCATCCAGGTGGAGGCTCCGAAGTTCGCGACGCCCCGGGCCAGACCCGCGACCGCGACCACGTCGTCGCGGGCAGCCATCTCCTCGACATCGATCGGGTTCGCCGGGTTGGTGTCGACCATGACGTCGAAGCCGGCAGCGATCTGCTCGACGGTCGCGTCGGTGTTGCTACCCAGCGCGACGGAGAACGAGGTGAGGATCGTCACCGTGAAGATGACCAGCGAGAACATCCCGAGCAGCATCGAGGTGCGGAACCGTCGCGCCAGCGGATAGGCGATGCCCAGCCGCGGCGCGAGACCACGACCACCGCGTCCCAGATGTTCGACCGCGAACGTCCACACACGATCCAGGCTCGACGCCAGCGACACGGCGCCGACGGTCAACACCACGCCCTGCACGACGAAGACGAGCATGTCGGAGCCGCCCATGATCTCGGGGAACAGCGAGTACACCGCCGAGCCCCCAGGCGAGCACCGTGCCCGCGACGAGCAAGCGCGCCGTACGCTCCGGAAGGAACCGACGCAGCAGTGGTGCCGCGGAGAACGCCATCACCGGGACCCCGAGCACCAGCGCGAACGGGTTCTCGCTCGAGGTAGCCGAGAGACGCGGCGGCGGCGCCGACGACGATGCCGACGGCTCCGAGCACCATCGTGCGCGTTCGCGCCCGGGCGATCTTCGGCTCCGGCAGATCGCTGATCGCCCGGATGATGTTGAGCCTGGCGATGCGCAGGCTGGTGACCCAGATCGTCACCAGCGAGATGACCAGACCCGTGCTCGCGCCGATCGCGAGGCTCATGGGCTCGATCACCAACGGATAGCTCGACCCGTCGGCGGCGCCGAAGATGGGACCCGCGACGAACGCGACGAGCCATCCGATGCCGATCCCGGCCACCGCACCGAGCACCGCGGCGGCGATCGCGTAGAACGCCCCCTCGATCGCGAATGCCCGGGTGAGCCGGCGGCGGGTGAACCCGACCGCTCGCAGCATGCCGAGCTCGGTCTTGCGCTCCTCGGCGAGCATGACGAACAGGTTGATCAGCAACAGGATCCCCGCGAGGACGCTGAAGATCCCGATCATGCTGAAGACCTCGCTGAGACCAGCGCCTTGGCGTTCCGCGTCGTCGAGCACGAGAGCCTTCGGTGCTTCGACCTCGATACCCGGCACCGCCGCGACAGCGGCACGTAGATCCTCCACCGCCCGGTCGGACAGCGCGCGTGTGTCGAACACCCCTCCGTCGAGCGACACCAGCAGACGATCACGGGGCGAGGCGGCCACTTCGGTGGAGTCCTCGGCCAGACCGGAGATCGTGCCCGGAGCCACCAGCGCACCGCCGTATCCCGCGAGCCCGACTTCCGGGACGACGCGCGTGATCGTCACGTCGACCGCGGAGTCGTACGCGTGGAGACGCAACTCGTCACCCGCCACGACGTCGAGTTCCTCAGCCGTCCGCTCGTTGATGAGTATCTGTCCTGCTCCGAGAGCGCCGGCATCGGCGACACCGGTGATCGTCGGGTCCGCCCCGAAAGTGCGCGCTGCCGCGAGGTCAAACTCCACGATCTGGACCTGCGGCACCGCCACGTCTCCCTTGGGTGCTTCCAGGGTCGCGGTCGCGGTGGTCACCGCCAGCACACCATCGATGCCGCCGATCTCGCCGGCGTCCGACCGCCGTCTCGACGTCGTCGATCGCGCCTTCCGTCGGGCGTCAGCGTGATGTCGATCGGGCCGTACTGGGTCCGAGCGACGTCGGCGAAGGACGCTTCGATGACGTCACCGACGACGAGCGACGAGGTGATGATGGCCGTGCCGAGGAGCGCCCCGGCGACGACCAGGACGGCCTCGGCGCGGCGGCGACCGATGTTGCGCGAGGCCATCGTGAAGAGCGTTCGCTGCCGCAGTGCCGCGATCGCGAGCGGAGCCAGCAGGAGAAGGGCGACGATCCCGAGCACGATGACGGCGGTCACGCCATCACCGGATCCTCGATGAGGAGCTCCTCCATCGGATCGACGTCGTGGACGATCAGCCCGTCGCGGATCTGCACGAGGCGCTGCCCGGACCGACCGAGGCCCTCGTCGTGGGTGACCACGACGAGCGTCTGACCGGCGGCGTGCACCTCGTGCAGCAGCTCCACGATCTCGCCGGCGGTCTGGCTGTCGAGCGCGCCCGTGGGCTCATCGGCCCACACCAGCGCCGGCTCGGCGACCAGCGCGCGGGCCACGGTTACGCGCTGCTGCTCCCCGCCCGACAGCTCGCCGGGTCGGTGATCGGCACGATCGGCGAGGCCGACGCGGGCGAGCATGTCTCGCGCTCGCTCGTGCGCTTGCTTCGGCGCTACCCCGGTCACCAGCAGCGGCAGCTCGACGTTCTCCCGTGCGGAGAGGACCGGGATCAGGTTGAAGGACTGGAAGACGAAGCCCATGCGCTTGGCTCGGTGGCGGGTCCGCGCGCCGTCCGACATCGCGAACAGGTCGTCGCCATCCACGGTGACGGTGCCGGCGTCGATGTCGTCCAAGCCCGACAGGCAGTTGAGCAGAGTGGTCTTCCCGTTGCCGGAAGGGCCCATGATCATGACGAGCTCGCCCGAGCGGATGTCCAGATCGATGCCGCGCAAAGCGTGCACCTCGTTCGTGCCGGTGCGGTAGGTCTTCACCACGCCGCGTGCGGACAGGATCGGCCCCTGGGAATCATGCATCGTGTGCTCCTCTTCGGTGGTTGACATGGCCTCACGATGACGGGACGCGGTAAGAACCACATCGGCTTTGGAGCCCGAGTTGCCCCAGCCGATCGGACTATGCGGTCAGATGTGCGCTGGCGTTTCGGCTGAGGCGCCGGCCGTACTTGCGGTCGATCCGCCGTCCACTCCGGTTCTCTACACTGGAGTCATGGTGAGAAACGCCGTCCGATCGCTCTGGGCCGAACCCCGCCCCCCGCAGCCGCCCGCCCGGGTATGGCGGGACTGGGCGCTCCTCGCCGTTCTCGTGCCGTTGTCGGTTCTCGACGTGATCTTGCGCGAGGATCTGGCGTGGCCACCTGTCACACTCGTCCTTGGTGCGGCGCCCGTGTTCACGCTGCTGTGGCGGCGCACGCACCCACTCGCCGCGGTCGCTGTCGCATTCGGCTTCCTGATCGTTGGCCGACGTCGACGTGGCCCTTCGGTGCCGACGAGTCGGCGGTGCCGTATAGCACCGCGTATGTGCTCCTACTTCCCTATTCGCTGTTTCGTTGGGGGGCCGGGCGTGAGGCCGCGATCGGACTGGTCATCATCCTGGTCGGCTGCCCATCAGTTCACCGCCGACCGCCCGGAGTCGCCGAGCTAGCGGCCGCGTACGGGTTCTTCCTGTTCTCCGCCGCGCTCGGTGCTTCGATCCGCTACCACGCCAACACCCGGATCCGCGACATCGATCAGGCCAAGCTCCTCGAACGCGAGCAGCTGGCGCGCGAGCTCCACGACACCGTCGCGCACCACGTCTCGGCCATCGCCGTCCAGGCCCAAGCCGGGCGAACCCTTGCCGCGTCCCACCCCGACCCTGCCATGGCCGCCCTCGAGATCATCGAGGAAGCGGCGTCGCGGACCCTCGACGAGATGCGCACCATGGTCGGCGCCCTGCGCGAAGGCGAAGAACCCGACCTCGTCCCGCAACCGGGCGTGACCGACATCGCGCGGCTCGCCCACCGCACCGGGGACTGGCCGCGTGTCGACGTGGAGCTGTCGGGCGACTTCGACGACCTCGCCCCGTCGGTCGAGGCCGCCATCTATCGCCTCGCCCAGGAATCGATCACGAACGCGGTGCGCCACGCCCGCCACGCAACCCGCATCTACGTCTTCGTCGTCGGCGACGACCGACTGCGTGCGCCTAACCGTCCGCGACGACGGCGAGTGGCGGCTCATTCAGCGCCGGCTCGTCGTCGGGCTACGGCCTCGTGGGCATGACCGAGCGAGCCACACTCCTCGGCGGCACCCTCGAGGCCGGTCCGAACCCCGACCGCGGTTGGACCGTCAACGCCGTGCTGCCCAGAACGGGACCGCCATATGAAGATCCGTGTGCTCGTCGCTGATGATCAGGACATCGTCCGTGCCGGGCTCACGATGATCCTCGACGCCCAACCCGACATCGAAGTGATCGGCGAGGCCGCCAACGGCCGCGAAGCGGTCGCGCTCGCCCGCGAGCTCCGCCCCGACGTGTGCCTGTTCGACATCCGCATGCCCGACCTGGACGGCATCGAGGCCACCCGGCAGCTCGCCGGACCCGACGTCGCTGAGCCGCTCGCGATCGTCGTGATCACCACCTTCGACCTCGACGAGTACGTGCACGGCGCCCTCAAGGCCGGCGCCCGGGGCTTCCTGCTCAAAGACGCCGGACCCGAACTCCTGGTCCAGGCGATCCACGCCGCCGCCAACGGTGACGCGCTCATCGCCCCCAGCGTCACCGCTCGACTCCTCGCTACATTCTCGGACACACGCATGGGGACGCCACCAGCTCAGCCCATCGAACCGCTCACCCACCGCGAAGAAGAGGTCCTGATCACGGTCGCCCACGGTCGAACCAACGCGGAGATCGCCGACGATCTCCACATCAGCCTCAGCACCGTCAAGACCCACCTCGCCAGCCTCATGCCCAAACTCGGCGCCCGAAACCGCGTCGAGATCGCCATGTGGGCCTACGAAACCGACCGCATCAAGAGCTGACTCATCCCACAAGCCCGCACCCTTTGGGCGCCCGGAGCCGATCAGAACGTCGAGGCCCTTCCGGTTCGCGTGCGCCCTGGGTGGACATGATCGCTGGCGCCGTTGTCGCCACGGCGGAGCAAGCGCAAACCATGCTCGATGCCGGTCCGCCCGTTGTCCATGTGACGCCGGTCGAGGACGACGCCGAGGCGCGAGCACCGTTCTGCGTTACCGATCCACTCCGCAGGTAGAACCCGACACCCGCCCCGTTGCGACGCGTATCCGACGCGGCTAGGAGCCCGGCGGACGGTTGCGGGAGTGGAACCCCTATCCCAGTCCCCGGCTGGCATAGCCCTGCCTGCGACGCCGTAGCTTGCGAGTCCTCCCGCTGGGAGGGACTGCAGGTCTTGGCTGACGCCCGGCGCGGCCGAACTAGCCAACTCGCGGTTGCCCCGAGACACAGGAACAGGCGGGTCAGCTCACCGAGTCGCCCCGGGTGTCTTGCCTGAAGGGCCTGGCGGACGGTGCGTCCGAGTCGGGCACGCGGGCGGTCAGGTGCCGGCGGGTTGGAACAGCTCGACGACGTTGCCGGAGGGGTCTTCGAGCAAGATCTGGCGGCCGCCGGGGCCGGTGACGATGTCGTTGCGGAAGCTCACTCCGGCCTCGCGGAGCCGAGCTACCTCGGTGGCGATGTCGGCGACGATGGGTGGATCTAGCAGGCCTCCTGTGATGCACCCCTAGATGGCATCCAGGGACCAGCGGGGATTCCACAACCATAGAAGGCCCTTTCAGGATGATGACTGAGGTCACTGCTGACTGCGCTGTGGGAGCTGGCATCCGGCGAGCAGTTGAGCGATGAGTTCGCGTGGGCCAACTTCCTATCGACAATTTCTCGCGGAGGAGGATTCAGCCAACCACTCGGTAAAGCCGCCAACGATCGGGGACACCCTTCAGCTCATGCTCACCGCGGTCCTCGAAGACGAGCCCCGAGCCGGCCACGAGGTCCTTCACGGTGCTGGTTGCCAGGACCTCTCCGGGCTCGGCGAGCGCAGCGACCCGAGCGCCGAGCGAGACCGCGATCCCACCAGCTTTCCCATCGATCATCTGCATCTCGCCTGTGTGCAACCCGGCTCGGATCTCGATCGAAAGAGCGCGAACGCCTGCCACGACAGCGAGAGCGCAGCGCACCGCGCGCGCCGGACCGTCGAAGGTGGCGAAGAAGCCGTCGCCGGCCGTGTCCATCTCGGTGCCTCGATACCGCGCGAGGTGGCCGCGCACGATGTGGTGGTGCCGTTCCACCAGTGCCGCCCAGCCCTGGTCACCCGCGGCCGAGGCCACGGCGGTCGAGTCGACGATGTCGGTGAACAGCAGCGTCGCGAGGAATCGATCGAGCTCGACCTGCTCCTGGTGGATCGTAGCCACAAACCGCTCGACCTCCGAGGGAAAGTCATCGCCCACGTCCCACATGTGGACGTCCCCGGGCAGCTCCGCGAGCTCGGCCCCCGGAATGTGGGCAGCCAGGAACCGGCCATGTTCAATCGACACCGTGCGGTCTTCCCGGCGATGGACTACGAGGGTCGGGACTCGGATCGACGGCAGGAATCCCGGAGATCGATGGCGCCGTCAACGCGAGACCAGATGGCGACGTCTCCCGGCCCACCGAGGGAACGCATAAATGCCGCCATGTCCTCGACCTCCAGGGAGTCGTCGCGAGCGCTCGGGTACAGAACCTCCACCAATTCCCTCGCGAGCTCGTCGGTGCCCCAGGCGCGCTCGGCATCCGCGATCTCGGCGTGGGATTCCTCCTGCATGATGCCGAAGGGGTAGTCGGGGGCCCACAGCTCTCGAGCCATGGCGCCGTACGCGATGAGTCCGGCGGTGCGCTCCGGAAGGGTCGCGGCGAACATCGCGGCGACGGCGAAGCCAGGGGACTCGAGCCCCAGCAAGGTGGCGCGAGCCGAGTCGGCTGCGTCCATGACCGCACGGACATCCTCCATCCTGCTCTCGAGGGTGAGTTGCTGCTCTCTATCGAGGACGTGGTCGGACAACCCCGTGCCTCGGCGGTCGAACAGGATCAACCGGCTGAACGACGCGAGCCGCTGCAAGAATGCGCCGGAGCGCCGCCCACGCCAGATCTGGCCGAGTCCGAGACCGCTCGCGACGAGCACGAGGTCGACTCCTCCGCCCCCTGCGACCTGATAGGCGATATGGACTCCGTCGGACGTCTTGGCGTAGCGGGTCGCAGGGACCTCCATGAATGCATCCTGGACTTCGGCAGCTAAGGGCCGCAACCGTGCCACCGACCTCCCATGCGCCCTCTTCACCTTCTAAGAGATAAAGTCCACGCGCCCCGGCGCGTTCGGCCACGGCCGCCGTCTCCTAGGCCTCGTACCGATCGAGGACGCGCTCGGCGCGGTCGAGCTGGCGGGGCACGTCATCGGTGTGGTGGTGGATCTGCCAGGACGTGCACCGCAGCGCGTGGTGGGCGACGTACGCTCGAAGCACGCGCCGCTCGATGCCGGTGGCCTCAACGACGTCCCAGACCGGTTGATCGTGCCCGTCGAGGTCGTACGCGAACCTGACGAGATCGAAGCGGGGATCGCCTGCGCACGCGCCCTCCCAGTCGATGATCCCGGTGAGGGTGCCGTCGTCGCCGGCGAGGATGTTGTCGGTGTGCAGGTCCAGGTGCACGAGCCCGTCGGTCGGGAACCACGCCGGGTCGGCGTCGGCGCCGACGGCCTCCACTCGGTCGAGCACCGCCGCGCTGCGACGACCCCCGGTGCGCAGCGGCTCGTGCATCGCCCACCCGTCCACGCCGACGGTGAGCGTGTGCACGACGGACGCACCCCATGGGCGCAGGTCCGGCGCCGGCAGCGGACAGGCGACACCGGCCATGGCGGCGACGCACTCGACCACCTGCTCCACCATCGCCCGTGACGGGTTGCGCACCGACGCACCCGGCAGGACCTGCTGCGCCGACAGCGTCCAGCCGTCGACGGCGAGGACGTGCGGGTACTCCGGTACCGGGACGCCGCGTGATCGGAGCTCGTCGAGGCCGGGGAGCAGGACCGCATAGCGCTCGGCAACGGTCTCGTCCGGGAACCACTTGAGCACCACCGGCGCGCCGTCCGGCGCCGTCGCGAACCACGCACCGTCGTCGGACACGCCGCCCTCGGCGCGAGCGCCGAGTTCGAAGCCCAGTTCGCGCAGCCGTGCGCGGTTCATGTCGCCGGTGGCTGCTCGAACACCACCGTCACCTTCTCGAACCCGAGCGAGCGCAACAGCGTCGCAGCCGCCTCTTCACCAGAGAGGTCCTCTCGGCGGATCAACCTCTCGAGCCGGAGGCTTCTTCCGTTGTCGGATCAACGTCACCCGCAGCGGCACGCGCCGTGGCCGTGGCGATGCCCTGGAGCGTGCGATCGAGCGACCGCCGCCACGATCGGCGCCCGTACCGTCGAATACCGGCCCGCCGTGGAACACGGTCCTGCCGCCCACCGCTGCCTCCCCGATCAGCTCCCAGAACGAGCGACGCTGCGGACCGCCCGGACGATCCCGTCGTACCCGGTGCACCGGCAGAGGTTGCCCGAGAGCGCGATACGCACATCCTCCTCGGACGGGTTCGGGTTCGCGCGGAGCAGCGCGGTGGCGGAGATCAGCATCCCCGGCGTGCAGAACCCGCATTGCACGCCGCCGTGCTCGAGGAGCGCGCGTTGCAAGGGAGCGAGCTCGTCCCCGGCGGCGAGCCCTTCGACGGTCGTGACCTCACGCCCGTCGGCCTGCAGGGCGAGGTAGCTGCACGAGTTCACTGGCTGGCCGTCCAAGAGCATCATGCAGGCCCCGCACTCGGAGTCGTCACATCCCTCTTTCGAGCCGGTGAGCCCCACCACGTCGCGGACGGCGTCGAGCAAGCTGCTGTGGGGATCGAGCGACACCGCGTACGCCGAACCGTTCACGGTCAGCGTGGCCGGTTCGTTCATGTGTTCGCCCCTCGGGCGCCGCCGTAGGTCGCCGCGCTCGCCGGGATCGGGATGCGTTCCCCCCGGGCCCGCTCGATCGCGGTCGCGATCGCGCGACGCGCGATCACGTCGGCCATCGCCGCCCGGTACTCGGCGGATCCGCGAACGTCGGAGATCGGCGACGTGTCCGCGGCCAGGGCACGGGCCGCGACGGCGATCGCGTCCTCGCCTCCGTCGGAGCCGGTGAGCGCCGCTTCAGCGTCCGAGACGCGCTGGATCGTCGGCGCCAACGCGGTGATCGCGAGACGGCTGTGCGCGACGGTGTCCCCGTCCAGGCGCACCACCGCCGTCACGCCCACGATCGCGATCTCCATCTGCCGCCGGTACTCGAGCCGGACGTACGCGGAACCGGTCCCGGGGGCCGCCGCGGGCAGATCGATCGCGAGGAGCAGCTCGTGCGGTTCGGCGGCGACCGCTCCAGGCCCGGTCCAGAGCTCGTCCACAGGGAGCGAGCGCTCCCCTCGCGCCGACCGCAGCCGCGCGACGGCGCCGAAGCACAGCAGGGGCCCGCCGGTGTCCATCGCCGGCGAGGCGTTCATCACGTTGCCGCCGATCGTGCCGTGCGCGCGGGTGGCGTGGGAGCCCACGATCGCCGAGGCGTCGGCGAGGGCAGTGAACCGCTCGCGGATCGTCGCGCTCGCCACTATCTCTTCGTGTGTGACCAGGGCGCCGACGCGCAGGCCGTCGTCGCCCTCGGTGATTCCATCGAGTGAGGCGATCCGGTCGATCGCGACGATGGCCTCAGGCAGCGGCGCCTTGCCCTGCCGGGCCCCGACCACGAGGTCGGTGCCGCCGGCGATCGGCCGCGCTCCCGACCCGAGGGCCTCGAGTGCGTCCTCCAGCGTGGCCGCCGACGTGAACGACCTCGTCACGACTCGACCTCGGCGGAGGCGGCCCAGACGCGCTCGGGCGTCATCGGGAGCTGCCGGATGCGGGTTCCGACGACCTTCGCGATCGCGTTCGCGATCGCGCCGGCGGTCGGGACCTGTGGGGGCTCGCCCACGCCCTTGGAGCCGCGCGGACCGGCGTTCTCCGTCGGGATCTCGACCCAGTCGATCTCGATCTCGGGAGCATCAGAGCAGGTGATGAGCTTGTAGTCGAGCAGGTGCGGGTTCCGCTGCCGGCCGTCGCCGTCGAACTGCGTACCCTCGGACAGCGCGAGGCCCACGCCCATCACGACGCCACCGGTCACCTGGCCGTCGGCACCCATCCTGTTGAGGATCATCCCGGAATCGTGCGCCGCAGCCACCTTGAGGACGCGGACCACGCCGGTCTCGCGGTCGACCTTCACGTGGGCCGCCTGCGTGATCAGCTGCGGGGCGGCGAACGTCTCGCTCCCGAGACGGCCCACGCAGCCGCCCGTGTCGCCCGCGGGAACCTGGGGGACCTCGCCCGACCCCTTCCCGTGGATCGTGCCGGCGCCGGCGAGATCCGCGACTGAGACGGACCGGTCGGGCGAGCCCTTGACGCGCACGTGGCCGTCCGCGAGCTCGAGGTCCTCGCGGTCGGCCTCGAGCTCGGCGGCCGCCGCATCCAGGAGCTGGTCGCGCACGTCGGCCGCCGCGGCGAGGACCGCCCGTCCGGAATTGAACGTGGTCTGCGAACCGCACGAGCCCATGTCCCAGTTCGCCGCCGCGGTGTCTTGGTAAAGCAGCGTGAAGTTCTCCGGGTCCATGCCGAGCTCCTCGGCGACGAACCTCGGCATCGCCATGACGGCTCCGCTGCCGTTCTCCTGGGCGCCGGTGACGATCGTGCCACTGCCGTCGCCGTTCAGGTGGATATAGGCGCCGGAAGGGGCCGGACCCGAGGGCCACCAGCCCACCGCGACGCCGATCGCCTCGTCATCCGGGAGCTCGCGACCGTAGCCGATCATCTCGACGGCCCGCTCGAGGGTCCGCTTCACGCCGATCTCATCGAAGATCTGGCGCGTCGGTCCCTCGGCACCCTCCTCGATCAAGGTCCGTCGACGGAGCTCGACTGGGTCGATGCCGAGCTCCTGTGCCACCTCGTCCATGTGCTGTTCGAGGCCCCAGCACACCTGGGGGGCGGTAGGAGCCCGCACCGACCCGGACGGCTGTTGGTTCGAGTAGTTGAGGAACGACTCCATCGAACACCGTATCGATCACGTACGGACCGCATGCGTGCATGGCGGCCATCTGTCCGAGGAACCCGCCTTCGCCGCAGTACGCGCCCTTGTCCAGCACGAGCCGTGCTCTGCGCGCCACCAGTCGCCCGTCGCGCATCGCCCCCGTCTCGAACTCCATCACGATCCCCTCGCGGCGCTGGGCGATCGCACGGAACTCCTCCTCGCGGGAGAAGACCAGGCGCACCGGCCGACGCGCGGCGCGTGCGAGCGCCGCCACCTGTGCCTCGAAATGGAGATCGCACTTCGCCCCGAACCCGCCGCCGAGCAGCGGCACCACCACACGGACGTTCGCCTCGGGGATCTGCAGCGTCTGCGCCACGCCTGAACGGGCCGCGTAGGGCACCTGCGTCGAGGACCAGATCGTGACCTCGTCGCCGCGCCACTCGGCGAGCACGGCGCGCGGCTCGATCGGCACGCCCTGCGAGGCGTCGGACTCGTAACGGCTCTTCACGACAACGTCGGCCTGGGCCATCGCGGCGTCGACGTCGCCCTTCACGATCGTGGAGTACGAGATCGTGTTCCCGTTCGCCACCATCTGCTCGTCGCGCTCGTAGGAAGCCCAGTCGGGATGGACCAGCGGAGCGTCGGGCTCCATCGCGGCGACGAAGTCCGTGAGCGCGGGGAGCGGCTCGTAGTCCACCTCGATCAGACGGGCCGCCTCGACCGCGGCGGTCTCGGTGAGGGCGGCCACTCCGGCTACGATCTCACCCTCGAAGCGCACCACATCCTTCGCGAACAGCGTGCGGTCCTGCACCAGCCCGCCGAACCGGACGTCGGGCAGGTCCTCTTGGGTGATCACCGCGACGACGCCGGGCAGCGCGCGGGCCTTCGAGGTATCGATGCCGAGGATCCTGGCGTGGGGGTGATCTGCGTAACGGAACGCGGCATGCGCCATCCCCGCGGAGGCGAGGTCGGCCGTGTAGCGGCCCACCCCAGTGACCTTCTCCCTACCGTCCGGGCGGATGAACGTCTTCGTCGCTCCCGAGGTGTCGACCGCCATCCGCCTGCCCTCCGTTCCGGTGGCGGACATCATGGGTCCTCTCCGTCGCTCCGACAAACCGCCGGGTCAAGCGCGATCCGTTCGCCGATCGGCCCGGGATCGTGCGGCGATCCGCAGCCATGCCGGGCGTTGCCACGCTCAGGCCGCCGACCTCGCTGCTGCGTGAGGCGCGTCGAACGAGAGATCCGCAGCCCGCGGGAGGACGCTCGAC